>NZ_JBLQZO010000001.1:0-1668702 GCF_047872835.1 Priestia sp. RMT2NF4
TTAAAGCTATTTCAACACCAATCTATTCTAAAATGACAAGACCACATTATACCATTAAATTAAATAATAGGTAATAATTATCTACTAAATGAAAAGCTAGTCAACATAATCAAACTTATGGTAACTAAACCAGAAAATAAAAAGCCTGGATCTCCTTAGATACAGGCTTTTTCCCAACTCTGTTGTTTAAGTAGAACTAGGTACCTACTTTAAATTCAAAGTTACTTCCTTATTTAGATATGGAGATGTAAAAGTTACTGTTTGTTCATTTCCCCATTGTGCATCATGAGCTCCTAAAACATTTAAATCGCTCATATCCGTATTTCGTGTCATAACATGAAGAGGTTCTTGATTTATTCGTTTTTTCACCAAAGGGAATTCCGTTTGTTTATAAAAATCATAGTAATGATTAGTTTCTCCAAGACTCCAATTAGAATAACCAATAATAAGTTTTTGGGTATTCTTAGGGGAACTTAGATCATAATAGTCAACTTTATTAGTATAAAAGAACGTGAACCACCCAACGATTGCTATAGGTACAATAAAAAACGGCCCAATTACTCCCCAAAAAACTTTAGACTCTTTTGTTTTGCTAACGGTTATAAGGACTATGTATAAATAGATAAAGTGTAGAACAAATATCAGAAAATATATCGAAACCTTTGAAGAGAAAACGTATAGGCTCTTTAGTGCTAAAAGATAAAAGAATAGATTTATAGAAAGAAGGATGATAGCTAACATTTTTAGTATACTCTTATTATTTTTATACTTCATTGACTACGAACCCTCCTCCTTTTAATTTAGAAATGTTAAATATCGCTGCTATTAATATCAAGTGAGTAGCTACGAGGTATATAATTTTGGACTTTTCCAGGTGAGTTAAATAAATCACTCTTACTGAATATCGTAAATCCAACCTCTTCCACATCCACAAATGTATCGACTTTATCTATATCGACATTTTTAAATTCTATAGGTTTATTCCATTGTCTCGAAGGAATTAAATTCTGCTCTACAATACCTTCTCCGTAGAAAATGAATATACTCAGCCCATTATTAACTAATTCTTCTGCTAATCCACTAACATGGCTCAATTTTTCTTCAGAATCAACTTTAATAATAGCACCATCTAATGAATGCTCATAAAAAGGAATTTTATTTTTAATCAATGTTTCTTTTTCATGTCCAGAGAGCATTGAGTCTAAAACAAAAAAAACAGGTAAACCAAACATTTTTCGAACTAAAGAGATGATCAGATCATGATTAATGTCCCTAATCCCTACAGTAATAGATACAAATTTATCTTCTGGAAAGTCAAAACTATCAATTATACTTTGGTCTGAATATTGCACAAAATATTCTTTTTTCAACATTTATCCCCCTTTAGGGTTTAGTCTTTTTGAACTCTTACTATTACGTTATGTAGTAGTTACTTCTGTTAATGTAACAATAAATTCTATGCAAGTGATAGCAATAATCGGGAAAAATTTAGAATTTTTATTGGATAAAGAACGTTTGTTCGTATATAATAGAGAACGAACGTTCTTTATTTTAAGGAGTTCTTTCAATGGATTATGGCCAGCTACCAAACAGAGTCATTATATGTATCGATATGAAGGCATTTTTCGCTTCAGTTTCTTCTGTCATACGGGGATTAGATCCGCTGAAAACAAAGCTTGCGGTAGTAGGAGATATCAAACGGTCTGGATCGGTTGTGTTAGCTGCCACACCCTTACTAAAGAAAGAAGGAATCAAAACGGGAAGCCGTCTTTTCGATATTCCTAAAAGAAAAGATATCCATGTCGTGAATCCATCTATGGAGAGGTATATCAAGGCTTCGAACTATATTTCTAGTTTGGTGTTACAGTATGTGGCTCCTGAAGACTTTCATGCGTATAGCATTGATGAGTTGTTTATTGATGCGACAGCTTCTTTGCATTTGTTCGCTAAAACACCAGAAGAATTAGCTCATAAAATCATCAACGAGATTTACCGTAAGACACGGCTGACAGCTACCGCAGGCATCGGGCCCAATCTCTTACTGGCAAAAGTGAGCTTAGATCATGAGGCTAAGAATAGCCCAACAGGAGTTGCGTATTGGCGATATGAGGATATTCCCTTTAAACTATGGTCCATTCATCCGATGAAGGATTTCTGGGGAATTTCGTCTGCTACGGAAAGACGCTTGAATCGTCTGGGCATTCACTCCATAAAAGAACTCGCTCTTTCTTCCAAAGAGATGTTACAAAAAGAATTTGGTGTCTTGGGGGAGGAGATCCACCAACATGCGAATGGGATTGATTACAGTCGCATTTCTGATGTGTACATTCCTAGCTCTCGTTCATTTGGAAAAAGTCAGATTCTATTCCATGATTATACAAACCGAAAAGAAGTGGAGTTATTGCTGTTGGAGCTATTGGACGATGTATGTTTTCGTTTACGCATGCATCAAGTGGTAGCTCAGACTGTTCATTTATCTATTGGTTACAGCAAACGAACAGGTGGAGGCTTCTCAAGACAAAAGAAAATGGAGAGAGCTTCGAATTTAAGCCAAGATATCTTTCCGTATTGTTTAACCATCTTACATACACATGATAGCGGAATGCCGATTCGTTCCATTGGCATTTCCTTGTCGAACACACGCATTCAAGAAGAAGAACAAATGAGCTTATTTGAGGATATTGATCAGCGGGAAAGAGCCTATGCACTTGCAAAAACGATTGATGACATTCGTCTTCGTTATGGAAAGAATAGCGTTCTACGGGCCTCAAGCTATCTCGAGCATTCAACAGCTCGTTATCGAAACGGCCTTCTAGGAGGTCATAAAGCATAAAGGAGGAAGCTGCTATGCAGAACAGAGGAATGAAAAAATGGCGACCGTTCGCCACTATGCCAGAGCAATACAAAGGATTACAGGAAATGATAAAAAAACAATCGGAGATACCTCAACCTTTTTTAACAGAAGATCAAATGGAACAGATTAATTTCACTTTGATTGAAGCGCTTCATACACATAAAAAAGTGTACCTTACGTATTACAAGCGTGGGCAGTGTATAACGGAAACAGGAGTTATTCAGTTTGTTGATTCTCTTGGAGGATTATTTGTTTTTATCGATGAGGGGGATCAACAGACGAATAAAATGAGGTTAAGCGAGCTAATTGATGTTCGTTTCATATAGTAGAAAGTAATAAAACAGTTTATTTACATAAGATTTCCATACATAATTAGTATAAGCTTAAAAAGTACAGGATGATTTTTCGTAGATTCATTTAATGATGTTATATAAGGAGGAGTCCAGTATGAAGCAAGTTTGGCATGAGTTTGAACAGTGGTTGAAAATACATCGACCAGAAGCAGTACGAACGCTTAATGAAGCTGCTGCTGAATCAGAAATTGCAGCGGTTGAACAAAAGATGGGACTAACCTTCCCTCAAAACCTTAAAGACTGGTTAATGATACATAATGGACAGCGTGATGAATATATAGCAGCTATCGAAAATTATACTCTATTACCTTTAGAGGAGATTCTGTATACGTGGCAAACATTAAAAGAGCTTTTAGACGGAGGAGAATTTGAAGATTTTCCAGAAATTGAACCTATTGGGCCAGTAAAAAAAGAATTTTGGTGGAACCCGCGCTGGATTTCGATTGCCACGAATGGGGGAGGAGATGATATTTGTATAGACTTGGATCCGGCTGAAGGAGGAAAAGTCGGCCAAATTATCACCTTTTGGCACGATTGGGAACAGCGCGAAGTAATAGCAGACAGCTTAGAAGAATGGGTAATGGCCACGATAAATCATACAGATCATTAAAGGGGAGAAGCAAATGATAAAGCCGGATATAGAGAAAATCTATAAAATTCTTAAAGCACTTCCAGGTACGTCGGTGAAAGTAGAATTTGAAGATGAAGTGGGAGAAATTCTTTCTACTCCTTATTATATCTATCTTAAAAGCGAGTTTTTAGATGGACAATTAGGCTATAGAGAAGATCTAGAAGCCAATTCCCTTATAGGGAATTAAGAAGGAGATTGGCAAGAAAGCTGGTTTGTCATAGGGTATGATGAAGAAATCGGCGGTGACCCGCTTTTTATTGATATAGCGAATGAAGATTATCCAGTTTTTACAGCTGAACATGGTATGGGTGAATGGGACGCTTTAGAAATGTATGATTCTCTAGAAGAGTTTGTAGAAGATGTTACTTAATTATGGCTTCGTTAAAAGATTTTGATAAGAGTACGGTCAGAAGAGGACAGATAGTAGTTTAATATCTACCTAGCTGTCCTCTTTTGTAGTACCTATTAATCTTAGAAAGAATAATAGTAGAAATCGATTTCTGTATCACCGATATACGAAGACGCAAAGGCATTCCTATTCCTATTCTTTTATCGTTGAAAACTGTTAACAATTGAATAGTATATGGCTGCAATGATTAAAAGCATGCCAGTGATGTATAAGGTATATCTTAAAGTTTGGATCATACAAATATTTATCTTTCTGATTTAATTCCAATTCAACAAATTTTTATTAGTTTGTTTAATCAAAGAAAATATGATGTACAAAAGGGTAGATTGTTCTTTTGTTTCTTAAAGAACCTATTCATTATGTTCACTGTGGTAACTAGAGTTAGTATTTTCATTACCGTATAGGATAATCCAAATTTATCCATATTGAGTATAGAAGCTATTCTTAAAGCATTACGTAGATGGGATATACCAAACGAACGTATTCATTACGAGGTATTTAGCCCTGTAGCCATTTTAGGAGAAAAATAAAGAAGAAATTGTCATCAGTAAACAGAAAATGGTCGATTAAAATACACGTCCTGCTTAAATAAATATGCTTTTTCACTTTGCCTTAAGGAACAATTCTAAAAACAATCATTTTATGTATAGGTACTTCCACACTCTCTATGTGCAAAAAACTGGAAAAAACTCTCTCTAATAATTTATAATAATAGAGAACTATGTCGAATCCTAAATATTGGAGAGAGTACTATATGAGAAGACTACTTCCTTTTATAATTTTTACCATTTACTGCATTCCATATGTTTATTTATCTATGCGAAAGGATTTTGAGGATGATTCCAAGGTAAACTATATCATCATGGCCATAGTTACACTAGCACTGTCTTATCTAAGTGGGCTGATTAGAGCGGATTTATCACTTATTTTAGGAAATATCATTTCTTTTAGTACTTCATATTTTTATAACGCATTAAGGCTGCCTGATTCTAAGTGGGAGAAATATTTTTCACCCTTTAATTCTGTCGAACAAGTAGTACTGATAAGCCTTGCGGCGCTTGTGCTGCAGGTGATTATTTATACAGTTGCTAGAAAGCGAGCGAAGAGATACATTCGTAATACTATGGTTTCGGAATAGTTCAAAAAAGAGAGTTAATCATCTAATGAGCTAGACTCTTCAGGTGACCAAATGAAAGAAGGGTTAAAATGAGGAGAGATGTTGAAATTTTATTCTCTAAAAAGAAAGTGTTAAATGAGGAAGAACAACAAATCCTTCAAACGTGTACGTATCTGCTTTAAACAGGATACGAATCAATTAGGTAAGCTAGTTATACAACTTTTAAATATGTAACCGCAAACAAAAAGGTATGTATTTCTCTTCCTACTTTAATTATACCATAAAAAAAAATGCCGATATAGACTGTTTATTCTCATTTGCTGCTGGTAAAATCAATAAAACATTACCGGTTAGGAGAGATGTTGAATGAACTCTTTAGTTCTTAGCTTTCAAGAAATAAAAGATATACAGCTTTCACTTGTTGGAGGAAAAGGCTTGAATTTAGGGGCGTTATCAAAAATTCAAGGAATACAAGTACCGGAAGGATTTTGTGTGACAGCGGCCGGGTATCAAAAAGCTCTTGAACAAAATGAAACATTTCAAGCGTTACTGAACCAGCTGACGATGCTAAAAGCTGATGATCGAGATCAAATTGGTGAAATCAGCGAAAAAATTCGCCAAACCATTATGGAAATAAAAATTCCTTTTGACGTCGTAAAAGCAGTTATTCATTCTCTCTCTCAGTTTGGGGAAGAGCATGCTTATGCCGTTCGTTCAAGTGCGACAGCTGAAGATCTGCCACATGCTTCTTTTGCTGGTCAGCATGACACCTATTTAAATATCAGAGGCAAAGAAGCCATCCTTGAGCACATTAGCAAATGCTGGGCTTCCCTGTTTACAAATCGCGCGGTAACCTACCGTATAAAAAATGGATTTGACCATAGTCAAGTGCACGCATCGGTTATTGTTCAACGAATGGTTTTCCCGCAGGCTTCAGGTATTTTATTTACAGCTGACCCAGTCACTTCTAATCGAAAGCTGCTATCCATTGATGCAGGATTCGGACTTGGAGAAGCGCTGGTGTCTGGTTTGGTATCTGCCGATTGCTATAAAGTACAAGAAGGAGAAATCGTTGATAAAAAAATAGCAGCTAAAAAGTTAGCTATCTATGGATTAAAAGAAGGCGGAACAGAAGCGAAGGAAGTTCCTTCTGGTGTGCAAAAAACGCAAGCGCTCACTGACTCTCAAATTTTACAATTAGAACGCGTTGGAAGACAGCTTGAAGCTTATTTTGATTGTCCTCAAGATATCGAGTGGTGCTTGGCTGATGATACATTTTATATTGTCCAAAGTCGTCCAATCACTACTTTATATCCAATTCCAGAAGCAGCTGATCAAGAAAATCACGTGTATGTATCTGTTGGACACCAACAAATGATGACCGATGCCATGAAACCACTGGGATTGTCTTTTTTTCTGTTAACGACTAATGCACCGATGCGTACAGCCGGTGGAAGGTTGTTTATTGATGTCACCCCTATGCTGGCTTCACCTGACAGCAGAAAAATGATGTTAGGTGCCATGGGACAACATGATCCGCTCATGAAAGACGCACTTACAAGCATAATAGAGCGAGGAGATTTCATAAAATCTTTATCTAATGATCAAAGTTCCGGTAAAAGCAATAAAAGCGTGCCGCCTACGAAACCTAAGGTACAAATCGAAAACGACTTTACGATCGTTTTTGACTTGATCAAGAAGAATCAAGCTTCAATAGAAGAGCTAAAACAAACCATCCAAACGAAGTCAGGGTCGGAATTAGTCGATTTTATTTCAGAAGATATCGGGACATTAAAGAAGATTTTATTTGATCCACAAAGTACAGCTGTGTTTATGGCCGCTATGGATGCTTCATCATGGATTAATGAAAAAATGGAGACATGGTTAGGTGAAAAAAACGCAGCAGACGCGCTTTCTCAATCCGTCCCAAACAATATTACTTCAGAAATGGGTCTGGCGCTATTGGATGTCGCAGATGTAATTCGCCCTTATCCAGAAGTCATTCATTATTTAAAACATGTAAAAGATGATAACTTTTTGGAGAACCTGGTTAAGTTAGAAGGCGGACAGGAAACCCGAGACGCTATCTATGATTATCTCAGCAAATACGGAATGCGATGTCCCGGCGAAATCGATATTACGAAAACTCGGTGGAGCGAAAAGCCAGCTGCACTTATCCCTGTGATTCTTGGTAATATTAAAAACTTTGAGGCTAGCGCCAGCAAACAAAAATTTGAAAAAGGTTTGCAGGAAGCCTTTAAAAAAGAGAAAGAGCTATTAAGTCGATTAGAGCAATTGCCCGATGGCGAACAAAAAGCAAAAGAAACAAAAGAAAGAATTGATCTCCTCCGAAATTTTATCGGTTATCGTGAATATCCCAAATACGGGATGATTAACCGTTATTTTGTTTATAAGCAGGCTCTCCTGAAAGAAGCCGCTCTGCTAGTAAAAGCCCGCGTTATTGATGAATCAGAAGATATATACTATTTGACGTTTGAAGAACTTCAAGGAGTTGTGCGCACACGTAAACTAGATTACCAAATCATCAGTAAACGAAAAGAAGAGTACAGATTATATGAAAAGCTAACACCTCCGCGTGTGATTACGTCTCAGGGTGAAATTATTACAGGTGCGTACAAACGAGAAAACCTCCCGCCCCAAGCAATTGTAGGTTTACCGGTTTCTTCCGGAGTGATAGAAGGGCGCGCGCGCGTCATTTTAAACATGGAAAAAGCTAATCTATCAGATGGAGATATATTAGTCACTTCCTTTACTGACCCTAGCTGGACTCCGTTATTCGTAGGAATAAAGGGGCTTGTTACGGAAGTTGGGGGACTGATGACTCACGGCGCAGTCATTGCCCGCGAATACGGATTGCCAGCGGTTGTCGGAGTAGAGAATGCTACTCGGCTAATAAAAGACGGTCAGCGAATTCGCGTACATGGAACAGAAGGGTATATTGAAATACTGTAAAAGCCAAAAATACTTGCACTATTTTATCTAATTAATAGATGAAGATTTGTCTAGATTTCTTTGCGCATCTTCAGTTCATACAAAAAGGCAGGCCACAATGGCCTGCCTTTTTTATATTGGTAACAAAGTAGATTGAAACGTCAAATGCTGACTTTTTTCGTAGCTGTCTGCTGCACATGCTCCATAAAAAGTTTAAACAAGTTCAGCATTGAAATATGTTCTTTTGCCATCATTTCTGGATGCCACTGGACGCCGACTACAAATTGATTTCCTTGTTTTTCAATGGCTTCAATGACTCCGTCTTTTGCCCATGCGGAAACTTCAAAGCCTGGAGCTACGTCTTTAATCGCTTGATGGTGAAATGAATTAATAAGAGCTTGATTACCGTAAAGGTCATGTAGGCGTGTTCCGTCTTTAATCATGATGGAATGAGAAGGGTCGCTTGTATTGTTGTATTGATCATGTTTGATAAATGACTCTTTAATGTCTGACATGTCTTGATAAAGCGTGCCGCCGTAAGCAACGTTTAAAATTTGTAAACCGCGGCAAATCGCTAATACGGGCTTTCCTTGATCAATCACATGCTTTAACAATAGATGTTCAGACTGATCTCGTGCTAAAAAAGGTGAACCTGTTTTTGTTGTCGGTTCTTCACCGTATAAAAGGGGATTGACGTCTTGTCCACCTGATAAAATCAACCCGTCTATACTTTCTGCCTGCGCTTTAATCATTTCTTCATCTTCTAGTACTGGCAAGATAAAAGGAACTCCGCCGCTGAGCGCTGTTGATTCGATATAGTCGTTATTCACATACGCTCGCTTATAGCCTGGAAAGCGTCCTCCTTGATCCACAATAATGCTTCCTGATATACCAATTAAAAATCCCACTGTTGTTTTCTCCTTTTTTGTTAAATTACCATTTCTTAAGATGTTTTTTCTTTTTTACTGCGTTGATAAAGTGTTTTCAATCGCTTGCTTTATAAGAAATAAATGGTTATTTTATTCAACTATTATACATATATACCATATTTATTTAATAGAAAATGGTATAATAGCCTCTGTGTGTCAAAAATACTAATTGCCAAAGGTAGAAGGTAGTGCTACAATTGTTCACATTCCTACTATTCTTCTAATTATAGTCGGATTAAAATTTTATACAAGGAAATAGGAGTGATTTTAGTGAAAAGGACTTATTTACTTTTCATCTCTCTTTTAACCATTGTCCTCATGGTAGCAGGGTGCAGTGGTAACGCAAGTGAAAATACTTCAAGTGAAAAAGAAGGAAAAGAAGGCGGAACGCTAAACGTCGCGTCTCAAAGTGAGCCAGCAACGCTAGATGCTCAAATCACTGGGGACTCAGATGTGAAAGATGCAACGCGCAGTATCTATGAAGGGTTAATGATTTTAGACGACAAAGGAAATCCTAAGCCTGACTTAGCGTCTAAAGTAGATATTAGCGATGATAAAAAAACATACACGTTCCAATTAAGAAAAGGGGTTAAATTCCATAACGGTAAAGAAATGACTGCAGATGACGTTGTCGCTTCTATTAACCGCTGGATTAAGCTATCATCCCTTGGGAAAACAAACTTCTCTGGTGCTGAAATGACAAAAACCGGTGATTATACGGTAGAGCTTCATTTACCATCACCAAATGTTAACACGCTATCTTTATTAGCTGATCCAATCCCCGCAGCAGCTATTTTACCAAAAGAAGTGGTTGACAATGCATCTGATGAAGGGATCAAAGACTACATAGGAACAGGTCCATATAAAGTAAAAGAGTGGAAGAAAAATCAATATCTTTTATTAGAAAAATTTAAAGATTATTCTTCGAAAGGCCGCGAAGTTAAGAAAACTCCTCACGTCGATGAAATTAAGATTAGTTTCGTAAGCGATGAGTCAACTAGGATTTCTGGTATTACAACCGGACAATTTGACGTTGCGCTATCTGTATCAAGCGATAATGCCAAACAAGTTGAAGGCAGTCAAAATGCAAAAGTAGAAACATCACCAGGCGGATTTATGGGACTTTTCTACAACGCAGATAAAGGCGTCTTTAAAGACATCAATGCGCGAAAAGCAGTTAACGCAGCTCTTAACTCAAAAGATATCTTAGACAGTTCTTACGGAAGCTCAGATTATTACAAGCTTTCTTCATCCATTGTGAACAAAGAGTATCCAAACTACTACAGTACAGCTGGAAAAGAAGAATATAACCAGCATGATAAGAAAAAAGCAAAAGAATATTTGAAGAAATCTGGTTATAACGGAGAAGAAATTCGCTTAATGGCGTCTCGCGATTACCAAGATCAATACAATACAGCTGTTGTGGTTCAACAAGAATTAAAAGACATTGGTATGAATGTAAAATTAGAAGTATACGACTGGGCGACATTCAGCGATAAAATGAGTGATACAAACCAATGGGACATCTATCCTGTTGACTGGAATGCTCGTTCTACCATCTTCCAAGGATTCTGGACGACAAAAGGTACATCAGTTGAAAAATCAATGGACTACTTAAACAAAATTAAAGCTGCTCCTTCTGTTAAAGAAGCTCGCGGTGACATTGATGCCATCCAGCAATACGTATGGGACGAGCTTCCGTTCACGCTTATTGGTCATAAAGTGAACATCAATGCCGTTTCTAACAATTCAAAAGGCTATGAGTATAATTTAGGTCCAATTTTCTACAATATGAGTTTAACAAAATAATATCTTATTATTCTAATAAACAGAGGGCTTATGCTCTCTGTTTTAGAAAGGAGTTTACGATGGGAGCTTATACACTTAAGAGACTTTTTGCACTAATTCCTGTTTTATTCATTGTATCTATTGTTGTGTTCTTAATTACACGCTTAACGCCTGGGAGTCCCGCAGCAATCATTTTAGGACAAGGCGCAAGTCCGGAACAAATTGCAGCGCTAAGCAAAGAAATGGGATTGGATGAGCCTGTTGTCAATCAATACTTTATCTGGCTATCTAACATCTTTCACGGAGATTTTGGTTATTCCTACTTTTTAAATAAACCTGTGCTCGGGGCGATTTGGGATAACGTAGGTCCTACGGTTTCTCTAGCTATACTTGCGCAAATTTTTGGCGTGGTGTTTGCTTTACTATTTGGTATATATGCAGCTAAACATAAAGGAACGATTCGTGATGAAAGCATTATGGGAGCCAGCCTTTTAGGTATCTCTATTCCTAGCTTTCTTCTCGGTTCATTCCTTATTTTGCTTTTTGCTGTACAGCTTCGAATTTTCCCTGTTTCAGGATACGTTCCGTTAAATGCCGGATTATTTGAATACTTAAAGTATTTAGTTTTACCAACGATTACGCTTGGAGCGATTCAAGCTGCATTAATTACGCGTATGACGCGTTCATCTTTACTCGATACCATTTCTGAAAACTTTGTTAAAACGGCAAAAGCAAAAGGATTAAATGAACGCACAATTATGCTTAAGCATACGCTGCGCGTGAGTTTTTTACCGATTTTAACAGTTATCGGAGAATCATTTGCGGGACTTGTGACCGGAGCGGCAGTAACAGAATCATTATTTAACATCCCGGGATTAGGTCAGCTGATTGTTTCATCAATTGAACGCCGAGATTACGCGCTTATTCAAGGAGCTGTACTTTTAATTACGGTTGCTTACGTGGTCATCAATTTAGTTGTTGATTTGCTGTATGCCGTGATCGATCCGCGTGTACGCAATTCTTATCATGATTAAAGGAGGGTGATGAATGTGAACGCACAACAAAATACAGAGACCATTTCAGTAACTTCAAAGAAAAAAAGAAACCCAGCGGCAGCGCGTTTCTTCTCAAATCGTTTGCTAGTAAGAGGAGCGATACTTATTTTATTATCTATTTTGATTGCTGTTTTTGCTCCGCTCATTTCTCCTTTTGGCAGCTTACAAATCGACCCTGCAAATCGATTAGCACCGCCGTCAAGCACGCACTGGTTTGGAACGGATAACTTTGGGCGAGATGTATTTAGTCGGACAATGTACGGCGTCAGAATATCGTTAATGATTGGAGCCGCAGTAACGATTATTGCTACTGTACTGGGTTTAATCGTTGGACTTTTATCTTCTTATTATAAAATTCTTGATTATATTTTAATGAGAATTTGTGACGGCTTGTTTGCTTTTCCATCTATTTTACTAGCAATTGCCATCATGTCTGCTTTAGGACCTAAAACAAGCAATGTTATTATCGCACTGAGCCTTGTATTTATTCCTTCGATTGCGAGAATTGTTCGTTCAGCTGCGCTTGTTGTAAAAGAAAAAACATTTATTGAAGCGCTAAAAGCTCAAGGAGCAAGCTCACTTCGAATCATTTGTTTTCATATGGCACCAAACGTCTTATCGCCTTTAATCGTTCAAGTAACATACGTGTTTGCCGTGACGATTTTAACAGAGGCTTCGCTAAGCTTTTTAGGAGCCGGAATTCCTGCGCCAACACCAAGCTTAGGAAATATGCTGTATGACGGAAAGCTTGCCATTTACAACGCGTGGTGGATGACCGTGTTTCCGGGTGTATTTATCATTTTAATTGTACTTGGCCTTAATTTATTTGGTGACGGTCTGCGCGATTGGTTAAATCCGAAAAACGTAATGCTGAAGAAAAGGAGGAAAAAACGTTGAGTAACGCCCTTTTAAAATTAGAAGACTTACAAGTAACTTTTACAACGTATAGCGGAGAAGTAACGGCTGTTGACAATGTATCTCTTCAATTAAATAAAGGAGAAGTATTAGGCATTGTCGGTGAATCTGGATCAGGAAAAAGCGTAACGTCCGAATCTATTCTTCAGCTATTAGATGAAGACCTAACAAGCTACGAGGGCAAGATTTTGTTTGAAGGAAAAAACTTATTAGACATGTCTTCAAAGCAAATTCAAAAGCTAAGAGGAAACGAAATCTCAATGATTTTCCAGGATCCCATGTCGTCATTAAATCCCGTTATGCCAATTGGAAAACAAATTGCTGAAGTGATTCGTCTGCATCAAAAAGTCTCTAAAAAAGAAGCGCAAAAGAAAGTCGTAGAGCTTTTGAGACTAACCGGCATTCCGTCTCCAGAACAGCGAGCAAAAGAGTATCCGCATGAAATCTCGGGAGGAATGAGGCAGCGCATTATGATTGCGATGGCTTTAGCCTGTGAGCCGAAGCTTCTTATTGCCGACGAGCCAACAACGGCTTTAGACGTAACCATTCAAGCGCAAATCCTTGACCTTATGATGGATTTAAAAGACAAGCTCAACATGGGCGTGCTGTTCATCACCCATGACTTAGGCGTTGTCGCTAATATTTGTACAAAAGTAGCCGTGATGTATTTAGGACAAGTGATGGAAGAAACGGACGTTAACACGCTGTTTTCAAAGCCGCTTCATCCTTATACAATGGGCTTAATTAAGTCGGTTCCTCACTTAGATGGCGACAGAACACAAGAGCTTTCGTCCATTCCAGGAACGGTTCCGCCGCTTTCAAACGTGCCAGACGGCTGTCGTTTTGCACCAAGATGCCCGTTTGCAACGGAAAAATGCCATAAAGAAGTACCTGTTTTAGAGCATGCCGATGATACGCATCGCGTTCGATGCTGGCACTATGAAAAAATTCAAGAAGGAGAGGTTGCGTATGTCTAGTGAAGCAAAGCAGCAAAGCGCCAAGCCCTTGCTTGAAGTTCGCAACCTGCAAAAATACTATCCGGTTCGTTCAGCTTTAGGAAAAGCGAAGGGACAAATCAAAGCGGTTCAAGATTTGTCTTTTGATATTTATGAAGGCGAAACGTACGGATTAGTAGGTGAATCTGGTTGCGGGAAAAGTACAGCGGGGCGCACGCTTTTAAAGTTAGTAGAACCAACGGGCGGGGAAGCACAGTTTAATGGAGAAAGTATTTTCGAATCTAAAGCATCACGCTTACGGACGATTCGTAAAGATTTGCAAATGATTTTCCAAGATCCGCATACTTCCCTTAACCCAAGGAAAAAAATTGGGGCTTCCATTCAAGAAACATTAACAATTCATAATGTAGGCGCCAAAAGCGAACGAAAGCAGCTTGTCATTGAATTATTAAAAAAGCTTGGGTTTAATGAAGAAGATTACAACCGCTATCCGCACGAATTTTCAGGCGGCCAGCGCCAGCGTATAGGGATTGCGCGTTCGTTGATTTTAAACCCGAAGCTTATCATTTGTGATGAGCCGGTTTCAGCACTGGACGTATCTATTCAAGCACAAATCTTAAACTTGCTGCGCAGTTTACAAAGAGAAATGAAGCTTTCATATCTCTTTATCTCCCACGATTTAAGCGTCGTAAGGCATATTGCAGACCGCGTTGGCGTAATGTATTTAGGAAGATTAGTAGAAGAAGGGCCAACAGATGAGATTTTTTCAAATCCTCGTCATCCTTACACAAAACTTCTTTTATCATCTGTCCCGGCAATTCACGAACATGAAAAGCGTGAAAAAATTGAGGTTAAAGGTGAAATTCCTTCTCCTCTTAATCCACCTTCAGGCTGTGCGTTTCATAAAAGATGCCCGTTCGCATTTGACCGCTGCATGAAAGAAACACCTGAAGATACAGTGATTGATAGCAAGCATAAAGTAAAATGTCATCTATATAGTTAAGGTGAAAATCTGTAGCGATAGAGAAAACAAACATATTGATGCAGTAGCATAATTGAATGAATAGAAATGAAAAAGTCACTAGTACCTCTAGTGGCTTTTTTCTTTGAAAACATCGGGTTCCAAAGGTAGTGAAAAGTCATTATTTAGCATATTAGATTCATTTTTATATAAAAGATATGAATAACCCTTACTAACCTACCTATCCTAATATATGGAGATATGAAAACAAAACGTGTTATGATGGTATCGGTGATAATTATGGGTAAAAAAGCAGACAAAACGAACGTAATGCGAATTTTAGATCAGAAAAAAATTGAGTACAATTATTATTCTTATGAAACTAAAAATCTGAGTGGAGTACAGGTAGCTACTTCGCTCGGAGAGGATCTTGCTAAAGTCTTCAAGACACTTGTGACCGTTGGAAAATCAAAAGAACATTATGTCTTCATGGTACCGGTTGAAAAGGAGCTTGATTTAAAGAAAGCGGCAAAAGCAGCTGGTGAAAAATCCCTAGAAATGATTCCTCAAAGAGAGCTGTTGCCTCTGACAGGATATGTTCACGGAGGGTGTTCTCCTATCGGGATGAAAAAGCAGTTCACAACCTTCATTGACTCTACGGCAGAAGACTGTGAAACGATTTACTTTTCTGGCGGGCGTGTAGGTCATCAGATACAGCTACCACTAAGTGACTTATCAAAAGTAATTCGTATACGTCCGGCAGACATCACAAAAGATAGTTAAAATGTAGTTCCCTTGAGCGAAACGCACTTAGACATAAGCGTTTCGCTTTTTTAGTTGGTTTAATTACTGTTGGAATAACAAAAACAAAAGTAAAAAGACAGAAAAAATGATATTATATAGTTAATATATGGAAACTTCATAAAAAGGATAGGAGGAGGACAAAAATGATTAAATCAATTATTGGTGGGTTCATTTTATCTTTTATACTTTTAGTAGCATGTACAATAGCTAACGTAAATTCAGAAACAGTACTTTTCACCGCTTTCATTATATTAGTGGGGCTAGCTCTTATCATATCTGGAGCAGCTGTAAGCGGTGATCGAATGAGAGCTAACCTTTCCACAGAATCAAAAGCAGACAAGAAGTGGAGAATAACAAATTCTATAAACCTTATGTTAGCTGCCGCTCCAGTTCTCGGGGTATTTCTTCTCATTCATTACTTTGTATAGTTTATTCTTCGACATGTAAGAGCAACCCGCAAGGTCCTAAAAAACAAACTAATTATTCATAAGATAATAGCGAAAAGAGGTGCTAGGATGAAAGAAATCACTTCAACTATGGTGAATCCGACAATAAAAAAGCTGTTGTCTTATGCAACTTTAGAAGAGAAGGTTGATGAAGAATATAAAAAATACACGTGTTTGCCAAGTCGGAAATTATATAGTATTGAAGTAAATGGAGAAACCATTAGCTGTATGGGAGTTGAATTTCTTAACGCCAAGGAAGCTGTTATAAAACATATAGCTGTTTTACCAAAAGAAAGAGAGAAAGGAATAGGAAGCTGCATGATTAGCTTTCTTTGTAAGAACTATGATATACATTCTATTTTTGCTGAGACAGATAAAGAGGCAGTAAGCTTTTATTCTAAGTTTGGCTTCCAAATAACAAGTTTAGGTGAAAAATATCTCGGAGTGGAGCGCTTTTTGTGTGAATTTAAAGTTCAATGAGATAAATTAAGGTCGCCGATGTAACAAAATTATAGAGCATCTATGGCTGTATATATAATAAGGGATAAGATTAAAATTCAATAATTATCTTAAATTTAGGTTAGAGCTCAGTACAAGTTATGTTTATTCTACATATTATGTCAATGTAAGCAGCTTACACTCACAAGTTGAAAAGAGTATTTTCTTAACCATGTTCTCACTTAAAGAACATGGCTTTTTTTCTGTTTGTCATATAAATTAGAAAGCCGAACTTTGTAAAATTTTTGTATTAATAATTAGAAAATATTATATTTTCTAATAAATCAATAGTACAATATATAAATAGAAGGGAGGGTTAACACTACATATATAATAGACAGCAGCCGCTTTTAAAACCCTTATTTTGTTACCTATAAATGATATTGAAATGGATTATTCAACCTTTTTTAAGCGCTCTCATTATATAAGTGATTGGTTGAATAGGTTTTATAGAAAGCAATACAATCTAGCTGTTTAAAAAGATTTACTGGTAAATTACTTACTACTTCATGTTACAGGAGAATCAACATTAAACACTCAAAGAAAAGAGGGATCACTCATGGCTCATACCAGTGAAGCTGCAAACAACAGGCGTGTTACAAGTAATATTTTTAAAGGGTCTGTTGGAAATTTAATTGAATGGTACGATTGGTACGTTTACTCTGCTTTTGCCGTCTATTTTTCATCGCAATTTTTCCCAGAAGGCGATCCAACAAGTCAGCTGCTTAACACAGCCGCAATCTTCGCTGTTGGTTTCTTAATGCGTCCAATCGGTAGTTTGCTAATGGGACGCTATGCCGATCGGTATGGTCGCCGTGCTGCGCTTACCTTATCTATTACCATCATGGCGAGCGGTTCTTTGATTATCGCTTGTACCCCTAGCTATGGCACAATAGGGTTATTATCTCCTATTATTCTAGTACTCGCACGTTTGCTTCAAGGAATCTCCTTAGGGGGAGAATACGGAACGTCTGCAACTTATCTTTCTGAAATGGCAAGCAGCGGGCGAAGAGGATTTTATTCAAGCTTTCAGTATGTAACGCTTGTTGCTGGTCAGCTGGTAGCATTAGGTGTTCAAATTATTCTGCAAAACGTTCTTAGTGAAGCAGATATGATTTCATGGGGCTGGCGTATTCCTTTCGTTATTGGAGCCATCGGCGCGCTAAGCGTTTTATGGCTGCGACGTACGATGGATGAGTCAGAGCAATTTTCTAAAATGGACTCTGAAAGCCGTGAAAATGCAGGGACTATTAAAGCACTTATGAAGCACCCTAAAGCAGTGTTGACCGTTATTGGTTTAACATTAGGAGGAACGGTTGCATTTTATACGTATACAACGTATTTGCAAAAATTTATGGTAAACAGTGTAGGGCTAGATAAAGGAGTCGTAAGCTGGATTAACTTCTGTGCGCTGCTTGTATTTGTTGTTATTCAGCCAATAGCAGGGATGCTATCTGATAAAATTGGACGCAGACCTCTGTTAATGAGCTTTGGTATTTTGGGAACATTGCTGACTGTACCGCTGTTTCTTTTTATGAAACAAGCACATAACCCAGTCATGGCCTTTCTATTAATGACAGTTGGACTTATCATTGTAACCGGTTATACATCTATTAACGCAATTGTAAAAGCTGAGCTTTTCCCAACGGAGATTCGAGCTCTTGGTGTAGGATTACCGTACGGACTTACAGTTGCCATATTTGGAGGGACAGCAGAATTTATCGCCCTATGGCTAAAAAGCATCGGCCATGAATCAATTTTCTTTTTCTATGTAGCAGGGTGTATTGCCATCAGCTTCCTTGTTTATTGGCGTATGGGAGAGTCCTCTAAAGATTCATACATAGAATCTGAGCTCAAGAAAGAGGACAAAGAAGACAATGTACCGCCAAATAATATCAGTTTTTAATTTTGGTTAAATAAATAATCGTTTGATAACATAAAAAAGGACGGGCTTTTATAGCCAGTCCTTTTCTAGTATTCCGCGCGTATACTTGTATTAAACGCACTAAGTGACGGTTCTTACTATAGAATTCTTTTTTCTATAGTTTTGCATTATGAATTTGTACGATTAAAGCATAAAGAGGAAAATAATTAAAGGCATATAAAAAAGATCAGCGCCATAATAAAAGGATTATTTTGTGATATAACGAAATAGAGAGTATATACATCAGAAATAGAGAGAGGGTAAACTCCGTGAATACTTTATGTTCCTTTTTTATGAATCCAGTTTTAAGCGCTTCAACTTTTTTAATAGAATTACAGAGTGCGTTCTTTCGCCCTATTTGGAAAGAGTATAATTATGACGATTACTTTACCTACAAGGTATATGTTCCAAGTACATATACTGGGTTAAGTAAAGTACCATTAATCGTTATGCTTCATGGATGTCAACAAGATGCAGATGATTTTGCTGCGGGTACGGAAATGAATAAGCTAGCGGAAGAAAAAGGTTTTATTGTTCTCTATCCCCAAATGAATTACTTTGCTAATTCCAACGGGTGCTGGAATTGGTTTTATGAGTATAACCAGTTTCGCGGTAATGGAGAGCCAGACATAATAAAAGATATGATTGATCACATAACCACTAAGTATGCGATTGATTCTACTAATATATACCTTGCTGGCATGTCAGCTGGAGGCTTTATGGCGAATGTGATGGCTATTGCTTATCCTGATATATTTAAAGCGGTAGGCATTCATTCAGCAGGCAGTAATGCGTATGCTGTAGACCTCATAACAGCCGGAGAAGTTATGCTATATGGATCTCTAAATCCTGAATTTGACGGTGATGAAGCTTATAAGAAAATGGGACCTTACGCACGGCCTGTTCCCATCATTACGTTTCATGGCCAATCAGATACAACAGTTAATCCAATTAATGCGTCTACATTAATTCAGCAGTGGGTTTATACGTATAAGTATTTCGGTATCGACCTACATGAAAATGCTGATTCTTATACTTCAAAGGAAAACGAAAATCATTATAGTTACATAACGTATGACTACGTAGATACAGAAAATAAAGTCTGGATGAAAAAAATTATGGTAGAGGATATGGGGCATGCGTGGTCAGGAGGAAATAACAATGGATCAGATACTGATTCAAAAGGTCCTAATGCTTCAAAAATAATGTGGGATTTTTTTGAAGCACAGAATGATTAAATAAAATATGAACGAGCGATCAAAATGTACTACTAAATAACATCAGCCTTCATTTTTTTGAAACAAATAATTGTCGATCAACAGTAAAAAAGGATCTTATGGAAAGATCCTTTTTCTGTTATCAACCAGCATTTCTTAACAAGTAGCTTCAAACCGATTTAACAATACATCTAGATCCTGACTGATTTTAATCGTATTACTACTTGTAAACCCTTCTTCTAGGGCAATCATCATCATCATTTTTCGTATAAATTCTATCTTTATCAGCAGTAGTCTACATTTGAAACACATTAAGTTTCCTCCACTTGCCACGTCATTTTAAAGGTTTAAATTATTGAATTTTTTATGTAAAAACGGTTCAAATCTAAAAATAGAACCTAAAAAATATAGTAACAAATAGATAGTGTCGAAGTCTGTCGTATTTTGAATTCAGATATTTTCATTTAAAAAGAATTGACTCTTAAACGTTTTGCTGGAAGCTGCGCTCTGTCTTAATTATGATTGTTCCACCGGTTGTAAATAACTGACGGAGTAACAGAGCTTACCCTGTTTTTTGGATATAGGCATAATCAGATTACATTTAGGCATGTTAACATAGGATTGGACTTATTTAAGTTAGTCAACTTTAAACCAAAACATATCTTTTTTTCATTTATTGGTTTCTGTTTAACTATTTATGGCTATCAGGCACTGACAAATAAAGATAAATGATAGGTGAGGGCCGTTTCTAACCGCTATAGACTTTGTAAAAAGCGCAACAAAAAAGCGTCTGTTAAGACGCTTTATATATAATACATATACTGCTCTTCTTTATTGGCATGTGTTGTTTCATGGATTATTTCTTCCGGGATATTGGACGTCCGGTTAGTAAAAAGCATAAACAACGCAATAATTGATGCCACAAAACCTAAAGTAACAATCACAATAAATCCCTCCCTTTAGAATATATATTCTACTTTCATCTTCATTTTCCTATATTTATTTTATACCCTTATTTTATTTTCTCAACACATAGAATAAAAAGAGTGTATGCATCGCATCGGCTGAATATCCATCCAAAGTAAATACAATCAAGGGAACTTAAAAAAGTAGGAAATCATAAAGATTTTTTCGTATTCGGGATATAAATCATTAAAATTATTAATCATTGAGATAACTTATTTGTATTGTACGAATGAAAGAAATTTATATATATTAAAAATACGAAATATTCATTAAATTATACGAGGGTTTGTTTTAAGTTAAAAAGAAAAAAGCTGCTGCTTTAAAGGCAACAAGTAAGCAGTATAAGATTAAGGAGTTACACGGAATATAAAAGTTATAGAAATGAATACAAGTAGAGTTCTTTTTGCTCAAATATTCACACAGTTTTTATTCGTAAAAAAGACTGAAAATTTTGATAATAAATTTCACTTTTATTAAGGGGGACTTTTTATGACAACAACGGTTTTAAATGTATCAACTTATTCTTTTTATCTTAACGGTGAGTGGAAAGAAAGCAAATCAGGGCAGACGATCGATATTGTTTCTCCATACCGTCATGATGTGATTGGAAAAGTGCAGGCTATCACAAAAGAAGAAGTCGATGAAGCGGTACATGCCGCGCAAAAAGCTCAGAAGGGGTGGGCGGAAACTTCTCTGCAAGACCGTGCCAAATATTTATATAAGTGGGCAGATGAGCTGGTAAAAATGC
Source organism: Priestia sp. RMT2NF4 (assembly GCF_047872835.1). Lineage (NCBI taxonomy): Bacteria > Bacillati > Bacillota > Bacilli > Caryophanales > Bacillaceae > Priestia > Priestia sp. RMT2NF4. The sequence goes on from NZ_JBLQZO010000001.1 coordinate 21,524, forward strand.
AGAGTGAAATTGCCGAAATTATTATGAAAGAAGTTGGAAAAAGCTTAAAAGATGCAAGGAATGAAGTCGTACGCACGGCAGATTTCATTCGCTATACAGTTGAAGAAGCTCTTCATATGAACGGAGAAAGCATGAAAGGAGATAGCTTTCCTGGAGGTTCTAAGTCAAAGGTTGCGATTGTTGAACGCGTGCCTTTAGGCGTGGTACTCGCGATTCCTCCTTTTAACTATCCGGTAAATTTGTCTGCTGCTAAGCTTGCGCCTGCGCTTATTTCAGGAAATGCAGTTATCTTCAAACCCGCAACGCAAGGAGCGATCAGCGGTATTAAGATGATTGAAGCTCTTGATCAAGCAGGTATTCCACAAGGACTTGTAAACGTCGTAACGGGCCGCGGATCTGTAATTGGTGATTACTTGGTTGAACATAAAGGCATTAACATGATTTCGTTTACCGGAGGAACAAATACGGGTACTCAGTTAGCTAAAAAAGCAGGCATGATTCCTCTTGTACTAGAACTTGGAGGAAAAGACCCGGGTATTGTATGTGAAGATGCAGATTTGCAGGAGGCAGCAAAACATATTATAAGCGGAGCATTTTCTTATTCGGGTCAGCGCTGTACAGCTATTAAACGTGTACTTGTACATGAAAAAGTAGCAAACGAGCTGGTCGACATCCTAAAAGAAGAAGTACATAAACTATCAGTGGGTTCTCCTGAAGATGGATGTACAATCGTTCCATTAATTGATAGTAAGGCAGCGGACTTTATTCAAATTTTAATTGCAGACGCGCTCGGAAAAGGTGCAGAAGTTGTGACTGGGAACAAGCGTGAAGGCAACCTTATCTATCCTACTCTTTTAGATAACGTGAATGATACTATGCGTGTAGCATGGGAAGAACCATTTGGTCCTGTGTTACCAATTATCCGCGTCGCTTCTGACCAAGAAGCCATTGACATCGCAAACGAATCAGAATTTGGCTTACAAGCAAGCGTTTTTACAAAAGATATTAATAAAGCCTTCTCAATTGCAAATAAAATGGAAGTCGGTTCCGTTCAAATCAACGGCCGCACAGAACGCGGCCCTGATCATTTTCCTTTTATCGGCGTAAAAGGATCCGGTATGGGCGCTCAAGGCATTCGTAAAAGCATTGAATCCATGACTCGTGAAAAAGTAACGGTATTAAATCTTCAATGATTGAATTCCAAGAGCTATCCAAATCGAGTCAGTAAAATGTAGAGAATCTCATGGAAAAAAGCCTGTGCTCCAAAAAGCACAGGCTTTTAAACGTCTTATTTACCTATCACTCGATTCCATCTTTATAGTTCTTATGCCAGTTTTTATCACCTTTGTGCTCGATATCTTCAACGGTTTTTTCGAGCTCTGACATAATGAGTGTTTTTACTTCATAGATGGTATCAAAAAAAGCTTTCTCTTCATCCGGATTCGGCTTTATTTTGGCTGCTGCCGAAATATCAACATATCTGCGATGTTCAGTTGTTAATTTATCAAGCGCATCAAAAATATGAGAGGTAAGAACAGCAACCTCTTTATGATTATCAGGCAGCTTTTCTTTTAATGTTTCAATTCTTTTATCCATGTTAAAGTCCCCCTATAACGTGTTGTATTTATGTAACTTTCCCACTAATAAAAACGAATAACCTTAAAAAGTAAAAAAATATGGGAATTAGCACGTGAAACAAAAGTATACTACAGGATATCATGTTAAAGTGAAAAAACGGTGAAATGAGTGGCTATATTTTTGCATAGAGGGTATGTAATAAAGGTCGGTTTTTTTGAAGAGATAGTTGCCTTAAGACACATTGAAGCACACAATCAACATAAAAGTTCATCTATTTTTAATAGATGATGACCTTTTATGACTACTTTTTACGATTTTATGACTTTTTTTGAATGAATTTGATTGTTTTTGATGATTTTTCGAATAATCTGATATATAATGAAAGCGTAAACAGTAAAACATGTCCGTTGGTTAAGAAAAACATCCACAAAAACTGGATTCGTTATTACATAAAATCAGACCTCTGTTTTTTTATAAAAATAAATAGAACTTGAGAAAGGGAGAATGAGAATGGACATATTGGATGCAAAAGTAGTGAATACAAAGTACGGTTTAGAAACATATCTGGATGTATCAGAAAGCGTAGAAATAAAAGAAATTCATATGCCAAGTTCAGAGAATCAATCTCATAAAATTAAATTTGGAATTAAGTATTTTCTTTTAAGAGAAGGAAAGTATTACGATAGCCAAAAAGGTTATTTTTGGCTTTGTATGAATCACGATTTTAGCAGCCTTATGCTGAGTGAAACGGAAACAGAGAGTTTATTTGCAGTTAAAAGTGAAGAAGAAAGAGAAGCAACAAAAACGCTGTTAGCAGAATGGTTTATCCAAACGAATGCGTATAAAGAAGTCATCAACGAATGTATCCATCAGATTAAAACGGAGAATATTCGTACAGAGGAAGACATCGAAGACCGCGTGGACGCTATACAATTTTTAGAAAAACTAAAGGTATTAACTGCAAAAGAGATTGAAAACGCTTCTATAGAAAATCTATATGCGCTGCAGCAAATTGGCTAGGCGATAGTTCACGCAAGTTGAGATGCAGATTGATGTACAACAATAAGGAGGAATAGTGAGATGAAATTTTTTATTGATACAGCAAACCTTGAGGATATTAAGAAAGCATATAAAGTTGGTGTTCTAGCAGGTGTAACAACCAATCCATCTTTAGTAGCAAAAGAAGGCGTAAGATTTGAAGACCGCATCGAAGAAATTCTTCAAATGGTACAGGAGGTTGAATCCGTTTCCGCTGAGGTAACGCCTGACGCACTTTCTGCTGAAGACATGATCGCTCAAGCTGAAGAACTGATTAAAATTAACGATGGAGATAAAAACATTACGATTAAGCTGCCTATGACATTAGCTGGCTTGGAAGCGACGCGCTACCTTGCAAAAAAAGGTGTAAAAACAAATGTAACCCTAATCTTTACAGTAAACCAAGCGCTTTTAGCAGCTCGTGCTGGAGCGACGTATGTTTCTCCATTTTTAGGACGTCTTGATGATATTTCAGAAGACGGAGTACAGCTGGTATCTAAAATTGCTGAGTTATTCCGCGTTCAAAACATCGACTCTCAAATTATCGCCGCATCTGTAAGACACCCGGATCATGTAACGCGCGTAGCACTTGCAGGGGCTCATATTGCCACAATTCCATACGCTGTTATTGAGCAATTAGCAAAACACCCGTTAACTGACCAAGGAATGGAAAAATTTGCAGCGGATTGGGAAAAAGCAGTTAAAGCTTAACCAAAAGTCATATCAATAAAAAAAGCTTGGGGTAAGCATAGCTTATTCCAAGCTTTTTATCGTTTAACTAGCTAGTTTCTTTTTGCGTAAACGCTCTAAGCGTCGCTGCACGCTATTTCTCGAACGCCCGAGCAGCTGCCCAATTTCTCGCTGATTGCGCTTTTCCTGATAAAACATACGCCACAATTTAGCATCTTCTTCTGCTGTCCACTTTTTATGCTCGTATTTAGGGCGCTTTACATAGTCTAGCCTTCTTTGTTCATCCACCCACGCTGGTTCTGGAATAAGCGTATTTTTAGGTATTTTAAAAAAGTTAAGGCACGATTTATTTTGTTCAGCCCACTTCCAAAAAGATTGAATGTCAATTCCCATGAATGTTCTGGTCTTGGCGATGATCATTTTATACGGTAGATTCTCTTTATGAATCCACTTGTAAATTGTGTGAACATCTACTTCAAGGCAGGCTGCTAGCTCACACGCTGTGATATGTCCTACGTGCGATTTAGCTCCATACACCTCTAAACGACTTAACCTCGATTCTAGTGCCTGCACACTTCGCTGCAATTTCGCTGATATGCGCGAAAGGGGTTTTATTCCGTAATACCTTAGCAAATATTCGTCTTCTTGTACGGTCCATCTTCGCATCGCAGTTTTTCGAGTTACACCCAAAACTTTTATGCGCGTAGCAATAGAAGAAGGACTTCTGTCTAAGGAGTCTGCCATTTCACGGTTGTTCATGATATCAATGTTCTGCTGTAAAAAAGCATCTTGTTTCGGCGTCCACTTTTTACGTAAAGCTGTATCTGAAGCTCGAAGATTTAATCGAGTAAGCCGTTTATTAACCGATTCCTTGCTTCTATGTAAATGCTCACCCATCTTTTGAAGCGTCATAACGCCATAGTGTTGGATAAGAAATTTATCTTCTTCTTTTGTCCATCGCTTTTGATTTTTACTCACTGTTGTCTCACTCCAATTCAAACGAAAAGCTCAAGATGAAAAAGTTGCTAGCAATCTATTTTACGAATGAGCAGTACCCATTCAGACTGATACTCACTGCGTTCTAGCCTGTATATATTTTATCATATTTCTGCAGAAAAACCAAACGTGTGTTCTGTTTCTGTTTTAGTAAGCATTAAAGTAAGTAGAAGATTAGCTCCTTCCTTTAATAAAAGTCAATTGTGGTAAAATTGACTAGAATCGCAAGAATTTTTACATAACTGACAGCTCAGCATCATTACGTTGAGAAAGGGGAATGAGCATGAATTTTAATTTAAAAGAAGCGACCGAAATACTTGAGCGTACGCCTCAGACGCTTGAAAAACTTTTGTCGGGTCTATCTGCAGGGTGGCTGCAATGTAATGAAGGAGAAGGAACTTGGAGTACCTCGGAAGTAATAGAACATTTAATAGAAGCAGAAAAAAACAATTGGATACCAAGGCTAAAATTCATCCTTCAAGAAGGAAAAGGAGGAGCTTTCCCTCCATTTGATCGCTATGCTCATTTACACAAGGAATCTACTAGTTCTATTGAAGAAAAGCTTCTTGAATTCAACATGATAAGAATGCAGAATTTACAACAACTAAAGCTGTTAATTAAGCCTGAAAAGCATCTTGAAGTGAGAGGAGAACACCCGGAGTTTGGGGAAGTAAAAGTCAGAGAGTTGCTCTCGACTTGGGTTGCTCACGATTTAACGCATATTGCCCAAATTGTTCGAGTAATGGCAGAACGATACAGAGAAGATGTAGGACCTTGGGAAGAATACTTAGGAATACTAAAGAAATAGCAATGACAAACAGTAGCCAGCCTTTATCATTCAAGCTTGAATTAGGAAATGTACACGATTACAATAAAATGAGAATAATGAAGATTCAGGAAGGATTGCAGAGGGAACTATAAGAACATATCCCATGTGCATAACATGTAGGGTCCGTTAAGCAATTTACGAATAAAAAGAGGATTGGACTGATTAAAAATGAAAGTGAATTTTGAGAAATTTGGCGAACTAAACAATCAAGCTGTACATGCTTATACCTTATTAAATGATGAAGGGCTTAAAATCACCTGCCTTGACTATGGATGTGTGATATCAAATATTGAAATGCCGGATTCTGAAGGGAAGATTGAAAGTGTTGTCTTGGGATTTGATTCAATAGAAGAATACCAAAAGTATTCTCCTTATTTCGGAGCTGTGGTCGGACGCGTAGCAGGACGTATAGGGGGAGCGGAGTTTCAGCTTAATGATGAAACCTATCGTCTAGAGAAAAATGAAGGAAATAACCATTTGCATGGCGGTTCAGAAGGGTTTAGCCACAAAATATGGCATGCAAAAACAATCGAGGCAAGTGATCACGTAGGTGTTGAATTTACATATGTAAGTAAAGACGGAGAAGAAGGGTACCCTGGCAATCTTGAAGTGAAAGTTACGTATACGTTGACTAATAAAAATGAGTTTCATATCTCTTACGAAGGAACAACAGATCAAGAAACTCTTATCAATTTAACAAACCATACGTATTTCAATTTAAGCGGAAATCTAAAGGAAACGGTCTTAGATCATGTTTTAAAGCTGAAAAGTAACGAATTCTTAGAGCTGAATGATGATCTTTTACCTACTGGAGAAACGATAAGTGTCACAGATACCCCATTTGATTTTAGAGAAGGACATAGCCTCAAGGAAGGAGTGGAATCTACACATCCGCAAAATGTATTAGTTGGTAAAGGATACGATCATCCATTTCTTTTAGAAGCAGAAACTGAAAACCAGATGTCATTATTTGATCCAGCAAGCGGTCGCAAAATAGAAGTCAAAACGGATCAGCCTTCAGTTGTTCTCTATACGGGAAATCATCTAGACGAAGAATTTGAAATTAGAGGGGTTCACTCAGAGAAATACCTCGGTGTTTGCTTGGAAACACAAGGTTTACCAGACGCTATTCATCATAAGCATTTTCCTTCTTGTGTATTAAAGCCCGGTGAGAAATATGAAGCATCGACTAAATATTTATTTACTAATAACAATATCTAAATAAAAAAGTGCTCTCATTGAGAAGAGCACTTTTTTATTGACGTTAAGAAGTTATAAAAATGATGAATATCCAAAGCCGATGCCAAGATCTTCGATAAACGAATGGTAAAAATAAAAAGACTTAGGGACAAAGGGCTTTTCAAGCTAATGGAGAATCCTTATATAGATTAATTAAATTGTTCCAGCTTACATATTTCAGGCTTAAACAGGATAACAAGGAGGTTTCATTTTGAAAAAAACAGTAATGCTAGCTGGTCACGCCAAGCTTCCGCAAGGGATGGCAGCCAGTGATATCCATCAGACTTTAACAGTTACATTAGAAACAGATTTAAAGTATTGGGTCATTTTAAATGCGTCCTGTACGCTTGCCACTGAGCATGCACAAAAGTTTTTGGACCAATTATTAAAAGGACACAGTTTGTTAGATGGTCTAGAAGCTATTATAAAAGAAATTGAAGAACATTATTATGGCAAGGCTCAATCTGCATTAGTTGCTGCAGTAAAAGATGCTTACAAACAGTACAATCAAATTAATTTAAATGAAAAATTAGAATTTTCAAAAATTAAATTGACAAATAAGCATTAACTTTGTAAACTAGAACTATCAAATTACTCCTAGAAAGGTTACCCTTTCGTGGTCAGTAATTTATTATTCTACTAGCATCTTAAATTAACTGTTAAGTCTATCGGACTTCATACCAGAAGCCATCAGTAGACCGTAGCCAGTAATATTATTTCTCTATGCATATGTATGCGCAGAGATGATATTACTGGCTATTTTTATTGCTTTGATTAAAAAGGAGGAGAAAACATGAATGTGACTCAAGAGGGAACAAAGTCTTTCATAGGAAAATACGATACATTTGAGGTAAAAGAACACTGCCATCATCAGCGCCTGTATTCAATTGAAATGAATAACGAAGTAATAGGTGCATTTTTAGAAGAGAATCAAGATGTAAATACACAGCAGTTAGAGTATGTACCCTATATGAGATTAGTACTAGCTGAGCGCTTGCAAAACGTAGCGGGCAAAACGTTTGTTGAGAAGATACGCGCTATTTTACATGATCGAACATCAGGAGGTTTTACAATTGGTATGCAGAATCAAACTACGAGTGATCAAGATTACGTCAAATTTTCTACAGCGCTTACTCATTTAGTAGGAGGAGTTAATTTTGATGCCATGTCTAACACCTACTACGCAAGATTTACTGTAAAAGATACGGATAGCAGTGATTCATATTTAAGGCAGGCTTATCGTTTATTTACATTGCATACAGATGGTACATTTGTCGATGAGCCAACGGACTGGTTATTAATGATGAAATTTGCCGAAGAAAATGCAGTGGGTGGAGAATCAAGATTACTTCACTTAGACGATTGGGAAGACCTAGGGAAATTTGCAAACCACCCATTAGCCACTTGTCGTATAGAATACAGAGCGCCTTCAAGTAAAAATGTCAGCCAAAATGTTTATAACCAAACATTCTATGAACAGAATGGGGAACCTTGTATTTGTTTCATTGACCAATTTGCTTATCCGGCTACGTTAGAACAAGCAGCGTATTTAAAAGATCTTTCTGATTCAATGGAAAACAGCTCGGCTACCATTGCCTTGCCCCTTCCAGTAGGGGATGTAGTGATGATTAACAATCGTTTTTGGCTCCATGGAAGAGCACCATTTGAAAAAAATTCAAATCTACATCGTGAGCTGTTAAGACAAAGAGGCTACTTTGCAAAAGTCTAAAATAGATTCGTATATGAGGAGGGAAAGGATGAAAGACATTGTTATTATTGGAGGGGGCATCGTGGGGTTATCAACGGCTTTCTCGCTAAGTAAACGTTTCCCTCACGCTCGCCTTGCAGTGCTGGAAAAGGAAAGTAGTTGGGCTAAACATCAAACTGGAAATAACAGCGGCGTTATCCATTCAGGAATTTATTATAAACCCGGGAGCCTAAAGGCGAAATTTGCAAGAGAAGGTAGCCGTCAAATCATTCAGTTTTGTCAAGAGCATGGAGTGAGTTACGATCAATGTGGAAAAGTAATTGTGGCGACTAAACAATCGGAGTTGCCACTACTAGAAAATTTGTTTCAACGCGGCTTAGCAAATGGACTTGACATTTCAACTATAGGCAGAGAACAACTACAGGAAGAAGAACCGTATGTTAAAGGAATAAAAGCAATAAAAGTACCACAAGCCGGGATTATTAATTATAAACAGGTTTGTGAAAAGATGGTAGATTATTTAAGAACACGCGGAGCAGAGCTGAATTTAGAAACGGAAGTCAAAAAAGTTCTGGAGCATGATGATAACGTCGAGATTATAACAGAAAATAAAACATTTACTGCAAACTATGTAGTGAATTGTACAGGACTGCATAGTGATCGAGTAACAAAAAGAGCTGGGGTCGAAATAGATTTGCAGATTATTCCGTTCCGAGGAGAATATTACGAACTAAAACCTGAAAAACACCATCTTGTCAAAAATCTTATATATCCCGTTCCTAATCCTGATTTCCCATTTCTAGGTGTCCATTTTACAAGAATGATTGGAGGCGGAGTAGAAGCTGGCCCGAACGCTGTGCTAAGCTTCAAAAGAGAAGGGTACAAAAAGACGGATATTAATATGAAGGACTTTTCCGAAGTTATGAAATATAAAGGGTTTTGGAAACTTGCCTCTAAGTATTGGCAAGAAGGCGCCAAGGAAATGTGGCGCTCTTATAGTAAAAAAGCTTTTGTCAAAAGTCTGCAAGATCTTATTCCGTCTATTCAAGGAGAAGATCTTGTGCCTGCTTCTTCAGGTGTAAGAGCGCAGGCACTTAAGTCCGATGGAACGTTAGTGGATGATTTTTATATTGTCTCAAGTAAACGCAGTATTCATGTATGCAATGCGCCATCTCCAGCAGCTACAGCGTGCCTTCCAATTGGAAAAGCCATTGCTAATAAAGTACCAGAAATTGAAATCAATCCACAAATTTTTATTCCTTCATAGTATTTGTCTCAATAACGTAGAGCTCAGGTTTTAACAATGGGCTTTGCGTTATTTATGTTTAGTAGAGACACCTCTAAACTGTATTACATAATGAGGAAAGCGTATTTTAAAAAATAATAAGTTCACTTCGAACCAAAGGTGTTAGGCAAGTTTGTAGAAGAAGAGGAGCTCTTTACTGCAGGAATTTGAAAACTTTTGGAGAAATAAGGAGAAATACTAATAAGTTTGTCGAAACTTTGTTGCTAATAAAAAGGGTGGGATTTGCATGAGCACCGAGTTATCAAAATTAGAACAAGTCACGCAAGAACTGAAAAAGTTAAAAACACTAAACCGTGAATTAGAAGCAATTATTGAGAGCTCGTACGACGTTATCTATATCACTGATAAAAATGGAGTTACCTTAAAGACAAACTCTGCAATTGAAAGGATTACAGGTATTCCAAAAGAATATTATGTAGGTAAAAACGTAGATGCTCTTATGAAGAGAGGCATTTTAAAAAGTTCGGTTACACATAAAGTGTTGAAACAAAAGCGGTCTGTTTCTACCATTCAATACAATTATTCAGGAAAAGAAACTCTTATTACTGGTAATCCAGTCATGAATGATGAGGGGGAAATAGAAAAAGTAGTCACAAATATTAGAGACCTGTCTGAATTAAATGAGCTGCAAACAGCTTTAAAAAAAGCAAATGAGCTAAATAATAGTTATAAACAAGAGATTGAAAAATTAAAGAGTTCAACAAAGAAAGAAGAAGATGTTATTATTACAAATCATCAAATGAAGCTCATTTATGAAATGGCTGAGCGTATTGCAGATGTAGATGCCACAGTATTGATTCTAGGTGAGACAGGTGTAGGAAAAGATGTATTGGCTAAATTTATTTATAGCAAAAGTACGAGAGCGAAGCAAGGGAATTTTATTAAGCTTAACTGCGGAGCTATTCCGTCTAACCTGTTAGAATCAGAATTATTTGGGTATGAAAGCGGAGCGTTTACAGGAGCGAATGCTAAAGGGAAACCAGGGATGTTTGAGCTGGCAGATAACGGCATACTTTTTCTCGATGAAGTAGGAGAATTATCATTTGAATTGCAGGTTAAGCTCTTAAGAACACTGCAAGAAAAAGAAATACGCCGAGTCGGGGCAACTAAAACGAAAAAAGTGAACGTACGTATTATAGCGGCGACGAACAGAAACTTAAAAGAAATGGTGCTCAACGGTGAGTTTCGTGAAGATTTGTATTATCGATTAAATGTCATCCCTATATCTATTCCCTCTTTAAAAGAAAGAAGAGATGACATCTTGCCTCTCATTCAGTTATTTTTAACTCAGATAAATCACAGATATAAAAAAGATAAAAGAATTGATGTCAAACTAAACGATTTTTTTTATCGCTACAATTGGCCCGGAAACGTTAGGGAACTCTCTAACCTTATTGAAAGACTCGTGCTTACTACTCAAGAACAAGAAATAAAAATACAAGATCTTCCGTTAGAATATAGAGAATCCAAAAATTCGAGCTTAGCGTTTGCTGAATTAATGACGTTAAAAGAAGCAGTAGAGCTAGCTGAGGAAAAAGTTCTGTCGCTTGCGGTCCAAGCATGTAAAACAACATATGAAATAGCCGACGCATTAAACACTAGTCAGCCTACTATCGTAAGGAAGCTTAAAAAATATCATTTAAAAATAAAAGAGTAAAAACAAAAAATAAAGGTAATAAGGGCAGTAGCGTATATAATCCACTCAAAAATGAAAGCGTGTTCATTTTGAGGTAATAGAATAGCATATAAATGACAAAAATGTGCTAAATTCGAAGAATTCAAAGATACTTATTAGTTCTTTGGATTCTTTTTTAATACAAAAAATCAGCTGATTCAAAAATAAATCAATTGATACATAGTTGAATTGAAAAAACAGCTATTTACCTCCTCAACACGTAGTTCTGATTCAAATTTGAATGTTCCTATTTTTTTATTTGTTAAAAAGTCTTATTAACTAGAGCTTGTGGTAGTTGGCATACTTCTTGCAGATAACATAAGTGAAACTTTTTTAGAGAGGAAGATGATCAATGACCGTAGCATTAACAGAAGAAATGCAGCAAATGAAAAGCATGATTCGAAACTTTGTGGAAAAAGAAGTGGAACCATTTGCACAGCAAATTGAAGAAGAAGACGCAATCCCGGAACACTTAGTAGAGAAAGCTAAAGATTTAGGGCTGTTTGGGATTAGTATACCAGAACAATATGGTGGAATTGGATTAAACACAGTAGAAAAAGCTACTGTATTAGAACAATTAGGAAGAACACATAACGGGTTTGTTTCATTAATCAGTGCTCATACAGGGATTGGAAGCACGGGTCTTGTAAAATTGGCATCAGAGTATTTAAAAAATAAGTATTTACCTGACATGGCAGCTGGCAATAAAATTGGAGCTTTTGCCTTATCAGAACCCGGTGCTGGATCTGATGCAACTAATTTAGCAACAAGAGCGGAGAAAAAAGGTAACTATTGGGTCATGAATGGCACAAAACATTTTATTACAAATGGTCCAATTGCCGATGTGTTTACAGTATTTGCATTAACCGATAGAGAAAAAGGAGCAAAAGGTGGAATTACAGCTTTTTTAGTAGAAAAAGATTTTCCTGGGTTAATTATTGGCAAGAAAGATAAAAAGATGGGTCTAAGAGGCTCTTACACATCTCAAATTATTTTTGAAGAATGTATTATTCCAGAGGAAAATGTAATTGGCGAAGTAGGAATGGGATATATGTCTGCTCTTAAAATATTAGGAGAAGGGCGTGTAGGCTTAGCAGCTAGAGCAGTTGGATCATGTGATAAATTAATTGAATTATCGGCGAGTTACGCAAAAGAACGTATTCAGTTTGGTAAGCCTATTGCTGATAATCAAGCAATTCAATGGATGCTAGCCGATATGGCAACAGAAACAGAAGCAGCAAGAACATTGACTATGATGGCAGCACAAAAAATTGATGAAGGAAAAAAAGTGGTTAAGGAAGCTTCAATGGCGAAATTATTTGCATCTGATGTGTTTAATAGAGTAGCAGATAAAGCTGTTCAAATTCATGGTGGAATGGGATATGTGTCAGACTATCCGGTCGAGCGCTTTTATAGAGATGCCCGCATTACAAAAATTTATGAAGGGACAAATGAAGTTCAACGTTTAATTATTGCTAGAAATGTTTTACAAGAGTGTTAAAAAAGAATACATCTACATGTATTAACCTGAAACATAGAGGAAGGTGAAAGCTTTTTGCGCAATCTAATAACGCGGCCCTGGTCTACATTTTATGTAAAGGAAAAAGAACTGAGAGTTCCAGAAATTTCGTTGTACGCTATTTTAGAGAAAACAGCCAACCAATACGGGAAGCAAACGGCAATTATTTTTGAACATAAGAGAATTACGTATAGTGAATTAAAGCACCAAGTAGATTGTTTAGCCGCTTCTTGGAGAGATATGGGCGCTTACAAAGGGCAGCGAATAGGCTTAATGCTGTCCAATCATCCGGATTACATTATTTCTTATTATGCCGCCCAAGCGCTTGGGCTTATTGTTGTACAGGTAAATCCAATGTATACGCCAAGAGAACTCTTCCAAATTGTAAGCGATTCCAAAATGTCTTATCTTGTGACAGATTCAGGTGCATTAAACGCAGTTTGCGAAGTATACGAAAGCTATAAATTCAAGCATATTTTTGTATCCCAAGACCAGAAGAAGACTCAGGGTCATTTGTTCCATAGCCTAGAAGATTTAAAACGCTCTAGTCATCCCTTAGATAAACCTGCTGCTGTGTCTGTACATCAAGATGTAGCTGTTATTCAGTACACAGGAGGAACAACAGGACAAATGAAAGGAGCGATGCTAACACACTACAATTTGGTTGCAAACGTAGTCCAAAGTTATTGTATGTACGGAGAAAAAATGCTCTTAGGACAAGAAGTTATTTTAACTGCAACTCCTCTATATCATGTATATGCCATGACAAGTGCGATGAATTTAGGGATATATATTGGAGGAACGCTGCTACTATTTAAAAAATTTGAAGTAGATAACGTTTTGGAGTGTATAAAAACATATCGTCCAACTTTTTTCCCAGGTGTTCCTAAAATGTATAATGCTTTTGTGAATCATCCCGAAGTAGAAAGTTACGGACTGGAGTGCTTAAAACTGTGTTCCTGTGGATCAGCACCTCTTCCAATTGAAATTATTAAACGTTTTGAGTATTTAACAGGAGCGATAATTGGAGAAGGTTTCGGACTTTCTGAAGCATCTCCATCTACGCATCGAAATCCTACCAATGGCGTAAGAAAGATTGGAAGTATTGGAATTCCAATGCCTGGAACAGATTGTATGATTATTGACGATAATGCGCAAGAATTACCGCCTAGATGTGTTGGAGAATTACTCATAAAAGGACCCCAAGTCATGAAAGGTTATTGGAATAATGAAAAGGAAACGCTTCGCTCTTTGCAGGATGGATGGCTTTTAACGGGAGATTTAGCCACTATGGATGAAGAAGGTTACTTTTACATAGTTGGAAGAAAAAAAGAAATGGTTATTGTAGGGGGATTTAATATTTACCCTCAGGAAGTAGAGAGTATTTTGTACGAACATCCGGCTGTAAAAGAAGCAGCTGTAGTTGGTATTCCTGACCAATCGAACGGAGAGGTTATAAAGGCATATATTGTTCCAAAGGATGAGTGTCAAGTAGATTTAGAAGAATTAAAAGGACATTGTTATATGAAACTAACTCGTTATAAAGTTCCAAAGGAGTTTGAAATAAGGGAGTCTCTTCCTCGAAATGCGGTTGGCAAGTTATTAAAAAGACTATTGGTGCAAGAGGAACAAGAGAAGGAGGAACATAAAAATGCAAATTAAAGATATTAAACAAATAGGGGTCGTTGGATCTGGCGCAATGGGATCACAGATTGCTATGGTATGTGCCTTAGGTGGATACTCTGTTATTTTGCACGACGTTAGTGAAGAAAGTCTTACAAAGGCAAAAGAGTCTTTGCGTGGCCATATGAATAAAAAAATAAGCAAAGGTAGATTAACAGAAGAAGAAGTAAATAATGCATTCGGCAGATTGATATTTTCTTCTTCATTGGAGGAGCTGAATCACACAGACTTGGTTATTGAAGCTATCGTAGAACGGTTAGATGCTAAGCGTGAGCTCTTTGCAAAGTTAGATAAAATAGTCCCGGAGCACGCAATCTTAGCAACAAATAGTTCAACTATTGTTAGTTCAAAAATTGCTGATGTAACAAGCAGGCCAGAAAAAGTGTGTAACGTTCACTTTTTTAATCCAGCACTGGTGATGGAACTTGTAGAGGTAGTGCGTGGACCTCATACGTCAAAAGAAACAGCTCAATTGGCAGTAGAATTTGTAAGAAATATTGGAAAAACACCGGTTCTTTTGAAAAAAGAAATTTCAGGTTTTATTGCCAATCGTATCTTAGGCAAGTTAATGGATGAAGCTGTTTACTTACTAGAAAATGGATATGCTGATCACGAAGAAATTGATCTGGTTTGTACAAAAGCTCTAAATCACCCTATTGGTCCTTTCTCACTTATGGATTTAACAGGAATTGATGTAAATTATTTTGTTCGGATGCAGCGATATCAAGAAAGTGGTAATGAAGCTGATAAGCCCGCACAAATTGTGCAAGACAAAGTGCATAAAGGAGAACTGGGCCGGAAAACTGGAAAAGGATTTTACACTTACAATCAAGCAAAGGTTCAAGCATAAGAAAGCTCACGAAAAAGAACTGTCTTAAGACAAAGAAAGGAGGATATCAATGGTTCAACACGTAAGTGTCATTGGCGCTGGAACGATGGGACGAGGGATTGCTTACACGTGTGCGGCAGCCGGACTTTCAATTGCTGTACATGATATTGATCCTCATATGCTAAAGACCTGTAAAGAATATATAGCTGGACAATTTCAAAAAGCTTCAGAAAAAGAGCTCCTAACTGTTGAACAGGCAAACGCTTATTCTGAAAATATTTTATATACTACAAGTCTCGAAGAAGCAACTGAGCAAGCAGATTTAGTAATTGAAGCTGTTCTTGAAATTATGGAATTAAAGATTAAGATCTTTAAACAACTTGATAAATTTGCTCCTAAGCATGCTATTCTGGCGACAAATACTTCTACAATGAGTCCAACAGAAATTGGAGCACAAACAAGCAGACCATCTCAATGTATTGCTCTTCACTTTTTTAACCCCGTTCCCAAAATGAAATTAATTGAAGTTATCTGCGGATTAGAAACATCGGAGGACACGGTAGCTAAAAGCTTTCAATTTGGAGAGAAAATTAAAAAAGAATGTGTCAGGATTAACGAGTTCCCAGGCTTCGCAGTCAGTAGAATGAATTGTTTAATAGGAAATGAAGCAATGAAAATGGTAATGGAAGGTGTTGGAAGTATTAATGATATTGATAAAGCTATGAAGCTAGGTTTAAATCATCCAATGGGTCCTTTAGAGCTAGCAGACTTAGTCGGGTTAGATACGAGGCTGCGTAATATGGAATATCTCTATAAAACACTAGGTGAGACATATCGTCCTTGTCCTATTCTTACTAAGTATGTAAAAGCTGGAAGGTTAGGTAAGAAAACTGGAAGAGGATTTTATGAATATGATCATGAAAAGTAGCGAATTAGAAAATAGAAAGAAGGGTTGAGAATGGACTTTCGTCTAAGTGAAGACATTCAGTTTTTGAAAAAAAATGTGCGGGACTTTGTACAAACAGAAGTAGAAGCAGTAGCGATGCAGATAGAACAAGAGGATAAAATTCCGCAGCGAATTATCGACATGTCGAAAGATTTAGGCTTATTTGGACTAAGTATTCCAGAGCAGTACGAAGGGCTTGGAATTGGAATGGTTGGAAAGTGTGCACTATACGAGGAGATCGGAGCTACGCACAATGGATATACAACGTTAATTGGAGCACATACAGGAATTGGTACAGTAGGTATTGTAGAAATGGGCAACGACGAACAAAAACAAAGATATTTGCCCGCTATGGCTCGAGGTGAAAAAATTGGGGCGTTTGCGTTAACAGAGCCTAGTGCTGGTTCAAACGCTACGAATTTAAAAACAACTGCTGTGAAAAAAGGAGACAAATATATTTTAAATGGGACAAAGCACTACATTACAAATGCTACAGAAGCTGATGTGTTTACAGTAATGGCCATAACAGATCCAGATAAAGGGGCAAAAGGCATTACATCTTTTATTATAGAAAAAGATTTTCCCGGTTTTCATGTTGGAGCTGTAGAGAGGAAGATGGGGCTTAGAGGCTCACATTCAGCTGAAATTATTTTAGAAGATTGTGAAGTACCCGTTGAAAATGTATTGGGAGCAGAAGGTCAAGGATACGTTAACGCTCTAAAAATTTTAGCAAATGGACGTGCTGGATTAGCAGCACGCAATCTTGGTTCCTGCCAGAAGCTGCTTGATCTAAGTGCAGCGTATGCACAAGAACGAATTCAATTTGATGTTCCAATTATTGAACATCAAGCCGTATCACATATGCTTGCTGAAATGGCTGTAGACGTTGAGTCGTTACGATCATTTACATACCGCGTAGCATGGATGGTTGATAAAGGAATGAAAGTAATCAAAGAAGCGGCTATGCTAAAACTATTTGGTTCAGAAGCATACAATCGCGTTGCAGATAAAGCTGTACAAGTTCATGGAGGCATTGGCTATATTGCTGACTATCCAATTGAACGCTTTTTCCGAGATGCTAGAATCACCAGAATATATGAAGGAACATCTGAGATTCAGAAAAATATTATAGCTGGACAATTAAAAAAAGAATATAGTTAACGGTTAGTAAAGGAGGAGAAAAAATGCAAGAAGAAATCGTTATTGTAAGCGCTACCAGAACACCTATTGGGCGTTATGGAGGTGCTTTGAAAGAAGTCAGCTCCGGTCATCTAGCAAGTCTTGTTATCGAAGAGTCTGTAAAAAGGGCTAATATCGCGGCGGAACAAGTGAGTGAAGTTATTTTCGGAGAAGTAAGACAATCAACAGAAGCATCGAATGTTGCCAGAGTAGCGGCTCTAAGAGCAGGGATACCCGATACTGCACCAGCTTTTACCATCAATCGATTATGTGCATCAGGTATGCAGGCAATCGCCTCAGCTGTTCAGCAGCTACACTCAAATCAAGCAACAGTTGTGGTGGCAGGCGGAACAGAAAGTATGAGTCGTGCACCTCTTTATTTAAGAAATACACGTTTTGGAGGAGACAGATCTACTTTAGTAGATTCAAATACAGAAAATGGTCAGCAGCCTCAGGAGATATATGGTCAGCATCTAGGTATGGGAGTTACAGCGGAAAATGTAGCTGAAAGGTACCATATTTCAAAAGAAGATCAGGATGGTTTTGCAGTAGAAAGTCAACAAAAAGCTGCCAAAGCTATAAAAAATGGGGCATTTAAAGATGAAATCATTCCAGTTAAGATCCAACAAAGAAAAGCCACTGTTACAGTTGATCGAGACGAACACCCTCGCCCTCAAACGACAATTGAACAGCTATCGAATTTAAAGCCTGCTTTTAAAGAAAATGGAACTGTTACAGCTGGTAATACTTGTGGACGAAATGACGGAGCTTCTGCATTAGTTTTAATGAAAAGAAGAGAAGCTGAGCGCTTAGAGCTTAAACCTCTAGTAAGAATTGTCGATTGGGCGGCAGCTGGAGTTTCTCCAGAAGTTATGGGAATCGGTCCTGTTCCAGCTGTAAAAAAATTATTACAAAGGACTGGAAAAAAAGTAGAAGACATTGGGCTTTTTGAGCTGAATGAAGCATTTGCTTCTCAAGCTTTAGCTGTTATTCGAGAGCTTAATTTAGACGTAAATAAAGTGAACGTCAACGGAGGGGCAATTGCTCTTGGTCATCCTGTTGGAGCAACAGGCGCTCGTATAGTAACCACTTTACTTCATGAGATGATCCGGAGACAGGAGAGATATGGAATTGCTACTCTTTGTGTAGGTGGAGGACAAGGTATGGCAATCATGATTGAAACCATTCTTTAAATGTTAATAAGGAGAGGATTTTATGAAACAGCCTGTTATCGTATCAGCGGTTCGAACCGCCATTGCAAAACAAGGAGGAACTCTTGCTAATATATATCCCTCCGTTTACGGCGCTGCTGTCATGAAAGAAGCAATCAAACGTGCTTGTATTCAATCAACAGATATTGATGATGTCATCTTTGGAAATTGTCTGGCTGGAGGAGGAAATATGGCAAGGTTAACGTTACTCGAAGCCGGTTTGCCTCTAGCAATTCCTGGTATGACCATTGATCGTCAATGCGGTTCAGGAATTAACAGTATAGGTCTTGCCGCTGATCAAATTCGAGCAGGAAATGGAGAGATCTTTCTTGCGGGTGGAACAGAAAGTATGTCACGTTCACCATACTTACTTGCACCACAAAGCAGACCTTACGATCGAATGCCACCTCAATTTATAAAGCGAAAACTTTCTCCGAATCATATTGGAGATCCTTCTATGGGGATTACTGCGGAAAACTTGGCTGAAAAGTACGAAGTAACGAGAGAAGAACAAGATTTATTTGCTTTAGAAAGTCAGCAAAAAATGACCAACGCGATAAACAGGGGATACTTTAAAGAACAAATTGTACCTATTAATATTACGAATAGAAAAGGAGAATCTTATTTATTTAATCATGACGAACACGTTCGTCCGAGTACGACCATAGAAGATTTATCAAAACTTTCTCCCGCCTTTAAAAAAGAAGGAAGTGTAACGGCAGGAAACTCCTCTGGTGTTAATGATGGAGCGTCAGCAGTTGTACTTATGTCCGAAAATCGTGCAAACGAAGAGGGCATAGAAGTATTAGCGAAAGTAAAAGAGTGGGCCGTTGCAGGAGTAGATCCAAATATGATGGGGATTGGACCAGTGCCAGCTGTTCAAAAAGTGCTTCAAAAAGCAGGCTTGTCTCTTGAAGATTTCGATTTAATTGAATTTAATGAGGCGTTTGCTGCTCAGGTACTTGCTTGTAATCGAGAGCTATCTATGAATATGAAAAAAGTAAATGTAAATGGAGGAGCAATTGCTCATGGTCACCCTATTGCAGCAACTGGGGCTATGTTAATTACAAAACTGGTGTATGAAATGAAAAGACGGGATGCAAAACGCGCACTCGTAGCAGCCTGCATCGGTGGAGGGCAAGGCATTGCTTTAATACTTGAACGATAAAATCATCAATAGTGGAGGTATCGTAAATATGATTACATTTGCAAATATAGACGTGCTGAAAAAAGGACAGCTTGCTTATATCGTAATTAATCGTCCTGAGCAGAGAAATGCATTGACAAAAGAAACGTTAGAAGAAATAACAGAAGCTTTAGAAGAAATAAAGAAAGATGAAACGGTAGCTTGTTTAGTTTTTACGGGGCAAGGAGATAAATCGTTTGCAGCGGGAGCTGATATTGGTCAGCTGCGTGAAAAAACAGTGCTTGATGCGTTAAGCCAAAGCGGTATGCAGCATGTGTACAATCTTATAGAAGGTTTTGAGAAGCCAACTATTGCTATGATTAATGGTTATGCTTTGGGAGGAGGCTGTGAATTAGCCATGTCCTGTGATATACGAGTCGCTTCTACAAGTGCCAAGCTTGGTTTACCAGAACTAAATTTATCAATTATTCCAAGTGCTGGAGGAACCCAGCGCCTAGTCAGAATTGTAGGGAAAGGAAAAGCACTGGAGCTAATTTTAATGGGGAAAATGGTTGATGCCGATGAGGCCCTTCGAATCGGCCTTGTATCAGAAGTTGCTAAGCCGGAAGAACTTGAAGCAAAAGTAGAAGAAGTCGCCAATCAAATTCTGTCAAAAGGCCCGTTAGCTGTGAAGTTAGCTAAGATTGCTGTAAATTTAGGGTCCGACGTGGACATGAAAACGGGGTTAATGATTGAAAAGCTTTCTCAAGCTATTCTCTTTTCATCAGAAGATAAAAGAGAAGGAACAACAGCGTTTCTAGAAAAACGAAAACCTGAGTATCAAGGAAAATAAGAAAGGAGGAAGCGTGAGTTGCCAATTACAGTAGAGGATATCCGCGAAAAATTTGAAGAGAACCCGTTCTTTATGCATATAGGGTTTGAGATTGTTAGATTTGAAGAAGGAAATGTGAATATAAAGTTAGATATTAAAGAACATTTACTTAATATAAATGGAACCCTTCATGGCGGTGTTCATGCGACAATGCTCGATTATATCCTTGGCATGGTTACTCGATCTGTAACAAAAGCAAAGGTAGTGACAACAAATTTAACTGTTCATTACCTTTCGAGCATATCTCAAGGAGAAATCTTTGCGGAAGCTAAAGTGCTGCAGGAAGGATATAAACTTGCTTTTACTGAAGGAGAAATTAAGGATGGTCAAGGAAATATTCTTGCAAAAGGGATTGGTACTTTCAAGCTGATTCGAGATAAATGAAAAGAGGAGAATAACAGTGGGTCAATTAAAAGAGAACGTAGCGTATATCACTGGGGGAAGTAAAGGAATTGGCAAGGCAATCGCCAAGACGTTTTCTCGTGAAGGAGCAAAAGTTTGTATTGTAGATCTTAATGAACAGGAACTCTATCAAACGATAGAGGAATTTCAAATGGAAGGACTGGACGTAACAGGTTTGGTCTGTGATGTAACGAAACGAGAGCAAGTAGAGAGCAGTATGGAAGAAATAGTCCGTACATTAGGGAGCATTGACATCCTTGTTAATAATGCAGGATTAACGAGAGATAATTCTTTTCATAAAATGACTGAAGATGATTGGGATCTTATTATGAATGTTCATTTAAAAGGAACCTATTTTTGTAGCCAAACTGCTCAAAAATATATGGTCCAGCAGCAATTTGGGAGGATTATAAATATTTCTTCAGTGTCTGCGTTAGGAAACAAGGGACAAGCTAATTATGCAACTGCCAAAGCTGGCATACAGGGGTTTACTAAAACTTTGGCAATAGAGCTTGGCAAATTTGGTATTACTGTCAATGCAATTGCCCCTGGATTCATTGAAACTGATATGACTAAAGCTACCGCAGAACGACTAGGCCTTAAATTTGAAGAGTTAATCGAAGAAAAGAAAAAGGTGATTCCCATGCAACGTACTGGAAAACCCGAAGATATTGCAAATACGGCACTCTTTTTTTCATTAAAAGAATCCTCCTTTGTCAACGGTCAAACCTTATACGTAGCCGGAGGGCCAAAATTTTAATAATAGTAGTGTAAGAGCAAATGATTGGTGAGTTGTTAATACCAATCGTTTTTTTATAAGATTTATAAAAGAACGTTTGATTTAAATATGAATTATGATTTTTCTTTGAATCACCGGCTTGTTTCAATAGATAAAGGAACGGGTCACATACTTAATGCATTACTGAATTTTTTATAAATATTTCTCTTATAAGAGTGGGGAGATTAAGGCTTTTGGAATGGCATAAAACTTGCATTTATGGCAAGCTGAAGGAATACTGCAAATCCTTTTTCAAAAAAAGAAAAAAACGTACCACTGAACCATTTGATAAACGTTTTAGCTGAAAGTTCAAAAATAAAAATGAAGAAAAGAGGGATTCATATGCGATGGTTTGTTCTTCTAATGCTATTTTTCGGCGCAGTTATTAACTTTGCAGATAAATCAATTATAGGGCTTGCAGCTGTTCCTATCATGAAAGAAATGAACTTATCTTATGCCGAGTGGGGGCTTGTAGGGAGTAGTTATTACTGGCTTTACCCCATAACAGGTATTTTCGGAGCAGCATGGGCCGATCGGATTGGAGCTAAAAAAGTCCTTGGCTTTTTAATGTTAACATGGGCTTTTTTACAATTTGGTGTCTTAGCTATTGCTGCTTTACCACTACTAGTTATTTACCGAATTTTATTAGGGGCATTTGAAGGCCCATTTAGTCCAGTTGCCTATAACCATGCAGATAAATGGTTTCCACCAAAGCAAAGAGGATTTGCTAATTCTATCGTAGTTGCTGGCGGAACTGTAGGAGCTATGATTGCCGCACCGCTTCTTGTTTCTCTAATTACTCTATTAGGATGGAAGGCTGCTTTTGCTTGTCTTGGACTAGCGAGTATTGTGTGGTTTTTCTTGTTTCAATTCTTTACCAAAGAGAGTCCAGTGAAAAGGTATCAAAAAGTGCAAAAGAAAAAGAAAGCACAGCTAGAAAAAATAAATGTAAAAGATTTTTTAAAACTCCTTGGGTCTCCTTCAGCTTTATTTACAACGCTAGCCTATTTTTCAACATATATTTTAGTTGTTTGGTTTTCAGTTTGGCTACCTATTTATCTAGTAGAAGCAATAAAAATGTCTCCTGGCGAAATGGGGTATAGCGTCGCGATTATTGGAATTGTTTCTGTACTCATTTATACAGGAGTTTCGATGCTGTCTGATTATTTGTTTAAGAAAAACGAAAGCTGGCAGATATCAAGGATATTTGTAGTAGCGGGAGCTATGATAGCAGGAGCTTTACTATTAGCGTCTATTACAGTCTTTCAAAATCCGCTATGGGTGGTTATCGCTATGTGTCTAGCCAAAGGTTTAACCTACGCTATTTTGCCAATTGGACCAACTATTATGATTAATGAGTGGCCTGAACGCGGTGCATTAATGACAAGTATTTTAACTTCTTCAGGTAATATCGCAGGAATTATCGCTCCCATTTTAACTGGTTATATCGTTGGGCTAGCTGGAGCAAACAAAATTGCAGGTTACAACTTATCAATTATCTCAATGGCAATTCTCGTTTTGGTTTTTGGGATACTATTTGCGTTTTTTGTCAAACCATCTGGAGCAAAAAAGAAAGCTTTAGATCACGATGATTTATCTGAAAATTCAAATATAAAATATTCATAACCTAAAACAATCGATTATTGCACAAGACAAACCCTCGCGACTAAGGATGGCATAGTCTTATGAGGCGACGCCATTTTAATCAACTAATTATTTTCTCATAAAGACGTTGAATATACCTAATATAAATGGCTATAAAAAGGAGGGTAAAAGATGAAAACCCGTATTACAGAGTTGCTAAATATTCAATATCCGGTTATTTGCGGAGGTTTATTTAGAATTGGACGAGCTCCTTTAGCTGCTGCTGTTTCAGAAGCTGGCGGGCTCGGTATTATTACATCGGCCACTTTTGAAACAGCAAAAGAGCTGCGGCACGAAATCCGAAAAGTAAGAGAATTAACGGATAAGCCAATTGGCATTAATATTAACTTATTTCCAAGTGTGAAGCGTATGCCAAACGAAGCCTATATAGATGTATTACTAGAAGAAGGTATACGTATTGTAGAGACCTCTGGCAGAAGCCCTGAGCCATATATGAAAGTATTAAAAGACAATAACGTAGTCGTTATTCATAAAGTTGCCGGAGTGAAATATGCAAAAACGGCTGAACGAGTAGGATGTGACGCTGTAACTGTAGTGGGATTTGAAGCGGGAGGTCACCCTGGAATGGAAGATGTGGGAAATATAGTTTTAGTCCCTCAAACAGTTGATGCACTAACTATCCCCGTTCTTGCCGGTGGTGGAATTGCGGATGGACGGGGATTGGCTGCCATGCTAGCTCTCGGAGCAGAAGGTATTGTTATGGGCACACGATTCCTAGCTTCTCAAGAGGCACTAGTCCACGACAACGTGAAAAAGTGGATGGTACAAGCTTCAGAAGGAGATACGGCATTAATTCAAAAAACAATTGGTTCAACTTCAAGAGTCGCTCGAAATGCGATGGCTTTACAAGTGATGGATGCTGAAAGTAGAGGGGCTTCACTAGAAGAACTGTTGCCACTAATTTCAGGGAAAAAGGCTGTGCGGGTATATAACGAAGGAGATATCGATGCAGGAATCTTTTCATGCGGTCAATCTGTGGCCAGAATTCAAGAGATAAAAACGGTACAAGAAATCATTTTAGGAGTAGTAAATGAGGCAAAAGCCACTGTGGAAAGAATGGGAAACAGGTGGAGCAAAGTTAATGAATTAAAATAGTTAAGGGGTGAGAATAGTGAACTGGATTGGGAATAGGAAGTACCCTGAATCTCTGCCTCAGGAAATTGAAATTCCTTCATTAACGCTATATGACTTGTTGGAGCATTCAGCTCATCGTTACCCGTTACGAGTAGCGGTGATAGAAAGAGAAAAGGAGCTAACTTATGTTGAATTAAAGACAGCCTGTGAGCGTCTTGCATCAGCTTTACATCAAAAAGGATTTTGTAAAGGAGATCGAGTCGCTGTAATGTTACCAAATTGTACGGAATATATTATCTCCTACTATGCAGTTCAACGGTTAGGAGGAATTATTGTACAGGTAAACCCCATGTATCAAACGGCTGAACTAGATTATATTTTACAGGATTCTGAAGCCATATGGTTTATTAGTCGTGAAGACCAAAGGACAAAAATAGATCAAATAAACTTGAAGACTCCACTCAATTTTATTTCAACTAACAACAAGCAAAATGAAGAAGATAACCTTTATTTTTTGATTAAAAAAGGAGAGAAAGAACTTCCAAAGCTTAAAATTGAACCCAAGGAAGACTTAGCGGTTTTGCAATATACAGGAGGAACAACAGGTAAGTCTAAAGGAGTCATGCTGACTCATTCTAACTTGTTCTCCAATGTCTATCAAGATCTTTCCTGTACATTAAACGTTCTTCCACATCAAGAATCACCTGAACGAATGCTAGGTTTAGCGCCGTTATTTCATGTATATGGCATGGCTCGTATGAATTGTTCTATCTTTTCTGCTTCAACGTACATTGCTGTAGAAAGGTTTGAGATAAATGAAGTCATAAATTTAATTCGAAAGCACCGACCAACCATTTTTCCAGGTGTACCAACTATGTATGTAGCGCTACTTAACCATCCAGATTTAACAGCTGAGGATTTATCATGCTTTAAATATTGCAGTAGTGGTTCAGCGTCTCTCCCTATAGAGATCCTTCAAAGATTTGACCAAAAGTTTAATCTACCCATTTTCGAAGGGTATGGTATGACGGAAACGTCACCGACCACTCATAGAAATCCAGTTGTAGGAAAAAGAAAACAAGGAAGTATTGGTCTTCCCTACCCAAATACAGATGCTAAAATTGTAGATATTGAAAAAGGCATTACAGAATTGATGCCTGGTGAAGCGGGAGAGTTAATTATTAAAGGCCCCCAAGTAATGAAAGGTTACTGGAGGAAAGAGAATGAAACAGCAGCGGTAATACGACATGACTGGCTATATACAGGAGATATTGCTACTATGGATGAAGACGGTTATTTCTATATTGTAGGAAGAAAAAAAGATATGATTATTGCTAGTGGATATAACGTTTATCCAGTGGAGATAGAAGATATTATTTATCAGCATCCAGCTGTAAAAGAAGTATGTGTGTTTGGAGTACCAGATTTTTATCGAGGGGAAACCGTTAAAGCTGCGATTGTTTTAAAAACTGATGCATCTGCTACAGAACAGGAATTAGAAGAATGGTGCAATTTAAGGTTAGCTAAGTACAAGGTCCCTCGCTTGATTGAGTTTAGAAATAAGCTGCCTAAGTCCACGGTAGGAAAAATTTTGCGCCGCACATTAGTGGAAGAGGAAGAAGAGAAAAGAAAGAAAGAAACAGATTAGGATTTCACTAAAAAAAGGATTGCAAACGAGCTTCTGCCGATTGTAATCCTTTTTTATTCTTACTTTTTCTTTTGGCTTTTTGCACGATTAGCGTCAAGCTCAGCCGCATATTCTTCTTGAGACTTTCCTTGCTTTTGACTCTCAGACTGAATCTTTTTAAATTTGTTATCGTTTAAATTTGGCATATTAGCACCTCCTTGCAGACAGGGTTATTTTGTACAAACATTAAGGATTTATATGCTAAAAAGTTTTAATGAACTTGATTAGAAATTTCGCTCAATGCTGCACCGGCTTCATCAACATATACGTTCACGGTCGCAAGGTCACCGATTGCACAGATTCCAACCATATTATTATTCTCCACTACAATAATGCGGCGAATTTGATGATCGGCCATCATACGTGCACATTCATGAATATCCGTATCTGGAGAACAAGTAATCACATCTTTAGTCATACAATCATGGCAATGCACAGTGTTGCAATCTTTTCCATCCGCCACGCAGTTTAACACGATATCACGGTCTGTGATCATTCCCATTACTCGATTTTCTTGACACACTGGCACAGAGCCACAATTAATATCACGCATTAATTTTGCTGCAGCTGTTACTGGGTCGTGCGGTGCACAAGCTTTCACATCTTTAGTCATAACTTCACGTACTGTAGTCATTTTTAATTCCTCCTTTTAATTAAACATTCACCTCCGTATTTTCTCCATGCACATGCAGAATATGAGAATCAATAATTTCCTGAAAGCAAAAAATCTTGTAATAAAAGACGAATAAAAGAACGAACGCAGTGTAATAAACACATAAAAAAGAGCCTATTACACAAACTAAAGAGAATATGGTTTAGCTTACATTTTCGTAACGGCAGGAGTTGGGTACATAATGAAAGGAAAGTTAACGCTTTTGGCAGTACTTTTATTGCCTTGGCTGTCTATAATAAAAGTTGATAAATTTGTCTTTAAAAGATACCTACCTGTTTTAACATTTAGTTCATTAGTTATTGCTTTTATCAGTGAGTTATCTAAAAGCTTTACATGGTGGAAAGTGAGGAAACCTCTTTTCCCTAAACTTTCAAGCGACGTTTCTTTTATATTTGGACCGTTTTTTATAGCTAATTTTTGGGTATTCAAGCTGACCTATGGGAATTTCAAAAAATATTTGTTAATTAACATCCTATTTGACTATCTATTTGCTTATCCCTTGACCAGTCTGGCAGAAAAATTAAAGGTATACAAAATGGTCAACATGACGCGTTTTCAACTTTTTGTGATCTCGATTGCCACTGCTCTTATTAATTATTTCTATCATTATTTTATAGAAGATGTATTAAGGAAGAGAAGGCAATAGCTGATAGTTCGTTAACGTGAATTACTGCAAAATGATAAGGAGCCTCGCACGTTTATCATTCAGAGCTCTCTTTTATCGCTAGAGAAAATCAATACTCTCGCACAGACCAAAGAGCTAGAGGAATATAAGGAAGTCGTGACTCTCTTAACAAAAAATGATTGATTGGATGTTTCAGCAAGTAAAGCAAACAAACTAGTAAGAAATAAAGCTCCATACTTCATTACTCCCAAAAAGCTCTTCCAGTTAATAAGAACTGGGAGAGCTTTTTTACTTTTATCAGAATCTACGCGCTAGGAGAAAGATATTTCACACCACATTTAACCAAATATGTGACGAAATTATGGTAAAGCCATTTAAACTAGATAAAAATCGCTTCAAGTGTGAGAAATATCACACCTTTTAAACATACAACATGATAATTTTTTAGGAGTAAGCAATATGTCATGACAAACTTCAATATGTTAGGAGGTTTTTAGCTCTTTGATCTGTTGAGATGCATCTCTAATATGAACGTTTATATACCATTATTATGTACAGAGATTTAAAGGAAGGGAGCCTGAGCTGAGGTGAGAAAGCAAAAATCAATGCATATTGGCAAGTTAATCATTCTCTCCGTATTCATTACAATTTTTTTAGCAGGCTGTGATAGTCGTTATTTGATTTTAAATCCACAGGGGGCGGTGGCTCAAAAAGAATACCAGTTAATTATTTTTTCCATAATTTTATGCGCAATTGTCGTTATTCCTGTTTTAGGTCTGCTTGTGTATATCGTTTTACGCTACCGTGATAAGCCTGGAAACAAGGCTCCGTATCGACCAGATTGGGACGATAGCAAGCGTCTTGAATTTATTTGGTGGGGCATCCCCATTATTATTATTGGCATTTTAGGTTTCGCTACGGCCAAGACGACTTATGAATTAGTAGATCCGCCGAAAAAAGATGTAAAGCCGCTAACGATTGAAGTAACGTCTCTTGATTGGAAATGGTTATTCCAATATCCGGATCAAGATATTGCGACAGTCAACTATGTCGAAATTCCAAAGAATGTGCCCGTTCAATTCGTGCTAACGTCAGATGCACCTATGAATTCCTTTTGGGTACCCCAGCTAGGAGGACAATTATATACAATGCCGGGAATGGCCATGGGGCTTTGGCTGCAAGCTAATCACAAGGGAGAATATTTTGGTTCAGGCGCTAATTTTACGGGTGAAGGGTTCGCTCATATGAACTTTAAAGTTAAATCTACATCGACAAAAGAATTTAATCAGTGGGTAAGGCAAGTAAAAGAAACAGCACCAGCTTTAACAAAAGCTGATTATAACAGTCTTGCAAAACAAGGTCTTTCTTTAGAGAAATCGTACTCTACCATTCCTAAAGGTTTGTTCCAAGAAACTGTCATTAAAAACGGTGGTCAATATTATAGTCAGCATCACCATATGAAAAATGAAGACATGAAGACAATGAATGTGGCTTCTGATGAACAAGCACATACACAGCACGAGCACCAGGAAGGAGGAAACTAAGTTGTTAGACAAATTAAAAGATTTTTCATCTCATTTTTTTGTGACAGGGGAGCCAATGATTTACGGAGCCGATGTCGCCATATTGTTAACACTAGCCGGTATTATTTTTGTTCTTACGTATCTTAAAAAGTGGAAGTGGCTATGGCGTGAGTGGCTCACAACGGTGGATCATAAAAAAATTGGAATCATGTATATGCTTTCTTCATTGTTAATGCTGTTTCGAGGCGGAGTAGATGCATTATTGATGCGTATGCAGCTAGCATTTCCTCAGTGGCATTTTCTAGATTCTAATCATTACAACGAAATTTTTACTACGCACGGAACCATTATGATTCTATTTATGGCAATGCCGCTTATGTTTGCTTTCTTTAATATTGTTGTACCTCTTCAAATTGGAGCAAGAGATGTCGCCTATCCTTTTTTAAACGCGGTAAGCTTTTGGCTATTTTTCTTTGGCGCCATGCTTTTCAATTTGTCGTTTGTAATCGGAGGATCGCCAGATGCAGGGTGGTTGAGTTATCCGCCGCTTTCTGGCATGCAGTTCAGTCCTGGACCAGGTCAAGATTTTTATATTTGGGGCATTCAAATATCAGGTATTGGCAGCTTGGCTTCTGGAATTAATTTTATTATGACCATTTTAAAAATGCGTGCGCCTGGCATGAAACTTATGCATATGCCGCTATTCACGTGGTCTGTTCTAGCAAGCTGTATTATTATCATTTTCGCGTTTCCTGTATTAACCGTAACGCTTGCTTTATTGTTTATTGACCGCTTCTTTGACGGACACTTGTTTACCATGACCGGCGGTGGAAATCCGATGATGTACATTAACTTAATTTGGATGTGGGGACATCCTGAAGTGTATATCGTTGTACTTCCTGCATTTGGCATTTTTTCTGAAATCGTTGCAACGTTTTCTCAAAAGAAGATATTTGGCTATAAATCTATGGTTTTTTCAATGATGATTATTAGCGTTCTATCGTATTTCACATGGGTGCATCATTTCTTTACGATGGGTGCAGGTGCTAATGTAAATGTGTTTTTTGCTATTACGACGATGGCTATCGGAATTCCAACGGGTGTTAAAGTGTTCAACTGGTTATTTACAATGTTCCGCGGCCGTATTCAAATGACCCAGCCGATGCTATGGACAATTGCTTTTATCCCGTGCTTTGTTGTGGGAGGAGCAACGGGTGTTATGCTTTCAGCAGCTCCCGCAGACTATCAGTATCATAATAGCTACTTTTTAGTTGCACACTTTCACCAAGTGTTAATCGGAGGCGTTGTATTCGGCTTTTTTGCAGGTTTGTACTATTGGTGGCCAAAAATGTTTGGCTTTAAGTTAAATGACCGTCTTGGCAAATGGGCATTTTGGACGTGGAATATTGGTTTTTATGTATGCTTCATGCCTCAATATGCACTAGGGTTTATGGGAATGACGCGCCGTATTTATACGTACGATTTTGACATGGGATGGGGACCGCTGAACGTTATCTCTACAGTGGGAGCCTTCTTTATGGGCATAGGGTTTATCTTTCAAGCATGGCAGATTCTTCATGGCATTAAGTACGGAGAACGAGATGTAACAGGAGATCCTTGGAATGGCCGCACATTAGAATGGTCCATTCCTTCACCTCCGCCGCACTACAATTTTGCAGTGATTCCAACAGTAACCGGGCAAGATGCGTGGTGGACGATAAAAGAAGAAAGAAAAAAGAAAAAAGCGAAGGAAGCAGCGGCTTTTTCTCCAATTCATATGCCAAAGAATTCAGGTATCCCGTTTATTATGTCAGTTTTTTGGTTCATTGCTGGTTTTGGCTTAACGTTCCACTGGGTATGGATGGCGATATTCGGTTTGACAGGAGTCGGAGCTTGTTTACTAGCTCGTTCTTTTCAATACAACTCGGATTATTATATTCCCGTTGATGAAATTCGACATACAGAAAATTCAGTAGGGAGGGTCGGGTAACATGGCATATGCGACAGCGCACCACGAAGAACATCATCATGAACATGATGAAGAAATCAAAGTTATGGGTTTTTGGCTTTTCCTCGTAACGGACTGCATCTTATTTGGAGCATTATTTGCTACGTATGCTGTTCTTGTTAATCATACTGCGGGAGGCCTTACGGGAAAGGAATTTTTTGAAGTTCCAGGATTTGTTTCTGAAACGTTTATCTTATTAACGAGCAGCTTTACGAGCGGATTAGCTGTATTAAGCATGCACAAAGGAAAAATAAAGCCTTTAATTGGCTGGCTAATCGTAACACTGCTTTTAGGTGTATGCTTTGTTGGTCTTGAAATTCATGAATTTCAAACAATGGTTCACGAAGGAGCAACCATTTCTACGAGCGCATTTTTCACGGCTTTCTACACGCTGGTTAGTACGCACGGGCTGCACGTCTCGGTTGGAATCATTTGGATGATTTCAATTACAATCCAGTTAAAACGATACGGAATTACCTCTATAACAAAACGAAAAGTGACGATTATCAGCTTATACTGGCATTTTCTTGATGCTGTCTGGATCTTCCTTTATACGGTTGTATATTTAATGGGGGTGATGTAGATGGAGAACCACGGGTCGTTAAAAGCTTATACAACCGGATTTATTTTCTCAATTATTTTAACCGTTATTCCTCTGCTGCTGGTATTAAACCACGTACTTGCTAAAAATATATTACTAGCTAGCATTCTAGGAATGGCCGTGCTTCAATTTTTCGTTCAATTGTTTTTCTTTATGCATATTAAAGACGGAGAGAAGCCTCGTTATAATGTGATGGCTTTGATACTTGGAATCGTTTTTGTTATTACGATTGTAGCAGGATCTATTTGGATAATGACTTTTAACTCTCAAGTTCAATAAAAATGGAGCCGTGTACGATGTGCGCGGCTCCATTTTTATTAATTTCTATAACTTGTGATAAAAATCACATACTTTCGCTTGCGCAAGAAGTACAATAAAAGTGTAGCAAAGAAAGTTCTTTATAAACGAATGTTAAAGGAGAGATTATGATGAATATGGCTTATCGTAACATCCTCGTAGCAGTAGACGGTTCTGTAGAAGCGGAGTGGGCATTCAAAAAAGCAGTTAACAGTGCGAAAAAAAATAACGCTCATTTGATAATTTGTCACGTTATCGATATACAGGCGTTAAGTCCATCACCTTATGCATTTTATACGGATACACGCTTTCAAGATGCAGAGAAATTTGCTGAAGAACTTTTAACCAACTATAGTAACCTAGCCATTAAGGCTGGAGTAACGAAAGTCGAGACCTTAATTGAACACGGTTCTCCTAAAACAAAAATATCTAAAAAAATTGCTCCCGATAAGCACGTTGATTTAATTGTATGCGGTGCAACCGGGTTAAACGCGGTAGAGCGTATCTTAATCGGAAGTGTATCTCAGCATATTTTGCGCTATGCCAAATGTGATGTGTTAATCGTTCGCACCCCTAAAGAAGCTGAAGAGGAATCAAAGCCTTTACAAGTAGAACTAACAGAGTAACAGAGTAACAGGTACAGACGAGAAATAAAACTTGTTGTGCACAGCAAAATACAAAGCTCTCACCATTTCATTTATTTAAAGAGTGGGGGGAAACGTGTTTTAGTTAAAAGAAGATCCGAACAAGGAGTCAAGGTTCTCAAGAGAGAACGTGACTCGTTCGGATTTTTTTATTGTGATGGTGAATGTAGTTTTCATGTATCCAGCTGTTGATTGAAGGGGAATGGCAGAAAGAAAGGTGAGGATAGTAGAGCACATCAAACATGTTTATGAAAGAAGAAGAGGGGAAGAACAAGCATATAGAAAACTTTTCCTTAGTTGGTTAAGTTTGATTTATAAAGGAGTGACGAATATGTCAAAGTTAAATAATCCATTAACTCAATATTTCCATGAAGGCTATCCAAAGCAGTATCAAGAACCGCCTGGTGTACAAAAAGAAATGAACGTCATCCCAGACTGCGGGGAGAACAGTTACATAGGTGCAGGTAAATTAAAAGGCAGAAAAGCTCTTGTAACAGGTGGGGATTCAGGTATTGGCCGAGCAGCAGCTATCGCTTATGCAAGAGAAGGAGCGGACGTTGCGCTTAATTACTTGCCACAAGAGCAAACTGATGCAGAAGAAGTAAAAAAGCTTATTGAGGCAGAAGGCAGAAAAGCAGTACTCATACCTGGTGATGTAGGCGAAGAATCTTTTTGCAAGGAGCTAGTAGAAAAAGCTTATAAAGAATTAGATGGATTAGACGTTTTAGCGCTCGTAGCAGGTAAACAGCAGGCAGTAGAAGATCTTGCTGATTTAGAAACGGATCAGCTGCGCAAAACCTTTGAAGTAAATGTATTCTCTTTATATTGGACCGCAAAAGCAGCGCTGCCTTATTTACCGGCAGGTGCTTCTATTATTACCACAAGTTCTGTACAAGGCTATAGCCCAAGTCCTAATTTATTAGATTATGCAGCTACAAAGTTTGCCATTAACGGATTCACTCGCGGACTAGCCAAGCAATTAGCTCCAAAAGGTATTCGCGTTAACTCCGTTGCCCCAGGACCTATCTGGACGCCGCTTCAAATTTCTGGAGGGCAGCCAAGCGACGCTATTCCAGGCTTTGGACAAGATACACCTTTGCAGCGTGCTGGTCAGCCGGTAGAGTTAGCAAATGTATACGTATTTTTAGCTTCAACGGATGCAAGCTACGTAACAGCTCAAGTTTACGGAATTACAGGCGGAATAGAACTAGCTTAAAACAAAAAACACGTGCAGTTATGAACTGCACGTGTTTTTTTGTTTTATCGTCTTTTACCTTTTAAAGTTTGTACACAAATGTAGCTAAGCGTAGCGAATAATGCTGTAATAAATGCCGAGTGAGACAGTGTAGCAAAGACATTTAAACGAGACATGACAACAAAGATACCGCTAAATATTTGAGCAAAGGTTAAAGCAACTGCAATGATGGACGCGTAGTAAATATCACGGCGAGTTTCTTTATACTGTTTGATAGCAGATACCATAATCCAAATGATAAGAACAAACAGCACAAGAGCAGCAAATCGGTGAGCAAAGTGAATGCCTGTTGTTCCTGATAGCTTTGGAATAAGAGTGTTGCCATAACAAGCCGGAAAGCTTGTACACGCTAAGCTTGCACCTTTGTGACGCACATATGCACCTAAATAAATATCGCAGTAGGTAAATATAAGCGTAAACCATGCGAGCCATCTAAATTTGCCTGTAACGGCTCCTTTAATAAAATGATCCGAACGGTCCTTTTGAATAACAAATATTGAAAGTAAAAATACACCGGTAAACGCAATAAGCGAAAGACCGAAATGCAGGGCTAGCGCCTCAGCTGACTGAGGCCAGATAACGGCAGAAGCCCCGAGCAACGACTCGATAACGATAAATGCAATACTCATGATCGCTAAAATTTTCACTTCACGGTTTCTGCGATAACGAATCCAAGCCCAAATAGAAAATGCTAAAACAAGAAGACCTGCAAATGCGGTAATCAAACGATGCGTATATTCAATCATTGTTGCTACTGCGTATTCGGGTATTAACTGCCCGTTACACAATGGCCACTCGTTTCCGCACCCTAATCCAGATCCTGTGGTTGTGACCAGACTGCCGGCAATCATTAAAATAAACATAACAATCGTTGTAAATATAGCTGTTATTTTAAATAAATTTCTCATACGTTGACTCCCTTTGTTGAGTTACTAATTATGACTATAGATTTGATGAATACGATAGTCAAGTAGTAGAGCGTAATTAACAAATAACTGTCACAAACTCGCACATGTTTTCCTTAAATTTGATGTCAGAAAAGCTTTCTTCACTAAGCTTTGTAATGGTTTTTTTCTTTTAAACAATGTAAATATGCTTTCATACATAAGATATAAAAAATTATATTAGTGATTTTATACAATTTGCAAAAAAAACTTTAGAGAGAATGGAGATACAATCATATTCCAAAAGTGATAATATAAATATAAATCAAATGATGTTATAAAACCTATCATTTTATGTTAGATATAAAATAAACTTTTTTATCACGGAGAAACTTTATTGAAAGGAGAGATAACGATGAGCTTAGAAGCTTTAAATAAAAGAGTAGAAACCGATCTTTCTTACCTTTCTTTCAGGAAACCAACAGAAGTACAGCCAATTATCCCTAAAAGTGGACACGTATACGATGTAATCATTATTGGAGGAGGTCAAAGCGGTTTAGGAACGGCTTTTGGCTTGCTGCGAGAACGCGTGTCAAATATTCTTGTTATTGATGAAAACCGTTCGGGTTTAGAAGGTCCGTGGGAAACGTATGCACGAATGATTACGCTGAGAACGCCCAAAAACTTAACATCTATTGATTTAGGTATGCCTTCGCTTACGTTTCAAGCGTGGTGGGAAGCACAATTTGGCTCAGAGGGCTGGGAAGCTCTTGACAAAATTCCAAGAGGAGACTGGATGAATTATTTACGCTGGTACCGGAGCATTCTTAACCTTCCTGTGGCAAATGAAATAAACTTAACGTTAATTGAGCCGACGGAAACAGGTATTCATCGCTTGCATATTGAAGGAAATGGAGCTGCATGTCCTACACTGATGGCACGTAAAGTTATACTAGCTACAGGAATTCAAGGAGGAGGAGAGTGGCATGTCCCGCCTATGATTTCTGAAAAATTGCCGCCTCATCTTTATTCTCATACTTCACAAACGATTGATTTTACTACGTTAAAGAACAAAAAAGTAGCTGTTTTAGGAGGAGGAGCTTCGGCGTTTGATAACGCCAACTATGCGCTTTCCGAAGGAGTTGCTGAAGCTCATGTATTTGTTCGACGAAAAGAACTTCCGCGTATTAATCCAATCAGACAAATGGAAGCTTCAGGAATGATTGAGCGTTTTCATGCTCTGTCAGATGCTGAAAAATATGAAGTAATGGCTCATTTTTTCGAATACAATCAGCCGCCTACGAATGATACATTTGGACGCGCTTCCTCATGGCCAGGTTTTCATTTGCACGTACATGCCCCGTGGCTCGATGTCGAGGAAAAACAGGACAAAGCAGTTGTAACAACTCCTCAGGGAGTCTTTACATTTGACTACTTAATTATTAGCACAGGCCTTCTAACAGATCCGGCTCTTCGTCCAGAATTACGTCTTGTTGAAAAACACATCGCCCGCTGGAGCGATTATTACAAAGCACCGCATGAAATTGCCAATCCAGTATTGGATGCCCACCCTTACCTTAGTAATGGCTTTGCTTTTTCAAATCGCAATGGGGAAGGTCAAAAAATGGTATATGGCCTTTTTGCTTTTAATTATTCTGCTTTAATTAGCTGTGGAATTTCTGCTTCCGCTCTTTCAGGGCTGAAATATGCGATACCAAAGCTCGTCTCAGAAGTAGCCAATCAGCTTTTTATTGATAACCGCCATGAGAATTTAACCAATTTCTTTGACTATAATGAGCCTGAATTTATCGGCAGCTGGTCAAAAGACGCTAATCAAGTGAAAACAACATAATAAAATTACATTTTTAACAATGAAAAAGGTGAAGCATATGGAGCCGATCTCTAAAAAGAAGATAGCTACTTTGTATACTCAAATTAGCCAAGAAATTTTTAATGTAGGCGTGAATACTCAAAAAATAGATATTATTGATAATAAAATTCTTATACTAGCTCAATCAAAAAGAATGCCAGCGCTAGACGCCCTCAGTGAAGAATATAAAGAATTAGTGATGTCTCTTGATGCGGCTTTGTCGACTAAATATAAAAAAATGCTAAAGCAAAAAGTGGAGCTATTATTCGATATCCAGGTCACTTCTTTATTTAGAGATTATGATCCTGCTACTGAGAATTCTTGTACGGTTATTTGCTTTAAATAACTTCTCTATATAAATGGCAAAACGTTCGATGAAATCGTTTGTTTTGCAAAAAACGTAAAAGACGGATGCTTATCTTCTGTTTACAGAAGCAAAGAGCCGTGAAGATAGAAGGGTTTCCTTCTGTTTTCACGGCTCTTTTTATACATATTTTCATAAAAAAGGAGTGGGGAAATGACTGAATATACACTTGTTGATAAAGCGGCTGTAAAAACTAGTTAAAAAAATCCAATCGATCATTAAAGGAGTGAAAAGCAAGTGGCGATGAATGAAAAAATGGAAACTCAGCATATGGAACTAACAAAAAAATTAGCACCTAATCCTTCATGGGTAGATAAGCTGTTTCATTTAACAGAACGTAAAACAGATGTAAAAACAGAAATTCTTGCGGGAATTACGACTTTTGTGACGATGAGCTATATTATCTTTGTTAATCCGACGATTTTAGCAGATGCAGGCATTCCAAAAGAAGCGGCAATTGCGGCAACAATTTTTGCCACTGTTTTTGCAACTCTTTTGTTTGCACTGTGGGCGAACATGCCTATTGCAGTTGCACCAGGAATGGGGCTAAACGCTTTTTTTACGTATACAGTGGTATTGGGTGAAGGGTTAACGTGGCAAACAGGTTTAGGAGCCGTATTTATTTCAGGGGTTGTATTTTTTATTTTAACCATAACAGGCTTACGCAAGAAGATTATTGAAGGGATACCCGCTATTTTAAAAAGTGCTATTTCCGTTGGAATCGGTCTATTTATTGCTTTTATCGGTTTTAAGCAAGCTGGAATTATTGTAAGCAACAAAGAAAATTTAGTAGCGCTTGGACAACTGACAAAACCGGGCCCATTACTTGCTTTATTAGGTTTTATCGCGGTAACTGTATTAACTGCTCGAAAAATTAAAGGAGCTGCTTTGATTAGTATTTTACTAGTATCAATTGCAGGGATGGTGCTGGGCATAGTAGAAGCACCTAAAAGCATCAGCAGCGTTGTGTCGTTTTCAATGCCAAGCATGTCAGAAACTTTTTTACAAATGGATATTAAATCTGCTCTCCATTACGGTCTTTTCTCTATTATTTTTTCATTTACGCTTGTGGAGCTATTTGATAATTTAGGATCGATGATTGGATTATCTAAAAAAGCTGGACTAATGGATGAAAAAGGAGAAATTAAAGGGTTAGATAAAGCGCTTATGGCAGATTCTCTTGCGACTGTAGCCAGTGCTGCTATGGGATCTACCGCAATGAACGCGTATGTAGAAAACGCGGCGGGAATTGCAGAAGGAGGCAAAACGGGTCTTAAAGCACTGGTTGTTGCCATGCTGTTTTTAGTCAGTATTTTGTTCACTCCATTGATTAGCATTATTCCTGCTTTTGCTACAGCGCCTATTTTAATTATGGTTGGAGCTCTCATGTTAACAGAAATTAAAAACATTCCTCTCGACGAAATAACAGATGCTGTACCTGCTTTTTGCACCATTATTTTGATGCCGTTAACGTTTAGTATCGGCGAAGGCTTAGCGCTAGGGTTTTTATCTTATACATTCGTTAAATTGTTAGCCGGCAGGGCGAAGGAAATTCACTGGATTATGTATATGATTAGCGCCGCTTTTATTATCAACTTCGTTTGGGCTGCTTGAACGCATATATCTAGAGAAAAAAAGACTTCTCAGCTGAGAAGTCTTTTTACTGTTCATGTAAATTTTAATTGCTCTTTCTTTACAGGAATAAAAGGTAGCGAAGAAAGATATATAACGTTGAAATCAAAAGAGATACAAGCATAATTGGAGCTCCAATTTTCAAAAAATCCATAAATGAAAATTTATGTCCTTTTTTTACAGCCATGCCAGCTACAATGACGTTGGCAGATGCTCCAATTAACGTACCGTTTCCTCCCAAACATGCTCCTAGAGCCAATGACCACCATAGTACATTGATTTGAGCAGAATCAGGGCTCATTCCCATTCCATGAGCCATATCTTGAATAAGTGGAATCATTGTAGCAACAAAAGGAATATTGTCAATAACAGCTGAGGCAATTCCGCTAATCCATAAAATGAGGTAAGCTGATAGTGCGATATTGCCGTCTGTAACGTTTAACGCGCCAGCAGCCAGCTTTTTAATGATGCCTACATCAATTAATCCTCCGACAAGAATAAACAAACCAGCAAAGAAAATAATGGTTGTCCATTCCACAGAATCAAACGCGCTTTCTACTTCATCATGAGTTCTTAATCCGATTACCAGTAGCACAGCTGCACCTGTAATAGCTACCATAGCAGCATCGATATGTAAAACGGAATGCAGGGTAAAACCTAGAATCGTTAATACTAATACCGTTAACGATTTTTTCATTAAAACGGAATCTTGAATATAATCTTTTTCATTTAAACTCATTAACTCTTGCTTTTTACTATCTTCTACTTTTAACTTTTTACGATAGATAAGAACAAGAATCCCCAGCGTAACAACACCGATAATCAGCACTGCAGGAGTTAAATTTAATAAAAAAGCATTAAAATCAAGGTGAGGATTCGCTGCCCCAATCATGATATTAGGCGGGTCGCCTATTAAAGTTGCCGTTCCTCCAATATTTGAAAACAGCACTTCTGATATAAGAAACGGAAAAGGATTAATGTTTAAAATAGTAGTAATCGAAAATGTAACGGGAACAATTAACAACACCGTTGTTACATTGTCTAAAAAAGCTGATCCGACGCCTGTTAAAATCGATAAAATAACTAGAATTCGAACCGGATCACCTTTAGCAATTTTAGCAGACTTGATGGCTGCGTATTGAAACACGCCTGTTTTGTTTGTGATGCCGACTAAAATCATCATACCCATAAGAAGGACAATTGTTTCCCACTGAATGTGTTCGGTAATAGCATTATTAAAATCGACAATACCTAACAAAATCATCAATATAGCACCTAAAAGAGCTGCTGAAGCGCGATTGATCTTTTCAGTCATAATCAGAAAATATGTAATGATAAATATAATAATGGCTGCGTATACATGAAAACTTGTAATGTGTTGAATTGCATTGTGCATAACTGTAACCTGGCGATATGTCATCTAGACGTCGCGAAGTGTAGATGACGCAAACTTTGGATGTTTTCCAGGTTTTCACCTCATCTTTCATCGTTTAATTTACATCCAACTTTACGGTGAAACTTCTATAAAATCCGCTTTCCTTTAACCAACCTCCTTTAAAAGCTTTGGTGTTCTTCAAAATGAAGACGATTCCTTCAGCATTATATCATATTTACATAAAAGCTTTCTTGCTAATTATTCATGTGATTTTCAACCCACACGCTTATTATGCACCTTAAATTCAGTTTACATAATTGATTCCTCTAATATCGGACAAAGTTAGACAAAGTTGGAACAGTGTCCAATTTTGTCTAACTTTGTGAGAACAAATAAAACAATGGATTGCTAAGATAAAGCGGTTTTCATGTTGGCACGGTACTTGCAAGAGTAATTAAGTGAAGTTTGATAATCAAATGAGGAGGCTTACTATAATGAAAACTGCTCAAAATAAAACAGAAAAGCTTACGAAAGAAAAAGCCAGCTGGATGTATCAGAAAATGGTAGAAATTCGAAAGTTTGAAGATGAAGTACATCAAATTTTTGCAAAAGGTGTACTGCCTGGTTTTGTTCATCTATATGCAGGTGAAGAAGCGGTAGCGGTTGGAATGTGCGCTCATCTTAATGACAGTGACAGTATTACGAGCACTCATCGAGGACACGGTCATTGTATTGCTAAAGGCGGCGATTTGGATGGGATGATGGCTGAACTATTTGGGAAGGTAACCGGGTTAGGCAAAGGAAAAGGCGGATCTATGCATATCGCGGATTTAGATAAAGGAATTTTAGGAGCAAATGGAATTGTAGGAGGAGGATTTCCGCTTGCATGCGGTTCTGCTTTAACTGCTAAGTATAAAAAGACAAAAGATGTAAGCGTTTGCTTTTTTGGAGACGGGGCGGGCAATGAAGGAACGTTTCATGAAGGAATTAACTTGGCAGCCATTTGGAAACTGCCGGTTGTTTTTGTTGCTGAGAATAATGGCTACGGAGAAGCAACTCCCTTTTCTTATGCTTCAAGCTGCAGCACGATTGCAGACCGTGCCGCATCTTACAATATTCCAGGCGCACGAGTGGATGGAAAAGACGTGATGGCTGTTTATGAAGCAGCTGCTGAAGCGATTCAACGAGCTCGCAGAGGGGAAGGCCCAACGTTAATTGAATGTGTAACGTATCGAAATTACGGGCATTTCGAAGGCGACGCACAAACGTATAAATCAGGCAGTGAAAAGAAAGAACATCTTCAGGAAAAAGATGCGATTGCTCTTTTTGAAAACTATTTGCTTTCAGAACAAGTAGTAACAGAAAAAGAGCTTAGAGATATTGAAAGTGACGTAGAAAAAGCAGTAAAACGCGCAGTTGAGCTAGCAGAAACAAGCGATTATCCTGATGCTTCCGAACTATTAACAGATGTTTATGTATCTTACTAATTAAAGGGGGAAAAGAAAATGACTAGAAAATTAAGTATGTCTGAAGCTATCAATGAAGCAATGAAACTAGCGATGCGAAAAGATGAGAATGTGATTCTGCTGGGAGAAGATGTAGCTGGCGGAGCGGAAATTGACCACCTGCAAGATGATGAGGCTTGGGGCGGTGTCCTTGGAGTGACAAAGGGACTTGTACAAGAATTTGGACGTGAACGAATTCTTGATACGCCTATTTCAGAAGCAGCTTATATAGGAGCTGCAATGGGAGCGGCAGCTACGGGGTTAAGACCGGTTGCAGAATTAATGTTTAATGACTTTATTGGCTGCTGCTTAGATCAAGTGCTGAATCAAGGCGCAAAATTTAGATACATGTTCGGAGGAAAAGCAGAAGTGCCCGTCACGATTCGAACGACTCATGGAGCTGGATTCAGAGCTGCGGCTCAGCATTCTCAGAGCTTGTATGCTTTGTTCACTAGCATTCCTGGCATTAAAGTAGTGGTGCCTTCTACCCCTTACGATGCAAAAGGTTTATTATTAGCAGCAATTGAAGACAATGATCCGGTTATCTTTTTTGAAGACAAAACATTGTACAACATGAAAGGTGAGGTTCCTGAAGGCTATTATACGATTCCATTAGGAAAAGCAGACGTGAAACGCGAAGGAACAGATTTAACTATTGTAGCGATTGGCAAACAAGTAAATACTGCACTTACAGCCGCAGATCAATTATCTCACAAAGGAATTGACGTAGAAGTAGTCGATCCGCGAAGTCTATCACCTTTTGACGAAGAGACGATTCTTTCTTCTGTAGAAAAAACGAATCGATTAATTGTTATTGACGAAGCTAACCCAAGATGCAGCATCGCAACAGATATTGCTGCGCTAGTTGCTGATAAAGGATTTGATATGCTTGATGCACCTATTAAACGAATTACAGCACCACATACACCTGTACCATTTTCACCTCCATTAGAAGATATTTATCTGCCAACACCGCAAAAAGTAATTGAAGTTGTATCGGAGTTGCTAGGAGATAAATCGCTTCTAAGCGTGTAAGTAAAGAGAAAGGAGGAGGAAGCAAATGGCTGCAGAGGTTGTAATGCCAAAACTAGGTATGGCAATGAAAGAAGGAACCGTTTCGACATGGAATAAAAAAGTGGGAGACTCCGTTTCAAAAGGAGATATGATTGCAAGTATTAATTCTGAAAAAATAGAAATGGAAATTGAAGCGCCGCAGGACGGTGTGATTCTTGATATCCTTGTGCAAGAAGATGTAGGTGTGCCTCCTGGAACGATTATCTGTTATGTTGGAAATCCAAACGAGCAGCTTACTGAGCAAAGCAGTTCAGCAAATGAGCTTCAGGCTCCTAAAAACGAGGTAGCCGCCACTATCTCTTTAGAAGAGCCACCAGCAAACGCAGTTTCATCAAAGAAGAGCAAAGAAACTGTGCGCATTTCACCAATTGCACGGAAAATAGCAGAATCTGAAAACCTTGACATTGAAATGATTAAAGGCACGGGACCAAAAGGAAGAATCACAAAAGCGGATGTAGAGAAAGTGCTGACAGAAAAAGCTTCAGAAACAAGTCATCCACCAGTTGAAATAGATAAAGCTACAAAAAAAGAAACGCTTCCAGTAGCGGGGATGAGGAAAGTCATTGCAGGCCGAATGCATAATAGCTTACTAAACAGTGCTCAATTAACGATTAATATGAAAGCTGACGTGACGGATTTGCTGTCTCTTCAACGAGAAATTAAAGAAGTGATTCAACAACGCCATAAGGTGAAAATCTCTCTAACTGATTTTATTGCTCGCGCTGTTGTTCTTTCACTTCAAGAACACAAGCAAATGAACAGTGCGTATATCGATAACGAAATTCATCTCTATCATCATGTTCATCTTGGAATGGCCGTGGCTTTAGAGAATGGGCTAGTTGTTCCTGTTGTGCAACATGCTGAAAAAATGCCGTTAGTTGAATTAGCTGCAGAGATTAAAACACGAGCAGAGGATGCTCGGCAAGGTCAGTTGAGTACTGATAGCATGCAAGGTTCTACATTCACTATTACTAATCTCGGTGCCTACGGAGTAGAGTATTTTACACCTGTATTGAACCCGCCTGAAACAGGAATCCTTGGTGT
Source organism: Priestia sp. RMT2NF4 (assembly GCF_047872835.1). Classification (NCBI taxonomy): domain Bacteria; kingdom Bacillati; phylum Bacillota; class Bacilli; order Caryophanales; family Bacillaceae; genus Priestia; species Priestia sp. RMT2NF4. The sequence continues at coordinate 64,948 of NZ_JBLQZO010000001.1, forward strand.
GGGAGCTACTGAAGATGTACCTATGTATATAGGAGACGATTTACAAAGAAGAAACGTGCTGCCTTTAAGCCTGACGTTTGATCATCGCGTACTGGACGGAGCACCTGCAGCTAATTTCCTTGGAACTATTAAACAATACTTAGAGCAACCTATTTTACTACTCTTATAGAAAGGTGGTGCATTCCATGAAACCTTTAGTTGTCATTGGCGGCGGTCCTGCAGGATATGTGGCAGCAATCACTGCCGCCCGGCAAGGAAAACAAGTTACGTTAATCGAACAAAAAGATTTAGGTGGAACATGTTTAAATGAGGGCTGCATGCCAACAAAGTCATTATTAGCAAGCGCGGAAGCCTATGAGAAAATAAAGCAAGCTGAGCAATTCGGCATCACTCTTCCTTTAGAACAAGTGAAAATTAACTGGGATGGCGTTCAGCATCATAAAACAACCATTGTTAAAAACTTGGTCAGGGGAATTGGCTATTTGATGAAAAAGAACAGTATTAAAGTCATGAAAGGAGAAGCTTCTTTTTTGACAAATCATCGCCTAGCCGTGCGAAATGAAAATCAAGTAGAAGAAATAGAGGCTGAACAGTTTATTATTGCTGCAGGTTCAGAACCTGCTAGCCTGCCATTTGCTCCGTTTGATGGAAAGTGGATCATTCACAGTGGACAAGCGATGTCGCTGCCTGCTATCCCTTCATCTCTTTTGATAGTAGGAGGAGGTGTAATTGGGTGTGAATTTGCAAGCATTTACAGTCAAATGGGAACAAAAGTAACGATTGTGGAAGCGGCAGATCAGCTGCTTTCTGGTGAAGACGCCGATATCGCCTTTATGTTGCAGGAAGAGTTAGAGAAAAAAGGCGTAACGATTTATACATCCGCTTCGCTAACAGAAATGCAGCCAGAAGATAAAACGGCTCTATTTAAACATAAAGAAGAACTGCATGAACTGCAGGCTGACTATGCATTAATTTCAATTGGGAGAAAGCCTAGAGTGCTAGGTTTAGGTTTAGAAAAGCTTGGCATACATTTTTCAAAACAAGGAATTGATGTTAATGAGCATATGCAAACGAATATACCTAATATCTATGCTTGTGGAGATGTAGTCGGCGGAATTCAGCTTGCTCATGTAGCCTTTCATGAAGGCACAGTTGCTGCTTTGCATGCATGCGGAAAAGATAAGAGCGTGAATTACCGAGCTGTACCACGCTGCATCTATACTCATCCTGAAATTGCAAGTGTCGGTTTGACAGAAAAACAGGCCCGAGAAAAATACGGTGATGTTCGTATCGGAGAATTTTCGTTTACGGCAAACGGCAAAGCGATGATTGCAAATGATTCTGTTGGAAAAGTGAAAGTAATCGTAGAACCGCAGTTTAATGAAATTATTGGGTTTTCCATTGTAGGTGCACATGCTACAGAATTAATTGGACAAGGAACCATCATGCTGCACGGGGAGTTGACCACGGATGTAATGGAAGACTTTATCGCTGCTCATCCTACATTATCCGAAGCGATTCATGAAGCTCTTTTGCAGTCAACGGGTCAGGCCGTTCACTCATGATTATACAAGTGCTCAAGTTATTAAGCTCTTTAAGAATGAAAAGTAAAAATGAATGATTCAAAAAGGTAAACTAGAGGATGAAGGAATCATGAAAGAGGGAGAGGGATTTTCCTGCATCCTCGTCTAGTTTTTCTATTAATTTTTACATAACGTGAGTTTAAGAATCTATCTTTGGTAATGATAACGTTTTCTTTGTGATTTATAATAATAGTAACAAGCCTTGATTTACTATATTCAATTAAGTTTATAGGGGAGAGGTAAGAAATGGAATCCACACTTTCTTTAAACACATGGAAACGTTTTGTAAACGAAGGAGCACTTGAATCTTCAAGGTTAAACGACATCATTGTAAAATCGTGGCACCGCTGTAAAAGCGCAGATGTTAACCCTTACCTAGATAAAGGCAGGTCGATTTTAAGAAACGAAGATTTTCATTCTCGAAAACAAATGAACTCTTTATTTCTTGAAACGGCGTTGCCGCACTTAGAAAGAATCAGACAATCAGCGGCAGATTTAGGAATGGTTGCTCTATTAATTGACCCAGAAGGCTATATTTTATCTATTACAGGAAATAGACTTACACTGAATGAAGCAAGAAAAATTAATTTTGTGGAAGGTGCCTGTTGGACAGAAAAAGAAGTAGGAACAAATGCAATCGGGACGGCTCTGCAAACGGAAGAACCCATTATGATAACAGGTACAGAACATTATTCGATTGCTTCGCATCAATGGAGCTGTTCGGCGGCGCCTGTTCGAAATGACGACGGAAATTTAATTGGGATTATTAATATTTCCTGTCCCGTAAACAGAGCGCATCCTTATATGCTTGGAATGGTTACGTCCATTGCGTATACAATCGAACGGGAGTTAAGCATTCGAATGCACAAAGACGAAATTGAGTTGGTTCATGCTTCTATGAATTTTGTCGATAGCAAGCAGCTCTTGCTGCTTTGCAATTACAAAGAAGTGATTGTAGGAGCAAGTAAAACCGTTCGGGAATGTATACCTAAATGGTCAGGACAACAGTTGAATACGATTGTACAACAGGGATTTCGTATAGTGATGGAAGTGCCTGTCATTTCAAAAAGACACGGCCATTCTATTGGAAAGATTGTTTACTTATCAGAAGAAACGACTCATAACCAAACAACTAAACAGATCTCTGCTCAATCATTTTGTTTTAAAGGAGAAGCAGGCATAAGCCGATCCTTTCAGCGAACATTAGAAGAAATAAAGCAGGCGGCTCCTACGGATACAACGGTCTATATTTTAGGGGAAACAGGTACTGGAAAAGAAGTAGTGGCGAGAACGATTCATGAAAACAGTTCGCGTAAAAACGGGCCTTTTATTGCTCTTAATTGTGGTGCCATTCCGAAGGAACTTATGGAAAGTGAATTATTTGGCTATGCGGAAGGAGCCTTTACAGGAGCACGGCGTCAAGGATATCAAGGGAAGTTTGAACAGGCTAATCATGGTACGATTTTTCTTGATGAAATAGGTGAGCTTCCTCATTCTATGCAAGTTTCTTTGTTAAGAGTATTGCAAGAGCGCAAGGTCACGCCTGTGGGAAGCAATCAGGAAATTCCGGTAGACATCCGGATTATTACCGCTACTCATCGAGATCTTCGCCAACTTGTCAATGAAAGGACGTTTCGAGAAGATTTATACTACCGGCTTCACGTGTACCCCGTGCATGTTCCGCCTTTACGGGAAAGAAAAGAAGATATTCCACATCTTATGCGGTACTTTTGTCAAACGAATGATTGGAATATGAATTTCCCCAAGGAACTAGTAGATAAATTGATAGATTACCAGTGGCCGGGAAACATTCGAGAATTATTTAATGTACTTGAACGCTTGAAAATTTCACTAAACGCGGACACAGAAAAAGAGACAATATTGAGTTATTTGAGTTCTTTACATCTTGGTGGTCAGAGGAACATCTCTCACTCTGATACTTCACAAGAAATAGAAGAAAACGATTTTACGTCCCTATCCGCACTCACATTTCGTGAAAAAGTTCAAAAAGACTTGATGATGGATGCTTTACGTAAAACGCAGGGAAATGTGTCGCTTGCTGCTAAGCTGTTAGATATACCAAGAAGTACATTTTATAACAGATTAAAAAAATTCAATTTATAAGCTGAGAGTTTCTAGCTGTTTTAAATTTAGAAAAAGTAAAAAACGAACCATTGATTGATCAAGATTTTTGATTAGTGGTTCGTTTTTTTTGTTATGATAAGCGTAGTTTCGATTCGTTTTAAGTTCTTCTAGTAGTTGATTGGAGGGCAAGACGAAAACTCCTGCCGAAAAAGCGGAACAGGGGAGACTCCACAGGAGCGTATGCGACGAGAAGGCTCAGCGGCCGCCCGCGGAAAGCGAAGTCTTGTACGGAATCAACTGCCGTGACACAAGCGTTCAGCTCATGTATCCTATTTGTTCGTCGTTAGATTGAATTGCTTTCGTTATATCTCGATCTTTTTTAAATTTAATGAGGAGTGTACGTATATTTTATTATCAGATTATTCTGTACTATATACAGTATATTGTATACAATATATAATTTAATCAATATCTAATTAACAAAACCAGAGGTGATGAGTGAATGACAGACAAACAGTTTAAAAATGTACAAGACGGAACAAAAGCGGTATGGGCAGGAGAAAAAGAATCGCTTGCTTACAATGCCACTCAAGTTCCCGTCGTCTTCAGCGTAGCTTACAATTATGATGATGTAGACGAATGGCAAGAAGTTGCGTTAGGAAACAAACCAGGCTATACGTATAATCGCATGAGTAATCCTACGGTTAAAGCTTTTGAAGAAAAAGTAAGGATACTCGAAGAAGCAGAAGAAGCGGTCGCATTTTCTTCCGGCATGGCGGCTATTAGCAGCACATTATACACGTTTTTAAAACCCGGAGACCGAGTCGTATCGGTAAAAGATACATATGGAGGAACAAACAAAATCTTCACTGAGTTTCTTCCTAACATTGGAGTGGATGTAACCTTATGTAATACGGGAAATCATGAAGAAATTGAAGCGGAAGTAAATAAAGGATGTAAAGTGCTGTATTTAGAGTCACCTACAAATCCTACGATGAAAATTATTGATATTGAAAGAATAGCGAAAGCAGGGAAATCGGTAGGGGCAGTGGTCATTATTGATAATACGTTTGCGACACCAATTAACCAAAACCCTCTTCAATTAGGAGTAGATCTTGTCATTCACAGCGCCACAAAATTTTTAAGCGGACATGCGGATGCCTTAGGAGGAGTAGTATGCGGCTCTAAAGAATTAATACAGCATGTGTATCACTACCGTGAGATCAATGGCGCGACCATGGACCCTATGTCAGCGTATCTTATTTTAAGAGGAATGAAGACGTTAAAATTACGTATACGTCAACAAGAACGAAGCGCTTTGGAAATTGCTAAATTTCTTCAAAAGAAAGAAGCGGTTGAAGCCGTCTATTATCCTGGATTGGAAACACACCCTCATCATCATATTGCCAAAAAACAAATGAAAGGCTTTGGCGGAATATTAAGCTTTGTGTTAAAAGGAGAAATGGAAGCTATTAAAATTTTGCTACCAAAGTTAACGTATGCAAATAAAGCCGGTAATTTAGGAGCGGTTGAAACGATTTACGGTCCGGCAAGAACGACTAGTCACGTAGAATGTACGCTTGAAGAACGTAAAGCTCTTGGAATATCCGAAGGACTGGTTCGCATATCTGTAGGAATTGAAGATACGGAAGATTTAATTGCAGACTTAGAACAAGCATTTGCTCACTTAGAATCTGCATCACCTATTAGTAATTAAAAAGACATGTATTACTTTTTTAAATAAAAATAAGGTAAGCAACTCTTTTTAGTTGGTAGACGTTTCTTCAAAATTGCAGAGATATTGTGGAATAAAGCTGAGAAATTAAACTGCACGTGTATTTTTCCGTCTGATTTTGTAGGTATACTGATAAATTAGATGGAATAAAAATGTTTTTACACGCTTTAAAAATAAACTAACTTACAATAGCCTACAAATAAGGAATGATAGTATGTCGAAACAAGAAAATGAATACACAATAAAAGATGCATCATTGTTTGGATTTAAATTAATGCAGGTAAGTAAAGCCATCTGGCGAGCTGCAGAAGATGATTGGGAGCAATGGGTGAAACCTTATGGTCTGAATGTAAATGAGCATCATATTTTATGTTTGGCTAGCAGCACGGGAGAAATCTCTATGTCAGAGTTAGCTAACTTAGGCGCTATGCATATCTCTACAGCATTTAATTTTTCGAAAAAATTAGAAAATCAAGGATGCCTTCATTTATCCAAAAGGGAAAATGATAAAAGAAATACCTACATCAAACTGACTGAAAAGGGAGAACAATTATTGCTTGACACGCTCAAAGGGTATGAACCACATAACAGTAAGGTGTGCAAAGGCGCACTTCCTTTAAAAACGTTATACGGAAAATTTCCCGATTTTCCAGAGCTCGTAACCGTTGTTCGTCACGTTTGCGGCGGCGACCTAGTGACCGTTGCTGATCAACCTTTTGTGAATATAGAAGAAGCGGGAATAGAAGAAAATGAAGATAAGAAAGAAGTCCAGCTAACTAGTAATTGAACGCGCTGAATAATGGGCAGAGAATAGGGCTTCGTGAAAATAAGTGAATAACAGACCGAGCTGTTTTATCCGTGAGAAACTTCACGTATAAAACAGCTCTTTTTTATTTTGTGAATAATGATTCTCCATTATATTATGAGAAATTTAGGATAAGCTACCAGTAGTAAATTTACCGGAGAGAAGGAGTGGTTACCATGAATAAGTCAGACTCAATTTCTGTTTTTCAGCTGATCCTTCTTTCGATGACGTTTATTGGCTTAAAAACTCATGTGATGCTTATATCTCCATTAATTAAAACGGCAGGGCGCGATGCTTGGATCACTGTTCTTCTTACTTGTCTTTTAACACTCATATGGGTTCCTTTACTCGTATATGTAAATAAAAAAACAAACGGCGAACATCTTTTTCAATGGATGAAAAAACATATGAATAAGTCATTTACCAACGTCGTTATTTTTCTTATAATCGCTTATTTGGCCATTATGGAAATTGCCACCTTACGAGAGACGATTACGTGGATCAATATTATTTTTCTTCAGCGAACACCTTTAATTATACTCATTTTACTATTTGGTTTTACCTGTTGCTTACTTGCCGCTACGAGCATGAGAACGATTAGTATTGTAAACGTGTTTCTTTTATTTTTTATTGTACTATTAGGTTTTTTTGTTTCTTTTACAAACTTTCAATTTAAAGATTATTCTTTATTGCAGCCTGTTTTAGAAAATGGCTATTTTCCGGTTATTAAAAGTATTGTATTTCAAGGATCAGGGATGGTAGAGCTGCTGCTGCTGCTTTTCTTGCAGCACAAAGTACCGCAGCCTATACGCTATAAGCATTTAGCGGTGGCAGGAATTCTCTTAACGGGCCTTACAATTGGGCCTCTTATTGGGGCAATTACTGAATTTGGTCCTGTAGAAGCCTCTAAGCAACGTTTCCCTCCCTATGAAGAATGGGGAATTGCATCACTTGGAAAGTTTATAGAGCATATCGACTTTTTATCTATTTATCAGTGGCTGTCGGGTACCTTCATCCGCATTTCGACCTTTCTTTTTATTATGAAAGAATTAGTTCCATTTCAAAAAGGCCACAAAAGGTTTCTTTTACTCATTTTAGTGGTTATCACTGTATGCACGCTGGCTCCTATAACAGACTTTACTTTTTCAAATCTTTTATTTTTTACAATCATACCGGCTACTTTCTGGCTGTTTGTTGCTTTTTCTCTTTTCTTAGTAGTCATAGTCTTTCTAATTTCTCATAAAACAAGGAGGGATAAAAGTGGAATTTTTTAAGAAGCAAAAAGACTACAGCTCTAAAAAACAAGAGAGCGAAAGTCTTTTAAAAGAAAGTTCTTCTCGTTCTCAGATCATCAATGAGCGTACGTTAAGAGATTTATTTGGAAAATGCGGCGATATTAACTTCGAGACCGTTTATTTTTATAACAAACGAGTGCTTATGATTTATTGTACCGGTTTAGTGAGTACGGAAATGCTATATGGAATGATCCCTAAAAGATTAGAGGAATGCTGCGCTAAGCTAGAGGGGGAAGTAGAAGGAGACCAGATCATAAAATTATTAAACCTTCCCTCAGTTTCTATCGTTCAAAATGAAGAACAGGCAGTTTCGGAAATTTTTTCTGGGAAATTATTCATTGATTTTGGATTACCGAACGCTGTTGTGTCTATCGATATTTCTGACCGTCCTCAAAGAAGTCCAGAAGAAACGAAAAATGAAGTAACCATATTGGGTCCTAGAGATAATTTTATTGAAGACTTACCTGTGAATATTGCTTTAATTCGTAAGCGTCTTAAATCGGTTTCCTTGTTAACAAAATCTTTAGAAATTGGAAAACGAACAAAAACAAAAGTAAGCATTTTATACATGGAAGACGTAGCTGACAAGAAGATACTTGACGAAATTATGGAGAAGTTAGGGAATATCGATATCGACGGTATTTTCAGCGGAACACAGCTAGAAGAGCTCATTAATAAAAATCCGTATAGCTTTTTTCCTCGCCACGCTTATACAGGGAGGCCTGATTTTGCGGTTCAATCTCTGTTAAATGGCCGGTTCATTATATTAATTGATGGCACTTCATATGCGTATGTTACACCTATTAACCTTTTTTACTTATTAAAAGGATCTGAGGATAAAGAAAATACATATTTATACAGCTCTTTTGAGCGTATTCTTCGAATCTTCGGCCTTTCTATCGCTGCTTTTTTGCCCGGTTTTTGGGTTGCAATGACGGCTTTTCATCAAAATCAGCTTCCGCTCAGCTTATTAGCTACGATTGTTGAAGCAAGAAGAGGTGTCCCGTTTCCTACCTCTCTTGAAGCAATATTAATGCTTCTTTTATTTGAATTGTTTCGAGAGGCAGGATTTAGACTCCCGACTTCTGTCGGGCAGACACTCAGTGTAATCGGAGGGCTTATTATCGGTGATGCAGCCATTAGAGCCGGTTTAACAAGTCCTGCCATGCTGGTTGTCATTGCAGGCTCTACGATTGCTACCTTTACGCTAGCAAATCAGTCCCTTATAGGAACAATTTCACTGATCCGCTTTTTTAGTATTATCTGTGTTAGCATTTTAGGTTTTTTTGGCTTTTTTATTTCCATCTTTTTAGTCATGATCTATATTACAAACATTCGAACGTTTGGTGTGCCATATTTCGAATTAGCAACCCGATTAGATGCGAAAAATATTTTAAAATCTCTCTTCCGCCTGCCCGAAAGTAAAAAAGCAACGAGAGCTAGTATGCTTAACCCCAGCGATTCCACCCGCGAAGAAGGAGGAAGTTAGTGAAAAGGACCATAAGGAACTTACTTATACTTGCTATGAGCTCTTTTTTATTGTTTCTTTCGGGGTGCTGGGATACGAATGAACCGGAACAAATGGTATACGCACAGGGCATGGGGGTAGATTTTAAAGATAATCGTTACGTTCTTTACCTGCAGACAATCAATTTAAGTTTATTGGCAAAATCTGAGGCAAGCGGTGCTGGCGCGGGTCAAGTCAAAGTAGAAGTTGGCTACGCAACAGGAAAAACCATTGATGAAGCTATTTTTAGATATTATCAAATTTCTCAGCGCAGAATCTTTTTTGGGCACTTAGCTTTCCTTGTTCTAACGGACGATGCGTTAAAGCATGGTGCTGTCAAATCTGCGGTGGACTTTTTAGATCGTTATCGGGAAACGAGATATAACATTTGGATGTATGCTACGAAAAGCCCTTTGAAAAAAATGCTGTTAGCTACGCCGATGTTCGAAGTATCGAATGCTCTTTCTCGCTTGAGCGATCCTAAAGTGATTTTCAAGCAAAACTCCTTTATTCCACCAGTTGATTTAAGAGAGCTCATTATCCATCTTAATGAACCAAGTCACGAAGTAAACATCCCTCTAGTTCAGACTAAAGAACATTTAACAACGGATCAAAAAAGTGAAACAGCTATTCAAGTAAACGGAGCAGTGGCTATTACATCGTCTGAATTAAAAGGAGTTTTTTCTGAAAATAAAATCAAAGGGCTTAGATGGATAACTGATGAATTTGTACGAGCTGGTTTACGGGTAAGGCTACCTGATCATTCGGATATTGATCTTGTGGTAGACAAGAAAAAAGTAAAGATCGAACCTGTTCTAAAAGGTAGTAATCTAACCTTTAATATAAAAGTTCGGGCAAAAGCAACGATTTTAGTTATGCCGCAGCACGAAAAACTATCAACTATAAAAAAAGAAGCTGAACAGAAAATTAAGAAACAAATTATTGAAACATACGCGCAAGGCTTAAGTATAAACAGCGATGTTTACAGGCTTTCTCATGTTCTTTACAAAAAAGAACTGCGTAAATGGAAAGCTGTTCAAAGCAACGGGGCCATTCCTCTAACAAAAGACTCAATAAACGTGAAGGTCAACGTACAGGTTAAGCACGGAAACAAACAGCGAATAGGTCCGACTATAGATTAAAATACTGAAAACCTGCATTTCTCACCTAATAATGTTAAATCAAAAGTGTAAGAATAGATAAAATAGAAAAGACCGACCTAAAAACAAATCGAATTAGGAGATTATAAATGGAAACAATCAAACCAACTAAAATAGGTTCAAAAAAAACAAGCGTGAAAGAGAAATTAACAGCCCCCGAAATGGGTAAACTTTGGGCAACCTATATGGGCAACAGTATGTCTTCATATATTTTAAGTTATTTTCTTGAACACGTTGAAGATCCGGATATAAAAAAGCTGTTACAACATGCAAAAGGTTTAACGGAAGAATTTCAAAGTAACGTAAAAGACATTTTCACAAAAGAGAATGTGCCAATTCCGTATGGATTTACGCAAGAAGACGTGAACCTAGGTGCTCCAAAGCTGTTTGAAGATGAATTTTACGTGCATTATTTAAAATATGCTGCTAAAGCGGGTTTAAGCATTTACAGTATTGCACTGCCGCTAATGTATAGAGAAGATGTAAAGACACTTTTAACGTATTGTATGAAAGCAACAATGGAATTGATGGAGCAAATAAAGGCAATCTTAATGGATAAAGGATTTATTATTAAGCCGCCAATTATTCCCGCACCAGAAAAAGTGAACATCGCTACTACTCATTATTTAAGCGGGTTTATAGGAGATGTTCGACCTTTGCACGCATTAGAAATTGCTCATCTGTATGATAACATCGAGAATAATGTGACAAGCAAAGCCTTAATTTTGGCATTTAGTCAAGTTGTTAAAAGTGAAAAAATTCGTGCATTATTTGTAAAAGGCGAAGATCTGACAAATAAAGCGGTAGAACGCTATGTTGAAAAGCTTCATCTAGATAATTTACCAGCGCCATCTTTTCTTGATCATTTAATTACTACTTCGACTTTTTCACCATTTTCCGATAAATTAATGCTGTTTCACAAAATGGATATGTTCTCAATGAAAATGAGGGCTTTTGGAAATTCGGTAGCCGTCAATGGAAGACATGATTTGGCGCTGTTATATGGAAAATCAATGACAAATATCTCGAGGTTTGTAAAAGATGCAGCGGATATTATGATGGAAAACGGCTGGATGGAAACACCACCGGCAGCCGTAGATAGAAATCATTTAAACTCCAACTAGTTACTCAACGCGTCATAAAACAACGAGAACCATTTTAGAAACAGGTTCTCGTTATGTTGTTAAGTTAAAGGAGCAGGGTTAAAAAGACATAAATCATTATGCAGCCCCCAATAATCACTCCACGTTTTCTTATGGCCGCTTGCTATTTCTATAATTAAGTGAAAAAGTTCCCAACCCACCTCCTCAATGGTTGCCTCTCCTTGTGCTATTCTTCCTGCATCTAAATCTATTAAATCATCCCATTGCTCAGTTAATGAACTTCTAGTAGATACTTTAAGAACAGGTGCCATTGCCAGGCCATATGGAGTTCCTCTCCCTGTTGTGAAAATATGCATGTTCATCCCAGAAGCTAACTGTAATGTTCCGCATACAAAATCACTCGCCGGAGTTGCTGCATAGATTAAGCCTTTTTTAGTCGGCTTTTCTCCAGGCGATAAAACTTCGACGATTGGAGTTGTTCCTGCTTTAGCTATAGAGCCAAGTGCTTTTTCTACTACGTTTACAAGTCCGCCTTTTTTATTTCCAGGTGAAGGATTTGCACTTCTATCAGCTTCGCCTCTTTTTAAATATTGATCATACCAGCTCATTTCATTAATTAGAGATTGACCGACTTCTTCATTAATTGTTCGTGGCGTTAACAAATGAATAGCATCTCGAACTTCAGTAACTTCAGAAAATAAAACAGTAGCGCCTGCTCTTACTAGTAAATCTGCCGCATATCCAACTGCTGGATTGGCGGTAACACCGGAAAAGGCATCGCTTCCTCCACATTGTAAACCTACCGTTAAATCAGATAGGGGGCAGGTTACGCGCGTCCTATTATTTAGCTTAATTAATTTTTCCTCTGCCATCTCTATGATTGTAGCAACCATTTGCTTAAAGCCGGCCTGGTCCTGCAAACGTGTTATATTTCCTGAATCCTCCTGGGGAATCAAACGTTCAGGAAGAAGCTTTTCACACCCTAAGCCAACTACTAAAACTTCACCCCCGAAATTTGGATGGGTAGAAAGATTTTGTAATGTACGAATCGGAATGACGGCATCCGGTGCATTAATGGCAACTCCGCAGCCATAATTATGAGTTAAAGCTACTACATCATCTACATTTGGATAAGAAGGAAGAAGCTCTGTTTTGATTTTTTTAACCGCATAATCAAGTACTCCTGCTACACATTGAACACTTGTCGAAATCCCAAGTATATTTTTTGTTCCAACACTTCCATTTATATTTTTATAGCCTTCAAATGTGTAACCTTCTAAAGGAGGTAAAGGGGCAAAAACTTTAGTTTCCAAAGGCAACTTTTCTAAAATAGGAGGATCAGGCAGGGTAACATATGATTCTTTTACCCAAGTTCCCTGAGAAATTGGTGAGGAAGCAGTTCCAATAATTTCTCCATAACGAATAATTTTGTCATCTTTCTCAAAGTTTCTTAATGAAACTTTATGCCCTTGAGGGATATATTCTTTTAACTCTAACCCAGATGGAAACACAGTTCCTTTCGGCAATCCTTTTGAGTTTACAATAGTAGCAACATTATCGTTTTCATTTACTTTGATATAAAGGGGTTTTTCCGTTTGATTGATTTGCAAAGACATGATTCATCTCTCCTTAATCGCTTTTAATTTCTTTCTAAACATGTTCATCTTTATTTATTGCAATAAGCATGCCAAGTGCTTTAACGGGTAAAAAAGCCTTTATATCGAATAAAAGTGATGAAATATACAACAATTGTTGTACATAAAGCAACAATTGTTGTGTCAATGCGTTATAATAACTAGAATATTCTAACTAATAAGGAGGGAACGAATATGTCAAAAATTGCTTTTATTGCTCCAGATAAACAACTGTTTTTACAAGGGAGAAGAGTAATTCAAGAGTTAGGATTACAAGGAGAGGTTGAAATCTATCTTGCAAGGTTAAGTCGCGCCGTAAAACTCGCCAATAAATTAGAATCCAGTTGTGATGTTATCGTTTGCAGAGGAGGGACTGCAAGGTTAATTACTGATTCTGTAAGCAGAATTCCTCTAGTTGAAATTCCAATTACAGGACAAGATTTAGCTCAAGTCTTTTATAAAAGCAAGAAGGCAACAGGCTTAGAGAATCCTAAAGTGGCCATGCTCGCGTTTCAGAATATGAAAAATGATGTGGAAATTTTAGCAGATATTTTGGGTATCAACCTTTCTATTTATCCTCTTAATTCAGTTGAAGATATTCCAACTTGTATTGAGCAACTTTCTTCAGTAGAAACAGATATTGTTATTGGCGGAATGAAAACAACTACTTTATCGCTTAGGAAAGGCTTTAAGGCAATTCCTATTGAATCTGGAAACTCCGCTGTTAGAACAGCATTTTTAGAAGCTAAAAAGATTTCTTTAGGAAGAAAAATTGAAAAAGAGCGTTCCCAAACAGTTAAAGCCCTTATTGATTATTCTATACAAGGAATTATTAGTATTAATAGAAATAAAAAAGTAGAAGTATTTAATCATGCTGCTGAGCATTTACTAGAATTAAAAAGGCAAGAAGTGCTAGGAAAGCAGATCGATGCTGCTATGCCTTTTTTGCCTATTAAAAATTGTTTTGAAGGAGAAGAGCATCTAGGTATAATCAAAAAAATCAAAAATAAAAGTTTAATATTTAATATTGCTCCAATTAAAGTGGAGAAAGACATTATTGGAGCAATGATAACTTTTCAAGATATTACAAGTATTCAAGAAATGGAAGCTAAAATTAGAGGGGAAGTACTGTCAAGAAAGTTCGAGACACGCTACACATTTTCTGATATTTTAGGACATTCTAAGCATATTTGTGAAGCCAAACGGATTGGACAGACAGTGTCTTCGGTAGATGCAACCGTTCTAATTTATGGGGAGTCTGGCACTGGGAAAGAGTTATTTGCTCAGAGTATTCATGCAGAAAGTTTGCGGAAAAACGGTCCTTTTGTTGCTGTTAATTGTGCCGCCATTCCGCCTAATTTACTGGAAAGTGAGTTATTTGGATATGTAGAAGGGGCCTTTACTGGGGCGACCAGAAAAGGAAAGCAAGGTTTGTTTGAAATGGCGCATCGAGGAACGATTTTTCTGGATGAAATCTCTGAGATGGATACATATGGACAATCGCGCTTACTTAGAGTTTTACAAGAAAAACAGGTTATGCGCTTAGGTGATAATAAATATATTCCTGTAGATGTAAGAGTTATTGCAGCAACGAACAAAAATTTATTAAAAGTCGTAGAAAAAGGCGAATTTCGAGAGGATTTACTCTATAGGCTTAAGGTCTTAACTATAAATATTCCACCGCTCCGTAAAAGAAAAAATGATATTCGTTATCTTGCTCAGCATTTTTTAGTCTATTACACTAATCTCTATAAAAAGAAAAATATAGAAATTACAGAAAAAGCTTATTCACAATTAACTACCTATGAATGGAAAGGAAATGTAAGAGAATTAATGCATTTTATTGAAAGATTAGTAGTGATCAGTAAAAATAATGTAGTTTCGGCTCAGGATATGAAAGAGCAGCTAAATGAAAATGTTTTTGAAACAAATTACATCGGTGAAGAAGCGGAAACTAACAATCATCTTCGATCTGAAAAAGAGCAAATTTTGCTTACTCTAAGGGAAACCCATTCCAATATATCTCAAGCAGCTAAATTGTTGGGAATTGATCGAAGTACACTTTACCGTAAGTTGAGAAACTATGAAATTGAAATAAAAAAAGCGTATAAATAGAAACAAAACACACCTCTAACAAAGAGGTGTGTTTTGTTTCTATTTTAAAATCCTTTATTTAATAATTTAAGTTTATTTATTTTATTGACAAACAATTTAATTTGTCTTACAATAAAAATGTAAAAATTATCTGAAAATTTATAGGAGGATATGCATGTGAATATGAATAGAAAAGCACCTACAGGAATTTTAGGTTTCCCCGTTGCTCCCCTTAATAACCAAGGAAAATTAGATGAAAAAGCTTTAGAAACAAATATTCAATTTTTATTAGACGAAGGATTAGAGGCTATCTTCATCGCTTGCGGTTCAGGGGAATTTCAATCCTTAAATACAAAAGAATATACAGCAATGTTAGAAGTAGCTATATCTGTCGTCAACGGAAAAGTTCCCGTTTATACAGGTGTGGGCGGTAATCTTTCTACAGCTTTAGAGTGGGCTCGTATTTCAGAGGAAAAACAGGCAGACGGCTATTTAATTTTACCTCCATACTTAATTGAAGGTGAACAAGAAGGCCTTTACAACTATCTAAAAGCAATCATTGAGCATACACATTTAAACGCAATTGTTTATCAAAGAGACAATGCCATTTTACAGTTGCCAACTTTAGAAAAACTTACAGAATTAAACCAATTAGTAGGATTAAAAGACGGATATGGAAATATGGAATTAAATATAGAATTAACCCAGTCTTTAGGGAAACGACTAAGCTGGCTAAACGGAATGCCAATGGCTGAAGTAACGATGCCAGCATACGCTCCAATTGGATTTGATTCTTATTCGTCAGCAATATCTAACTATATTCCGCATATATCAAGAATGTTTTACAATGCTTTATTAAGTCATGATCAAGAGTTACTCAGTGAACTCTACCAAAATATAATTCTTCCAATTAACGATATTCGCAAGCAAAAAAAAGGATATGCTGTGTCATTAATCAAAGCAGGGATGGAAATTATAGGTTTACCTGTTATAGATACAGTGAGGCCTCCTATCGTTTCAGTAGATAAAGAACATTACGCACAGCTCGAAAGAATTTTAACACGAGCATTTGATCAATATCCTAAATCCTCTAAACAAGTTTTATCTTAATTAATAAAATGTAAACGCTTTATAAAAAGGAGAGTTCATATGAAAATTAGTGTTCAAAACAAACAATACTTAAATTTTATTAATGGAAAAGGCGTGCCATCATCGTCTCAAGAGATAATGGAAAGTCTAAACCCAGCCAATAAGAAAGAGGCTGTAGGATATGTACAAAAATCAACTCTTGAAGATTTAAATCTAGCGGTAAAAGCAGCTAAACAAGCTCAAGAAAAATGGAAGCGTTTGTCAGGCGCAGCTCGCGGACAGTACCTTCACAAAGCTGCGGATATTATGGAAAATAGACTAGATGAAATTGCAGAATGTGCTACACGTGAAATGGGAAAAACCTTGGCTGAAACAAAAGGAGAAACAGCTCGCGGAATAGCTATTCTTCGATACTATGCGGGAGAAGGTATGAGAAAAATGGGAGATGTAATTCCTTCTACCGATGCTGAAGCATTGATGTTTACATCTCGAGTGCCGTTAGGCGTTGTTGGAGTTATCACTCCATGGAACTTTCCTATTGCTATTCCTATATGGAAAATAGCTCCGGCACTTGTCTACGGAAACACTATCATAATTAAGCCAGCTACCGAAACAGCTATTACGTGTGCTAAGATTATCGAATGTTTTGAAGAAGCAGAAATTCCAGCGGGTGTAATAAACATGATTACGGGCTCTGGATCAATCATTGGTCAAGCTATTGCTGAACATCCAGAAATTAATGCTATTACATTTACAGGATCTGATCGAGTAGGTAAACAAATTGGTCAACAGGCTTTCGTTCGAGGAGCTAAATATCAGTTAGAAATGGGGGGGAAGAACCCGGTAATTGTAGCGGCGGATGCAGATTTAGATTTAGCAGTAGAAGGTACGATCAGCGGTGCATTCCGTTCCACAGGTCAAAAATGTACTGCGACTAGTCGGGTAATTGTTCAGCATGAGGTATATGAAAAATTCAAACAAAAACTATTAGCAAAAACGAAGGAGATTACCGTTGGAGAAGGGTTAAACGAAGACACGTGGATGGGACCATGTGCAAGCGAAAATCAGTTACAGACCGTATTGTCATATATTGAAAAAGGAAAAAGTGAAGGTGCAACTCTTTTATACGGAGGACGTCAGTTGACTGACGGGGAATATGAAAATGGATTTTACGTAGAACCTACTATTTTTGAAAACGTAGAATCGCATATGACGATATCACAAGAAGAAATTTTTGGCCCGGTAATAGCATTGATGAAAGTAGAATCCATCGAGGAAGCATTAGGACTAGCTAACGATGTTCAATATGGGCTAAGTGCTTCTATTTTCACTACAAATATTTCTCATATGCTTTCTTTTATTAATGAAATGGATGCTGGGCTTATTCGAATTAACTCGGAAAGCGCAGGTGTTGAACTTCAGGCACCTTTTGGAGGCATGAAACAATCAAGTTCTCACTCTAGAGAACAAGGGGAAGCTGCTAAAGAATTTTTCACAGCTATTAAAACTGTTTTTATAAAAAGTTAAATACCTTTATTGTGTTATGAACCTTTTATTCTCTTAGAAAGAAGGAAAACTCCTCCTTTCTAAGAGAGATAAACATAGAAAAAGAACAAAACAATAAGAGGGGGATGGAATAGGTGATTATGCAAGCTAAACCAAAACTGGAAGCGGGAAGCAGCAAGAAAAGCCATGTACGCTGGTTTGTCGTATTTATGCTTTTTGTTTTGACAACGATTAACTATGCAGATAGAGCGACACTGTCCATTGTAGGAGACTCTGTTCAAAAAGAATTAGGCTTAAATTCAGTTTCAATGGGGTATATTTTTTCAGCATTTGGATGGGCCTATGTAATTGGTCAGCTTCCTGGAGGTTGGTTCTTAGACAAATTCGGATCAAAGACAATCATTGCATGCAGTGTATTTTTTTGGTCTATTTTTACCTTTTTTCAAGGATTTATCGGCTTTTTTAGTGGCGGTGCTGCTATAATTATCTTATTTACGCTTCGTTTTATGGTTGGGTTAGCTGAAGCCCCTTCTTTTCCAGGAAATAGCCGTATTGTAGCGGCCTGGTTTCCAAAATCTGAACGTGGGACAGCCTCTGCGATTTTTAATTCGGCTCAGTATTTTGCACTAGTATTATTTTCGCCTATTATGGCATGGCTCACTCACAGGTTCGGCTGGCATTTTGTATTTATTATTATGGGTGTCTTAGGGGTAATCTTAGCTACTGTTTGGATGAAAGTGATCTACAGTCCAAGCAAACATCCTCGCATTACAAAAGAAGAGATAAATTATATCCAGCAGGGCGGCGGGCTCATTGATATGGATGATAAAAAAGTAGAAACAAAGAAAAATACCGGCCCGGGATGGAATCAAATTAAACAACTTCTTAAAAGCAGAATGTTGTTAGGTGTTTACATTGGGCAATATTGTATTACGACTCTCACTTATTTCTTTTTAACATGGTTTCCTGTTTATTTAGTTCAAGCACGCGGAATGTCAATTTTGGAAGCTGGATTTATTGCTTCCCTACCTGCCGTATGCGGATTTTTAGGAGGAGTGTTAGGGGGAATTGTATCTGATTTCTTTTTAAAAAGAGGTCGTTCATTAACTTTTGCACGTAAAACACCTATTGTTATTGGCATGTTGCTTTCTTGTAGCATGGTTGCTTGCAATTATGTAGATGCTGAATGGATTGTCGTAGTAATTATGTCACTTGCTTTTTTTGGAAAAGGCTTTGGAGCATTAGGATGGGCTGTTGTTGCTGACACTTCCCCTAAAGAAATAGCCGGTTTAAGCGGCGGACTTTTTAACACATTTGGAAACATTGCTTCTATTACAACACCTATTATTATTGGGTACATTGTCAATGCAACAGGCTCTTTTAATGGAGCATTGGTTTTTGTGGGCGCTAACGCTCTTGTAGCTATTCTCTGCTATCTTCTTTTAGTGGGAGAGATTAAACGAGTAGAACTAAAGAATATCCCCGCAAAGGATGAAAGTACGTTTAATATGTAAGCGGATACAATAAAACCTAAATTAGGAGTGGAAATCATGAACAATTATGTCCTTACAAATAGTGAAATTCAAAACGAAAAAAAGTCGACTACGCCTCAAATTATAGATATGCAGGTTATACCAGTGGCTGGGCATGATAGTATGCTGCTTAACCTCAGCGGTGCCCATAGTCCCTTTTTTACTCGAAATATTGTTATTTTAACAGACAGTACCGGAAGCACAGGGGTGGGAGAGGTACCTGGAGGTGAAAACATTCGTCAAACGCTTGAAGATGCGAAGACATTTGTAGTAGATCAATCAATCGGAAATTATAATAACATCTTAAATACAGTACGTAAAAAATTTGAAGATCGAGATATGGCAGGGCGAGGATTTCAAACATTCGATTTACGGACGACTATTCATGCTGTTACAGCGTTGGAGGCAGCGTTATTAGATTTAGTAGGAAAATTTCTTGATGTACCAGTTGCAGCATTATTAGGAGAAGGACAACAAAGAGAATATGTGAAAATGTTAGGTTATTTATTTTATATTGGAGATCGCAAAAAAACCGACTTGGACTATCTAAGTGGTGAAAATGAAAAAGTGGAGTGGTTCCGACTTCGTCATGAAGAAGCTCTGATTCCTGAAGCAATCGTAAAACTTGCACAGGCAGCTCATCAGCAGTATGGATTTAATGATTTTAAATTAAAAGGCGGTGTACTTCAAGGTGAGCAAGAAATAGAAGCGGTAGCAGCATTAGCTGAAAAATTCCCTGAAGCTCGAATTACCTTAGACCCCAACGGAGCTTGGTCTTTGGAAGAAGCCATTCAACTATGTAAAAATAAACATCATGTATTGGCCTATGCAGAAGACCCTTGCGGGAGCGAAAATGGATATTCAGCAAGAGAAACAATGGCGGAATTTCGGAGAGCAACTGGACTGCCAACTGCTACGAATATGATTGCTACAGACTGGCGTCAAATGGGGCACGCTATCCAGTTAAACGCTGTAGATATTCCTCTAGCAGATCCCCATTTTTGGACGATGCAAGGCTCAGTTCGTGTGGCTCAAATGTGTCATGATTGGGGTCTTACATGGGGATCACATTCAAATAATCATTTTGACATTTCACTGGCCATGTTTACTCATGTGGCTGCTGCCGCTCCTGGAAAAATAACGGCTATTGATACGCACTGGATTTGGCAAGATGGTCAGCGATTGACAAAAGATCCTTTTAAAATTGAGGGAGGAAGAGTAGCAGTACCTAAAAAACCAGGACTTGGCATAGAGGTGGATTTAGAACGAATCGAGCAAGCACATCAGCTATATAAGAAAATGCAATTAGGAGCACGTGATGATTCAAAAGCTATGCAGTATTTAATTAAAAATTGGAGCTTTGATAATAAACGTCCTTGTCTGGTACGTTAAAAATTTTTCAAAAATAATTATTTATAGGGTGCTTTTAGCTCGAACAGTTCTACGTCTTTGTTCGAGCTTCTGTTTTTATAATAACGAGCAGTTTAATACATACTCCTATGTAGATAAGAAATAAAAATAGTTAAGAAGTAGTGGTTGGTAATACATAAAAAGATGCTATATGATATAATTAGTCTTACAAATAAACAATATTCAGAAAAGGGTGGATGAAGATGAGTGGTTCGACGAAAAAAGTGTCATTTGAATCCGTTAATCGTAATACGCTAGCAAAACAAGTAGTCGATCGTATTATTCAGTTATTGGTCAGCGGGCAATTAAAGCCAGGAGATAAGCTGCCAACTGAAATGGAGTTATTAGACGTACTGAATGTAAGCCGCCCTGTATTGAGAGAAGCCTTGAGTGCATTAGAAGTACTTGGTGTAATTACACGAAAAACCCGTGGAGGTACGTATTTTAATAACAAAATAGGAGCACATCCTTTTTCCGTTATGTTAGCGTTATCAATAGATAATTTACCTGCGGTAGTGGAAGCGCGCATGGCACTAGAACTGGGCTTAGTAACCATGGCCGCGGAAAAAATAAACGATGATCAATTAAGACAGTTAAAAGAAACGATCGAAGACATAAAAAAGAGTGCAGATAACAATTACGGTGCAGCGGATAAGGAGTTCCATCGAATTATTGCTGTTAGCGCTGATAATCCAGTGGTAGAAGGTATGATTAATTCCTTACTCTTCACTCACGAAAAAACAGATAGGGAAATTACCTTTAGAGAACCAGAACTTACTGTAGAACATCATACTGCTATTTATAATGCGTTAGCTAATCATGACCCCGATGATGCATTCAAGAAAATGTATCATCATCTTAAATATGTGCGTGATAAAGTTCTTAAACAATATAATCCTAATAAATAAAAAAACACACAAAGCAGATGTAAAGAATTTGTTTTGTGTGTTTTTTTATGAAAGTATACATATGCATAAAGTAAGAAAGGGCATTTCTATTCTATAGAAGTGCTTTTTTGCTCTGTTATATATTATGTCTACTAAACTGGTATTCATTGTAGCTTAATATTTATGTGTATAAAAAACGCTATTTATTCGCTGCTCTTTATTTTAAAGAAATTATTATACATTTATAAGAGATTAAAAAGAAATTAAAGAAATTATAAACATTGCTAAAACTTATATGGACAAAAGCCTTCTGCTGACTGAGGTTATAGGGAATGAAGCAATCAAAAAAACTGCAGATTACTACAAGAATTTTCACGAAAAAATATAGGATTTTTTTATAACAGCTATATTTTCTACGCAGTCGATCGGAAAATAACGTTTATTTATTGTATTTTTTGTTCATTTAGTTGATTTTTTTCATGAAAACGAAAATCATTATCATTTAAAGAGATTTATTATAGCTGAGAGACAAATATGTTTTAGTAAGTTAAAGAGAAAAGAAGAGTAGGAGGGAAATAGAGTAGAGATGAGGAAAAAAAGGCATAACAAAAAAGAGTATTATAGAGCGTTAATTTTTGCCTGATAATACCCGTTGGCAATTTTGCGGATATACGTAAAGAAGTTTGACTCCATTTCATGCACAAGAGGGCGAAATACATCCATACTTTCTTCTATGTAAGTTTGTTGTAGATAACGCTGAACGGACGTTAATGATTTTTCGATTATATCTAAACCGAACTCATGCACAATGGAATGAATATCTTCTTTTTTAATAGAATAATGGCCAAAAGATTTAAAGAAATTCTTAAACTGAGCAAATGCATGCTCTCCACGGATTTTTTCGATTTCTTTTTGTTTTTTACTATCATGAGCACCAGTTAAATTGAAACTTAAAATAAAACCATCCTTGATTTTTTCAATAATCGATTTTCTTGGCTGCTTTTCTTCTAATAATGTTTTGACACAATCATCTTTTTCTAGTACATCGATACGGAAAATTTTACTTAATTTACTAGCCATTTCTTTAATAGCAGCTTTATAGCCAATGTATTTCGGAAGAATGTGTTTTACCTCGGTGTAAGATAAAAGGGCTTCTGAATCTTTCTTTACGTTTACATCAGATTCGTATACATACAAAGCACGTAAAGCCAGGCGCAGCATGTTAATATTTTTGATAGCCAGCAATTGATAAATCACTTCCATTGAAACAGAAGTGTAACCACCTTTTGAAGTA
The DNA here is from genome assembly GCF_047872835.1 of Priestia sp. RMT2NF4. Lineage (NCBI taxonomy): Bacteria > Bacillati > Bacillota > Bacilli > Caryophanales > Bacillaceae > Priestia > Priestia sp. RMT2NF4. Next base: position 87,667 of record NZ_JBLQZO010000001.1, read on the forward strand.
TATGTATTGTGATCTTTATCAAGCATTTCCGGAGTATATGATATGTTTTGAGCATCAGCAGCTTCTTTCATATGTAAATCTAAAAAATCCTCTAAATAGTTGTTTAAAGAAACTTGAATATAGTCTCCCCATAAACGATCCCAGCGAATGATGTCATAGTCTTCTAAAAGCTTATTATTATTTTGAACGGTCCGAACGGAACATTGGATTGTATTAGCCAGTTCTTGCTCAGAAATAATTGAAATATGACCTTGGCTGTTACATTTGGCTACGTAAGCTAAAATTTGCTTCATCAGAGAACCCGTCCACTTTATGTCTACAAAGTTTTTTGCTAGACCAAATGAATGTTTTTCATAGTAATAGCTGTTGTCTCGTTTCGTCTCTCTATTTAAACCACTCATGACAATCAGCAGCTTGTTTGCTATCAGAGTGTGCCGTTTTAGTGCCAGCTTTTGTATACTCATGTAGTTACCTCCTTTCCAAAACTATATACGTCATCTTTTACAGTATAGACACAGTCATATAGGCTGTAAAATGACATATTTGCACGGAAAAATGGTGCATTTTTTTAAAAGACTAGTGATACCAAGGGACGAGACATCTATTTACAAGGTGACATATTTGCACGGAGATGTGGAGCAAAAATAGCGTTACATTTCATAAACGTTGATAAAACAGCATTCTTAAGACAAATGTCGTATTATGACGGATGAAATACACGTAATGTGACAAATTCAAAAAAAAATTTGATGTAAAAATGACATATTTGCACGGAGAATAGGAGCAAAAATGATAAAAATAAAGATTTGGGCAACAAAGTGACACATTTGCACGGAAAATAGGGACATAAAACAAAAAAATGCCCTTTTTTAGACACAGAAAGTTCACATTTTTACAAAGAATAAATGAACATTTGCAGAAAAAATCGCGCTTTTTTAAAAAAGTGGCATATTTGCACGGAAATCTAGAGCAAAAAACACTTTTGCACGGAGATTTGGAGCAAAAAATGCAGAAAACGAAGGGGGAAAGTCGCTGTCTCAAGAAAAATTATGTAAAAGTGGCATATTTGCACGGAAGATTGGAGCCAAACTTATAGTAAATGCAGTATAGAAAGAAAAACGACACTTTTGCACGGGAACCTGGAGCAAAAATTAGTTATAACACTTCTTTTAGACACAAAAAGTTCACAAAATGATAGGGAAGGTGAAGTTTAATAACTATATCAGCAGGGGAAATAGTATGTTTATATGGAGAATTGGAGCAAAAAAACACTTTTGCACGGAAATGTGGAGCAAAAAATGCAGTAACTAATGGTAGGCAGATAAAAAGAATGCTCTTATAAAGATCATAAGAGCATTCTTTTTTTAGCCTATAGAACTTGTTACGTTTTGATAGATAGAAAGGGGAGCATATTCGTAATCACCGGCTAATAAGTCTTTTACTTCACTTTCTCCCACAGGAATAAAGGTGATCTGAAACACTTGGCCCACTCTTTTATAAGATTGGACAGCTAGTTTTTGTTCGACTAGCTCATCTAAGGCTGTTTCAATTTCGACAAGGTTTTCTTTTTTGCGTCTTTTTCGAAAGCGGACTCTTGTCGAAAAATATAAATAATCTCTTGTGACATTGTATGAAGATTTTGTTTCATAGCAAATGAGACGCTCTTTTTGCATAACGAATAGCAAATGGTAAGCGGCGTCTAAACTTAATTTTTCTACTTTATTTTTGTAAATACGCACCGTTTGGCGTTGAATATAGTCTCTATATATCACTTCATTGACGTGAATTTCAGCAATTCGCGTTCCGTTTGGCATCGTAGTAATATCCACAAAGTCAAAAATACCATAGGCAATTGTCTTATTATGCTGTACTTTTGACATGCTGTAGTGCTTCATTTTTGTAATTCTTTCTTCTATCATCTGGTAATTGCGCTTACTGTCTGTTTTATAAAGTGCTTTCACAAGGTCACCAATCTTTACATTAATGATTTTTTGTGTAGCGAACAACTCGTCGCGTTGGCTCATGATCTCTAAAAACACTTTATAATCAAACCGATCTAAATCACTAATTTTATTTCCATTTTCTTCAGCGTATTCTTTTTCTATTAACAATTCGTAATCTGTCCCGTCTTCAGAGTTATAAGTACTTAAGAAATATTCTTTTCCTTCTTTCTCTAATAGGGGTTGCTCGACGAGAAGCTTTGCTCTTGAGTTAGAGAAAAAAGGGTTCTCTACAGTTGAAAAAGGGCTTTCAATAATACTATGGTTTCCGTTTTGGAAGCTAGGGTCCAGTATAGTCAGCCCAATAATAATAGATATATCCGTATGAATTGCTTTTTCTCGCTGCGTTTTGGTTTTTTGATGAATATAAGGATAATCAGTTAAGAAGAAGCTATCTTCTTGACTCCATTCACGTAGGATATCAATTCGTTTATTAATGACTTCTTCCGGAGACGGTATGTTTTCAAACTGTTTGCAAAAGAGTTCTTTTCCGTTTGTTTTATAATAAGCTGTTAGCGCTCTGTATTCCCCAATCAGCTCTTTATTCTTCTTGGGCTTTTTTTGCTCATAGTCGCGTATAGCAGCATCTAACCACCTGCGTTTCGTACGATTGAGAAAGTCTTTTTTTAAAATTCTCAACGCTTCGTTTACATCTTTATTTTCAAAGTGCTGCTGATAAAGAGGGAGGATGGTGCTCTCTAAATCACCTTTTATACTTTCGTTATAAACGGATAAGAGGCGTAATTTAGATACTCTATCAATGACTTCGCGTATGAGTAAAGATGAATAATCCATACACATCTAACCTCCTTAATCTTAAGTTAGTCATTTTAATCCTTAGTTGGATAGTAGCTTTAAATCTATTGTAATGCACGAAAGTTCGATGCCACAAACAAAAGACGGCTACTATCTATAGTCTATTTTTCATTATACACGTGCAAAGCAGGCGAAGGGGGGGATTTTCTTATTTTCTTTTTTCGTAATCTAAATTTGGTCATGAAGTATATACATTTGCTGCGTAGCTTATGTAAGGAGGATAACTCTGTTCGCAAGACTACTAATTCTGCTGCGGAGTTTAATGGATGAATAGCAAGCAATTTAACATAAAAGGATATCAGCGGTTAAAAGAGAATACTTTCTAAAACTACTAAACATACCCTGGAGGTCATGAATGAACCCTATATTAAATGAAGTAGGCACGATTTTTATTCCTGTAGAAGATATACAAAAAGCACGAGACTGGTATTGTGACGTGCTAGGTTTGCCGGCAGATGGAGACATTTTATATGATCATTTATATGTGATACCTATGAATGGAACAGGAATTGTATTAGATAGCAAAACTTATTCAAAAAATACGCTTTTTAAAACACCGGCTTTTCATTTGAATACAAACGATATCAAAGAAGCTTATGAGTATATGAAACAGAAAAAAGTAGAGCTAACGACAGGAATTGAACACGATCACTGGTTTATATTTAAAGATCCAGATGGAAATCATCTTATGGTGTGTGAATGCTGAACCTATGGAATAATAAAAGGACCTTCAAGAGAAGGTCCTTTTATTGTATTGCCTTTGCATTTTATAACTTGATAGATTTGTTTCTGAATTGAATCATTCTTACAATATTTATCACAATTGTTTTTGTTACAGCATAAGCCGGAATCGCTAAGATCATTCCGAGTATTCCTGCAATATTACCCGCAACAAGCAATAAAATAATAATCGTTAAAGGATGAGTGTTTAATTTCTTTCCAATTACCAGCGGAGAAATAATGTTCCCATCTAGCTGTTGAACGATTACGACGACAATAATTACTAATATCGCTTTTGTAGGAGAGTATAATAAACCTACGATTAAAGCGGGAGCTACGCCAATAAAGGGGCCGACGTACGGAATAATATTAGTAAGGGCTCCTATTAGTGCAAGTATTAATGCATAGGGCAACCCAATGATGAGGTAACCAATGAACGTACTAATACCGACAAATAAACAAACGAGCATTTGGCCTTGAATATAAGTAGCTAGCGTATTTGTTGTTTCTTTCATTGTACGCAACGTTTCTTTTCGGTAAGAAGCAGGCACCATACGCAGCGTATTTTTACGAAGTTTATGGCTGTCTTTGAGCATATAAAAAAGAATGAAAGGAACGGTTACAACCGTAAGTGTAATATTTGTTACGACGCTTAAAACAGATGAAATACTGTTTGTGAGATTCGTAGGTAAAGTAGACGCGTAGTTTAAAAGTGACTCTTCAATATGATCGAGCGACACATATTTTTGTTCAACGAGCCAGTTAAACCATCTTGAGTTAGATAAATCATTTATGTACTCTCTCGTTTCTACAATGTAAGACGGAATATTCTTAGCCAAATCAGTTAATTGTTTAGATAAGGTAGGTCCCACACCGCCCACAATAGAAGCAATTACGCCGATAAAAACAACGTATAATAGTAAAATGGCCAGTGTTTTTGGCACTTTTTTTCTTGTGAGAAATGACACAATTGGTTCGAATAAAAAGAAAAGAAAACCAGCTACAAGAATAGGGAAAAACAAAGTGGAGATAAACACACCGATTGGTAGAAAAACAAACGAAATATGTTTACAAATGTAAATCAGTAAAGCAATCATTAATAGTTCTAATGTCCAAAAATGCAGTTTCGATTTAAACAAAAAGTTACCCTCTTTCTTTACTATTTTTTACTATCATACATCAAAAAAGAAACCCACTGCACGTTAAAAGTGGGCTTTTTTAGTCTGTATAACTTTCATTTAAATAAAAATTAGGCTTTTTCCTCTTTATCTTCAGTGGTATCCTCTGGAGTTTTTTTGTCGTCATCTTGTATAATTCCTTCTGCTGCATTTTTAAATTCTCGCAGGGAATGTCCAAATGCTCGTCCTATGTCCGGCAATTTACTTGGTCCAAATACAATTAAGGCAGTAATCCCGATTACGACCATGCTTGTGGCTCCTGGCATGATATCCTCTCCTTTAAAAGCAATGAATATATGAAAATTAAAAAGAGATAGTAAATAAAGTGCATGTTTATACTATTCACTTTTCTCTTTAAAATTCCTTTATTTTAAATGATACGAAAACAAGGTGGAGCGGCTATGTATAATTTAAATGCTAGTAGTGATATTTTGCATATGAAATTTATTATAGCATTAAAGACAGCCGTTCGCCTTATTACTCTTGTATAAGCCCTATGTGAAAAAACTTGCTTTAATTCTTATGGAAACATGTCATAAATCCTGTTTTTTAAAATGAAGAATCAGTATATGAAAACAAGAAAAGAAAAAAATCGAAAAAATATAAAGATAAATTGTTGTAAAATTTAGAAATAAGTAATAGAATTAAATAAAATGTTAACGTTAACATTTTTGTTGTTGAAGATTATATCTTATTAAAATAGTTATCTATAAATAAGATTATTTATCCTCATATAAAATTTTGTTAACGTTAACAAAAAAGTAAAGGAGTAGGTAGAAATGAAACAGTTTATGGATGACCATTTTTTATTAACAAATGAAACAGCAGCACACTTGTATAATACTTACGCAAAAGATATGCCGATTATTGATTATCATTGCCACTTAAACCCGCAGGAAGTTTATGAGAATAAACAGTTTAAAACGTTAACTAACGTTTGGCTAGATGGAGATCACTATAAATGGAGACTGATGAGAGCGAACGGAATTGAAGAAGAAAAGATAACAGGATCAGCGAGTGACTATGAAAAATTTCTCGCGTGGGCTAAAACAGTTCCGATGACGATTGGGAATCCACTATATCATTGGACGCATCTAGAGTTAAAGCGTTTTTTTAATATTGATGAGATATTAAATGAACAGACGGCACCGTTTATTTGGGAAAAAGCAAACGAGAAATTACGCAGCGGTAAGTTTGGTGCAAGAGATCTTATTACACGTTCTAACGTAAAAGTTATCTGTACAACGGATGACCCAACAGATTCATTAGAGTATCATATGAAACTAAGAGATGTCCAAGGTTTTGAGACCCAAGTACTTCCAAGTTTTCGTCCGGATAAAGGGCTTGAAATCAACCAAGAAGGGTTTAAGAGCTGGATTGCAAAGTTGCAAGATTGTTCAAACCGCTCCATTCACACCTATGATGATTTGTTAAAAGCTCTTGAAAGTCGAGCTCGTTTTTTTCATTCCATGGGAGGGCGTTTATCTGATCACGCACTAAATAAAATGGTATATACGAAGACTTCGAAAGAAGAAGTTTCGGAGATTTTCTTAAAAGCCTTAAAAGGTGAAGGCGTAAGTACTGAAGAAGAAAGTAAATACAAGTCATATACGTTAATCTTTTTAGGGAAGCTGTATAATGAGCTAGGTTGGGCAATGCAATTTCACCTTCATGCTCTTAGAAACAATAACACCAAAATGTTTCGTCAGTTAGGTCCAGATACAGGGTATGACTCGATGTATGACGGACAAGTGGCAGAGCCTCTCGTACAGCTTCTTGATCAAATGGACGTACAAAATAGTTTGCCAAAGACGATTTTATATTCGTTAAATCCAAAAGATAATTATGTATTAGCAAGTATAATTGGCAGCTTTCAAGGAGACGGTATTCCTGGCAAGCTGCAGCTTGGCACGGCTTGGTGGTTTAATGATCAACGAGAAGGTATGTTAGAACAAATGAAAGCGTTATCAAATGTTGGGTTGTTTAGTCGGTTTATCGGTATGTTAACAGATTCCCGAAGTTTTCTTTCGTATACAAGGCATGAATATTTCAGAAGACTAGTATGCAGCTTAATTGGTACGTGGGTAGAAGAAGGGGAAGTACCTAATGACCAACAGCTGCTTGAGCAAATTGTAAAAGGAATATGTTATGAAAATGCTAAAGACTACTTTAGCTTCCCAGCCTATACGCTGCAAAAATAAAGGGGCAAAATAGTTTAAAGAATTGCAAGGGGAGAAGGGGGATTACCATGAGTGTTGTGGCAACAGAAAGAAAGGTTGAAATAAAAGTAGAAAAGAAAAATCTTAGTGTAAAAGAAAAAATATCTTATGGTATGGGTGATTTTGGTAACGGTTTCATGTTTGATTTAGGGCAGCTTTATTTGTTGAAGTTCTTTACAGATGTGGCAGGCATCCCTGCCGCGGCTGCGGGAGGGATTTTTCTAGTAAGTAAGTTATTTGCAGCAGTTTGTGATCCCATTGTTGGTTCGTCCATTGATTACCGAAAAAACATCGGAGCTAAAGGAAAATTCCGGCCGTATTTACTATTCGGAAGTATGGTGTTAGCCATTTTAACCGTACTCACGTTTATTTCGCCAAATCTTTCACCGGCGGGTAAATTAATTTATGCGTACGCTTCTTATATGATTTGGGGAATTGGCTATTCATTTGTCAATATTCCATACGGATCGCTAGGCGCATCCATGACTCAAAATACTTCTGATCGCACGTCTCTTGCTGCTTTTCGTCAAACAGGATCATTAGGTGCACTGTTTGTAACCAGCATTGCTGTTGTACCGCTCATTCTGTTATTTCCAAATGAAAAAATCGGTTATCCCGTTGTTATGGGAATTATGTCGGTCATTGGCATCATCGCTTTTTATGTATGCTATCGCAATTGCAAAGAACGCATTGTCGTAAAAGAGAGTCCAAAAGAAAAACTATCAGTTAAGTCTATTTTTAAAACGTTTGTAAGTAACAAACCTCTTTTAATTTTAGTGTTTATGACGGTATTTACCATTTCAGCTTACAATATTAAATCAGCTATGCTTATTTACTTTGCACAGTATAATTTAGGAAATGTTAAATTGATGGCTTACATGAACTTTATTATTATTGGTTCATCCTTTCTAGGAGTCATTATGCTGCCAAAGCTTGTTAGCCGATTTGGAAAAAAGCAAGCTGCAATGATTGGCTTAGGAATCAGTATTGCAGCGGACACAGTAAATTTCTTTATGCCTTCTAACGTCGTAATTTTTACGATTTTAGCAAGTATTGCTTTTATAGGTATCAGCATTCCTAACGGGATTACATGGGCATTTGTATCAGATATTATTGATTATGGTGAATGGAAAACAGGCGAAAGAAAAGAAGGCACAACGTATTCATTGTTCAACTTTTCTCGAAAGCTTGCTCAGTCGCTATCCGGCTTCTTATCAGGTATTGGTTTAGGGTTAGTTGGGTATATCCCAAACGTGGCACAAAAGGCAGGTACATTAGTGGGAATTAAAAGTTTGCTGTTACTATATCCTGCTATTGCTTTGTCCATTGCTGCAGTGATTATTGGTTTTATGTATAAGCTAACGGATAAGAAACACGCGGAGATTGTCCAAGATATTCATGCTAGGTCTTAGTCAAAACTGTCATAACATTCACCATTTGCTTATTATTCCTACTAACTTGTGATATCCTTATAATAAAAATCGATACTGATTCATTAAAGGAAGGTAAATGAAATGGGTGTTACAATTAAGGATATTGCAAAACTAGCAAACGTATCACATACAACGGTTTCACGTGCATTAAACAATAGTCCGCTTATTAAAGAAAAAACAAAAAAGAAAATTTTAGAGATTGCAAATACGCTTAACTATATTCCTGATTATCATGCGAAAAATTTAGTGCTTCAAAAATCTCATACAATTGGATTGTTTTTTACGAGCATGGCAAACGGTACGTCACCAAGTTTTTTAGTAGATAGTATTAGAGGGGTAAGTAAAGTAATTGATGTTCAGTATAATTTATTTGTAAGAGGCATTGACGATTATGATGATTATACGTACATCAACAATAAACGCTTTGATGCGATTATTTTAATGAGTCAAAGCGACCGTGATAACACTTTTATATATAACGTAGTAGAAAAAGGCATCCCGTTGATTGTGCTCAACCGTCAAGTTGACGATTCATCGATTATTAATATTTTGTCAAATGACAAAGAAGGAGCCTACAAAGCCGGCGAATATTTGATTGAATTAGGTCACAGGCATATTGCAATCATAGAAGGAATAGAAGGTTTTAAATCAACTCAACAGCGTAAGGAAGGATTTCTTAACTCGTTAATTGATCACAATGTTTCCATTCGCCAAGAGTATATGATTCAAGGAAATTACGATATGCAAAGCGGATATGAAGGAATGAAAGCACTGTTAAGGTTAAAGCAGCCGCCTACTGCTGTTTTTTGTTCAAATGATGATATGGCAATCGGTGCTATGAACGCCGCATTCGAGTCTGGGCTAAACGTACCGAGTGATATCTCAATTATTGGATTTGATGATATCGAATTAGCCAAATACACCACTCCTTCACTCACAACCGTTAAAAGACCAATCGAGAAAATCAGCATGACCGGAGCAGAAGCAGTTTTATCATTAATGGACAAAGATGACAAAAAGATGCTGCAAAATAAAGTTTTAATTAATACCGAATTAATGGTTCGCCAGTCTGTAAAGTCACGCTCATCTATGTAGCCGGTTATTTAGTATAACCGGCCCAAAAATGTTAACGTTAACATTTTTAAGAAATAAAACAATATAAAAAGCTATAAAAATAACAATGTTAATGTGTGCAAAGAAGGAGATGCTAACATGAAGTTAAACCGTCAGATGCAAGCTAACACACGTATATACACAGAAAAAGTACTGCAGTTTGGAGAAGGCGTATTTCTAAGAGGGTTTGCTGATTGGCAAATTCATCAAATGAACAAACACACTGCATTTAAAGGCAGTATAGTAGCTGTCAATCCGAGAATTACGGGAAATGCAGGTAAATTGAATGAGCAAGACGGTTTGTTTACGGTTTCTCTTCAAGGAATTCAAGACGGTAAAGCAGTCAAAGAACATGAAGTAATTGAATCTATTAGCCGAGGTCTAAATCCATATGAAGATTATGAGGCGTATATGCAATTAGCGGAGAAAGAAGAGCTAAGATTTCTTATTTCTAATACAACAGAAGCAGGTATCGCATTTTTAGAAGAAGACCGCTTGGAACATGCACCGCAAACGAGTTTTCCTGGTAAAGTTACGGCATTTCTATATAAGCGGTTTCAAGCTTTTCAAGGAGATCCAACAAAGGGACTTATTATCCTTCCTTGTGAATTAGTGGAGCGAAACGGGGATTTGTTAAAGAAAATGGTATTGCGCTATGCCGACAAATGGAATTTAGAGAAAAAGTTTACCGAATGGATACACGAAGCAAATGCTTTTTGCTGCACGCTTGTTGACCGAATTGTGCCAGGTTATCCAAACGATGAAAATCTGCTCAATGAACTGAGTTATGAAGATGAGTTTTTTGTGATCGCAGAGCCATTTTACTTATGGGTTATTGAGGGACCTGAGTGGGTAAAAGAAGAGTTTCCCGCGGAAGAAGCTGGTTTACATGTGAAATTTGTGAACGACATTGCACCATATGCGCTGCAGAAAGTCAGAATTTTAAATGGGATTCATACTGCTATGATGCCTGTTGCGTATTTAGCGGAACTAAATACGGTCAGAGAAGCAGTCGAAGATGATGTAATCGGAACGTTTATTCGAAAGTGTCTGTATGAAGAAATTATTCCTAGTTTACCAGTTTCGGAAGAAGAGTCTTTGCCAGTTGCTAAATCTGCATTAGAACGCTTTCAAAATCCGTTTATCCACCACGCATTAATGAGCATCTCTTTGAACAGCATGACAAAGTTTAAAACGCGAAACATCCCAACTCTTAAAGAGTACGTTGAAAAGCAAGGAGCGCTGCCGGCTTTGCTTACATTTTCTCTCAGTGCCCTCATTTCTTTTTATAAAGGAAAAAGAGAAGGAGAAAAAATTGAACTATCAGATGACCCTGCAGTTCTAGAAATGTATGAATCTCTTTGGAATACGTTTGACGGTACTGAAAAAAGCATTTCTTACATTGTAAAAGAAGTACTGGGATATAAAGAGCATTGGGGAGAGAATTTAAATACGATTCCTAGCTTAACAGAAGCCGTAACAAATGGAGTCTTAGCCATTGAAACTCTCGGAATGAAACAGGCAATAAAAGAAATTCTCTATGTAACCGCAACTAAACAGTAAGAGGTGAAGCATATGAAAGAAGTAATTCGTATTCATGAGGAAGATAATGTAGCAGTAGCTTTACGAGATTTTTTAGCACAAGAGAACCTTATGGTTGATGGAAAAGAAATTTCTCTAAAAGAAGAAGTGAAACGGGGCCATAAAATAGCTCTTACGCCAATTTCAGCGGGCGGCAACATTATAAAATATGGTTTTCCAATCGGGCATGCGACGCACTCTATTTCACCTGGTGAATGGGTGCATACGCATAACACAAAAACAAATTTAAATAATGTTAACGAATATGAATTTCATCAAAAGTTAGCAGCTCCTAAAGAAAAAAAACAATCGCTAACGTTTAAAGGATATCGCCGCAAAAACGGAGACATTGGAATTAGAAATGAGCTTTGGATTATTCCAACGGTAGGGTGCGTAAATGGTATAGCCGAACAAATGATTAAACAGTTTCAAAAAGAAATAGGTGATATCTCGCCTTTTGAACATGTAACCGTTTTAAAACACAATTACGGATGTTCTCAGCTCGGTGATGATCACCTTAATACAAGAACCATGCTTACGAGAATGGTACAGCATCCAAATGCTGGAGGCGTATTAGTATTAGGGCTTGGATGTGAGAATAATAGCTTAACAGAATTTAAACAAGCGCTAGGTACAATTGATGAAAGCAGAGTGAAGTTTTTACAATCTCAAGACGTCGAGGATGAAATTGAGGCAGGAGTCACTTTGTTAAAAGAAATTTATGCTGCTGCTAAAGATGATAAAAGAGAAGACGTTGATATTTCCAGGCTGAAAGTAGGTCTTAAATGCGGTGGGTCAGATGGATTATCTGGTATTACAGCAAATCCGCTGCTCGGTAAATTCTCTGACTGGCTCATTGCTCAAGGAGGCACAACAGTTTTAACAGAAGTACCTGAAATGTTTGGTGCAGAAACCCTGCTAATGGAAAGAGCTGTTGATGAACAAACATTTGATAAAATTGTTCATCTGGTTAATGACTTTAAAACGTATTTTCTCAATCATAAACAGCCGGTGTATGAAAATCCTTCTCCCGGCAATAAAGCAGGCGGCATTACAACGTTAGAAGATAAATCACTTGGCTGTACTCAAAAAGCAGGCACGGCCCCAGTCGTAGACGTGTTAAATTACGGAGATCGCTTACAAACTAACGGTTTAAATTTACTAAGTGCTCCTGGAAATGATTTAGTTGCCTCAACTGCTTTAGCGGCTTCAGGGTGTCATATTGTACTGTTTACAACGGGACGAGGAACGCCGTTTGGAACGTTTGTGCCCACTATAAAAATTTCTACAAACACCGCTCTTTATAACAAGAAGCCGCACTGGATTGATTTTAATGGAGGGGTACTGGTTGAAGGTGACACAGAAGAAGCTACGTTAGAAAGCTTTATTGAGTACATGATCGGGGTTTCTAGCGGAGAGCTTGTAAATAACGAAAAAAATGATTTTAAAGAAATGGCCATTTTTAAAACAGGCGTTACTTTATAAATAAGTCGGTTACTAGATTGTTAAACGAAAGGGGAAAAGCTAGTGAAAAAATATGTGCTTTCTTTGTTTGTGATGACTCTGATGCTTATTTTACCGTTTTCTGCCCAAGGAGAAGCTCTTTCAGCAAGTGAAAAAATAACAGCAGTTAAAGAACAAATTCAGCCTCCTTCATTTCCGAACCGTACGTTTAATATTAAGCGGTACGGAGCAGCAGGAGATGGAAAGTCTGATTCAACGGCTGCTTTTAAAAAAGCAATCGAAGCGGCTAACAAAGCAGGAGGAGGGCGCGTTGTTGTTCCACCAGGAACTTATGTTACCGGTGCGATTTATTTAAAAAGCAACGTAAATCTTCATGTAATGAAAAAAGCTACCATTAAGTTTAGTCAAAATCCTGACAAATACTTACCTGCTGTCTTAACAAGATGGGAAGGCGTGGAGCTATATAATTATTCACCGCTTATCTATGCTTATAACGAAAAAAATATTGCGATTACAGGAGAAGGTACGTTAGATGGACAGGGTGATAACGAACATTGGTGGCCCTGGAAAGGAAAAAAGGAGTTTGGATGGAAAGTAGGAGAGCCCAATCAACAGCAAGATCGCGATTTGCTGTTTAAAATGGCAGAAGAGAAAGTTCCTGTTAAAGAGCGCGTATTTGGCAAAGGGCACTATTTGAGACCTAGTTTTATTCAGCCTTATCACAGCAAAAATATCATGATAAAAGGTGTAACCATTTTAAATTCGCCCATGTGGCAAATCAACCCTGTCTTAAGCGAGAACATTTTAATTGATGATGTAAAAATTATAGGTCATGGTCCTAATAATGATGGAGTAGACCCTGAATCGAGTAAAAATGTGCTTATTAAAGATTCTTATTTTGACAATGGAGATGATTGTATTGCGATTAAGTCGGGGCGTAATGCAGATGGAAGAAGAATCAACGTACCAAGTGAAAATATTATTATTGAAGGAAACGAAATGAAAGATGGCCACGGGGGCGTTGTGATCGGCAGCGAAATATCAGGAAGCGTCCGGAACGTATTTGCTCAGCACAATGTTATGGACAGTCCCAATCTAGACCGGGCGCTGCGCATTAAAACAAATTCAGTTCGCGGCGGAACGATTGAAGATATCGACTTTAGCAGCAATACGGTCAAAAGCGTTGGCAGTGAAGTGATTCAAATAGACATGTACTATGAAGAAGGAGACACAGGGAATTTTACGCCCGTCGTTCGTAATATCAACATAGAAAATTTGCAAAGCAATGGAGGGAAATACGGCTTATGGATTCGAGCCTATGAACGTTCTCCCGTTACAAACCTAACAATTCGCCATTCTAATTTCCAGCATGTTGCAACCCCATTGTTAATGGAAAATGTAAAGAACCCTGTGTTTGAAGAGTTTTGTATAAATGGCAGCTGCATGAATACAAATCCGTAAAAGGGCGTGTTCATAATCAGCTGCAAGTAAGAGGTAGAACAAACGTATTTTAGCCCAAGAAGTATCCGCACAATGAATCGAGATTATCGATTCATTGTGCGGTCTTTTTTTTGTTGTGATGGTGAACGTAGGATCAATGTGTTAATAATGGTAAAAACCTGCTCTGGAATTTTTACTATTTTATAGATAAGTCAAATGACTCTTACTAATTGATAGATAACATGTATGAAAGAAATGACTTTTGAAGATTGTTTTCTAAGCAATTTATTACCTAAATGTGGATGTGGGGAGTGTGAGGGAAGATATATAAAAGAATTATAAAAACATTTGTCTTTGTAAGCGTTTTATTCTTTATTTTAATAAAGAGCAAAAAAAGGATGTTTTTCTCTAAATTTTTACCATTGAATATTTTGAATAAAGTTCATAAAATAAACTTGTAAGCGTTTTAAAAGATTAGAAAGTATGTATCTTAAAAGTTGAATAGAGAATTATTTATGAAGATAGGAAATGTGATTTTTTTGCTTTTGATCACCGTTTCCAAGAATACCTTAACAAGTAACAGCAAAACGTTCATTTAATGAAATAAAGAAATAGATAGGAGTAGAGAAAAATGTACATCGGCGTCGATTATTACCCTGAACATTGGCCAGAGAATATGATAGAAGAAGATATCCAAGGTATTAAAGAGTTAGGATCAAATATGGTGAGAATAGGGGAGTTCGCTTGGCATCTTATGGAGCCTAAAGAAGGGCAATATGACTTTTCTTTTTTTGATAGCGTTATCAATAAGCTTAAAAAACAGAATATTGACGTTATGTTTGGTACCCCTACTGCCACTTTTCCGGCTTGGCTTGCGAAGCAGCATCCTTCTATTTTATCAAAAGATGAAAATGGGGCGGTCAGAGCATTTGGAGGAAGACGTCAATATTGTTTTAATTCTCCTCTTTACCGGCAGTATAGCGCTCAGATTACAGAACAACTAGTAAAGCACTACTGCTCAGAAGAAGCAATCGTAGCATGGCAAGTTGACAATGAATTTGGCCATGAAGGCAGTGATATGTGTTACTGCGAACAATGTCATAAAGAGTTTCAGCAGTTTTTGGAAAGAAAATATAAAGATATTCATGAGTTAAATGAAAAGTATGGCACTATTTTCTGGGGACAAACGTATAACGACTTTACCGAAGTGCCTATGCCTGTAAAAACAATTACGACACACAGCCCTTCGTTAAAGCTAGACTGGGCCCGCTTTCGCTCTTTTTCGTTAAACAGATACGCTCACGAACAAACAGCGATTGTGAAGAAATATAAAGGTGATCACCAGCTGTTGACCACGAACGTATCAGGAGGCTTTTTTGATAAATGGTTCGATCATGAAGAAAACTTAGAAGTAATGGACTTTGTATCCTATGATAATTATCCGGTATGGGGCGGTCAAACAGAGCCAATTACCCCGGCTCATATTGCACTAGGTCATGATTTTAATAGAGGCTTGTTACATAAAAATTTCTGGATTGTAGAGGAATTAATGGGTGCTCAAGGTCATGATATCATCGGTTATCTACCGCGACCTAATCAGGCAAAAATGTGGTCTTATCAAGCTTTTGCTCATGGATGCACGAATATGCTGTATTTTCGCTGGCGCGGAATGACAAGAGGAGCTGAGCAATACTGCTACGGAATTGTAGGTCACGATAATCACTATGGAAAACGTTACAAAGAAGTTCAGTCGTTATTTAGTGAAATCGTTCATTACGAACATGTGCTTGAGTCTGATATTAAATCGGAGATTGCCGTTTTATATGACTATGAAAATATATGGTCATGGCGTTTTCAGCAGCAAAGTGAAGGATTTGACTTTACGCAAGAGCTTCTTAGAGGGTATACACCGTTTTATAAGTTGAATACACCAATTGATGTTATTCCTGCTACAAGAGATTTTTCAAGCTATAAAGTACTGGTTGTTCCGGCTTTGCAAATCATTGATAAAGAACTAGGTAAAAGATTTACTGAATTTACTGAAAACGGAGGCGTCATCGTTTTTACGTTTAGAACCGGCATTAAAGACAAACAAAATAATATTCACTTTAAACAGACGCTGCCCGGATATGTAAAAGAAATAACAGGGATTGAAATTCATGAAGTGGAAGCACTGTCTTCTACTCAAAAAGCAGCTATTAAAGGAAAAGGACCGTATGAAGGAGAACAAGCAAGTGCGTCCGTGTGGAGAGACATTATCACACCTGTAACAGCTGAAGTGCTGTATGAGTATGATGATCCATTTTATAATCAAGCGGCTGTAACAAAAAATCAGTTTGGTCGCGGGACGGTCTATTATGTAGGCTGTGGAATTGAAGGGCAAACGTTTGAAAAAATGGCGCTTGATATTGTAAAACAGCAGCAGATTGAGCATACGGAAAGTGAAGATGGAGTTGAAGTATATCCTCGCAAGCTTGGAGAGACAAGTTATTACTTCCTTATGAACCATACGCCAGAAGTAAAAGTATTTAAAGATATTGTTCTGCAGCCTTACGAAAGTCGAGTTGTAGAAAACATGTAGTAGCAATAGGACACTAGAATCTCATAAAGCAATGAGATTCTAGTCACTCATAATATGATATGAAAGCGTTTTATAGGAGAAGGGAGTTAGGTTACATGAACATGGGGGTACAGTCAAAAGTTTCTCTCAAAACCGTATTATCATACGGAATGGGGAGTTTTGGAAACAATATTATTTATGCATTAACAAGTACATATTTAATGATTTTTTATACGGATAGTGTAGGATTAAATGCTGCAGCCGTAGGAACTTTATTTCTTATTGCTAGGATATGGGATGGGATTGCGGACATTATTATCGGAATGATTGTTGATAATACAGAAACGAGATTTGGTAAGTTTAGGCCCTATCTTTTAATAGGCGGATTTTTTGCAGCTGTTGCTACAGTCGCGTGTTTTATTAGTCCGGATCTTTCTCACACAGGAAAATTAATTTATGCTTATATCACTTATATCGCGTGGGGAACAAGCTTTGCTATCATGGATATTCCTTATTGGTCGCTTTCAGCAACGATTACACAAGATGTAAAAGAACGAAACAAAGTTGTGGCTTTTCCTAGAACCATTGCAGCAGTAGGGTCTTTATTTGCTAGTTTATTAACTCTTCCACTAGCTCATTATTTTGGAAACTGGTTTATGCTTAGTCTTATTTATGCGTGTATCTTAATGATTACAATGATCATCACATTTTCAGGAGTAAAAGAAAACTATACCGTAAAAAGACAGGAAAAGCAGACGCCAAAAGCAGTTTGGAACTTATTTATTCAAAATAGACCGTTGCGCTACCTGATTTTCTCAATGCTTTTAGTTGAAACAATTTTAACGATTCGAACTACGTTTTCTATTTACTATTTTAAATACAATTTAAATGCAGAGAACATCGCGTCTCTTTATTTAACCTTATTTTTCACAGCACAAATTGTAGGAGCGATCGCGTCTCCTTTCATTTCAAATAAATTTGGAAAGAAACGTGCAGCAATAGGGGGAATTGCCCTAAATGCTGTAGCCACTCTTACAATGTTTGCAACGGGTTTCCACGTTATGCCAGTGATGATTTTAAGCTTTTTAGCTTCTTTTGGCGGTGGAGTTAGTAACATTGCTCAAACATCTATGCTCGCTGACTGTGTAGAATACGGCGAATGGAAAACGGGGAACCGAGCAGAAGGAATGGTGTTTTCTACGAATATTTTCAAAACAAAGGTCGCTTCAGCAGTGGGTGGAGCAGTAGGTGGGTACATCCTTTCAGCAGTAGGGTACGTGCCAAATCAAATTCAGTCACACAGCACGCTCATTTGGATTGCTTTAATCTTTACGATTATTCCGGGTATTCTTTGCTTGTTATCACTTGTCCCACTCGTAAAATATGAGTTGACGGAAAAGAGATATTTAGAGATTTTACAGGATATGAAAAAACGCTCAAGCCGCATAAAAGAAAAACCGGCTATGAAAGTGTCTAGCTAATTCAAATCAACACAAGCATTGTACACAAAAATCACAAGAAAAAAAGACTGCATTTTCTCAGCTCCTCTTGCTATGATGTCAGGTAGACAGATATCAATGTAAAGAGGAGTTTTGTTTATGTTTATTAATTTTTCAAAAGAAGACAAAGATAAAATGCTGAATGAAATTCAAACGTTTTTTTATAACGAACGAGATGAAGAAATCAGTGAATTTGCAGCGGAAAATGTATTGGAGTTTATTAAAGAACATATAGGTCCTCATTTTTATAACCAAGCCATTAAAGATGCGGAAGATATTATGAACCAGGTCATGCTTTCTGCAGAAGAAAATTTACATGCATTAAAAAAACCAATCGAAAAGTAGTTCGAAAAAGAAAATATGAAATAGGAAAAAAGCGTTTTATGTACAAAAACATAAAGCGCTTTTGTTTGTTTATGAAACAAATTATTTGTTCGCCCAAGTGATATATGATACATTCGTTTTAAGATAATATTAACGTTAACGTAAAGGTTATATTTAAAGTGTTTTGATTTAACTTGATGAGGGCATAACTTCAGCAAGCAGGGACATAATGAGGTAATTATATGAGGAAAGAAGGGACTACACATGAGCAACATTACGAAAGGTCAGCTAACAAAATCTATTGTGAAAGCAAATGAAAATCGTTTAACGGATAATAGTGATTTTGATATCTATCAAGAGCTGGAAAATGTGCTTCAAGGAGTCGACTTATCAGCAAAAGACAGTGGAGGAAACATTACATTTTACGGAGAAGATCCGATTGTTCCTAGTACGCTGCGACTTGCTTCAGCAGCAGCTATTGCACTGGTTGCTAAGTCAGTAGCTGTCTCAAAAATTTGGAGAATACGCGGAGGAAAAGGTCAAGATATTCATATGGATTTACGAAAAGCGATCCGAAGATTATCACCTTTTTACGATAAAAAATGGGAAAAGCTTAATGGGTATGCCCCGAGTAAAGCAAATGATCCTTATAATCCATTAGGCTTTCGCTTTTATCAAACAAAAGATGGCAAATGGGTAATGCCGCTGAATCCGTATCCACGCTCTAAGCATGAAACGCTCAAGCTATTAAATTGTATAGAAGACCCTGATGCAGTGGCAAAAGCGATTCGCGGATGGAATGCAGAAGAATTGGAAAAAGCTGCAGCGGAGCGAGGAGTTATCATGCCAGTTGTGCGGACAATTGAAGAGTTTATGAATGAGTCCGTGTATGAAGAAGTAGCGCAGCTTCCTTTGATTGAAATTGAAAAGATTGGAGAAAGTGAGCCGATTCCTTTTTCCAAGAATCCTAAAACGCCGCTAGATGGTATTCGAGCATTAGGTCTTGGTCACGTTATTGCAGGAGCAGGATTCGGTAGAGCTCTCGCTTTACACGGTGCGGACGTCTTAAATATTTGGAAGCCAACGGATTGGGAGCATGATACGATTTACGCTACGTCTAATGTCGGTATGCGCTCTTCAACGCTGGATATCGGTGAAAAAGAAGGAAAAGAAAAAATGGTTGATCTTCTAAAAGAAGCCGATATCTTTTTTGGGAACCGTCGCTACGGATTCCTAGAGAGATACGGTCTAACAGCTGAAGAGTGTGCAAAATTAAAACCTGGAATCATCCACTGCACCGTTAACCTGCACGGAACGCAAGGAGATTGGGCAAAAAGAAATGGATTTGACCAAACAGCGGGAAGCGTAACGGGAGTCATGGCGTTAGAAGGATCGCCAGAAAATCCTAAGCTGCCTCCTATTGTAGTTGTCAATGATTATGCAGTTTCTTGGCTGCTTGAAGTTGGTGCTTTAATGGCATTGGAAAGAAGAGCAAAAGAAGGAGGCAGCTACCGCGTGCGTGTATCATTAGATCGCGTATCTTTATGGATTTTATCAATGGGCATCTATGATAAAACATACGCCCATCAAACAGCTGGTTCGTCAGAGAAGCATGAGTACATTGCACCGGATCTCTTTACAGCCCAAACACCTTTAGGATTGTACCAAGGGCTTACAGAACAAATCGAAATGTCGGAAACTCCAGGGGAATATAAGACGGTTCTCGTTCCTCGAGGTTCTTCACGCCCAGAGTGGTTGTGATAACAAGAGGCTGAGACAAAATTATTTTAGTGGAAAGAAAATCCGAACGATGAATCGAGATTCTTGATAAAGGATCCAACTCGTTCGGATTTTTTTGTTATTGTGATGAACGTAGGTTTCGTTTATGGGGGTAGGTGTTTCTAGCGCTTGCACGGAAATCAACAGCGGTGTCACAAGCGGTTCAGCTCATGTATCCAATTTGTTTGTCTTTAGATTGAATTGATTTCGCTATGTCTTAATCTCGGTTTTTGGGGGTCAAATTTAAAATGAAAAATAAGAAAAAATATTTGAATAATTATATGATTTCTTATATAATAGCGAAAAGGATGAGGAGTTGACTTGTAATGGAAAACTATACGTCCCGCAAAATGACACGAGAAGAAGTAAAAGTATCAGACGCGACAGCAGCTCAACTAGTGCTAAACAAATCTCTTCGTGACTTTAAAAAAGCACAGCTTTTACTGCAAATCGATCAGTCTTTAGAAAAAAGAGATAAAGAAACTTTTTTACGTTTAACTGAAGAGTTAAAAGAAGTTTGTTAAATAACCTACTAACATAAACAATCAGCCTTTGCTTCTAGTGAGCAAAGGCTTTTCATATGGAAAAAAACGGATAAATGTTTTGTTTTTTCTGAAAGCGGTAAAAGTATAGTATGGATGATAAAGCAAAAATCAAGAAGTCTCTTACTTTATTATTTTTTGCTTTATCATCTACAGCATCTAGATGGTAATACATCATGAAAGAACAAAAAGAGAGAGGGTTCTTGATATGTATAACAAAATCTTAGTCGCCTTTGATGGTTCCGCACCTTCTATTCGTGCTCTTCAACATGCAAGTAAACTAGCTGAAAGCGTAAATGCTAATAAGCTGACAATTGTACATATTAAGGAAAGAATTCACTTGCAGCAGCCTGTTTTTAGCGTTGACTTGGACGCACTGATAGAAGAAGAAAACCGCGATATTTTATCTGAAGCTCACAATCATTTAACTCAATCAGGTATTCCATATGAGGCATACGGTGTAGAAGGCACCGCTTCAAAGAAAATTATTGAATACGCACGTGACAATCAACAAGACGTCATTGTGATAGGAAGCCGAGGAAAGGGCTTTGTTAAAGAGACCTTTCTAGGAAGTGTAAGTCACGAAGTTGCTCAATCGGCAGAATGTCCTGTTATTATTGTTAAATAAAAAGAGGCTGAGGCAAATTTAGTTAAAGAAAAATCCGAACGATGAATCGAGATTCTTGATGAAGAATCCAACTCGTTTGGATTTTTTTATTGGTATGGTGAACGTAGGTTTCATGTATATAGTTGCTTCTAGCAGTTGATTGGAGGGTAAGACGAAGACTCCTGCGGGGAAAGCGGAACAGGTGAGACCCCGCAGGAGCGTAAGCAACGAGGAGGCTCAGCGGCCGCCCGCGGAAAGCGAAGTCTTGCACGGAAATCAACTGCGGTGTGACCAGTAATTTATACTAGCTCCCTTATCCAATTTGTTCGTCTTTAGATTAGAGTGATTTTGTTATGTCTCAATCTCTTTTTGCTTTTGGATTATGTATTGCTGCACGCTTCGTAAGTTCGAAATTTGCTGTATGATAAACTTACTTCATACGCTAAGCTGTCAGATACCCGTGGTAAAATGTCAAAGAATAATCGTTATTTAATTAGGTATGTTTTATTCTGCACAGTTTCTTCATTTATTACTTTTATAATGAAAGCAAGGGATGTGAATAAATGAATCGTATTTCTATTAAGCTTGGACTCTTGTTTTTAATGTTCATTTTACTAATTGAAGCCGCTCTCTTTTTCTATTTATATAGCGGTCTTGCCAATACACGAATTTCAGAGGAGCTGCAAAGCTTGCGTTTAAGAGGAAACAGTCACCGGGAAGTATTAGAGAAGCATCATGATTCTGCTACGCTTAACCATGTTGCACTGATGGAATCAGAAGCAGAAACTGATGTTATCATAACGGATAAAACAGGGGAAATTATCAGTTCGTCTAGACCTTTAATTCAAGGTGCAAGAAAAGCAGTAGAGAAATGGAAAGGAAAGTCTCTTACATATAAAGGTGAAATTATGCAAGGCGACTGGAAAAGCAAACCTTATATCGCCACGGCATCACTTATTAAAGAAGGCCATCAACAGTTCGGAACGGTTTATATGTTCAAAAACACAAAGGATATTCACGAAATGATTGCGAGACTACAGCATCATTTTTACGTAGCGGGAGCTGTGTCCGTTTTATTTTCCATTGTGACTATTTTTGCTCTGTCTAAATTTATAACCGCTCCTTTAATCAAAATGAAAAAAGCAACAGAGAAGCTGAGTCAAGGAGATTTGTCTGTGAAACTTGGCGCTCATTCAAGAGATGAACTTGGACAATTAGGAATGTCCATTCAGTCGTTAGCGAATGAGCTGCAGCGATTACGAAAAGAGAGAAATGAATTTTTAAGCAGCATTTCACATGAACTTCAAACTCCTTTGATGTATTTAAAGGGCTATGCAGACGTAGCGAGAAGGCCTTCTAATACACCGCAAGAACGTGATAAGTACCTTGCTATTGTGGAAGAAGAAGCAGGAAGAATTTCACAGTTAGTCAAAGATTTGTTTCAGCTGGCGCAGCTGGATCAGCATACATTTTTTATTCAAAAACAAAAAGTAGAGCTAGCTACGTATTTGCACACCGTATGCGCGCATTTTCATTTAGCTTTAAAAGAAAAGGAGATGGAGTTGGAGATAAGCTGCCCTCAAGGTCTTTACGTTTCACTAGATCCTGAAAGATTTCAGCAAGTGATTATCAATTTACTTGATAACGCAATGAACTATTCAAAAGAAGAGACCAAAATTGATTTAAGTGTAAAAAAATCAGCTGAATCATTGACAATAACTCTTAAAGATCAAGGAATAGGCATTCCAGAAAAAGATCTACCTTACGTATTTGACAAGCTGTATCGAGTGGAAAAATCCCGCTCGAGAAAAAGCGGAGGCTACGGATTAGGCTTATCAATTGTAAAGGAGATTGTAGAAGCTCATGGAGGAGAAATAACAATCACAAGCGAGACGGGAAAAGGTACGACTGTAGAGATTGTATTAAGAGAGGATGGATAGGATGGCAACTATTTTATTAGTAGATGATGAAGCAAGGATGCTGGATTTACTAGAACTTTATCTGCTGCCAAACGGATTTACATGTATAAAATTTGAAAAAGGCACAGAAGCGCTGCGCTATCTTTATGAAGGTAACAAAGCAGATTTGATGTTATTAGATATTATGATGCCAAGCGAAGATGGGTGGGAGATTTGTCAAAAAGTAAGAAAAATGTCTGATCTACCGGTCATTATGCTCACAGCCCGCAGCCAAACGTTAGATGTAGTAAAAGGATTAAATATAGGGGCAGACGACTATATTACCAAACCGTTTAGCGAAGAAGAATTGGTTGCACGCATCGGTGCGGTTCTTAGACGTTCGTTAAAGGAAAAACATGAAATCACCTACAAAGGGTTAGTATGGAGCAAGGAAAATCACGTATTACAATATAAAGATCAGCAGATTCAAGTAACGCCTAAAGAGTTTGAATTGGTGGGGTTACTTCTTCAGCATTTAAATCGTGTGTTCAGCCGAGACGACTTGCTTGTGTTAGTGTGGGGATATGAGGCGGAGATTGGAGACCGTACTATTGACTCTCATGTGCGAAATGTTCGGGATAAGCTTAGAAAAGCGGGCTTTCCCGTAGACGAATACTTGCAAACCGTATGGGGAATAGGCTATAAGTGGGTTGATGTTAGTTGAAAATGATATGAGCATAGCTACTGAAATTGGTGAAAAGATAAAGTAAGCAGAAGCCAGCTTTTCGCTTTACATAGGGTAGGGGGGTATAGTATCATGAAGTTATGAAGGGAGGATGTTAGATGGTCGAAGCGAATCACATGAATAGTGAAGAAAAATGTTGTACGATAAATAGTGAAAGAAAAAGTCACCATTCTCCAGAAGTGAAAAAAAACCTAACAAGCCGATTAAATCGAATTGAAGGACAAATTCGAGGAATTAAAGGATTAATTGAAAAAGATACGTATTGTGACGACGTGATTACTCAAATCGCAGCTGCGCAGTCTGCTTTGAATAGTGTAAGTAAAATTTTGCTTGAAGGTCACTTGAAGCATTGCATTGTAGAACGTGTGCAAGATGGTGATGAAGAAGTAGTGGATGAATTATTAACAACCATTAAACGATTAATGAAATAAAGGAGATGCTAGAAATGGAAAACGTAACATTATCAGTACAAGGAATGTCTTGCGGTCATTGTGTCAAAGCTGTTGAAGGCGGCGTAGGCGAACTTAATGGCGTTAAAAGCGTAGAAGTAAGCTTAGAAGATGCAAAAGTAACGGTTGCATTTGATCCAAGTCAAGTAACGGTCGAAGATATTAAAGAAGCTATTGATGACCAAGGTTATGACGTAGCATAAACAGCATCGCGTGCGAATACCTTCGCACGCTTGATTTAGGAGAAAAATATACCCCTTGTAGGTATATAACAGGAGGCGAAACGCGGTGAGTGACAAACAAAAAGAAGCCACCTTGCAAATTACGGGTATGACATGCGCAGCGTGTTCTAACCGGATTGAAAAAGGGTTAAAAAAAATAGAAGGTGTAAAAGAAGCAAACGTGAATTTGGCTTTGGAAAGATCTACTATCATATTTGATCCGTCTAAAACAAGTCCACAGGCCTTTGAAGAAAAAATCGAAAAGCTTGGGTACGGAGTTGTAAGTGAAAAAGCCGAATTTGCTATTACGGGCATGACGTGCGCCGCTTGTTCGACTCGTATTGAAAAAGGGTTAAACAAATTAGAAGGCGTGACAAAGGCAAGTGTTAACCTTGCTTTAGAAACGGCTTCTGTTGAATACAGCCCTTCTCAAATAGATCCGCAAGACATAACGCAGCGAGTTGAAAAGCTTGGATACGGAGCCAAGCTAAAGTCAGAAGAAAAAGAAGAAGAGCAAAGCTACAGAGAAAAAGAACTGAGTAAACAAAAAGGAAAGTTTTGGTTTTCATTTATTTTAAGCGTACCGTTATTATGGGCAATGGTTAGTCATTTTACGTTTACGTCGTTTATTCCTTTGCCTCATATGCTGATGAATCCATGGGTTCAGCTCGCTTTAGCTACGCCTGTTCAATTCGTCGTAGGGAAGCAATTTTATATAGGTGCATTTAAAGCTCTTCGTAACAAAAGTGCCAACATGGATGTTTTAGTAGCACTAGGTACAAGCGCAGCTTATTTCTATAGTTTATACTCTTCTCTTAAATCGCTTGGCTCATCTGCTCATACTACTCAGCTTTACTATGAAACGAGTGCTATATTAATTACGCTGATTCTTTTAGGGAAATTATTTGAAGCCAATGCCAAAGGCCGTTCTTCAGAAGCAATTAAAAAGATGATGGGTTTACAAGCTAAAACGGCCGTTGTAGTAAGAGACGGAGCGGAAATTGAAATTCCAGTGGAAGAAGTGCAAAAAGGCGAAGTTATTTTTATTAAACCCGGTGAAAAAGTACCTGTAGACGGAGAGATTATTGAAGGACAATCGGCTTTAGATGAGTCCATGCTGACAGGGGAAAGCGTACCGGTAGATAAAAGCATTGGAGATAAAGTAATTGGAGCCACACTCAATAAAAATGGTTTTCTAAAAATAAAAGCTACAAACGTTGGAAAAGAGACGGCGCTTGCGCAAATTATTAAAGTAGTAGAAGAAGCGCAGGGGTCTAAAGCCCCTATTCAGAGATTAGCTGATTATATTTCAGGTATATTCGTGCCAATTGTGGTTGGAATTGCTCTTCTTACGTTCTTTGTCTGGTACATTTGGATTGTGCCTGGCGAATTTGCACCGGCTTTAGAAAAGCTTATCGCCGTATTGGTGATCGCATGTCCATGCGCATTAGGTTTAGCTACTCCAACTTCCATTATGGCGGGGTCGGGCCGCGCAGCAGAATTTGGTATTTTGTTTAAAGGCGGCGAGCATTTAGAAGCGACGCATAAAATCGATACGATTCTTTTAGATAAAACGGGAACTGTTACAAATGGAACGCCTGAGCTAACCGATGTACGTATTGCACAGGGCTACGAAGAAAATGAGCTATTACAGTTAGTTGCATCAGCTGAGCGTTTATCGGAGCATCCTCTAGCTCAAGCACTCGTAGCAGGTATAAAAAATAAAGGTATAGAAATTCAAGATCCGTTATCTTTTGAAGCGATTCCAGGGCATGGAGTAAGGGCAACTGTACAAGAACGAGAGCTGTTAGTAGGAACAAGAAAGCTTATGAACCAACATAAAGTGAATATTGATGCAGCTTTAGAAGAAATGACAAATTTAGAACGAGAAGGAAAAACGGCCATGCTCGTTGCTCTTGACGGAAAATATGCCGGCATGCTTGCTGTTGCAGACACTATTAAAGAGACTTCTAAAGAAGCAGTTTCTAGGTTGAAAGAGATGGGCTTAGAAGTGATGATGATCACCGGAGATAATCGTCAAACAGCTCAGGCTATTGCGGTGCAAGCGGGTATTGAGCACGTTATAGCAGAAGTGTTGCCAGAAGGCAAAGCAGAAGAAGTGAAAAAGCTTCAGCAGCAAGGTAAAAAAGTCGCAATGGTAGGAGACGGTATTAACGATGCTCCTGCACTTGCGTTAGCTGATATTGGAATGGCCATCGGAACAGGAACGGATGTAGCGATGGAAGCCGCTGATATTACGCTGATGCGAGGAGACTTGATGAGCATTGCAGATGCGATTGAAATGAGTAGAAAAACGATTTCTAATATCAAGCAAAATCTATTCTGGGCGATGGGTTATAACACGCTCGGTATTCCAATTGCAGCAGTTGGGCTGTTAGCTCCTTGGGTTGCTGGTGCCGCGATGGCTTTTAGTTCCGTATCGGTGGTATTAAATGCACTGCGATTGCAGAGAGTGAGGCTATAAGGTATGAAAAAGTGGATCATCTCAGCTATTTTGTACGTGCTTGCCGTTATAGCAGTATATGCTGTGTGGGAAATATAAACTAAAAAATATTGGAGTCATCGAGCCACTCTCGGTGAAAGTGATCCAAAAGCAAAGCTGCTAAAGAATATTCTTTAGCAGCTTTGTCAGGTGCAAGGAATTTTTTTGATTCAATTCATACCCTTTAAGATGAAGGTCTTCTGGATGCTTTTGCTGAGCAATTAACACATCACGTCCATCATCCATAATCCAAATGAAATAATGACGGCTAGAACCATCTCCATAGGTAATGGTCATTTTGCAATCGATGCTCCCAGCAGATTCTTCATCTAAGAGAAGTTTCATGCGCTCAGCCTTTTTTATACTATTGGTGAATGTATTCATATCTTGTTCATCGATAAACGTTTTGAGTGTTTTCATTTTAATGGACGTTACTTCTATCTTTTGTACGCTAGGTGAGAGCGTGGACTGTGCGGAAAAAGAGGGGGCTCCCATCACCAAGCTAACTACAAGTAAGAGTGAGGATAGAGCAAAGCGTATTTTTAGCATGTTTCTTTCCTCCTTTTATTTTTATACTTTTTCCTAGTGGTAAGTGTTTCATACGAAGGCCTTTTTTAGGCACAGGAAATTTTCGTACCTAATTACCCTCATCTTCACAAAATCTGCACAAAGTCTGGCTATAATAAAGAAAAGAAGAAGAGTATGCAAAGATAAGTTGTTTCTAAGGATTAAAAGATTTTTATTTTAAAATTTATTAGGTGGAAAAGAGGGACTGTCATGAAAAAACAGCTATTTATTCTTGGTGCATCTGTCATTATTGGACTAAGCGGATGCGGAAACGATTCTAGTCATGAAAAACCTTCAGCTGACAAAAATGAATCCATGCACGATCACTCAGAGATGAATCACTCTAGTTCAGGAGAGGTTCCAAAAGGATTAAAGCAAGCTGAAAATCCAACATATAAAGTTGGAGATAAAGCGGTTATGAAAGCTGATCATATGAAAGGCATGAACGGGGCTGAAGCAACGATTGTTGGTGCTTACGATACTACGGCCTATACCGTTTCGTATACGCCAAAGACTGGCGGGGAAAAAGTAAAAAATCATAAGTGGGTTATTCAAGAAGAAATAAAAGATGCGGGTAACGAGCAGTTAAAGCGAGGCAGCGAAGTGACGCTTGAAGCAGATCATATGAAAGGTATGAAAGGGGCAAAAGCAACGATTGATTCAGCCGAAAAAACAACGGTATATATGGTAGACTACACACCGACTACAGGCGGAGAGAAAGTGAAAAATCATAAGTGGGTAACGGAAGATGAGCTTTCAGCAAAATAGACTGTTAGCGAGAAAAAAGGCTGGACAGAAGTATTTTTGGTGAAAGAAGATCCGAACAATGAATCAAGATTCTTGATTGAGAATCTCGATTCATCGTTCGGATTTTTTATGGGTAGGGTGAGCTTAGGTTTTATGTAGTGTCTTCTAGCTGCGGTATTAAGTAGAATGCTACGGTAATAAAACGAACAAACTACTGATGAAAGGAGCTAGCTATGAGTGAACATACAGTAAAGCGAACAGGACGCACACGATGGTTCATTTCATCTTTGTTAAGCAGTATGATTATTTTAAACTATTTTGATCGTGTAGCGGTGTCAGTGGCCGCTCCTGCAATACAAGATGCATTTCACTTAACGGGAACAGAGCTTGGAATTGTCTTTTCTATTTATACGTATTCTTATACGATCATGCAAATACCTGCGGGAAGCTTGCTTGATCGGTTCGGAGTAGCATGGGTGACAAGAGTCGGTATGGTGATTTGGAGTTTATTAACGATGTCGATGGCTTTTTTGCAAGGAAAACTTCTTCTCTATATTGTCCGATTTTTAATAGGAATAATGAGTGCTTCTGCATTTCCGGCAGCATCAAAAGCTACGTCGCTATGGTTTCCTCCAAATGAAAGAAGCTTACCAAATTCTTTGTTTGATTCAGCGGCCAAATTTTCGAATGTACTTGGCGCGCCTCTTGTAGCGTTTCTCATCACCAAATTTGATTGGCGCACAGCATTTTTATCTATTGGAATTATAAACGTGCTGTTTACGCTGCTGTTTTGGTTTTATTACGAAAAGCCAGAAAAGCATAGACGCATATCAGATGATGAGCTGAAGTATATTCAAGAAAATAATTTAAATGCAAACGATGAGCAAACATCAAAATTTTTACATACCTTGAAAGTATTATTTACGAATCGAAAAGTTTGGGGGCTAATGATTGGGTTTACAGGCTATGGATATACGTTTAATTTACTGTTAACGTGGCTGCCAACTTTTTTAAAAGAAAAATACGGTATGGATATCATGTCATCGGGCCTGCTTACGGCAGTACCTTGGCTAATTGCTACATTTGCTGGCATTTTAGTAGGCGGGTGGCTTGTTGATTACCTCATAAAAAAAGGTTATGACAGTCAAAAAGTATATCGCACCATCATTGTTATAGGATTATGCTTAGGGTTTGTTTTTTTAGGCTCTATTTTCACTAATAGTGTCGTCTTAGCGATGATTTGTATCTCGATTGGACTGGCAGGTATATCTGCAACCGCACCAATCGGCTGGTCTATTTCTGCAGAAATTGCACCTGCAGGCTCTATTTCCCTTCTTAGTTCTATTGTTAATTTAGCTAATAATTTGTTTGGAGGAATTATAGCTACAGCTTTAACAGGGTACCTTTTAGATAAAACAGGTTCTTTTAACCTAAGCTTTATGGTAGCGGGAATTGTATTGTTGCTAGGCTTAATTTTTTATATTTATGTGCTAGGAGATATTAAACAAATTAAAATTCCAAAAAATCAACGTACGAAGTAAAACCCCATGACTCGTTATGGGGTTTTACTTTTGATTATAAATAACGACCTTGCTTGTGCGTTTAGCGATGTGAGAAACGCTATTAAAGGTGAATTTGTTTGTTTGAAACATACGATAGGGACTTGTTTTAAAATAGCATTGTTGGTATAGCATGTTCTTAAAAAGGTTAAGATGGTTTTTATGAAGAAATTCTGTGTCTATTTTTGTGATTTCAGCAGAAGTAGATACGAACCGCACTATAAAAAAATAGAAAGGCAGAGGAACATGAATCATAAAGAAAGTGAAAGCAATACTGAGTTAAATCAAAGTCATTTGTTAAAGGAACCTCAGCGCATAGAATTATCTAAGTACCAAATTTTAAAAGCACTGATACCTGTTATTATACTTGGGCTTGTCGTTTTAGTTGCCGTATTACAAAACGATGGTCTTCTTAATTGGATCTAGGCATGTAAAAGGGGTCTGTAACGTACAAACAGACGTCGCAATCAGTAGAAATAATGGATTGCAACTTAGGCATGCAATAAAAAAACTGCATAGAGTGTAATTCAAATCGCTTGGATACAGTAGAGGGAAAGAGGGAGATATATGCCAAGAGTAACCGTTTTAGGATACGGCAGTTTTGAAGTGGCAAAAGGAAAAAAGCTTGTCTTGGCACTCGAAGACAACGGTATAAATATTCTTCATCGGTGCGGTGGGAAAGCTAAATGCACGACTTGCAGGGTAGAAGTGCTCGAAGGTGAATATTGTGATTTAACACACGCGGAGAAAAATGCATACTCAGAAAGTTCAATTGAAGATCATTTGCGCTTATCGTGCCAAATTCGTGTAAATGAAGATGTCACCGTTCGGCCAATACTAACGGTAGAAAGCTCAGGACGAGAAGCAGGACCTCGACCCGCAGAGTAGTCATGTAATTGCAAAAAGCAGCGTGTGGAATGTTTACATGCTGCTTTTTGTATGTTTACTTAAAAAAATAACAAGAACAGCTACGGGGAGTAGCAGCTGTTCTTGTTCAAGTAAAATACCTACGGAATGATTCCTTTAAATTTTAGCATTCTGTAAGGCGGGCAGTAAATCACTCAAAAGAGTGATTATAAAGGCTTTTTTCGAACGGTTATCTGCAAATAGATTTAATTGGATTCTTCGATCACATCTCCACTTTTGTAAATATGATACCAGCCTATGGTACCTGATCCCCCTTGATCCATCCAGTCTTTATTTTTTGCTACGAATCTATAGTAAGCTTTATCGTTGTTATCTTTCCGTAAGCGGTCGTCTGTACTGAAGACAATGTTGTCACCGAGTTCTTTTTTACCGAATGCAATAGCCATGCTGACAGGAAATTGCTTTCTTTCTACCTTGTTCTCATCTAAAGCTGCCCATGTTAAGGGGCCAACAATACCATCTGGAGACAAGCGGTGATCGGTTTGAAATTCTTTTACTACAGTTTGCGTTCGCGTACCGAAAATTCCATCAACTGATGTGTTATACTTCACATCCTTTAAGCTTTGCTGTAAGTCTCTTACGTAGCTAGAGTGGGAACCTTTACGAAGCGTAGGCCTCGTTTCTGCTTTAGCTTCAATTTTTTGTGAGTAGGCATCTTTAGCAGCTGCTTCAGTAGTTGGAGTGCTGAATGCTACGCATGTTGTTGCAAGCGTAAGAGTAGAAAGCATGACAAGTGTTTTTTTCGTTAACATGAAATAACCTCCTTGTTTTTAGCAACTATTTGTCGCTTTTCATGAGCTTTATAACTAATTAGTAGCTATAAAGTCAACTTATTATAGCGCAGCCAGTTTTCTATTTGTTTTTATATTCCTATGATTATATAAGATAGTCATAAAAAACTAGTGAAGTAGATAAATCGTTCTATGTTTTCACTATAATTTCATTTTTCTCTGATACAGTACGGAAGGGAAAAAACAGTAGGTTTAAGCGTCTTGTGTACTTGGAGTATGTCTTGCTCTATAACGCTCATAATAAACGAATGAAAAGACTGCAAAGGGAATTTGGATCTCTTTGCAGTCTCTTCATGTTCAAAAGCTCTGCGTTCAACTGATAACCAGAAAGGAAAGTATTTATGTCTACTTTGTATGCTCAGCACATAAGGAACCTTTTTTCGAAAATAAAGTCCAATAAATCATCACGGAAACAAATTTTTCTCTACATATTAGGGATTTGCTGTTTGTGTATAGCGCTCATTGTAACAAACCACAATTATTCTCTTTATAAAAAACCAATAGCTGAGGTAGTGAAGACGAATGTTGTAGAAAAAAACAAATCTGCTGATTTAAATCATAACAAAGATACCGTATACTCTCAGGAAATTGTTGCTAAAATAATGAACGGAAAATATAAAGGAAGGCTTATCCATTTAGAGAATACGTACTCGTATTCAGGTGCTTATGATCAAAAGTATACTCTCGGAACAGATCTTTTTGTCTCCTTAGAAAAGAATTCACAGCATGCTCTAAATGGAACAATTGAAGGAGTGAAGCGGGACAAGCAGGTTACCGCTGTCGCTGGTTTATTTATATTAATTTTGCTGGCTATTGGAAGAAAACAAGGTTTTTATTCAATCATTAGCTTATTTATTAATATTGTTCTTTTAATCGGGGCCCTCAATGTATATTTAGCACTAGGAAATGTGAGCTTGCTAGCTGTATGTATTGTTGCGGTCGTTCTTTTTACGGTTATTTCTTTGTTATTAGTAAGCGGTAATAAAGAAAAAACGCATGTAGCGATTATTTCAACTTTAATAGGTACATTTGTTTCTCTTTTAATCGCGTATGGTGTCATGCAACTGACAGATTCTAATGGCCTTCATTATGAAGGAATGGAGTTTGTAACGATTCCTCCTCAAAAAATATTTATGAGTGAGGTATTAATAGGATCTTTAGGAGCTGTTATGGATGTAGCGATTACGATTACTTCTTCTGTCTATGAACTATATGAAAAAAATAAAGAGATTGCGCGCAAAGATTTACTGAAATCAGGCAAAGAAATTGGCGGAGACATCATGGGAGCTATGACGAATATTTTATTTTTTTCATATATAAGCGGAACAATCCCAATGGTTCTTCTTTATTTAAAGAATGGCTCTCCTCTAGGATATACGTTTTCGATGAATTTCTCCTTGGAGTTAATCCGTGCTCTTACTGGCAGCGTTGGCATTGTTTTAACGATTCCCATTACACTCTATCTTTCGATTCTTTTTATTTTTAGAAAGGGGAACAGAAAGTGAACGTTTTACTATTGCTTGCTCTTATTTTATTTATTCTAATGAGTATTGTGGGCGGAAAAAAAGGAATCCGGTCTTTCCTTGCGCTGTTCTTGAATTTTGGCGTTATTTTTCTCACCATTCTCTTTATGCTGTCTATAAAAAATACGATTGTTGTTACGTTAATCGCTTGTACAATCATTAGCTGCATTAATTTATTTTATATTAATAAATTCAATCGTAAAACGCTTGCTGCGTTTGTTTCAACGATTATTACCTTAGCTGTTTTAGTACTCTTTATTTTTATTATTGAACATCATGCAATGATTCAAGGATTTGGAGAAGAACAGGAAGAAGAAATTAACGCTTTTTCACTTTATGTTGGAATTGACTTTGCTAAAATAGCCATTTGTACAATTATTATGGGTGCCATAGGAGCGATCATTGATATTTCGCTATCTATTTCGTCTTCTATGAATGAATTATTTGTTCATGATCCGTCCGTAACTAAAAAGAATCTCTTCAATTCTGGTTTGAAAATCGGAAGAGATATTTTGGGCACCACAACCAATACACTGTATTTTGCCTTTGTAGGCGGATATTTGACGTTAATTATCTGGTTTAAGAGATTGTCGTATTCGTTTGGAGACATTATCAATTCAAAAACCTTTTGTGCAGAAGTCATTTCTATTTTAAGCGGAGGCATTGGTGTAGCCATTATTATTCCGATTACCTCTTGGATTAGTGCCTCTATATTCTTACAAAAAAGAGAAAAAGGGAAGCAGTACAAGGAAATAAAGTAGAGAAGCGTATGGACAAATAAAAACAGAAAGTCATAAGAAACTGCCCCTCCAATGGTTAACCATTGGAGGGGCAGTTCAAATTAACCTCGGCCTATTTGTGGGATTTTGAGAGGAAACTAGGTGGAGGATGGGAGTTGTAATAGCATTAAGGATTACAATCTGTTTTTCTTACTGATAGATAATACGAAAAGGCCAAGAAGCAGAATTTACAGGAGAAGCAGCTTTTACAAGGACCGTCTCACCATTAGCTGGAAGCAGATTCTTAAAAGCATAAATTCTACGTTCACCTCTTGGAGATCCACGTCCTCGAGAGGTCTTTTGAGGTATAATATTTCGTTCATTTTTTGGGTCAAGTATCCAGTGTACGTACCAAATCTGACGTAAAAATTGTCTATTTGTACTTTGTGGACGTTCATCAAATATACAGTGATTCACTTGGCCTGTCCAATATAGATATCGCCCGTTTCCTATATGCCATTCATCTTCTGACCGATATCTGATTCCTACACATTCACCGGGATAGATAATATCAGGGATG
Organism: Priestia sp. RMT2NF4; assembly: GCF_047872835.1. Taxonomy (NCBI): domain Bacteria; kingdom Bacillati; phylum Bacillota; class Bacilli; order Caryophanales; family Bacillaceae; genus Priestia; species Priestia sp. RMT2NF4. The sequence continues at coordinate 122,171 of NZ_JBLQZO010000001.1, forward strand.
TTGTAATGACTTTCTCTTTGACAGCTAGGGTCACTATATTGTGTATAAGGTGTGACTTCTACCTTTTCCAATTGATTTTTTCTAAAATACAAATATTGCTGCGTGACTTGCCCTGTCGTTCGATTTACGGCTCGGTGACTTAGAAGAATACCATTATAGGTCTGTAACTTTGTGTTATCGATGCTTCTTGTAACCGTTAAGGTACCGGCATTTGAGCTTATGACGCCGCCTACTAATCTTCCATTATGAACACAGTACCCGTTTCTGCATGATGCACCGGCATTAGCTCGATATAGAACTCCTACGCATGTCCCACTAGTAATTAGAGTCAATTATATTGACCTCACATTTCAACGTTGTTTATAGAAATAGCTTTCGAAAGTACTCTTCGTTTGAAGTGATTTCTATAGATCATCCGGGCCATATCGATAGGAAGGCTGTGTTTGAATAAAATAGCCATTTCGTACTTGAGCTATCCAGTTTTGAAATATTTCTCTCCATTCAACACGGTTAAAAAACTCATCAAGCGGCTTTGAAGAATCCCATTCAATGATAAAGAACGGAACTACTGATGGATTCCATACGCCTATACTATTGACACCTGCTTCTTTGATAAGAAGTAAAGGCAGGCCTCGTTGGTAACCCATGCTTGGCTCTATTTGTAAAAATGGAGCACCTTCCCATGATGGTGGCGGAGGTGTACCGCCGGGAATATTCGTCATGGTATAATTGGCGAAGACTTGCTGCATATTCACCGCAATCAATCCATAGCTAGAGAGGATCATTCGGCGAACGCTTGTAATCGTTTTATTAGGATATTGCTCCGTATCAGGCAGTGTACGAGGGAAAAGAAGAGCACGTTCAATTTCATCAATTAAACGATTAAGAAATCTTGTTTGAGTAGCATTAAGCATAGAAGGGTGGCTGAGGAATACAGGAATTTTATAAGCTCTATCGGCTGTATTTTTTAAAGGGATTTTAGGGGCAGCAGAGGGGGATACTTTATCGTCTCTAAGAGAGTAAGGCTTGTCTACATAATATTTACCATCTTGCGGATTATAATAGGAATAATGTTTTTTAATCGTAATCATCCTTTCTTATTTTTCTCTATATTTTATTCAGATAGACAAAATAAGTATGTATGTTTGTCCAAGGACATTAGGAGCATTTTTACGAGAAAACGTACCTATATTATCGTATGCTAGATTTGACTTAAATTAGTAGGGAAAATAATTCCTTAAATCCAATCCTTAAACAACTACTAAATCACTTTTAGTTCACTAAAAAATTGTAAATCAGTTAAAAATCAATTATAGTAATGAAGCATTAATACATAAGCCTATTTATACATCAGCTGAAAGGGAGTAGGAGGTGTTCATTAATGAGTACAAAATCTATAGATAGTATTGAAAAGGCAGCTCAAATCTTAAAATTATTGGGAGATAAAACAAGGCTTTCGATGGTGAAATTAATAGAGAACAATGAATGTTGTGTGTGTGAGTTCGTGGATATCTATCAAGCTAGCCAACCTTCAATTAGTCAGCATTTGCGAAAATTAAGAGATGCTGAGCTTGTGAAGGAAAGAAGAAAAGGGCAATGGGTTTTTTATTCTCTTAATAAAGAAAGCCAGTACTATGAGTTTGTTCTAGGTATACTTGAATCTGTACCAAGTCAGGACGAACGTTTAAAAGAGCTAGAAAAACAAGGACTGCGTATTAGTTGTTGTGAATAATTGGAGGTTTAAAAAGTGGCATCAGTTGTACTAGCATCATTGATTTTTTTAGTAACACTAATTTTTGTCATTTGGCAGCCGAAGAATTTGTCAATCGGCTGGTCGGCTTGCGGGGGAGCTATCCTTGCTTTACTGGCAGGCGTTGTTGATTTTCAAGACGTTCTTGAGGTAACCAGCATTGTGTGGAATGCGACTCTTACGTTTATTGCTATTATTATTATTTCTTTAATTTTAGATGAAATTGGTTTCTTTGAATGGGCAGCGCTTCATATGGCTAGAGCTGCAGGAGGGAACGGCGTGCGTATGTTTGTCTACGTATCTCTTCTTGGAGCCGTTGTAGCAGCGCTATTTGCTAATGACGGAGCAGCTTTGATTTTAACACCCATTGTTTTAGCCATGGTTCGGGCATTAAAGTTCGACGATAAAATGGTTTTTCCGTTTATTATCGCAAGTGGATTTATTGCTGATACAACTTCGCTGCCGCTTGTTGTTAGTAACTTAGTGAATATCGTATCAGCCGACTTCTTTGGCATTAGCTTTTCTGAATTTGCATCACGCATGATTGTTCCAGATTTAGTTTCTCTGTTTGCAAGTATTATGGTCTTGTATCTGTATTTCCGCAAAAGAATTCCTAAGAAATACAATGTAGCAGATTTGCAGAAGCCAGTGGATGCCATCAAAGATGAAAAGATGTTCCGGCTATCTGGAATTGTCTTAGTTTTGCTAGTGCTAGGCTATTTAATTGGAGAATTCTTTAGCGTCCCCGTTTCGATCATCGCAGGTATTATTGCTATTCTGTTTTTGATGATGGCAAAAAAAAGCCGAGCGGTTCATACAAAAAAAGTGCTAAAGGGAGCTCCATGGGCGATTGTCTTTTTTTCTATCGGCATGTATGTCGTTGTATACGGCTTGCGTAATGCTGGTTTAACAGAAATTCTGGCTGATGTGATCCAAGCAACGGCTAGTCATGGACTGTTTGGGGCAACAATTGGCATGGGATTCACTGCCGCTATTCTTTCATCAATTATGAACAATATGCCAACCGTTATGATTGATGCACTAGCAATCGATGCAACACACGCAGCTGGCACAATCAAGGAAGCGCTCGTTTATGCAAACGTCATTGGATCGGATTTAGGTCCGAAAATTACCCCGATTGGTTCTTTAGCAACGCTTTTATGGCTTCATGTTCTGTCAACAAAAGGCGTGAAAATTTCCTGGGGAACGTATCTTAAAACGGGTATTATTTTAACGATTCCGACATTGTTTATTACGCTTGTTGGTTTGTATATTTGGCTATTAATTATTTCATAACATGTCCTAAAAGAGATGTGTTTCAGTCAATAGGATAATCGCTGTTATTAGAAAATTTTAGATGTGTATCGAAGCTGTAGAAAATAATCTACAGCTTTTTTATTGAAAAAGTATAATGGACACTGACACGCTTTTAAAATGGGATATGTATTTCTCATTGAAACTACTTTTCTCCCCATTCATACTCCAACAGCTCTTTCTATGATAAAATAATAAAACTGAATAAGTTTCACATGGAAATTTGAAATGTAAGGTGATTAAATACATGAAGTTAATTATTGCAGAAAAGCCGGATCAAGGATCGACGCTCGCTTCACAGTTCAAGCCGAAGCGTCACGACGGCTATTTAGAGATTCCACCGAATGAAGTGTTTACAGACGGAGCATATGTAACGTGGGCAGTGGGGCATTTATGTCAGCTTGTGAGCCCGGAAGATTATAAGCCGGAGTGGAAAAAGTGGTCAATTGACACGCTGCCGATGATTCCAGACCGTTTTCAATATGAAGTGACGCGCTCAAAAGCAAAGCAGTTTCAAGTGGTAAAAAAATTGCTTAAAAAGCCGACGGTCACAGAAATTATACATGCGGGAGATGCGGGACGCGAAGGAGAATTAATCGTCCGCAATATCATTCAGCTGTCAGGTGTGCATAAGCCGATGAAACGATTGTGGATTTCTTCGTTAACGCCAAAAGCCATTTATGATGGGTTTCAACAGTTAAAAGACGAAAGCGACACGCGCAACCTTTATTATGAAGCCTATACAAGAGCATGTGCGGATTGGGTCGTTGGGATGAATGCTTCACGCGTGTATAGCATCTTATTGAAAAAGCATGGGATGTCAGATGTTTTTTCAGCAGGGCGCGTGCAGACACCAACGCTTGCTTTAATTGTAAAGCGTGAAAAGGAAATTGATAATTTTAAATCAGAGCCTTTTTGGGAAGTGCTTGCTAAGTTTGATATTGAAGGAAAAAAGTATGAAGGCAAATGGCATCAAGACGGAGAGTCGCGTCTTAAAGAAAAAGAAATGGCGTATAAAATTGCTCAGTTTTGCGAAGGAAAAGACGCACAAGTTCATGAACTCTTAACGGAGCGAAAAGAGTTCCAGCCGCCTTTATTATTTAACTTATCATCACTTCAAGCAACGGCGAATAAAGCGTTTAAGTTTTCACCTAAAAAGACGCTTGATGTGCTGCAAGGGCTGTACCAGAAAGGAATTGTTTCTTATCCACGATCAGACTCAAACTACGTAACAGAAGGCGAAGCGGAAACGTTTCCTGAGATTTTAGAAAAGCTGAGTGCTTTTTCTGAATATGAACATTTATTTCCGCTTCCTTACCCTTCGATTCTAGGAAATAAACGCTACGTAAATGCAAAAAAAGTGAGCGATCACTATGCGATCATCCCAACGGAACAAGTGAAGGACCCGAGCAAACTGTCAGGAGACGAACAGAAAATTTATGACTTAGTCGTAAGACGGCTAATTGCAGCACACTACGAAAAAGCGATTTTCGACTACACAACGATTACGACACTTGTGGAAAAGCGAGCAGCTTTTATTTCAAAAGGAAAGCAGCAAATTCAAGAAGGCTGGCGCAAGGTAATTTTTCAAAATGAGAAAGACGACGATGTCATTCTTCCGAATGTTCAAGAAGGCGAAGAAGGTAAAGTTATTAAGGTAGACGTAAAAGAAGGCAAAACACAGCCTCCAAAACGCTACACCGAAGGTCAGTTGATTACACTGATGAAGACAGCGGGTAAGCATTTAGATAACGATGAGCTGGAGAAAATTCTAGCAAAGTCAGAAGGCTTAGGAACAGAAGCAACGCGTGCTGGAATCATTACAATGCTTAAAGATCGTAAATATATTGATGTGAAAAAAAACCAAGTGTTTGCGACTGATAAAGGAAAGGTATTGATTGACGCGATTGGAGATAAAATTTTAGCTTCACCAGAAATGACGGCTAAGTGGGAGCAGCGTCTAGCTGAAATTGGAGAAGGAGCAGCATCGGCCGCTACTTTTATGGAACAAACAAAGAAACTTTCAGCTAAAATTATCGAAGACGCTGTCGAAGCAGAAAGCAAGTGGAATTTCAGCGGATACGACACTGAATCCATTCAGCGAAAAGGCAAGGGAAAAGGTAAAAGTTTTTCCTCTAAATCGTTTGGTCCATGTAAGCTTTGCGACGGAAAAGTAGTCGATAAAGGTTCATTTTACGGATGCTCAAACTATGCAAAAACAAAATGTACATTTACCGTATCGAAAAAGATTTTAGGTAAAACAGTCACGCAGGCTAATTTAAAAAAACTGTTAAGCGAAGGGCAGACAGACTTGATTGAAGGCTTTAAAAAAGGTGATAAGACCTTTAATGCGAAGTTAGAATGGAAAGAAAACAAAGTGCAGTTTTTATTTGAAAAGTAGAGAAATAAAAAGCGCTTGCTAAAGATAAAGAGCAGGCGCTTTTTGTATGTAAAAACAGGAGTTTTCCAGCCTTTCTAGAATTTCCTACATAGCTTATTTATGTAAAGGATGAGATTAATGAAACGAACGAGTAAAGGGATGATTCCGTTTTGGGATTATATTGGCATTGAAGAAACGCTGCTTGAAAAAGGATATGCAGAGTTGAAAATTACGATTCAACCGCAGCTTCTGCAAGGAAGAGGAACGGTTCATGGAGGCGTTATTGCCACGCTTATCGACGCGGCTGTTGGTTCGGCTGTGCGTTCTTCTCTTTCTGAGGAGGAAAGTGCCAGTACAGTTGAGTTAAAAGTAAATTACACAAGGCCGGGTATAGGCGAATATTTAGTTGCAAAGTCTACATTGTCTCACCGCGGCAAAACGCTTGCTGTTGGAGAAGTGAAAATTGAAGACAGCAGCGGCAAGCTTGTTGCGCTTGGCAGTGCAACATATATGATTTTTTTAGCAAAAAAAGCTTAGGATTCTAAGCTTTTTCTGCTGAATTCAGCTGCTGACTAATACATGCAATAATTGTTTTATAGTAAGCTTTGGGATGGGGAGCCAATTCACTTTTATGTGCTGTACGGTGAATTGGCTCTTTTTCATTTGTTATCCCTTCAATGATCAGTTCTGTTTGATTTCCAAGCCACAGTTCGCAAAAGTTAGAAAAAGGCGCTTTTACAAGTCCTGATACTTCTTCTTGCTGCAACGTAAACGCACTAAGAGGGTGAGAGCTGTAGTATAAAAATACATGTGCAAATTCTTTATCAACATAGTGCGGCTGAGATACTTCGTATTTAAAGACATCTAAAGGAAGCAATTCATCAAATGAAATGTTGACGCCGAGCTCTTCGTGAATTTCTCTTACACCGTCCTCAGCGGTTTCTGTATGAAGCAAATGTCCGGCAGCTGTGATATCGAGTGCACCGGGGTAATCTTGCTTTTGCTCGCTGCGAATTTGGAAATAAATATAGTCTATATCATTTTCGCGGCTGACAAACCAGCAGTGAAACGCTTCGTGCCAATAGCCTTTTTCATGAACTTCTTTGCGAGACGCTGTTCCTATGCGCTGCTGTTGGTTGTTAAATATGGTTAACACTTCATCGTTCATCATAAGTCCCCCAATTTGTTTCCTACTTCTTTCTACTCTAACCTGCCGTGAAAGGTATGTAAATAATGGAAGATGAAAATCTGCTTTGATACATACAAATATGCACAAAATAAAAGATACATCAATTTTAGTAAAGAAGGTGCATGCGTTGAATCATTGGATGGAAGTAGTACTTCGTTCGGTGCTGATTTTACTTGGCTTGTTTTTTATTACAAAGCTGTTAGGAAAAAAACAGTTATCCAAACTTTCTTTTTTTGAATATATCGTTGGCATTACGATTGGAGATATTGCGGGAACCATTTCAATGGACGTAGATTTACAGGCAAGTCATGGGGTAGTCGCGATTTTAGTGTGGGCATCGTTTCTTATTTTTGTCTCAAACGTATCGTTAAAAAGTATTAGCTTTCGAAAAGCGGTGGAAGGGACGACGACGATCCTCATTAAAGAAGGAAAAATTCTTGAGGAAAATGTAAAAAAAGAAAAATATACCGTAGATGAGCTCATGGAACAGCTTCGGAAAAAAGACATCTTTTATGTGGAAGACGTAGCTTTTGCCATGCTCGAAACAAACGGCGAATTAAGCGTGCTGTTAAAAAAAGAAAAGCAGAACGTTACAAGAGAAGATTTATTAATAAAAGGAGAGGCGACGAGATTACCTCAAACGATTATCATGGACGGAAATATAATGAAAGAAGCGGTTCATGAGCTAGGGTATAGCGTAGCGTGGGTTAAAGAACAGCTCAAAGAGAAAGGTGCTGCAGTCGACAAAGTATTTTTAGGGCAAGCAGACTCAGCGGGTCATCTCTATCTTGATTATTATGAAGACTGAGGCTAGGACAAACGTATTTTAGCCCAAGTGAAAAACGAACCACTAATCAACATGTTGATTAGTGGTTCGTTTTTTTGTGATGGTACATATCGTTTTATCTGTTTCGTTCCCTCTAGCAGTTGATTGGAGGGCAAGGTGAAGACTCCTGCGGAAAAAGCGGATCAGGTGAGACCCCGCAGGAGCGCAAGCGACGAGGAGGCTCAGCCGCCGCCCGCGGAAAGCGAAGCCTTGCACGAAAATCAACTTCGGTGTCACAAGCAGTCCAGCTCATGTATCTCATTTGTTCGCCTTTAGGCTGAATTCATTTTGTTATGTCTTAGCCTCAGCCGGGATCTACTTCTCGTCCAGATTTTATGTCGATGACTTTAAGGCTGTCTTTTGGTGCTTTAATATCTTTACTTGCAGGCGCTGCTTTTTTATTTTCTACCCAGTCTACTAACAAATCAAAAGATTGATGAGCATATGGGAGCAGGGGCTGAAGCTCTTGATTTGGATCCGTTTGTTTATTCCACACTAAGCTATCAACGTGATTTCCGTTTTTCACAGTATAAAGGCGATGAAGATTTGCCTTGCCAGCTTTTTTAACGAGTTTTTCATAGCCTTCGGCGTGAATAGACGGGAAGATAAGTGAATCGAGAGAGCCAGTCATACTGATAAGAGGCACATCGATATCGCCCGTATTTTCTACTTTTGCTACATTTTCTTTTACGCTTTTTGGACGGGTTTGATAGCGATAGTTTTCAAAGATGTAGTCCCATGAACGGTCGCGCAGGCCTGATGAAGTAAAGTTTAAATAGTTGTGCCAGTTTGTTCTTCCTGGAGCTGTCGGATCAAAGTGGTCACGGTAAATGTTTAAAGTGACCGCCCAGTACACTTGATCATGATAACTCCACAGTTTTTCTGATCCTTTCGGAAGGCCGGCTTTATACATTTGTTTAATAGCTTTTTTCTGCTCTTTTCCCGTTCCGTGCAGCGCTTCTTCCGCGTTGTTTACAACCGGTGTTAGTGAGCTGATTAAATTTGGCGCTTTTGCATTCCACAATACGCCTTCCCAATCGACGCCTCCATCAAATAAACGAGGCTCTTTGGTTTGTTTTGGATCGTCGTGTTCAAGTGCGTATCTGACAACGTATCCGCCGTTTGAAATGCCAATTGCATACGTGGGTACTTTATGATCGTTTCGAATCAAATCGCTTGCAGGGTTTTTTCGATTAGCCGGATTGATTAGTTTGTCTGAGTAATGAGTAGTCAAGTATTGCTGAGCTGCTTTTGTCATTTGACGATAGCGCATATTCCATTCTGCTACGCTGTCGTCTTCATTAGCAAGCGCATTTTTTACTTTAGCAAAAGGATCGGTAGGATCACTTTCTCCTTGTGTTCCTTTATCAATTGCAGCAAACGCATAGCCTTTTTTAAGAACGTAATCGCTGAATAATAAATCGGTGGACGTTTCGTTGCGCGTAGCAGGAATGCCGGCTACCACAAGTTTTCCATTCCAGTTATCAGGAACCCGGATGACGAATTGAGCGTCTTCAAAAATTCCATTTACTTGCGTTCCTTTAACCGCAGCGGGCTGATTGATTCGATACCAGCCTGATTCATTTTCAGCTTTTCCCCAGTTATAAGGAGTAAGCCCGATGTTTCCATAGAGCGTAGCCTGCTGATATTGAGCCGGGTTTTTAGTCGTCAGCCAGTTCCCGTTCGCTCCGTCAAAATAGGTTTCTGCTGATTGATCAGCATTTGGAATGACATCTGTTTTGTTAGCAGCTTCAGCAAGAGATCCTGAAGCGGAAAAACAAAGAGCAGCAGAAAAAGTAAGCGCTATCATTTTTCGTTTCACGTTTCTTCCTCCTCATGAAAATACTCATACCTTTTAAGTAAATTCCATAAAAAAGAAAAATGTCCTGTTTTAAAATCAATTTAGAAGAAAGTTTTTGCGTTTGTTTCTAAGCTGTTTTTGTCTGACAAATAGGTAAACTGCATCCAATTCTCTAGTTTCTTTTTAGGCTGCTTATATTATAATGAAACAAGGATTAAAAAAGACAGGGTAAAACAATCGATTAAATAAGTATAAAAGAAGGTAAGGGAGTAGGTCTATGAGTAGCTTTAACAGTCAGTTTTTGTATTCCATTACAATTATTCTATTAGGATACATACTAAAACGAACAAACCTCCTTCAGCAAAAAGACGGGGAAGCTTTAGCAAGAATTATTTTTAATATTACAATGCCTTGCTTGATTATTGTTACATTCAGCAGTATTAAAATTGATGGATCGCTTATTTTACTATTAGTTATTGGGATTGTCTATGGCTTGCTGTTAGCTGCAGTCGGAATTTTTGTTTTTCGAAAAGATGAGCGAAAGGTGAAAGGCATGCTGACGATGATGATTCCAGGGTTTAATATTGGAATGTTTGCCTATCCGTTAGTAGAAGGCATTTGGGGAAAAGAAGGGCTTAAATACTTTGGTATGTTTGATGTCGGAAATGCTTTTGTTATTTTTGTTTTATGCTACGTAATTGGCAGCTACTACTCAGGGGATGATATTGACATTGAATTTAAAAAGATTTTATACAAAGTATTAAAATCGATGCCGCTTCTGACCTATGTAATCATTTGTCTTCTTGCGATTATAGGCCTTCATTTACCAGCATATGTATTAGACGTCTCAGGTATTATCTCTAAAGCGAATATGCCGCTTTCTCTTTTGCTTTTAGGCGTATATTTAAATTTTTCGTTCCAAAAAAGCTACTTAAAAAAAATTATCATGTTTTTAAGCATTCGCTACGTGATCGGACTTGGCGTAGGAATTGCGCTGTTTTTCTTGCTTCCATTTGAAGATATGTTCCGGTATACAATTTTAGTTTGTTTCATTCTACCCGTAGCGGGATCCGTTTTACCTTACGCAGTAGAATTCAAATACGATCAGAAATTTGTCGGGACCGTTTCAAATATGACCATTTTGCTTAGCTTTTTGCTGCTGTGGGGAATGACAAATATTTTAATGTGAATAACAAAGGACGCTCGCACTTGTGAGCGTCCTTTTTGATGAAAAAAGGATATTCCCAAATAAACAGAGGTAAGCTAGGAGAAGAGAAAATCCATCATACATACAACCTGACGGGAGGAAAAAACGTGGAGTCCTTAACTTTTGTTTTATTTGGCGCAACGGGTGATTTAGCAAAAAGAAAAATCTTTCCTGCTCTTTATAATTTATTTACAGACAAAAAGCTCCCTGATACTATTTCTATTATTGGATCAGGATACGAGCAGCTATCTCATGAGGATTTTAAAGAGCGTGTAAAGCAATCTATAAACGATTTTTCAAGACGGAAAATGGAAAGTAACGAGGAAGATTTTTTGTCGCTGTTTCATTACCAAGCAGTAGACGCAAGCAAAACAGAAGATTACAAACAGCTGCTAAAGCTTGTGAATGAGCAAGAAACAACTCATAGAAGTAAAGGAAATCGTTTGTTTTATTTGTCCGTAGCACCAGAATACTTCGATGTAATTGCGCTGCATATAAAAAAAAGCGGCTTAGACCAAACGAGCGGCTGGAAGCGTCTTATGATTGAAAAGCCATTTGGACATGATCTTGCTTCTGCAAGAAAGCTTAATGAAAAGCTAAGCAGTACGTTTAAAGAAGAAGAAATTTATCGAATTGATCATTATTTAGGTAAACCGATGGTGCAAAATTTAGAAGCGCTTGAATTTACGAACCCTGTACTGCAATCATTGTGGAATAACAAACACATTGCGAATGTCCAAATTACAGCAAGTGAAACAGTCGGTGTTGAAAATCGTGCAGGGTATTATGATCATACGGGAGCCATACGCGACATGATTCAAAATCATATGCTGCAGGTTCTCATGATGACAGCCATGCATCTTCCAAAACGAATTTGCTCAGAAAACATTTTAGAAGAAAAGCAAAAAGTAATGGAGTCACTGAGGAAAATTCCAGCACAAGAAGTAGCTCGCGATGTTGTACGAGGACAATACGGAAGCGGAGAAATTGATCACAAATCTGTTAAAGGATACAAAGAAGAGCCCGGCGTAGAAGCAAACTCTAAAAATGACACGTTTGTAGCCGCTCGCTTATGGATTGATAATCCATTTTGGAAAGGTGTTCCTTTTTATATTCGAACGGGTAAACGAATGAAAGAAAAATCAACTCGTATCGTCATTGAATTTAAAGATTCGTTAAAAGGTCTGTATGAAACTCCTTATGATAAAGTAGCGCCAAACTTATTTATTATTGAAATTAGCCCAAGCGAAAACGTCGCTTTGCAGCTTAATAGCAAAAATCCATTAAAAAATGGTGTGATTGAGCCGGTTCGTATTACGTTTTCAAGAGAAGAAGAAAGTGTGCCGGAGGCATATGAACGAATTATTTACGACGCATTAATCGGCGACTCCACATTTTTTGCCCATTGGAAAGAAGTAGAGCTATCTTGGCAGTGGGTACAGCCAGTATTAGATGCATTTGAAGCTGATATGCTGCCGCTTTATGAATATCCATCTGGTTCACAAGGCCCTGAAGAAGCACAAAAATTAGTTGCACAGGAAGGCTTTAAATGGTGGCTCGATGACGATGAACATGGGGAAGCACCTGGAGTGTTTTTGCCGATTTGAAAAAGACATCTCTTTGAGGGATGTCTTTTTCACGGTTTGTATATTCTGAATTTTCTTGAGATGATTATTTTCCCTGCGTATAATCAAAAGAGTATAATGCATGAAGTATTGTGTATAGATCTATATAAAAAGACGCAGGGGGACTTTTGATGAAAACGTTAAAAATAGCGAATATACCAGGAGATGGAGTAGGGAAAGAAGTTGTTCCAGAGGCAGTTAGAGTTCTTCATACGATTGCAGAGCTTCACGGGGGATTAAAATTTGAATTTACAGAATTTCCTTGGAGCTGTGATTATTATTTGAAGTACGGACAAATGATGCCGGAAGATGGGCTACAGCAGCTTCAAGACTTTGACGGAATTTTTTTAGGAGCCGTAGGAAATTTAAATCTTGTGCCAGACCACGTGTCGTTATGGGGTCTGCTTATTAAGATTCGTCGAGAATTTCAGCAGGTAATTAATATTCGTCCGGCCAAGAGGCTAAAAGGCATCGCATCTCCACTAACGAACCCAAAAGACTTTGATTTAATTGTTGTTCGTGAAAATAGTGAAGGGGAATACAGTGAAGTAGGAGGCCGGATATATCAAGGAGAAGATCAAATTTCGATTCAAAATGCGGTTTTTTCTCGAAAAGGAACAGAACGAGCGATGCGCTATGCTTTTGAATTAGCTTCTAAAAGAAAAGCCAAAGTTACAAGCGCCACGAAGTCAAACGGAATTGTTCATTCCATGCCGTTTTGGGACGAAGTGTTTCAAGATGTTGCAAAGAGTTATCCTCATATTGAAACAGATTCCCAGCACATCGATGCGCTGGCGGCTTTCTTCGTAACAAATCCAAGTCGTTTTGATGTCATTGTGGCAAGCAATTTATTTGGAGATATTTTAACAGATATCGGAGCTGCTATTATGGGGAGTATTGGCGTTGCTCCTGCTGCAAATATTAATGTGAACGGAAAATATCCTTCGATGTTTGAACCGGTGCACGGGTCTGCTCCTGATATTGTCGGAAAAGGAATTGCAAATCCAATCGGACAGATTTGGACGGCTAAAATGATGTTGGATCATTTCGGTGAACAAGAATTAGGCAGTCATTTGTTAGAGGTTATTGAGCAAGTGACGGAATCGGGTATCATTACACCAGATGTTGGAGGCAGCGCAACTACTGGTGAAGTAACGGATCAAATTATTTCTCATTTAAAAAAGTGACGCTTCTAAAAGAGGCTGGGATAAAAGTAATGTAGTTGAAGGGAAATCCGAACGATTAATCGTTCGGATTTTTTCATTGTGATGGTGAATGTAGGTTTCATTTATCGATTTGTTTCTATAGAAAAATGAAATCGATAAATACATGTTGACACTTACATATATGAACCCTATAATAGTTTGAGTTGAGATAATTCGTATACATATTATTTATGGACTATGCTTTAGTTTGTTTTAATAAATAGGTACGAATGAAAAGATAAAAGGAGGAAAATCATGCAGAAATCGAAATTATGGACAAAAGATTTTTTAGCGGTCTCACTGACTAGCTTTTTTGTTTTTGTCATTTTTTATATGTTAACTGTCACATTGCCGCTGTTTGCAACGGATGAACTTCATGCAAGTAAGCAAAGCTTAGGGTTAATTGTGACAATTTTTTTAGTCTCCGGCATTGTGTTCAGACCGCTAGCCGGTAAGTGGATGACAACATTAGGACAAAAGAAAGTCCTATTAATAGGTGTCTTCATCTTTTTAATTGGTTCTATTTTATATATGAATATCCACTCATTATCAGCGCTGCTGCTGCTGCGTGTGCTTCATGGTATTGGTTTTGGAATGAGCACAACTGCTACAGGAGCAATTGTTGCAAATGTAATCCCTGAACAGAGAAAAGGAGAAGGGATGGGATACTATGCGACGTTCATGAATTTAGCGATGGTAGTGGGTCCGTTTGTAGGCTTAACGTTAACAAATACTTTGGGTCATACAGCGGTCTTTACCGTTGCGATTGTATCTTCTGTTTTAGCAGCATTATGCAGTTTAGTACTTCGTGTACCTGAGGTGGAGCCAGCTTCTTCTGCAACAAATAAAATACAGCCAGCTAAAGGTCTTGCGGCGTTTTTTGAATACCGTTCGCTGCCTATTTCTGTTGCTGGCCTTGTGGTAGCTTTTTCATATGCAAGTGTTATTTCGTTTGTGTCTATGTATGCAAAAGAAATGGGCTTTACGCAAGCTTCAAGCTTTTTCTTTGTTGTATACGCGGTGTGCTTATTAGCTTCTAGACCTTTTACTGGAAAATGGTTTGATCAATACGGAGAAAACAGCGTGGTATATCCGTCCATTTTATCTCTAGCTATCGGTATCTTTTTGCTTAGCCAAGCGACAACAAGCTGGGTGTTTTTATTAGCTGGAGCATTGATTGGATTAGGATTTGGAACGATTACATCAAGTTTTCAATCCATTGCTGTAAAAAAAGCTTCTCCTCATCGCCGAGGTGTCGCCACGGCTACGTTTTTTGTGTTTTTTGACTCTGGAATGGGGTTAGGGTCCTTTTTATTAGGTATTTTATCTACAGCAGCCGGATATAAAGGAATGTATGTATTCTGTTCCATTGTTGCTCTTTTAGCTATAGCAGTATACCTTGTATTGCACGGCCGAAAAAGCCAGAAACAGCGTATTCTTTCTCAAAATGAATCATTAGGAAAATAATATAAATAAAAAAAGGCGTGCTCAAGGGGAGCATGCCTTTTTTATTTATGGAGCTCTAAAGAAAACGGCTGTGAGCACATCGATATTGAAGCCTTCCTGATTTCTTTAGAGATTTCTTTTATTCCACTTCTTCTTTTGTAATCCACTCACTGGACCATGTCTGAATTTCCTGAATTACCGGCGCCAGTGCTAATCCTTTGTCGGATAGCGAATACTCGATTCGAACAGGAGTTTCCGGAATAACCGTACGAATGACGATTCCTTCATGCTCTAATTCTTTTAAGCGCTCGGATAAGAGCCTTCCGCTTACTGGAAGTGCTTCTTGCATTTGAGAAAACCGCTGTGAGCCGGAAAGCAGCTGAAAAATGATCAAACTCGTCCAACGTTTCGTTAGTATAGTAACAGCCTTTTCAAAACGCGGGCAGAGTGCTAAACCGTCCATGTTATTACCTCCATTCTCTTCCTATATTATAAAACAAAGTCAGCATTTTATCTAGTGTTGTGTAATTTAATTACTTAAAGAACATAAATTACTTTACGTTTTTATGTTTTAATTATATAATTTATATAATTAAAGAAGTTAATTACTAAAAGTAACAAAGAGAACATAAAAGCTTTACAAGATAAATGTATCGTCATATAATACTTTAAGCAAGTAAAGTTACTTACTTTTAGTAAGCTAATACATCAATTAAAAAAGATAAATGTAGTGAAGTGCTAGAAAAAATATTTGTTCATGTGAGAGATTGAGCACAATGTGAAAAGAGTAGATAAGTGAAAGACACATAAGAGGAGGAAATGACTGTGATTAACGAAAAAGTTGTTTCAATTTTAAAAGATAAAATTAATGTAGTAAAAAATGATGATCATTTTATTTATATAGTAGGACCTATCACGCTTCCGGTGAATCTAGATGGAGAGACACAAGTATTTAGTTGGTATTCATGGTTGCGTTCTGATAATGTAAAAGAAGGATCTTTAAGTACGGAAGAGCTTATTGAAAAAATGCAAGGAGCTAATTTAGCTGACATGCAGCAATCGAGTGTTCTTGTGTACGGAGATTTTCAAGAATCGCATGAGGCACTCATTCGTATGCACAGTATCTGCCATACGGGAGACATATTCGGAAGCAAACGCTGCGACTGTGGTTTTCAATTAAAACAATCGATGAAAATGATTGTCGAAAATGGAAGCGGAGCGCTATTTTATTTAGCAAATCATGAAGGACGCGGCATTGGCCTATTCAGCAAAGCAATGGCATACGTTCTTCAAGAAAACGGATTTGATACGGTAGAGGCGAATGAAGGGTTAGGATTTGAAGATGATACTCGCAGTTATAGCGAGGCCATCAGTGTGTTAAAAGTACTGCGTCAAAAACCTGTTACGCTGATTACGAATAATCCGAAAAAGCTAATCGCACTTGAGAAAAACGGCGCACTTTTATCAGGGCGCGTTCCACTTTGGGGAGATGTATCTCAGTTTAATGAAAAGTATCTAGACACCAAAGTTAAACGTTCAGGACACTTAAAAGAGGAGGTTCTTCTTTGATCAATCACGAATTTTATATGAATATAGCTTTACAAAACGCAAAAGCAACAAAAGGACAAACAGATCCAAATCCGCTTGTAGGATCTGTCATTGTAAACGATAATCGAATCGTTGGAATCGGTACGCATTTAAAAGCGGGAGAGCCTCACGCTGAAATTCATGCGCTGCGAATGGCTGGCGAACAAGCACAAGGAGCGACTGCTTATGTAACGCTAGAGCCTTGTTCGCACCACGGACGTACAGGTCCTTGTGCTGAAGCGCTGGTTGAAGCCGGTGTAAAAAAAGTGGTCATAGCAACTTTAGACCCCAACCCTTTAGTAGCAGGTAATGGAGTTGAAATTTTAGAAAAAGCAGGCATTGAGGTCATAACAGGTGTATGTGAAGAAGAGTCACGTCAAATGAACGAAGTCTTCAATAAGTATATTGTAACGAAGAAGCCGTTTGTTTCGTTAAAGTCAGCGATTACGTTAGACGGTAAAATAGCTACTGCTTTTTCTCACAGCAAGTGGATTACGTCTGAGGCAGCTCGTTTGGATGTACATCAGCTTCGTCATGAAACGGCGGGTATCTTAGTAGGGGTGAACACGGTCATTAAGGACAACCCCGAGCTGACAACTCGCATCGAAGGCGGCCGAAGCCCGATTCGTATTGTGATGGATTCGAAGTTGCGTATGCCCCTTGATTCCAAGCTAGCAACGGATTCTTTAGCCCCAACATGGGTATTTACAAGTCAGGGCTATTCAAAAGAAAAAAAAGAACAGCTTGAGAAACAAGGCGTCGAAGTATTTGTCACAAGCGGTGAGGACAAAGTAAATCTTGAAGATATGCTTTCTATACTAGGTGAGAAATTTGTGTCGTCTCTTTTAATTGAAGGAGGCGGCGAAGTGAATGCCGCATTTCTAGAAAATCGTTTAATTGATAAATTGGTGCTGTATATGGCTCCAAAGCTTTCAGGAGGAAAAGAAGCTCCTACTTTTCTAGAAGGAAAAGGCGTAGAAAAGATGTGGGATGCAGTGGACGTGGAGCGTCTTTCTGTTATTTCAATTGGTAAAGACTTTAAATTTGTTGGATATCCTGTTTATAAATGAAAAATGTAAATGAGGCTGGAACAAAAATATGTTAGTTGAAGGAAAATCCGAACGATTTATCGTTCGGATTTTTTAGAGAGGAAAAATAATACACTATTTTACTCTTATAGATTAATTTGCTATTATAGGGAATGGTCAATTTCGAAACATTGCATAAATTTTTAGCGTGTTTACAGTTGACTATCTAAATAAAAGCACTATATGTTTATAGAGAGAATATATTATGTGAAAGTAAGGGTGAGAAAAGAGATGAGAGAGTATAGAATTGGGAGTGTTATGAGAGACCTTCGCAAAATGGCAGGGTTGACACAACAAGAATTATCAAGAGACATTTGTACACAAGCGCAAATCAGCAAAATTGAAAACGGTGAAGAATATCCATCAAGCATTACCCTCTATAAAATTTCTAAGCGCCTTGGCGTAGATGTTAACTACTTTTTTGATAGTGTAGAATCACCTCGACTTGATTACGTAGATGCGGTTCAATCGTTAATTCGTCAATATATTCGTCAGAGAGATTATGATGCTATTCATAATATCATTGTAAAAGAAAAAGAAAGTCCCCTGTTTCAAAATCCGCTGAACAAGCAGTTTTTAATGTGGCACGAAGGTATTTGCGTGTATTACATTCATCACAACAAAGAAGATGCGCTGTCTAAAATGTACCAAGCGATCGAGCTTACTAAGCAATCAGCAACGTTTTATAAAGAAAGAGAAATTGAAATTTTAAATAGCATTGGGATTATTCTTTATGAAGAGAAAGAGTATGAACAGGCTCTAGATACATATCAAACAGCACTCAAAAGCTTAAATGAGCTGCCCCAAACAAAAGACGAAAATATAAAAATTAGAATTTTAAATGCACTTGCCAAAACGCTTGGAGATATGAGTAACTATGATGAATCATTGATATATAGCAACCGAGGAATCGATTTGTGCATTAGTAATGAATCAATGTATTTATTTGGAGAACTTCATTACCAAGCAGGAGAGAGCTTAATCAAATTAGGTAAAATTGAACAAGGTAAAGAATATATGGAAAAGTCTATGACCATTTTCACCTTGCAGCGAAACGAGCGATTCGTCAAGCTAGTAGAAAAAGAACTTGAAGCTCTATTTGTTTAAAATATTCCTATCATTATAATTTTTGAGAAATTTCTATCAAAATGGAGGAAATCCATGGTTTTAAGGTGATAAATGCTGATAGAAAGGAATTCATCTACTTTTATCCTGTGATACACTAGAGTCAAATCAAAGAAAGAGGAGGAAATAATTATGAAAAAAGTATTAGTCGGTATGGCATTAGCGTTTACATTAGTAGCAGGTGTTGCTTCAGTTGGAACAAGCGTAGCAACAGGAGATTTTTCAACATTAGGTCTTCCAAGCCAACATTAATAAAAAAAGCCGTGCTAAAAAGCACGGCTTTTTCTTATTGTGTTTTACTTGACTGATCTTTGTTGCGTTTGTTTCCTTTTGAATTATCCCCGCTTGAAATTTCTTCACCCATTTCAACAAGGTGGTGCTGTGTTTTTGGATTACTTTGATTAGCGCTTCCTTTGTTATTCTTTTTTGTCATATCCATTCTCCTTTAAAACGATGGCAATGCATCGAGATTATTTGTTTTGTCATGGTCAGGAATGCTGCGAATATACGTACCGCCGTCTTTCCCTACAAAGGTACTCACATGCTCAACGTCCCCAGCTTCTACTTTTTTTAACGCTTCTTCATAGGTTAAAACGTCTCCTGAAGCCGTTTGGAATTCTAAGAGGTCACCGTCTGCATTTTTACGCACTGCAACGAAACGTTCTTTCATACAAATAAACACCTTCCTTTACATCTATATGGTTGCTGAAATAGTCGTTTTTATTCATTATAAAAAGTGATAAGGTAAAGAAAAGAGTGCAAAGGGGATAAAAAATGACAACATTTAATTGGCATGATCAAGCTCAAGACGAGTGGAACCAAAAAGTCTCATTTTGGAATAGCCGAAGTGAAGAGATGTGGAAAAATGGAAGTCGGAAAACAGTGATTCCATTTATTCAAAAACATCTTAAATCAGGTGGTATGGTGGCAGACGTGGGCTGCGGTGATGGGTTTGGAACGTCTCTTCTAGCTGCTTCTGGATACAAAGCAATCGGTCTTGATTTATCGGAAGAAATGATTCAAAAAGCATCGCAGCTGCATAAAAGTGAAAATTTGTCGTTCGCTCAAGCTGATATTATGAAGCTCCCGCTGTCTTCTGAATCAGTAGAAGGGGTTATGGTAATCAATGCGTTAGAATGGACTGAGCACCCGCGGTTAGCTTTGAAGGAATTGTACCGAGTTGTAAAACCAGGAGGATATGCATGCGTAGGTATTCTTGGGCCAACTGCTCAGCCTCGTACCAACAGTTATCAAAGACTATATGGGGAAGACGTTATTTGCAATACGATGATGCCGTGGGAGTTTGAACAGCTTGCAAAAGAAAATGGATGGGAAGTAATCGATGGCGAAGGTGTATATAAGCGAAATGTTACTGATAAGCTGATTGGACAGCTCCCAAATGAATTAAAGCAAGCCTTAACGTTTCTATGGCTATTTATGCTCAAGAAACAATAAAAACAGCACGCGTCTCCTTATATGTAGCTGTACAAAGGGTACACTACAAACTGGAGGTGAGTGACATGAGTAAAATTAAAAAAGACCGCTCAAAATCAGAGCTAGGTTCACCAAATGTAGAAGGACAAGGGACGACCACTTCTGAACAAGGTGTTCAAAGCAGTTCAGCTAACAAAAAGCAGAAGCGTTCATAACAAAAATAAAACGAACTTGCAGGGAGAACAACGAGCTCACTGCAAGTTCGTTTTATTTACGGTGTCATCTTTATAAGTAAGAAGGTATTGTCTGCAAGATTGCAGATAGCTTATAATAAAATCTGAGCCAATAATTGTAATTTTCTACAAGCTTGGTTTACATTCGATGTAAAGCGGAGGTGTAATAAATGGTGAATAAAAGATATTTACCGGATACTGCAGCGTCTCATGCAAAGCCTGATATTAGAGAGGCGATACTTTGCATGGGGTGGACGGTTTAGTAATAGACATCGCCTAACCGAGCATATCTCATTTCTAATATATACGGCTTTGCCCCTTATTGTATAAGCAAAATCACATAAGGAGCTGGCAGAAATGACGTATGTAAAAGCAACAAATATTTTACCTGAAGAGCTGATTAGTGAAATTCAAAAATATATTCAAGGAGAAACCATTTATATTCCGAAGCCGCAGAAGGCAAGGAAGAAATGGGGCACTTGCTCTGGTGGAAGAAAGTTGATTGACGAGCGAAACGAACAGATTAAGACGTTGTTCAAAAAAGGAGCTTCAATCGAGGAGCTAGCCCGTGAATACTTCTTATCAACCGAAACCATCAAAAAAATTGTATATAAAAAGCAACGGTAAAAATCAAGCGCGGGCGACTGAATGCCCGCGCTTTTTTAGGTATAGTTTATTTCTGATTTATTTTTTACATTTCGTAAAAGGAATCCATACGGTAAAGTAAAAAGTAGCTGATTACCTGAAAAAGGAGTGAAGAACGTGGAAGCGTTTATAAGAAATGATCAATATAACTTTATCAAAAGCCAAACGCAAATTCTTATCAATGGGTATGGAACAGTGAACAATTCCGATGTGCTGCAGGCTTTAAAAGCTCTTGCAAAAGAAAAAGTATTAAACGCGTTTGAAGTTCTTACTGAGGAACAGGAAGATTTATTGCTACCGGTTGCTGAAGTTAAAAATAAAGAACAAGCAGAGGTGTTTTTAGAAACGATAAAGCCTTACGTGATTCCATTTAAATCGTTTACAGAAGCTGGCGTGAAAAAATTGTTTCCGAAAGTGAAAAAGTTAAAGATTCCTTCAGTTGATACCATTGATCTAGGGAGCATTTCATATGTTAGCTGGGTCGATAAAGGCTCAAACAAAAAGTTTATCGTAGCGCAGGATCTCTATACTCAGAAGCTAAAAGGTATTCAAGGAACGTTTAAACCTATCAACCAGAAGGGAATATGCACGCTTTGTCACAGCTACGAAGAAGTCGGTATGTTCACTGCTGAAATCAAAGGAACTGTTCAAGGAACATTTACCCAACGAGGAAATTATATTTGTCAAGATAGCGAAGCGTGTAATCAAAACTTGCTTACCTTAGAGCGGCTTCATGATTTTATGTTAAGGCTTAGTAAATAACATGAGGCTAATAAGAAAAATACAAAAAAAGAAGGTTCAGTCCCTATACTTTTGGTGAGACTGAGCCTTCTTTATCTATCTGTTTTTCTCGATTGGATTGTCACGATAGCTAATCCAATCGCTCCAGCTGCCGGCATATAATTTTACATTTGGAAAACCGGCTGATTTTAAAGCCAAAACGTTAGGGCAAGCAGATACACCCGATCCGCAGTATACAATGATTTCAGCGTGAGAATCAATAGCTGAAAACATCTCCTTCCACTCTTTATCTGTTTTCCATAAACCTTCTGAAGTTAACACATCTTGCCAAAAAGAATGAATGGCGCCTGGAATATGTCCTGCTACAAAATCAATGGGTTCTTCTAAGCCGAGATATCTCTTTTTTTCACGAGAGTCGACAAGAACAACATTAGGATTATGAAGATTCTCTTTTACGTATTCAACTCCTGCAACTCCCCAATCTTGTTGAACGAAAGGTACAAAAGTTTGAGGAGAAGATGCTGGAACGCTCTTAGTTGTTTCATATCCCGATTGTTTCCAGTTAGTAAAACCTCCATTTAAAATTTGTACGTATTCAATTCCTATATATCGCAGTAGCCACCATGCTCTTGAAGCCATCATTCCGTTTTGTTCATCATAAACGACGACTCTGGAATCAGCATTAATTCCTAAGTTGCCGAGCTTCTGAGCGAGCTTTTGAACATCGGGCAGCGGGTGTCTGCCTCCGTGAGAAGTAGCCACAGAGGACAAATCTTTTTCTAAATCCAAATAATGAGCATCCGGGAGGTGCTCATTTTGATAAGCATCTGCTCCTGCCTCAGGCTTTCCAAGGGTAAATCGGCAGTCAAGCAACACAATGGAGTGTTGGGGTTGCTGTAATGCAGTATGTAAGTCAGCCGGTGAAATAATAGTGTTCATAACATTCACATCCTTTTACCAAAATTCTAGTTGAAATAAATAAAAATGAAAAGCTTTAAATATAAATTACGGCAAAGGTATGCTGCTTTCCTTCAATTATTCCCCATAGAATAATTGACCATTTTAGCGCTTATCTGATGCAGAGTGAAATGCTCTTGTGCTACAGTTATAGTAAGAGTTACATAGTATAAGCCAAATGCTCACCGTAAGGTCATACTTACTATTGATGAGAAGGAGAGAGAAAGATGCAAACAAATGAAAAGAAAGAATTTAAACTGATTGCACTAGATATGGATGGAACCCTGCTGAACGATCAGCAAGAAATTTCTGAAGAAAATCGTGCGGCCATTGCTAAAGCTCAAGAACAAGGTGTTCATGTGGTATTAAGCACGGGGCGATCTCTTTTAACATGCCGTGAATACGCGCAGTCTCTTCAGCTGTCTTCTTACCTTATTACAGTAAACGGAAGTGAAATTTGGGATGAATCTGGACAGCTTGTAGAACGAAAGTTAATTGATGCTTCACACATTGAGAAAATGTGGAATCTAACGCAAGAGCATAAGCTTAACTTCTGGGCTGTGACGACGGATAAAGTATGGAGAGATGAATTTCCAGAAGATATTGCTTCACAGGAATGGCTGAAGTTTGGCTACGATATTCCAGATGATGCTTTACGAGAAGAAGTGCTGAAACAAATAGCAGGCATTTCAGATTTTGAAATCAGCAATTCTAGTTTAACGAATCTAGAAATTAATGCACTTGGTATTAACAAAGCAAAAGGGATCATGACTGTATGTGAACGTTTGGGCATTTCAATGGATGAAGTCATTGCAATGGGAGACAGCTTAAATGATATGGCTATGATTGAAGCGGCAGGTTGTGGAATCGCCATGGGAAATGCTCAGGAAGCTGTAAAAGAAGCAGCGGACTGGGTGACAGATACAAATGTCAATAACGGAGTAGCGAAGGCTATCAGCCACTGGGTACTGAAATAACAGCAGCTCTACACAGCAGGCGTCACTGTTGCACCACTTAACTACTTTCCGCATAAACTGATACTGGATGCCTCCCTTAGAGTTCGTCTTATACGTATATATAAGGAGAAGCCATCTAGTTAAGGAGTGGGGAGTATGAGCGATTTATCATTAGACAAGCTGTTAAAAAAAGCAGAAAATAAGCTGCAGAATGTACATGAAATAGTGCAAGAAAAAGCGTACGAACTCATTAGGCAAGCATATAAAGAAAGTATATTTATTGTGATCACTGAAGGATTTAGATCGATAGAGCAGCAGCACAAACTATATTCACAAGGCCGAACAACACCAGGAAGTATCGTGACTAATGCCAAAGGCGGCTATTCTTATCATAATTATGGACTAGCTATTGATATTGCGCTGCTTGATAACAACGGAGAAGTTGACTGGACCATTGATCGAAGATGGAACAAAGCGGGAGAGGTAGGAAAAAGGATCGGGTTGGAATGGGGAGGAGATTGGAAAAGCTTAAAAGATTATCCTCATTTTCAATATACATTCGGTTTATCTTTGTCGGAGCTTCGAAGTGGAAAAAAACCTGAGAAACAGACGGAAAAGGTTTCAAGAGTGCTAATTGAATACGGAGATCGAGGAAATCAAGTACAGTTAATTCAACGTATGCTTATTCACTTAGGCTATTCTCTTTTTGGAGGAGCAGACGGTATATTCGGGTCTTCCACTCTCAAAGCGGTAAAAGCTTTTCAACAAGCACTTTATTTGCAGGTAGATGGAATAGTTGGACCGAAGACACTCGAAAAACTCTATGGGAATTTTAATAAAACTATGTTCTAAATAACCATAAAAATATGAGAACGAGAAAAGGAAGAAAAGAGATGGATGGAAATCGTCTCCTTTCTTCCTTTTCTGTAGTTATGGTAGAAAAACTGAAATTTATAAAGAAATAAAAAGGATTTTCTAAGCGTAAGAAACGTTCACGTGATCTAACTGGATAACATTGCTCAACAACACGATATCTTTATATATTTCACTTTTTACAGAGGCGTTTGAACAGTTTTGATAGTCTTTCAACAAGCGGCCAAGTTCTTTAATAAATAACAACGTCTCTTGTTCATTAATCATAGTCAAAACTCCTTGTTTAGAAATGAATCCAGGTCATTATATAGGAATTCTATCATATCTATACGCACCTGTTGACAAAAAAAGTTCGTCAATTTTTTTGTGAGAAGAAGAAATTTAGGGATATGTGGAATGCGTTCGACTCTCTCATTTTATACATATGCAGCTTGTCTAAAAATATGAGAGTAGTTATAGTAATATTTACTCCTAATTATGCAACTTAAAACCTATTTTAGAGGTTATCCGTAAATTCCCTCTATTGTAGAGTGATGGAACAAAAAAAGAATGCCTCTTTTTGTATCTTTAGTATGATAACGTTTTGAAGGAATAAGGCATATTTTTGAGTTTTAAGATGGATTTGTATTAGATCTTTTGACACGCTCTTTTTGTAGGGGGAGGCATATTTACTTTCTATTAAAGAAAATTGTAAAGCTCCAACGAGTTTCTAAATCAGAAACTCGTTGGAGCTTAATTTTTTGGATAAGGGATGTGCAAAAGTTCTGGGACGGTCACAAAATGATATCCTTCTTGTTTAAGTCTAGGAATGATGGTGTCCAGCGACTTTGGGGTGTTGGAAAGATCCATGGTCCAATGGCCGCCGTCGTGCATCAAAACAATTGTTCCAGCGTGCATGTTCTTAAATACATTCTTGGTTATTTCTGCTTCTGGGATTTGCTTCCAGTCTAATGAATCAGAAGACCAGTTAATCGCATAGACATTTTCATTTGGCAGCTCGCTGATCATTTCTTGCGTTAAATTTCCATAGGGAGGACGAAACAGCTGTGTTTCAAACCCGGTAATGTTTTTAATAATAGCCTGAGTTTTGGCAATTTCCCAGTGAAACTTTTCAGTCGATTCTTTTAGTAAGTTGGGGTGCCAATAGGTATGAATCCCAACAGCATGACCTTCAGCTACCATTCTCTTCACCAGCTCAGGATGTTCATGAGCTTTTGCCCCAATAAGAAAAAAGGTTGCTTTAATACCATGCTTTTTCAATTGATCCAATACATGTGGAGTAAAGCGCGGATCCGGTCCATCATCAAATGTTAGGGCGGTTTGCTTTAGATGGTTATTACCTTGATAAAGCAAACGGTCACGCACAGCTACATTTTTTACTTGTTCCGCTTTACATAGTGCAGGAAGGGCTCCATTAAATAAGAAGCACAGTGTGAACAGCAGTATACTAATTCTTCGTATCATGTACATGCACGCTCCTTTCTAGGGCAAAGTATAACGTTATGATACCCGATTAAAAATTTTGTATGAAGCTGAAATGCCCTTTTGTGTCAAAACGTATGATATGCATGAAACAGCGCACTATAATAAACAGTTACTATTAGGTGAAGAAAGGAAAAAGCAGATGAAAAAAATAATGATTGCCGTAGCATTGATTTTTTCGCTAAGTTTATCTCCCTTAGCTGAATATATTTCCTATCACGACGACTATAACGTAAGTGCAAGGTCGTATCGTTCGGGGAAGCGGTCGTTTAATAGACAGCCAAGCGTTAGACAAAATGAGCCGAGATCTAATTTTTCAAATCGCAGAAATGGAACTGTAAATCGAGGTGTTACCCGTTCAAAACGAGGAGGATTCGCTCGTGGACTGCTGTACGGCGGTCTGGCAGGGATGTTATTTGGCGGTTTGCTTGGTCATATGGGTGCACTGGGCGGGATTTTTGGGTTATTAATTAACATTTTAGCTATTGTGCTTATAATTAATTTAATTCTGCGGTTATTCCGCCCTTCTCGTCGCGACAATAATTGGAGGTAGACCGTAATTGCTGTCATAAACTAATAAGAAAGCTCCATATAAATAAGAAAACGCTTTCTATAGTTAATCGAAAGGATGAAACGTATGTCAGCAAACAGACAGCGCAGCAAATACCTGGCGTTTTGCACAGAATGCGGTCTCCCAAACAGGTTAACATTGTTTCTTTTAAGACAGTACGTTGCGACAGACGAATATAGCGGATTTTATTGTGGGAATTGCGGAATTCGAAACGAATTTCCAGATTCGGTCATTGAATATATTAAAGAACTTTAAAGAGGCTGAGACAAACGTATATTAGTTGAAGAAAAATCCGAACGGTGAATCGTTCGGTTTTTTTCATGGATAGGCTGAACGTAGACCTTATGTATGTAGCTGATTCTAGCGATTGGTTGAAGGACAAGGTCTAGAAAAGCTAAATAGATAAGAACTCGCCGCAGGAGCGCAAACGGCGAGGAAGCTCAACATCATCCTATAAAAAGTAAGGTATTGCACCGAAATCAACAGCAGTGTCATAGGCGATTCATACTCGATTTTTTATCCCGTTCGTTTCTTCTGGGATTGGATTGATCTCGTGATGTCTCAATCTCTTTTCTTTATTCGATAAAACTATGTTCTAAATACGAACTACAAGACATGGCCGCTTACAAAGAAGAAGTGATGCCTGAATGCTTCACCTTATTCAGGGCGATTAAAAAACTCCCGTTTTAAACTTACTAGGTAGGGGAGTACAAAGGGTTTACGAGAAGAACATATATGAATTTAGTGGCGATAGATTTAACGAACATGTTAATTGCAGAAAATCAATTGAACCATACTTTAAACGGACGCATATACTACATTAAAATTTTAGAAAGCGGAGGAATGGACTAATGCCTGTTTCCGTCATTTTCAACCAAATAAACGTGGTAAGTATGGTGTCCAATTCAGTAATTGCTTCAGGTCAAAATAGCCAGCCAGATTGGAATTCCCAAGGTAAATTTAACTTAGGAAACGGTTTTGCTATAAATTCAGCTATATTGGGCAGCACGAATATCATTAATGATCAGGATGTTTGTGATACGCCAATTACTCAGCCTGAAAATATTAATCCTCAGCCAGTTTCTCAGTTCTAGGAAAAAGAAGATGAAAGAAGTTGAGAAAAGTTGATTATAAAATTTACTAATCTTAATGTTACGTATATTTCTAATAACTCTGGTATTTTCACAGGAGAAAATACTCAATCAGATTGGGAAGTGAATTGGAAAAGTAATACGGGGTTTGGTGAAATAATTGGCTATAATAACTTTGCCTCTCAAATGGTAAATGTTATTAACGATAATGACGTCGTTGATTCCAATTTTTCTGAACACATAGATTTCAACAATGCTCCTGTTACACAAAGTTAAAGAAGTAAAAGTAATTAGGCATTCTATCAATCGGTTATTTTGGCAGAGTGGGGAGGATATATGAGTAACAGGCTTAAACCATCTTTTATACAGATGGTTTTTTTGCTAGCTTATTTTAGAGGAATAACACTCAAGAGTAATGAGAGGAATACTTTTATAGTAAATGGAGTAAATATCATAGAAAAGGCGTAAAAGCTTAAATGATTAAAGAGACGAAGCAGGTAAGAATTTAAACATAAGATCATGTATTTGAGTTTTATATGGTATTAACTGAAATAAATTGCTGTCTGTGAGGTGTTTTTATGGCCAATATTCATTATCATTCCATCAAAGTAAATAAAATTCAAAACAGTTCAGGCCTATTTTATGGCGTTAATATTCAATATAAATGGAGTCATAAAAGTCAAATTTCTGACGGTTTTGGAAAAATAGTTGGTCATTCTAATAAAATTTTAAATAATACCACCGTGGCGAAAACCCCTAAAAAAAATGATGAGTAAAATCGTAGAGTTAAGCTTCTTTTGCGGCCTGCTTAAAAGAGTCATTTACATCATCTTCACCAAGAACAAGATGTGTATTGTAGGATAGTTGATTATCATCTCCCGAAATTGTGCCAAAACCTGAATTGCTGCTGCTGATTGTAGTTTCCCAATTTTTTTGCATATTTTTTCCTATAAATACTCCTGCGTTGTTTTTAACCGTATTTACGGTGAGGTCATCAAAAATGATTTGCGGAGAACGGAGATCTATTTTCATAATTCCTCCCGATACATATGAGACATTAATTAAAGTTATCTAATACACTACTATATGTTGTAAATGG
The DNA here is from genome assembly GCF_047872835.1 of Priestia sp. RMT2NF4. Lineage (NCBI taxonomy): Bacteria > Bacillati > Bacillota > Bacilli > Caryophanales > Bacillaceae > Priestia > Priestia sp. RMT2NF4. The sequence continues at coordinate 150,796 of NZ_JBLQZO010000001.1, forward strand.
GCTAAAAGTGTTAAAACAAATGAGGGGTCAAACTCTATGGATGAAAAGGTGTTGAATATACTCAAAAACATTGAAAAAAGGCTCGCAAGCTTAGAAAAACACGTAAATGAACTTTCAAAAGAAAAGGTCCAATCTTTTCATTTAGATATAAAGAACGTTGAAACACTGAACTTGGACGAACTGTCTTATTATTTAGAACATATTGATGTAAAGGAACTTAGTGGAACTTTGAATATTGGTAATACTTTTCCTGCGCAAACGAATCAATATCAAGCGCCGAGAAAGAAAGGTAAAAAAACAACAAATGACTCTGATGTTAATCAGAAATCGGGTAGTCAGAATAATAAAGCCAAAAATAAAGAAAAGGGTCCTTCTGAAATATCAGTTAAAATTAATGAAAGAAGTGTCCCTTACAAACTAATCCATACAGAAAAAATGAGGGAGTCTAATCAGGCTCTAGAATCAATCTTTAGCATAGGTGACATTCATATTGGTACAATCGAAGATGCTTCAGCTGTAAACTTTGGTAATAACTTTCCGACAAATTTTAGAAGTCATAAAAAAGTGAGTCAGGGATTTGGCAATATTTTGGGCAATCAAAATGATATACATGACATCTTATCCTCTTTAGAGGAAAAAGATGCTTCAGAAGTATACAATGAAAACCAAGGTGAAAAGCCGCCTGAATGGCTGGACACAATGATAGAAGAACAAAAGAAGGAAATGGATGAAACAAAGCTAGACGAGGATGAAGAAGGATGAGGAAGAGAGTAAAAACTTTGGATTCTCAAATCATTGTTGTCGAAGCTGGATTTCTGAAAAAAAGCTTTAATTAGGAAATAAAATAGAAAACCTGCGCTCTAAACGAGCGGCAGGTTTTCTATTTTATTTCTAGGCCGCTGCAGTTTCAACATGAAAAAGAGCATGCGTAATTTAATTGAACACTGGGATAGATCGGTTCTTTCATTCCCACAGATATGGAGTCTCTTGGTAAACATAATAGTTTAACCAATTCATAAACAGCAGGTTGGCATGAGAACGCCATGTTTTTAAAGGGTTTTTGTCAGGATCATTGTTTGGGAAATAGTGTTCCGGAAGCTTTGGTTCTAGTCCTTTTTCTGTATCTCGAAGAAATTCTTCTTGCAGTGTTTGAACGTCGTACTCTGGGTGGCCTGTCACGAAAACAAACTTTTCGTCTTTAGACATCGCCATATAAACACCAGCTTCTTCAGAGTACGAAAGAAGCTCAAGGTCAGGATGATTTTTTACTTCATTCATGTCTACATCAGTGTGACGGGAATGAGGAGAATAAAAGACATCATCAAATCCTCGCAGCAGCTTAATGGGCTCTTCACTCGATACAACATGTGTAAATACACCCGTGCATTTATCAGAAAGAGGTCGCTTGTCAATGCCAAAGTGATGATAAAGTCCGGCTTGAGCTCCCCAACAGATATGAAGGGTAGAAGTCACATTTGTTTTACACCAATCCATAATTTCTTGAAGTTCTTTCCAGTAGTTTACTTCTTCAAATGGTATATGTTCCACAGGTGCTCCTGTAATAATCATTCCGTCATATTTTCGTTCTTTAATTTGTTCAAACGTTTTATAAAACTGATCTAGGTGATTTTTACTCGTTGTTTTTGCTTTATGGCTTGCCGTGTAAAGAAGTGTAATATGCACTTGCAGCGGTGAGTTCCCGAGTAAACGTAACAATTGCGTTTCAGCTTTTTCTTTTTCCGGCATTAAGTTTAGGATAACAATATTAAGCGGGCGAATTTCTTGGTTAACAGCGCGCACGTCGTCCATGATGAAAATTCTCTCTTTTTCTAAAATTTCTTTTGCCGGAAGATCACGTGGAATATTAATAGGCAATAAAATTCCTCCTATTCGATTTCGAAGTAATGACGCGTATAAATGTTCTTTCTCACGTGAAGATGAGGTTCAACATTTATGTACAATATACTATTATAGGAATATACAGAATATTAAGCAATTGAATTTTGAAAAAAAAGAGCATTAATATGCGTAATGGCTAAAATGAAATGGTACAATAAGGTTAAATTGGAGCGTTGCTATGCTTTTTTAGCATGACTGAAACTCAGTAAAATTTATAGAGCAGTCGTTCCTGTATTTATTAAACTTCATATCTCCCCCAGAAAACGGATTTTATCCTTTTTTGATGAAGTGTTTAAAAAGAATTCTCAGCAGAAAAGGGGTTTTTATATGACAACTAAGAAGCAAATAAAAAGTGATTTGCAAATTGCACAAGAGGCAACGATTAAACCGATTAAAGAGATTGCCGAGCAGCTCGATATTTTAGAGGACGAGCTAGAGCCGTACGGACATTATAAAGCCAAGCTTTCTTTGTCCGTTATGGAACGTTTACACACAAAACAAGATGGAAAAGTGATTTTAGTTACAGCTATTAATCCAACTCCAGCAGGAGAAGGGAAGTCGACAGTGACGGTTGGCTTAGCTCAGGCATTACATAGATTAGGTAAAAAAGCGATTGTCGCCATGCGTGAACCTTCTCTTGGTCCGGTAATGGGAATTAAAGGAGGTGCCGCTGGAGGTGGCTATGCTCAAGTGCTACCAATGGAGGATATTAACTTGCACTTTACTGGAGACCTGCATGCCATCACAACAGCTAACAACGCGCTGGCAGCCATTTTAGATAACCATATACATCAAGGTAATGAACTGCGTATTGATACACGTAAAATTACGTGGAAACGAGTGGTGGATTTAAACGACCGCGCGCTGCGTCAGGTTGTCGTTGGATTAGGTGGTCCGATGCAAGGTGTTCCTCGAGAAGATGGATTTGATATTACCGTTGCATCAGAAATTATGGCTATTTTCTGCTTAGCGTCAGATTTACAAGACTTAAAGCGTCGCTTAGCGTCTATTGTGGTAGCTTATAACATAGACAATGAGCCTGTAACGGTTGCAGACTTAGGTGCACAAGGAGCGCTTACCCTTCTTTTAAAAGATGCGATTAAACCAAACCTTGTACAGACGTTGGAACATACTCCAGCCCTCATTCACGGAGGTCCTTTTGCTAATATTGCCCACGGTTGCAATAGCGTCATTGCAACAAAAATGGCTGCAAAACTAGGCGACTATGTAGTAACAGAAGCGGGATTTGGGGCAGATTTAGGCGCAGAAAAATTCCTGAATATTAAAGCTCGTATGGCAGATATTAAACCAGAAACGGTAGTAATCGTTGCCACAATTCGCGCTCTGAAAATGCATGGGGGTGTTCCTAAAGAGCGTTTAAATGAAGAAAACATTGAGGCTTTAGAAGCGGGAATTGAAAATCTTGAAAAACATATTGAAACGATTCAGGCATTCGGCGTTCCTTATGTGGTAGCCGTGAACCGTTTTGTAACAGATTCAAAAGGTGAAGTAGAAGCGCTTATGAATTGGTGCGCTTCAAAGAATGTTCCAGTTGCTTTAACAGAAGTATGGGAAAAAGGTGGAGAAGGCGGCGTCATGCTTGCTGAAAAAATTCTTGAAGTCATGAACGAGACGGAAAGTCAGTTTTCTCCTCTTTACGATGTGTCAGCTTCGATTCCAGAAAAAGTAGAAGCTATTGCTAAAACCGTATACGGAGCACAAGGCGTAGATTTTGCTCCAAAAGCGTTAAAGCAAATACAGCAATTTGAAGCAAACGGATGGGATCACCTGCCGATCTGTATGGCCAAAACGCAGTATTCGTTAAGTGATGATCAGACGAAGCTGGGACGACCAACTGATTTTAAGATTACAGTGAGGGAATTCCGTCCTTCGCTCGGCGCTGGTTTTCTCGTGGCGCTAACAGGTTCAATTATGACAATGCCTGGACTTCCAAAAAAACCTGCTGCGCTCAATATGGATATTGACGAGAATGGACATGCACTAGGTATTTTTTAAGAGAAAAGCGATGCCTTGGCATCGCTTTTCTTATGAGATAAAACAAAATAACAGGTATGTTATGAATTAATTTGGCAAGAAAGAAGAAGAGCTGACTGTTCGTATTTTATAAAAAAAGGAAGTAGTTGAAATGTTTGATCCAATTGTATTTGATAATTTAAAAGTGGTTGTAGAAGGAGAGATCTATGATCTTGACTTATCTGGGCAAGTATCTGTTACAAATCGCGAAGATTTTGTAGACTTAGCTCAGTTTACTCGAACGTACCGCATTTCTTTTCAACAGCATTTTTGCTGTACCGCGTCGCTAACTTTATCAACCGACTTAGATAATATTCATGCGGAATTAACGCCTTCCCGTGTAGAAAAACCAGGTTGTACAGTTTATATTCATTTTCAGCTGAAAAAACAAAAACCGTTTGAAGAAGCTGAGTTTAGAAACATACAGGAAATGTGTGAAAGGATCTGGGGAACAACAAGAGTGGTTAAGCAGCGTATTACTCATGAAGTTGGAGGAAACGAATATGAAAACAATATTGCGGTAACCTTTAACCGATTCATTTACGAAGATCAAGTAGGAGATTTAATCGAAATGATTGATTATATGCTGCAAACGACTGATCAGCTAAAGGTTCTTTACGACAAATCATAAGAGCGTTTCAGTTGTACTTCAGAAATAAAGTGAATTACAATAGGGAAAAGGAGGCGTTTTAATGAGCGTGTATGAATACTCTGCAAAAACAATTAAAGACGAAGACGTATCACTATCTAACTATCAAGGTGACGTACTGTTGATTGTGAATACAGCTAGCAAATGCGGCTTCACCCCTCAATATAAAGATTTACAGGCGCTGTATGAAGAAGAAAAAGAAAACGGTCTAACGGTTCTAGGTTTTCCTTGCAATCAATTTGGTGGTCAAGAGCCAGGAAGTTCAAATGATATTGAACAATTTTGCGAGTTAAACTACGGCGTTTCGTTTCCAATGTTTGCAAAAGTAGATGTAAAAGGTGAGCATGCACATCCGTTATTTGCATACTTAACGGAACAAGCACCTGGCCTGCTAGGTTCTAAAGCGATAAAGTGGAATTTCACAAAGTTTTTAGTGAATCGTCAAGGTGAAGTCGTGAAGCGATACGCACCTCAAACTGCACCAAAAGATATTCAAAAAGATATAAAAGAATTGCTGTAAAAGCAGGTGGGTCTCCATCTGTTTTTTATTTTTCAGCCAGGGTTTTCAAAGGGTGCTCAGCTGTCAGTGAGACGAGCGCCTTACTTTGTGCTAAAATAATGGTGGATATAATTGAGGTGAGCAAATGAACAAAATAGAAAAGACGGAAAAGTGGGTTCAAGCAAAGCTTGCACATGACACGACGGGACATGACTGGCAGCATATCGATCGCGTGCGTCGAAATGCAGTGCTTTTATATAAAAAAGAAGGCGGCAATCGGGAAGTGATTGAACTAGCCGCGCTTTTACACGACGTTGTAGATGATAAGCTAGTGGAAGATGTTGAAAAGGCGTACGAAGAAGTGCGGGAGTGGCTGAAGAGTCAGCGCGTAGAAGAAGAGAACTGCAAGCATATCGTTCACATTTTACAAACGATGTCATTTAAAGGCGGAAACCGTCCGGCTATGGCTACGCTTGAAGGTCAAATTGTTCAAGATGCAGATCGTTTAGATGCGATCGGTGCAATTGGTATCGCACGTACGTTTATGTATGCAGGTGCTAAAGGCACGGCCCTGTATGATAAAAACATTGCTGTACGAAGTGAGATGACAGAGGAAGAATACAGACACGGAAAATCAACGGCTATTGCTCATTTTTATGAAAAGTTGTTAAAGCTGACTGCGTTAATGAATACTCAAACAGCACGGTCTCTAGCGCAAGAGCGACATACATATATGAAAGAATTTTTAGTTCAATTTAAGAAAGAGTGGAATTATCATTATGAAAATGCTGACTGTTGAAAACTTAACAAAAACATATGGAGAAAAAGAGCTGTTTCATCAGCTAACGTTTACAATTACGGAAAATGAGCGAATCGGCTTAATTGGTGTAAACGGAACAGGAAAATCGACGCTTCTTAAAATTATCGCAGGTCTAGAGCTGGGAGATGAAGGGGATATTGTTCATGCTAAAGACTACAGCGTGACATATTTACCTCAGCATCCGGATTTTGATGAAGACTTAACGGTTTTAGAGCAAGTTTTCAGCGGAGATACGCCCCTTCTTAATTTATTAAAAAACTATGAGCTGGCTCTGTATGCGTTAGAGCAAGATTCTGCAAACGAGAAGAACCAGCAGACACTGTATGATTTACAGCAGAAAATGGATGCGATGAACGCGTGGGAAGCCAATTCTAACGCACAGTCGATCTTAACGAAGCTGGGAATTTCAAATATGAGTGCAAAAATCGGCGAGCTTTCAGGTGGACAGAAAAAGCGCGTGTCAATTGCCCAAAGCCTAATTCAAACACCTGATTTATTAATTTTAGATGAGCCGACTAACCACTTGGATTATGAGACCGTTAAATGGCTCGAAGAATATTTATCCAAATATCAAGGAGCCGTATTGCTTGTTACTCATGATCGCTATTTCTTGGATGCTGTTACAAACCGAATTTTTGAATTAGACGGTGGAAATTTATATAGCTATAAAGGAAACTATGCTGCTTTTCTAGAAGGAAAAGCGATTCGAGAAGAGCAGGAAAAAGCAACTCAAGCAAAATTAAGCAACTTATTTCGCAATGAATTGGCTTGGATTCGCCGAGGAGCAAAAGCGCGTACGACTAAACAAAAAGCGCGTATTCAGCGATTTGATGAATTAGAAGGAAAACTCGATTCTTCTGAAAAAGAATCATTGGATTTAAGTTTAGCAGGCAGCCGCCTTGGGAAAAAAGTGTTTGAATTAAAAGATGTGTCTAAGACGTATGAAAATAAAATCATTCTTTCAGACTTTACGCACATCGTGAAAAAACAAGACCGAATTGGAATTGTCGGTAAGAACGGAAGCGGAAAGTCTACCCTATTGAATATGATTGCAGGACGCATTGAGCCGGACAGCGGTGAAATTGACAGAGGACAAACGGTTAAAATTGCTTACTATACTCAAGAAAGCGATGATATGGACTTGAATCAACGCATGCTTGATTATATTAAAGAATCGGCAGAAGTTGTGCATACGACGGATGGGAAAATGATCTCTGCATCGCAAATGCTTGAGAGATTTCTATTTCCTTCACATACGCACGGAACACCGATTCAAAAGTTGTCCGGAGGAGAGCGCCGTCGTTTATATTTATTGAAATTGTTGATGACATCGCCAAATGTTTTACTGCTAGATGAGCCGACTAATGATTTGGATACTCAAACGCTAACGGTGCTTGAAGACTACCTCGAAGAATTTCCAGGTGTTGTTATCACGGTATCGCATGATCGCTATTTCTTAGATAAAGTAGCAGATTACTTACTTGTCTTTGAAGGAGAAGGAAACATTTCGACTTATTTTGGCGCTTATACAGATCAATTAGAAGAAGCGGTGAAAAAGAAGCAGGCAATGGCTCAGCAGGCTAAAGTGAAAGAAGAAAAGCCAAAACAGCCGGAGAAAACGAAAAAGCGTCGCTTAACGTATAAAGAACAAAAAGAATGGGAAGAAATCGAAGATCATATTGCAGCAAAAGAAGAAGAAATTGAACGCTTAACAAGTGAAATTGAACAGGTGGGCAGCGATTATACAAAAGCGCATAACCTATCGTTAGAACAAGAAAAAGCAAATGAAGAATTAAATGCACTGCTTGATCGCTGGGCAGAGCTTTCAGAGCTGATTGAAGAAATTGAAAACGCGTAAACAAGTCGTTAGACTGAGTATAAGCCACATGCTACAATTTTAATGAGAGGAGTACGATACGATATGAACATTAAATCAATTGAGCCAACGCCAAGTCCGAATACAATGAAAATTAATTTAGACGAAGTGCTATCAGGCGGAAAAAGCAATAACTATACGGAAAAAAATGCTGAAGCAGCGCCTGAAGTTGTTCAAGATATCTTGAAAGTAGAAGGGGTAAAAGGAGTCTATCACGTAGCGGACTTCTTAGCAGTAGAGCGAAATGCTAAATATGACTGGAAGCAAATTTTGCCGCAAGTTCGTGCAGCGTTTGGTGAAGATTTGCAGAGTAACAGCGAACAGCACAAAATGAATGAGCATTTTGGTGAGGTCAATGTGTCCGTTCAAATGTTCAAAAACGTACCAATGCAAGTTAAGCTAACGGATGGAAATGAAGAAAAGCGATTTGGTCTGCCTGAACGATTCGCAAAAGCGGTAGCAGAGCTTCAAAGCTTTTCAGATAATGTAGTGTTAGAACGGAAATGGAAAGAACAAGGCGTTCGTTACGGAGAGTTAGCGGCTATCGGAGACGAAGTAGTGGAAGAATTAGCAGCAGCATATCCGCAAGAAAGATTAACTCGCCTTGTAGCCAATGCACAAGAAGAAAAAGAAGGCGGAAAAACGGTACAGCCGCGTAAAACCTATAAGGTTACAGAAGAGATGCTAGAAGACAACGATTGGTCAGTGCGCTATGCCCATTTAGAACAAATGGATCCAACAGAAGCTGATTTAGACGTTTTAAATAAAGCGCTTGATGATGAAAAAGCATCTATTCGCCGCTTAGCTACGGTCTACTTAGGAATGATTGAATCAAAAGCGGTACTGCCTTATTTATACAAAGCATTAAAAGATAAATCAGTCACTGTGCGCCGTACTGCTGGAGACTGCATGTCGGATTTAGGTTTTGAAGAAGGTATTCCGGCAATGTGTGAAGCCCTTGGTGATAAAAACAAGCTTGTGCGCTGGCGTGCAGCGATGTATTTATACGAGGTAGGGGATGAGACGGCTCTTCCTGCATTAAAAGCAGCAGAGAATGACAAAGAATTTGAGGTAGATTTACAAATCAAGCTAGCGATTGAACGTATCGAAGGCGGAGAAGAAGCAAAAGGTTCTGTTTGGAAACAAATGACGGAAAGCAGAAAAGCATAAAAAAAGATCATTCACGTGAATGATCTTTTTTTATGACTGTTTTGCAGCGGGAGTTGGAAACTGCATAGGCTGCATCGTGTTATCAATTTTAATAGGCTGATAACCGGACTGTTTTAAGTAAGTCAAAATAGTCGGCAGAGACTGTGCCGTAAAGGATTTGTCATGAAATAAAATGACGGGTGTTCTTCCGTTGGAGTTAACCCCTTGAATATGAGGTTCAAGGCCCTGAATAATTCTAGGTGCAGAACGAAGTGCCCAGTCTTCACTGTCTACATTCCAGTCCCATAATTTAAAGTGGCTTAGCAACTCTGTACGGTGCGGCTCTTTTAAATAAGGAACGCTGCCGTAAGGAACGCGGATTAACTTACTGTCAACACCGGTTACTTTCTTAACTGTCGCTTGACACTCCTGCATTTCTTTTAACGCGGCGCCGTCTTCACTATACATGACATGAATATCATGAGAGACGCCGTGACAGCCGATGGCATGTCCTTCCTGTGCTACTTTTTTAGCAATTTCAGGGTGAGCGTCAATTTGATACTTTAACATAAAGAAAGTTGCTTTTACGTTGTATTGACGCAAAGCATCTAAAATGTGAAGGGTATCAGGCGTTGGGCCATCGTCAAACGTAAGGTAAACAGGCTGTGTAAGAGCTTGATTTTGATCGTTCACGGTATTTCCTACATACATATTATGGTGAAGTGTATTAAGCAGCTTCTCAGGTTGTGCTGAAGATGCAGCTTCTTTCAGCGGCAATGAAGTAGATGCTAAGACTTGCTGAGATGCAGCGGATTCACTTCCTTTGGCTTCTGTAATAAAAAATAAAGAAGCGACGATCACTAACACTAAAGACAAAAATGCATAAAATCGTTTGTTTGGCTTAAATCGTTTGTTCGGTTTAAATCGCTGGTTCAATTTGAAAATCCTTTCTACTAAACTACTATTTACTACTATAGTACAAAAAATGGAATATTAATAGTAAAAATCGACATTTTTATGGAAAAAAATTAGATGATATGACCCGGTTTTAATCTTTTTTTGTCAAATGAAAAAGGAGAACGTGACAGCGATAAGGATTTGAAGAGTGAGTAGCTAGATTTTTCCTGGTTTTTATAGTATGCTTTTAGCGTGAATGATTGTTAGGAGGAATGTTAATATGTCAATGGCATATGAAGAATATATGCGTCAGTTAGTTAAACCAATGCGTCAAGAATTAACTCAAGCTGGTTATGAAGAATTAACAACAGAGGAAGCCGTAGTTGATTTTATGGAAAACGTAGAAGGAACGACTTTTGTTGTCGTTAATTCAGTTTGTGGATGCGCTGCTGGTTTAGCACGTCCTGCAGCAACGCAAGCGTACTTACAGTCTGAGCAAAAACCAGATCAAGTGGTAACTGTTTTTGCCGGTCAAGATAAGGAAGCAACAGCTAAAATGCGTGAATATTTTGGGGACATTGAGCCTTCATCACCGTCTATGGCACTTTTAAAAGGAAAAGAAGTTGTTCATTTTATTCCTCGACATGAAATTGAAGGTCAGCCGTTAGAAGTTATTTTTGAAAACATTTTAAATGGCTTTAAGCAGCACTGTTCATAAAATGTCCTGCTTTTGTCACATCTAGTATATAGATTTTTAAAGAAAAATCGCATATACTTTATAAGAAAAAGGATGTCTATCGGCATCCTTTTTCTTTATGTAAATAGCCAAACAGTGTAGGGGGAGTTATGAAAGTGATTGTTACGACTGCTGGTCGAACAAATGAACAGATGATTATAAAAGCCAAACAAGTAGCCGCTGATTTAAGTATACCTTTTGTAACAAGAGAGAAGAAATCTGTCGCAGATCTTCAAAATCTTGAAGCGGCAGACGTGCTGGTTGTCGGTAAAAATAGAGTAGAATTGCACGTCCAAAATGAAGAAGAACCTATTTTTTTTCATCCAAATTCCGCTATGTTTAGAGTGAAGAGATGGCTGCGCGGAGAACGTGATCCGTTTATTGAAGCCGCTAGTTTGGAAAACGGAATGAGCGTGCTTGACTGTACACTTGGTCTTGCATCGGATAGTATGATGGCGAGCGCAGCGGTAGGGAAAAGCGGGAAAGTTGTCGGACTAGAAGGCAACCGCTATGTAGCTTATTTAGTCAAACAAGGACTTTTAAATTGGGAAAGTGACGTACAAGAGTTGAATGATGCAATGAAGCGTATAAACGTGGTTCATCAAAATTTTGAATCGTTTTTGGCGTGTTGTGAAGATAATTCTTTTGATGTTGTCTACTTTGATCCTATGTTTCAAGAACAAATTGAGGAATCGAATGGAATTAACGGTATTAAAGCAATAGCACTGTATACCACGCTGACGCCAATGGCTATACAAGAAGCAAAAAGAGTAGCCAAACAAAAGGTCGTGCTAAAAGATCATTGGAAAAGCAGTCGTTTTAAAGAGCATGGATTTACTGTGCAAAAACGAAAAACATCAAAATTTCATTACGGGACAATTGATATACAAAAATAACCAAAAAAGTAAAATTAATTACGCTCATTGAAAAGACTTCCAAAACCTTTTAGGAATTAAAAAGTTTTGGAAGTTTTTTTATGAATTTCATCTAAAGTTCATAAAAGTATGATATATTTTTGAACATAAAAATACTTTTGTGTTTAAGCATCCAGCAAAAAAGGAATATCTTGTATAGGTTTCCGCTCGGTGTGACAACCTCAAACAGAAGAAGGAAGGTGGTAACTGAAAAGTCGTCAAATGCCCGTAGACAGCATAAATGAATAAGCAAATATAGGTAAAAAATTAATAAGTATGTTACAATACCTAGTGAGTTATGATAATGAATTTTACAATATGAAAAGACCATATGGGAAAAGATGAGAAAGGAAAGATACGAATGCCTAGATGGATAAAAAGAATGCTAATTGTATTTATTACAGTATTTACATTTGGGCTTGTCACTCCACCAGAATATTTATACGTTGATGATGCAAAAGCGGACAAGCAACATAAAGCAGGGTATGTAAGAGAAACAACTCCTGTCACAGCTGTTATAGAAGATATTCATTTGCCATATGAAGAACCAAAATATGAAGACGTTTCATCATTTGTTACGTATGCAATGGAATCAGCTGAAAAACAGTCAGTGGAAAAATTCGGAACAAAAATTGGTCCTGTCATTGAAGATGAATTTCGTCAAGCAGTGTTACCTAAAATTGAAGAAGTGCTGACCGACATTGGCACTGAACGTGAACAGTCAATTCAGAATCTCGAGATAAGCGAGCACCCTGCTGCTGGCTACGGTGAAAAGATTTTCCATGTATATGACCGGGAAACCGGTCAGGACTTAATACGGTTTCATGTACGGCGTGAAAATCCTCCAAAAGATGGATACTGGTTTAATTTTCACTATCATGCGGCCGCAGATAATTTTCAAAAGCATTATGATTTAGGGAAAATTTATTGGAACCGAAACATGCCGCCTAAGTGGTTCAGCTGATAATAGACACAACATTCTACAATTTCGAAATGTTAGCTTTTTTAAGCTAGCATTTTTTTACGTCTAAAACCGTTATGGTCTAAATAAGCTGAAACATTAGCACAACGATAAAAAAATCGTTTATAATGAAGTCAGACTTCTTACTATAGAATTGTAGGAAGGAACGAATAGACGCTGGAGGTAACACAATGAAACAATTTACGGAAGAAAAACAATTTCGCGAACAAATTAAGAATGAAACACTAAGCGTTGGGATTTTTACGACAACGTGGTGTCCTGATTGCAAACGTTTGGATATGTTTATTGATGAAATCGTTGACGAAAATACAGATAAAGCATGGTTTAAAATTGACAAGGATGAGTTTGAAGAACTTTCTGCTGAAAACAATGTAATGGGTATTCCTTCTCTTCTTGTATATAAAAACGGTGAAAAAATTGCGCACCTGCACAGTGCAAATGCTAAAACGCCTGAAGCGGTCCGTGAATTTTTAGCAACTCTTTAATTCCCTAAGCTGCGAGAGCATTCTCGCAGCTTTTTTTGTGAGAATGGCTATTTCCATTTTTCGATGAGTGGGGTATACTAGGACAAGTGAATAATCGTAAAGCAATAAGGTCTCAATTTAAAGATTGAGTGAAAAGGGAAGTCTGGTGAAAAACCAGCGCGGTCCCGCCACTGTAAGCGCTTTGTGCGTAAGTCAGGAGACCTGCCTTATTGTTAGCTGTGAAACCTTCGAGGAAGGGTGAAGCAGGGTAATGAACATACATATCAAGTATAGTGAACGGATTCTTTTCCTGCTTATCTTGACGTTACCTGCTTTGCTTTCAATTGAAAGTAAAGCTTTTTTATTTTGAAGCTGCTGCCGAGCAGTATACATAGTCAAAGCGGAAAAAACGGGATAGCGCTGCTTTTTGCATGATCATTTGCTTTTTCTTTAACGTGGAGGTTTCGTATTCACAATGAACAATATATAGGGGGAGTATTTAGATGAAAAAATGGCTTTCGTATTCCATTATTGCGCTGTTAGTCATCGTACTTGCTGCATGCGGTGCAGGCAGCCAAAGCAACAGTGATAAAAAAACGAAGCAAGATACAGAACAAACGTCACAAGCTGCGTTTCCAGTGAAGGTAAAAGACGCGCGTGATAAAGAAATTACGTTGAAAACACAGCCTAAGAAAATTGTTTCATTAATGCCAAGTAATACGGAGATTGTATATGCCCTTGGCCTTGAAAAAGAATTAGTCGGTGTCACAAGCAACGATGATTATCCTAAAAGCGTAAAGAAAAAAGCGCAGGTGGGAGATATGAACGTTAATGCAGAAAAAGTTATTGCTTTAAATCCTGATTTAGTGCTGGCACACGCTTCAAGTATGGGCGTTTCAGATGAAGTATTTAAACAAATTGAAAGTGCGGGTATTCCGGTATTTGTTGTAAAAGATTCAACAACGTTTGATACGGTTTATGATTCTATTACGCAAATTGGTAAATTAACGGGTAAAACAAAAGAAGCTAATCAAACAATTAAAGACATGAAAGAAAAAGTAGCTTCAATTGAGAAAAAAGCAAAAACGATTTCAAAAGAAAATCGTAAAAAAGTATGGATAGAGGTATCGGGAGCTCCTGAGATTTATACAACAGGAAAAGGTACGTTCATGAACGAAATGCTTACTATGATCGGTGCTGATAACGTAGCGGCTAGTGAAAAGGGTTGGGTTAAGTTTTCTGAAGAGCAAGTTGTTAAGTTAAACCCTGACGTTATTATCGCAACGTATGATGCAGACAAAAATGAGATTATGAAGCGTCCCGCTTGGAGCAGCATGACTGCTGTAAAAGAGGGGAACATCGAAAAGGTTGATCAAAACAAAATCAACCGCTTAGGACCTCGTATTGTAGATGGCTTAGAGGACTTAGCAAAAGCAGTATACCCTGAGGTGTACAATAAATAAAAAGAGGGACCATATTCCAGTTCGAATTGAAAAGGGGATTGGTCCCTTTTCACATCTTAAAATTGAAGAACGGCCTGAGCTTTTAATCATGAAAACCGAGACTTCTTATAAAACATACAGCTCAGGCGTTTTAGGAACAGGCATCATGGAAACGGACACCTTTTACAATCGATTTGTTCATAAAGACTATTATTCAGATACTCCTTCTTTAGAGTATGAGCAATATTTGATGAAAGAAAATGTGCGCCATGAGCAAATCGTAGGGTTGATGACAGCGGTTTGGTTAAAAGAAAGAGCGGTTTACTGTTATGAAGGCTACGGAGTAAGAGTAGCTTCCGTGATAACGGCTGGAGTAGGAAACGCAGTGGATATTACAGCTGACGAAGCTGTCCCTTTCTATTCCTCTCCCGGTACAATTAATATGTTTTTTTTCGTGGAAGGCAGGCTTACGGATGCGGCGTTTTTACAGCTTTTTATTGCCGCTACAGAAGCCAAAACAAAAACGCTGTCACAGCTGGGTGTCATAGATCCAGCTACAAAGACGATTGCTACGGGAACATCTACGGACAGTATCTCAGTTGCAGCGTCTCAGCAAGGACCATTATATGAATATGCAGGCTCTATGACCGCTTTAGGTCAAGCGGTAGCCAAGCTGGTAAAAATAAGCTTAGAGCAGGCACTTAAGGAAAAGAGGTGAAGAAATGAGTATTGCACAAGCGATGATTGCACACCTGACAGCCATGACGATTGCTCTACTCATTGACCGAATCATAGGTGACCCAGAAAATTGGCCGCATCCCGTTCGCTGGTTTGGCAAGTGGATTTATTGGATGGATTCCAGATTAAATAAAGGCGCAGGAAAACGATTCAAAGGATTGCTTCTTGTGATAAGTATGGTGGTGCTCGCAGGAGTTATTCCTTTTTTATTCCTTCATGCTTTGTACGGAGTTCATTTTATACTAGGTGTTTTAGTAGAGGGCGTAATGATTGCGACTACTATATCCACTCGTTCCTTAAGCGAAGCTGCTTATAAGGTGCAAAAGCCGCTTCAGCTAGGAGATATGGAGAAAGCTAGATATGAAGTAAGCATGATTGTGGGACGAGATACGGATCGTTTATCAGAAGGAGAAATTGCCAGAGCGACGGTAGAGACCGTGGCTGAAAATACAAGTGATGGTATTACAGCTCCGCTTTTTTATGCATTTATAGGAGGAGGAGCCCTAGCCTTTTTTTACCGAGCTATTAACACATGCGATTCAATGGTTGGGTATAAAAATGACCGCTACTTTCTGTTCGGCTATTTTAGTGCAAAAACCGATGACGTATTAAACTATATTCCAAGTCGGTTAACTGCAGTGGTAATGACCGCTGTTAATGTAGCAAAAAGCCAATATTCTCTTTGGCATGTAACGAGTTTGATTAAGCGCGATGCTAAGAAGCATCCAAGTCCAAATAGCGGATACGGGGAAAGTGCAGTGGCTGCCCTTTTAGGTATTCAACTCGGCGGGCTTAATACATATAAAGGCATAGAATCTAATCGTGCAAAAATGGGCGAACCACTCATTCCCCTGCAAGCCGGTCATATTGAACAAGCTGTTTTCATTATGAAAAGGACGGTCTATGCTACGTGGTTATTCTATCTTTTGTTAGGAGGAGTTATTAGTGCTATTACCTACACATGGAGCTAACCCCAATGTCTTTTTAAAAGCAATAGGGGCCGAGAATTTGTCGCATCTAAAAGACTTTAGCGTAAACACAAATCCTTTAGGGGCTCCCCTTGTTCTTCACGAAAAGTGGAACGAATTCAAGGAAGCTGCGTTTAGTTACCCTGATCCTGAAGTAACAGAACTAAAAAATAAACTTGCAGCTCATCATCATGTTTCCGCTGCCCAAGTGCTGCCCACAAATGGGGCCGCTGAAGCGTTTTTCCTTATTGCTTCTTTATTTTCAGGAGAGAAAGCGGGGATTGTACAGCCGACGTTTGTCGAATACGAACAGGCAAGTAAAGCGTATGGATGTGAAGTGACATACGTTCCTTTAGCTGAAGAAAATGGCTGGAGCTGGGATATAGAGTTGATTATGAGTATTCTTCCGGATATAAAAGTACTATGGATTTGTCACCCAAATAATCCAACGGGCGTTATGTATAGTCACGAGGAATGGATGAAAGTAGTAAAAGCTGCTGCTCATCATGGTACATACTTAATAATTGATGAAGCATTTATTGATTTTGTCGAACATCAGCCTTCATTTGATTCTCTTATTCTAAACTATGAACATCTCATTGTTGTGCGTTCGATGACAAAGATGTTTAATATTGCGGGGCTTCGCCTTGGCTATATTTTGGCAAATGAAAAAATCATTAGCAAGATGTCTAAAAAACAACCTCCTTGGAGTGTAAATGGATTGTCGCAGCAAGTAGGGATGATATGTGTAGATGAAAAAGATTTTGTGAAAAAAACCGTATATTATATTAAACAAGAACGAAAACGGATCTTGAGTCAACTAGAAGAATGGGGGCTTTTGGTTTCTCCGTCTCAAACAAACTATTATCTTTGCAGCGTTCCGTCTTCTATTAAAACGCGCGATTGGCTTATCTATTTAGCAAGCCGCGGTGTGGTAGCTCGGCATACTGAAAACTTCCCATTTTTAAATGGACGCTATATCCGTTTGGCTGTGAAAACGAAAGAAGAAAATGACTATTTACTTAACGTAATCAAACAAGGACTCGATGAAATATGATCATCTTTATTAGCGGAGGGGTTCGAAGCGGCAAATCACATGCAGCGGAGAACATGGTTCAAACTTTTTGTACAAAGCGCGCTGTTTATATTGCCACAAGCCGGCAAACAGATAGTGAAATGCAAAAACGTATCCAGCTTCATCAAGCAGAACGTCAAGCGGCGAACACGCCTTGGGTAACGATCGAGCAGTCTGTAGATTTACAACAAATTCTTCCAAACCTTCGAAGTGATGATACTATACTCTTGGACTGTGTCACAAACTGGCTTGCCAATGAGCTTTTTTTAACCGAAAAAAGGTGGCAAACAAAAGAAGGTAAACAAGAGGTTTTTCGTCAGATGATAGAAGCGCTCGATAAGCTGTTTGCGCAGTCTCAGACGGTCGTGCTAGTATCTAATGAACTGTTTGAAGCGGGCGTGTTAGAGGAGCCGACATATAGCTATATGCATATGTTAGGGAAATTACATCAGTATATTGTAGAAAAAGCAGATGTGGCTATTTGTGTAGAAGCGGGACTTTCCCGTTTTAAAAAAGGAAAGGAATGTGTAAGCAAATGAAAGAATGGATAGCCATACTACGAATCTCTCTTCAGTTTTTTACGATCTTACCACTGGCTAAAACCGTTCAATGGACTGAAAAAAGAACGGCACGCTCACTTTTTGTCCTGCCTTGGATTGGCATATTACTAGGTTTAATGTTTTATAGCTTTTTACAGCTGCTTCACTATTCACCTATCACTGCTATTGTTAGCAGTATTTTAGTTTTGCTTTTGCCGCTTGTTTTAACGGGTGGTCTTCATGTAGACGGGTGGATGGATGTAAGTGATGCGTATTTTTCCCATCAGTCAAAGGAAAAGAAACTGCAGATTTTAAGCGATCCGCACGTTGGGTCTTTTGCTATTCTTTCTCTTATTGTTCTGCTTCTGCTGCGCTTTAGTGCAATCTATGAATTAACGTCTCTTTCTTCTTTATCGGTTTGGGTATGTATAACCGTCTTTACACTTCCAAGAATCGGAGCCGCTTTCTTAGTTATGAGAGATAAGCCCGCTAAAGATACGGGGCTTGCTGCTTATTTTCAAAAAGGAGTCACCAAATGGTCTATTTATGCATTTATCGTCATGAGCCTATTCTTAGTTGCTATTTTCATTGTTTTTATAGACAATAAATTCATTATCTTTTTCTTTGCCGGTTTTTTATGGCTCTGGATACGGTTTTATCGTTCGCAGTTTGGTGGCGTAACAGGAGATGTTATAGGTGCAACCATTGAAGGAGGAGAAACGTTTTTATGGATAATTCTTTGGTTATCACATGTATTCGCCATGGCATGACGCTTGAAAATCAACAAAAAAAATATATAGGGTGGAGTGATCCGCCTTTAAGTATAGAAGGGAAAAATGAATTAAAAGAGCTTTCTCTAGAGCCGGAGCTCGTTATTTCCAGTGACTTAAAAAGAGCGCTAGAAACAAGTTCAATTGTTTTTCCTAAATCTCAGGTGATTAAAAGGGAAAGTTGGCGTGAGCTGCATTTTGGAGATTGGGAAGAGAAGACGTATGAAGATTTAAAAAACATACGGGCATATAGAAATTGGATCGATCACTGGGCAGAACATACGCCTCCGAATGGTGAAAGCTTCTCAGGGTTTTCAAACCGAGTTTGGGAAGCTTGGGAAGAAGCGGTCGATTTGGCGGCTAGTCAGCAATTGCGTCACATTGCTATTGTTTCACACGGCGGACCACTGCGTTTACTTGCGTCCCATTTTAAACAGACAGCGTCGCTTTGGGATGTTTCTTTTTCTTATGGAGAAGGTTTTTCAGTAACGTGCACATACAAACAGGCAAAGGAGAGAAGAGCATGCATTTCGTATTCGGCGGTGCATTTACCGGCAAAAGAAAATGGGTGAAGCAGCAGTATGCCAGTGAGTCGATAAAATGGCATTGTTTGTATGAAGACCCCGTTTTACCGGCCATTGAGTTTGAAGAAAGTTACATTGTGCTAGAAGGATTTGAGCACTATGTTAAGGAATTAATACATAGCGAGCTGGAGGCTCCGCATCTTGTTGTTAAAAAGGTCATACAGAAGTGGAGAGACAGCGGTGTATGGGAACAGTTAATAGTGATTGGAACTGAAGTCGGCAAAGGCATTGTTCCTTTAGATCCAATAGAGCGGCAGTGGAGAGATGAATGCGGGTATGCGTATCAGCATTTGGCGGCACATGCCCAGAAAGTAGATCACATTTGGTACGGAATTGCTAATCGATTGAAGGAGGAAATACAATGAACATTTACACAAAAACAGGGGACAAAGGGCAGACAAGCTTAATTGGAGGAAGAGTAAATAAAGATGATATTCGAGTGGAAGCATACGGGACGATTGATGAGCTAAATGGCTTTGTAGGTCAAGCGATTTATCAGCTGGATGAAGCAACATTAAAAGATGTAAAAGAAGAGCTAATTACGATTCAGCATGAGCTTTTTGACTGTGGAAGTGATTTAGCATTTGCAAAAGATGATCATCCGTACAAAGTAACGAATGACATGATAGCAGTACTTGAAAAGCGCATTGATGTCTATATGTCAGAAGCGCCGGCCATTGAGCGTTTTATTTTACCTGGAGGCACACCTGCAGCGACAACGCTTCATATTTGTCGGACGATTACACGCCGCGCAGAACGGCTTGTTGTTGGCGTGCAGCGTGAGCATAAAATTAATGTGGCGGTGCTTCAGTATTTAAATCGTTTATCCGATTATTTCTTTGCTGCGGCTCGAATCGCTAACGCGCGAGAAAACGTACAAGACGTAGAGTATATTCGCAGTGCCAAAGTATTTAAACAACCTAAAAAATAATGTATAAAAAACGGTCGAGCTAAAAGCGATCGTTTTTTTTTTTTTTTTTTGAGCTATTTCGATAGGCAAAATAAAGCTATAAAAAAGAGGTAAATGCATCTATAATGATAAGAGACAGAGAGATAAAGAAAAGAGGTTGAGAAATGAATCAAGATTCTAAACGAGCAGGTATTGTTTATACAGCCAGCGCTTACGTTATGTGGGGGCTTTTTCCGCTTTACTGGAAGCTTCTTGGCGAGGTGAATGCGAATGAAATACTTGCTCACCGCGTTATATGGTCATTTGTTTTTATGCTTTTACTTTTGCTTGTGACAAAGCAAATGAGTTCTTTAAAGAAGACGCTTGGTTTATTATTTCGTAATACGAAACAAGCGGTCATTTTATTTGTGGCTTCAGTGCTAATCAGCATCAACTGGTTCGTTTACATTTGGGCGGTTAACCATAATCATATTATTGAAACAAGTTTAGGTTACTACATCAATCCGCTCGTTAGTATTTTGCTTGGCATAGTCGTTTTAAAAGAGAAGCTTAATTTTTGGCAAGGTGCTTCTGTTGGATTGGCTGCTATAGGTGTTATCGTTATGACAGTTACATACGGACATATCCCATGGGTATCATTAAGCTTAGCGTTTAGCTTTGGTTTGTACGGTCTTGTAAAAAAGACTATTCAGTTAGAAGCAAAAGTAGGATTAACGATTGAAACGATGATGGTTGCACCTATTGCAGTTATTTATTTTATTTTTCTTTTAGTGAAAGGATCTTCAAGTTTTTCCCTTCAGTCGCTTGATGTGAGCGCTCTTTTAATTGGAGGCGGTGTTGCTACAGCTATGCCACTATTGTATTTCGCTAAAGGAGCCCCGCTTATTCCGCTATCGATGGTCGGTTTTTTGCAGTACATTGCTCCTACCATGACGCTTTTATTAGGGGTATTCGTGTATCACGAACCGTTTTCTAGTGTGGAAATGATTGCCTTTTTGTTCATTTGGGGCGGATCGGTGATGTTCATTTTATCTAAAACTAAGTTCATGAGTTCTCATCAGCCGAAATTCTTTAAAGGGCGTTCAGCTTAACGGACAAAAAAGCGGATATCTTTAGATATGCGCTTTTTTGTCTGCTGTAAAGAAATAAAAACGGAGACGGAAAAGTCACCGTATGTATACTTTATAGCTTCCGCTTGAAATGAGCGTTCAACTGACCTTGAAGCATTTGGTTTTTTACTTCTTTCATTTTTCTCGCTTCATCTTTTTTAGCCAGTTCTGTGCGTATTTCACTCGTTTGAACTCCTTCTTCTATACGATCGGCAATATCCATTAATCGTTCGACGTCTGAAAACGAATATTTCCGGATACCCGTATTGGTTCGGTCCGGAAAGAGCAGGCTTCTTTTCTCATAGTAGCGAATTTGTCTTTCTGATAAACCGGTTAATTCTTTTACAATCCCAATAGACATGACTTTTTTATCTCGATATGACGCTTCATTCGTAGACAATCTCCCTCACCCCTGAGTACGTAGTAGTATGTTATTATAAAGGAAAAAAATACAAAAAATTATAACATGTAATACATTCTAACATATATATGTTATATTTTTGAATTACTATGTGAGAAAAAGTGACATAAATAATGAAATAGGGAAAAGAGTCCTATAAACTAATGATTAACTCGATCCCAAGTGGTTAACCATACAGGATAAAGCCTTGTGGTTAATCACTTGCTTTCAAAATGATGAATAGAAAATAAATGTGAGAATATACATAAATTCTAAAAGGGAAGGGCGTTTTACATGGCTGTGCAACAATTGAAAAAAGAAGAGATTATTGAGCTGGCAAAAGAAATTATTGAACTCGATTTGAAAAGAGATGAAAAATTTGAAGAATTGACAGAGTTAGCCGGAAATCGTGCATATGAAATTTTGCGCAGAGTACAAAATGCCTGTTTATAAGTAATAAAAAAATCCCGCCTAGAGCGGGATTTTTAATGAGATTGCTGTTCAAGATTAAATAATTCTTGTTTCATCTTAGCGTGATCGAGGTTTTCACCTATAAAGACAAGAGTGGTGGGCAGCTTCATCATTTCTTTCATATATAGAGGCATGCCGTATGAATATTGAAACGAATACGTATCATTCGAATGAGTGAAGCGCATGTAGCCTTTAATGCGATAAATGGTATCTGGCATTTGGCGAAGCCAATTTTCAAATAATTCAAGATCCACTTTTTTTGTAAACTCATATACAAATGTTTTCAAATGAAGATGATCTTCAACATGAGCCTTATGGTGCGGCTGTTTTTGAGACAGCTGAGCTTTTTGAATCACATCAAGCTTCACGCGGGAAAATGTCGTTAATAATGTCCTTGCACTAGCGTTAATGGATTGAATCTCAAAAAGCAGGGAAGACTTTTCTGACTCAGACAGCATGTCCGTTTTATTTAATAAAATTACATCCCCATGTTTTACTTGTTCTTGAAGAAGTTTTTGAAGTTGAATGCTTAAGGAACCACGTTCTTTCCATCTTGTCGCATCCAGTGTGGTGATAATACTTTTAATCGTAACTTGATGCGCAAAAAGAGGAGACATACAAGCATCTAATACTTCAATGGGATGGGCAACTCCCGTTGTTTCTATATAGATAGCATCCAATGTGTTCTCCTGTAAAAGTGAATGAAGCTGCGTTTCAAATTGACCTTGAATCGTACAGCACACGCAGCCATTTAGCAATTCTTTTAACGGCGTGTCTTCTTCTACTTCATTTGAGTCAATCGAAACTTGGCCAAGCTCATTCATCACAACAGCAATATTGCGATTACGATCTTTTTCTTGCTGAAGCAGCTGTTTAAGCAACGTTGTTTTTCCGCTGCCTAAAAATCCAGATAAAATGTAGATTTCTGTTTTCATTTCAGTCTCTCCTATGTAAATAACATTATTTAAATCGGAATTTTTCCGATTACGGGTTGGTAAATCGTATATCCAAGAGGGGATAAATGTCTAAACGTAAATTTTTATGCTTTTTTGTATTCATTATAACAACTTTAAAAGCGCTATGGCTATCTTTTGTAGAAAACTCAAAATACAATGAAATAAGAATATTATAAAATTTCAAACTAGCTGTGCTACAATAAAAGAAAAAGAAAAGGGGAGCAAAAGTTATGCGAATATTAGTTTTAGGCGCAGGCGGCGTTGGCGGTTATTTTGGAGGCAGGCTTGTGGAAAAAGGAGAAGATGTTACTTTCCTTGTCAGAGAACGCAGAAAAAAAGAGCTGGAACAAAACGGACTTGTGATTAAAAGTGCACACGGTGACTTCACTTCACCTGTACAAGCTATTACAAAATCTGAGGTAAAAGGACCTTATGATGTTATTTTGTTCACAACGAAGGCTTATCATCTTACACAAGCAATTGAAGATGTCCGTCCTTTTGTAGGGAATCAGACCGTTGTAATACCTTTGTTAAACGGTATGGCTCATGTCGCTCCATTGCAGGAAGCTTTTGGGGAAGAGAAAGTCATTGGAGGGCTGTGCTTTATTGAAACTACTTTAAACCAAGATGGAGAGGTCGTCCAGACGAGTCCTGCTCACAGACTTGTATTTGGTGAATTTAAGCAGAAGGACACAGAACGATTACAACTGATTGAGCAAGCGTTCAGTAGTACAAAAGCTTCGTTTGTGAAAAGTTCATATATTGAACAGGATATGTGGCATAAGTATTTGTTTATTACGGTTATGTCAGGCATGACTACTCTTATGCGCGCACCTGTTGGACCAGTTTTAGCAGCAAAAGGCGGGCGTCAATTTGTGCAAGAACTTTTTAAAGAAGTGGAAAATATTATGATGGCCTACGATGCACCATTAGCCGAAGGAATCATTGAACAGCATATGAATACGATGGACAAAATGACGTATGACATGAAGTCATCGATGCAGCGCGACATGGAAAAAAGCTCTCAAATTGAAGGAGACCACCTTCAAGGATATTTGCTGAAGTTAGCTGAAAAATCGTCTATACACGTACCGCTTCTTCAAACTGTACATACGCATCTAAAAGTATATGAAGAAATGTTAAAAGGTTATCAAAAATAATGACAGCAAAAATTGATTTAGCAGTCATGCAAGTATTGCAAAAGCTGCTAAGTACAGCAGAAATGGGACAATTGCCTTCCGCTCCCGGCATTTATTTTTTCTTTGATGAACCCGGCCGGCTTTTGTATATCGGAACCACGACGGGCTCTCTATCAGAAAGAGTAAGAGCTCACGTTGCAGGAAAAGGTGTTAGCAATACAAAAAAATTCCACAAAGAAATTCATGCGGTTGGATATATTGAAGTTCATGGATTAAAAAAAGAATTAGATATGTTGAGAACGATGCTTGTGAATGGTTATTTTCCAAAATACAATAAACAAGATGTAAAAAGAGAAAATGAATACGACATTTACACTGTTCACGGCAGAGTCCTCAGGGATACAGGAGTTAACAAGAAAAAAGTCTCTAAGCGAAAAACGGTGCTAAAGCCAACGTTAAAAGAGATAGAGATTCGTCAAGAAAACAGCGATATTACATATGCACGAGTCGCAAATATGAATGCTGAAGATCGAGTGAAAAAATTGTGGTCTTGTCAAGAAGCAGGAGCGCAGCTACATCTTCCGGAGTCGAAAGTGTTAGCAATAAGTGACCGGCTCTTAAAAGAACAGTATACATTTCAGCGAGATATGAAAAAGAATATGATGTTTACGATGCGGGATTTAGTTGTTATTCAAGTGTTGTTAAATTTAAATCCGACTCATGATTTGAAAAAGAGAGAAATAAAGGAAGCCATCAGTTTAGTGCGTAAATTTGGCATAGAAGAAGCTCTTCGCATCTCTGAAAAATTACTCAAAACGTAATAAAATCCATGATCATTGTGATCATGGATTTTATCATTTATCATTCGCGCTTAAGCTAATTCGTCAATAACTTTTGGTAGAGCCATAATGGAAATAACGCAAAGTGAACTGACAACTTGATGCATTTCAAAAATGGCAATGATGAATAACATCAGTGATATATATAATTGAAGGCCTTTTAATCCCCACGGCTTGCGATCGAAAAAAAAGTCGCTAAGTACAAATACAAAGAAAATGAGCGAACTGAACAAAATAATCATGGATGTAGACATGGAACGATCATAAGCAATGATAAATAACAAAGCGAGAAGCGACACAACAGATATAACTTTTAATGTTTTAATCATCGTGTTTTTATTCACTTTTTTCACCTTCATTTGTAGGATTGATCTTTCATCCTCATTTTATAGGATAGTCAAAAGTTCTAAAAGTCAAACGAATAAATCATAACAACAATTTAACATCTTTATACTACATTTACATTGAGAGAAAAAAATGGGCGGGTTTTGAGCTTTGTGCACTTCATTGACGCGTGCAAAGAACAAGTGCTATAGTATGTTTGCTCTAAAAGCTAAAGGAGCAAAGTTTTCAAAGGACGTGACTATGTGAACGAAACACTATTAGTAATTGATGGATTTAATTTATTAAGCCGCTGTTATTTTGCTACTTCTTATGGAAGAGATGAAGCAGCGTTGACAAGAAACAGTAAGGGCCAATTTACGAATGCCCTGAGAGTAACGATTCAAAAAATGCATGCATTGATTCACCAATATGAGCCAAGCCATATTTTCGTCGCTTGGGATGTTAAACGCGAGGATACAAAACGTAAAGATACATACGCTTTATATAAGCAAACAAGAGCAGAGCTGCCTGATCCGCTGATTCAGCAGTACGAAACGTTAAAGCAATTTTTTGATACAGTAGGCATTTATCAAATGTCATTGTCTTCTTATGAAGCAGATGATTTAATTGGAGCACTTGCAAGCAAGTGGAGTAAGGAAAAGCAAAGTCCAGGGTACATCTATAGCAACGACCGAGACTTGCTTCAGCTCCTAGATCAACATATTTCGCAAATTATTGCTAAAAAGCAGGTTGGCGATCTTGTTTATGGCTTTAAGCACTTTCAAGAAGAATATAATATTCATCCTCGTCAATGGGTGGACGTAAAAGCATTGCTTGGTGACAAATCTGATAATATTCCGGGCGTTCCAGGTGTAGGAGAAAAAGCCGCACTGCCTCTTATTCAACAATATGGCTCTATCCATGAAATTTATGCACAAATTGAACAATTAGATCCAGCTTTTAATCGTTACAAAAAAAAGCTGGCAGAAGGAAAAGAACTAGGTATGCTTAGCCGTGAACTCGCTGAGATTATTATAGACATTCAAGAAATCAGTATGTTGAATTGGGAAGAATTAACATTTATGTATGATTATGAACGATGGAATAAAGAAATTCAAAGTCTAGAACTAAACATTAGGATTCGCTCCTGATTTTTAGTACAATACAATTTATGAACATGAGAAAGGAGTAACAAGCGTGCAACCAATTCATAAAGAAACAGTTCAAAAAAAAATACAAACATTTTTAAATAAAGACGTATATGTACACCTTGAAACGACAAACGGTGCATATGCTTCACACGTAAATGAAAAAGTAATGACAGTTGGGGCTTTTATTCGCAATGGTAAAGTCACTATTTCAAACGGAAAGATAACTGGAGAAGGTCCTTATCGTGTAGGTCTTCAAATTGATTTAGGGTGGATTTATGCAGAGGGATTAACAGATTGGGAAATTGATGAAGAAGGCAGACTTCTTTTAGCAGGGCATGACTTTGAAGGTCGTTTAGCAGTTGCCCTTCAATTAAGTGAACATCCGTTTTCATAACAGAAAAGAGAGGAGAATAGAACATGGAAGAAAGATTATTAATTGTATTTCCGCATCCTGACGATGAAGCATATGGAGCAGCAGGAATGATCACGCAAGCTAGACAAAAAGGAACGCCCGTTACATATGCTTGTGTTACGCTAGGTGAAATGGGACGAAACATGGGTAGACCGCTGTTTGCTAACCGTGAAACTCTACCTCAAATTCGAAAAAAAGAACTTTTAGATTTAGCAAACGTTTTAGACATTCAAGACTTGCGTATGCTAGGGCTTCGTGATAAAACGCTAGAATTTCTTGATATTGATGTTTTTGCAGATAAAATTGAAGAAATTATTAACGATGTAAAGCCGACTCACATTTTAACGCATTACCCTGGCTTTGCAGTACACCCTGATCACAATGCCACGGGAGCAGCTACGATCCAAGCGGTAAAACGTATGCCAAAAGAAAAGCGTCCGGTTGTTTGGTGTCATGCGTTTTCAAAAGATCGTATTGAACATATTGGAGAACCAGATGTTATTTTTGATGTAACAGCGATGAAAGATAAAAAAATTGAAGCGTTAAAAGCCCATCGTTCTCAAACAGAAGGAATGATGAACGCAATTGACTTCGATCGCTTATCTGACTATCCGCAAATGGAACGTCTATTAACAAGAGAAGAATTCTGGACATATAACTGGGAGTAACAGATGAAAAAACAGCGAATTTTATTTATTGGAGCAGGACGAATGGCTGAAGCCGTAGCGGCTGGCTTGGTTACGAGCAGCGCTGATAGTATTGAGGCAGTGGTGATGTCAAACAACGGAGATATCGGTCGGTTACAGCGAGTTGAAAAAACGTACGGCGTACAAACGACGCAAAATTGGCGCCAGGAAGTTGACAATTCGGACGTTATTATTTTAGCGATGCCTCCCGAGGCGCATCCTTCCGTTCTCAAGGAACTTTCGACTCATTTAAATCAGCAATTTGTTGTAACGTTAGCTGCAGGAATTGGTCCGAGTTATTTAGAAAACCACCTTCCTCAGGAAACGCCTGTCGCTTGGATTATGCCAAATACAGCTGCTATGATTGGGCAATCGATGTCCCTGTATACACTTGGAACTTCTGCAACAAAAGAGCATAAAGAAGTGCTTCAAATGATTTTAAAAGGAATTGGTGAAGCGCATGAGTGTTCAGAAAAAGAAGTACATGAGCTAACGGCTGTAACTGGCAGTGCACCTGCGTTTTTATATTATTTTGCAGAATCGTTAATTGATGCAACGACTGCTTACGGTGTGGACGAAAAAACAGCCAAAGATTTAGTTATTCAAATGATGTATGGCTCTGTACAAATGCTGCATGAAACCAAAGATCCTGCGTCTTTAAGAGAGCAAGTAACAACTCCAGGCGGCGCTACTGCCGAAGGATTAAAAGTGATGAAAGAACAAGACTTTTTCTTAACAATGAAGCAGGCAATTGAAGCAACGAATAAAAAAGCAATGGGTGGAAGCTAAAAAAGCTCATACAACCATATGTTAGATAAAAAATCCGAACTATAGTTCAGCATTCTTTCATTAGAATGTTGAATCAGTTCGGATTTTTTTATGAATAGACTTTCTTAACATAAAAATATGCCTCTTTGGAATCGTTTTTTCTCTATGTGCCGAGCTTTTTTAGTCATCGACAAATCGCTTTTTTGTATCAGAAGTTGGGAGCATGCAGTGCTGCTGTTTGCCAAACCACTTATATCGGTTGCGAGCGATCCAGTTGTATACGATATCTCGAATAGGCGCAGGAATGATAATAAGTGCATATAAAAATTTAACGGGTCCATCTAAGCGCTTGGCGATTTTTAAAGCAGCCGTTGATTTTATATATCTTTGTTTTCCATGGATATATACAATGCTGTCTAATTGCTCAGGAAGTAAGCCGTGAGAGGCGAGCTGCTGCTTTCCGAAATCTGATTGAAGAGAGGCGAAAGAAAACAAAGCTTGTTCATCATGTTTAATAATAAATTGAACACTGCTGTTACATAAATTACATATGCCATCAAAAAGAATCAAATGTTTCATTGGACAATTTCGCTCCTATTCCATAAAAAAAGTATAATTACTTGTCATTTTTGAAAAATAAAGGTACGTTTAAAAGATGTGAAAGTGATCCAAATGCAAAGGTAATTCGATTATATAATAAGGACTCATAAGAGTTAAAGGAGAAGGGTATGAAAGAGCAAAACGACGTTGTCTTATACAATAGAATAAAAGAACAAGACAAAAAAGCCCTTGAACTGCTGTATGACAAGTACGAGCGAATTCTTTATTCGTTTGTATACCGGTTAACAAATAGCTCTGATATTGCTGAAGAAGCTGTTCAAGAAGTATTTATTAAGCTGTGGAGAGGAAAGGGAGTTTACAGCGATGAAAAAGGGAAGTTTTCATCATGGCTGTTTACGATTACAAGAAACACCGCGATTGATATGGTGAGAAAAAGAAAAAACGATCCTATTTTCTCAGAAGAAATTTTTGATTTTATTGAAGATGATCATCCTCAGATTGACGAGCACCTTCAGTGGAAAGAAGAACAGCAGAGAGTACGGCACGCTGTATCAAAATTGTCTGAAGACCAAAAAAAGATTATTCAATCCGTTTATTTTAAGGGATTAACGCAGCAAAAAGTAGCAGAAGAGCAGCAAATCCCATTAGGAACAGTAAAGGGTAGGGTGCGATTAGCGTTGCGGAAATTAAAAACATATTTAGGTACCGATGCAGAAGGGAGAGCTGATTCATGAGTATGTGCGATAAACTAATTGATTACTATAATGATCAGTTGACTTCCCATGAGAAAAAAGAGTTTGAAATGCACTTAAAAAACTGTCAAAGCTGTCAGGATGAACTAAAAGAACTGGAGGAAGTTCTTGGAGATCTAACGTATTTGACACCAGAGCAATCTCCTCCTCCAGAAATGAAACAGCGAATACTTGCAAATGTATTCGAAGAAGATCAAGGTGAGACAAAGAGAGAATCAATAGCTTTAAAAAATGAAAAACAATATGCTGCGTCTAAGAAATCAAATAAAAAATCCGTCATTATTGGATTAGCTGCGGCACTTATTTTATCCCTTGTAGGAAACAGCTACTTTCTGTTGAAAGATGGAGACAAAGGCAAACAAGAACCAAATGTTTCGGTTGCTCCTCAAAATGAACCTCTTACATCTGAGAAAACGATGAAGCTGCAGGCAGAGCCGAATGTTTCTGGTGAAGCAACAGCATCTCTGACGAAAAAAGGTGGAAATTTAAATGTGGTCATTCAAGCGAATAACTTGAAAAATGTAAAAGGGAATGAAGTCTATCAGGTATGGCTCATAAAAGGTGATAAGCCTCACCCGGCAGGTGCTTTTGTAACAGATAAAAATGGAAATGGGACAGTGGTCTATACGATGAGCCAAAAAGAACAGAGTGAAAAGTGGGATGTTATGGCCATTACTTTAGAACCGAACGCGAATAATAAGACGCCAAAAGGAAACGTTGTGTTAAGTTCAGCGCTCTAACAAAAACCCTTCTGCTAGCAGAAGGGTTTTTGTTACGTGCAGTTAATCATCTTCAAACTGTATAGCAATGGTTTGATCATTTTCTATCTTATTCAGTCGAATTTCCAATAAACCATTTTTGTACTTAGCGCGAACTGGTTCGTCCGTGTAGTGAAAAGGAAGTTTGACCGTGCGAGAAAATACGCCTGTATGGCGTTCGTTCAGCTTTAGCTTTTGTTTAGATGCTTCATAAGCATAAGGAACGTTCCCTTCAACTGTTAATATATTTGCGTCCAACTTAATTTGAATGTCGTTAGTGGAATGTAGTCCAGGAACTTCAACGACGATAATGCCTTCTTTATCGGTTTCATATAAATCGACGTTTGGAAATCGCTTTGGCAAGATGTGATTTAAATCGCTCCAAAAGTGATTTCCAAGCATATCTTCTACCTTATGCTGAATTGAACCCCAATCAATCTCTTCATATTTTTTACTCAAAGGAACCCCTCCTTATATTCACGTAAATTCCTTCTATATATATGAAAAAAAGAAAATTCAATGCCTGCTTACAAAGAATGAGAAAAATGCGTAAATAAGTGAAAAAATGTGAGGAAAAAAAGAGATTTTGAGTGAAAAAGAAGGATTATGTAGAATAAAAAAAGTATAATTACGTATAGAGCTTTCTATTATTCTAAATGAAAGCAAGTATGTGAAGGGGGAAGTTGAGATGAGAGAAAAGCGTACATCCAGTGGTTTTCTATTAAAACAACGTGCTTTCTTAAAATTATATATGATTACAATGACGGAGCAAGAGCGTCTGTATGGCCTTCGGTTATTAGATGTGTTGAGAGATGAATTTCGACCTTTTGGATTCAAACCTAATCATTCTGAGGTATACAAAGCTCTTCATGACTTGATTGAAGACGGTGTCCTCAAACAGGTGAAGCGTAAAAAAGAAGGAATGAAGCTTCAAGAAGTGGTTTATTATACATTTACAAATGAGGGAGAAGAGAAAGCTAAATTATATAAAAAACAATTAAAAGTAGAGCTGGAGCGGTGTGAAGCTATGATTCAAAAAGCTATTCGTGACAACTTCGGGTCCAAATGAACGTGTCTTTAGTTAGAAAAGACACGTTTTTTCTATAGCTGATTTTGTCGTCTTATGTCGGAATAAAAGTTATAAAATGGGTACAAAGTAGTGTAAAAGATGGATATATAGTTATATTATGGATAAAATACACACTTTTAACATATATGGATGAATTCGATTTTAAAGATTATGCACTATTCATAAATAGTGTACGAATTGATATGATACAAAGTGTATATAAATCTATTTAATACGTTATTTGCCATATTTTAAGAACTTATAAACCGTTATCAGACCATCATTCAAGCATTTTGGTTTTAGCAACTCTGACGAATTTGACTAGATTTGTATCGAGAAGATATTATTTGTTTACTATGAAAGGAATGGATTTTATGAAGTCTACAGGAATTGTAAGAAAAGTAGATGAATTGGGTCGCGTAGTAATTCCTATTGAATTGCGCCGTATTTTAAATATCAACACAGGTGATCCAGTAGAAATATATGTTGATGAAGATATTATTATTTTACAAAAGTATAGCCCGTATGGTGCTTGCTTAGT
Organism: Priestia sp. RMT2NF4; assembly: GCF_047872835.1. Lineage (NCBI taxonomy): Bacteria > Bacillati > Bacillota > Bacilli > Caryophanales > Bacillaceae > Priestia > Priestia sp. RMT2NF4. The sequence goes on from NZ_JBLQZO010000001.1 coordinate 182,677, forward strand.
AACTGGGGAAATTACGCGTGAAAACTTAACCTTTGGTAATGGAAACGTTGTGTTAAGTAAAAAAGGTGCGGAACAGCTTTTACAAGAGTTAGAGCGTACCTTAAATAAATAAGAAGTTTTAGGTCTTAGTATAAGGAAGAATATCCATCCATCTTTAAACCAAAAAAGAACGTTCTTTTGAGAACGTTCTTTTTTGGTTTAAGCCGTTCGAGAAGATTTATCCTCCTCTAGCAGCTGCTTTTTTTGTATTTTTATCAAACGATACGCAAGTCCTGTTGCTCCTGCAGCGAGCCCAGCAATTAGTCCAACCCAATAGCCAAACGCCTGCAAATCGGTGTATTTTGCTAACACAATGCCTAAAGGTAGACCAATTACCCAATAAGATACCAAGGACATTAAAAAGGTTACATTTACGTCCTTATATCCTCGCAGCGCACCTTGAATAGGAGCTTGAAGAGCATCAGAAAGCTGAAAGAAAATTGCATAAATCAAAAAGTGAGAAGTTAATGCCAGTACCTCTGCATCTTTTGTATATAAAGATGCTACGGATTCTCGAAGAGTAAATAAAAGACCTGCGCAAACAAAAGCCATGCCAACAGCAATTGTTATACCAATTCTGCTATAGCTTCGTGCATCTTGATTCCGTTTAGCACCCGCTTCAAATCCTACAACGATTGTTAAAGCCATCGAAATACTCAGTGGAATCATATAGAGAAATGAGGCAAAATTAATAGCTGCTTGGTGAGAAGCGATTGTAATGGTATTATATGAGCTCATAAACAGCGTGACAGCTGAAAAAATACTTGTTTCGAAAAATACGGAAAAACCGATAGGTAAACCAATTTTTAATATTTCTTTCCAGGCAGAAAATGAGATACGGTGAAATTTTTTAAATAAACCGAAGCTAGAAAAAGGCTCTTTTTTATGAATAATTAAAATCGATATGACAAGTATGCACCAATATGTGATGGCCGTTGCATAACCAGAGCCTACGCCACCCAAGTGAGGGAAGCCCAGCTTACCGAAGATTAATACATAGTTTAAAGCCACATTAATCGGAAGCCCTAAAATGGTGACCAGCATAGACGTACGAGTTTGCCCTAAAGCATCAATAAAGTTTCGTAAAACCGTATAAATAAAAAGCGGAATAATACCAAAAGATAAAGCGATTAAATACTGTTTGGCAATGCGCATCACGTTTGCTTCTAAATTCATTCCTTTTAAGATAGGACTAACAACAAAAAAGCCGATTAAAATGATAACAGCGGCCATTAAAATGGAGACATAAAGCCCTTGAATGACAGAGAACGGAACTTTTTTCTTTTGATTAGCTCCCACCAGCTGTGCAACAATTGGTGTAATAGACATTAAAATTCCGCTTAGCCCTGTAAAAACAGGCACCCATAAGCTCGAACCAATTGCTACCCCTGCCAAGTCATCTGCACTAACTCTTCCTGACATCATCGTATCAAAGAAAGTCATTGAAAACATTCCAAACTGGGTGACCAATATCGGAAATAAAATAAAAACGAACTGCTTAACTTTTTGAGACGTTGAAAACGTTTGTTGCATTAAAAAACCCCCAATTTGAAAACATTTACACCAAAAAGCATTATATCACGCAAAGGCTTGTTTTTGCTAAGAGTTCTGACAATAAATTCAAAGAATGTATCCATAAAGAACACACTTTGAAAGGAAGTAAAAGGTAAAGTAGTATATGATTTTAATTTTGAGACGCGGTGGGATATGATAGAAAGTATAGTAGTTATCATTTAACGTGGAGGGATACGTGTGGATTTACAGTTGCAAAGTAAAAATGTACTCATTACCGGTGGATCAAAAGGGATTGGGAAAGCTATAGCTGCTTTGTTTATTCAAGAAGGAGCAAACGTTGGAATTGCTGCAAGAGGAGAGGAAGCATTACAGCATGCACAGTCAGAATTAGAAAACGTACGTACATATACAGCAGATCTAACAAACGAAGCGGATAGAGTTGCGTTAATTAAGAAATTCATTAACGACTTTGGGAGTATTGATATTTTAATTAATAACGCTGGAGGAAGTAATGGAAGCACGGCAATGGAAACAGATTTATCTCTTTTTCAGGAAGCAATGGAGCTAAACTACTTTTCAGCTGTCCACTTGAGCAAGCTAGCAGCAGCTCGTATGACAAAAGATGCGGCAATCGTTAATGTTACGTCTATTTTTGGGAGAGAAAGTGGAGGGAAAGTCACGTACAATAACGCAAAAGCAGCGCTTATCAGCTTTACAAAGTCGTTTGCAGATGAAATGATTTCTAAAGGAATTCGTGTAAATGGAGTAGCGCCTGGAAGCATCTTGCATGAAACGGGTAATTGGAAAAAAAGAATGGATGAAAATCCGGAAAAGATTAAGCAGTTTGTTGAAAATGAAATACCCGCAGGGCGCTTTGGAGAGCCAGAAGAAGTGGCAAACGCCGTTGTTTTTTTAGCATCTTCTCAAGCTTCATGGATAGTAGGTGCGACATTAAACGTAGACGGTGGACAGTCAAAAATGAACTTTTAAAAAAAGTGCAGGAATTTCCTGCACTTTTTCATTATCCAATATCTTTTTGCATACGAGGAATTTGAAAATCTTCATTAATCGCGTCCGCTGTAAGCTGACCTGATAATGTCACCATCGGCACGCCGCCTCCAGGGTGTGTAGAGCCTCCTACAAAATAAAGGTTAGAAAGAAGCTGACTTCTTGCCGGAATTTTAAACCCTCCATTTTTCTTACGGTCAGTTGCTACGCCATAAATGGACCCACCGTTAGCGCCGTAAAGCTCTTGGATATCGTTAGGAGTAAACGTATATTCAAACTCAATGCTGGAACGTAAGTCTTCTAATCCCATTGCCTCAAGCTTTTTTAGTACGACATCACGGTAGCGGTCTTTTAATGCAGCCCAGTCGTCGCCTTCTTTTAAAGGAGGTACATGAGTAAGAACGAACAGGTTTTCTTTTCCTTCAGGAGCTTGCGTAGGGTCTGATTTAGACGATACGCCAATGTAAATTGTCGGATCCATGGCTACTTGACCTTTGTTAAAGATTGTATCAAACTCTTCTTTCTGATCCTTTGAGAAGAAGAAATTATGATGTTGAAGCTGTTTGTACTGTTTGTTAACCCCTAATAAAAGAACAAGGCCAGAAACAGTAGGTTCAAATTTTGCAAGCTGCTGAGTTTGCTTAGCTGCTTGCGCATGATTTTTTAATAAATAGCGGTAAGTTGGAATGGCTTCTAGATTAGATACCACAACATCTGCTGATAGGCTTTCACCGTTTTCTAGTGTAATTCCAGTTGCCTTTGCTCCGCTTGTTGTGATTTCTTTTACCGGCGTATTTAGATGCACAGTGACGCCAAGTTCTTGAAGGAGCTTATCCATCGCTTCAGCAATTTTGTACATTCCGCCTTTTACGTAATAAATACCTAATCCTAGCTGAACGTGAGCAAGCTGTGTTAATACAGCCGGTGCATGATAAGGAGAAGAGCCGATGTACATAATTAAAAAATTAAACAATTGACGCAAATGTTTGTTTGAAAAATATTTGCGTGTAGTAGCATCCATAGATCTCATTGGATCCATTTGAAGCAGTTCTTTTACCGTGTGCATCGTTCGTAAATCGTGCAGTCCAGATAAACTTTTTTTATAAAAACTTTTTAAGTTCGATTCGTACATTTTATTTGCATAAGATAAATAGTCAAAAAAACCTTCAATGTCTTCTGGAGCAAGTTCTTGAAGCTGCTGAAGCATGCGAGGAAGGTCACTGGTCAAATCAATTTGTGTTCCATCTTGGAAAAAAGTTCTCCACTGAGGCTCAATTCGTTCTATTGTCAAGTAGTCGTGGATATTGCGGCCTGCACTGTCAAACAGCTGCTCTAGCACCCACGGCATTGTTAAAATAGAAGGTCCCGTATCGAAAGAAAACCCTTTGCCGCTGCGAATATTTAACTTACCGCCAATTCGCTCGCTTTTTTCAACGACTGTTACATCATATCCATCAGCTGACAGACGAATAGCAGCTGACAGACCACCTAAACCTGCGCCTACAACAATTACTTTCTTTTTCATCTTTTTCCTCCTTATAAAACAAAAGCGAGTTGTCAACAATGTGTATAAAATGACTTCACGCAAAATAAAAATAGGTCTACAACTTTTTATTTTGTCCAGTTCGCTAATTTTCATACGTGAAGGAAAGGAGAAAGAGATGTCTTTTTTACTGGTTGCTCTTGTCTTGACAGGTACGCTTGTCATCACTATCCCTACATTTAAACGTGTAAAAATAGTAAGAAACGATATGTCATGTTTGTCCATTATTATTCCAGCTAGAAATGAAGAAAAAAACCTTACCTTTTTATTGCAGTCACTCCAGTTACAGAACGCTGACTTTGAAGTGATTGTTGTAGATGACAACTCAACAGATCATACTGAGCGGGTAGCCAAAGCATTTGGCGTAAAAGTAGTGCACCCGGGGACACTTCCAGCTGGATGGTTAGGAAAGTCATGGGCATGCTGGAATGGAGCAAGAGAAGCAAAAGGCTCGGTGCTTTTGTTTTTAGATGCTGATCTTACAGTAGAGAAAGACGGAATTGAAAAAGTATTTTTCTACTATCAACAGCAAGGGGGGGTGCTGTCGGTTCATCCTTATCATCTTGTTAAGAGGCCTTATGAAATGTTTTCTGCTTTATTTCACTATGTTACGTTTGCATCGATTGGCGCTTTTCACCCCTTTAAAAATTGGAAAAGTCCTTCCGTCGGTTTCGGGCAGTGCTTGCTTTGCAGCGCAGCCTCCTACTTTCAAAGCGGAGGCCACGAAGGCATAAAAAAAGAAGTGGTTGAAAATATGGCACTGGTTGAGAAAATGAGCAAACAAGGTGAATTTATTACGTGTATGAGTGGACAAGGAGCTCTTTCCATGCGCATGTATCCAGATGGTATGAAAAGCCTGATAAGAGGGTGGAGTAAAAGCTTTGCTTCAGGTGCGGGGAAAACGGAAGCCATTTATTTATTTCTAGTAAGTTTATGGCTTACTAGCATGATTAATTATGTTCTTTTTTTACCTACTCTATGGAATCAACATGCAGGCTTGGCAATTAGCAGTTATGTTTGCTATGTCAGTCTCTTATTTAATAGCTTAAAAAAAATAGGTTCGTTTACTTTTTTTTCTTTGTGCTTATTTCCTATTCACGTGCTGTTTTTTCTGGGCCTATTCGTATGGTCTTTCATCCAAACAGCGGTGAGAAAGCAAGTTAAATGGAAAGAACGCAGCATATCTATAGAAGAAGAAAAAAAGAAGAAAGTGATAAAATGACAGGCGCTCAGCTCTTAATTAATATCATGGCATGGTTTGTGATTCACATGTTCATCGCCTACAGGTGCACAAAAATTTCTGCCTTTTATTTAAAAAAAGACCTTGCGCTGTTTAAGGTTCACAGCTGGGAAACAGTTGGAATATATAAAAAATTCGGGGTACACCGATGGAAAACGTGGCTTCCTGATGCAGGAAAGCTATTTAAACGAGGGTTTTATAAAAAGAAATGGGAGAGTAGAACGAAGGAATATGCACAGCTTTTTTTAATGGAAACAAATCGAGCAGAGTTAACTCACTGGATCAGCATACTTCCTTCTATTCTTTTTTTTATATGGAACTCTCCTTCTATAGGTGTTTGGATGGTTATTTATGCGATTATTGCAAACGTACCGTTTATTTTGGTTCAACGATATAATCGAATACGGATTCATCAAGTCGTTTTAAAACTCAAACGAAATTAATTAACATGCCTTTGGCTCCGAGTAGGGGCCTCGGTTTTTATCTTTTTCTCCTTATTTGAAGACAATAATTTCTTGGATAAAAGAAAAAAAGAAGCAAAGGCGATATAAATACTAAAAAACACTAAAAATCCCCATAAGCCTGCTATTGCATCATCAAATTCCATGTTGCCTCGAGTGGTAATTCCTTGCTGAATTTCAATAGCAAAAACTAAGACAAGCATAACGGTAAGAGTGTAGATAAAAGAAATAGCTGTAATACTAAATTTCCATTTTGACAATAATTTAAAGATCATATAAACGCTTAAAAACGTGAGCAGTCCAATAATGCCAATAATCCAGAAGTGAAGTTCTTTATCTGAAAGAGAAAATCCTAGTAAATAAAAAATATAAATTAATCCATCGTGCAATACATTAATAATATTTGTAATGAAAACAATACATTCTTTCATTTTTTCTCCTTTATAAAAATGTAAGACGTTTAAACTTCTAGGTATACAAGTATACGTAGCCCGTACTCATTCCAATTTTATATAAAAAATGCACTTTCTAGATCAAATATTAAAGAGATCTGAAATTTCAAATAATATTTATAATTTATATTATAAACAAAAAGGTAAAAAAATAAAAATTTTCGATGCAAACTGACACATTTTTTTCATATTTAAAGAAAGAAATAACTCAGAATATGTGGTTTACTGTAGAAAGAAAAGAAAATAAGAGGCATTGATATAACAAATATTCACAAGTGCTTTTATGCATTCTCTTGTAAAGCAGAAGGAAAACTAAGGCAAGTGTTAAATTTATATGTATAGTGGACAAAATAAAAAATAAATATAAAATAGTGAAACCTAAAGAGAAGCTGTCCGTATTAAATAGTGAGAAGAAAAAAGCGCAGGATATATTTGTGTTTGAAAGCCGATAGAGCTGGGAATAAGAAAGTAGTTATTTTCTCACGTTTGGTGAAAATTATACGTAGCGGTGTTGACAATTTTTTTTAAAGAGTTAAAATGTGAAAGAACAGATTAGCTCTCTTACATTTTTTGTAAGGGAGATTTCTTTTTACATTTACTATAAAAATAAAAGTGAGCTTAAATTTCAATAGAGACAGAGGTGGGAATATGAAACAGCTCATGACAAACGGTAAAAATATTTTTTCGAAACAACTGCCGTTATTTCTAATTGCAGTTTTGTTGTTTTGGATTAAAACGTATACCGTTTATCGTATCGAATTTAACTTAGGGCTAGATAATTTTATGCAAAAGTTCTTACTTTTCATAAACCCAATTGGTTCGGCAATTTTCTTTTTTGCCATTGCATTACTATTTAAAGGGCGCGGAAAAGTACGAGCACTGCTTGGAATGAATTTTTTACTTTCATTCATCCTGTACGCAAATGTAGTATACTATCGCTTCTTTAATGATTTTATTACTGTTCCTGTATTGACTCAGTCAAACAACTTTGGTCAATTAGGCGGCAGTGCTATGGCTTTAATTAGCCCAACTGATATTTTATACTTCACAGATTTCTTTATTCTTTTAGTTTTAGTATTATGGAAAAAAGTTGACTTACCAGCAACAATTAGTCGACGTACTGTGACAGGTGTATTTTTATCAGGGATTTTATTCTTAAGTGCCAACATCGCACTAGCGGAAATGGATCGTCCTCAACTATTAACAAGAACATTTGACCGCAACTATTTAGTGAAATATTTAGGAACGTATAACTATACGATCTATGACATCATCCAGAGCTCGAAATCTTCAGCACAGCGCGCGCTAGCAGATAGCAGTGATGTGGCTGAGGTAGAGAACTATGCAAAAGCAACGTATGCTGAACCGAACAAAGAATATTTCGGTCAAGCAAAAGGCAAAAACGTTATCTATATTTCATTAGAATCACTTCAGTCATTTATGATTGGTTATAAGTTAAATGGTGAAGAAGTAACGCCATTCTTAAATTCACTATTAAAAGATCAGAACACAATGTATTTCGATAACTTCTTCCATCAAACAGGGCAAGGTAAAACGTCAGATGCTGAATTCATGATGGAGAACTCATTATTCGGCTTACCTCAAGGTTCTGTATTTACAACAAAAGCAAATAACACCTATCAGTCGCTATCTGGTATTCTAGATCAGCAAGGCTATACAACATCTGTGTTCCACGGAAATGGAAAATCGTTCTGGAACCGTGATGAGATGTATAAATCAATGGGTGTAGAAAAATTCTTTGATTCAGCTTATTACAATATGTCAGACGAAGATACGCTGAACTATGGTTTAAAAGATAAACCTTTCTTTAAAGAATCAATGCCGTACCTAAAAGGCTTAAAGCAGCCATTTAGCGCGAAGTTCATTACGTTATCAAACCACTTCCCTTATCCATTAGATAAGGAAGACCAAACGATTGGACCTCATAATACGGGAGATAAGTCAGTTGACCAATACTTCCAAACGGCTCGTTATTTAGATGAATCAATTAAGCAATTCTTTGAGGACTTACAGGCCTCTGGCTTAGCAGACAACACGATGGTTGTGATGTACGGTGACCACTATGGTATTTCTGAAAACCATAAGCGTGCAATGGGCAAAGTAATGGGTAAAAACATCAATGATTTTGAACAAGCTCAACTGCAGCGCGTACCATTATTTATTACTTCACCAGGCCTTAAAGGCGGCGTAAATCATACGTATGGTGGAGATGTAGATGTTCGTCCAACAGTGATGCATTTATTAGGTCTTGATACAAAAGACTATATTGACTTTGGTACAGACTTATTATCAAAAGAACATCAGCAAGTTGTACCTTTCCGTAACGGTGACTTTGTTACACCGAAGGTAACAAAAGTTGATCAGAAAGTGTATGACAACGCAACGGGCAAGCAGCTTTCAGATAAGGAAGCGAAACAGTATGATAAGTATGATGAACTAGTTAAGAAAAAGCTAGAACTATCAGATAAACTTGTTTACGGAGACTTACTCCGCTTTCATACACCAGAAGGGTTCAAACCAATTGAACGTTCGAAGTATGATTACAACAAGCGCGAAGATCAATAAAAAACAGGCAGCTATAAAAGCTGCCTGTTTTTTTGTTTTGTGAAACTTTTAAGGGATTTATCCGTATATAAATTATAACAGTAATCGTTTTAAGAGATGAGAAGACAATGGTATAATATGTATACGTTTAAAAGTTCGGTCACATTTAAGATAGGAGTGAAAGCGATGAAAGTCGTTCGAATCATAAAAAAGATTCTTGCCATTTGGGTAACAGGAGCAGTAGCCGTTCCGGTCAGCTATTTTGGATTCAGTACCACGATGATTCAATCCGTTGGCATTAGTATAGGAGTAATGGTCGTGATGAGCCTGTTTTTTATTATGAGCAGTGCTCGACGTCATTATCAAAATCCATATAGAGAAGAAATTGCATACGTGCGTCATCAAGTAAAAGAGGCAAGAAAGCAATTAAGAACCATTGGAAGCTATCGTTTTAAAATTCGGTCTGTTCATATGTGGACAGAACTTTCTAAACTATACAAAGTAGGCAAAAGCATCATTGAAATGGTAGAAAAAGAGCCCGCACGATATAAAGATGTTCAGCCCTTTTTTACGAACTACTTACAATCAACGGTTACCGTCATTGAAAGGTATATGTTTTTATTATCAAAACCAACGAAAAGCATAGAAGTAAAAGAAAGTCTTCATGAAGCGGAAGACATGCTGCGCGGGTTATCAGGGAAGTATGAGCATTTATTAACAAATGCTCTTTCACAAGATAAGCTGACATTAGATGTAGAGCTTAAAGTGCTAAAGCAAGCATTTGAAGAAGAGCAGCCGTATATACCGACAGCTACTAATCGCACAAAGTAATGTAAATGCAAAGGATGGGATTTTATGATGAAAGAATATGATCAAAATAAATCGTTAGATGCGCTGCTTGATGATCCTTTTGCTTCGCCTACCCCGCAGTTACAACCGGATACTCGCGCTGCAAAAAGAAGCACATACGATGATTTGACACCGGAATATCAGGAAAAAGCACAGAAAATCGCAAATCAAATTGATTATAAAAATCAGCAGGCTATCTTACAGTACGGGGTAGCAGCTCAGTCAGAACTATCTCAGTTTTCTCAATCTGTACTACAGCATGTTCAAACGAAAGATACAGGACCAGTAGGAGACGTTATAGGAGATTTGATGAGTAAGATTCGCCAAGTAAATCCCGATGACTTTTCTTCAAAGAAAAAAGGAGTCATCGGTCGATTGTTTTCAGGAGTCTCTAGACCTATTCAAAATTTATTAACAAAATATCAAAGCATTAATGTTGAAATTGATAAAATTGCAGATAAGTTAGAGCGCTCAAAACAAATGCTGTATCGAGACATTACAATGTTAGATAGCTTATATGATAAAAATAAACAGTTTTATGAGGCGCTTAACGTTTACATTGCAGCGGCAGAATACAAGTTAGTGGGGCTGCAGAATGAAACGCTGCCCCAGCTGCAGCAAACAGCCTCTCAAAAAAATGACTACTTGATGGCTCAGGAGGTCAATGATTTAAATCAATTTATCAATAGGCTAGAAAAACGAGTGCACGATTTAAAGCTGAGCCGTCAAATTGCCATTCAAAGTGCACCGCAGATTCGATTAATTCAAGAAGTCAATCAGACCCTTGTGGAAAAAATTCAAAGCTCTATTTTAACAGCTATTCCACTTTGGAAAAATCAAGTAGTCATCGCAACCACTTTATTGCGCCAAAAGAAAGCAATGGAAGCCCAAAAACAAGTATCTAAGACAACAAACGACTTGCTTACTAAAAATTCAGAGCTGCTCAAGCAGAATACAATTGAAGTAGCTCGTGAAAACGAGGCAGGGATTGTCGATATCGAAACATTGAAAAAAACGCAGTCCGACTTGATTACTACGTTAGAAGAAGTACTAAAGATACAAGAAGAAGGGCGTACGAAGCGTACCGAGGCAGAATCAGAGCTGTATCAAATGGAAAAAGATTTAAAAACCAAACTGTTAGATATGAAATAAAGAAAAAGTCGGTTTACATACTTTGTAAACCGACTTTTTTTCTGTTTTATGCATTTTGAAGTGTTTTCGCCATTTCCAAAAACGGAGTTAAATCCCTTTCGGATTTAGGAGCAAAGATCGTTAATCGGAAAGTAGGGTGTTGATTTTGCTTTCGAACAAGAAAGCCGTATGCATTACTTTTATCATCGGACGCTTTGTACGCAGCTTCTATCTCTAAGCTAGATTGAATGAGGTGCGTGTCAAGGGAAGCCACTTCCGAAAAGCCAGCTCTTAAAATTTCTTTTGTTTCTTTCTTCAGCTCCTCTACACTTTTATTTGAGGGAAACACTTCAATCCGCATCCACAAAGCATCATTTTTTTTATTGTAAATGACATCTTTTCGGGGCTCTTCTTCTGTAAACTCGTATCCTTCTAGTACGTAAAGCGTATAGTTTTGATTACTGCTTCTTTTAAGATAACCTACATCTGTTCTGCTGCTTCCTTTGTAAGGATAGGTGAAGTTTTGCTGTGGCAAGCGTTCTCTTGGAATTTCTTTTTGTGTGTTGATAAGCTCTTCGCGAAAAGCAGTTGAACAGCCACTCATCAAACATATAAAACAAACAAGAAATATCTTTTTTTTCATAGCTGGCTTCCTTATCTATTTTCATTCATGCGTTTTTACTGAGTTAACAATTGAAATTAACTTTTTTTCATCATCGGAATTTTTAGCCGTAACCATCGTGATTTTTAAAGCAGGGTGCCCCTTTGTTTCTCTTAATACATATAGTTTTGCCGTTTCTTTTTTACTCCCAGACATAGATGCAAACACAACGGGTTGAATAAATGGGGATGTAGAAGAAATTTTTAACGATTTTCCAAACTGGTCATCAAACAATTCTTTTGAACGATCTAGATATGGTGTGCTTGTACTTTCTTTCCCGGAAAGGACTTCAATTCGCATCCACGTATAGGGAGTCTTGGTTGAAAAAAGAATATCTTTTCCATCTTCTTCTTTTTGAAGCGTATATTCACCGGGCAATGAAAGAGAATATCCTTGTTCGCTTACGGTGAGCTGCTGATGTTTCTCGTTGCTTTCACTGATTGCTTTAACAGAAGGCAGTATAACCATGGTTCCGCTTATCATTAACAGAAGCGCTAAATAAAATTTTCGCATGTATATATCTCCTATTCAAAACGCTAGACAGCGTGTAATTACTATATAAAAATGTTTTCGCCATGTTAGAACCCGTAGGTTTATTTTTGACTTTTTGGTAAAGCTAAAAACACAATCAATTAGTAATGGAGAGAAGACTATGAAAAACCGTAAATCAACTTCTGCAGCTAATCGCCGTCAACAGCGCGTGTGTTTGGGTGATGAACGATTATTTGCAGTTGGTATTAAAGCGTTTATTGACAATACGCATGAATCACACCTAGACAAAAAAGGAGGTCATTGAGTGAAATGGTGCTTGTCAATTATTATTATTGTTTCCATTAATTTCTACGGTATTCAGGTGGATGCTGCAAAGAAGAGCAGATTTTATTATGAAAGAAAAGGAGATATCGTGTGGGAAGTTCCCATGAAAGATGAGAAGTTAATTGCGCTTACATTTGATGATGGACCAGATCCTAAATATACGCCGACTATTTTAAATTTATTGCAAAAATACGGTGCCAAAGCAACTTTTTTTGTAGTCGGCGATCGAATAACGTCATTTCCCAAGCTTGCTCAAAGAGAAGTTCGTGAAGGTCATGAACTTGCTAATCATACATATAGCCATTTGAAAGTAAGGGGCCAGGAAGTAGAGAGAATTGAACAAGAAATTGAAAAAGCCGATGAACGTATACAAGCTATTACAGGAATAAAACCTTACCTGTTTCGTCCACCTACTGGTTATTATGACGATCGGGTAGTAAAAGCTGCTAAAAATCAGCAGTATACGATTATTCTTTGGTCTTGGCATCAAGATACATTTGATTGGAGAAATCCAGGCGTCGGTAAAATTGTAAGTCAAGTGCTTAACCATGCCAGGTCAGGAGATATTGTATTGTTTCATGATACGGGAGGAGATCGAACTCAAACCATTGAAGCATTAAAACAAATTTTACCGAAGTTAAAAGAAGAGGGGTATAAATTTGTAACGGTCTCAGAACTTTTAAAACATCATCCCAATTATAAATCTCTTTATTTGATGCAACAGCAAAAACAGCACTCCGTTCAATAAGCGGGTGCTGTTTTTCTAGTAAAAGCTTTAGCTAATCTTTTAACTGGTTTTTCCTTCTCTTTCGTCCCCATCAGACGTATTTTTTTGGAAAAATGCTTTTACTTTATCTCGTTTTTTCTTCGAAATAAGAATATATAATGTATCACCTGCAAAAATTTGTGTATTTCCTCTAGGTGTAAGTAATTTATCATCTCGAATAACAGCAGTCACTAAAATGTCTTCAGGGAGGTGAAGTTCTTCAAGCGATTTACCTGATATATCTGCATGTTCCACGAGCTTCAACTCAATCATTTCATTTTTGGTTTTGCCCATCGAAACAAGCTCGAGACTGTGAGGAACCGTCTCTTTTTCACCTTGAGAAAGGTTTAGAAATTTGGCCAAAGGAGCGATTGTTGCTCCTTGAAGAAGAGCGGAAGTTAAGACCACAAAGAAAACGACGTTAAAAATGAGCGTGCTGTTCTCCAAACCTGCCATCATAGGATAAGTAGCCAATACAATTGGAACAGCTCCTTTTAAACCGGCCCAAGAAATAAACAGTTTTTCTTTGGATGAGTATTTAGCAAACATCATCGAAAGAAATACGCCGAGTGGACGAGCGACAAACATAAGTAAAAGAGATAACAGTATACCCTGCCAAATGATATCTAGCAGTTGATTAGGAAAGACAAGAAGGCCGAGTAAAATAAACATTAAAATTTGCATCATCCATGCAAAACCTTCGTTAAAGCGGACAATTGTGTGACGATAAGTTAGATCTGCATTTCCTACTACCACTGCCATTACGTATACAGCAAGTAGACCGCTTGCCTCTACAAATGTGGAAATTCCATAGGTTAAGGCGGCCAATGACAATGTAAGCACAGGGTAAAGCCCAGAAGAATCCAAATTAATTCGATTAATAATCCAAACGGATGCTTTTCCAAGTACTAAACCAAGTACCAGCCCGATTCCCATTTGCCAAAAGAAATTAAAGATTAATGAGAGGATAGGAGAGTCTGGATGTTGAATTAATTCAATAATAGAAACGGTTAAGAAAATGGCCATCGGATCGTTGGAACCAGATTCTGCTTCTAGCGTGGAGTTTAGTTTTTGGCGGATGTTCTGTGTCCCTAGTACAGAGAACACGGCTGCAGCATCTGTAGAGCCAACGATTGCCCCAAATAAAAAGCCTTCAAGCCAAGTAACACCTAAAATATATTTGGCAAGTACACCCGTTAAAACTGTCGTAATGAGGACTCCGAAAGTAGCTAATGAAACGGAAGGGCGAACAACGCGTTTAACATCTTTCCATTTTGTCTGCACGCCTCCATCAAAAAGAATAATGATAAGCGCTAATATTCCGAATCCTTGTGTTAAAAGAGCATTGTCAAAGTAGATGTAGTGGCTAACAACCATTCCTACAATAATAAAGAGTACAAGCGAAGGGACCCCAAGGCGAGTAGAGAACTTTGCAGTAAGTACCCCTATGACAAGGAGAATGGATAATAAGAGAATTGAATGGTCTACCGTAAAATCCAAAAAATACACCTCTTTTGTTCAAAATTTTTATGTAAGCAATAAGTGAGGTTCCTCTATAATAATTGTAGCATAATGGATTTAAAACCTTGAGAAATCTGCTTATCAAAAAAAGAGATGCATAAACATCTCTTTTTTGGTCATGTATGAATAACAGGGATAGATTCTTATTTAACATCTTGCTCGTGATAAAGATGAGGAGCTTTAAATGTTGCTTTCTTTTTAACGGAAGAACCTTGTTGGTCTGGACGGGAACGATCGTAAATAGCTGTTCCAACAATCTCAGCCACATCTTGAAGTTTTTCTTTGCTTATTTTATCAAGGGTATCTTCAGGCGTATGATACCAAGGTTCAGACGGACTGTGAATAAATAGAGCAGCCGGTATTCCTGCCTCTGCAAAAGGAACGTGATCACTGCGGCCGCCAGCTTGGAATGGCGTAGGTGATCCATTTAATCTTGTACTTGAAGCTTGAGCTAATTCTGTGACAAGATTTGGTGTTCCATCAGCTGTATTCATCACCAAATCTCCCGCATCTCGACTTCCTACCATGTCTAAATTAAACATTCCAACAATACGATTTTTCTCATTTTCAGATAGCTCACTAACATAATGCTCGGATCCTAGTAAGCCTACTTCTTCAGCTCCGAATGTAACAAATCGCAGTTCTGTATCGGTAGGAAGAGTTTTAAATACGCGAGCTAATTCAAGCACCATTGCTGTTCCAGAAGCATCGTCATTTGCCCCAGGTGCTCCGGCCACAGAATCATGATGAGCACCTACTACAATAATATCATTTGTTCCTTTTTTCTTAAAAGTAGAAGGTTTAGCAGCGGTTACATTATAAGATGTTCGCTCACTTACGACAGCTCCTTCAATTTTTACTGTACCTGAAGGCTTTTCGCCTTTTTGAATAGAAGTAAGAATCTTTTCACCTTCTTCTTTGGTAACAGCAAGAGACGGAATGTAGTTATCATTAGCGCCGCCAAGCGTTCCGTTTAGCTCACCGTCTGTATTATTAAAAATAATGACGGCTGCAGCCCCTTTTTCAGCAGCATTTAATACTTTTTCACCAAAAGTAATAGTGCCTCGCTGAACTAATACAATTTTACCTGTCACATCTTTGTTTGCTAAATTATCTTTTGTACCCAGCCCTCCATCGACAATTTCAGCTGTGACATTTCCATTGGTGCTATAAGTAAAAGTTGTTGGAGAGTAGCCGGTACCGTTTACGCTTAGTGAAAAACTAGCTGCTGGTGTGTAACCGGTAAAGGTAAAAGGTTCCACTTCGCTCTCATAGCCTAGTTTAGACAAACGCTTTTGAACAAATGTAGCAGCTTCGCGTTCAGCTTCAGTTCCTGCCACACGAGGTTTTTTTGAGAGATACGCAATGTCTTGATAAATTTTCTCAGCATTGATTTTTTTTAATACTTTTTGTTCAGAACTTTGATGGTGAGAAGCATTTGCAGAAGTAGAAGCTTGTACACTTGTAAAAGATAAAGTCAAACTTGTGGCTACAGCCAAAGAAATCACGGTTTTTTTCATTAAAATCCCCCTAAATTTATCGATGTAGTTGGTACTATTCGAATTTACAATATTAAGAAAATACAAAAAAGAGTATTATTACCTAAATGTTCCAGGGTATTCCGTATCTAAATTCCTATTTTAATAGAGAAAATAATTCAAATAAAATGAAAATGCGGAAACAAATAAAGAGGATAAAAGAAACTGTGTCAAAAGTAATAAGAAAAGGTATTAGATAAGAATAAAAAAATAAGGTAAACTAGTTTAAAAGTAAGAAGAATATTCAGAACTTAATTGATGAAACATAGAGAGTATTCACATAAAAAACAAAGGCTGGTGGGAAATATTGATAAAAAATAGGGAGGGTGTACGAAAAGCAGCGGCGGTAACGGGTCTTCTGCTTTTAGGGGTGTACACCGTCTTTCAAACAATGGCATTTTTTAAAGGAGCATATGCTCTTAGCAGTTTGATAAAAGATAGTTTACTAGTGGGCATAACGGCTGGCACGTTTTATTTACTTCATAAGCGTTCGGTTTATACCCAGGTGTCTGATGAACAGTATCAGCTTGCTACATTAATAAACTCAATGCCAGATTTTATTTGTTTTAAAGATGGAGCTGGCAAATGGGTGGCGGTGAACGATTTTGGAAGAGAACTTTATCATTTAAAGGGTATTGATTATAGGGGTAAAACCGATGCAGAGCTTGGGGAGCTTGTGCCTTTCTTTCAAGCGGCTTTCTTACACTGTATTTCATCGGATGAAGAAGCTTGGAGAAAAAAGGAAAAGGTACGCATGGAAGAAGCATTTGAAATACCAAACGGCGAGGTCAAAACATTTGACGTCATTAAAGTACCTGTGTTTTTTGATGATGGCTCAAGAAAAGCTCTTATTACGATTGGACGAGATATCACTCAGCAAAGGCTTGCAGAAGCGCTTCTGATAAAAAAGGAAAAGCTTTCTGTAGTAGGCGAATTAGCTGCTGGAATTGCCCATGAAATTAGAAATCCGCTTACGAGTATTAAAGGGTTTGTTCAGCTCATGAAAGAAACAGACCGATCCGCGGTAGGGTATGCTAATATCATGCTTGATGAGCTGGAACGAATTAATGGTATTGTTAGTGAAATGCTCCTGTTGTCAAAACCTGAAAGTGAACATTTTCGCGTGTTTTCTCTTACAGAAGCGGTTAAGTATGTAATGAGTCTAACTTCCCATGAAGCTTTATTGAAAAATATTGACTTCTTATACGATGAACAAACAAATAACGCTAGTATATATGGAAATAAAAATCACCTTATCCAAGTATTACTTAATGTTTTTAAAAACGCAATTGAAGCCATGGATAAGCCTGGAAATATTTATATCACAATCAAAACAGCGCAGGATGACCATATTTTTATAGAAGTTAGAGATGAAGGAGTAGGAATTTCTAAAGACCGTCTAGAACATATAGGAGAACCGTTTTTTACTTTAAAAGAAAAAGGAATGGGGCTTGGATTAACAATCAGCTCTAAAATTATTCATGATCATCACGGTACCCTGCAGATTGAGAGTGAACAGAAAAAAGGGACGGTTGTTAAAATCCGACTGCCTCTGTATATCGAAGATACGGCGGTTTTTGCAAGCAAATGAAATGTTGTAAACGAAAAGTAATGAAAACGTCATCCATTTCTTATTGCTAAACGCAGCTGTACATGATGTAATAAAAGAAACGAACATGTCAGGAAGGTAGCAAAATGAGACGTGCAGATCAAAAAATTATATTACCGTATACACCGGAAAATTTAAGAATGCTATTGCTTCAAGTATGTGACGGAGAAAATCCGTTTTCCCATCAAGACCTTGCGTATTGGTGTGATAAATATACTCTCCATTATTATGAGTATGAAGCGGATGAAACGCAGTGGATGAATGATATGCAGCAGACAGATAATAGGCAAGATCTAGCTAAATCCTATGCCATTGCTAAAGATATTGGCTGGCAGTGGTACTTTTATATGGCTAGAGGAACGACGCTATCTGATATTCAATATGTCGAGCTTCACGAACTAGAATTACCCAGACATTTGTTTGTAAAATGGCTAAATGAATTATATGAAATGTAATCCTATATATGAATTGTAGTACATCCGGTCTGATGAAAGAAAGGCCATCTCTGGTAACGGAGCAAAAGACCACTGAAGTACATACAAGCGTAAAATAGAAAGCTAAGGAAAATCCTTAGCTTTTTTGTTTTGTCAAAATTATTCAAAAAAACTGTCTTTAGGAAAAAACATAAAACCTAGTTGACTTATTGGTATTGTTGTATTATAAGTAATAGAGACATAAATTATGGAAAAATTACAGGGGGAACATCTATGAATAACTTATTAGTCATTCTAAACATCCTTATTATGCTGGCACTGCTTGCGGGGCTGTTTATGATGCAGAAAAAACATGTATCATTTTCAAAGCGTGTGTTCACGGCGCTTGGCCTAGGGATTATTTTTGGCTTTGCTCTTCAGTGGGTGTATGGTCCGACTCATGAAGTAACGATAGCGACCGCCGATTGGTTTAGCATTGTAGGAAGCGGATATGTGAAGTTTCTTCAAATGATTGTCATGCCGCTTGTATTTGTATCGATTGTAGCGGCATTCACTCGTTTGAAATTGACGAGCAATATTGGAAAGATTAGTAGTTTAATTATTGGGATTTTGCTTGTCACAACAGCGATAGCAGCTGCAATTGGTATTTTTACAACAACGAGCTTTAATTTAGAATCTGTCCAAATCACAAAAGGGGAAGCGGAACTTCAGCGCGGAGAGGACTTGGAAAACAATTTATCTAGTTTAGAAGCAAAAACAATTCCGCAGCAAGTAGTAGAATTATTACCTGCTAACCCGTTTCTTGATTTAACAGGCGCACGATCAACTTCCACGATTGGCGTTGTCATCTTTGCCGCATTTGTTGGAATTGCGTATTTAGGCGTGAAGCGTAAAAAAGCTGAGGAAGCGGCGTTATTTTCAAAAATTATTGATACGCTTTATGCAATTGTCATGCGTGTAGTGACGCTAATTCTTCGTTTAACTCCTTATGGGGTACTTGCAATTATGACCAAAACAGTAGCAACGAGTGATATTGATGCAATTGTTAAACTTGGAAAATTTGTTGTAGCATCATATGTCGCATTGGCAGCTATGTTTATCGTTCACTTAGTTATTCTAACAATCATCGGTGTAAATCCGATCACATATGTTAAGAAAGTATTTCCTGTATTGGCGTTTGCCTTTACTTCTCGTACGAGTGCTGGAGCATTGCCTTTGAATGTTAACACACAAACAAGACAGTTAGGGGTTCCAGAAGGAATTGCGAATTTTGCAGGTTCATTTGGTCTTACAATCGGTCAAAACGGATGCGCTGGAATATATCCAGCTATGTTAGCCGTTATGATTGCACCAACGGTAGGTATTGATCCTTTAACGCCTTCATTTATTTTCACGTTGATTGCCATTGTAGCAATTAGTTCGTTTGGCGTAGCAGGGGTTGGCGGAGGAGCGACATTTGCGGCTTTACTTGTATTATCTTCTATGAATTTGCCCGTAGCGCTAGCAGGCTTATTAATTTCAGTAGAACCACTGATTGATATGGGACGTACGGCACTTAATGTAAGTGGAAGCATGACAGCCGGAGTCGTAACTAGTAAACTAACAAAAGAGTTAGATACAAACGTATACAACGATCAAACCATCTCACCTGAAACAGCAGAAGTGTAAAAGAGATACGGCATCCATAGTTAACATTGTTAACTATGGATTTTTTTTCTTTATCCGCATAAAATAGGAAAAAATACTTATGATAACGCTTTCAAAAAAGGTTATAGTGAAAAATGTGTACGTACTTTATTTTACGGGAGGGTTTTAATTGAAACGTAGTTGGACTAAATATGCAATGGTACTGACGGCTTTACTCTTACTAGTAAGCTCTTTTTTTAGCCCGTTTATGCAATCGTTTGCATCTGCAGCGGATACCACAAAACTCACGATTCACTATCAGCCTGCTTCAAACGATACAAAAGAATGGGGATTATGGGTTTTTCCTGAAGGAGGAGAAGGGAAGCCTTACGCATTTACAGGGGAAGATCAATTTGGAAAAGTAGCGGAAGTTGAACTACCCGGTACTTATGACAAAGTAGGTTTTATTGTACGAACAGAGTCGTGGGAAAAAGATGGAGGAGACCGCTTCGTTTCAGTGGAGAACGGTGAAGGAGAAGTATGGGTAAAAAGTGGAGATGAACATACATATACGTCTCCTCCTGACGGTGAATATCGAGATTTACCGAAATTTGATAAAGTAAACGTTACCTTAAACTATCATCGGTACGATGGAGATTATAGCGGGTGGAACATTTGGACATGGCCAGGTGATGAAAAAGAAGGCAAGCAAATCGAATTTACGGAAGACACGAATTTTGGGAAGAAAGCAACTTACACAATTAACAGTGGAAGTGGTAATTTATTTGACAAAATTGGTTTTATTGTACGCCATTCTACTAGTGACAGCGATTGGGAAAATAAAGACGGAGGAAACCGCTTTATTACCAAGGTTGGTAAAGATGGGAATGTAGAAGTATGGATTGTTCAAGGGCAAAATCGAATTTATTACGATATAGCTGGAGTAAATCTCACTCGGAAAATCATGAAGGCGACGATGGATACATTTAATCAAATCACCTTAGAAACAAACGTGCCGTTTGACTCTTCTAAGAGTTTAGGAGACATTGAAATTGACGGAGCTCAAATTGAGAAAGTGACACCTTATAAAGAGGGAGGAGACGCTGTTACTACTAAAATTAAAATCATAACAAAACGGCCTTTGGACGTTACACAAACGTATAGAGTTAAGCAAAAAGGATACGGATCAGCTGATGTAGTCAATGGAAATGTCGTGCGTACGAAAGAATTTGACGAAAAGTATGCATATAGCGGAAACGATTTAGGAAACAAATATTCTAAGAAACAAACAAATTTTCGCGTATGGGCTCCAACTGCAAGCGAAGCCAAGCTAGTGACTTATTCGTCATGGAACTCGAAAGCTTTAAAAGAAATTTCTATGACTAAAAGTGAAAAAGGAACGTGGAAAGCGGAGTTAAAAGGAAATCAAGATGAACTAATTTATACGTACAAAGTAAAAATTGGGAACGTCTGGAATGAAGCGGTTGATCCATATGTACGAGCAACAACGGTCAATGGAGATCGCGGAGTCGTCGTAGATTTGGCTAAAACAAATCCGAAAAAGTGGAGTACAAATAAGCCGAAATTTAAAAATCCAGAAGATTCCATTATCTATGAACTGCACGTACGAGATTTATCGTCTCAAAAAGAGAGCGGTATCAAAAACAAAGGAAAATATTTAGGCGTAGCGGAGTGGAATACGAAAGGACCAAATGGAGTAAAAACAGGACTCAGTCATATTAAAGATTTAGGTGTAACGCACGTCCAGTTCCTGCCTATTTACGATTATCGTACGGTGGATGAAACGAAATTAAACGAGCCGCAGTTTAACTGGGGATATGATCCGAAAAATTATAACGTCCCAGAAGGCTCCTATTCAACAAACCCATATAATCCTAAGACTAGAATTATTGAGCTCAAACAAATGATTCAAACGCTTCATGACAAGCAGCTTCGCATGGTAATGGACGTTGTTTATAATCACGTGTATGCAGTGAGTGAGCATAGCTTTGATAAACTAGTTCCAGGCTACTACTTCCGTTATAAAGAAGATGGAACTCTATCCAACGGAACAGGTGTTGGAAACGACACGGCGTCTGAACGGAAAATGGTTCGGAAGTTTATCGTAGATTCTGTTGCGTATTGGGCAAAAGAGTACCACATTGACGGGTTTCGGTTTGATTTAATGGGGATTCACGATACAAAGACAATGAATGAAGTGAGAAAGAAGTTAGATGAACTTGATCCTTCCATTATCGTCTTAGGAGAGGGCTGGGATCTAGGAACCGAGCTTGACGCTAAGCTCAAAGCTAACCAGAAAAACGCTCAGGATATGAAGCGCATCGCTCACTTTAATGACGGTATGCGGGATGGTCTTAAAGGCAGCGTATTTTTTGATCATGACAACGGATTTGTGAATGGAAAGCAAGGACAAGAAAAGCTCATACAGCAAAGTATAGCAGCTGGAATTGATTATGATCGTTCAACTGCCACGTATGAAGATCCAGATCAAGTTGTTACGTATGTAGAAGCGCACGATAACCATACGTTATGGGATAAGCTTCAGCTGACGAACCCTGCTGACACCGAGCAAACGAAAAAGCAAATGCACAAGCTTGCTTCTTCTATTATTTTAACATCTCAAGGAATGAACTTTATACATGCAGGTCAAGAGTTTATGAGAACAAAAGGCGGAGACCATAACAGCTATCAGTCACCCGATTCTGTCAATCAGCTAGATTGGAAGCGCCGAGCAGCTTTCAGCCAAGAAGTAAATTACATGAAGGGACTTATTGCGCTTCGAAAGCAATATTCGTCATTTAGAATGACGAGTGCACAGGCTATTCATCAAAATTTACGCTTTGTTGATGCACCAGCAAACGTAGTAGGTTATACGTTAAATGCTAAAGCTAATAAAGATAAAACAAACGAAATAATGGTGATTCATAATGCAAATAAACAAGCTCAAACGGTTCATTTGCCTTCTAACAGAACGTGGAGATTACTTGTTGACGGCGAGCGGGCCGGAACAAAAACGCTCCGTACGGTGAAAGGAAATACAATAAACGTTTCGCCTCTTTCGACATTTGTACTAGTAAGATAAGTTTTAGATAGCTAGAATGCATGTAGAAAAATTCAGAATATTGTATGCAAAATTGTTGATTTTACTAGATAACATGGTAAAATATTCATTGTTAGCGTTTTCAAAATTCGTGGGGAGGTATGTATTTGATGCAAAATCTTGGAGCGAAAAAAGTTGAAATGAGTCCGAAAGTAGTGGAGTTTTTAAAAGGAGTTAAACAGCTATACATTAATGGCGAATGGGTAGACTCTGTTTCAGGAAAAACGTTTGAAACAGTAAATCCAGCAACGGGTGAAAAGTTGGCAGATGTAGCTGAAGCAAATCCAGAGGATATTGATCGCGCCGTCAGAGCGGCTAGAGAAGCCTTTGATCATGGACCTTGGACAAAGATGTCAGCAGCTGAAAGAAGTCGACTTATTTATAAATTAGCTGATTTAATGGAAACACATCAATTGGAACTTGCGCAGCTTGAAACGCTTGATAACGGAAAACCAATTCGTGAAACATCAAATGCAGACATTCCATTAGCCATCGAACATTTCCGCTACTTTGCAGGGTGGTCAACTAAAATGGTTGGACAAACTATTCCTGTGCAAGGAGCGTATTTTAACTATACGAGATGTGAACCAGTAGGAGTTGTTGGCCAAATTATTCCGTGGAACTTCCCGCTTTTAATGGCCGCTTGGAAGCTCGGAGCCGCTTTGGCAACTGGATGTACAATTGTGCTCAAGCCAGCCGAGCAAACGCCTCTTTCTGCACTTTACTTAGCTCGACTAGCCGATGAAGCAGGATTCCCAAAAGGCGTGCTAAACATTGTGCCAGGCTACGGGAAAACAGCAGGTGAACCGCTCGTTCATCATGATCTTGTCGATAAAATTGCTTTTACAGGATCTACTGCTGTCGGAAAAGCAATTATGAAACAAGCTAGCGACTCTTTAAAGCGTGTGACGTTAGAGCTTGGAGGAAAATCACCAAACATTATCCTCCCAGATGCAGACTTAACAAAAGCTGTTCCTGGTGCGCTTTCAGGTATTATGTTTAACCAGGGACAAGTATGTTGTGCTGGAAGTCGTCTGTATGTCCAAAAAAGCTTATATGATAATGTCGTAGCTGATTTAGTTTCTCAAACGAAATCTATTAAACAAGGAAATGGATTAGCTGATGAGACAACAATGGGTCCGCTTGTATCTGCGCAGCAGCAAAAACGAGTGAAAACCTATATTGATAAAGGAATTGAAGAAGGAGCGGAAGTACTCGCAGGAGGAAACATACCGTTTGATCAAGGCTATTTCGTAGAACCGACTATCTTTGCAGATGTCGATCATTCGATGACGATTGCTCGTGAAGAAATCTTTGGTCCGGTTGTAGCTGCTATGCCGTTTGACGATCTTGATGATTTGATTGCCAAAGCAAATGATACAGCATATGGTCTAGCAGCAGGCGTCTGGACACAGGATTTAAAGAAAGCACACTATATTGCTCATGGTATTAAAGCGGGTACAGTTTGGGTGAACTGTTACAACGTATTTGATGCAGCAAGCCCGTTTGGAGGTTATAAGCAGTCGGGAATTGGTCGTGAAATGGGAAGCTATGCGCTTGATAATTACACTGAAGTGAAAAGCGTATGGATCAATATGGAATAATAAGTAAGATTTTTTGTGAAAATCAATAGCATATCTTTGTGTGAAAAAGAGTAGTCTTTAGTGGACTACTCTTTTATTTGTTTAAGTCCCGCATTTTTAGAAAAGGAGTGATAACATTGCCGGTTATACAGGGCCCCTCGTCGTATAAGCTTACCGGTCACCTGCAAAAGTTTAGAGAGAACCCATTGGGTTTTTTGGAAAACTTGACTCAGTATGGAGAAATTGCAACATTTAGAGTTGCGCACAAACGCTTTTATGTAACGAGAGACCCTCAACTTATTAAAGATGTAGTCATTACAAACAGCAAGGCGTTTCAAAAAATTAAACTAACGCATATGTTTAAAACGCTGCTGGGTGAAGAAATGTTATGGACAGATGAAGCATTATACATGAGCCCCATTCAACCCTCACAACTTAAACAACATCTAACTTATAATAAGGAAGCAATCGCAAAAATAATTGAAAAGCATACGGAAACGTGGGAAGAAGGGCAGCTTCGAACGATAGTAAAAGACATAAGACAGATAGTCGTAGCTGTACTCCTTCAACTTGTATTTGGCATTTCGATTGAGGATAAAGACAAAATTCACTATGTTCAAGCACTTATGAGAAAAAAAGAAAAGTTAGGCAAAATTTATATTCGTCTACCCTTGCACCAGCCTGACTCAGATGAGCAGCTAGAACAACTCCTTTTTGAACGCGTTCAAATGCGTGTTCAAAACAAAACCGAAGGAAATGACTTACTGCAGTGTGTATTAAATTCTCACGGGGAAGACATCGATGAAAGAGAAATATACGAACAGCTAAATTCTATATTCCTTTCGATGTATGAAATGATTACGCACGTATGCAGCTGGTCTATTCATTTACTGTCTCAAAATATTAGGGAGCACCTTCAGCTGCATAAAGAAATTCAAGCCTATGCTAGCGGTGAATCACTTTCAACCAAAAATTTGACCTATATGCGCAAAATAATTGCTGAAAGCATGAGGCTGTATCCGCCTCTTTGGCTATTTGGGCGTCAAGCACGTGAAGATATACAAATAGATGGTTACAGCATTAAAAAAGGGGAGATTATGTTAATTAGCCCTTATATGATGCATCGCCATGAAGATTACTTTTTAGAGCCCAGTGAATTTTTACCTGACCGTTTTGAAAAAGGAGGGTCCATTGATGTCCCAAGCTATATGTATATGCCGCTTGGGATTGAGCATCAAGCGGAAAGAGGCATGGACTATATCACTGAAATAGTAACTATTTTTCTGTCAGAAATGACAAAGCGCTTTTTATTTCAACTGACTAAGCCCGAGCCTATTGCTCCGATGGCGGGCGTTATGCTGAATATGAAAGAAGAACTGGATGTGAATGTTCACAAAGTTCACACGCAGTCTTGAATGAACGGGAATCCTTTCCCTCTTTATATCAGGCTGTCAATTTATTGACACATCCTGCATTGAGATTTATCATAGGATAATATTTGATAGAGATTACTGAAGGATTTTTAGAGGGGACTATGGATAAAACAATTAAACAGTTAGTGTCGCTAGTTGAAACATCATTACTAACGCAAGTTAAGATTCAAAGTGAAAGTGACTATGATCCAGTTGAAGTTACGAACAAAACAAAAGAGTGGGTACTTATTGGTAAAGGAAACTATGCCGGTGTGTTTACGCACGAGAATTATCCTGAATTTGTCGTAAAAGTATACGGAAGAGACGTTTATGGTGTAAAAAAAGAAGCGCAAGTGTATAGAAAGCTGGGCGTTCACCCAGCTTATTCTCAACTTTTTCATGAGGGAAAGACGTACTTGATTTTAAAAAGACTTACAGGTGTTACTTTGTATGATGCTGTACAGCGGGGAATAAAGATTCCAGAACAAGTCATAAAAGATGTGAACAAAGCTTTGGACTATGCAAGAAGCCAGGGGTTAAACCCGTATGATGTGCATGGCAAAAATGTCATGATGAAAGATGGAAGAGGATATGTGGTGGATATTTCTGACTTTTATAAGGAGGGTATTGATAAAAAATGGACAGACCTTGTAAAAGCTTATTACACCTTTTATCCGTTTATTGATAAATACCATATCCGCTTGCCGTATCCGCTTTTAAACGTTATCAGAAAAGCATATCGTCTATATCGTAGAATCAAATCAAAAAGGAGTTTCCGCTAAAGGGAACTCCTTTTTAAGATGAAATACAGCGCAGTACGTGCTGCTGTTCAAAAGTTGGTTTTAATTTGAATAGAATGGTTTGTAGTATTTCAGATTGATAGACAAATTTTAGCGTATGTTTAAGGGAAAGAGGATGTAAGAAAGAACGTATTCTTTTTTCAGCATAACGTATCACCTGTTCTTCATAAAATAAAGTACGTGCGGAGATTTTAGCGTGAATATCTTTTGTTAGTTCGATTGTAAACTGGATAATCATTAAATCAGTGTCTTTACAGTATTTTTCTAGTAGCATAATATCACCTCCATTTTGTCAACTCATTTACATAATCTTAATATAAAATTTACAAATGTCAATAAAACACGGAAAAATAAATGGTAAGACTGCTCTTTTTATATGTTGAATAAACAACAACGTTACAGAGGTGAGTAAAGTTGAATATTAACGTCGGGTTTGCAATTTTAGCTGATATTGATAATAAGATGACGGCTGCTATTTATGTGGAAAATCAAATTGTAGCGATTATAGCTGGACCTTCAGATATTCTGTATGAAAAGTTGAAAAAAGTGTTTTTATAATAGAGAAAAGATGTAATTGTAAATATGATTCATAAAAAGCTTAAAAATTCTATGAAATAGTCGAAATAAAAGATGAGGATAAAATACACAAAAAGAAAGAACAGGAAGTTAAGGATAGGAGAATTACATATGGATAAAACATCTTTTATTGGACTGATTTTAGGAATAGCCTCTCTTATTGTAGGCATGTTTTTCAAAGGGGTTAATCCATCTGTGTTAGGAAATCCGGCTGCTATTTTAATTATTATTGTCGGAACCGTCGGAGCAGTAGTGATTGCATTTCCTTCAAATGAAATCAAAAGAGTCCCAAAACTGTTTGGTGTCCTGTTTAAAGAACAAAAAATGCTGCAGCCCGTTGATTTAGTATCCATGTTTTCAGAATGGGGACAAGTTGTTCGAAAAGAAGGGTTACTATCACTTGAAGCCCAAATTATTGATGTAGATGACCCTTTCTTAAAAAATGGTTTGAATTTAGCTATTGATGGTCAAAGTGCGGATTATATACGAGACGTGTTGTCTGAAGAAATTGATGCTATGGAAGAGAGACATCAAACGGGTGCAAGTATTTTCGCTTTAGCAGGTACATATGCTCCAACTCTGGGTGTACTTGGAGCTGTTATAGGGTTAATTGCTGCGCTTGGGAACATGGAAGATACGGATACGCTAGGACATGCGATCAGCGCGGCGTTTGTTGCTACGCTTCTTGGTATTTTTACTGGGTATGTACTATGGCATCCGTTTGCAAATAAACTGAAGCGTAAATCGAAACATGAAGTAAAGGTAAAGTATATGATGATCGAAGGAGTGCTTTCACTTCTAGAAGGAGAAACACCGAAAGTAATTGAGCAAAAGCTGGCTTCCTATTTGCCAACAGCGGAACGTAAAAAGCTTCTTCAAGAAAGCGAAGTGGGCACAAATGAGTAGACGCAGAAAACGAAAGCATGAAGAGGACCATGTTGACGAAAGCTGGCTGCTTCCTTACTCAGATTTGCTTACACTTTTACTTGCTTTATTCATTGTATTGTTTGCAATGAGCTCAGTGGATGCGCAAAAATTTAAGAACCTTTCCCGCGCATTTAATGAAGCGTTCGTTGGAGGAACGGGCGTGATGGAATTTCAATCTCTGCAGGAATCTGAAGAAGCGGTTCAGCCTTCAAATACTCCTGCAGCTAAAAGTACGGAAAAAACAAATGAAGTAGAGACAGCTCCCAATCAGTCTCCTGCTTCTTCACAATCGTTAACGAGCGAACAAAAGGAGCAAACCATTCGAGAAGCTGATCAAGAAGAGCTTCAGCAAATTCAATCTAAAATTAATGCGTATATTCAAAAGAAAAACTTAACAAATCAATTACAGACTTCGCTAACCGAGGAAGGTCTCTTAATTTCCATTCGAGACAATGTATTGTTTGATTCGGGAAGAGCACAAGTGCGGAGTGAAGATACAAAAATCGCAAATGATATTTCAGAGCTTTTGGTGATTGATCCTCCTCGTAATATTATTATTAGCGGCCACACCGATAACGTACCTATTCGCAACGCTGGTTTTGAATCCAACTGGGAGTTAAGCGTGATGAGAGCAGTTAACTTTATGAAAGTTATCTTAAAAAACGATAAGCTTAATCCAAGCATGTTCAGTGCAAAAGGATTTGGAGAGTTCAAACCGGTGACATCTAACAATACAGCAGAGGGGCAAGCGAAAAATAGAAGGGTTGAAATATTGATTACTCCTCGTACAATTAAACAGCCGTAAAAGCAGTCCTGCTTTTACGGCTGTTTTTCTATGTGTTATAAAGCTAAGAGTCTTCTCTTTTCAAAGTTTCCTCGTACTAACTTGAGGTCCATTCCATCTAAAATCAAATCAATGAGAGCGCCTTTAAAGACATCTGCTGTTTTTTTCTTATCATTGGACTGCAAATATTGCACGCGATACCACTTGCCTTCAACTTGAAAGTACATAAAACGTCCGTGCGTAAAGTCAATCCAAAACTTGGTAGGTTGTCCATTGAGATTTTTATAAACATATCCCCAGCTTCGTCCTTGGTGAGCGTCCTTCATTTTAGGGCGAGCTGTATTAAATACTTCGTAATATACTTTATGCTTAATATCATAGAGCATCATGTGACAGTCCTCCTATTTATAGACGTGCTAGCAGGTAAAGATATATTTGTATACGACAAGTATACTCAGATGAAAGGAATCGTAGACTATTTTTTTGAGACAAGCAGGAGCAAAGGTAAATGAAAAAGACAGTTTAAATTAGCTCAATCATTCCGCTTTTTTTATACTGTAAATAAATGCGTTAAATAAGGAGGAAAAAATGAGACGAGTAGGCATAGTAGGTGCTGGAATGACGGGCCTTACAGCAGCGGCTGAATTGCAAAAAGAGGGAATAGAGGTCTTTCTTCTTGATAAGGGCAAAAGTGTAGGGGGACGAATGGCTACCCGACGAGTAGGGGATGGAAAAGCAGATCACGGAGCTCAATTTTTTACAGTGAGATCCGATGAATTTCAACAAGACGTAAATAAATGGATAGGTGATAGAAAGGTTAAGAAGTGGTTTGGTGACCATCACCCTCGGTATCAAAGTCCGAATGGCATGAATGCGCTAGCTAAATATTTAGCTGAAGATCTACGCGTATATGTAAATCGAAAAGTTCAAGCCATTGATTTTCAAAACGGAAGGTATCAGTTATATACAGAAGAAAATGAGATTTTTGAAGCTACTGATATCATTCTTACACCTCCGTCTCCTCAGGTTATTGAGATGCTTAATAACAGCAGGTTACAGGTGGACCAATCTATTCTTAAAACACTGAAATTCAGTCCTTGCTTGGTTGCTATCGTGGAGCTTTACACAGAGACGCTGTTTGGTGATCATGGTCAACTCACGAATCCATCTGGCACAATCCAAAGAATCATTAATCATGAGCAAAAAGGAATATCAAAGACGCCCGTTCTTAGCATATATATGAATAAAGACTGGTCAGAAAAACATTTTGATGAACATGAACGTGAGTTGCTGCCGATGATAAAAAATGAAATAAAAGAATGGATAGGTGCAAATCATATTAAAAGCATCCAGATAAAGAAATGGCGCTATGCAGAGGTTGAACAAGTTCTTCATCAGCCCTTTGCTAAAATTATGCCGTCGCTACTGGTGGCAGGAGATGCTTTTTTAAGAAGGGAAGACGAGACGAATCACTCACGGTTAGAGAGCGCATATTTGTCAGGCAAATCGGCAGCCGCTGAATTAATGGAAAAGAACATCTAGAAAAAGGAGGGACCAAGAAGTGAAAAATAATTGGATAATGAAACAAACGTGGAAAGATTTACTGTTTATTCATTGGCCTGTAGATCCGGCATTTTTGGCTTCTTTATTGCCGAGTCAGTTAGAGCCTGACACCTATAATGGTCAAGCGTGGATTGCGCTTGTGCCTTTTACGATGACAGACATTCGATTCAAAGGAACGCCCGCCGTGCCCATCTTTTCACGGCTATATGAGCTAAATGTGCGTACCTATGTTACATATAAAGGGGAAAAAGGCGTTTATTTTTTTAGTTTAGACGCAAGCAATCCACTAGGAGTATGGATTGCTCGTCAGTTTTTTCACTTGCCTTATTACCACGCTGCTATGACATTCAACAAAACTCAGAACTATATTTCTTTTCAGTCAGTTCGAACGCACAGAGACTCAAAAAAAGAGCGAGTAAAGCTTACATATAGAGGTACTTCTCCGTCCTATCGCAGTAGAAAAGGAGAATTAGCTCATTGGCTTACAGAGCGCTATTGCTTATTTACCACTCATCAAGGAAATGTCTACAGAGGAGACCTTTATCATGATCCTTGGGAGCTGCAAAAAGGAGAGTGTGAAATAAGAGATGATTCTATCACTCAGCCTTTTTTGCGTCCGGCGGACTATCATAATTTAACTGTACACTACGCAAAGAAAGTAACTGCTTATTTTTACCCGTTTAAGAAAGTATAGGCATCAAAACAAAATTAAAAAATCTTCATAGCCTTCTTCTTTAAGCTTCTCTTTTGGAATAAAGCGAAGAGCCGCAGAATTTACTTGATAGTATTCGCTGTTTTCTTCTGTTAAAAGTAAACCAAGATAGTTATCTCCTTCTTTGCTTTTTAGCGCTGTTGAATGCTGAGCCGGCACTTTTTTTATGTTTCCGTATAAGATAGGACGCTTAAAAATGGGCCAGCCTGTATGAGAAGGAAGCTGATCTGACGTTTTGAACAGTGCTTCTCCAGTTAGAAGGTCAACGTAAATTCCTTTTTTTTTGTTATTCCAATATAAATTTGTAAAAGGGGGTTCGGTTCCGTTTTCCTGCGTAACAAAATATTGCATAGGCGTTAGGAACTTTTTAAGGTAAGAGCGGTCCTTGGGCCAATGCTGCGTCAGAAAATCAGTTCGCCCCGAGCCTTCTTTGTATAATTTATAGTGAAATGCATTTTTTCGATAATAATCCTGCTGCTGTTCTTCTGCTTCGTAAAAAGAAGAAAAAGGTAAAATAGGTGTGACGATAGGGTTCTTAAAACGTCCGCTTTGGGCGAGCTTTCTTTTAGAATCGAGAGCCACTTCTTTTTGCTTTTCGTTATGATAAAAAATAATGGCTCGATACGATGGTCCGCGGTCTGAAAACTGTCCGGCGGAATCCGTAGGGTCAATTTGCTGCCAATACAGGTTAAGCAGCTCTTCAAACGTAATTTGAGAAGGATCCCATACAATTTGCACGGCCTCTACGTACTCGCTTTCCTGTTTAGCTTCAGAAGCGATTTGTTCATCTCTAGCGTAGCCCGAGCGGATACTAATGATTCCTGTAAGCTGATCAAAAGGAGCGACCATGCACCAAAAGCATCCTCCTGCAAACGTTGCATATTCTTTCATGTTACTTTCCTCTTTTCGTTGAATAAAATAAATGAAAATATATTTATATATTAAAATGTATAAACAAACAGAAAGCGCTTTATAACGAGCCTTGTAAGAAAGCACACTCTTATGGTATTATGACCACTGGATAAAAGAAAGATGGCTTATTGTTTACGCGAGTATCCTTATTTTATGTTCTTAAAAAGATGCAGTTTATTGTTTAAGTACTCATAGAAATACATACGTTGGAGCAGTAAGAGGAACAATTAAAAAATAAGGACGTTTTGCTCTTAAACGATACCACATTCCAGAATCTACATACCAGTTTAGGAGGAGCTAGTTTGAACACAACCCGTTTACCATCTATGTGGGAAATAATGATTGTGCTTGCTTTATTTTTAGCTGTTGTTATTTCGTTTGCAACTGTTTTTGATTTACCTATTCAGCTCGCTTTATTTATTTCATGGTTTATTGTTATGGCGCTAGGAGTACGACTTGGGTATACGTATAATCAGCTGCAAGGGGCCATTACAAGAGGAATATCAAACGGCTTAGAAGCTATTTTAATTTTATTAGCCGTCGGTACGTTAATTGGAACATGGATTGCCGGAGGAGTTGTTCCTTCTCTTATTTATTTTGGATTAGAGTTTATTAATCCAACATTCTTTTTACTTGCTACACTGATCATTTGCTCTATTACCTCGATTTCAACAGGAACATCTTGGGGAACGGTTGGTACAGCCGGAATCGCGATGATGGGAATCGGACAAGGCTTAGGTATGCCGCTTCCTTTAGTAGCTGGAGCCGTGATTTCAGGAGCTTATTTTGGAGACAAGCTTTCTCCTCTTTCTGATAGTACCATTTTATCTGCGTCAATGGCCCGAGTGAACGTTATCGATCACGTAAAAGCAATGTTAGTATTGGATATTCCTGCTTATCTCATTACGGCAGTATTATTTACGGTAACAGGGTTTATGTATGGGGGAAAAGATTTTGATGCTGGACGGGTAGAAGAATTAAAATCTTCGCTGTTGGATACATTTCACATCAGCGGGTGGATGCTGATTCCGGCTTTGGCTGTCATTGTCCTTTTAGCATTAAAGAAACCTTCTCTTCCAGCAATTGCGGTTGGTTCATTATTAGGAATTATATGGGCAGTTGTCTTTCAACATATGGATGTGGCGAGCGCATTTAATACGGCTTATGAAGGATTTAAAATTAATACCGACAACACATTTTTAAGTGAGCTATTAAATCGTGGCGGAATTTTAAGCATGGTCGGTTCTATTATTGTCATTATTTTTGGCCTAGGATTTGGCGGGTTATTAGATGAGCTCGGCGTCTTAGAAGTCCTGCTATCTAAATTTGAAAAAATTCTTGTCAATTCAGGAAACGTTACGGCTTCTACTATTTTCGTTGGATTATTAGGAAATATATTTGGTTGTGCGATGTATGTTTCATTAATTTTAACACCGAAAATTATGGAGAAAAGTTACGATAAGTTAAGAATACAGCGTCTAGTGCTTGCCCGTAACTCAGAAGTAGGGGGAACCTTAACTTCTGGAATGGTTCCGTGGACGGATAACGGTGTATTTCTAGCTACAACGCTTGGGATTTCTACATTCGCTTATCTGCCGTTTATGTGGCTCAGTTTTGTCTCTATTATTTTGGCGATTGTTTACGGATATACAGGGAAATTCATTTGGTACGTAAAAGAAGAAAAACAGCGTTCTGCCATAGCAAAATAAAAGAGGCTGGGACAAAAGAGTTTTAGTTGAAGAAAAATCCGAACGATGAATTGAGATTCTTAATGAAGAATCAACTTCGTTCGGATTTTTTCATTGGTATGATAAACGTAGGTTTCATGTATTTCGTTTCTTCTAGCTGTTGATCGAATTGATTTAGTTATGTCTCGAGTTCTTTTTGATCAAATCATTTCTGGGTATTCGATTTTCCAGTGAACATTTTGAAGGTAAAGCTGAACATCCGCCTTTTTTTTCTGCTGCAGAAGTTTTAGAATATGGCGGTGATGTTCATTCATTACGCGTAAAATGGCGTATAGCTCTTTTTTGTCATCGCTAAAGTACGTTTGTCTGATGAATCCGTCTTGTAAAGACATAAGCTGTTCTTTTAAGGTCACATTATCGCATCGGTTCAAATATACTCGATGAAAATACGTTTGATATTTTTGATAATCCTGATAATTTTCTGATTCAATCGAAACATCGATTTTTTTAATAAGCTCATCCATCTTCGTAAAATCTTCTTCAGTTAAGTGATCAATCGACAAGGCAGCTGCCAGACCATCTAAAGCACCGACGATTTCAAACACTTCTAGTTTTTTGTGTGTATCAATTTCCTTTACAGTAAACCCTCTGCGCGGTCTGTATTCTAATAGGTTGTCTGAAGCTAATTTAATAAGCGCTTCTCTTACAGGCGTTCGGCTGACATTCAGCTGAGAACAAATACTGGCTTCATTTATTTTGTCGTTAGGCAGCAGTGTACCTTCTTGAATTTGACTTGCTATGTAGTTATATACATGATCTTTTAATGAATGATAAATCATAGGCCCCTTGTTCATTGTTTCCCCCTAAAATAAATATCGCATCAGCTGTTCTTTCTCTTCATGTCATGGTGATGAAAGAGTATAAAAATAGAAAGAAAGAACGTACAGGTGTAAAAATAATCATATCATATCACTTCATTTAATCTTAGTTAGAATATAAAAAAATAGAATTATTGAAATATTTTTTACTATTCATTGTTGTAAAAAATCTGAAAAATGATATAATCGTAAAAAGATTTAAGAAGTGTATATTGTATACAATATACAAAATTCGTACATATCGAAGAAATAGAGCCTATTCCTGAAGAGAAGAGACTATAGAGAATATGTAAAAAAACCAAGTTTTTGGATGGGTTTACTATAAAAAGGAGGTACATAATGGGTGAGAATACAACATCTATGAATCAGTTACAAAGAAAAATGAAAAGCCGTCATTTATTTATGATTTCCCTTGGCGGTGTTATCGGTACGGGGTTGTTTCTTAATTCTGGCTATACAATTAATGCAGCAGGTCCTGGGGGAACGCTCCTTGCTTATTTAATCGGTGGATTAATTATGTATTTAGTCATGATATGTCTAGGGGAACTAAGCGTAGCAATGCCTGTGTCAGGATCATTTCAAGTATACGCTACAAAGTTTATAGGGCCGGGAACTGGTTTTGCGGTGGGCTGGCTCTACTGGCTGACTTGGGTAGTATCTGTCGGTTCGGAGTTTACAGCGTCTGGGCTGCTTATGCAAAGATGGTTTCCTGACGTTTCGGTTTGGATATGGAGCGCGCTGTTTGCTCTTTTATTATTTGGTTTAAATGCAACATCTGTACGTTTTTTCGGCGAAACAGAATTTTGGTTTTCAAGTATTAAAGTATTAACGATTATTGTATTTATTATTTTAGGCGCAGCAGCGATGTTTGGATTCATTCCCCTTAGCGGTCATGAAAAAGCGCCGATGCTTTCTCATTTTACAGGAGAGGGCGGTTTATTTCCAAATGGACTTATGCCTGTATTAATTACGATGGTTTCCGTGAGTTTTGCTTTTTCAGGAACAGAATTAATTGGTATTACGGCGGGAGAAACCGAAGATCCAGAAAAGAACATACCTCGAGCCATTAAAAATATCATTTGGCGTACATTCTTCTTCTTTATTGGCGCCATGTTTGTACTATCTGGGTTGATCTCATGGAAACAAGCAGGAGTGTTAGAAAGTCCTTTTGTGACGGTGTTTGATCAAATAGGTATTCCTTATGCAGCAGATATTATGAACTTGGTTATTTTAACAGCTTTACTATCAAACGCTAATGCAGGCTTATATGCATGCTCGAGAATGCTCTGGTCATTATCCGATCAAAAAATGGTTAGCAGCTGGTTAGGGAAAGTAACGTCTAAAGGAGTTCCATTTAATTCGTTGCTTATCAGCATGGGAGTGGCTTGTCTGTCCTTGCTGTCAAGCGTGGTTGCACCAACTACTGTTTACTTAGTATTAGTTTCTATTTCTGGATTTGCGGTGGTAGCTGTATGGATGGCTATTGCAGCTTCTCATTTTATGTTCAGAAGACGCTATATTAAAGAAGGAAATGATGTATCAAAGCTTGTTTACAAAGCTCCTTTATATCCTCTCGTTCCTATCTTAGCATTCGTTTTATGCTTTGCTGCTTGTGTAGGACTTGCTTTTGATAAGAGTCAGCGTATCGCATTATACTGCGGTATCCCATTTGTCCTTTTTTGTTATCTGTTTTATTATTTAAAAAGTAAAAAAGAAAACGGAAAAGATGACAGTCAGCCTATAGCAAAATAAAAAGCAGAAGACCTAGGTCTTCTGCTTTTTTTTGCATACAAAAACACCCTATCCATCCGTACTGGTTAAGTGTCCCGCAACAAGCGAAATTGAATTGGATAGGGTGCGTATCTATATAGTAGAGAAAGAGGCGCCATTTGTCAAACTTATTTAGCGGCGCCTTATTTAAAAATAGAAAAAAGAAAAGTTTTCACTGTTTTTTCATTTTCACTATGTATAGTAAGGGATGTAAAGAAAAGATATTCGCAGCAGCACGTCGTACAAATCCATAGAACGTAAAAGAAAGGAGGAAGTCAAATGGCTAAGCGGGATGCGTATTTTGATAACGTGAAATTTATCTTAATTGTACTGGTAGTGTTTGGCCATTTGTTAACTCCCTTCATTAATGATGAACAGTGGTTACGAACACTCTACATATTTATTTATACTTTTCATATGCCAGCGTTTATTTTAATAAGCGGATATTTTGCAAAAGGATACCGAAAGAAAGGATATATGTGGAAGATGGCGAAGAAAGTATTACTTCCTTATATTATCTTTCAACTTATCTATGCGGTATATGATTATAAACTGTATGATGAATCGTCATTTGAAGTTTCAGTATTTCAGCCAGCTTGGTCACTGTGGTTTTTACTAAGTTTATTTTGTTGGAATGCGATGCTGTTCATTTTTACAAAGATCAAATATCCTTTAGCCGTCGCGGCAGTTTTAGGAATTATGATTGGCTTATGTGAACCGCTAGAAACAACGTTAAGTCTTTCTAGAACATTTGTATTCTTCCCCTTCTTCTTAGCAGGGTTTTATATGAAAAAAGAACATTTTAAAAAGTTGACGTCTGTTTCTTGTAAGAAAATAGCTGGAGGCACATTGCTCATTATTGCTCTGTGGATCCAGTACGTAGCACCGGATTTTGAGAAGGAGTGGCTATTTGGTTCAAAATCTTATGCCTCCTTAGGTGTAAATCAAGTAGAGGGAATGATCATTCGTACACTATTTTATAGCATCAGCTTAGCAATGACGGTTTCCTTTTTAGCTTTGATCCCTACACAGACGATGTCTTTTACATCTCGAGGTGCTCAAACCTTTTATGTGTATTTGCTACATGGATTTCTGATTAAATATATTCGCTTATCTTCTTTTGGAGACTGGATAGAAAGTGTACAAGGATACAGCATTCTTTTGATTGGAGCTTGTGGAGTGGCGTGGCTGTTGTCGAGTAAATACGTATCTACGATTGCAAGGCCTTTAATTGAGCTTAAACCTTTACCAACGCGCAAAAGTTTAAGTTTAGGTAAGTAATGAGAAATGGAAAAGGAGTTTAATGATGTCTAAAAACAAAATAATTATGATTATCGCAG
This sequence comes from Priestia sp. RMT2NF4, assembly GCF_047872835.1. NCBI lineage: Bacteria > Bacillati > Bacillota > Bacilli > Caryophanales > Bacillaceae > Priestia > Priestia sp. RMT2NF4. The sequence continues at coordinate 220,517 of NZ_JBLQZO010000001.1, forward strand.
CCGTTGTCATTATTGCTGCAGTAGCTATTGGTGCCGTAGCAATGAATAAATCAAAGGTAGTTGCTACCGTTGGTGATGAAAAAATCACAAAAAATCAGCTGTATGATGCTCTTCTTGCTCAAGGAGGATCAAGCGTCCTTGATTCACTAATCGAACAAAAAGTCATTTCAAAAGAAGCAGCTAAACAAAATATTAAAGTAACCGATAAAGAAATTAATGCTGAATTAGAAAACCTTAAAAGTCAGTACGGTGGAGAAGATGCACTAAATCAAGCATTAGCATCTAGCGGTGTAAAATTGTCAGAGCTGAAAAAAGATTTAAAGACGAATATTGAAGCAAAAAAAATGGTCGAGTCGACTATTAATATTAAAGATAGTGAAATGAAATCGTACTTTAATCAAAATAAAGATTCACTAGCTACAGAAGCACAGGTAAAAGCTAGTCATATCTTAGTAGCAGACGAAAAAACAGCAAAAGAAGTAAAGGCAAAGCTTGATAAAGGAGAAGATTTTGCAAAGCTAGCAAAAGAATATTCAACGGATACAGCTTCTAAATCAGATGGCGGAAACCTTGGATACTTCAAAAAAGGCGATATGGTCGAAGCTTTTGCCAACAAAGCATTTTCAATGAAGGTAAATGAAGTAAGTGATCCTGTTAAAACAGAATACGGTTACCATATTATTAAAGTAACAGGCAAAAAAGAAGCGCAAAAAGCAACATATGAAAACAGCAAAGCAAAAATCAAGCAAACGCTGCTTGATCAAAAATACCAAACAGAGTATCCAACATGGTTACAAAAGCTAAAGAAAAAGTATGATATTACAAACAAACTTGATTCATAAATAATACCTTAACGAAATGAGGGGATGGATATGAAACAAACAGCGTCTTATAGCAAATTAGAAAAAATCGTCGAACAATTGAAGCACAGAGGTGTACGAGCTGAAATATGCCGGCGTGTTGTAAAGGTCACAGAAACTGTTAATGGATCAAATCCTTCATATTCAAATCAAATCGTTAGTCATTCATAAAAGTACAAAAGACGCGAACGGCTGAACAGCAGTTTGCTCTCGTTCTTAATACAGGTAGGGAAAATTAAAATGAAAAGAGATCAGTAGAGGCAGCTTGTTTCTGCTGATTCTTTTTGTATAATAAAGTAAACAAAAGGATGCAGGGAAATGTATCAAACGAAGGAAGGAGTTACGCAGAATGAACGTACTGCTAGCAGAAGATGATTTGCAGCTAGGTGAATTAGTTAGTTATATGCTGAAGAAAAAAGGAGGCTATAACGTCGAATGGGTGACGGAAGGGAATGATGCATATGACTATGCATCTGAAGCACATTATGATGTGTTAATTCTTGACTGGATGATGCCCAATGGAGACGGAATCGATGTATGTAAACGTCTAAGAAAAGAAGGGTACGCCGGGGCCATTCTTATGTTAACAGCAAAAGATGCGGTTCAAGATCGTATACAAGGCTTAGATGCGGGAGCGGATGATTACGTTATTAAGCCATTTGAAATTGACGAGCTGCTTGCAAGGCTTCGCGCTTTGGCTCGTCGTAATTATGCACCAATTTTAGAAGAAGAAGTAGAGATTGCCAGCATGATATTAAAAAGAGCAAGTCAAACCGTGCAGTTTGACGAGGAGTTTATTCAATTAAGTCCTCGTGAATTTCAACTGCTAGATTTTTTAGTGAAAAACAAAGGACAAGTTCTTTCCCGGGATATTATTTTAGACAGGGTATGGGGATATGAATCAGATGTTTCGATTAAAACGATTGATGCGACGGTTAAACTTTTGCGAAAAAAACTAGAGAAATTTAACAAACAAGATCTTATTCAAAGCATTCGCGGAGTAGGCTACAAAATTGAAAGCTAAACTTCTTACGAGGGCTAAACAGAAAGTAAAACAAAAAGTAAAGCAAGATTTATTCAGCCAGACGCAAAATCGTTTAACATTCCGATACAGCGCATTGCTAATGCTGTTTCTGCTTTTATTCGTATTTATTGTTTATGCATTGGTGTATGTGGTTGTATCCAATAGTCAGCAGCAAAACTTAAATAGCATGTTAAAACAAGAGTCTCGAATTGTCCAAAGCATCTTAATTAAACAAGCGGTAAACAGTTCGAATCAACAGTCGAAAGAAGAGTATAAAAACATTGTCGTAGCCGGTGAAGACCAGTTTTTTTATTATGTCATCAGTCCTGAAGGGGACCTTATTATGGGCAACGAAGCGAGTGAGCGTCTTCGCTCTAACTTGTTAGATTTAATTGATGGATGGATCCCTATTGAAAACGAAGTGCGAAAAGAACGAATAAAAGCCCCGCGTCCTAGTTTTGAGCACATCGAAGGAGTAAAAGGGCAAAACGGGGAAGGCAAAATAGATATTGATTTAATGATGGCGGGGGAACCTATTTTTTATAAAGGCCAATTTTTAGGGATGCTTTATATTGGAAAAGACGTTTCGTTTCTTTATCAGCTGTTAAAGTGGCTCCTCATTATTATGCTGAGCCTTACGGTACTGTTTGTAGGAGTAGCCATTTATATCAGCCGCTTAATGTCAAAACGTGCCATGGTCCCAATTGAAACAGCTTTCCAAAAGCAAAAAGAATTTGTGGCGGATGCATCCCATGAGCTAAGGACACCGCTTAGCGTTATGCTTTCTTCTATCAACGCTTTAGAAATGCAGGAGGAAGTAACAGAAGATCCCTTCTCTAAAAAATTAATTAATAATATGAAAGCTGAAGTGAAGCGGATGACGAGTCTCGTCAGTGATTTACTTACGCTTGCACGCTCAGACTCTAATAAAGTAGAAAAAGCAATGATGCCGTTTGATATTACAGATGCGGTACAAAAGGTAATGGAATCGGTTGAAACTCTAGCGATTTCTAAACATATTGATTTGCAGCTGGATACGCCTGAAAAATTAGTTGTAACTGGAGATCAAGAGCGTCTCACTCAGCTGATTTACATTTTGTTAGACAATGCGATTAAATATACGACTCCTCATGGAAGTGTAAACATTCAAGTGGTTCAGCACGGGAGTGAATGTACATTAAAAGTACGTGATACAGGGGTTGGAATTCATCCCGACGAAAAGGATCGAATCTTCGACCGCTTTTATCGTGCTGATAAATCCCGATCCCGTCAAATGGGAGGTCACGGGCTAGGCCTAGCAATCGCTAAATGGATCGTAGAAACACATAAAGGCAAAATTGATGTAGAAAGTGAACAAGAAAAAGGAAGTACATTTACAGTAAGGTTGCCAATGTCACAAAAAGTAAAAAAGAGTTAAAATAGACTGTGACAAAATTAGTTGAAGGAAGATCCGAACGAGTTTGATTCTTGATGGAGAATCAAACTCGTTCGGATTTTTTTATGGTTAGAGTGGAGATAGGTTTCATTTATCCAATTTGTTCGTCCGTTGATTTAGTTATGTCTCCATCTCTTTTCAGTTAGTGAAAGTGACCAAATGAAAAAGAAAAGTTTAGACAAAATGGCGAATGAAAAAATCGGATAATTCAGTTATATTAACTGACGTAATAATCAGTCTGTGTGTCAGGGTTCTTTACAATGATAAAGACTTTTTAAAGGAAACAGTGCATGATAGAACAATAGCAGACTACTTCGTTTAATAAAAAGATGAAGTAAGTAAAGGGGAGTTTGATAATATGTACGATTTAATTATTCGGGATGGTTCGGTCGTATTAGAAGACGAAATAGTAAAAGCGGACATAGGTGTTAAAAAAGGAAAGATTGCAGAAATAGCGCAAGGTGTTAGCATACCAGCAAAAAAATACGTAGATGCTAAAGGCAAATATGTTCTGCCTGGAATGATTGATATTCATGTGCATTTTGATGAACCGAGCCGAGACCATTGGGAAGGGTTTGACTACGGTTCAGCATCTATGGCCGCAGGAGGCTGCACTACATATTTTGATATGCCTTTAAACGGCGTTCCTCCTACCGTAACAGAAGCAGCACTGTGGGAAAAGAAAAAGCTGGCTGATCAAAAGTCAGTAGTAGATTACGGTCTATGGGGAGGGTTGGTTCCTGGTAATAAAGAAGAATTAGCCAAAATGGCTCATTCGGGTGTAATAGGTTTTAAAGCATTTATGTCAGAAGCAGGTTCTGAATTTGATTTCTCAGATGACCTCACATTATACGAAGGAATGAAAGAGATTGCAAAACTAAATAAAGTGCTTGCCCTGCATGCTGAAAGAAATGACTTAATACAAAAGCTTGAACAGGCTAAACAGAAGCAAAAGCAAACGGCTATTAAAGATTATTTAGAAACGCGACCGGTTGTAGCAGAAGTAAACGCAGTAAAGCAAGCGCTTGAGTACGGTGAAGAAACGGGATGTCCGCTTCACTTTGTACACATTAGCAGCTGTGAAGCAGTGCAGCTTATTACGGAAGCAAAGAAGAATGGAATGAACGTTACGCTGGAAACTTGTCCGCATTATTTACTTTTTACAGAGGAAGACTTTGAAGAAATTGGCGTAACGGCTAAGTGTGCACCTCCTCTTCGCAGCAGGAGTCAAAAAGAAAAATTATGGGCATGTATTCAATCAGAAGAAGTAGATATGATTTCTTCGGATCATTCTCCTTGCCCGATTGAGTTAAAAACAGCTCATCAGAATGATTTATTTAAAGTTTGGGGTGGAATATCAGGCGGTCAGTACTCTTTGCAAGCAATGATTAGTGAAGGAGCGATCACTAGAGGGATTTCTCTTTCTCACATTTCAAAGCTTGTATCAACCAATCCAGCTAAACGATTCGGCTTATATCCCAAAAAAGGCAGCATTTTGCTAGGAGCCGATGCGGATTTGGTTATCGTTGATCTGGATCAAACTGAAAAAGTGACAAAAGAAGGAATGGTTTTCAAACATAAGCACAGTATATATGAAGGAACGGTATTTAATAGCGTTATTTTAACTACCATTAATAGAGGAACGATTGTATACACTAAAGAAGAAGGTGTGTTTCCTCTTCACAAAGGACAAATGGTAAATGGTGAATACGTAAAATTGTAGGCACAGTGAAAAAAGAGATGAAAAATAAACCTTTTATCTCTTTTTTTACATAAAAAAATGAGGATGACTTATATTAAAAGTATTACATAGGTGAAAAAAGAGTATCTACTATAACAAAAGAGACATTTTTAAAGAAGGTTTTATTATTTTAAAAAAGTATATTTTTGATTGAGGGAAGCATAATTTAAAAAGAATAAAGCTTCTTTTTAAATATAAAGAAAAATTTCCCAAAAAGAAAAATATTATCTGGTTGTATGAAAAGTAGATAATCAGATGCTTTGTAATCAAGGGTTTTGTATAAAAAAATTTTCAAAAAGATATTTTAAGAAAGGAAATCTTGATTTAAAGCTTTTTATAGGTGCAATTTTATAATGAAAAACCGTATATTATGCACTCATTGTAAAATTCTGATATTGACAGAATCATTTTATAAGAATAAAATTTTCTTGTTTCTATTTTTTTATATCATCATAATTTTTTGACAGTTTTGTCTATGGTGGTTTAGGGTTGAAAGAGAGGTTAAGGAATATGTCGGTAGAGAGAGAAAAAGTGTATGAAACAGTTCCTCAAAAAGGATTCTTCGGACATCCTAAAGGTTTATTTACCTTGTTCTTTACAGAATTCTGGGAGCGTTTTTCATACTATGGAATGCGTGCGCTACTTGTATTGTACATGTACGATACAATTGCAAACGGTGGATTAGGAATGGAACAAGGAACCGCTTTAGCGATCTTTTCTATTTATGGTTCTCTTGTTTATATGTCTGGAATTATTGGCGGTTGGATTGCAGACCGCATTTTAGGTACGTCTAATACGGTGTTTTACGGCGGTATATTTATTATGCTGGGGCATTTAGTGCTTGCATTGCCAGCAGGTGTAACAGCGCTGTTTATTTCAATGTTCTTGATTATCATTGGAACAGGTTTATTAAAACCAAACGTTTCAAGCGTTGTGGGCGATATGTATAGCCCGACTGATAACCGTCGAGATGCTGGATTTAGTATCTTCTATATGGGTGTAAATGCTGGAGCATTTATCGCGCCGCTAGTTGTTTCAACAGTAGGTGAAAAGTATAACTACCACTTAGGTTTTGGAATCGCGGCAGTAGGAATGCTTTTAGGTCTAATTGTATTTATGGCTACACGAGGTAAAAACCTAGGGCGTGCAGGTAGACAAGTTCCAAACCCTTTAAAACCAGAAGAGCGCAAAAAAGTTTTTGGTACTATTGCACTTGCTGTAGTTGTACTTGCTATCTTTATTGTACTGACTTCTTTAGCAGGTATTTTAACAGTTGAAGGCGTTATTTTATTTGTAAGTATTTTAGCGATTGTTATTCCTATTATTTACTTTGTGGTTATGTATAAGAGTCCCAAGACAACAGCTGATGAGCGTTCACGCGTATTAGCTTATATCCCTCTTTTTATTTCTGGAGTAATGTTCTGGGCAATTCAAGAGCAGGGGTCAACAATTTTAGCAACGTATGCAAAAGATCATACACAGCTAACGTATGGCGGCTTTAAAATTCCAGTTGGCTGGTTCCAATCGTTAAATCCGTTATTCATTATTATATTTGCCCCAGTTTTTGCAGCACTTTGGGTGAAATTAGGAAACAGACAGCCTTCTACACCAAAGAAGTTTTCATTAGGACTTTTATTTGCAGGGCTTTCTTTCCTTGTCATGGTTATCCCGGCTAGTATTCATGGAAACGAAACGTTAGCGAGCCCGCTATGGCTAGTATTAAGCTTCTTCTTAGTTGTAGTTGGAGAGCTTTGTTTATCACCAGTAGGGCTATCAACTACCACAAAACTAGCACCTGCAGCGTTTTCTGCTCAGACAATGAGTTTATGGTTCTTAACAAGCGCAGCGGCGCAGGCAATCAATGCTCAGCTTGTTCAATACTATGAAAACATTTCGCAAGTTGTTTATTTTGCTGCATTGGGCGGAGTGTCGGTCATTTTAGGTGTAATTGTACTAATGATTTCGCCAAAAATTCAGCGTTTAATGAAAGGTGTTCAATAAAAAAAACCGTCCTTAAGGGCGGTTTTTTTTATGATTTATTTGAAAAAATATTCATGAAGGAGGCGTATGTCTGATCGTCCTCACCCTCATAGAACGCAAGATTTAAAAGTCTGTTAAGTTCGTTTGTTGATTTTTCAGTTTCTGCAATAATTTGATGCATATGAGCAATCTTAGACATGGATCCGTTGCCATAAGCATTTTTAATTTGATTTAATGTTAAATGAAGCGATAAGACCTCTCGGCGAAGAGCTTGTCTTAATTCAGAGGAAGCAGGGATAAAAAAGCGTTTATAAAAATAACTGGCTTCTTCAAACACCAATTCTCCATTCTCTAGCTCTTTAGACGCAATTTCTTTAATCTCTTGATCGTCTAATCGACTGGCCGCTTCTTCGATAAGAAATCCAAAAATAATAGCTGTATCTGGTTTTAACATATAATAACCTCCATTATTATAAAAAAGAACTATGTAGTTTATATGTATAGAGAGAAAGGAAAGAATATTCATAGTAATTCACTAATCAGCATAGACAAAAAAATAAAAAATATTCTTTTATAGGCAAACTAAAATTATTTCAAAATAAATTTTTTATAATTAAACATTTTTTCCATATTAAAGGATTATTTTGACTTTCCAAAAGAGATGAATAGAATAAAGAGGGTTCTTAGTACCTATATAAAAAGAAAATTGATAAAAGATATTAAATTCAGAAATTTCTACCTCTTTATAACTAAAAAATTGCTCTACTAAAATAGTTGACAGCAGAAATAGATAGGCATAAAATATACTATTGTCAAATGAATTAGCAAGCTATTCATAAAAAGTTAACGGACATTTGAATAATATGAGTAATATCCATATAAGGTATCAATTACTTAAATCTAACCAACTTGTATGCTTGTCATACAAGTCTACAGAAAGGAAGATAGTCGTATGCGCAACGTATTTTTTACAGATAATGAAACAATTGAAACGACTTTACGTGGGAAAGAAATTTTAGGAGCTCCAATGTTAAACAAAGGAGTAGCTTTTACAAAAGAAGAGCGTAAAACGTTAGGATTAGAAGGTTTACTTCCTCCAATGACTTTAAGTTTAGATGAGCAGGCAAAACGTGCATATGAGCAATTTTTAGCTCAGGCAGATAACCTTGGTAAGAATGTGTATTTAAACGATTTACAGAACCGTAATGCTGTATTATTTTATCGTTTATTGCAAGATCACTTAAAAGAAATGCTTCCGGTTGTTTATACACCAACAGTTGGACAAGCAATCCAAGAATACAGCCACGAATATCGCCGTCCGGGTGGCGTATACTTGTCAATCGATAATGTAGAAGGCATTGAAGAAGCTCTTAAAAATATCGATGCAAATAGTGAAGACATTGATTTAATGGTTATTACAGATTCAGAAAGTATTTTAGGAATTGGTGACTGGGGCGTTGGTGGTATTAATATTGCTATCGGTAAATTAGCCGTGTACACAGCTGCAGCAGGAATCGATCCAAGCAGAGTACTTCCAGTTGTTCTTGATGTAGGAACAAACAATGAAAAATTATTAAATGATCCTTTATATATCGGAAACCGCCATGAACGTATCCGCGGTGAGCGCTATGATCATTTCGTAGATCAATTTATTTCAAAATCTCTTGAAATATTCCCTAATGCACTGTTACACTGGGAAGATTTCGGTAATGTAAATGCTCGTAATATTATTAACAAGTACGGAAAAGAAATTCTAACGTTTAATGATGATATTCAAGGCACAGGTGCCGTAACGCTTGCCGCTATTTTCTCAGCAGTTCAAGTGTCTAAAATGCCACTTCGTGACCACCGTGTTTTAATCTTTGGACCAGGTACAGCAGGTATCGGTATTGCAGATCAAGTACGTGATGCAATGGTATTAGACGGGATCACAGAAGATGAAGCATACAAAAACTTCTGGGCAGTCGATTTCCGAGGCCTTTTAACAGATGACATGGACGACTTATTAGGTTTCCAAACGCCTTATGCACGAAAAGCAGAAGAAGTGAAGGACTGGAACCGTGAAGAAGACAAAATTTCTCTTTTAGAAGTTGTCAGACAAGTTAAGCCAACAATCTTAATTGGTACGTCTGGTGTAGCAGGCGCATTCTCAGAAGAAATCGTAAAAGAAATGGCGAAGCATGTAGAACGCCCAGCTATTTTACCAATGTCAAATCCAACTCCGCTTGCGGAAGCTACTCCTGAAAACCTATTAAATTGGACAGAAGGAAAAGCACTTGTAGCGACTGGAAGTCCGTTTGAACCAGTTAACTACGACGGTGTGGAATATGAAATTGGTCAATCTAATAATGCTTTTGTTTTCCCTGGTCTTGGTCTTGGATCAATCGTGGTAAAAGCAGAAGTTATTACAGACAGCATGTTCGCAGCATGTGCACACGCTGTAGCTCAAATGGTAGACAGCAGCAAACCAGGAGCTTCATTACTACCACGCGTAGAAGAATTACGTGAAGTATCATATAACGTTGCTTTAGCGGTTGCTAACGCAGCAATTAAAGATGGTGTTGCAAAAGAAGTTCCAACAGATGTAAAAGCGGCAGTAAAAGCAGCAATGTGGGAACCAACATACAAAGAAATTAAAGCTTTAGAAACGGTAAATGCTTAATTTTTAGATAGAAAAAGCACAGCTTCTGAAAAAAGAAGCTGTGCTTTTTTTAGTTACAAAAAGAATTCTTAAGTTACATAACGTATATAGTTTTTTTAAACTTGTGTATGATTCTCTATATTAGAACCACAGGGGGTTATGAGATGAATACAGCACGTAAATTGGAAACGTTTACTCAAGATTCACAGCCTGAAAATAAGGGTTTTTGGAACCGAATCAACAATATTAAAGTAGGAGTTATTCCTCTACCGCTATACGTTTTACTTGCATTAATTGTATATGGCGCGGCCGTTTACAACGAACTTCCTCCAGATATGATTGGCGGATTTGCGATTATTATGGTAATGGGAATGCTGCTTGGTGATTTAGGATTAAAAATTCCGATTTTAAAAGATATTGGCGGACCAGCTATTTTATCACTGCTTGTACCTTCCGTATTAGTTTTTTATAATGTTTTAAATCCCGCGTCTATGGAAGCGGTAACAATTTTGATGAAAACATCAAACTTTTTATACCTTTATATTTCTTGTTTAGTAGCCGGAAGTATTCTGGGCATGAACCGTAAAGTTTTAATTCAAGGCTTTACACGTATGTTCGTACCGCTTGTGTTAGGTACGCTAGCCGCTGTAGCTGCAGGCGTAGCCGTTGGGATGTTATTTGGTTACGGAGCAAAACATACATTTTTCTATATTGTTGTACCAATCATTGGAGGAGGAATTGGTGAAGGTATTTTACCGCTTTCACTTGCTTATTCTCAAATTTTAGGTAGTTCAGCAGAATCTTTTGTGTCGCAAATGATTCCAGCTGCTGTTATTGGAAACATCGTTGCTATCGTATGTGCTGGCTTAATGAAACGTCTAGGAGAGAAAAAGCCAGAATTAACAGGTAATGGAGTTCTTGTGAAGACAAAAGGCGGAGATGGCATCTCAGAAGATACAAATATCAAGAAACCAGTAGATTTTTCGTTAATGGGCGCAGGTCTTTTAATTGCATGTAGTTTCTTTATTTTCGGAGGCTTAGCACATAAGTTTTTAGGAATTCCAGGTCCAGTTTTAATGATCGTAGCGGCAACGCTAGTCAAATGTTTACAAGTAATGCCTGCTAAGATGGAGCAAGGTGCTTACCATATGTACAAATTCATTTCTACGAGCTTGACATGGCCGTTAATGGTAGGCCTAGGAATTTTGTATATTCCTCTTGAAGATGTAGTGAAAATTGTGACACCAGGTTATGTAGTCGTATGTGCAGCAGTTGTTATGGCTATGGTAGCAACCGGTTATTTTGTAGGTAAAATGATGAAAATGCATCCGGTGGATGCAGCAATTGTAACCGGCTGTCACAGCGGTTTAGGAGGTACGGGAGACGTAGCGATTTTATCAGCTTCCAACCGTATGTCACTTATGCCATTTGCTCAAGTAGCAACAAGACTTGGAGGCGCTTCCACTGTTATTTTAGCTACGCTTCTTATGAAACTTTTAGGAGTATAAAATCAAAACAAAAAAGCAGCTCGGTTCGTACGAGCTGCTTTTTTTGTCTTATGAAACACTAACAGGTTTTAAGATGAATTCTTCCACAACTTTTGCCACACCGTCGTTCATGTTTGTATCTGTTACGTGGTTGGCTTTTTCTTTAATATCTTCAGGAGCATTTCCCATTGCTACGCCAAGTCCAGCAAATTCAATCATGGCAAGATCATTATAACTGTCGCCAATAGCAATCACTTCATCGCGTGTAATGCCAAGCTGCTGAATTAATAAATGTAAGCTTGTCCCTTTTGTGACACCTTCTTCTGTGAATTCAAGGAAGTATGGTTTAGAGCGCATTACGCTTAGCTCTCCTTGAAGCTGCTTTTGAAGTTTCTTTTCAACGTGAACCAGCATTTCCGGTTCTGCAAGCATGAGTACTTTTACAACAGGTTCTGTAACGGCATCAGTAAAAGATGAAACAACACGGATCGGCAGACCTGTAATGTCACTTTCAATATCCGTAAATTTATTTTCTACTTCTGTTATAATTTCATCTCCAACGTACGTATGAATTAAAACTCCTTCTTCGCGGCTAATATCGTCGAGACGTGCAGCGGTTCTCGGAGATAATGTGCTGCTAAATAGCTCTTCATTTGTTAAGCAATTAATAATTTTCGCCCCGTTAAACGATAAAATAAAGCTTCCGTACTTTTCTAACTCCAGTTCTTTGGCGATGTGAACCATTCCGTAAGTTGGTCGGCCAGAAGCAAGTACAACTTTTACTCCCGATTCTTGCGCCTTCATTAATGCTTCTTTTGTGCGCGGAGAAATAGTGTGATCATCGCATAATAGTGTATCATCCAAATCTAAAACAATCATTTTGTAAGGCATAATTTTAAATTCCCTTCTTCTACTAGACTCATATCTTCATATGGTACTATAAAAAAACGTTTGATTCAATTTAATGATTTTTTGAAAACAAGAAGCATGCGTATACTTTGTTTGAACGCCTCGTAAGTAGATGAAACAAAGAACTTGAGACATAGCTAAAACAGCCCAATCAATAGCTAAAAGCAATTAAACACATGAAAGCTACGTTTACCATGACAACGAAAAAATACGAAGTAATAATCAATCATTTTGATTATTACTTCGTATTTTACTTCGACTAAAATTCTTTTATTTCAGCCTCTTGATTAGTAAGCTGCTAGAGTTTGATTCGTTTTCTGAGCATCTCCTTCACTGAAAGCTTCTTTTAAGAGCGTATAAGACCGCTTTTTTTGTTCAAAATCTTGAAGAGCAGTAAGAATAATAAATTCATCAATAGAAAATGCCTGTTTCAAAGCTTGGAGCTTTTGACGAACGGTTTCTTTTGTACCGTATATGACGTTTGCTTCTTTTTCTTCAATTCGATAGCTTTCTTTAGACTGCTGACCAAATTCTTCCGCTTTTTCTTTGGAGCCTAATGTAGCGGATTTCCCATTTTGTAAGTATACTTTAAATATTTTTGTGCTGGATGCTAATGCTTTTGCTTCTTCTACGGTATCCGCTACGATGACGGAAAGGGCAACGACAAGCGAGCGTGCATGGGATGAAACGTGCTGATTATAGACGGAAATCGCTTCTTCTAGCACTTTTTGATCACCATTAATGAATTGAGCAAATACATAAGGAAGATTTAGAGATGCCGCTAGCTCTGCGCTTGAAGCACTTGCTCCCAGTAAAAACATATCTGCTGCTTTTTGGGGCCTTGGATAGGCTTTTAAACCGTAAAGAGGGTGATCTTCCGGCAGCGTATCGTTTAGGTATTGTTTAAGTTCTATCAGTTTGTCTGTTAAGGACTTAGTGGGCTGAGAGTTTTGTTGCAAGGCTTGAGTAGAATGAGGTAGTCCTCCTGGTGCTCTGCCGATTCCAAGATCGATGCGATTTGGAGATAATGAGGCTAAAACGTTAAAATTTTCTGCTACTTTATAAGGGCTGTAGTGTTGAAGCATAACACCGCCTGAGCCGATACGGATATGATGTGTTTTGGCGAGCAGGTGAGAAATTAACACTTCGGGTGATGATCCTACAACATGTTCAGAGTCATGATGCTCCGCTACCCAAAAACGGTGGTAGCCAAGTTCTTCTGCTAGCTGAGCTAATTGAATGGTATGCTGAAATGCATCTTCAGCACGCTCACCTTCATAACGCGGGCTTTGATCTAAAATACTTAATTTCACTGAAAACACTCCTTAAAGTTGATAAAAAAGGTAAGAATAATTGGGATTAATTTTAGCAAAGGATTTTCCAGATGAAAAGAGTTTTTTTAAAGAAAAATATTTTTTGAAAAATAAGTTGACTTTGCCATTTTGAGGCTATATAGTTGAATCATCAAATAGAAAAGTCGATAAAACAACTTGGATAAATAAGAATTGAGTGAGTATGTTTCAAAGACACTTCACTTCATTCTCCGGTTTTATCAAAAAAACAGTTAAAGCTGATTGGTCTACCAAAGGCTCCTGAGGAAACTCTAGGAGCCTTTTTGCTGTAAAAAGGAGGGGGAAAAGGTGAGCGATGTATGTATTTTATATAACGGAAGCTCTCATAATTATCAACAAATAGCCTCAGTGAAAGATGAGCTAGAAGCTTGCTTAACCTCAAAAGGAGTGCACGCCGAAGCTATCTCGTATCATGATGTACACGCTTTGAAGCAGGAAGCGCAGAAAGAAGTAAAGGCATTTATTTCGAAAATGAACCAAGCTAAAAGCATTGTCGTTCTGTTATCGGGAGTAAATGAAACATACGTAGAATCTTTTGAACGGCTAACAAAAATATTGCCAGAAGATTTATTGTATAAAAAAATACTTCTGCCAATTCTTATTGGTGAAAATGTGAATTCTTTACTAAAAGCTAAGTATGATTTAAAACTTTTAGCGTCTTTTTTAGGTAGACCTTACTGGCTCAGCAGTCTTTTTCTACTGCATGAATACGTCTCTTTTACAGGTATTAACAATGCGAATGCCAAAAGTCGTTTAAAGGAAGCGGTGGATGAGCTGATTTACAAAGGTAATCTATCCCTTCAAACATTTATAAAATGAGGTGAAGAAAATGAGTGAATTATTTCGATTAGCTACCGTAGAAGATGCTGAAGAACTGTTGGATTTAACGCTTCGAGCATATGAGCCGATTCGAAAGCTAGGAATTAAATTTCCTGCAGCGACGGCAACGATTCAAGTTGTAAAAGAAAACATTCAAAACAGCCGCTGCTACGTGCTGGAAAGTGATGAAAAAATCGTAGCTACGATTACAGCAAGAACGTATAAAGAAATAACGAACTGGCCTTTCTTATGGTGGTTTGCGGTAGATCCTTTGCTTAAAAAGAAAGGAGTAGGTTCTAAACTCTTAACGTGGGTTGAAGAAACGGTTATTCGAGATCAACTGGGGGCTCCTGCTGTTACATTAGCTACTTCTGATCGACACCCATGGCTGATTCCTATGTATGAAAGAAAAGGGTATGAACGCTTTTTTGAAGTCGATCAAGGAGAAGAAGGAAAAGGCGTATTCTTAAGGAAGATCTTACATCCCGAAAGATATGAGTTAGAAAAACACAAGGAGTTACAACAAGCTAATTAATCATTTAAAAGAAAAGAGGAGAAACCATGTCAGTAAAAATTTTATTATGGAATCGAAAAGGTTGTCATCATTGCGAAGAACTAAAAGCATATTTTCATGAAAAAGGCCATCAATATGAAAGTATCGATGTAGAAGGAAAAGATTATTTGCGAGATTTACTTGAAATTAAATACGGTATTCGTCATGTACCGGTCGTTGAAATTGGAGATAAGGGGCAGTTTAAAGGAGTTATTGAAAAAGATTATGAACAAATAGAAAAGTTGATTGAAGACTATTCACCAATCGTTAAATAGCTGCAACATCCATTTTATTAACTCGTTAAAACAATAAATTATTTTGAGACATAGTGAGGGACCAAACACATGAAAAAACTACAGCTGACAGCTATCTTTTTATCACTTCTTTTATTATTAGCCGCTTGCGGAACACCCAATAAAGAAACAGCAGCTAACGCAAGCAAAGACAAAGTGCAAAAAATTATTGTGGGAACGGGTACGCAATTTCCCAACATTTGCTTTCTTGACAATAAAGGAAATCTAACGGGGTATGACGTAGAGCTTGTTAAAGAAATAGACAAACGTCTTCCAAACTATAAGTTTGAATTCAAAACGATGGATTTTTCTAATTTACTTTTGAGCTTGGAATCCAACAAAATTGATTTAGTCGCCCATCAGATGGAAGTGAATGAAGAAAGAAAACAAAAGTTCCTGTTTAATAAAGAACCTTATAATATCTTTCCGCTACATGTAGTTGTAAATGAAAAAAATACGTCAATTAAATCAATTAAAGATTTGAGCGGTAAAAAGGTAATTGTAGGAGCAACGAGTAACTCTGCTAACTTAATCGATAAGTATAACAAAGAACATGGAAATAAAATTGATATCGTTTATTCAGGTCAAGGATCTGATGATACAAAAACGCAGCTAAAAACAGGACGTGCGGACGCTACAATTAGTACGCCGTTTGCAGTTGACTTTGTCAATAAGCAAGCGGACGCAGAGCAAAAAGTTGTGGGACCTGCTATTTCAAATTCAAAAGTATATTTTATGCTTCGAAAAAATGAAACAGGTTTACAAAAAGATGTTGATAAAGCGCTAAAAGAAATAAAAGAAGACGGAACATTGACAAAATTAAGCAAAAAATGGCTAGGAGAAGATTATACAAAAGCAGCTGGAAATAACTAAATCACTTACTGTGACCCAAGCCTTGAACTTGGGTCCTTTCGCTACCTGTAGAGGGAAACAAAGGAGAGAAAAAGATGGGAAAAGCATTTGATATAGAGCTGATTTTCACCTCTATTCCTCAATTATTATCTTATTTGCATATTACAATTTGGATTTTGGTTGCTTCACTTTTGATTGGCAGTACCTTGGGATTGTTTATTGCCCTGCCTCGTATTTATAAAGTACCGGTGTTAAGTCAATTAGCAGCAGTTTATATTTCTTTTATGAGGGGGACGCCTATTTTAATTCAATTATTTTTAGTTTTTTACGGGGTACCTGCCCTCTTACAATTGATTCATATTGACGTTTCTAGAATGGCTCCGCTCGTATTTGTGATTATCACATATTCACTGAGCACGGCGGCGTCTTTTTCTGAAATGATGCGCGGTGCCATTAATAGTGTAGATAAAGGGCAAACTGAAGCAGCGTATAGTGTAGGAATGACCGGAAAACAAACGTTCACTCGAATTGTGCTGCCGCAAGCTCTCGTTGTAGCATTTCCTAACTTTGGAAACCTTGTGATTGGTTCCTTAAAAGATACGTCTTTAGCCTTTACCATTGGTGTCATGGATATGATGGGAAGAGGAGATACCATTATCGCAGCAACGGCTCATGCAGTTGAAGTATATATTGCACTTGCCATTATTTATTATTTGGTAGCCATTATATTAGAGAAATTTTTTATGAAATCCGAACAGAAGCTGCAAAAACACGATCAGCCTGTTCATGTATAAAACGAGCTTACTAAAAGAGGTGTAAACATGATTATTGACGTACCGTTTATATGGACAGCATTTGTAGAAATTTTGAAGGCATTACCTTTAACACTCCTTATTACCATCGGTCCATTACTAGGCGGATTGCTTATTGGTATTGCTGTTGCGGCTGTGAGAATTAATTCAGTAAAAATAATAACGCCTATTGCCAACGTATACGTATCATTTTTTCGAGGAACGCCTGCCATTCTTCATATTATGGTTATTTACCTAGGGTTCCCGCTATTGATTAATAAACTATCAAGCTACTATGGATGGGGCTTCAATGCAAACAGCATTCCTATTGTCGTATTTGTATTAATCGCTTTGTCTTTTACAGCGGGGGCTTATATGTCAGAGATCATTCGCTCTGGTTTGTTAGCGGTAGAAAAAGGACAAATTGAGGCTGCGTATTCCATTGGAATGAATCGTTTTCAATCGATGAAACGAATTGTTTTCCCTCAGGCGTTTGCTTTATCTTTACCAAATTTATGCAATATCTTCATCGGCTTTTTGCATACGTCTTCTATCGCATTCATCGTCTCACAAAAAGAGTTAAACGGTGCAGCTAATATCGTAGCTTCAAATAATCTTAAGTTTTTAGAAGCCTATATTGCTGCTGCCCTTATTTATTGGATGCTGACGATGTTAATAGAAGGAATAACAGCGCTGCTTGAACGAAAATTAACGGTTTATAATCGAGGAGGGGTTGTATGATTACATTAACAAATATTAAAAAAACATTTGGTCAACATACAGTATTGGACGGTATTGATTTAATTGTTAAAAAAGGGGACGTTGTGACCATTTTAGGGCCGAGTGGCTCTGGAAAGACTACGTTTTTACGCTGCATTAATTTCTTAGAAAAAGCAGATGAAGGAGAAGTTTCGATCGATCAATTTACGGTTCAGTGCCAAAAGCCAAACCGCAAAGATATTTTAACTCTTCGACAAAAAACAACGATGGTTTTTCAGCAATACAATTTGTTTAAACACAAAACCGTTATTGAAAATATTATGGAGGGGCTAGTTATTGTTCAAAAGCTGCCAAAGGAAGAAGCAAAACAACGAAGTTTAGACGTCCTTGAAAAAGTTGGGCTTGCTGAAAAAGCAAATGCGTATCCAAGTCAGTTATCAGGAGGTCAACAGCAGCGAGTGGGTATCGCTAGAGCGCTTGCTTTAAATCCTGAAGTCATTTTATTTGATGAGCCAACGTCTGCTTTGGACCCTGAACTGGTGGGTGAAGTACTGTCTGTTATTCGTAAAATTGCTGAAGAAGGAATTACGATGATTATTGTTACGCACGAAATGAGTTTTGCCCGTGAAGTCTCTAATCACGTGGTGTTTATGGACGGAGGAAAGATTGTCGAACAAGGTCATCCTGA
Organism: Priestia sp. RMT2NF4; assembly: GCF_047872835.1. NCBI lineage: Bacteria > Bacillati > Bacillota > Bacilli > Caryophanales > Bacillaceae > Priestia > Priestia sp. RMT2NF4. The sequence continues at coordinate 238,662 of NZ_JBLQZO010000001.1, forward strand.
AGAAATATTTTTAAATCCAAAAGAAGATCGAACAAAGCAATTTTTCAAGCGTATTAACCCAACGCATTCGCCTTACTCTTATGTTTATGAAAAAACAATCTAATATTTTAATTTAAAACCCACTTGACTCATAGGAATAATAAGTATATGATAAAATCATCAAATTAAACAAACCGACTAGATCACTAGAGGTTCTTTGCACAATGTCACGCATTGTGCAAAGAACCTTTTATTTTTTACTAGACTTAAGGGAAGAAGGGTGAACGTAGTGAATCGAGGAGCATTAAAAGCTAAAACAAGCAAAAAACTTATTATAAAAGGCCAGGTTGTACCTGGAAGGCAGCAAGGAAGACATTTGGGTTTTCCGACAGCTAATATAGATACTCAGCATGAGGAATTAAAAAATGGCGTGTATGGTGTCCTCGTTCATCTGCGGGGACTTGAACATATAGGAGTTATGAATGTAGGCGTTAAGCCGACATTTGGATCGGAACTATCTAAAACATTTGAGGTTCATATTTTGGATTTTAACGACGTTATTTATGGAGAGACAGTTCAATGCGACGTTATCTTTCGGGTGCGAGGTGAGAAAAAGTTCCCTTCCATTGAGTTTTTAAAACATCAAATTAAAGCCGATACACTACAAGTTAAGCAAAGATTTCAACATATGGGCTATGTATCTAGTGAACATACAGCTTCCAAGCTAGGGCAAGCGAGATATTTAAATCTGCCTGATCTACAGTTTTTTAATTGGTGCCACAGCCAATTCAGAGTCAATAAAGGGATTTACAATACAATTGATCAATGGTTTTATGACGAAGGAATTGAAAATATTCACCCTAGAAGAGTTCACGTTATCGCTTTTTTGCAATTTGCACAGGAAGGAAATGAAAGAAAGACAGAAAAAGAAGGAGTCCTTCGCTTTGGAGCAGGCGGTTTGACCAATCAACTACGAGAATTTATGAATGGATATGAAAAAGGAGAATGGTAATATGACAATAAAAAGACAATTAAAGCTAGGGGCTATTATTCATGGAGTGGGAGGAAACATGGGGGCATGGAGACACCCTGAAATTTTGTCAGATGCCAGCGTTAATTTCGGTTTTTACAAGCAGCAGGCTCAAAAAGCGGAAGAAGGAAAATTTGATTTAGTGTTCATTGCCGATGGGTTATATATTAATGAAAAATCGCTTCCGCATTTTTTGAATCGTTTTGAACCTCTCACTATTCTATCAGCACTTGCTTCTGTCACTTCTCATATTGGTTTAGTTGGCACTCTATCGACTTCGTATAGCGAGCCGTTTACGGTGGCTAGACAATTTGCTTCACTTGATCATATTAGCAGCGGCCGAGCGGGATGGAATGTTGTAACATCTCCATTGGAAGGATCTGCGCTTAACTATGGAAAAGAGCACCCCACTCATGATAAACGCTATAGAATAGCTGAAGAGTTTCTAGAAGTAACGAAGGGATTATGGGATTCTTGGGAAGATGATGCATTTATTCGAAATAAAGAAACCGGACAATTTTTTGAAGAGAAAAAGCTGCATCGCTTGCACCACAAAGGGGAATTTTTTTCTGTAGAAGGTCCGTTAAACATTGGCCGCTCAGCTCAGGGGCAGCCCGTAGTGTTTCAAGCAGGCTCCTCTGAAAGCGGAAAAGATTTAGCAGCGAAAACGGCTGACGCAGTGTTTACGGGACAAGATAATTTAGAAGAAGCGAAAGCTTTTTACCAAGATGTAAAATCAAGAGCCGTAGCGCAAGGACGCAATGAAAACGAACTTTTAATTTTCCCGGGAATAGGTCCTATCATTGGCAGTACAACCGAAGAAGCCGAAAGAAAATATGAAGAACTTGCTCAATTGGTAACAATTGAACATGCGCTCAACTATTTAGGACGTTTTTTCGATCATTTTGATTTTTCACAGTTTCCATTAGATGAGGCGTTTCCTGATTTAGGGGATATCGGAAGTAATAGTTTCCGCAGTACAACTGATAAAATCAAAGAAAACGCTAAAAAACATAAGTGGACACTGCGAGAAGTGGCGCTGCGAATTGCTACACCTAAAACACAATTTATTGGGACGCCAGAGCATATCGCTAATTTGATGCAACAGTGGTTTGAAGAAAAAGGAGCTGACGGCTTTATTATTCATTCAAGCGTTCCGCATGGCTTAGATGACTTTGTTGAACACGTCGTACCGATACTGCAAGAAAGAGGCCTGTATCGTACAGAATACGAAGGGAGTACGTTAAGAAGTAACTTGCAATTGAATGTTCCTAAAAATCGTTACACACAGGTGAAAGTTAACTGAAGTGGATTAAAAGAGACTCGAAGGAGTCTCTTTTTTAATATTTTTAATATTAAAAATATGGTAAAATTATTTTTGTAGGTTATTCGTTTCAGTTCATAAGGCCTAAAGGGTTTTGAATACCCGGAAAGGAGTCAAATGGAAAAAAGACATAAAAGTAAGAAGAAGCGTATGATTATGTGGATATCTTTATCCGTTCTTTTAGTCGGGGGAGGAGCGACAGGATGGATATTGTACCAAAACGGAAAAATTCCTTTTTTATCACAGCAAAGTATAAAGGCAAGTGCCATTAAAGTGAATCAACAAAAAGTTGATAAGCTGGAAAGCAACGATCAGCAGGCAAAAGATTTTATAGCTGAACATCATGACGTACTAAATGATTTGACGGGGTGGAGTGCCATTGAGCACCCAGACTGGCCTGCCGTACAAGAAGAAGCGGCAGCCATTAAAAATACCATTGGCACGATTGAAGTAAAAGATTCTGTTTTAAAGAAAGACTTTCAGCATATGGAGAAGCTTGCTGGACAGCTAGAGCAGACGAAAGATCAAGCACTGTTAAAAGAACTTCATCGTTATTTTCATGACTTAGATGTTGTGATCAATGAAGACGATGGATCAAATACATATTTTAATGTTACCAGCTATGGTAAATCAGTTGTAAAGACTTCTAAATGAGCTATAGCAAAAAGCTTTATACATAAAAGTAGTTTTGTATAACAAACGTCTTCGCTTATTCATGCATATGCTACGGATAAGGAGGAGACAGGTTATATGAAAAAAATTTATTTAGATGCAGGTCACGGAGGGGCAGATCTAGGAGCTGTAGCCAGCGGGTTATATGAAAAAGACGTAGTGTTAGCTGTTCAACAGTACATCATCTCTTTTCTTTCTACTCACTATCAAGGATTTTCTCTTTGCACAACGCGTACAACCGATGTGTTTTTGTCATTAAATGAACGGGTCAACAAAGCCAATGTGTGGGGGGCTGATGTATACTTATCTATTCATATAAGTTCAGGTGGCGAAACGGGATATGAAGATTTTATTTATAGCAAAAATATAAATAACCAAACCATTGTGTTACGAAACGATATTCACGATCATGTGAAGTTTGTTCTCGCTAAATACAATCACTCTAACCGAGGCAGGAAATTAGCTAATTATAGTGTGTTAAGGCGTTCATATATGCCGTCTGTATTAACTGAAATTGGGTTTATTGATACAGAACACGATGCAAAGCTCTTAAAAAATCCTCAATTTCTAAAAGATATGGGGGTGGCATATGCAAAAGGGATTGCGCAGTTTTTAAACTTGGAGCCTAAATCTACAAATTCTGTGGGAGATCCTGACGAGGAAGGGTTTCTAAAGCCTACTTTTTTATATAAACCTTTATGGATAAAAACAACCGAGGATAAGGAGACGTATAAGTATACCAATATGTCAGAGAGAACAGGTTATTTAAAAAAGAATACCCTCTTTCAAGTTGATAGTGAAACGCATGCAGCCTGGATAATTGATGGAGAACATTTTATTGAAAAAAAAGATACAATCATTGAAGGAGAAACTATCACAACTGCGGAATTAACAAAAGAGAATATGGAAACATTAAAAGTGTTTGTGACGAAAGAAAAGTTAGAAACAGCGGTAACCTTTTCTGAAGAAGGAGCTGCGGTAGCCATCTTTACACTTCACGATAAAAAAATATTGAATGTAAAAGCATTTTTAGATAGAGAAAAATGGTGGTACAAAGCTGAACGGATAAAAACATCGTGAAGAAACCTGCTTGTTTTTTTGAAGCTTTCACCCTAGTAATTTTACTTATTTTTGATAGAATATAAAGAGCTGAATCGTAAAGATGCATAAAGGTGTGATGGAAATGGAAGAGCAACAAGAAGCGATTGATTTAACAAAAGTATATGTATATGAGGAGTTTCCGGATAAAGTTGCAGGCAGATGCGATAACTGTGGACATGTGAAATTTAAAAGCTTAGTAAAAGACTTTATTTTTATCCGTACATGCGCAAAGTGCGGCATGAAAAAAAGTATTTAAATCCCTACTTCTTTATAAAAAACGCTCTTTTCTAAAATGAAAAGAGCGTTTTTTCTCTATTTAACGTATAAATGATCGCTAAGCTGCTCTGAAATAGTTTCTACATCTTCTTGCACATGTTTTTGTTTTTTCATCATTTCTAACAGGATTTGTTCAAGGTTCTGTGAATGATTTTGCTTATCTTTTGGTTTATGTAAATACTTTGCGATTTGATGCATATTATTGCTTAGCCGGCTTAGCTCAGACTCAATTTTTCGCAGGTTAACTAATAGTTCCACACCTGCTTCTTTGCCGATTAAAGGCGGCTTAACTTTTCCGTCCATAATAAATTTTCGAATGAGAGACGTTCGTTTTAAATTATAGTGTTCAATAAGTTCCTCTAATTTTTCTTTTTCTTCTTCATTCAACTTAATTGCTGGAATGCTGTGTCCTCTCATAAGGTATCTCCTTTCAAGAGCAGTTCTTGCTGCGTTCAATCATATGTAAACATTCTCTTGTCTTTAATAATAGCAACCTTTTCCATGGTTAACTATGGTGAAAAGTTACTAAAATGTCGAACGTACAGTCTGTTAAAAAACTGGTAAATTAAGAAATTTGGTTTAGTAATAGTTGAATTATAGAAGTAATGTCATTATCTACAATATTGCTACTTTATTAAAAAGGCAGCCAAAGGGATGAATATACCGCCTTTGTACTCACCATTTTTGAAAGCGCAGCTTTAAAGAAGAGGGATGGTTTTTATCGTTTTTTCCTCCTACCACATCTTTCCTCCTAGTAACTCTGTCGAATCTTCTAGACTATTGTCTCAAGGGAATAGAAAGAAAGAAGACGAAATGGTTGAGAACGAGGTAAAGTCATATTATGTCTTTATTTACCTCATTTACATACTTTACGGGGGAGGAATACGTTTGAAGCTAAAAAAACGATTAAAACTAAACAAGATAGGGGCAGCCATGCTTGCGGCTGGGGTTATATGTACAGGTTATACGCCTATTCATATGCTACAAGCGCCTCTAGTCGCTCAGGCTGCAGAGAATCAGTCGGACTCTTTGGAGCTAGCATTTGCACAAGCATCTAAAGAATTTGGTGTGCCAGCTTCGCTTTTAAAAGCAATTTCCTACAACAAGTCGCGCTGGGAAAGTCATAATGGGAAACCTAGCGCAGCCGGGGGATACGGCCTCATGCATTTAACAGACATCCCTTTTTTAGAAGATGGAAAAGGAAACGGAACTGCGTCTTCACAACCAGCATATGACAAACAGCAAACGCTCTCCTTAGCTGCTAAGCTGCTTAAGTCAGATAAAGAAAGATTAAAAAATGACCCTGTGCAAAATATTCGTGGTGGCGCTGCTGTACTAGCTTTTATTGCAAAAGACAAAAATGGAAACGTACCGTCTACTGATCAGAAATGGTACGACGCAGTTGCCGCTTACAGTTCTTCTCAAGATAAAGAAAACGCTCAAGTATTTGCCGATGATGTATATGAAACGCTGGAAAAAGGGGCAGAGCGTACAACATCAGATGGACAGCATCTTAAAATTTCTCCTCAACATATAGATATGTCGATTCCTCGTGCTGAAAATTCCAATACGAATAAAGCGGATTGTCCGGCATCTTTAAAATGTGAATACATTCCTGCTTTTTACGGGAAATTCAGCGAAAGTCCTTCAGATTACGGAAACTATGATATTGCAAATCGTCAAAAATCAGATGTTCGCTATATTGTTATTCACGATACAGAAGTAAGTTATGACGGAACCATTGATTTGTTTGCTAACCCTAACAGAGCAGCTGCAAACTATGTCATACGTTCAAGTGATGGACACATTGCACAGATGATTGATAACAAAGATGTAGCATGGCATGCAGGAAACTGGTATTTTAATACGCACAGTATTGGAATCGAACATGAAGGGTTCGCCCTTGAAGGATCCACGTGGTTTACAGAAGAAATGTACCGTTCTTCAGCAAGACTCGTACGCCACCTTGCCAAAGAATATCATATTCCATTAGACCGAGCTCATATTATCGGTCATGACGAGGTACCGGGTTTGTCTCCTAAGGCTCAATCAGGTATGCATTCGGATCCCGGGCCGTTTTGGGATTGGGGGCACTATATGGATTTAGTAGGAAGCCCAGTCGAGCGCCAGCATACAAGCAAACTAGCCGTTACAATTAATCCCGTCTTTGAAAACAATCAGCCAGAGGTATCAGATGCACCAAAGCAGCCGGCCAACTTTGTGTATTTGCATCAAGCTCCTAGCAATGATTCACCGCTACTGAATGAGCCTGCAGCTTCAGGGCCAGGAACGAAACAAACGTTAGACTGGGGAAGCAAAGCTGTAACGGGCCAAACGTACGCAGTGGCTGAGACAAAAGGAGAATGGACAGCGATTTGGTACGGAGGACAAAAAGCGTGGTTTTATAATCCACATAATCAAAATACGAGTAAAGGTACGGGCATATTATTAACGCCAAAAGCAGGAAAAGAAAGCATTCAAGTGTACGGAGGAGCTTTCCCGGAAGCTTCAGCCTATCCTTCTGATATCCCGGTTAAAGACATGGTCCCACTTCAGTATACAATCTCTCCAGATCAGGTGTACGTAGGGGTAGAAAAAGTAAAGAGTGACTATTACTATGCACCCACTTTTACAACAAATCCAAACGATCACAAAATGATTGTGGGAAAAGATGAATATTATCAAATTTATTTTAATCACCGCTATGCGTTTGTGAAAGCTTCGGATGTAGAGATTAAAAAACAATAGAATAGAGTGTTAAAAGAAAGGAAGAGACAGGGTGTATAAAGGGTTTGTCTCTTCCTTTTAATAAAATGTTATGAAAAATTCAGAATTTTATTGACAGTATTGCCTTATAGTGATTTAATAAGATTATTCAACTGGTAATTACATCATTATGAGTTGTAAGTGTAAATAAAATTTATTTTTTAATTCATTTGTCTTACAATGGAGAAAAGAAATAAATTTTAGAAGAGGTGCATTGTGATAGACAATACAAATAAAATAGTGGTAGAAAAAAATAGACCTTTGCCTCTATACTTTCAGCTGAAAGAAGTACTTAAAGAAAAAATTGAAAAAGGAATTTATAAGCCGGATGAATTGATTCCTTCTGAACGAGAACTAATTGATACTTATGGGATAAGTAGAACACCTGTAAGGCAGGCTTTAAATGAACTAGTGGCTGAAGGTTTTTTGAGAAGAGAGCACGGTAGAGGAACCTTCGTTGCACCAAAGAAGATTGACCAAATGTTTTTGGAAAGTTTGAGTAGTTTTGGAGATGAAATGGAGCGTAAAGGACTTTCCTTTGAAACAAAAGTGTTAAATAAAGAGATTGTTGAAAAAACGTCCACTCTTCAAGAGATCTTTGGAGATAAATATCAGTTTTTTTACCGAATTGATCGACTAAGGTATATTGAGGAAGATCCATACGTCCTTGTAACGACCTATATTCCAGCATCTCTTGCATCGGGTCTGCTTGATGAAGATTTAGAGGTTCAGTCTTTGTACAAGACGCTTGAATTAAAATATGGATTTCATATCAGTCATGCTAAGCGTGTAATAGAAGCTGTTAATGCTACGAGTGAGGACGCTGGCGCTTTAAATATTCCTCCGATGTCTGCTGTTCAAATTACAAAAACAACGGCTTTTCAAAAAGATTCTCAGCCTTTTGAGTATTCTATTGGGCGTTACCGTGGAGATTTAAACAAGTTTACAGTAGAGGTAAAATACGAAAGAATATAAGAAAGCTGAACGAGTTTTTTAACTTGTTCATTTCTCTGCACTAACTGGTAATTACGTCATTACAAGATGAAAGAGTTAGTCTATGAGCTATTGAAGGAGGGATGGGTATGAGTAATGGGTATATTATTGCTCATGATATCGGAACAACGGGAAATAAAGCAACTTTATACAAGGCTGACGGAACGTTGGTTAATAGTACGCTCTATAAATATAAAACCTTCTATCCTAAAGCTGGATGGGCTGAACAAAATCCATCAGACTGGTGGGAAGCCGTTTGTGAAACAACAAAAATTTTGCTTGAGCAAAGTGGAGTGAAACGCGAAGAAATTTCTGCTGTGAGTTTCAGCGGGCAAATGCTCGGCTGCTTGCTTGTAGATCGAGATGGAACTCCTCTTGGTAATTCCATTATATGGGCAGATATGCGGGCGGCCGATCAGGCTCGGCGGTTTGAGAATGAAATAGGTATGAAAAATGTTTATGAAATCACAGGACACCGCATTAGCTCATCATATTCTGGAGCAAAGATTAAATGGGTCAAGGAAAATGAGCCGGAACGCTTTAAAAAAGCATATAAAATCTTACAAGCGAAAGATTACCTTGTGTATAAACTAACAGGTATATTTGCAACCGATTATTCAGATGCATGCGGAACTAACTGTTTTGATTTAGTAAATAAAGTATGGTCTCGTGACATTTTAAATACATGGAGAATTGAGCCGGAGCTTTTTCCAGATTTGTATGCTTCTACTGATGTAGTAGGATCAGTAACAGCTAAGGCATCAGACGAAACAGGCTTACTTCAAGGAACTCCTGTGGTAATAGGGGGAGGTGATGGAGTGTGTGCAGCTGCCGGCGTGGGCGTTATGGATGAAGGAGAAGCTTTTAATTACATTGGCTCTTCTTCATGGATTGCAACGGCATCAAACAAGCCTATTTTTGACCCTGAAATGAAAACGTATACATGGGTTCACCTTGATTCTACTAAATATTCCCCTAATGGAACAATGCAGTGCGGTGGGGGATCTATGCAATGGATCACAGAGTTACTTTATCAAAATTCCAACAAAAGCTATGAACTTATGAATAGTGAAGCCGAGCAATCGTCCCCTACGTCAAAAGGGCTAATTTATTTACCTTACTTAATGGGAGAACGCTCACCCAGATGGAATCCGGATGCTAGGGGAGCTTTTGCTGGTTTGTCCATTACTCACACAAGAGGAGACATTGCTCGTTCCGTCATGGAAGGAGTGGCATATAACTTGAAAATTGTACTTGATACTTTTCAAAAAGAAGGAGCACCAATTGACCGGATGTGGGTATTAGGCGGCGGAGCAAAAAGCACTTTATGGCGTCAAATTCTAGCAGATATTTACGGGCTTGATGTGTATGTGCCTAACTATTTAGATGAAGCAACATCTATGGGGGCAGCGATGGCTGGAGCCGTTGGAGTAGGGATAGTAGATAATTTTAAAGAGGCTAAAAAATGGGTGAAGAGAGTAGGTATTCACCATCCTCAGCCAGATATTCAAGAACAGTATCAAGAGTTTTTTTCGGTATTTAATGAAACGTATGAACAGCTAAAACCAGTTTACCAAAAGCTAAAAGTTTTTAATTAAAAATAGAGGAGATGCATGATAAATGAGTACATTATTTCAACCTTTTGCTACACAATTAGATTTTGAAACAGGTAAATTAAATCCAGAAGGAAAAGTCATTATTCGACATTTATCGGATATGGAAGGCATGTACTTAGACGAGGGAGAATTTGAAAATCAACTTAAGAACAACCCGCTTATTTACGAGGTTTATAACGTAGTAGTTCCAGAGACAATGCCTCACATTCAGCATTGCGTAACTATTTTGCATCCAGGAAAAGTAGGAAAAGAGTATTTTATGACCAAGGGACATTATCACGAAGTATTAGATAGAGCTGAAATTTATTTTTGCCTTAAAGGAAAAGGTGAGCTGCTAATGCAAACAAAAGACGGAGAGTTTTCTAGCCTAGAAATGGTGCCGGGAACAGTGGCATATGTGGCACCAGAATGGGCTCATCGCACTGTTAATACGGGGGAAGAACCTTTTGTGTTTTTTGCAGCTTACCCGGGAGATGCAGGCCATGATTACGGAGGTATTGAAACAGAAGGATTTGTAAAGGCGTTAGTTGAACAAAATGACAAGCCAACATATATTGAAAACCCTCGCTATATACAAGCGGTAAAATAACAAAAAAGGAGAAAACCACATGCTTAAAGTATTAATTACCCCTCGGTCATATGGGATGTTTACAGAAGACATTATGAATAAATGGCGCGAAGAGGGGTTTGAGGTGATAAGAGAGGTCGGCCCTATTTCTGAGTCCAGGTTTATAGAGCTCATACAAAATGTACAAGCCTTAATCATAGGAACTGACCATCTTAGCAAAGAAGTTTTAAACCACGCTTCGGAGCTTAAAATTATAGCAAAATATGGAGCAGGTACTGATAATATTCCTAAAGAATATGCAACCCAAAAAGGAATTGTGGTCGTGAATACTCCCGGTGTGAATCATGAAGCTGTTGCAGACTACGCGTTTGGTTTAATGCTGTCTGTAGCCAGACAAATTTCACTATCTTCTCAAAGGCTCAGAAAAGGGCAGTGGACAAAAAACGTAGGTGTTGAACTTTATGGGAAAACGCTAGGGATTCTAGGGTTCGGTGCAATAGGAAAAGCTGTTGCCCGCCGTGCTAAAGGATTTCAAATGAACATCCTCGTTTATGACGTTTTTCAAGATGAGCAGGCAGCTGCTGAATATGGTGCAACCTACGTCCACATAAATGAATTGTTAACAAAAAGCGATGTTGTATCTGTTCATATGCCTCTTGTGCCTGAAACAACAAACCTTCTAAACTATCAAATGATGAAGAAGATGAAGAAAGAGGCAATTCTCATTAATACCGCAAGAGGCGGAATCATAAATGAAACCGATCTTTTTCATATTTTAAAAGAAGAAAAAATACTAGGAGCGGGAATTGATGTATTTTCCGTTGAGCCGCCTACAGATTCTCCTTTGCTAGAGTTAGATAATGCTGTTTTAACCCCTCATAATGCAGCGGCCAGTAAAGAGGCAATCGAGCGTATGACATTACAGTCAACGCATAGCGTCATTAAATTTTTTCAGCAAGGAATTTCAAAAGGGCAAGGAGGGAACCAGCATGTCACGCAAACGTGAAGTTATGAATGGTATTTGCAAAAGTAGTGTTGTGGCAGTTTTACGAGGTACAGAAGCGGAAGTGTTAACGACAGCTAGAGCTGCAATTGATGGCGGAATACAGGCAATCGAACTAACGATGACGGTTCCAAATGCAATTGACATATTACGTCAATTAAAAAGTGAATGTGCCTCTCAGTCCGTTTACATAGGAATGGGTACCGTCATGGACGTTCATTCGGCGGTTAGTGCCCTTCAAGCAGGAGCAGATTTTGTTGTGACTCCTCACTTGGACATGGACATTATTGCGGTAAGCCATCAATATCAAGCTCTTGTTATGCCCGGAACTTTTACAATGACAGAAATGGTTACTGCGCTTAAAGCAGGGTGCGAAATTCTTAAATTATTCCCAGCAGACTTAGCAGGAACGGCTCATATTAAAAATGTAAAAGGGCCTTTGCCTCAAGCTAATATTATGCCTACTGGAGGCGTCAATGAAACAAATATTGAGCACTGGATTCAAGCAGGAGCAATCGCTGTAGGGGTAGGGTCTAATTTAACAAAAGCAGGTGGGGATTCGCTTGACTCCCAAAAAATTCGTGAATATGCCTCTTTGTTGATACGTAAAGCGCAGCAGGCTAAATTGACGCTTAGCGGTATTAGATAATGAAAAATTCAAGTCGTATACAAACTGTTTTAGGCCTTGTGGATTCAAACGAAATCGTACATGTTCAGCCGCATGAGCACCTTATGCTTGAAAAAGGTCATGCAGCGAGTACTAATTCAGATTTATGCATTGATAATGTCGATGTTACAGTAAGTGAAGTAAAGAAACTGTCTGCGCGCTCTCTTGTAGTGGACGCACAGCCGATCGGCGCGGGGCGCATGGCAATGGACCTGATACGAGTCTCCAAACGAACAGATGTTCATATTGTTGCTTCAACAGGGTTCCATAAATCCATGTTCTATTGGCGAGATCATTGGATCCATAATGAATCAGCAGAGGTCCTTACAGCGCTTTTTGTTTCTGAAATTCAAAAAGGAATGTATGTAGGTAATGGAATAGAGAGGCCCACTAAAAAAGTTAATGCAAAGGCAGGGCTAATTAAAACAGCCGTCGATAAAAAGGGGTTAACTCCCTATTATCAAATGAAGTTTGAGGCAGCTGCCGAAGCGTCACTTTTAACAAACGTCCCTATTATGGTTCATATTGAAAAAGAATCCGATCCGTTTGAAATTATTCAATTTTTGACGGATAAACAGGTAGCAGCTAAAAAAATAATTCTTTGTCATCTCGATCGTACTCATCATGACTACGGATTGCATAAAGAAGTAGCGGCAACGGGTGTCTACCTTGAGTACGATACGATTGGACGGTTTAAATATCACAGCGATGATAAAGAAATTGAGTTAATTCACCACATGTTGAATAGCGGCTTTCAAGAATCTCTTTTAATTAGCCTGGATACAACTAGAGCGAGGCTGCAAGCATATGGGGGAGAAATAGGAATTGATTACTTAACTAAAACCTTTATTCCAAAGTTGAAAGTAAGTGGGATTTCAGATAAAACCATTAGTACCTTAGTTCTGGATAATCCGCTCGCAGCTTTAAGCGTTTAGAAAAATCAAGGAGGACACTATGTTAAATCTAGTAAATGCAACCAAACCAACCTTTTATTTTATTGGCGTTACAACAGGACAATCCTCTATCATGAAGCTATTTCCTTTATGGGCTAAATCTCTTTGTATCGATGCGGAGATTAAAGGAATTGATATTGATATTCATGCAAGCCGTGAAGTGTACCGTGAAGTGGTAACTTTTTTAAAGAATGATCCTCTGTCGCTGGGGGCATTGGTCACAACACACAAAATTGATCTATATCATGCGGCAAAAGACTTGTTCGATGAGCTTGATCCTTATGCGCTGTTATTTGGAGAGTTATCAAGTATTTCCAAAAGAGACGGAAAGCTGATTGGACATGCTAAGGATCATATCTCTAGCGGATTAGCCATGGAGGGTTTCCTTCCAAAAGGTTATTGGAACAAACATAAGGGGGATGTCCTTATTATGGGAGCTGGCGGAAGTGCCATTGCCATTGCTTCAAACTTGATCCACGATGCAAAACGTAATGGCATGCCATCTGCTATCTATGTGACAAACCGAAGTCAACCGAGGTTAGATTCAATGCAGAAAATTATCTCGGAAATGTCTACGGATGTACCTATTCAGTATCTTACAGTAGACGAGCCATCTAAAAATGATAAAGTGTTATCTAAACTGAAGCCCTATTCTCTAGTTATTAATGCAACAGGGCTTGGAAAAGATCGACCAGGCTCTCCGCTAAGCAACGAGGCGCTATTTCCTCACAATAGTCTTGTGTGGGAACTGAATTATCGAGGGGATTTGTTGTTTATGCACCAAGCGCTGTCGCAAAAAGAGACGCAGTCATTATATGTTGAAGACGGATGGATTTATTTCATACATGGGTGGACTCAGGTAATATCAGAAGTGTTCCAAATTCAACTAAGCAATGAGCAATTTACTGAAATTGAAAGAATTTCAAGTGAGTTTAATCAATCAAAAGTAAGTGGGAAATAAGGGAGTGAGGAGAAAATGTTTCTCCTCTTCACTTACATAAAACAGAGATAACTAAAAGTGAAAACGTTAACAAAAAAGACTACAAAAAGGTGAAGGATGTGCCTCTTATGAAGATTATAAGCACAGAAAATTATGAGGAAATGAGTTACATGGCAGCTGTTGAAACGGCTAAATGTATAAAGGGAAATCCAGAGTTAGTATTGGGTCTTTCGACCGGAGGAACGCCTCTAGGTACGTATAAAAATTTAATTCAGTTATACGAGGAAGGAAAAGTAGATTTTTCAAATGTAACAACATTCAATTTAGATGAATACATCGGTTTGGAGCCAGAGCATTTCCAAAGTTACGCGTACTATACATGGGAAAATTTTTTAAAATACGTAAATATCAAAGCAGAGCAGGCGCATATTCCTTTAGGTATATTTGAGAACGAAAATCAAGCAGTGAAAGAATACAATGAGAAATTAATGAAAGCCAACGGAATTGACGTACAGATATTGGGAGTTGGAAGGAATGGTCACATTGGTTTCAACGAGCCTCAAGATTACTTGCATGGGGCTACGCATATTGCTAAGTTAACCAAAGAAACGATACGAGACAACGCTAGGTTTTTTTCAAATATAGAAGATGTCCCTGAAAAAGCAATAGCAATGGGAGTAGGAGACATTTTAAAAGCAAGACACATTATCTTTATCGCCAGTGGTAATGAAAAAGCAGAGGCTGTTTATCAAACGTTACATGGACATATTACAACAAGATGTCCCTCTTCTCTTCTTCAGTTACATCCTAACGTCACAGTTATTGTAGACAAAGAAGCAGCCTCGTTACTTTAGATGTCAAGGAGTATTTTAACAGCATAGGTGAATACGGAAGCAAGTGGATTTGTAAAGAAATGATGAGTGATAATAGGGAGGCTTTACAATGAAACATAAAAATTTAGTTCAAATGCCTAATGGGTATCTTAATCGAACGCCTATCTTTCAATTTATTTTACTTTCTATTCTTTTCCCACTTTGGGGAGCAGCCGCGAGTTTAAATGATATTTTAATTGCTCAGTTTAAAAGTGTATTTACTCTTAGCGACTTTGCAACGGCTTTTGTGCAAAGTGCTTTCTACGGGGGATACTTTTTAATTGCTATTCCAGCTTCGTTAATTATTAAAAAAACAAATTATAAGCTTGCTGTTATTACGGGACTAATCTTCTATATTATAGGTTGTTCACTGTTTTTTCCCGCTTCTCATATGGCTACCTATTCTATGTTTTTATGCGCAATTTTTGCAATCGCCATTGGTTTAGGTTTTCTTGAAACATCAGCTAATACGTATAGCTCCATGATGGGACCTAGGGAATCCGCAGTGCTACGCCTTAATATCAGTCAGACGTTTACACCTATCGGATCTCTTTTAGGAATTGTACTTGGTAAGTATTTAATCTTCCAAGAAGGGGAAAGCCTTGATAATCAGCTTGCTAAAATGAGCTCGGAAGAAGCACATATCTTTGGCCTTAAAATGTTACAGCATACGCTGCAGCCTTATAAATATATGATTTTAGTTCTTATTGCCGTACTGGTACTTTTTCTTATAACGAAATATCCTTCATGTAAAGCTCAAATAGAGAAGAACGAGGTAGGGCAAAAAAGCGAATTAATAAAAACGCTAAAGTATTTAGGGGGGAATTCGCGTTTTCGTAAAGGTATCATAGCCCAATTTCTATATGTAGGGATGCAGGTAGCTGTATGGTCATTTACCATCAGATTGGCCTTAGATCTTAATTCTGAAATTAATGAGCGAAGCGCATCAAATTTCATGATTTATAGTTTTATTGCTTTTTTTGTTGGGAAATTTGTAGCTAATCTATTGATGACACGTTTTTCAGCCAAAAAAGTGTTAGTTATCTATTCAATTATTGGTACGCTTTTACTTGCGTATACGTCGTTTGCATCCAGTACGATGGCTGTATATGCAGCTGTTGCTGTAAGCATGCTTTTTGGTCCATGTTGGGCAACAATCTATAGTGAAACGTTAGAAATAGTAGAAGAAAAACAGCATACGGAAGTCGCGGGAGCTATTCTAGTTATGGCTATTGTAGGAGGAGCTGTTATTCCCGCCGTTCAAGGACTTGTATCAGACTTAACAGGGTCGCTTCAACTCGCTTTTTTAGTTCCGACGGCATGTTTTATCTATGTAGGATACTATTTTTATAGTGGTGTAAACAAACGTGAAAAAGTAAAAAAACTAATGAATGAAGACCAAGTTAATTCAGCTAAATAGAAATTGATTTTATAAACAAGGAATTTTACGTTTTTCATCGAATACAATGTAAATTGCCTTAAGTAAAAAAGAAAACTGCTTTGGAAGCAGTTTTCTTTTTTACTTTAATTATTTATTATTATCTTTTTAAAAAAGGAAGGAATGTCCTGTGATTATAATTAAGCCTTTAAGTCAGTGTTCTTTTTCTGATGCGCTAGAAGCATTTAATAAGGGTTTTGAAGATTATTACATTCCGGTTGAGATGTCACTAGATCAATTCATTTGTAGGTTTGGTGTGGATCGTTTATCTGTCGAGCATTCTTTTGTCGCTTTTTATAATGACACACCAGCTGGAATTATGTTAAATGGATTAAAAAGAGTCAAAGGAAAGAAACATGCTTGGAATGGAGGTACAAGTGTAGCATTCCTTTACCGAAAAATGGGAATTGGTGAAGCCTTACTAAAAGCTACACTTGAGAAATATCAGCAGCAAGGAGTAGTGGAAGCCAGTCTGGAAGCATTTACAGTCAATAAAAAAGCCATTCACCTTTATGAGAAATATGGATATGAAATTGTAGATACGCTTTTCTTTCTAAAGCATAGAGGTAGTTTTCCCGCTTCTTTACTTAAAAAGAAGAATCAGCTTGCGTATTCGTTAAAGCGAAGGCTTGCAAAAGATATTCAGAACCTACCCTTTTATACATACGACGTTCCGTGGAAAAATCAATTTGACTGTATTTGTGATGGAGAATCGTTTATTGCGTTGAATGAAAGAAACGAAGAAGTTGGCTATCTATTATTTCAAAAGAATTTTTCTTCCATAGGCATCGTGAATTCCGTTACTTTTTATCAAGGAAGCGTTAAGGAACATATCTCAAATTCAGAGGACGTTCTGGGCTTTTTATTAGCAACCATTTTTAATATGTATGGACCAATTGCTTACAATACATATAATGTACCTGAAAAAGGAAATAGCTTACTCGTGAAAATGTTAAAATCATTTGGTTTTCAAGATTTATATACAGATGAAGGAATCAAACTTGAGCAGGTGTATATGAAAAAACAACTTTAAAAAGCGGCCATGGGCCGCTTTTACTGCATTTCCGTAATTGGATGTGCATCATAAAATTCCTCGATTTTTTCTTGCTGCCCTTCGTATTTTGCTTTCCAGGCTTGAGTCCCGTCCTTATAATTGCGCAGATCTGTTCCGTAGAAGTCGGTTAACTCTTTTCGAGTAATCGTGATTGTCTGAGGAACAGTCGTATTAATAGTAAAGTGAACGCTGTCAACATTTTGTGCGGCAGAAAGTAAAATGGTTGCGTTATGTAAAAGTGTACGTTTAGTTTTAACAGACGTCCAGCTTTTTTCAAACGCATGCTGATTATCTGTTGCAGCGTAGTTAATTGCTAAGTAGTAAGGTTTTTGCGCATTTTGAAAAGTTATACCTTTTAAATAAACGTGTCCTGGAAGTTTATTTGTTATTTCTTCTATTGAAGTATCACGTTCTAAAGAAGAAGTATGATGAATAGAAGAAGCAGAGACTCTTTCAGCAGACAGATTATTATGAGGTGCATAGGCACACCCTGATAGGCAAGTGAGCACTATACAAAGTGTAAGAGAAGCATCTATTTTTTTCATAATGGTAACTCCTTTTGTTTATATCTACTTGTAAAGACGAAAGACCTACACTTTTTGTTTCATACAAAATATAAATTTATTCATTAAAAAGACAGACAATCCAAAATAATAGAAGTTAATAACCCTAATGAAGCAATAAAACCAATAACAGGACCACCTTCTTCAAAAGCTTCCGGCAACATCGTAGAAGCAACCATGGCCACAATTCCACCACCGGCAAATGAGGCAATAAAGCCCATCATGTTTGGGGTAGCGTCTTGAAGAAATAGATATCCAATCCAAGAGCAAAGAGCTGATATAAAGAAGACCGAAAGCCATAATGAAAAAATTTTCTTTCGCTTATATTGGCTTTTTAGTAGTCCGCTTGTCCCGGAGATTCCTTCCGGTATATTGCTGATAAAAATAGAAACAACAAGCAGCCAGCTAACGTGGTGCTGTTCAATCAAACTTGCGCCAATCATCAGTGATTCAGGTATAGCATCCATAATGGTACCAATAAAAATGGCTAGTCCTGAGCTAGCTGGGACAAGGTGGTTTGAACGTTTTCTTTTGTGAGCACCTTTTTTAGCTAAAGACATATCAAGAAGAGTAAAAAGTGCTGCGCCTGTTAAGAAGCCTAAAGAAGAAGCAATAATTCCCGCTTCTTTTACCGAATCTTGAATGAGCTCGTAAGCAGCAGCTCCTAACAAAACGCCCGTGCCAAAAGCCATAATATAAGCAGTCAACTGTTTTTTTAAAGGTACAAAAATAGCTATAATAGCTCCAATTAATACAGCTGAGCCTGAGACACCACCCCACATAAGGGCATCTATCACATGAGATCCCTACTTTCTTGCGTACTTATTTGTAGTGTAACCATCTATGTGATTATTATGAAATAAGATAAAAGAACTAAAAAAATGGAAAAGAATCACTGATTTAGACCTTAAATAAAATAAGTCTTCTGTATAATTGACAAAATTTTCTGATTATGTCCGTTGAAAGTGAAAAAACCTTGTGATAGTCTGATCAAAAGATATAAAGATGGAAAAAAATTCTTTCATCTGTAGAAGGTCAAAAAACTTAATGAGGTCACTTTTAAACGAAAGAAGGAAGACGAGATGAATCCAAAAGCAGTGAAAAGAGAAAATCGTTATGCTAACTTAATTCCTATGCAAGAAATTAAATCCGTTGAACAGCAGCTTTACCCATTTGATATTTATAACAGTCTGCGTCAAGAAGCACCTATTCGTTACGATGAAAGCCGAAACTGCTGGGATGTATTTGATTATGAAACAGTAAAGTATATTTTAAAAAACCCGTCGCTTTTTTCATCCAAACGAGCAATGGAAGAACGCCAAGAAAGTATCTTAATGATGGATCCTCCAAAACACACAAAATTACGAAACTTAGTGAATAAAGCTTTTACACCAAGAGCTATTCAGCACTTGGAGGGTCATATTGAAGAGATTGCAGATTATTTATTAGATGAAGTAAGCAGCAAAAAAAAGTTTGATATAGTAGAAGATTTTGCTGGACCACTGCCGATTATTGTAATAGCTGAGCTGCTAGGAGTACCTATACAAGATCGAGCACTGTTTAAAAAGTACTCCGATGACTTAGTGAGCGGTGCTGAAAATAATTCAGACGAAGCTTTTGCGAAAATGATGCAAAAGCGTAATGAAGGGGTGCTTTTTTTACAAGGGTACTTTAAAGAAATTATCGCTGAGCGTCAGAGAAAGAAACAAGAAGATCTGATTTCGCTGCTTTTAGAAGCAGAAATTGACGGCGAACATTTAACAGAAGAGGAAGTACTAGGGTTTTGTATTCTATTGCTAGTAGCAGGCAATGAAACAACAACAAACTTAATTACGAACGGAGTCCGGTATATGACAGAAGACATAGACATACAGAATGAAGTTCGTCAAGACATATCCCTAGTTCCGAATCTCGTGGAAGAAACGCTCCGCTATTATCCTCCTATTCAAGCGATTGGACGCATAGCCGCTGAAGATGTAGAACTTGGAGAGTGTAAAATTAAAAAAGGGCAGCAGGTAATTAGCTGGGCAGCAAGTGCAAATAGAGATTCAGCTAAGTTTGAACGGTCTAACACTTTTGTCGTGCGTCGTAAAACGAATCCTCACGTAAGCTTTGGTTTTGGCATCCATTTTTGCTTAGGAGCACCGCTAGCAAGAATGGAAGGGAAAATTGCCTTTGCTAAATTACTAGAAAAAGGGGAATTTTCCAAAGTTCAGAATCAGTCTTTAAAGCCAATAGATAGCCCTTTTGTTTTTGGGGTAAAAAAATATGAAATTACTTTTGATAACGCCTGAAAAGCGAGCGCAAATGATGCGCTTGCTTTTTAGCGTTCAGTCTTCCATTTTTGGTCCTCTGAAGGAGACGTATAGGTGTCCATTGAAGAGATAAGCTGTTCGGGAGTATCAGAAATATTGATGAGACGAATAGCAGAATCCGTAGAAAATCCTTCATCTACTGCATGCTGAACCATTTGCATAAGCGGGTTGTAGTAGCCGTTTACATTTAATAACCCCACTGGTTTTTTATGTATGCCAATTTGAGCCCAGCAAAGAGCTTCAAACAGCTCTTCAAATGTCCCGAAACCTCCAGGAAGGGCAATATAAGCATCTGCTAACTCGTGCATAGTTGCTTTTCGCTCGTGCATGCTCTCTACTTCGATGAGTTCTGTCAGCGCGGTATGAACAATTTCACCGCTAAACAAACCGCGGGGCATAATACCAATGACTTCGCCCCCATGTTCAAGCATTTCATTTGCGACTTCTCCCATCAGGCCCATTCGTGAGCCTCCGTAAATCAGCCGGTAGTTTTCTTGGGCCATGTAGCGTCCTAGCGAGACGGCGGTCTCTTTATATTCTGTTTTTATTCCTGCGCTTGATCCTGCAAACACACAAATTGATTTCAATTTCTTCACTCCTTTGTTTCTTCTCTATATAAGTCTTTTCTGTTTATGAACAACAAAATCCTTCTTAATAATTTATGAATTTTCACAATGTCATCGCTTGATTATTCTAAAAACTTTGCTTATAATCAAAGCGAAACATCTGTTTGAAAGCGTTATCTATTTCTTTTCTTTTGATGAAAAAGAGAGTACGCATAGATCTACTTGTAAGATAAGTAGATAATATGAACTTATGGGAAATTGGACCGTTTTAAACGCTTCATTAGTAAGTATACGTACTTGCAGGATTAGGACAAGGGGGATATGGGGATATGATGAATAATTTAATACGCACATTAATGGTACAAACACCGACTGTACCAGGAAACTTAGGAAGAGTAGCAACAGCCATTGGAAATGTAGGAGGAGACATTGGCGAGGTTGAAACCGTTAAAGTAGGACATAACTACACGATGAGAAGTATTACGGTTCAAGTAGAAAGTGAAGACCAGCTTGAGGAATTGCTTGAAGCGGTTCGCAGTTTAGAAGGCATTACTTTACATACAGTATCAGATGAAGTTCTTCATGCACATGAAGGCGGTAAAATTCAAATGAAAAGCAAAATGAAAATTGAGTCGATCGCTGACTTAAGAAGAGTATATACACCAGGTGTAGCAAACGTTTGCCGTGCTATTCAAGAACAGCCCGACAAAGCTAAAATTTATACGAGCATTGGAAACACGGTTGCGATTGTAACGGATGGTACCGCTATACTAGGACTAGGGAATATTGGTCCAGTTGCAGGAATGCCTGTTATGGAAGGAAAAGCTGCGTTATTTGATCAGCTTGCCAGTGTAAACGCTATCCCTATTTTGTTGAATGTAAATGAGCCGGAAGAAATCATTCAAACGGTTAAAAATATTTCACCAGGATTTGGCGGTATTTTACTAGAAGATATAGGGTCGCCTCACTGCTTTGAAATTGAAGAACGTTTAAAAGAAGAGCTAGATATTCCAGTTATGCATGATGATCAACACGGAACAGCAGTTGTGACGCTAGCAGCAGCTATCTCAGCTTGTCGCAGCACAGGTGTGAATTTGAAAGAAGCAAAAGTAGGGCAGATTGGTTTAGGAGCTGCTGGTATCGCTACTTGCAGAATGTTCATGGCTTACGGTGTCAAACAAGTGATAGGAGCTGATAAGTCTCCTGAAGCGAATGAGCGCTTGGTCAGCTACGGTGGAAAAGTAGCGGATTCATTAGAAGAGCTTATGGAGAACTGTGATATTGTTATTGCGACAACAGGTGTACCTGGCTTAATACAGAAAGAATGGATTCGAAAAGGGCAAATCATTTTAGCACTTTCTAATCCAAAACCAGAAATTGAACCTGAAGATGCTCTTGAAGCAGGAGCTATTTATGCTACTGACGGAAGGTCAGTGAATAATGTGCTTGGCTTCCCAGGTATTTTCAGAGGAGTATTAAATGCGGGAGTGCGTGATATTACGCATACGATGCTTGTAGCTGCAGCTGAAGCCATTGCAAATTCAACGCGTCCAGGCGATTTAGTTCCTCACCCTCTTAATCTAGCTGTACACGAAGCAGTATCTGAAGCAGTTGAAAGAGCGGCTGTTGCACACGGAGAGAAAGACGGCGTTTATCGATAACAAACAAGGCTGCCTCGAAATAGGCAGCCTTGTTTGTTTTTTATCAAAAAATAATAAGAAAATAGTAAACGATGAAACTTTTTTCCTTTTTTAACGTAATATAGTAATAGAAATAGTAAAAAAGGTAGAGAAAGGAGTTTTTATGGAGTTTGAACATTTAAAGGGCAAATTGCCCCTCGAGGCTAAAAAAGCGATGCGCTGGCAATCCATTTTTACACATAGCCTGTGGCTTCTGGCAACAGCGGGTTATTTTCTACTCGTTCATTTTTTTGATTGGTGGTCAATTATTGGATGGATATCAGCTGGACTATTAGTCGTGAGCTTTATCATATATACAATTATAGCTCCAAATGTATATATGAATGTATATTCATATGAAGTAACAGATACTCAAATTGATGTGCAAAGAGGGCTCTTCATCTGGTATCATACGAAAATTCCCCTTGTGAAAGTACAGCACGTTGAAACGTTGACAGGGCCGATTTTTCGAAAATTTGACTTGGCATCTGTTAAAATCATCACAGCAGCTGGAAGCGTCGAAATTCCTGCACTCGTACAAAGAGATGCTGAAGCACTGCGAGAGTATATTGCTAGACTAGCAGAGGTAGATGATGAAGATGAGTAAGCGGCTGCATCCGCTATATATTGCAATAGCATTTATTGAACATATAAAAAATAATATCCTGCCTTTTGTGTTTGTATTTATCGTCAATCGGCACCTGTTGTTTACATATTGGTGGGCAACGCTATTAGCGGGAGGCGTAGTCGCTTTATTTGCTTTTTTTACCTGGAGGGAATTTCGTTATGAAGTAACGGAAACGGAAGTGCGTCTGTATAAAGGGATTTTTAAAAAAGAAAAACGATTTATTCAACGAAATCGCATTCAATCGATTCAGTTAGATCAGCCGTTTGTCTTTAGAATTCTTCGCTTAGCCCGGCTTCGTATTGACACGGCCAGCAGCGGTACGGATGCTGAAATTGATTTATCTGGTATTTCACTAAAAGAAGCGCACCATCTTAAAGATACGTTAAAGCTGTCAGGGAGTCAGCCGGAAATAACAGAAAAAAGTCCTGAACGTATGATGAAAGTTTCGGTGAAACAGCTGGCGTTAGCTGCTGCGTTTTCCGGGAATTTTGGCTATATATTTGCTGCTCTTGGTTTTCTCTATCAGTATATTGATACGTATATCAACCGCTGGGTGAAGACAGCTTACGAAGAAGTGATTCATCAATCGATGCTTGGTTTATTTGTATTAGTCGCTGCAATTGTGGTGCTTGCTTATTTGTTGTCTATCGTTTTATATGTGATACGATTTGGCGGTTTTACAGTGGAACGCTACGATCATTATCTACATATTAAATACGGACTATTAAATAAGAAATCCCTTACGATTCCTTTTCATAAAATACAGGCTGTTACGATAGAGGAAGGATTGGTTCGACGCTTATTTGGATGGTCTTCCGTTTCGTTAAATGTCGTAACCTCTGATTTAAAAGAAAAGGTCTATTTACACCCGTTTATCCAGCAAAAAGAGATTTCAGCGTTAATGAACGTATATGTCCCGCACTACGAATATATAAAGTGTCCAAGAAATACAGCTATTCAATATGCATGGTACCCATTACTATTACCGCTCTTGTTATTTGCAGCGGCAGGGATTGGCATCAGCTTTTGGAAATCAATGTTCGTGTGGGTTATTGCTGTGCTATGCCTTGCATATGTACTTATTCACTGGTTGGGCTATCGCCAAGGCGGCTTAATGATGAACGAGGTATTTGTCGCTATTCGCTCACAGTTTTTAACACGAAAAACAACAATTATTAGAAGGAAGAAAGTGGAGCAAATTGAGGTGTTTGCAGGCACCTTTTTATGGAAAAAAGGATACAGGAAAATAAAAATTTCAACTATGGGTACAAGCGGCAGCTATAAATCGGGATATTTTCCATTTGAAATTTGGCATCCTATCTTTCTGCAAGCTACTTCTTCTAAAAAGGCATGAAGAACATCATTGTTCTTCATGCCTTTTGACGTTATCTATTCATTAACTTTTTTCCTTGCTCGTAATAGCTATTCATCACGTCAGCGGGCACCATACTGCCTCCAGTTGACCATACAAGGTGAGTAGCTTTTGACATATCGTTTTCTAGTGCTTGCGCTTGTATATAGGAAGACCCGCTTTCCATCAGGTGAAGAGGCCCTTGTAAACCAGCCGCTGCTGAAGGTTCTATATACATATTTTCACGGTTGGCTAGCTCATAAATAAATCGGAAAAGCTGATCATCTTCTACAGTATAAATTCCGCTAATAAGCGATTTTATCGTTTCGCCTACAAAGCTAGATGGCCTTCCTACAGCTAGTCCATCGGCAGCTGTTATGTTATCAAGTCCAATATCGGTAACGGAAATGCCATCATGCAGCTCGGTCATTAATCCAAGCAGCATGCAAGGAGAGTGAGTAGGTTCAGCAAAAAAGCAGTGAACATGATCACCGTATAGTGCTTTTAATCCAAACGTAATACCGCCAGGACCTCCGCCTACTCCGCAAGGTAAATAGACAAATAAAGGATGTTCAGCGTCTACTTGAATTTGCAGCTCGGCTAGCTGCTTTTCCAAGCGTAAGGCAGCGACGGAATAACCAAGAAATAAATCTCTAGACTGCTCATCGTCAATAAAATGACAGGCGGGGTCTGCTTCGGCTTGCTTTCGTCCTTCTTCCACGGCTTTTCCGTAGTCAGACTGATATTCAATAACGGTTACGCCTTTCGAACGAAGCAAATCTTTTTTCCATTTCTTCGCATCGGCTGACATATGGACGGTGACGTTAAAGCCGAGAGCGGCGCTTATAATACCAATGCTTAAACCTAAATTACCGGTAGATCCTACTGCAATAGAATAAGAAGAAAATAACTTTTTACATCGTTCTTCAGCTAGAAGAGCGTAGCTGTCTTCTTCGCTAAGCAGCCCTTCTTTGATAGCAAGACTTTCAGCAAATTTTAATACTTCATAAATGCCGCCTCTTGCTTTAATAGAACCTGATATAGGAAGATCGTGATCGCATTTCATCAATAATTTTCCTTGCAGCTCGTTCTTCATTTGTTGATTTAAATAGTCTTTCATGTATGCAATTTCTTGAAGAGGTGATTCAATGATTCCTTTTGATGCTTTTAGCTCCGGAAAAGCGATTTGAAGAAAAGAAGAAAAGCGAGAAAGTCGCTCTTTTGCATCTTTTATATCTTTGATATGTAAAGAAAGAGACGAAAGTGCTTCTTGAGCAGGTTTTAAATAAGGATTTATCCAAAGTATTTCCTGTTTATTGATTAAAGGTGTTAATAAAGGATATTCACGCATCCATGTAGCAAGGGGTTTTTGGTGAAATAAATGTGTAGTCATAAAGGCTCCTTTCGCAATATGTTATTTCCTTTATATAGTATCAAGAATAGAAGAAGTTGAAAACGAAAATATCAAAAAGTAGAAAGCGCATTTTAACTGCCTCTTGTATACTAATAAAGATAACTTATACAACTGCATAGAAAAAAAGGAGAGGAATTTATGGCATTTTCAGGCGATGATAGCAGATGTCCTATCTGCGGAGAGAAAAATAACTGTGCTTTTGTACAAGGCAGAGAAATAGAAAAGTGTTGGTGCATGCAGAAAGTTTTTACTCCTGATCTGTTTAAACAAATTCCTTTAGAAAGCAGAGGGAAAGCGTGTGTATGCGTCAAATGCGTTGCGAGACAGAAGGAAGAAGGTGGGGATTAACGTGAAAAAAGGAATTATTTCATACGGTGAGGCATTTATTGATTTTATCGCCAAAAATGAATCTAACACTGACTTTGACCCTTTTTTAGGAGGTACAACCGTTAATGTAGCAGTTGGAGTTCAGAAGTTAGGAGCAAAAGCATCTTATATCTGCAAGTTAGGGAGTGATGAAACAAGTGATTTTGTAAGAAAGAAGCTTTTAATTGAAGGAGTAAACCAAAGCGGCTGTGTAACTTCGGTGACGAAAAAAGTTTGTGAAGTGTATGTACATAAAAGTAAAGAAGGAGATCGTTACTTTCATTCCTACATAGATTCTACCCCTCATGAGCAAGTGTATAAATATGAGCTGCAGGAAGCTCTATTTGAGAAGGCAGCGATTTTTTATTTTGGATCAGGCACTTTGTTTCATCCGATTTCCCAGGAAACTACAAGAGAAGCTGTGAGGCTCGCAAAAAAATATCGTATGCTGGTAGCTTTTGATCCGAATATTCGAATGAAAAGATGGGAAAGTGAAGCAGCATGTAGAAATATTGTAACATCGTTTTTGTACGAAACAGATATTTTGAAAATCTCTCAAGATGAGCTCCTATTTTTGATGAATTCAACAGATCTGACAGAAAGCCTAGAAAAACTGAGAGCGTATCATATTCCGTTCGTATGGGTCACTCAAGGAGAAAAGGGCGCAGTAGCCGTTACTGCAAATCAAACGCTTCATGTGAGTGCAAAAAAAGTACAGGCGATAGACACGACGGGAGCGGGGGATGCATTTATGGCAGGAATTCTCTGGTGTATTCACGAAAAAGGTTTGCCTGAACGTGAGGAGTCATGTAAGCAGTACACAATGTTTGCCAACGCGTTAGGTGGAGCAGTTTCGGCGAGATACGGAGGAATAATTTCACTGAAAGCAAAAGAAGTATCTAGTATAAAAGCAGGTAGCTGATAGCTACCTGCTTTTGAACGTTTATTATTTAAAAAATGACAGTATAATCATAAGGGCAAAAATAATCGTAAGGTGGTTCAATGAGAACACAAACATTAAAGTAGCCCATTTTGTATCTTCTAATTTTTTAAATCCAACAATTCCAAGAAGCATCCACACGAGTGTTAAACCGAACATTGTAAATGCGATAATTTTACTAAACGATAAAAATAAGAACGATGCCGCTAGTAAAATAACTAGGTATACAAGCGTTTGGACTTTGGAACGACGGATACCTTTTACTACAGGAAGCATTGGTACACCTGCGGCTTTATATTCCTCAAGTCTTCTAATCGCAATAGCGTAGAAGTGAGGAGGCTGCCATAAAAACATAAATACAAACAATCCAATTGCTACCGGATGAAATAAGTCTGGTGAAATAGCGGCCCAGCCAATGATTGGAGGCATAGCTCCAGAAATACTTCCGACTTCGGTATTATAAATGGTTGTACGTTTTGTAAGCATAGTATAAGGCACTACATAAAAGAAAAATCCTAAAATACCCATAATGGCGGCCATGTTAGAAACTAAAAATAAAATACCTACACCAATAACAAATAAAGCCAGTCCTAACCATAGAGCAAATTTAGGGTTGACCGCTCCTGTTACCGTCGGTCTGTCTTTTGTACGTTTCATGATTGCATCGATATCACGGTCATAGAAGTTATTAACTGCCCCAGCTCCTCCTACGACAAAGGATGTCCCAATTAAAGCCAAAATAATGATAGGAATTTGTGTCACAAAGCTTAAGTCATTAACAGCAATTGCGAGACAAAGCCCAGCAACCATTCCTAGTGAGTTCGATTTAATAATCCCAGTTTTTATAATAGCACTGATTACTTCCCGGGAAAAATACTGATTGATAGGAAGTGATTCCTTTGTGATAACTTCGGTATTTTTCACAGCAATTCTCCTTTTTGAGCTTATTCTTACATGAATAAACCTAATCTTTATTAATCAACTAAACTATTTTAACAAAAAAATATCGTAATTACATCAAGGTTGCTCGTAAAATTTGTTAACATTCCTTGAACTTTTTTAAAAAACAAAGAAAAATGTCGAATTTCCGACTGAAAATAAGTACATCCTTTATTATAAGATAAAAATGGAATGCTTAAAAACGAAAATTTTGACTATCTGGTGAACTTTTAACGAGCAAGAAACTCGAACTTAATCGTACCATATTTATTGGTAATTGCAATCACATAGTATGTGATGAAAGAAAAGATGTGGTACATTAAAGAAAGAACTAATAAGTTTATTTACTATGTCTTATTCACAAGGAGGATATATGATGCCAGATAAATATGCTAGCTTCTCTGAACTTGCCTCTTATGAAGTATACAACCAAGACTACAAAATTCAATTTGAAATCAGACCTTCTAACATTATTATGCTCGCGATACACGGCGGAGGTATCGAAACTGGAACATCCGAACTTGCTGTTGGCCTAGCGGGCAACGAATACTCGTACTATATATTTGAAGGGTTAAAGAAATCAGGAAATGCCGATCTTCATATCACATCCACTCATTTTGATGAACCTCATGCGTTAACGATTATATCAAAAGAAGACTATGCAGTATCTTTTCATGGATACAACGACAAAAGTGAAAAGCATACTAAAATCGGCGGTGCTGACAAAGCGTTAAGGTCCAAAATACATGAAGCGCTTGTTTCTAAAGGCTTTAGTACAGAAATTTTATCAGATCAAGATCCTGTTTCCGGTACAAGCCCTAGAAATATAACCAATAAAACAGCTAGGCGGATGGGTGTGCAAATTGAGATAAGTAAAGCGCAAAGAGAAGCTTTTTTTTCAACTAACACGAGAAATGAACGTAAAAATTCTAAAACCCAGGAATTTTTTGAGTATATATCAGCTATTAGAAGTGCATTTCCTCTTAGATAAATCAGATACGTTTAGTATTTATTAAACAGGTTAGATTTATTACGGACATGTTTGTGGTATACATATAGTAACTACATAAACTGGAGGAGATAATCATGAAAAAGTTTGACCAAGAAGATACCCTAGAACGACTTAAAGCCTCTTATCGATATTTAAAAAGCATAGACATACCAGAAATCAGCACATTAGATGATCAAAAACGAGCGGAAGCTGTGCAGTTAATCGAAGAGATTGGTCTTAAAATATCAGAAATGCGCGTAAAAGTAGAGTGAGTAAAAAGAGAAAGAAGGACATCTGTCCTTCTTTCTCTTTTTCGACAACTATAAACAGGAGATTGGCCATGAATGAACAATATTATGACGCTTTATTAAATATAAAAACAACGGGAGAACAAAAGGGATTTAATGATTCATTTCATTACCATCGTTATGAACCCACGCCTTATAGTGCATTAGAAGCACTTTTCAGTCAGTATGAGCTAACAAGCAGCGATAGAATTGTCGACTTCGGGTGTGGGAAAGGAAGGCTGAATTTTTATGTGAACTACCTATGTAATGCCACCGCTGTAGGGATAGAAATGAATGAGCACTTCTATGAGCAGGCCCTAGATAATCAGAGGCGCTATTTAAAAAAAGCCAAGGGCCGAAAAAGTCATATTTATTTTCAGTGTTGTTTAGCCCAGGAATATAAGATTCACCCACTAGACAACTGCTTTTATTTTTTTAATCCTTTTTCAGTTCAAATTTTTATCCAAGTAGTGAACAATATTTTGCTTTCGTGGGAAGAGAATAAGCGCGAGATTGATTTAATTTTGTATTATAGTTCAGAGGATTATCTTCATCATCTCGAAAAACACCCTTCTTTCATTTTAAAAGAAGAGGTAATGCTGCCAGAGTTGAATCGTAAAAATCCATATGAACGGTTTTTGATTTATAAAGTAGCTTATTAAGACGACTCATTTACTATTTCATAAAGGTGTATCGTCGCTCGTTCTATTTAACAAATCAGCAGGGGCTAGAAAAAGACCTGCTGATTTTATTTATAACTTTTTAGAAATTAAAGCATAACACTTTATTATGTAAGCGCTTTCTGTTATAATGAAACTAGGTTGGATAGCATGCGTGGCTATCGGTGTACTCAGCGCAGGCGGGGCTAGTACAGAAAGAGAAGGCTACATACAAGTTAATAAACATTTAGTCGATAGAAATAAGAAGTCTCAAAAACAAATTTATTAATTTGTATGCTAAATCGTAAATTAACAGAAACGGCATTTATGATAAGGTTTTAGAGAAAAGAACCCAGCATATACTGTATAAGCAATTTTTTTACTCTAAAAAAGGGTAAAGAAATTGCTTATTTATTTTTAAATAAGTGCACAGCTGTTCAGATTTGTTTTGAGATATCTAGCGTTAGTGTATAATAGTAAAAAGTACGAAAAGTTGACATTGTTAATTGATTAAAGGGGATTTAAAAATGAGTGAACTGAAAATAGATGATGTAGCGAAGCAAAGCGGTTTAACAAAACGTACGATTCGTTATTATGAACAAATTGGACTGATGCCAGCACCTCCAAGAAGTGAAGGTGGATTTCGTCTGTACACGGAAGAACATGTAGAATTTTTAAAGAAAATTACGAATGCCAAAGAAGTCATGGGTTTTTCACTTCAAGAATTACAGGAATTTCTTGCTTTAAGTGATACTCTTGAAATACAAAAGATGGATTATAGGCAAGTGAAAGGAACAAGTCAACAAAAAGAAAAGTTAGAGCAAGTGTTACATACGGTAGAAGAGCAGCTCAAGCTGATTGAACAGAAAAAGAAAAACATCTTAAAAGTAGAGTCTGACCTTCTATCACTGAGAGATCGTGCTAAGGCTGCAATTGTAAAATTCGAGCAGGAAGAATCATAAAAAGCAGGCGCATTCACCAGAAGAGTGCGTCTGCTTTTATGTGTTTTATAGGGAATTTATTTATGATTGTGAAGAGTTTTCTTCTAGCTGTACCCCTAAAAGAAGTAGAATAGCCTGTATCCCGTCGGCTTTTCCGCTGTGAAAGCTTCTTGTTTCAGCATCCAAAGCTTCATTTACAGATTCCATCATATTTGATTCGTATAAGTCTAAAATCAATTGTTTTCCTTCCGGACTCAAATGCAGCTGCCCGCGTTCCTTCATTTTAAACTTCAACTTCTTCAACTCCCTTTCCCATAATACTATCAGTATACAAAATTAATAACATTTACGTAAACGTTAATTTTTGTATGTAGACAGAAGAACGTATTAAGTATAGGTACTAAGTGAGGGGAGAGATACTGGTTATCCTTTGCTTGTTTTAATGTTTGTCAGCTTATAGCCGCAAGCTGAGCATATATAGATAACGTTTTGATTGGACTGAGCAGTTAAAACGGTAGCGAGCTCTTTTTGAGAATGACAGTTAGGACAAATAACAACAGGGGATTTCATGTGATTTTCTCCTTTTCTTTTTTATAGTCGAATTTTATTTTATGTAAAGTTTAATCAAATATCCTTCGTGCTATCAAAAACGACGGAAGATATGTAAAAAAGCATTCTCGCTCAAAAGAAACGGGAATGCTTAAGGTAAGTTTAAAATCCGTCCTGGCTTGCTGTAAATGGAATGTTAAGTCTTCTTTCTACATTGCGTAAGCGCTGATTTAATCTGTTTATACGGTCAGTATGTCGCTCCACAACTCGATTTAAGCGAGTAATTTCTCTGACTTGCTCCTCATTTTGTCTCTCAAGAGCACGAATTCTTCGTTCAAATCCTCCAAGATTTTGAAGCTGCTGTCTTTCATCGTATTCTTCATGCTGTGGTACGTAAGGGGGATAGTATTGTTGAACTGAGTAATCAACTTGCTGAGGAATATATCCAGGGTTGAAATAATAAGGGTTCATTAGGGCACCGCTCCTTTTAAATAGTAACTTCAAATCAAACACGATATAACGTATGCGAAGATAAGAAAAATGCTATAGGCACATACCTAAAGACATTCTGTATTTTAAAAAAGGAAAATATTTTTAGGAGGAAAAAGGAGATAGCAAACCCTTTCTTGAATATGCAAAATAGAAAAGCTTCTTTTTTAGACACTTTATTTAAGAAAGAGGGAAAGTGACCGATGGCTCAAGGGAAACAAAAACCAGCACCTAAAATAGAAGAATCAAAAGCTCCTCCTGCAAAGAAACAAAAGCCGAATAGCCGCAGCACCAAAAAAGCTCCGCCTCCTACATCGCCCTGGGTAAAAGCTGCTTCCATTTTATCTAACATTGATTTCATTCGTTTGTTTCGCGTGCTGTTTCTTGCTTTGGCGGTTGGTTTTATTGTGTATCAATATATTTTACTTACAAAAGGGGTCTTCATCAAAACATACGTAGACCTTTGGCATCATCACAAAATGATCTTGCTAGCTGGAGCTGCATTTATTATCTATACTTCTTTCATCTTTTACCTTGGCTACCGCACCGCTAAAAAGCGCTAGAACGATTATAAACGGCGAATATCATCCATTCTTTAAGCAAACCTTATATGTATATCAGCATAGAGGGGGGAAGAAACGTGGACAAGCAACGAGCAAAACAAATTGCTGATTCACCCGTTATGGCTAACGTTACGTATAACGATACGGCCGTTTATATTCAACATGTAAGCGAAGAAAATGATACGGCAAGAATTTATCCGCTAGGTCAGCCGGAAAATGAACAAAATGTTGCGGTGAGTCAATTAGTAGAGAATTAAGGTGGATAAATAGAGCTACTAGTTCAGTTAAATAAAAGGAAGAGAGCAAATACACAGCTCTCTTCCTTTTATTTATTCTTCCCATTTCTTACTGTTGATTTTCTCAATAATCCCGTGCAAATCACCTGGCTTATGAAACTCAATCGGAGACGCGCCTTTTTCAAACAGAATCGATTCCGCTTCAATTAACGCCACGTAGCGTCCGTTCACTTTTGCTAAATGAATATTTTCACCAAAATCAGCTAGCAGCCCTTTAATCTCTGTTTCGCCAAGCTTCATTTTAAGCTCTGCATCAGGGGTATGCTCGACAATATGAGCAGCGGCTTCCATGACTTGATGGGTATCTAAACGTTCTTGAAGCTCACGCTTTTCACTTGTTGCCCACAGTTCCATGTCTGATTCAAACTGTTCAAGTTCTACGCTTTCTGCTTCAAACGTTTCGCTGACGTGTTCACGCACCATATCCATCACTTGTGTTTTCATAATCTCAGGCATCGGCTCGTTGTAATCAATGAATTTCAAAAAGTCTTCAAAATAACGGGCGTGAGACGCTTGGTGGATAACGAGTTCGCTTTCTTCCACCATGCCTTCTTCAGGCATGTATGGGTATTGAATGGATTTCATGTTTTTAGTAGTAATCGCCATTTCTACGTGACGAATAAGGGTTGATTCATCTGAAATTGAAGCCACTTTTGGTTCGAAGTCACATTTTAAAATAAACACAAAAGCATGATCAAAATATTTTCTTGGAACAGCAGATACCACTAAAAATGCTCCTCCTCGAACGGCTGCAGTATCAAGGTATGCATTGATAAACTGTTCGCTGTTTTCTTCAAATTCTTCTTTGGTTGTGGCAAAACGAGTGCGGTGAAATAAATTATAATTAGGGTTTGAGTCGAGAGCGTGTCCCGGTTCAACTATAAAATACCCGAGCTTTGTAGGCACTTGTTCTGCTTTGGGGTGTCGCTCTACTTTGCGCTTTACAATTTTTTTAAATTCACCGTCTAAAAAATCTTTAATGGAACTTTCTTCATATTCTTCCGTATCAAGCGTTTGAAAATGCTTATATTGTTTAGAGGCCTGTTCTTCTTTTCCTTCTACTTGTATTACGTAAAATGATAAAAAATTAATTTTAAAATCCATAGCAGTCACCTTGTTTCTTTTTAGTCAGTTACTTCAGTATAAGAAAGAGTCCGGTAAGCGTCAATGCCTGTTAGCTTTAGGGGAAAAAGATCTATTTATACAATTGATCAGCTGAGGAATAGTGTATAAAGCAAAGAATAGGAGAGGCAGGGGGCCTCTCTTATTTATACTGCTCCAAACGTTCAAAAAAGGTTTTGACAAACTTATAAAAAATTTTATCAGAAGGTGCTAAATCACGATTTCTAGGAATAATCATTCCGACTGTCCGCTGAAGCTGCGGCGTATGAATAGGAAGTTTAGTCGTAAAACGAGGAGTCGTTTCAGACACTGTACTTTCAGGAAGAAGCGTCACGCCAATTCCTGCGGATACAAGACCTTTAATCGCATCTAAATCTTCTCCTTCAGATGAAATATTGGGCATGAATCCTGCTTGTTTGCAAGCGTCAAAGGCCATTTTATGTAAAATGAATCCTTTTGGAAATAGCACAAAATCTTCATTTCTTAAATCCCGCAGCCGAATGTTATCCCGTTCAGCGAGCGGGTGATGAGAAGGAACAAGGGCTAAAAGATTTTCAGTGAATAGAATATGCCCTTCAATACTCTGATCTTCTACAGGTACAGGGCCTAAAAAAGCGATATTGATATCTCTTTTTTTAACCGATTCAATTAAAAATTTGTACGAACCTTGTCTAAGATGAAAAGCAACATTTGGGTGCTCTTCTTTAAAGGCTGATATAATAGTAGGAAGAAGATGACTAGCAAGGCTTGTTGGAAATCCGATTTTAATCGTTCCTCTTTCGGGATCCAAGTATTCATCAATTTGTTCTTTCGCATAGTCAATAGCTTTCATAGCCGTCTCCGTATGCTCAAGAAAGACTTTTCCTATTGCTGTTAACTTGACATTTCTTCCTTCACGTTTGAATAAACTAACACCTAGCTCAGATTCCAGGTTCGCGATTTGACGGCTGATTGCTGATTGAGCTACATGCAGATATTCTGCCGCCTCAGATACGTGTTCTCTTTTTGCAACTTCCATAAAATAGCGTAATTGACGCAGTTCCATAAGCATCCTCCATCTATATATATCAAAATTAGATTAGTTTTATCTAAATTATATATTGTTTATATTGATTTGAAAACTTACAATGTAAACAGGTGATCTTAAAAAGATAAAGAAAACGAACGGGGGAGAAGAAGATGACATACAATCAAATGCCAAAAGCTCAAGGTCTCTACCGTCCTGAATTTGAGCACGATGCATGTGGAATCGGACTATACGCTCAATTGAAAGGCGTAGCGTCACATGATATCGTTAAAAAAGGACTAAACATGCTTTGCCAGCTTGACCATCGAGGCGGACAGGGAAGTGATCCGCTAACAGGAGATGGAGCTGGATTAATGGTACAAATTCCACACGCGTTCTTTAAAAAGACATGCGTTGAACTGAACTTGCCAGAAAACGGTCGTTATGGAGTTGGAATGATCTTTTTCTCAAATAATGAAGACGAGCGTCGAGAAATTGAAGCTTATATTAATAAATTAATTGAAGAAGAGGGACAAACGTTATTAGGTTGGAGAACTGTGCCTGTAAATGTCGGAAAAATCGGAAAAGTTGCAAAAGAAAGCTGTCCATACGTACGACAAGTATTTATTGGGGCAAATGACAGTATTCAAGATGACTTAGCGTTTGAGCGCAAGCTATATGTTATTCGTAAGCAAGCGGAAAATTGGGCGCAGGCACGTCAAAACCGTTTTTATTTTACAAGTCTTTCAAGCAGAACAATTGTGTACAAAGGGTTGTTAACACCTGAACAAGTGGATGCTTTTTATCTTGACCTACAAGATGAAGACTTTACTTCAGCGTTTGCTTTAGTGCATTCTCGCTTTAGCACAAACACGTTCCCAAGCTGGGAAAGAGCACATCCAAACCGTTATTTAATTCACAACGGTGAAATCAATACGCTTCGCGGTAATCAAAACTGGATGAGAGCGCGTGAACAGCAGTTTGTTTCGGACGCATTTGGTAAGGATTTGCCGAAGGTTCTTCCAATTTTAGATGCTGAAGGAAGCGACTCATCCATGTTAGATAATGCGCTAGAGTTTTTTGTATTGGCCGGCCGCAAGCCAGCCCATGCAGCGATGATGCTTATTCCAGAGCCTTGGTCTGAGAATCCGCACATGTCAAAAGAAAAACGTGCTTTCTATGAGTATCATAGCGCATTAATGGAGCCATGGGATGGTCCGACTGCTATTTCGTTTACGGATGGAAAGCAAATCGGTGCTATTTTAGACCGTAACGGTTTACGTCCAGCTCGCTATTATGTTACAAAAGATGATTACATCATACTTTCATCAGAAGTAGGCGTCATTGATGTTGAAGATGAAAATGTGTTATATAAAGATCGTTTAAGCCCAGGTAAAATGCTTCTAATCGATTTAGAAGAAGGCCGAATTATTTCAGATGAAGAAATTAAATCTGAAATGGCACAGGCTGAGCCTTATCAAGAATGGTTAGATGAACAGCTGGTAACGTTGCCAGAAGTGCAGGAAGAAAAATCTGAATACTTCGATGATTTGGTCATTCGCCAGAAGTCATTTGGCTACACGTATGAAGATATTCATAAATATTTAGTTCCAGTTATTACAGAAGGAAAAGATCCGCTTGGTTCAATGGGTAATGATACTCCATTAGCCGTGTTGTCTGATCGTCCTCAATCGCTGTTCAATTACTTTAAGCAGCTGTTTGCTCAAGTAACGAACCCACCGATTGACGCTATTCGTGAACAGTTGGTTACATCAACAATGACGTTGCTTGGTGCAGAAGGGAATTTACTGCATCCAACCAAAGAAAACATTCATCGAATTCAGCTTGAGACGCCGGTTTTAACAAACGATCAAACTCATCAGCTGAAGTCTGCCATTCATCCAGATTTCAAAAGTGCTGTTATTTCTGCGGTGTTCACAAATGATTTAAAAGCAGATCTTGATCGCGTATTTGCTGAAGCTGAAGCGGCAATTAACGCAGGCGCTAGCATTCTTGTTCTGACAGACCGTGAAGCGGGAGCTCACTCTGTAGCCATTCCAGCTTTATTAGCGGTCAGCGGGCTGCACCAGCACCTAGTGCGAAAAGGAAACCGTACAAAGGCGAGCATTGTAGTGGAAACAGGAGAAGCGCGCGAAGTGCACCATTTTGCAGCACTGATTGGTTACGGAGCAGACGCAATTAATCCATATCTTACTTTTGCAACATATCAAAATGAAATTAACGCAGGTACGTTGAACGTATCGTATGACTATGCTGTTGAGAAATATGTAAAAGCCGTTACTGAAGGTGTTGTAAAAGTAATGTCTAAAATGGGAATTTCAACGGTGCAAAGTTATCGGGGCGCACAAATTTTTGAAGCAGTTGGAATCAGTGCAGAGGTTATCGAGCAATATTTTACAGGTACTGCCTCGCAACTTGGCGGTATCGGTTTAGATGTTATTGCAAAAGAAGCGAAAACGCGTCACGACAATGCTTATGTTGAAACAATTGAGCAAACGTTAGAGTCAGGAAGCGACTTCCAGTGGAGACACACGGGCGAGCATCATGCGTTTAATCCAAAAACAATTCACACGCTGCAGTGGGCTTGCCGTAAGGGAGATTACAGCTTATTTAAAAAATTCTCTGAATCGGCTAATGAAGAACGCATCGGTTTCTTGCGCAACCTATTCTCGTTTAATGGAACGCGTTCATCTATCTCCATTGATGAAGTGGAATCAGTTGATTCGATTGTAAAACGTTTTAAATCAGGTGCTATGTCGTTTGGATCTTTAAGTCAAGAAGCTCATGAAACATTAGCGATTGCGATGAACCGTTTAGGCGCACGCAGTAACAGTGGAGAAGGTGGCGAGCACCCTAGCCGCTACACTGTGGATGAAAATGGAGATAATCGCCGCAGTGCGATTAAACAGATTGCTTCTGGCCGTTTTGGAGTGAAAAGTCATTACCTTGTGAATGCGGATGAGCTTCAAATTAAAATGGCACAAGGTGCAAAACCCGGAGAAGGCGGTCAGCTTCCAGGAAACAAAGTATATCCATGGGTAGCAGATGTGCGTGGATCAACGCCAGGAGTAGGCTTAATTTCACCTCCTCCACACCACGATATTTACTCGATTGAAGATTTAGCACAGCTTATTCATGACTTAAAAAATATAAACCGTGATGCACGAATCAGCGTCAAACTCGTTTCAAAAGCAGGAGTAGGAACGATTGCTGCCGGAGTAGCAAAAGGAGTAGCGGACGTTATCGTTATTAGCGGCTACGACGGAGGTACGGGAGCATCTCCAAAAACAAGTATTAAACATACGGGACTACCGTGGGAACTGGGCTTAGCGGAAGCTCATCAAACGCTTATGTTAAACGGTCTTCGCGAAAAGGTAGTGCTTGAAACAGACGGGAAATTAATGACGGGTAAAGATGTAGTCATGGCAGCACTTTTAGGAGCAGAAGAGTTTGGTTTTGCTACGGCGCCTTTAATTGTTTTAGGCTGTATCATGATGCGTGCGTGTCACTTAGATACATGTCCAGTTGGAGTGGCGACGCAAAACCCAGAGCTTCGTAAAAAGTTCCTAGGAGAAGCGGATCACATCGTTAACTATATGAAATTTGTTGCACAAGAAGTACGCGAAATTATGGCTGAACTTGGATTTAAAACAGTAGATGAAATGGTTGGACGTACAGACGTATTAAGCGTTAGCGAACGTGCAAAAAATCACTGGAAGGCGCAGCACTTAGACTTAACAACTCTTTTATATCAAGCTGAAGGTGTACGTACTTTTAAAACACCTCAAAACCATAAAATTGACGAATCTCTTGATATGCAAAAAATCTTGCCAGCGGTACAGCAAGCAATCGAGCATAAGTATCAAGTCGAGTTAGAACTGCCAATTTCTAATATTAACCGTGTAGCTGGAACAATTGTAGGAAGTGAAGTTACAAAACGTTACGGTGAGAAAGGTCTGCCAGAAGATACGATTACTCTTCGATTCACTGGCTCTGCAGGTCAAAGTTTTGGTGCATTTGTTCCAAAAGGAATGTCTATGTATCTAACTGGAGATGCAAATGATTATATCGGAAAAGGGTTATCAGGAGGTAAAATCATCGTTGCTCCACCTAAGGAAACAACAGCTGTGTCAGGTGAAAATGTTATCGTCGGGAACGTGGCATTTTACGGTGCAACAAGCGGTGAAGCTTATGTTAGCGGGCTAGCAGGAGAACGTTTTGCGGTTCGTAACAGCGGTGTGAACGTAGTGGTTGAAGGAATTGGCGATCATGGCTGTGAATATATGACTGGCGGACGCGTTGTCGTATTAGGTGATGTAGGTAAAAACTTCGGTGCGGGAATGTCTGGCGGTATTGCTTACGTATTTGCTGATGATCAAGAAGCATTCAAAAACCTTTGTAATAAAGACATGATTGGGTTTGAGAGCTTAAAAGGAGAAGAAGCAGAAGAAGTAAAA
Organism: Priestia sp. RMT2NF4; assembly: GCF_047872835.1. Classification (NCBI taxonomy): domain Bacteria; kingdom Bacillati; phylum Bacillota; class Bacilli; order Caryophanales; family Bacillaceae; genus Priestia; species Priestia sp. RMT2NF4. The sequence continues at coordinate 278,056 of NZ_JBLQZO010000001.1, forward strand.
GAGATGATTGCAAATCACCTAAAATATACTGACAGTCATAAAGCAGCATTTGTATTAGAAAATTGGGAAGAATCGCTTTCGAAATTTGTAAAAGTGATTCCGAATGATTATAAACGCATGATGAATCGCATTGAAGAGCAAAAAGCAGCTGGGTTAACGGAAGAAGAAGCAGCTATGAGTGCGTTTGAGGAAAATGCAAAACAAGAAAAGAAAGCATCGGCAAAACAACAAGAAGCGGTAGCTCAGTAAGAAAGGGGAGAGTACGATGGGAAAACCAACAGGATTTATGGAAATCAAACGTGAAAAAGGGAAGGAACGTGACCCGTTAAAACGTTTAGGTGATTGGAAAGAGTATGCTGCTCCTTTATCTGATGAAGCGCTAAGCCGTCAAGGAGCACGATGTATGGATTGTGGCACACCTTTTTGCCACATGGGAATGGATATTAATGCTTTTACTTCTGGATGTCCAATCTATAACTTAATTCCAGAGTGGAATGATTTAGTTTATAAAGGACGCTGGAAAGAAGCTTTAGAGCGTTTAATGAAAACCAACAACTTCCCGGAGTTTACAGGGCGCGTTTGTCCTGCTCCGTGTGAAGGTTCCTGTACGCTTGCTATTTCAGACCCAGCGGTTTCAATCAAGAATATCGAACGCGCTATTATTGATAAAGGCTTTGAGAATGGGTGGATTACTCCGCGTATTCCGGAGAAAAGAACAGGCAAAAAAATTGCTGTTATTGGCTCTGGGCCAGCAGGCTTAGCGAGCGCAGATCAGCTGAATCAAGCGGGTCATTCAGTAACGGTATATGAAAGAGCAGATCGTGCCGGTGGTTTATTAACATATGGAATTCCAAATATGAAGCTAGATAAAGAAGTAGTGGAAAGACGTGTTCGCTTATTGACACAAGAAGGTATTGATTTTGTAACGAATACCGAAGTTGGAAAAGACATTACTGCTGAAGAGTTAAAAGAACAATATGATGCTGTCATTTTGTGTACAGGAGCTCAGAAGCAAAGAGATCTAGTATTAGAAGGTCGTGAAGCAAAAGGAGTTCACTTTGCAATGGACTACTTAACAACTTCAACAAAAAGCCTTTTAGATTCTAACTTCAAAGATGGTCAATTTATTGATGCTGAAGGAAAAGACGTTATTGTTATTGGAGGCGGAGACACGGGAGCTGACTGTGTAGCTACTGCTCTTCGTCAAAAATGCCGCAGTGTTGTTCAGTTTGGTAAACATCCTCAGCTTCCTGCTGAGCGTACGGCAGATAATATGTGGCCTGAATATCCACATGTATTTAATCTTGAATATGCTTATGAAGAAGCACAGGCGAAATTTGGGGACGATCCACGTGAATATTCAATTCAAACGAAAAAAATCGTGGCAGATGAGCAAGGTAATCTAAAAGAACTTCATACGGTTCAAATGGAAAAAGTAAAAGGTGAAAATGGACAGTACATCTTTACCGAAATTCCAGGAACAGAAAAAGTATGGCCAGCTCAGCTTGTCTTTATTGCGATTGGGTTTGAAGGTCCAGAGCATCCGGTTCTATCAGCGTTTGGTGTTGAAACGAAAAATCGTCGCGTAGATGCAGCGTATGGAAATTACAAAACAAATGTTGAAGGTGTTTTTGCTGCTGGTGATGCTCGTCGTGGGCAAAGTTTAATCGTATGGGCTATTCATGAAGGTCGTGAAGTAGCTAAACAAGTTGATAGCCATCTAATGGGAGCAACTGTATTACCATAACAAAAAACCGTCACAATTGTGGCGGTTTTTTGTTTATCTAGTATTTGGCACTTCATTTCCTCTACGTAAATTTTCAAATGAAACGGTTAAAATCGTGTTAGTAATTCGAACTTGTGAAACAGGGGAAACGCTGTATAAGTTAAAAAGTTCAAATATCCAGGGATCACGTTTTTTCAGCTGTCGCGCGGCTTTTTCGACGCGTTCGTTAATAGATCCGCTGTAATTGTTATAGTTATCATCAACAAATCTTACAATGGAACGAAATAAGTATTCTGTTAGTTTGCTATCCATCCCACCTCGTTGAGCATCTCTGTAGATGGACTGATACTGGCGTTTTAAAATTTTCATCACTCTGTCTACATCGCGTGTAGATCTAACTTCCTCTTCTTCATGCAGGATATAAGAAAATAAGTCTTCATTGTATCTATAAGGTTCTAAATAATTTTCATTCGTAGTAGGAACCACTGGATGGTAGTAGCGCGGCATATAGGGATAAACCCATTGACTGTACATGAGACATTCACACCTTCCTCGTTCATTTTCCATTAGTTTATGCACTAGCGTGCTAGCTGCTGCATGTTTGTTTTAAATAAAATTTAGGGGTTTGATAATAGGACCACCCTCTAAATTCTTGATAAGTCGATACAAAATAAATGTAAATCGGTGTATTTAGCAAGTCTGGATAATGTTGAAAAAATGCTTGGTCTCCGTAAAATATTGCTTCTAAAGCAAGCGGAAGCTCCCGGCGGAAAATGTGATAACGAAGCTGTGCTTGCTCGCGGCTGAACTCACCTCCGCTAACAAAAACTTCGCCTTGAATAACTGCTTGTCGGTCTGTTACGTGAAGAGCAGCTAGTACTTCATCACGCATATTTTTATCTATCGCCTTGTTGTTATATGAGCATCCGATGCTTAAAAAAAGCTGACCGGTTGTATCAGAATGAGTAAGAGTATATTTTCTTCCAGAAACCGGATAGGAGGAAGTAGCAGGGGGAATGAGAGTCGTAGAGAGTTTTGAAGAATTAAACGAACTCATAGTCATTGACACTCCTTTTTTTGAATAAATTTCAATATTATACGGCGCTATGGGCTCAGATGTGATAAATGTCTACTTTCTTTCTGCAACAAAGGCGTTTTGATGTACTTTTCGAGAAATGAATGGTAATATTTAACTAAAATTATGCGTGTACAGTCCCCGAAGATTGTCTTCAAAAGCAAATGTGAATGGAGGTTATCACTTGAATATCACAACGTTTGACGGTAAGTATGGAAACTGGTTAACGACTAAAAACCCTCTTCAATTTCAAGCAGCGACTGCCTATGGGAACATTGGGCTGGCTCCTATCTATTGGGGAACAAAAGAAGAAAAAAATGGATGGTATTACATGTATCAGCCTGAAGAAATAACGGGCGTTCAAGTAGAAGGTGAAGTTGATGGTGGTAAATTTCTCATTCGAATTCCTGATGACTGGAATGGAAAGTTAGTTATGTCGGGAGTTCCAGCTACCAGAGATGAGAAATCAACGGATTTACTGTTCAGCGACTATGTGTTGGCAAAAGGGTTTGCGTTTGCTGCTTCTGATAAAGGGACACAGGGAGAAGAAGTGAGAGATGATCCATTTGCTAAAGCAAAAAACGCTCTAGTCAAAGAAGAAGACTCCATTAGAAAATGGCATATTCAATACCGAAAAGTGACAAAAATTGCTCAGAGATTTTTGTTTGAAAATTATCGTCACAAACTCCAGAAAGAAGTGACAGAATATTTTGATATAAAAACGTATGCTTTAGGTATTTCTAATGGGGGTTATGTTGTTCGCTATGCTTTAGAAAACGATGGGAAAAATGGAGAGCCTCAGCTTTTTAATGGAGGGGTTGAATGGGAAGGGGTTATGTGGCGAGCTGATCACGATAACTTGATCACTTCCCTAACACCTGTTGTAAATCATGCCGAAGAAGCACTGTATACGGTAGGTGAATCGCAAAAAGAAGCTTTGCACCGGTTGTATCAAGCAGGGTTGCCAAAAGGATCTGAGTTTTTATGGCCATATCATGACCAGTATTATTGGTTTTTAACACTTAATATATATAGAGATGAGTTTGACAGTCAAGCACCTGGAAGCATTCCGTGGCAAAAATACTTGACGCTTTTTGAAAACGGAGTTAGAGATCGTTCGTTAGATTCTATTTTTAAAAAGTATGATTATCAAGAAAGACCACAAGATGTTAAGCAAAAAGTTCGTGAAATTGAAAATACAGGTGATATTTCCGTTCCGTTGATAAGCATTACAGGGTCGTTAGATGCTCTTATTTTTCCGGATATTCATGCTTATCCTTATGAACAACTGGTAAAAGATTCTGGTAAGCAGCACCTTCATCGTCACTACGTAATTGAAAATGGAAACCATATTGATAGCTTAGTATGGAATCATCAAATTGATCCGGATCGAAAGCTTCAGCCTCTCCTTCCTTATGTGTATCAAGGATTTGAACTGCTATGTGATTGGGTGGAGAATTTTGAAGAACCTCCGAAAAATAAGAAAATAAGTGTGCCTCTCAAGGAAATGCATGTAAAGGATCTAAAAACAGAGGAAGACGTGCTGCCGTTGACTACAAAGAAAAGCATATCAACAAAAAAATAAATCATCGAAAACCGTGCCGAAGGCGCGGTTTTTAATTTAGAAAAGCAACATTTGAATAAAAACAGCTTCTATGAATACAAAATATTATAGTGCGATAAGAATGGAATATACGTTATTTGTTATTTATTTTTATCTATTTAAAATAAAAATAATAAAAACATTGAACAAAACCGAACTTTTGTGTTAGATTAATAACTATAATTCGTACATTTATTAAATGGCTACAGTTGAAAGGAGCAAAAAACATCATGACAGCGAAAGTAATTAAAGGAAAAGAAGTAGCGCAAGAACTGCGCGCCGCATTAAAAGAAGAGGTAGCTCAATTAAAAACAAAAGGTATCGTTCCTGGTTTAACCGTAATTTTAGTAGGAGAAAATCCTGCTTCCCAATCATATGTAAAAGCAAAAGCAAAGGCTTGTGAAGAAATCGGTGTTGCGTCTGAAATTATCAAACGTGACGTAACGATTACGGAAGAAGAGCTTTTAAACGAAATCCATCACTTGAATGGAAATCCATCTGTTCATGGTATTCTTATTCAACTTCCATTACCAAAACATATTGATGAAAAAGCAGTATTAAATGCTGTATCTCCTAAAAAAGATGTAGATGGCTTCCACCCAGTAAGCGTAGGGAATATGGTCATTGGCGATGAGTGCTATTTACCATGTACACCACACGGTATCGTTGAGTTAATTAAACGTTCAGGTGAAGAAATTTCAGGTAAACATGCGGTAGTAATTGGACGAAGCAATATTGTTGGTAAACCAGTATCCATGCTGTTACTTCAAGAAAGTGCAACGGTAACAATTGCTCACTCTCGCACAAAAGATTTATCTGCTTTAACAAAACAAGCTGATATTCTTGTGTCAGCTGTAGGACAACCTAGACTTATCAAAGCAGATGATATTAAGCCGGGTGCCATTGTAATTGATGTAGGTAACACAATGGAAAATGGTAAACTCGTTGGTGATGTTGATTACGAAGCGGCTTTAGAAGTTGCAGGTTATATCACACCAGTACCAGGCGGCGTTGGTCCGATGACCATCACAATGCTATTAAAAAATACGGTAGACGCTGCTAAAACAATTAACAACGTAAAATAATAGAAAGTTAAAAATCCCGTGCGTATATGCACGGGATTTTTTTGCTTCAGCAATGGAATGAAAGCTAAAAGAATAGAATGTAACATTCTGTATAGAAAGAGGAGGAAGCGATGGTTACGTTACCTGCAACGGTATATTCTCAACAAACAGTGAAGAAAAAGTTAAACGTTTACTATCCAGCTGTTCATTTGACTAATCCAGCTGTTCAGCACAGCATTAACAGTAAGATCTTGCAGCGTACGAATGAATTAATTCGTCAGCAGGGATATGGAGAAAATCCGGATACAGAAGAAACGGGTTATTATGAGTTGAAAACAAACGAGCGAAATGTGCTCAGCTTAACGCTTGTCAATTTTGCTTATTCCGGGGGAGCGCACGGATTGACCGTGGTAGTTCCGTTAACGTTTAATGTGCTGACTGGAAAAACGTATCAACTAAAAGATTTGTTTAAAAAAGACAGTAATTACGTAAGTGTTCTTTCTAAAATAGTAGGAGCGCAAATAAAAGAGCGCGATATTATGGTTCTTGGAGAATATAAAGGAATTAAACCAGATCAGGATTTTTATATCGCCGATAAATCACTTGTACTATTTTATCAGCTGTATGACCTGGCTCCTTACGCATATGGAATTCCTTACTTTCCAATTTCTATCTATGCTATTCAAGATATTATTACAGATGAAAGTCCACTTGGACAAATGTTTGGATAAAGTTATAAAAAATTGCGGTGCGGCCGTACGTATCTTTTTAATTCGGCCGCTAACTGCTGACGAAGCGAACGAACGCCAATCGCTTCAGCAATATCTTTTGCTACAGGAAACACCCCGATTTTAGTGATATGAACACGAAGATAACCCTTGTACAAGCATCCTCGCTCCGCATGCTTGATTTTGGTGCGTACAACAGCTTCTATTTTATCGTTTTCATTTTGCAAAGGGTAAGAATCTGTAATATGAAAACGAAAAGAATATTCCTCCATCACCATCATCCTTTTTTCTATGATATGTACTAGCATACTATACAAATAGTGAATCAGAAAAAATAAATGTGTCAAAAGAACAAAGCGCAAAGTAATCAAGGAAGCAGTTTCTTGCATGTAATGATCATTATTTGTGAACGATAACAGAAAAAGACAAAAAGCTGGAGTTGCGATGATAAAAATAGCATTCAAAGGATTACTTATTATTTTATCTTTATATATTCTGTATGTGGTTATAACGGCGGTGGTTCTCTTTTATGTACCTTTAAAAATAGGAGAGGAAACGACCTCAATTAAACCGGCTAGCTTTTTTGGTCACAGTGAGTCTACGGATCGAGTGAGACTTCTTGAAGATGGTTATGAGGCAGGAAGAGTTCGTATTCAAATGATTCAACAAGCTGAGAAATCGATTGATATTGCTTATTACTCAATAGGAAAAGGAGAGTCAACTGATTTAATTATGGCCGCTCTTTTTAAAGCAGCTGATCGAGGCGTCCATACTCGCGTTCTTTTGGATGGGATAGCTAACGGCTTACGGGGAAACCGAAGGGGCGTGCTCTATGCATTAGCTTCACATCCTAATATTGAAGTGAAGTATTACGAACCGTTTCAATTGTTTAAACCTTGGGCGTGGCAAAATCGTATGCATGACAAAATAATGGTTGTAGACGGACAGCTAGGCATAATAGGGGGACGGAATATAGGGGACAAATATTTGGCTAAAAAGCCTCCTCCAGACTTCGTCTATGATCGTGATGTCTTTATTACAAACAGTAAACATAAACAAGATAGCGTCATCACTCAAATGCAAAATTATATAAATGAATTATGGGCTCATCCCTACACTAAAAAAGCTTTTCATCATCTCACACAGTACCAGGTTGATCAGGGGAAGAGGATGAAAGCTTTGCTGCTGCAGCAATATGATAAAGCTAAGCAAGTAGCAGAAACGTTTGCGACCCCCAAGATTAATTGGAATGCTTCCACCGTTTCTACAAAGCGTGTTTCTTTTATTCATAATCCAATTGAACGCTTTAATAAACGACCTTTTATGTGGAAAACGTTTATTAACCTAGCAGAAGAAGCTAACCGCTCTGTTCTTATTCAAAGTCCTTATGTGGTGCCCACCAATGCGATGAGAAAGTATACAGCCATGAAAAAGAAGCCAGACGTTCAATGGACGCTACTCACAAATTCAGTTACATCTACGCCCAATGTGTTGGCTTTTTCCGGATATATTAGTATGCGTGATACGATTATGAAGACAGGTGTAAAGCTTTACGAATACCAAGAACCTTATTCGATCCATGCAAAGTCTGTGATTTATGATCAAAGACTTAGCGCCGTAGGCTCTTTTAATTTAGATTCCCGTTCTACATTTTTGAATAACGAATCAATGGTCATTATCGATAGTCAAAAATTTGCAAAAGAGTTGACGATGGCGATGGAAAACAAAATGGATAAAAGTATTCTTATTGCCAATCACAAGCGCTGGGTTAAACCTCCTGAAATCCAAAAGAAAGAAGAGCCTGTTATGAAGCGTACCTTACTGTATACCCTTGCAAAAGTAACGAGGTTTTTTAAGGAGTTTATTTAAACAACCGGCAGTAGAACAAAAAGCACTCAATGAACATTCATTGAGCGCTTTTTGTTACATCCCTTATAAATAAGCTCATACAACGATCACATCACGTAAATTATCCTCTTTTATTTATTGGGAAAAATCGGTAGTATAAACATAATAAACAAAAAGGAGGAAGGTACGTGGAAACCGCTGTTTTAATTAAACCAGATGCAGCTTATAAAAAGGCTTATATGAGCTTTTATCATGAATGGAAAGCAAGCGGAGAAAAAATGATTCCGTGGGTCATTGCTAAAGATCCTGCTTACTTTGAAAAAATGGTTCAAGAGTTATTAGATGCAGAAAAAGGGATCGGATTAAAAAAAGGATTTGTACCCGATTCCACCTACTGGCTAATGCATCACGAAAGAGTAATAGGCGTAGTTAATATCCGCCATGAGCTAAGTGAAATACTTCGAAACAGCGGAGGACATATAGGGTATGGTATTCGGCCAAGTGAAAGACAAAAAGGATATGCCAAGCTGCTACTGAGGTTATCTCTTCAAGAAATTAAAAAGCTGGGAGTCCAACGGGCATTAGTTGTGTGTGATGATTGGAACACTGCTTCTCGTCGAACTATTCTGGCAAACGGTGGTATACAAGACGAGGATTATATAGAAGAGGACGGGGCTATTGTTCAACGCTTTTGGATTCATACGGATAAAATGGCATAAAAAAGAGATGAATTTTTTAATTCACCTCTTTTCTGCTTAGTCATATTGTTTTAAAGCTAACTTCAGCCGCATATAGGTATACATAGCGTATGCCTGTCTTCCTTTTAAACTGTACGGATTTGCTTTGGAGCAAAGACACTCAAGAAATTGCTCATCACATGAGCGGCATGATCCGTAATCTTCATAGCATAAATCATGGTATTTACAGCAGCAGTCTACATCATTTACAGGACATCCCGGACCACTGCATCCGGGGCCACACCATTTATAGCCGGGGAAGAGGCAGGGCGTGGCTTTCCGTTTATTCGGAACAGACATAATCATACATCCTTTTCAATAGTCTCTTTACATTAAATGCAAAAAAGAGAAAAGAGAAAGGGACAAACACCTTGCAGCAGTAGCCTAATTTTCATGAATTTCTATTTAATCGATAAATGCGTCATTCATCCGCATTAATAGTTTGCCAAATAGCTCCTTTTCTTCACTTGACCATTTTTTTAACATACTATGATAGCGTTCAAGGCGCATTTGCTTATCAGTTTGCAGCATTTGTTTCCCGCGTGTTGTGATGTCAAATAGGCTGACTCGTCCATCCGAAGGATCAGAGGAGCGAGAAATAAGCTTTTTATTTTCTAAAGCAGCAGCCTGTCTAGAAAGAGTTGAAATGTCGAGTTTAAATGCTTCTGCCAGTTCTTTTACACGAGCTGGTCCAAATTCATCTAATTGCCGCAGCAATAAATAAGCTGATCTTTCTAGGTTTCCTATTTTATTTTCGGAATTATCAAGATAGACCGCTCGTCTAATAAAGGTAGTAAGTTCATATTCAATCAATTCAATTGAATTCTTTTCTTGCATTATAATCGCCCCTTACAAAATCATTCATTGACAAAGAAATATATACTTGTATAATACAAATGTATATATAGTTGTATAGTACAAGTAAAAGTAGGTAAAGTAAAGGTGTTTATATAGTTAAATGTTAGACAACATGACAAAATAAAGAGAGGAGGGCAGCTGTTCTTTATTTATAGGACAGTGACCTATAATGAAAGTGATACGAATCATTTTACAAATTGCGATTCTTTATGCTTTTTCTATGATTGGCGAAGCTGTTCACCATATGCTTCATCTACCTATTCCAGGCAGTATTATAGGCTTAATTTTAATGCTCATTTGCTTAACGTGCAAAGTTGTTCCCATCAAAATAATTGAAGACGGAGCAAGTTTCTTGTTATCTTTTTTACCGCTATTATTCATACCAGCTATGGCAGGTGTGATGAATTATCCTTCGCTTCTTTCAAGCAGCGGAGCGGTTTTATTTTTAATTATTGTGCTTAGTACGATTGTTACGATGGCCGCCGCAGGGACTGCTAGCCAACTTTTGGAAAAGAAAGCGAACAAACGAAAGGAGAAACAACAGTGCAAGAATTCTTTATCGCAGTCTTTATAATCGTAGCTACAGTTGCTTTGTATCTAGTCATGGCAAAAGTATACGTGCGGTTCTCCTATCCGATTCTTATTCCTGTTTTAACTACAACCATATTCGTTATTCTTCTTTTGCTTGCTTTTCATGTTTCCTATGATGAGTATATGATTGGAGGCAAATGGATTAATTCACTTCTAGGACCAGCGGTTGTTGCATTAGCGTATCCACTCTATAAACAGCGTGAGATGCTAGTAAAATACAGCGTTCCTATTATTGGAGGGGTATTTGTAGGGTTATTCGCAGGCATGATCAGCGGACTTGTGTTTGCTGAAGTATTTGGCGTTGATCGAAGCCTGATTTTATCCATTATTCCTAAGTCTATTACTACTCCGGTAGCGATTCAGATCGCCACAGGACTAGGGGGCGTTCCATCGATGACCGTGGTATTTGTTATGATTGCAGGTTTTTCTGGAGTAATCCTTGGACCGCTACTTTTAAAATGGATTCGGATCAAGAGTTCTTTAGGAAAAGGAATTGCATTAGGCAGTGCTTCTCATGCGCTAGGAACTTCTAAAGCATTTGAATACGGTGAGCTAACGGTATCGATGAGTTCAGTATCAATGACGTTAAGCGCTGTATTAGGATCCGTTTTTGGGCCAATTGTTGTCTGGCTATTCCAAGTGTAAGGCGAGATAAAAGAAAGTGAATATAAAAAACGAGGCTGAGACAAAAGTATGTTAGTTAAAGTTGAACACGAACGATCTATTGAAAGGTGATGGATAGTTCGTGTTTTTTTATGCTCATCGTAAACGTAGATTTAATGTATGTACTGGCTTCTAACTGTTGATTTCGTTATGCCCCCATCTCGCTTTTTATATAAAAGCATAAATTTTTTCCAAAGCAAATTTTAAGTTGTGCGGCTCTTACTCTGGTACTATAATAAAAAGAAAGAAAATTCATAAAATAACCGCTTTTTTGTTATTTTTAGGAAGGCTAGTCAATTTTCGGATGGATAAGTAGGCTTAGTCAAGGTTATATACGCAGTAAAAATAGCAGAAAAGAGGAGCTGAACGTATTTTATGAAAGAGGAGCTCGTGTATATAGGAAAAAAGATTCTTGAACATAAATATAGCTTGTCAGAAAAATTAGCCGAACGTTTAGATGCTACACATACGCTAAGTCTAGAGGAATTGAAAGAAAAGAAAATTCTGAAGTGGCGAGTGTCAATTATGGAATACTTTGGGAGAGCTCTATTTGAAGAACAGGAGGCTGTACTTAAACTTGTTAAAGAATGGGCACTTGATACGGGTAAATATGCAGTGGAAAAAAATATTCCTTTAGAAAAAGCACTAGGTATCCTTCCAATCTATCGCAGCGTTATTTGGGATGTATTTACAAGAGAACTAGAGGAGCATCAGTTTGCTGCAATTACCATGCTGCATGTCAGTGAACGAATTGATCCACTTTTAGATACGGTAACATGTGTTTTTGGTCAAATTTATGACGAGCATAATCGATATATGATGAATTTAGCTTATACGTCACTAGAAGAACTTTCAGTTCCGCTCGTACCTGTCACAAAAGGGATTGCTATTATGCCGATTATTGGAGAAATTGATACCCACCGCTCGCAAGTTATTATGGAAACATGCTTGAAAAAAGGGACAAGCCTTCAATTATCTTATCTTATTTTAGATATTTCAGGTGTCGTGATTATTGATACAATGGTAGCAGACAATCTTTTTAAAATTCATCGATCGCTTAAATTGGTGGGAGTGGAAGCTATTATAACGGGGATACGACCGGAAATTGCCCAAACGGTAGTGAAACTAGGAATTGATTTTAATCAAATTAAAACAGAAGCAAATTTAGAAGCGGCGCTTTTAAAAATTGGGTTTACACGTCCTGAAGAGCATAGCCGCACGCATGTGTCATCGCGGCGCATAAAATGACCGGCCATAAATATGGATTTCAGCATGTAGAAAGTAAGTGCATAGTAAAAAAGCGGATGTTAATCAACATCCGCTTTTTTACTTAATAAATGCGATATGCCATGGCAGCACAAAAGCATAAACGAGGAAGTATACTGCTATTGAATAGATAAAAAACCAGCCGTTTAAATAAAACAAGGGCAAGAATAAATAAGCATAAACTAACGGTAATCGGAAACCACAAACCGTGTGCAGATAAGTCTAAATGCTGAATTGCTTGCTCCAACATTGTTCACCTCAAAAGGAAGAGTTAGTGTTGAAGTTACCCTGTGTTATGGAAAGTATTTTATACATTTTCTACGCGTTGCGCGTGTATTCTTCTCGCAAGATTGAATATAACTTTAAGTCTTGATGAGCTCCTTTAATAAACATGGCTTTTCGAATTGTTCCTTCATAAGACATACCGATTTTTTTCATCACTTTCTCAGAAGCGGCATTTTCAACAAAGCACCTGGCCTGAATGCGCACTAAATCCATTTCTTCAAATCCAAACGCAATTACTTTTTCAGCTGCTTCCGTAACAAATCCCTTATTCCAATATGCTTCAGAAATCGCATAGCCAATTTCCGCAATGCGATGAGTAGGGTTCCAAGTGACAAAGTCAATGGTGCCAATACATTTTTTCAGGGCTTTGATTTCCATAGCCCAAGGAGAAATGGATTGGTTGCTGTACTGCTTTAAAACGAAGGAAACAAACTCTTTTGTATCTTGAAGCTTTCGGTGCTTTTCCCAATTTACATATCTGCTTACCTTTTCATTTGAGGCATATTCAAACATGTCACGCACATCTTTTTTGGTAACTTTCCGCAAGCGGAGTCTTTCTGTTTCTAGTGTGGGTAAATTTCCGTATATATCTTTTACTTGAATCATAAAGTTGTCTCCTTTCTCAGCAAGAAGTGGATGAAGTGTTGATAAGAATGTTTCATAGAAGCTGCAGCATCCAAGAAAGATCCTTTTCATTTCATGTACTTGATTCTTTAATTGTAAAATATTTCATTGCTGAGCGTAAGAGGTCAAATAGCTTTTTAAAAAATAAAAACATTATTTTCAATGTTCATAATCAGTTCACATAAGCTTGTTAGACTAAAGTCAGAAATTACGAAGGAGTGAAATGAAACACATGAACAGTGAAGTGAAAGAAGAACGGACTTCAAACAAAAAAAGAATAGACTTATTTTTAGTTCCAATTGTTTTAATTGCAGCGTTTTTGAACTTATTTAAAATTTGGACAGATGAATACGCCAACGCTTATTACACGGCAGCTGTCAAAAGTATGCTTCAAAGTTTTCATAATTTCTTTTACGCATCTTTTGATCCAGGAGGCTATGTAACCATTGATAAGCCGCCGGTTGTGTTTTGGATTCAGACAATTAGCGCCAAAATATTTGGATTTCACGGGTGGAGCGTCATTTTACCGCAAGCATTAGCAGGCATCGGTTCAGTTCTTTTACTATACGTACTCGTGAAACGTACGTTTGGCGTATGGGCTGGGAGGTTTGCTGCTCTTGCGATGGCTCTGACGCCAATTGTGCCCGCGGTAAGCCGAACAAATAATATTGATAGTATGCTTGTGTTTACATTATTAGTAGCAACGTGGATGTTGTTTCGTGCTGTGCGTACAGCTAAATTTGGCTGGGTGTTAGCGTCTTTTGCGATGATTGGTGTTGCATTTAACATGAAAATGCTTCAAGCATACATGGTTTTACCAGCATTCTATGTTTTCTATGTAGTGGCAACCAAAATTACGTGGAAAAGGAAAATTGCTTTTTTAACAACAGCAACTGCACTGATGCTTGCTGTTTCTGTCTCATGGGCAGTTGTAGTAGATTCAACTTCGGCTGATAAGCGTCCTTATATGGGAAGCAGTCAAACAAATTCAGTTCTAGAGCTTGCTTTTGGATATAACGGTATCAATCGTTTAACTGGAAATACAAGCGTGACGGGAAGCAGTCATAAACAGCCTGCTCAAGCTCAGCAGCAAACAGCAAGCAGTGAAACAAAACAAACGAGTAATTCAAATGCTGAGTCTTCACAAAGCTCAAATCAAAGCAAGAGCAGCTCTTCTCAAAAGATGCAGGCTCCAGATGGAGGAAATCAAAACGGAATGTTCAACACGGGGAACCCTGGTCCATTCCGACTGTTCCAAAAAGGGTTATCAGATCAAATCAGCTGGTTATTACCATTTGTAATCTTTTCAATCGTGGGTCTATTTGCTGGAGTGAAATTTAAAGGGCCTTACACGGCAAAACAAAAAGAAAGTTTATTTTGGTTAGCTTGGCTGCTGCCGGTAGCTGTTTTCTTTAGTATCGCAGGATTTTTCCATCAGTATTATTTAATTATGCTGGCACCTCCAATCGCAGCATTTGCAGGAGCGGGAGCAGTAGCTTTATGGAGTATGTACAAACAGCATAATGGCTGGAAATCATGGCTGCTGCCGAGTGGTATTTTAACAACAGCAGCGCTTCAAGTATATATCATGTCTCCTTATGTCAGCTCAATCGGCGTAGCGCCAATTGCAGGTGTAGGGGCACTGGGCGTCATTTTAGCTCTTGTTTTAGCTATTCGTAAAGAGCGTAAAAATTCTGTAACGAATTATTTAGGAGTAGCAGCAATGGTTGTCTTGCTTGCAATGCCGGCGTACTGGGCGATGACACCAATTATTTATGGTGGAAATAGCATGCTTCCAGCAGCAGGTCCTGATTCTTCAAGCGGTATGGGAGGACCTCCAAGCACAGCTACAAATAGCAAACAGTCTGGCTTTAACGGCATGCAGCCTCCAGGAAGCTCTGACAGCAATTCATCTTCAAACAATCAAATGCAGCCGCCAAGCGGTTCATCGAACGGCGGTCAAATGCAAATGCCGGGCGGTTCGTCCAATAATGGTCAAATGCAGCCGCCAAGCGGATCGTCAAACAGCGGTCAAATGCCAGGAGGCTCGTCCAAAAATAATGGTCAAATGCAAATGCCAAGTAGCTCTTCAAGCAAATTATCATCTTCAAAACGAAAAAGTGGAGGGATGAACGCAGAAGTAAACACAAAGCTACTAAACTATTTAACAAAAAATAATACAGGCGAAAAATATTTATTTGCCACAACGGATTCAACTTCAGCTGCGCCTTACATTATCAAAACGGGCAAGCCAGTCATGGCAATGGGAGGATTTAGCGGTTCAGATCCAATTCTAACGGTGAGTAAATTAAAATCTATGATTAAAAAAGGTGAAGTGAAATATTTCTACCTGTCTGGAATGGGTAAGGGAGGCCAATCTGACGTTATCACGTGGATTAAAGAAAATAGTAAGGAAATCCCTTCTTCCAAATGGCAGTCTACTTCATCAAGTTCTCAGCAAGGACCATCTGGAAACGGAACATTATACGAAATAACGCTTAAATAAGGAGGACATGAACATGAGTTCAATTATTAAATATTCTATTGTTGTTCCTGTCTACAACGAAGAAGAAGTGATTCATGAAACCTATCGCCGTCTAACAGAAGTGATGCGTTCAACGAAAGAAGCTTACGAGCTTCTTTTCGTGAACGACGGCAGTAGAGACCGAACGGCAGAAATTATTAAAGAGTACAGTGAGCAAGACCCAGCGGTTGTTTTATTAGATTTTGCCCGTAACTTTGGTCATCAAATTGCTATTACAGCTGGTATGGATTATGCACGAGGAGAGGCGGTCGTTGTGATTGATGCTGATTTGCAAGACCCGCCCGAATTAATTTTAGAGATGATTGAAAAATGGAAGCAAGGATTTGACGTTGTATACGCTAAGCGTACAAAGCGAAAAGGAGAAACATATTTTAAAAAGCAAACAGCGGCTATGTTTTATCGTTTCTTACGTGCGATGACCGATATTGATATTCCGCTCGATACAGGGGATTTCCGTTTGCTAGATCGTAAAGTGTGCAATCAAATGAATAGCATTCAAGAAAAAAATCGCTTTGTTCGCGGATTAGTAAGCTGGGTTGGCTTTAAGCAAATAGCAGTAGAATATGAGCGAGACGAGCGTTTGGCCGGGGAGTCAAAATATCCTTTGAAAAAGATGCTGAAGCTTTCAATGGATGGCATTACGTCTTTCTCCTATAAACCGCTGAAGCTAGCTAGCTATGCTGGTGTAACGCTATCAGGTGTTGGTTTTATTTATCTTTTAGTGGTGCTGTATTTGAAGTTATTTACAGACAGCACCATCACAGGGTGGTCGTCATTAATTGTCATTCAGCTATTCTTTAGCGGCATCATTTTAATCATTCTTGGTATGATCGGAGAATATATTGGCCGCATCTACGATGAAACAAAAAATCGTCCACTCTATATCGTCCGTGAAAAGTATCAGCTTGAAACACGCAAGGAAGTATCACTTCGTGACTAACAAATGGATACCCTTGATTAAATTTGCGTTAGTAGGAGTTGTAAATACACTGATTGATTTTGCAGTATACGCACTTTTAACAACAATCGGTGTGAACTACATACTAGCGCAGTGGATTTCATACAGTGCGGGCATTTTAAACAGTTATGTCATGAATCGTAAATGGACGTTTGAGAAAAAAGAAAAAAGCAGTAAGCGTGAAGTGATTTCATTCGTGATCGTGAATTTAATCACTTTATCCCTAACATCTTTTCTGTTGACTGTTCTATATAATAAATGGGGTATACCACTGCTAATCAGTAAACTTTTAATTACAACCGTAAGTGTCGGTATCAATTTTATTGGCACCAAATTATTTGTATTTACTACTAAAAAAGAAAGAGGGATTCATATATGACGATAAAAAAAGCAGTTATTCCAGTAGGCGGTTTAGGAACTCGATTTTTGCCAGCGACAAAAGCGCAGCCCAAAGAAATGCTGCCAATTGTCGATAAGCCTGCTGTACAATACATTGTAGAAGTCAGGTATTGAAAGTATTATTTTTATTACAGGTCGAAATAAAAAATCAATTGAAGACCATTTTGACAAATCAATTGAACTAGAGCAAATGCTTGAAGAAAAGCACAAGTTCGAAATGTTAAAAGAAGTACAAACGATTTCATCAATGGCCAGTATTCACTATATTCGTCAAAAAGAGCCGTTAGGACTTGGTCATGCTATTCTTTGTGCTGAGCAATTTATTGGAGATGAGCCGTTTGCCGTTCTTCTTGGAGACGATATTATGACTTCTGAAGAACCTGCGCTTAAACAGATGATTCAAGCGTATGAAACGACTAATCAATCAGTTATTGGAGTTCAAAAAGTGGATGTGGAAGAAGTATCAAAATACGGCATTATTCAGCCGAGAAATAAATCTGGCAGCCTTCATGAAGTGAATGACTTGATTGAAAAACCATCAATAGAACAAGCTCCGTCAACTATTGCCGTTATGGGCCGCTATATTTTAAACCCTTCTATTTTTTCTTATCTAAAAACGATTGAAAGAGGGGTAGGAAATGAATTACAATTAACAGATGCACTGCGCGTGGTATGTGAAAAAGAGCGATTGTTTGCTGTTGAACTTGAAGGGCAGCGCTTTGACATTGGAGATAAGGTAGGCTATATGAAAGCAATGGTAGAAGTGGGGTTAAAGCGTAAAGATTTACGTCAAACGTTTTTATCGTATTTGGAAGGAATTGTAGAAAAAGAACGAGCAAACAACTTCAGCTAATAAGAGTTAATCAGTTTGTTCATATTCAGTTCATATTTGAAGTATAAAATCATTGTATGATCTTATGTGGCTCTCTGTTTGGTATAAACAGAGAGCTTACTGTGCGTAAAAGCTGGACAAACTTAGGAATAGGGAGAGACATGTATGATTCAAATATTAGTTGCAGATGATGATCAACACATTCGAGAGCTGATATCATTATATTTAGAAAATCAAGGATTTAAAATTATAAAAGCAGCAGATGGTGAAGAAGCGTGGGCGAAAATGGAAGAGTTTCGAATTGATCTAGCGGTCGTTGATATCATGATGCCATTTAAAGACGGATGGGAACTAACAAAGGAAATTAAGGAGTATTTTGATATACCGGTTTTGATGGTAACAGCTAGAGGCGAATCGCATGATAAACTAAAAGGATTTGATATCGGAACAGACGACTATGTCGTGAAGCCTTTTGATCCTCAGGAAATGGTTGCTCGTGTAAAGGCCCTTTTACGCAGGTACCGAGTAGAAGCTAACAATGTAATTTATATGGGGAATATAAAATTGGACCGTACCAAATTAGAGATGAGTGCAGGAGAAACAAGCGAACAGCTACCGTTAAAAGAGTTTGAATTACTGTTCACATTAGTTAGTTCTCCAGGAAAGATTTTTACTCGTGATCAGCTTATTCAATTAATTTGGGGATATGATTATGAAGGTGATGAGCGCACGGTAGACGTTCACATAAAACGTCTGCGAGAGAGGCTTAATCATATGAAAAACGTCGGTATGGAAATCAAAACAATTCGCGGACTAGGCTATAGAGCAGAAGGGTGTTAACGTGAAATCAATTTATGTAAAGCTGGTTCTGTCGTTCATCATTACAATTTTATTGAGCGTTGTGATTACCGTTGTTGTCACGACATTTCTTAGCAAGCAGAAGCTCGAAATGCGATTAGGTCAGGATATGGTGAAGATGGGAGAAGATTTTATCGATTTGTACGGAGCAGAAGACTCCGATAAAGCTGCAAGATTTTTATCTAATTCATCATTCATTCATTTTTCGTTTATTATTATTGATGATCAGCATAAAGAGAAAGTATTAGGACAGCCGGGACCGCCTATTCCAATTACACCGAAAGAAGTAGATCAAGTATTAGACGGGAAGCGTTATTCTAATTTAAACGAGGAAAAAGGGGATCGTCCACAGCCAAACGTAGTGGGTCTTCCTTTTAAAGAAAATGGGCGGTCGTATGCTCTATTTATTCAGTCTCATCCACAGCGGCAATTTTCAGTTATTCAAGATGTTCAAAATATCCAGCTTATTACGATTTTATTAGTAGGTATTGTATTGTTTGCATATGTTTCAACGATTATTATTAAACCGATTAAGCGTCTCAGTACAGCGATGAAACTTGTCGGACAAGGCGAATACAATGTGCAAGTCGAGCACGCAGCGAATGATGAAATTGGTCTGTTAACTAAAAACTTTAATCAAATGACTAAAGAATTAAACAAAATAGAAACGATGAGGCAAGAGTTTATTGCTAGCGTTTCGCATGAAATTCAATCACCGCTGACCTCTATTCGCGGTTTTTCAGCGGCACTTAAAGATGATATCGTCAGTGAAGATAAAAAGATACAATATTTAACGATTATCGAAAAAGAAAGTACAAGACTATCTCAGCTTAGTTCCAATTTGCTAAAGCTTGCTTCTCTTGACTCTGAACATCAAACGCTAATGCTGCAGCAATACCGGTTAGATGAACAAATCAGGCATGTGGTCATGGCTTTAGAACCTCAGTGGATAAAAAAGAACATAGAAATTGACCTTGATTTATCCAATGTTCAAATAGAAGCAGATAAAGATTTGTTAGAGCAAGTTTGGCTAAATTTAGTAACAAATGCTGTTAAATATACGCCTGAAAATGGATTTGTGAAAATATCCATTCATCAAAAAAACGAAGAAATATACGTGAAAATAAAGGATAATGGAATTGGTATTATCGAAGAAGATCAAAAATATATTTTTGAAAGCTTTTATAAAGTAGATAAGTCCAGAACGTTAAAAGGAAGCGGCCTCGGTCTAGCTATTACAAAAAAAATTGTGCGACTGCATGAGGGCGCAATACGTGTTGAAAGCAAAAAAGAACAAGGAAGCATCTTTACGGTAACTTTGCCTATCCAAAAAAATAGGAATAAAAAAGACTCGTCTGTGTAAGCTCATGCAGATGAGTCTTTTTTATTAGGTCAAAGATATAAAAAAAATTAATAATATCTATTTATTTTTTTAATCCCTACTTGACATATAGGTAAAGTGTAAATAATATAGATAGTATAAATCTTTTGAAAAAATTGGGATGCTAAAGAAGCTGATCGGTCAACCGAAGGCTCATACTTGTTCGCTACTGGTGTGGGCCTTTTCTGTACATTGGTTGTGGTCATTAAAATCTCAATCTTCAACTGAACATATGGGGAGGATTACGATGTATTTATCTTCTGCACATTATACAAGTACTTATAGATGTTGTTCGCTTTGTTTATTCAACTGCAACTAAAATATAAATTTATCTATGAATAGGAGAATGATAAAATGGCTTCAATTACACAAGAAAAATTAGATTATATTGTTAAATTACTAACTGAAATCAACTATGGTTCTGTACTAATTACTCTTCACGACGGACAAATTACTCAAGTGGACAGCACGGAAAAAAACCGCTTTTTAGCTAAAAGCAAAGTAGCAAGCCACAAATAAGCTTATTTCAATACGTATTTAGAGAAACTGAAGGGCCTGTCTAGATAGCGAACGCTTGACGGCGGGGTAAGCAAGTACTGTATTAAATATAGAAAACGTGCGCATTCGAAGAAGAATTGACTTTCTTTTCGGTCGAAGATTTAGAATTTTTCGAATTAAAATTGAGTTAGAGGTTGTATGAGTATGAAGATGAAAAGTGTAAAGCTACTAAAGCAGCAGCTTTATACGTTTTAAAATTATGAAGATCTGACAGTTTCATTCCTGTGCTGATCGGATTACCGAAGGCTTCTGACCTGTGTTAGGAGTCTTTTTTTATTCTTAAATTAATATAATAGGAGGAGAAAAGATGGAAAATTTATTACGAGCAGCGGTGCGCCAAAGAAAACAATACCTCATTGAAGAGTTACTGAAAAAAGGGATTTATAAAAAAGAAAATCATCATCTTTTTGAACTCACACTCTCTGACTTAGAAAAAGAGTATCAGGCACGCAGTAAGTAAGGAAAATACGTAAAAAGAACTAAAATAAGTGTAAAAAAGATTCAAAACCTAGTTGACTAATGGGTAAAGTGTGTTTATTATAAAAACAAGAATAAATTGTCTTTTCAGAAAGTATCTTCTTTTTATTCTTACGAATAAATTTAATAAGAATAATTTAAGAGCATATACGCTGATCAGACTAACTGAAGGCTGCTTCTCTTTTTTAAGAGATAGCGGCCTTTTTGTATTTTTTTATAAAAAGGGGAGTAAAACATGAAGAAAAAAGCAGTTCAGTTTTTAATGGTGCTGACAGCACTGCTCGTGGTGCTAGCAGGTTGCGGCAATGGAAAATCTACTGAAACAGCAGGGAAAGATAGTTCTGCGAGTAAAAACGATTCAAAAAAACCAGTAGAACTTTTAAACGTTTCATATGATCCTACACGTGAGCTTTATCAGGAGTTCAATAAGAGCTTTGCGTCTTATTGGAAAGATAAAACAGGGCAAGACGTCACTATTCAGCAATCACACGGTGGCTCTGGTAAGCAAGGCCGAGCAGTTATTGACGGTTTAGAAGCGGATGTAGTAACGCTGGCGCTTGCTTACGATATTGATGAAATCGCTCAAACTCGTCAATTATTAAACAAAGACTGGGAAAAAGAATTGGCTCATAATTCTACACCATACACATCAACAATTGTTTTTTTAGTTCGTAAAGGAAATCCAAAAGGAATTAAAGATTGGGATGATTTAACGAAAAAAGGTACATCTGTTATTACGCCAAATCCAAAAACTTCTGGAGGCGCGCGCTGGAATTATTTAGCTGCATGGGCATATGCGAAGGATAAATATAACGGCGATAACAAAAAGATTGAAGACTTCATGAGTAAGCTTTATGGAAATGTCGAAGTGTTAGACTCAGGCGCACGCGGAGCTACCACTACCTTTGTAGAGCGAGGCATTGGAGACGTGTTAATTGCATGGGAAAACGAAGCTTACTTATCGTTAAATGAGCTAGGAAAAGATAAATTTGAAATTGTAACACCGTCATTAAGTATTTTAGCAGAGCCACCTGTTGCTGTAGTAGATAAAGTAGCTGAAAAGAAAGGCACGACAAAGGTAGCAAAAGCATACTTAAAATACCTATATACAGAAAAAGGTCAGGAAATCGCAGCGGAAAACTACTATCGTCCTCGAAATAAAAAAGTATTAGAGAAACACAAAGATCAATTCCCTTCGCTTAACCTAGTCACTATTAAAGATTTTGGCGGCTGGAAAAAAGCTCAAGAAACGCATTTTAATGATGGGGGAACATTCGATCAGATTTATCAGCCAAAGTAATATGATTCATTAAAAAAGTAGAACGAGGAAGATACGAATGGTGATTCGTATCTTCTGTGTACATGTATCTTGAAAGCAGAGAGAGGTGTAAGACGTGAGTGTGTTACAACGACAGAAAAAAAAGAAAAGCATCTTACCTGGATTTGGGCTTTCTTTAGGTTTTACGATGTTTTATGCAAGTATCCTTGTGCTTTTTCCGTTAGCTATGATTTTTTTAAATACGGCATCTATGGGATGGAGCGACTTTATTAAAACTGTTACAGAACCTAGAGTAGTAGCGTCGTATAAATTAAGTTTTGGAGCAGCATTTGCAGCCGGCATCATTAATGTTATTTTTGGAACCATTATTGCGTGGGTATTAGTGAGGTATCATTTTCCTGGAAAGAGGTTTATTGACGGACTTGTGGATTTGCCGTTTGCCTTGCCAACGGCTGTTGCCGGCATTGCCTTGACCACTCTTTACGTTCCGAAAGGATGGATTGGTCAATTATTTACGTTTAAAATCGCATTTACGCCTATCGGAATTATTATCGCTCTTACGTTTATCGGTCTGCCGTTTGTCGTCCGAATGGTGCAGCCGGTATTGCAAAACTTTAATGCAGAGATCGAAGAAGCATCTGCTAGTTTAGGAGCCAGCCGAATGCAAACGTTCAGAAAAGTTATTTTTCCGGAGCTGGTGCCGGCTGTTTTAACAGGTTTTTCTCTTTCATTCGCAAGAGCGCTTGGAGAATATGGGTCCGTTGTTTTTATTGCTGGAAATATGCCGATGAAAACTGAAATTACGCCGCTGATTATTATGACAAAACTCGAGCAGTACGATTATGCGGGAGCTACTGCTATTGCATCAGTCATGCTCGTTGTATCATTTTTTCTGTTATTACTTATTAATATTATTCAATGGTGGACAAATCGTAAATTTATACATAGTTAAGGAGGGATGACATTGGCAGGACATGTTCCAATGCAGCACGCAAAAACGACTGTTGAAATCACTCATTCTAGTTTAAAAGAGCCCAAAGTCGTCCGATGGCTGCTTACATTTATTGCACTGGCTTTTTTAGCTCTATTCTTAGTGCTTCCGCTTATCACGATTTTTATAACAGCCTTTCAAAAAGGGTGGGAAACATATCTCGCTGCGATTACAAATCCAGATGCCCTGGCTGCTATTAAACTAACGTTAATCGTTGTGCTGATTACCGTTCCGTTAAATGCCGTTTTTGGCGTGGTAGCTGCATGGTTAATTACGAAGTTTGATTTTAAAGGAAAGAATATTTTAATTACGCTTATTGATTTACCATTTGCCGTTTCGCCTGTTATTGCTGGATTGATTTTTATTTTATTATTTGGTGCACAAGGGTTGTTCGGAGAATGGCTGTTTAATCACGACATCAAAATTGTCTTTGCTATTCCCGGTATTATATTAGCTACCCTTTTTGTAACGCTTCCGTTTGTTGCCAAAGAATTGATTCCACTCATGCAAGCTCAAGGGTCAGCCGAAGAAGAGGCATCGTTAACGTTAGGAGCCAGCGGTTTCAAAACTTTTTTTCTAGTGACATTACCTAATATTAAATGGGGCTTATTATATGGAATCATTTTATGTAATGCGAGGGCGATTGGAGAGTTTGGAGCTGTTTCCGTTGTGTCGGGGCACATTCGAGGAATGACAAATACGATGCCTCTTCATATTGAAATTCTCTACAATGAATATCAATTTGCAGCAGCGTTTGCGGTAGCATCTTTAATGTCAGTTTTAGCTATATTTACATTAATTGTAAAAAATATTATTGAGTGGAAAGCCAAACATATTTAAAAAGGAAGGAGCTTATGAGATGAGTATCCATATTAAGCACGTATCAAAGAACTTTGGTGATTTTAAAGCGCTGGATTCTATTAACATTGATATTCAAACGGGTGAATTAGTAGCTTTACTCGGTCCGTCCGGTTCTGGAAAAACATCTTTGCTTCGCATCATTGCCGGTCTTGAACATCTTGACCAAGGAGCTATTTTATTTGATGGAAAGGAAATTACGCACGTAAATCCAAAAGAGCGGAATGTAGGGTTTGTTTTTCAACACTATGCTTTGTTCAGGCATATGACTGTGTTTGATAACATTGCGTATGGTTTAAAAGTACGACCTAAAAAAACAAGACCTTCTAAAATGGACATTAACAAGAAAGTAACCGAGCTGCTGCAGCTTGTGAAACTAGAGCCGCTTGCAAATCGCTATCCTTCTCAATTATCGGGAGGACAGCGCCAGCGAGTAGCGCTTGCTCGAGCGTTAGCAGTGGAACCGAAAGTACTGCTATTAGATGAACCTTTTGGCGCTTTGGATGCGAAAGTTCGTAAAGATTTACGCAGATGGCTGCGTAAATTGCATAATGACTTTCATATTACGAGTATATTCGTTACGCATGATCAAGAAGAAGCTTTAGATGTAGCTGATCGTATTGTTGTAATGAACAACGGGAAAATTGAGCAGATTGGAAGTCCTGAGGAAGTATATGATCATCCTAACAGTCCATTTGTGTACGATTTTTTAGGAAACGTCAATTTATTTAAGGGTCGCATTCATAAAGGCAGGCTAAAACAAGGAAGCTTTGAAATGGATGTTCCAGAATTTAGCGGAAGAAATGAAGAAGCAGCTGTTGGATATGTGCGACCTCATGATATTCACCTTGAAAAAGTAAAAACAAGCGCAGATGCCGTTTCTGCAACCGTTAGCCATATTCATGTGATAGGACCTATCGTGCAAATTGAATTAAAAAGAGAAGATGCAGAAGAATTTTTAGAAGCTGAATTAAGCAAAGAGCATTATAAAACACTCAGCCTTCAAGTAGGAGAGCAGGTGTATGTAAAGCCTAAGCAGCTAAAAGTATTTATTCCAGAAGATTATTCTATTTGATAAAAAGCGTGAAGGGTATACCTTTGCGCTTTTTATCTATTAATAAATTAGTACCAGATATTAAAAGTAGGTGTTATAATTAAGTATAAACTGATTTGAGGTGGAGAAATGATGCAATCAAAAGCTAGAATCACAGGAATGGGGATATATACACCAAAGCAAAAATTAACGAACGACCATTTAAAAGAAATGGTTGATACAAGTGACGAATGGATTGTACAGCGCACGGGAATGAAAGAACGGCGAATTGCTGGTGAAGGCGAATACACGTCTACGCTTGCCATTCGAGCAGTTGAAAATTTGCTCAACCGATATGCTGTAGAAATAGAAGATGTAGATGCAATTATTGTTTCGACAACAACACCGGATCACTTTTTTCCTAGCGTAGCATGTCAGGTTCAAGATTACTTTCATATTGATCAAGCTGCTGCATTTGATTTAAGTGCCGCATGCGCCGGTTTTACATATGGACTTCACGTGGCGAACGGCTTAGTGACGTCCGGATTGCATAAAAAGATTTTAGTTATTGGTGCTGAAGTCATGTCGAAAATTACAGATTATACGGACCGGGCCACCTGCGTGCTGTTCGGTGACGGAGCGGGAGCTATGCTTGTAGAATACGATGAGCATAATCCAAGTTTCTTAGGATGTCACTACGGAACGGACGGAAGCGGAGGGGTGAATTTATATCGTTCTAATTTATCTGATACTCTTTCAGGAAAAGAAATTAACGCGAGCGGAAATTTAGTTCAAAATGGGCGTGAAGTATACCGCTTTGCTGTCCGAACGATTCCAAAAGGAGTAGGAGCATTGTTAAAGGGTACTTCCATTTCTCTTTCTGATGTAAATTGGTTTATTCCGCACAGTGCAAACCTTCGGATGATTGAAGCTATTTGTGCTAAAACAGGTGTTTCAATGGATAAAACGTTAACGAGTGTACAATACTGCGGAAATACATCTTCAGCTTCTATTCCACTTGCCTTGAACGAAGGAATAATGACAGGAAAAGTACGGGATAATGACCTTCTTATTCTCTATGGGTTTGGAGGAGGATTAACGCATTGCGGTTTGTTAATTAAATGGACGTGTAAAGAAAAAAGCTAAAAGGCATCGCCTTTTAGTTTTTTAGGCTTTCATTGAAGCGCTTTTTTATTATCGTTACAAGAAAGTTTTTTCTTTTTATTACAGCAGGTTTACTGTATTTTCAGCGCAAACATATATAATAGAAAAAACCCGCTTTTTTACAGCGGGTTTTTAGCTGGCTTTTGGAATAGTAAAACCTACTCCAAAGACGTCTCGCACATCGTGGACAACCACAAAAGCCTGTTCATCGACTTTATGAATAATGCGCTTTAACTCTAATAGTTCTTGTTTGTTCACAACTACGTACAATACGTCTTTTGCTTCTTTTGTATAGCTTCCATGAGCAGAAAAGACAGTGACGCCTCGCTGCATCTTTTTGTTAACTTGTTCGGCTACTTCAGCTGAACGGTGTGAAATAATAGTGATTGCTTTGCGGGGGTTAAGTCCTTCAATAATATAATCAAGCACCTTTGTTCCGATATAAAGAGAAATAACCGTGTACATCGTCTTTTCTCCACCGATGACAAAATAGGCGCTTGCTACAACTAATAAATCAATTGCTAGCATCGTTTTGCTAATATTCCAGTCTAGATATTGATTAGCTAAGCGGGCGATAACTGCCGAGCCTCCGGAAGTTCCGCCACCTCTAAACACAAGCCCGAGTCCTACACCGGCTAAAATACCAGCAAAAATAGCCCCCAGTAGCGTATCGTCAAGAGGATTTCCCAGTCCTTCAGTTATATGTAGGAATAGAGATGTGAAAATAATACATATAATTGTGTAAGCAATCACACGTTTGTGAAGCAATTTGTATCCGATCAGTACCAGCAAACCGTTTAATATAAAGTTTGTGATACCAGGAGACCAGCCTAGTACATAATAGGTAATCATTGTTACACCGGTTACGCCGCCTTCTGCTAATTCATTTGGAATAGCAAAATAATTAATGGCCAGTGCGAAAATGAGGCTTCCTAGAATAATGAGGATAATTTCTTTTATTTTATTGATCATGAACGTTACCTCCAATCATCAAAAACTCCGAAAACACAGTCATGACAATGTATTATACCAACTCTAGAGGCTGAATTAAAGATGGGATATTATTATTTTTTAAAAAATCAATTTCTGCTATCAACATAAAATCTTTTGACAGTTTTTATGGAGTATGAAAAAATGAATTGTTTGCTTTTATTTTGATTAAAAAGTTTTGCAATGAGAATGTTCGTTCGGTAAAATAGAAGCAAGAGTCAAGGGGGAGAATGAACGTGTATCAAGATGAATTAAAACAGTATGCGAAGTTAGTAATGCCTGAGCATTTAGAGAAAATGAAGAAAATGTACAGTCCCGAGGCGCATAAGCAGTCTTTAGGGTTGAAAAAAGAAAAGATTGAGCATATTGAAAATGTCATTATGAACAGTTACTCGGAGCATCATCCAGTAACCCTTCACGTCTATGAAGCAGGACATATTCAAAGATATGAACGAGTGACAATCGATAAAGTTTCTCTGCAGTCGAATACGCTGATGGTGACAGGGCCTTGTTATACATATTCGATTCGAGCGGATGCAGTAATTGAAGCAGATGTATGGAAAGATGAAAGCTACTCTAGCTAAGAGTAGCTTTTTTGTTGAATTTGTATCTTTTTTTTAACGCTTGCATACAATACATAAAAGCATATTCTGCGAGTAGTCACTTTTAGCTACTAGGAAATTTTGATTAAAGAAGGGATATTGTATGCAAAATGAAAAAACTCAAGTAAGAGAAATTGAATTAACGCAGTTCATTAAGAAAAGACTCGTTCGTTTTATCTCAAGTTTGGCTATTTCTTCTGCCCTTGCTTCTATATTATATATGCTTCTGTTTTTATTTAAATGATGGGTCACTTTGAGTTGTCCAAAAAGGTGGACAACTTTTTTGATGTATAGGCTCTCATTAAAACAGGACAAGCTAAACATAATTCAGTCAAGAGAAATTAAATCGGTCAAGAAATAGTCAAAAACAGTCATAGCTAATTAGTTGCAAGAAAACCTTTACATATAATGAGAAAAGTAGACAAATTCTTGAATTACCAGCTTATTTCCTTTTGTATAAACTATTATCAAAACAAATGCAAATCTAATTGTTCGTTCAAAAAACTTTATTTTGTAATTAAAAAAATGAATGTTTTTGATTTTTTATGATTGATTTTGAATGTAAACCGTGATAAAGTAAGTACATGAAATAAATGAAAACGCTTTTTTGAAAAAGGAGCTAGAACATGTTAACGCCGGAGAGACATCAACTAATCTTAAAACTTTTAAAAGAGAAAGAACTTGTAAAAGTGCAAGAGTTTATCGAAGTTACAGGCGCTTCGGAATCCACAATTAGAAGAGACTTAAGTCAACTAGAAGAAGAGCAAATGCTCAAACGTGTTCACGGTGGCGCTTCGCTTATTCGCAGTAAACGAATCGAACTGAGCGTTATCGAAAAATCTGCTAAAAATATTCAAGATAAACGAAACATTGCAGAGTATGCGGCTTCCATTATAAATGAAGGTGACTGTATTTTTTTAGATGCAGGAACTACAACGTATGAAATGATTCCTTTTTTGAAGCAAAAAGATGTAGTTGTCGTGACAAATGGTTTAATGCATTTAAACCCGATGTTAGAACAAGGTATCACCCTCTATTTAATTGGAGGATCTGTTAAACATAAAACGGGCGCTTTAATTGGCAATGGAGCTCTTTTAAGTCTTGAGCAGTATCGTTTTGATAAGTGCTTTATGGGAGCGAATGGGATTCATCATCAATATGGATATACAACTCCTGATCCAGAAGAAGCATTGATCAAGCAAACGGCAATGAAGCTTTCTAGAGAATCTTATATTTTATCAGATTCTACTAAGTTTTTTGAAACAAGTTTTGCGAAAATAGCCGATTTACATGAAGCAAAAATTATAACAAATGACGTACCTAGTGATGTACTTATACAGTATGCAAACAAAACAGACATAAAGGTTGTGAAATCATGATTTATACATGTACGTTGAACCCATCCGTTGATTACGTAGTACATGTTTCAGCATTCGAAGAAGGCGGACTTAACCGCACAACGAATGAAGCCAAGTTTCCAGGAGGGAAAGGCATTAACGTCTCTCGCGTTTTAAAGCGATTAGATGTTGATAATAAAGCTCTCGGTTTTGTAGCCGGCTTTACAGGAACCTATATCGAAGACTACTTAAAAGCGGAGAATATTGAAACAGCTTTTACAAGAGTTGATGGAGATACCCGCATTAACGTAAAGTTAAAAACGGAAAAAGAAACAGAAATTAACGGTCAAGGGCCTGCTATTACAGACGAAGCGCTTCAGTCTTTATTGACTCAAGTAAAGCAAATGACTGAAGGCGATATCTTCGTATTAGCAGGAAGTATACCGAAAACGCTTCCAAGTTCTGTGTATGAAACGTTAACGGAACTAGCAGCAGCGAACGGAGTAAAAGTAGTAGTAGATGCAAGTGGAAAAACCTTGCTAGACGTCGTGTCTCACAAGCCGTTTTTTATCAAACCAAATCATCATGAACTTGCAGAATTGTTTGATGTAGAAGTAAACAGTGCAGAAGATGCGCTAGTATACGGTAAAAAGCTTGTGGAACAAGGAGCGCAAAACGTCGTTGTATCCATGGCAGGCGATGGAGCACTTCTTATTAACGAAAGCGGTGTCTACAGTGCCACAGTCCCTAAAGGAACAGTGAAAAATTCTGTTGGAGCTGGCGATTCACTTGTAGCTGGATTTATTGCTTCTTATGTAAAGCAAGGGGATTTATTAGAAGCCTTTCAAACAGGAGTTGCTTCAGGAAGTGCCACAGCATTCTCACTTGAATTATGTACAGCAGAAGATGTAAAGACGCTTCGTGAACAAGTGTCAATCACAAAGGTAGAGTAGGGGGAACCGAGAATGAGAATTACAGAACTATTAAAAAAAGATACAATCATTCTTGATTTAAAAAGCACGTCAAAAGCTGATGTTATTGATGAGTTAGTTGGAAAATTAGACGAAGCTGGTCGCTTAAGCGACCGAGCTGGCTATAAAGAAGCAATTTTAAATCGTGAATCTCAAAGTACAACGGGAATTGGGGAAGGCATTGCCATTCCGCATGCAAAAACAAGCTCGGTAAAAACACCGGCCATTGCATTTGGACGCTCAACAGAAGGTATTGATTATGAATCATTAGACGGACAGCCTGCACATTTATTCTTCATGATTGCAGCGAGTGAAGGCGCGAATAATGCTCACTTAGAAACATTATCTCGTTTGTCTACGTTATTAATGGACGAATCGTTCCGAAAAACGTTGCTAACAGCATCATCAATTGATGAAGTCATTAAAGCAATTGATGATAAAGAAACTGAAAATGAAGCGCCGGAAGAAGAAGTGGATACAGCTTCAGATCAATTAGTGCTTGCTGTAACGGCTTGTCCAACGGGAATTGCCCACACGTATATGGCAGCGGATAGCCTAAAAGCAAAAGCGAAAGACATGAACGTGACGCTCAAAGTTGAAACAAATGGTTCCAGCGGTGTTAAAAACGCGTTGACGAAGGAAGAAATTGAAAACGCTACCGCTATTATTGTTGCAGCGGACAAGCAAGTAGAAATGGAACGTTTTGCAGGTAAAAAAGTTATTCAAGTTCCAGTAGCTGAAGGAATTCGTAAGCCCGAAGAATTAATTAACCGCGCGTTAAAAGGAGACGCTCCTGTATACAGCGGCGGGGGTGGCAGCAAAGAAGGCGGAGAAAGTAAAGGATCAGAGCGTACAGGGTTTTACAAACACCTAATGAGCGGTGTATCAGCAATGCTTCCGTTTGTTGTAGGGGGCGGGATCTTAATCGCCATTTCATTTATGTTTGGTATTCACTCAGCAGAACCGAAAGATCCAACGTACAATGCGTTTGCAGCGGCGCTAAAAACAATTGGCGGAGATAATGCATTCTTTTTACTAGTACCGGTACTAGCAGGGTTCATTGCAATGAGTATTGCTGATCGTCCTGGTTTAGCTCCTGGTATGGTTGCAGGTCTTTTAGCAGCTTCTGGCGGAGGCGGTTTCTTAGGTGGTTTAATCGCTGGTTTCTTAGCGGGTTATGTAGTAGTGGGATTAAAGAAATTGTTCAGCGTCCTGCCGCAAGCTCTTGATGGAATTAAGCCAGTTCTTCTTTATCCGCTATTTGGGATTTTTATCTCAGGATTGATTATGCTTTATGTTGTAAATGAGCCAGTTAGTGCAATTAACAAAGGGTTAACGCACTGGTTAAGTGGATTTGGCACGGGTAACTTAGTATTATTAGGTATTATCTTAGGCGGTATGATGGCTATTGATATGGGTGGTCCTATTAATAAGGCAGCCTTTACATTTGGTATCGCAATGATTGATGCTGGAAACTATGCTCCACACGCAGCGATTATGGCAGGCGGTATGGTTCCGCCACTAGGTATGGCTATTGCGACAACTTTGTTCAAAAACAAATTTACTCGCCAAGAGCGTGAAACAGGTAAAACGTGTTATGTAATGGGTCTTTCATTTATCACAGAAGGTGCGATTCCATTCGCAGCAGCTGACCCAGGCCGTGTTATTCCCGCATCGGTTATCGGTGCTGCAGTAGCAGGTGCTTTAACAATGATGTTCCACATCGGTTTACCAGCACCACACGGCGGTGTATTCGTTATCGGAATTGTACAAGGAAATCCTCTTTTATATGCACTAGCAATTTTAATTGGTGCCATTGTGACAGCGGTCCTTGTAGGTGTATTAAAAAAACCAAAAGCAGAATAACAAATAAAGACTGATTTTACATCATGTAAAATCAGTCTTTTTGTGTTTTTGTGGTAGACATTTGTTCTTTATGAGAGTACAATTACGGTAGTATTCCTTTAATTTTTAGAAAAGTTAGATAGATAAGCTTTTCTACTTGATAAAATATGGTACAATAATCGAATATTAAAAACAAAGTAAGGAAGTGTCTCAAACATGAAGGTTGCGAAGTTTGGCGGGAGTTCAGTTGCAAGCGCAGAGAAATTTAAACAGGTTGCGCATATTGTAACGTCTGATAAAGAGAGAAAGCTGGTAGTTGTATCAGCTCCGGGCAAGCGATACGGAGAAGATACAAAAATGACAGATTTGTTAATCGCACTTTCTGCCAAAATACAGCTTGGAGAAGATTACGTCGATGAGTTTGGGCAAGTAATCGATCGCTATCGTGAAATCGTGGTTGACTTGTCTATGCCAGAAACGATTATTACTGATATTATTGCGAATTTACAATCACTTATTGATTTACATAAAAACGATCCGTTTCGCTTATTAGATTGTCTCAAAGCAAGTGGAGAAGATAATAACGCAAAGGTAATGGCTGCTTATTTAAACCATTTAGGGTTTGAAGCTCATTATGTAAATCCAAAAGAAGCAGGTATTTTTGTTTCTGATGAACCAGGAAGAGCAAGAGTGCTTCCACTGTCTTATGAAAAACTGCCGCAGCTAAGAGAGCGTTCGGGCATTTTGGTGATTCCAGGATTTTTTGGCTACTCTGAAGAAGGGAACATGGTTACGTTCTCGCGCGGTGGGTCAGATATTACAGGTTCAATTGTAGCAGCAGGAGTAAAAGCTGACTTGTATGAAAACTTTACTGACGTAGATGCTATTTACAGCGTAGATCCAAGACTTGTGGAAAAGCCTCATGAAATGAAAGAAGTCACATACAGAGAAATGCGTGAACTATCCTATGCAGGTTTTTCTGTCTTCCATGATGAAGCGCTAGAGCCGGTTTATAAACTAGGCATTCCTGTATGTGTTAAGAATACAAATAATCCTGAAGCAAAAGGTACATTCATTGTAGCTGAGCGCCCTCACGGCGATACGCCAGTAGTTGGAATCGCTGGTGACAAAGGTTTTTGCAATATTCATGTGAGCAAATACTTATTAAACCGTGAAATTGGTTTTGGCAGAAGATTGCTTGAAATTTTAGAAGATGAAGGTATTTCATACGAACATACTCCTTCAGGAATTGATAATATCTCTGTCATCATGCGCGAGCATCAGCTTACGCCAGATGTGGAAAAACGCGTATTTGCTCGAATTGAAAAAGAACTTGAAGTAGATGAAATCTTTATTGAACGTGATCTTGCTATGGTTATGGTAGTAGGAGAGGGAATGAATAGTACAGTAGGAATTGCTGCGAAAGCTACAGAAGCTTTTGCTCGTGCTGAAGTGAATCTTGAAATGATTAACCAAGGTTCTTCTGAGGTAAGCATGATGTTTGGTGTGAAAGCAGACGCTTTAGACCGTGCTGTTCAAGCTCTTTATAATACGTATTTTAACAGCATGTACAGTATTTCTTATTCTAATGTAAAATAAACAAGACGAAAAACCCCGCTTTCTTTTTAGAGAGCGGGGTTTTCTAGTGAAGGCGTATATAAATTGAATTTGTGGACATAAAGGGAAGGAAGAGTGAAGTCAAAGGAGGAAATACAATGAAGAAAAGACCCTTTTTCATATTCTTTTCCCTTATAGGTATGAGCGTACTTTCAGCATGCCACAATGATGATGCGGCACCCGCAAGAGAAGCTCAAAATAAACAAGGCGTGACAAATGGCGGAACGCCGATGAGCTATGATAATCAAAGTGAAAACACATCTTTTAACTTTTCAAAATTTGATTTAGAAGTAGACTACAAGGGGCTTAATAATGATTATGAAGCCGACTATGAAAATGAAAACGATGAGATAGAAGCCAAAGTGGATGATAATATTAACGATGAGCACTTGAACGGAGACAAAGCGTTTAATAAATTATCTTCAACATTTAAAAAGTTAAATTTTGATCAGCGCACCCCCGATGAAGATGTAAAAAAGGAAGTAATCGATGCGTTTGGCCTAAAAAAAGATTTTCAGTCGTTTGAATTAGAAGTTCGTTTTTCAAACGGAACGGAAAAAGAATACAACTTTAAACAAAAGTAAGACGTTAAAACAAAGTATTTTAGTTGAAGGAAAATCCGAACGATGAATTGAGGTTCTTCATTAAGAATCCAACTCGTTCGGATTTTTTCTTTGGTAAGGTGAACGTATGTCTCAATCTTATTTTTGATGTCTAAAAAAAGGAAAATAGTGAAAGGATGGTGATAAATAAGCAAAAGGAGGAATCACGGATGCAAAAGTTGATAATGAACGGATGCGTAGTCTTTGTTCTGTTATTGTTAGGAGCATGCAGCATGGTAAAAGAGCAAAATAACGCTCATGAAAACCACCTGAAAACCGAGGAAGCGAAAGAAACGAGCGAGGTATCGGTAGGACCTGTTAAAGTAGATTTAACGAATACGTCAGGCAAAAAAGTAGGAGAGGCTACGCTGACAGAAGCAAAGAACGGTGTGCAAATTAAATTAACTGCTCAAGGTCTTTCACCCGGGAGACATGGATTTCATATTCATGAAATAGGAAAATGTGAGGTGCCGGATTTCAAAACAGCAGGGGCCCATTTTAATCCTTTTAAACGTGAACACGGCTTTAAAAATACAAAAGGCCCGCATGCGGGTGACGTGCCCAACTTAGAAGTTGCGCCAAATGGAAAAGTAGATACCGAAATTTTTGCTTCTCTTGTGACGTTGCAAGAAGGAAAGCCGAATTCTCTTATAGATATGGATGGGTCGGCATTAGTGATACATGATAAAGTAGACGATTACACAACAGATCCTTCAGGAAACTCAGGAGATCGAATTGTTTGTGGAGTGATTACGAAATAAGCCAAAAAGCTGTGAGATCATTCACAGCTTTTTTATTGCCGTAACGAGCCGCTTCTAAATTGCGGTGAGCTTCTTTTTTTTGCACAATAGAAGAAAGAGTTAAAGAAGGTGAAAACATGCATAAGCAAGTTGTTGTAATAGGTGGAGGAATAGGTGGGTTAACAGCGGGAGCGCTTTTAGCTAAACATGGCTATGAAGTGACGGTTTTAGAAGCTTCTCGAGAGTGGGGAGGCTGTGCCGGGAAATTTCAGCGCCATCTCTATACATTTCCTGTCGGAGCGACGCTTGGAATGGGGTTTGAGCGCGGAGGGATCCATGAGCGAATCAGCACGTACCTGGGCCTAGAAATTGAAAAGATTTCTCTTGAGAAAATCATGAAAGTTCATCTTCCACATCGTACACTAATTTATTATCAAGACCGGTATCAGCATATTTCGTATCTTCAAAAACAATTTCCTCATAAAGCGAAGAATATTAGGAGCTTCTATGAAAGTATTTTTAGAGTTGCAAAAGAAATTCGCAAGCTCATGCGGCCGCTGCCGGTTCTTCCTCCTCTCACAATCGGTGAGTGGAGTAGGCTGGTAAGTTCGTTAAATCTTGGGTCTGTGAAGTTATTACCTTATTTTCATCAATCGTTTAGTCATTTACTAAAAAAACACAGGTTGCTAGACGAAACGGACTTTATTCATTTTATTGATGGTCAATTAATAGACAGCATGCAGACAACGAGTGAGAACTGTTCAATGCTTATCGGATGTCTAGCGTTGGATATTTATCACGAAGGAGCTTTCTATGTGAACGGTGGCTTATACAAAGTCGCAGAAGCCCTGCAAAAATCTATTAAAGCCAACGGAGGAAAAACGACTCTAGGAAGGAAAGTAGTAAAGATAGAGCGTGATAACGACGAGTGGATTGTGCATGATCATAGAGGTAACCGCTACCGCGCTTCAGACGTTGTATGCAACGCGCCAATTCAAAGCTTAAAGTCTTTACTGCATGATGAAGATTACCAACATATCCATAAGAGGGCCAAAGAAAAAAGCGAGCTTCCGCAGTGGGGAACGTTTTCGATGTATGTTGCGATTGATGAAAGAGATCTTCCGCAGAAGGTAGAGTTGTTTCAGCAAGTGCTTCAATCCGAACAAGGCGAGATGACGGAAGGAAATCATTTATTTATCTCCGTGTCCCATCCTGACGATCGTTTTCGTGCGCCGGAAGGCAAGCGTACAATTACAGCATCTACTCACATTGAGCTTAGCAAGTGGAGTAACAAGGAAACCTATGAGGTTCAAAAACAAGTTCTTGAGAAAAAAATGATAGCAGGAATTAAAACTATCATTCCTAACATTGAAGAAGCAGAGCATCAAATTTCAGGAGCTCCTAAAGCATGGGAAAGGTTCACTTCTCGCCCAAACGGCGGAGTGGGAGGCTTTCCGCAAACGTTAGATCATGCCTTGTTCAACAGCATTTCGCATCGATCTGGCTTACAAGGGCTGTGGCTGTGCGGAGATACAGTGTTTCCGGGAGCGGGGACTATAGGCGTATCGGTAAGCGGCTATCATGCTTTTCAAAGTATAACGTCTCATCAGCATAGGTTACCTTAACGTTTCGTATAGACAAACTACTAGTGCTTATACCATCAAAAAACACCGGCCCTATTATCATAGGGCCGGTGTTTTCAGGAGAGAAACAGCTTCCACCACTTCCGTTTTCGCTTCATATCAGCAGCGGCGGTTTGTCTGAAGGTTTGGACAAAATCACTAAACATTTCTTCGCGTTCAGCTACGCTTTGACGATGAAGCTTACGCTCTTTCTCCATTTCTTTCAAATAATAGACTCGTTCTTCATTCATCGAATCAATTAAATCACGAAGCTCTTCTGTCGTATTAGTTGAAGAATTATTTAATTTTTCAACCATAAATTTTACTTGATTCATTGCAACGGTAGAATTGCTTGAGAATCGGTCTAATAAATACTGCATTTCTTTAGAGGATTCATCCGCATTCTCCATGACATCTTTCATGAACAGGCGCATATCCTCTGTTTTTTCTTCCGCAATTGTTGAATAATCTTCAATCAAAGAAGTGACTTCATCAAACGATTTTTCGTTAGAACGGATAATTTTTTTAGACATATTTTCTACATCTCTTGCGCTGCGTTCTGAAGACTCAGAGATATATGCCCCGACCGACTCCACCATTTCTACAGTTTGAGTAGCACTTTTTTCAAGCTCTTTTTTTACTTCTCCGACAATTTCTTCCCGAACTTCATTTCGCATTCCTTCTCGCATTTCTTTTAACAAATCAGCTTTAAACGTATCAAGTACTTCAAACACATCTTCATAGCGGCGAACAGCTTCTACTAGTTCCCCTTGAAGCAGCTCTTTTTCATTCACGACAAGGTCGTTTGGTTTTGGTTCTTCAATAGAAGCAGAAATAGCCTGCTTTTCTTCTTCAGTAGCTAATCGTGCTTCAGGTATAGGAGGGGTCTTCTCTTGCTTATTCTCTGAAATGCTTTCCTGCTTTTCAGCAGCTTTTTTCTTTTCTTGCTTCATTTGTTTATTGGAGTGTTCTTGAAAATCAATGACGTTTTCTTTTTTAGCAGTTTTCAACTTTGCTGGTTCTTCTTCTTTTGAAACCGCTGCCTCTGATTCCATCACTAAATGCTCCTGCTCTTCTTGTTCCTTTATTAGCAGCTGAACATATTCTTTGACTTCATCTAACGTACATTGTTCATCAAACAGCTGTTTAATATCATTAAATAATTCAATTTGTTCCTCTGTATAGACACGGGCCCCATCTACTCGTTCAATTGTTAAATAGCTGCCCAATAATTTTTCCCATTGTTTTAACGTTTTCTTTTCTACCTCTAATTGATCACTTACTTTTTTAATTGTATACGTCTCCATCATTTTTCATTTCCTCCCTTATCTATTTTCATCCAACTATGTAATGGATTATTTGTTGTATGTTGTATTCACCATATCTTCACTTGTTTTCCTGCTAGGTGACAAAGGTTGTCAAAACTAGACGACATTAGCCTTCTATGTAAAGAAAACGCATATTTTGTAAAAAAATGTACAGAAATGCGCAAATGGCAAAAATGGAAAACATAAAAGAAAAGGAGAGTATAGAAAACAGTTGACGG
This sequence comes from Priestia sp. RMT2NF4, assembly GCF_047872835.1. NCBI lineage: Bacteria > Bacillati > Bacillota > Bacilli > Caryophanales > Bacillaceae > Priestia > Priestia sp. RMT2NF4. Next base: position 316,329 of record NZ_JBLQZO010000001.1, read on the forward strand.
GAAAAAATGAATCCTATAAGATAAGTTTAAATGTTTAAGTTCTTGAACATATAAACATAAGGAGTGAACACTATGTCACAGCATTATGCGCTCATCACCGGTGCGTCCGGAGGAATAGGTAAAGAGTTAGCTTATCAATTCGCAAAGGATGGCCATTCTTTAATTTTAGTTGCCAGAAGTGCTGATAAACTAACAGCGATTAGAGAGAATTTAAAATCTACTTATAATATTGACGTAATAACGGTTGTAAAGGATTTATCAAGAGAAGAAGAGATACAGTCACTGTATGAAGAACTTAAAAATAAAGAAATGCACGTTGATTATTTAGTGAACAATGCAGGTTTTGGACTATACGGTAAATTTATTGAAACAGCTTTAGATGAAGAGTTAAACATGATTGACTTAAATATCCGAGCATTAACTCATTTAACAAAATTATTTTTACCCGATATGGTCAAAAGAAATCACGGGAAAATTTTAAACATTGCGTCCGTTGCTGCATTTATGCCGGGTCCGCTTATGACAGTGTATTACGCAACGAAAGCGTACGTATTATCTTTCACAGAGGCCCTTGAAAATGAATTAAGAGGTACCAATGTAACGGTAAGTGCTCTATGCCCGGGTCCAACTAAAACGGGTTTTAGCGACCGGGCTCAGCTGAGCAATTCCAAGCTTTTTCAAAGCGGTGCAATGGATGTAGAAGCAGTTGCTAAAGCGGGCTATAAAAAATTTATGAAAGGGCAGACGGTTATCGTACCAGGAGTACAGTTTCGTCTCGCCACCTTCATCCCGCGCTTTGTACCAAGAAAGTGGCTTTCATCCGTTGTCCGCAGAACACAAGAAATTAAATAAAGGAGAATATTTATGAGTGAAAAAGCAGTGGAGTTATTTCGTGCCAGCATTCCTATTTTTCAGGCTCTAAGTGATTCAGCAAGACAAGATATTATTTTGCTGCTCGCGGAAAAAGAGCCTTTAACCGTTAATGAAATTGCAAACGAGTCTACTTTATCACGACCGGCAATTTCTCATCATTTAAAAATTTTACGTGATCAAAAGCTTGTGCAAATTGAGCAAAAAGGAACGCAGAGATATTATTCATTGGCTTTAAACGAGGCAGTTGAGCTATTAAAAAGCTTGCTTGCTACAGTTGAAGCTGAATGTTTATAGGGAGATGAAAGAGATGAACCACGAGCAATTCTATATCACAGATGAAACGGTCATTGAACATATTGTCTCTACACAAAAGCAGTATTTCTATGCACAAAAGACAAAGAGCATCAGCAGCCGCATTCAAGCGCTGAATAAGCTCAGAGACGCAGTCAAACAAAACGAGCAGAGAATTATGGATGCTTTAAAACAAGACTTGAATAAATCTGAAGTAGAGGCGTACACGTCGGAAATTGGGATTTTACTAGAGGAAATTCGGTTTACGCTTAAGCATTTAGCAAAATGGATGAAGCCTAAAAAAGTAAAAACCGCTTTAACACACGTGGGCTCTAAAGGGAAAATTGTTCCTGAACCGTATGGAGTCGCGTTAATTATTGCTCCGTGGAACTATCCGTTTCAATTAGCGCTGTCTCCTTTAGTAGGAGCGATTGCCGCTGGAAACACGGCGATTATAAAGCCTTCTGAATTAACGCCTAGCGTATCTCGGGTTATACAAGAATTACTAGCTGAGGCTTTTGATCCCGCATTTGTGACCGTGATTGAAGGCGCTGTAGACACGACGAGCCTGCTTTTAAAACAGCCCCTCGATTATATTTTCTTTACGGGAAGTGTAAATGTAGGGAAAATTATTATGCAAGAAGCAGGGAAGCAGCTTATTCCCGTCACGCTGGAGCTAGGAGGAAAAAGTCCGTGCATTGTACATGAAGATGCAAACCTAGATCTTGCAGCGAAGCGAATTATGTTTGGCAAAGGAATGAATGCAGGCCAAACGTGCGTTGCTCCCGATTATTTGCTCGTGCATAAAAAGGTAAAAGCGAAGCTAGTGGAGAAACTTCGCGAAGCGATTTATCAATTTTACGGTAGTAATCCGCTTGAAAGTGAGCGCTACGGCCGTATTGTCAGTGAGCGCCATTTTATTCGGCTAGTTGAGTTTTTAAAAGACGGAAACGCTATAGTTGGAGGCGGGTATAATAAAAGTACGCTCACAATAGAACCTACGGTGTTAAGTGAAGTAAGCTGGACATCAGACGTTATGCAAGAAGAAATTTTTGGGCCTATTCTTCCTATGATTGAATACGAAACGCTAGACGAAGTTATTCATAAAGTTCAAGAAAAAGCTAAGCCGTTAGCTCTTTACTTGTTTACGGAAAGTGCAAATGTACAAAATGTCATAACGGAGCGTCTTTCATTTGGAGGAGGCTGTATAAATGATACGCTTATGCATATCGCTACGCCATATTTACCCTTTGGCGGAGTTGGAGAAAGCGGTACGGGCCAATATCATGGAAAAGACAGCTTTCAGACATTTTCTCATTTTAAAAGCATGCTGTCTCAAACAACCAAGTTTGATTTGTCATTCCGCTATCCTTCAGAGAAACAAAACTTGAAAATGATTAAAAAATTATTGAAATAAAAAGCCTCCTGATAGGAGGCTTTTTCGTTATTTTGAAAGTGAAAGCTGAGAAAGCGGCCATTTTTCTTGTGTATACGCCATTTCCCAAAATAAATACTCCAGCTCACAGCTTTTGATAAAGTGATCTTTCATACGATTACGTTCTTCTTCAGTCGCTTGTTCGGCGAGTTCATCAAGCTTGTTACAAAACCATTGTGTTGTGCCATTCATTTCTTCATTATTATAAAACTGAATCCATTCATAAAAAGGATGAGAAGGAGATGGATTTACTTGTTCCGTAATGCGCTGGCCAATTTCAACGTACGTCCACGGACATGGAAGAAGCACGGCAATGATTTCCGCTAAGCTGCCTGTATGCGCAACGCTTGTCATATGGTTAATGTAGTGGCTGGCCGTTGGTGAAAGAGCCTCAGTGTGGAGGTCTTCATAGCGTACGCCTGCTACGTCACAAAAATTATTATGAGGGTGTACTTCACTATGTAATACCGTAGAAATGCCGGCATTAAAGGCTTCCATTTCGGTACGCGTGCGGCATTTTGTTAAAGCAGCGCCGTAAATGCGGACAAATGCTGTTAAGTATTCGTAGTCTTGAGAAACGTAGTGAATAAGCGCCTCTTTTGGCACGTCTCCTTCAGCAATTCCTTTAATAAAAGGGTGGTTAAAAATGGCTTCGTAAATATAGTTTGCTTCTTGTCTTAATTGAGATGAAAATGACATCAAAATCCTCCTTTAATATGAGGAAGTCACAAACAAGCACATAAAGGAAATAAAAAACACTCCGTTTATAAACGGAGTGGCAAAGGACAGTACAAAACTGAACATTGCCACTTTCCTACGCTGGTATGAGCCAGATCAGGTTCAAAGGGATCAAGAAAACTTGTCTCAGCCGGTCGGCACCCCTAGTGGACTTCCTATTAGTCTATGTTTAACTTACCATATATTCTGAAAAATAGAAAGCGTTATGGAAAATTGTTCCCTAACGGTTTTTATCTCTTAAAGAGGTAGCTTCTTGAAGCTATTTTTAATCATTTTTGTTTAAAAATGCATATTTTTAGGGAAGAAGAGGTATTAATGAAGGGAAGAGCCGTTTTCGTCTCCGAAACATTCCCATATAAATAGAAGAAAGGAGAGAACAAAATGGCAAAATTTCGTTTGTATGCTGTATTAAATACAGTAGGCTTGGCTATTACACTTCTTGTGAATTATTTAGCAAATGCGATTCCAATAGGAGGCAAAACAACGGCAGAGGCTTCTGCGCAAGTTCCTACGTTGTTTACACCAGCCGGTTATGCCTTTGCTATCTGGGGCGTTATTTATTTGTTATTAACCATTTGGGTTATACGCCAATTTTTTGCAAGAGAAGATCAAAAGGAAATATATGCACGTATCGGCATTTGGTTTTTTCTAAACTGTTTGTTAAATAGTGCGTGGATCTTTATTTTCCAAAACGATTACTATAAGTTATCCCTTTTAGTTATGCTCTTTATTTTAGGCACATTAATGATTGTATATTCCATTATTCAGCATTCTCGGATGACGACATGGTTTATGCGTCTGCCGATTTCGCTTTATCTTGGATGGATTTCTGTTGCGACTATTGTTAATGTATTTGTCGTATTTCAAGCAAATGGAATACAGCACTTGCTTGGCCTAAATGAATTAGCATGGACGATTATTATGCTGCTGGTAGGGGCTGCGCTGGGCATTATGTTTACATTAAAAAACCGAGACGCTGTTTATCCGCTTGTTTTTATTTGGGCTTATATTGCCATTGCGGTGAAACAAAGTGGAAATCAGCCAATTGTCATTACTGTTATCATCTCGATTGTTTTATTAGCAATTGCTATTATTGTGGGACTGATTAAACGCTATAGACGTTTTTAAAAAGAAGCTCTAGCTTTTGTAAGCTAGAGCTTTTTATGATGCTCTTTTGATTGTAAAAAAGCAGCTGTAAAAGCAATTAAGCTAATTAAAATACCAAAAGGAACAACAATTGGTACGAATGATAAAATAAATGTCATAAGCGTAACCTCCATGTTGCATCGGTGCATAATGAAAAATTCAACTTTTTAAATTGAAGTTCCGCTATTATAGTATGCTAGGCTTTATGTTTGGAGCCTATATGTTTAGAAATAAACGAAAAAGGCAACATACGTTACATATAGTTTATATAGGAGGAGTTAAAATGGAAACATATTTAGTGGCTTACACAGATAAAGACGATATGGAATATAAACAAGTGACGTGCGAGAGTTATGAAGATGCAGAGCGTACGGTTCTTCGTTTAGAGAGAGAAGGGCATATGCATATTGAAGAAATATCAAATCAAGAAGCCTACCGTGGAGACGAATCATCGTACAGAGAATAATTTTTGAATAGAAACATCAAACTCAAAATGAAGAGGCAGCTGCTTCTTCATTTTTTCTATTCTATATAGATATCGTTTTATAGAAAAAAGTAAAACGGGAATGATTTTCTTCTGCATTTATGGTACAGTACTAATCAGGTGAGTTTTGAGTTTAGAAGAGGAGAGAGTAACATTATATGAGTAAAGGAAATCAGTGGTCTTCACGCCTCGGTTTTATTTTAGCATCTGCTGGGGCAGCAATTGGTCTAGGAGCGATATGGAAATTTCCATACGTAACCGGAACCAGTGGCGGTGGAGCATTTTTTGCGTTGTTTATTTTATTTACAATTTTTATTGGATTGCCGCTTCTGTTGGCAGAATTTATCATTGGAAGACATACGGGAAAAGAAGCGATTAGTGCTTATAAAGCAATTGCTCCAAAGTCCGCTTGGGTATGGATTGGCAGGCTGGGAGTACTCAGCTGTGTCGTTTTGCTTTCCTTTTACAGCGTCGTTGGCGGCTGGGTGATTTTATATACGATTATGAGCGTAACCGGTATGCTAAGCGGAAAAGAGTACGGTCCGTTGTTCAATGCCGTCATTAGCCAACCTTATGTGGTATTAGGTGCACAGGCGCTGTTTTTATTAATTACAGTGTTTGTTATTTCAAAAGGCGTACAAAAAGGCATAGAGCGTGCTAATAAATACATGATGCCGCTGTTATTTATCTGTTTTATTATCATTGTGGTTCGCTCTTTAACATTAGACGGAGCTATGGACGGAGTAAAGTTCTTTTTAAAACCGGATTTTTCAGCCATTACAGGGTCATCTGTTCTCTATGCGCTCGGTCAGTCGTTTTTCTCGCTTTGCGTAGGATTATCCTGCATGGTGACATATAGCTCTTATTTAGGGAAAAAAGTAAGCTTGACGCGTTCAGCTGGCACCATTGCTATTTTGAACTTGTTTGTTTCGCTGCTTGCAGGCTTGGCTATTTTTCCAGCTGTTTTTTCATTCGGATTAAAGCCAACCGAAGGACCTGGACTTTTGTTTGTGGTCTTGCCAACAGTATTTGAGAAAATGCCGTTTGGCACCGTCTTTTTAGCACTGTTTTTAATTTTATTTCTATTTGCTACGCTTACGTCTGCTTTTTCACTGCTGGAAATTATCGTAGCTGCTTTAACTAAAGACGATCAGACAAAACGAACTCGCTACGCTTCTTTATCAGGGCTTCTTGTGTTTGTAGTAGGTATCCCATCAGCGCTTTCGTTTGGTGTACTAAAACATGTCTCACTTTTTGGCAGAAGTATATTTGACGTAGCTGACTTTTTTGTGAGCAATTTAATGCTGCCTCTTGGAAGTTTAGCCATTGCGATTTTTGTGACATTTAAAATGAAAAAAGAAGCCGTGTATGAAGAGTTTATTTCAGGAAGTACAAAAGGCGCTAAATTATTCAACGCATGGTTCTTTCTAGTTAAATACGTATTACCTATTATTATTATAGCTGTTCTGTTAAGCTTACTTGTTGCATATTAAAAAAAGCACTCATCTGAGTGCTTTTTTGTTTATTTTGCAAAAACGTGATTTCCGATTGTAATCGTAACCTGTTTTTGACGAAGCCATTGGTCGCTTGTTTTATCTGGGTTAAAGAAGAATAACGAACCTTTTCCTTGACCTCTAAACGCTAGTGCTTCATTTACAGCTTTTTTTGCTTCAGCATCCGCTGCTTTATTAATTTCACCGTTTTGTACAGGTGTAAACTGTGTACCTTGATAGATGACATCATGAATAGAGTTTGGGAAAGAATCGCTATCCACGCGGTTTAAAACGACTGTTGCTACAGCCACTTTGCCAGCGTAAGGTTCACCTTTTGCTTCAGCTTGTACAAGGCGAGCTAACAATTCTTTATCGCTTTCGCTAATAGAGTTAGGGATTGTTAATGTTTCATTTGCATTAATAGAGTCGGTAGATTTGTGATTCGCTTCTTTTAACTGTTTAACCGTAACGCCGTATTCAGCGCCAATCTTGTAAAGAGTCTCTCCGGCTTTTACGCGATGGGTTGTTTCAGCGGCATTTGCCCCGTGACTCATGCCGAACATAGGAACTGCTAGTGCTCCAATAATTGCTAGTTTCTTAAACATAAAGTAAGTACCTCCTGAAATCCTTTTGAACGCCCCTTTTATCACGGATCGGTGCGTGCTGTGCACCGAACTTTATATGTACGTTTCAAAGATTAACAGGTGTCAATACATCTTGTCACTGCTTAAAACATACCAATCTAGGAAGATATTATAATAGTTAACAGATAATTTGAAAAATACGTTGACTGACAATAAAGGAGTGAATTATAATGAACGAGTAAATAGTTAACCGTTTAACTGGAGAGATTTTATGGGAGAAAAGATAACGATTCGTGATGTAGCAAAGCATGCAGGGGTGTCTGCAGCTTCAGTATCTTACGTCTTAAACGGAATTAACAAAGTATCCGATGAAACAAAAGAGCGAATTTTAACAGCGGTAAAAGAATTAAACTACGAACCAAATTTAACCGCCGTTAGTCTTTCGAAACAAAAGTCAAATATGATTGGCGTGATGTTCCCGCTTACAGATGATTCACTTTCTACTATATTTAAAGATAACCATTATTACAGTGAAATGATTAGTGGAATTGAATATGTAATCCGTAAGCATGGTTATGATCTAGTCATATCTGGAGTGAGTAGCCCAGCTGATTGCCTAAAATGGATTCGAACGAGAAATATTGATGGTCTTCTGTTTTTAGGAGCCTTCCCGCATCGATTGTATGAGAAAATGAAAGCGTTATCGAATCCGATTGTGCTAGTTGATACATACGAAAGGTACGAACGTGATTATCATCATATTTCTGTAGACGATGAGTATGGAGGATATCTCGCTACAACACATTTAGTGAGTTTGGGGCATAAAGAAATCGCCTTTGTTGCTCATCACCTCGTCAATAGTCCAGTGGATAAAAAGAGGTATATAGGCTACGAGAAAGCATTAAAAGAAGCGGGCATTACACCATCAAAGACGTTTGTTTTTGAAGTGAACGAAAGTTCCTTTGATAACGGTTACAATTTAGGGAGCAAGCTGCTGCAAGAGCATAAGGATATTCGGGCGGTTTTTGCATCCTCTGATACGCTGGCGCTTGGGATTATGAAAGCACTGCAAGAAAAGGGGAAAAGAATTCCGCAAGACTATTCAATCGTAGGGTTTGACGACATTACGTTTAGCAGCTATGCATCTCCAAGTCTAACAACCATTCGTCAAGATGTATTTAACAAAGGAGTCGTCGCCGCGACGTCTGTTATTCAAGCAATCGAACACCGTTTCAGCACGCTGCAGCATGTAAAATTATCGGTTGAACTTGTTATTCGAGATTCGACTGCTAAGCGCGAGTGAACCACAGTAAGTTAACCGGTTAACCAAAGTTTAGCATTGATAAAAAAAGGGGATATAAGTTAGCATTCACAAAAAAAAGGGGATATGAAAATGATTAATGTTACAGTATGGAACGAAAATCGTCATGAACAGAAAAATCCGGTTGTAAGAGAAATTTACTCTGAAGGCATTCACGGTGCCATCGCTTCTTTCTTAGAAGAAGGAGGATTTCGTACGCACACAGCAACATTAGACGAAGTAGAACACGGGTTGACTGAAGAAGTATTAAATCAAACGGATGTTTTAGTATGGTGGGGTCATTTAGCACATGACGAAGTAAAAGATGACATCGTTGAGAAAGTAAAGCAGCGCGTGCTAGACGGTATGGGGCTTATTGTCTTACACTCAGGTCACTTTTCCAAGATCTTTAAAACGTTAATGGGCACAAGCTGCGACTTAAAATGGCGTGAAGCAGATGAAAAAGAGCGCTTGTGGGTAGTAGAGCCGAGCCATCCGATTGTGGAAGGTATTGGTGAATTTATCGAGCTTGAGCGCGAAGAAATGTACGGAGAGCACTTTGATATTCCAGCACCTGATGAACTGATTTTCACGAGCTGGTTTGAAGGCGGAGAAATTTTCAGAAGCGGCTGCACGTACAAACGCGGAAACGGAAAAGTATTTTATTTCAGACCTGGACATGAAACATATCCAACATACCATAACAAAGACATTCAGCGTGTCATTATGAATGCTATTAAATGGGCGAAGCCGGCAGAGAGAAAACGTCCTGTTTACGGCAATGCGCAACCGCTTGAATCAATCGCTGTTAAAAACTAATGAATAATGCTTAAGCAAAGGGGATAGGAAAGATGGCAAAAGTAAAAATTGGCGTTATTGGGTGCGGAAGCATTGCGCAACACCGTCACTTACCAGAATATAAGATGAATGAACAAGTAGAATTAGTAGCCGTTTGCGATATAAACACAGAACGTGCAAACAGCGTAGCACAGCAGTACGGTGTAAAAGCGTACACAAACTATGAAGAACTTTTAGCAAGCGGTACAGTGGAAGCAGTGAGCGTATGTACGCCCAATTATCTTCATGCACCTATTTCGGTTGCAGCGTTAAACAGCGGAGTTCATGTTCTGTGTGAAAAGCCGATGGCAACATCAGAAGAAGAAGCGAAAGCGATGATTGAAGCAGCAAAAACAAACGGTAAAAAACTAATGATCGGACATAATCAGCGCTTTGTAGCTTCTCATCAAAAAGCTCGTGAACTTATTGAAAAAGGGGAAATCGGTAAAATTTATAGTTTCCGTACGGCTTTTGGCCACGGTGGTCCTGAAGGCTGGAGCGTGGACGGAAAAGAAAGCTGGTTCTTCAAAAAAGACGAAGCGTTTATTGGTGCTATGGGGGATTTAGGCGTTCATAAAACCGATATGCTCCGCTACATATTAAATGAAGAAATTGTAGAAGTCGGTGCATTCGTGGAAAGCAATGCAAAAGACTTTGCAAATGTAGACGACAATGCTGTGTGCGTATTAAAAACGGAAAGCGGGATTATCGGGACGCTTGCGGCAAGCTGGGCTTACAATGGAAAAGAAGATAACTCCACGATTGTTTACGGCGAGAAAGGGATTCTTCGTTTAGAGGACGATCCGACGTATTCATTAGTTGCACAATATGCAACGGGTGAAGTGGTGAACTATGAATTAGGAAAAATCCAGTCGAACGATGAAGGCGGACAAAGTAATTCTCACGTCATTGAACAATTTGTAGATGCAGTTGCAGAAGATAAAGAATCTCCGGTTCCTGGTGAAGAAGGATTAAAATCACTTGCTGTTATTTTAGCAGCTTTAAAATCAAGTCAAACGAAACAAATTACGCGCGTGTAAGAGGTGAAAAACGTGAGAATTGGCATAATCGGAGCAGGAGGGATTGCTGTAAGCAGGCATATCCCGGCATTCAAACAACTGGGTGATGAATGTGTGATTTGGGGGCTTAGCGATATTAATAGTGAAAGAGCCACAGAGGTAGCCAATGAACATAATATCCCTCACGTATTTGTTGATTACAAAGATATGTTTAAAGAAGTGGATGCTGTATGTATTTGTACACCTAATAAATTTCACGCCGAGTTTGCAGTAGAAGCGCTAAAAGCAGGCGTTCACGTTCTATGTGAAAAGCCGATGGCGATGTCTAAAGAGCAAGGTGAAGAAATGCTTGCTGCTGCTAGAGAATCAGGTAAGCAGTTAGCGATTGCGTATCATTACCGATTCATGAAAGAAGCGCAGGCAGCGAAAAAAATGATGACAGAGGTAGGGCGCCCATTAGTTGCACGTGTCAGAGCAATGCGTCGCCGAAAGGTTCCCGGTTGGGGGGTATTTACGAACAAAGATCTTCAAGGAGGAGGCAGCTTAATTGATTACGGCTGCCATTTGCTTGATTTAACGCTTTGGCTGATGGGAAACCCAAAGCATACTGAAGTGCTGGGAAGTACATATAATGACCTGAGTAAAACGCCTAACCAATTAAATCAATGGGGAGCATTTGATCATGAAGCATTCAGCGTGGATGATCATGTAACGGCCTATATTAAATTTGAAAATGGAGCGTCGCTTCTTTTAGAAACTTCTTGGGCTGCTAATATCGAAGATGATGAAGAGCACGTAAGCATATCAGGGGTAGAGGGCGGTTTAAGCGTGTTTCCGTTTGAACTATACACGTCCAAAAACGGTATGCTCATGAACAGTACGTCACCTTGGATAGATGGAGAAGATGATTACAGCTTAAGTCAGGCTAAAAATTTCGTTGAAGCGTGTAAAGGAAATGCTGAATTAGTAGTAAAGCCACAAGAAGCGCTTCAAGTCTCAGCTATTATTGATGAAATATATCGCACAGGGGGAAATTAAAATGAAACTTGGAGTATTCACGGTCTTATTTGCGGATCTTTCTTTTGAAGAGATGTTAGATAAAGTAAAATCAGCAGGTCTTCATGCTGTTGAAATCGGAACGGGAGGCTATCCGGGAAACAGCCATTGTCCGCTAGATGAGCTGCTTGAAGATGAGGGGAAAAGAGAAGCATATATGAAGCAAATAAAAGACCGCGGACTTACAATCAGCGCATTTAGCTGCCACGGCAATCCTATTTCACCTGAGGCAAGTTTTGCAAAAGAATCTGACGAAACGCTTCGCAAGACCATCCAACTAGCATCATTAGTAGATGTTCCAGTGGTTAACTGCTTTTCTGGAACAGCAGGAGATCACGAAGAAGCGAAGTACCCAAACTGGCCTGTTACTCCTTGGCCTAACGAGTATGGAGACGTATTGAATTGGCAGTGGGAAAATAAGCTTGTTCCTTATTGGGAAGAAATTGGAGAACTAGCGGAGGAGCATAACGTAAAAATTGGTTTAGAACTTCACGGTGGATTTTTAGTTCATACTCCGTATACGCTCCTAAAGCTTCGCGAAAAAACAAGTCCAGCGATTGGCGCTAACCTTGATCCAAGTCATTTATGGTGGCAAGGAATTGATCCGGTAGGAGCTATTAAAATTTTAGCAAAAGAAAATGCGATTCATCATTTCCATGCAAAGGATACGTACTTGGACCAGGATAATATTAACATGTATGGACTGACGGATATGCAGCCATACGGAGAAGTCCAAACGCGTGCATGGACGTTTAGATCCGTAGGATGCGGACATGATGTAAAAGAGTGGTCTGATATGATGAGTGCCCTTCGCACATACGGATACGATTATGTAGTCAGCATTGAGCATGAAGATCCAATCATGTCGATTGAAGAAGGATTTAAACGCGCGGTTACAAACTTACAAAGTGTATTAATTGAAGAAACTCCGTCACAAATGTGGTGGGCGTAAGCAAAAAGAAGCATCTCTAAAAAGAGGTGCTTCTTTTATTTTCGTTGATAAATTATTTGCCTTTTGTTCACCTGAATTTCGATACAAACGGGTGATTGGTAACCCAAAAGCGCCAAGGGTAATCCTTCGCTTCACCAGAATTATCAATGCCAACGCGAGGTCCGGTGGAAATGGCTGAAGGAGTGAAGCCACGAGCAATATAAAGAGGAGGGGTGGTTAAATCATGACCGTACAAATCCATTGAAACCTCTAGTGCTTTTGTTAGTTTCCCAGGACCGTTTGTCCAATTTATTTCATTTTCCATCCCTCGACGTCTAGTTTTCATCAAATCTTTTCCGCTAAATGGCTCAATAGCTCGAATGAGGACGCCTTCTGGACAATCGATGTCGCTGCTTACAACATTGAGTAAACAATGTGTATGCATTGTATGCGTATAGGCATGACCAGGAGGACCGAACATTACCTCTGTTCTTTTTGTGCGCCGGTTATTAAAGCTATGAGCTGCTCGGTCGAAAGGCCCTTTATAAGCCTCTGTTTCTACAATAAAACCAGATGCAGCTCCTTCTGCCGTTTCGTGAACAAGAAGACATCCTAACAGCGACTGAGCTAGTTCAAGCGTAGGCTGTTGATAAAACGAAAGAGGAAGTGGTTCAATTGCTAAAAGAGAACGCGTCATTTGCTGTAGTCCATCCTTTCAAAGCAAAGTCATTCACGCTGTTATTGCGCATCTTTTATTATGATGTTTTCTTTGTTATTTTGCAAAGGGAGGGACTGATTCATACAGTAGTCTTTCTTACCCACGTTCAAGTATTTATCATGATTCAACTTACTCTATGAAATTATTTTAAAGAAGGGTTTCGTTTTGCACGTGTAGGGGGAATATTTTACTACAATACTTGGCTTTTGCTGCTGGTATGATATACACAGTTCATCCATATTTTACATGCTTTTAGTTTTTAAAAATAGTGATCCGTCTTTTCTTTATTTTCGTTCTACACATGAAAGCAAAATAAAAAGATTGAATTGTAGAAAGCTCTTTATAAATGGAGATAAAGAAAAAATATCCTTCAAAGAGTATTTAAGGGATTTTAGAACATATTAAAAATAAAATTTATACACTGTGAGGAATAGCTATGAACATCCACTTTGATACATTAACGAATTTATCAATTAAACATATTTTTGGGCCTGCATCTCAAACAATCACCCATCTCACATATCATTCAAAACAAGTTCACGACGGATCCGTATTTTTTAGTATAAAAGGTGAAAATGAAGATGGACATCAATATATTAAAGAAGCTATAGCTAGAGGAGCCGTAGCAGTCTTTGGGACAAGCATCGAGGAGCTTCGTCTTTTGAGCACTCAGTATTCTCACTGTACGTTTTTAGCTGTTGACGACGTTCGCAAAGTAATGGCGTCTTTTTCTAAAATGTATTTTGATTATACGGATGAAAAAATTGAGACAATTGGCGTTACAGGTACAAATGGCAAAACAACCGTAGCAGCTTACGTAAGGTCGCTTTTAACTCTTTTAAAATTGCCAACAGGATCGATTGGAACGACCGGCATTTGGTCATCAAAGCAGAAGTTAGTTTATAAAAAAAGTACGCCTACAACACCTGAGTCGGTAGACTTGCATAAAATTTTTTATGATTTGTATACAAGAGGTGATGAAGCGGCAGTGATGGAAGTATCTTCGATTGCGATTGATCAGCAACGAGTAGAAAATATTTATTTTGATGTAGCCATTCATACAAACTTATCGGAAGAACATTTAGAGTATCATAAAACGTTTGAGCACTATAAAAAATGCAAGATGAAATTATTTCAACAGGCCAAACATGCCGTTATTAATATAGATGATCAGGACATGGGCAAAGACTTAAGCAGGGTATTTGAAGGACCTAAAGTCACGTATAGTTTATTAAATAACAAAGAGGCAACTCTGCAAGCAACAAACATCACCGTCAAAGAAGGAGGCTCTTTCTTTGATTTACTTTATAAAGGACAGTCATACAAAGTAGCAGTGCCTGTATATGGTGATTACAACATTGCTAACGTGCTAGCGGCCATTGGTACAGCTCTTCACTTTGAATACCACATTGAAGATATTATTAGCGTACTTCCTCAATTGGAAAGTCCAGAAGGGCGATTTCAGGTGATAGAAGGTCCTAATAACCAAAAAGTGATTTTAGACTATGCCCATACGCCTGTTGCCCTTACGCGTTTGGTAGAAGAAGTAAAAAAGATGGAGTATAACCAGCTGATTGTCATGATTGCAGGGATCGGCATTCGAGATTTTAATAAAATGCCTAAAATGGCGCGTACCATTGAAGGAAAAGCTGATGAAATTATCGTAACGGTTGATCACCCAGGTTATCATGATCCTAACGTAATTGTAGATCAAGTGATGACAGGTTTTTCGAATCCGAGCGCAAGCAATATTCACCGCGCCCCTACTCGAACAGAAGGAGTATTAAAGTCGCTTTCTTTAGGAAAGGCGAATGATATTATCTTACTTACAAGCGGCTGTATTAACGGCGCTCAGCTTGTAAAAGGAAACGAAATTCCGCATTCAGATGAAGAAATTATTGCCTCTTATTATGCATCGTTAAGCAATATTTCCTGATATTCTTCTTCATTTATTGAACGAACGTGGAGAAATTGAAACATCATACGAAAGAAGGTCTCTTACTGTCTTTAGAGACCTTCTTTTTGCATGGGAACTATAGGCTGTTTTCGCGCTGTGTTTTTGGTTCTTCAATTTTTACATCATGTTCTTTAGCCAGCTTTTTAATAGCTGCATTGTAATCGCGTATACCTTTTCGTGCTTCATCAAGCATAGCGTTTGCCTCAGCAATAAGGTTGCGGTCCTGCTTTTCCAAAGCACTGACAATTTTAATAAAAGCATTATACTGGGTATTGGCAGCCTTTATATAGCCTTCATGAACCTTTCGAAGATCGTCGGTTTCTACATCGATGTTTTCCAGTTCGTCAACAAATTTACGATAGGTAGGAATGACTTCACTCGTCATCGTATCGTACATAACAGCGTCACTTGTGTAGTTAGCGCCTGTAACGGAATCGTATGCGTCAATCGCCTCTTTTTCAAGCTGAGCGGCTTTCTTTAAATCTTGATTGTTATAATCGATTAAATCATCTTGAACAGGATCACTAAAGCAGGCGGATAATAAAAACAAAAGAGGGACAAGACAAAATAAAACTTTCTTCAACGAATTTCACCTCCGTTTAACAATGTATGAAACATCTGCTTGGCAAAGTCTGTTTTAATAACTGGAGAAAAAGAAGGGAGTGTATAAAAGGATTTTTAAAGGTCGGCAGTGAATGTATTCATAAGTCGGTTTGTAGTTGACCACCCTTTAGTAGCAGGAAGGAAGAGAAGATGATTAAAATAAAAAGAGACCACTTAACGAACAATGAAGTTATTGAACTAGTAAGTTCTCACCTCCAAGGAATGAACTTACATTCCCCCCCTGAAAGTATTCATGCTCTAGATATTGAAAGTTTAAAACAACGTCATATTACGTTTTGGAGCGTGTGGGAAGGAAGTCAGCTAGCAGGGTGCGGAGCTGTAAAAGAGTTAGATGAGCACCACGGAGAAATTAAATCGATGCGAACAGCTACCGCTCATTTGCGGAAAGGAATTGCTAGAGAGCTGCTGCAGTACATAATAAATGAAGCGCAAAAACGAGGGTACCGACGCTTAAGCTTAGAAACAGGATCCGCACCCGCTTTTGAACCGGCTAGAAAGCTATACGCCAGTTTTGGATTTTACGAGTGCGAACCGTTTTCTACCTACAAAGAAGATCCATACAGTGTGTTTATGACAAAGAAATTGAATGAGTAAAAGACAGGAAAGAAGGCGCAGATGATTTGTTTATTTGTATGCAAACTGTGCGGGCAAGCAGCTGTCATTTATCCTGTTAGCAAGTAAGCTTTTTAGGCAAAGCCTTTTTAGGAGGCTTTGTTTTGGTCATGATTCATATAAAAAGGTATAAACTAGGTTTTCTCACTAGACAAAAAGGTTTTTCCTATGTAGTATAGGTGTCAGATAATACAAAACGAATGTTCAGTATAAATAATAAATGTACGGGGCGGTGGAAATAGCTTGAATAAAAAAAAGCTTCAAAGTGAACAAACCAAAAGAAAAGTGGCAGATGCCGCTAAAGCATTGTTTTCTCAAAAAGGCTATAAAGCTACATCTATTGAGGAAATTGTAGAAGCTACGGGAAGCAGTAAAGGGAATATTTATTATCACTTTAAAAGTAAAGAAGGGCTTTTTCTTTATTTAATAGACGAATGGGATCTTGAGTGGGAACGAAACTGGAAAGAAAGAGAGTCTCTTTACAAAACAACAAGAGATAAGCTTTTTGGAATAGCGGAGCAAATCATTTTAGATGATTTGAATCATCCTCTTACGAAAGCTGCGGATGAGTTTTTTAACAACGAGGAGAAGGGCAGCGACATCGAAGAGCGAATTGATGAGATGGTGAAACGACACGTGGAGTTTAACCGGGAACTTTTGCAACAGGGCATCGATGAAGGCGAGTTTTCTCATAAAAATGCAGAGCAACTTGCAGTAATTTTAGAAGGGTTGTTTGTTGGAATGAGCCGCATGTCTCGAAAAACGAGTACGGAAAATGCCCTGCAGCTTTACCATTCAGCAATCGATGTATTTTTAAACGGAATTATAGCAAGGTCTTCTTAAATAAGCGGGGATGCTTATTGCGGCAATGAGTAATCCCTCATTATTTTGTATTTTTATAGACCGAACGTTCAGTATTTTTGTAATCAGGAGGTTTATATGTCATTATTGTTAAGAAATCGAGCGGCGATTTTGCTGCTCATGCTAAATATTTTTATTATCTTTACGGGAATCGGTCTCGTTATTCCAATTATGCCAACCTATATGACGGAGCTTCATATCAACGGCAGCGTGATGGGGCTTTTAGTAGCGGTGTTTTCACTAACTCAATTTCTGTTTTCGCCTTTAGCGGGGCGATTATCCGATTCGTTAGGGAGAAAGAAAATTATTGTAGCGGGAATGATTGTTTTTGCCCTGTCTGAATGGTTCTTTGGTTCAGTGAGTACACCTCTTTTATTATTTGTATCCAGAATGCTAGGTGGGGTCGGAGCCGCGCTTATTATGCCTGCTGTTATGGCCTATACAGCGGACGTGACGTCTGCTAAAGAACGCGCTAAAGGAATGGGCTATGTGACGGCAGCGATTACAACAGGATTTATTATCGGGCCCGGTATTGGAGGCTTTTTAGCTGAATACGGCATGCGCGTGCCATTTTACATGGCCGCAGTAGCAGGAGGCTTGGCTGCAGTGATTACGCTTTTTGTTTTGCCGGAGTCTCGTCCTGTACAAGGTCATGCTGTTTCAAACAATGAGAATCCAAAAGAAGATCGGCTGCTACTGCAGCTTATGAATTCCTACAAAGAACCTTATTTTTTAAGTTTAATTATCGTTTTTGTGACATCGTTTGGATTATCCAATTATGAAACGATCTTTTCACTATTTGTTGATCATAAATTTAGCTTTACGCCAAAAGATATTGCGTTTGTTATTACGTTTGGCTCTATTGCAGGGGCTGTTGTGCAGGTTACGATTTTTGGCTGGATTTTAAATAAATTCGGTGAAAAAAGAGTGATTTCGTTTTGCTTGATGATGACGGGACTTTTTATTTTACTTACGCTATTTGTGCACACGTACTGGCTTATTATTGTTGTGACATTTATCGTCTTTTTAGCAACAGATATTTTACGTCCGGCAATCAGCACGCAAATGTCGATGATGGCACAAGACGACCAAGGGTATGTAGCCGGACTAAATTCTGCTTATACAAGTCTTGGTAATATTATTGGACCTGTTGTAGCAGGCTTTCTTTTTGATATAAACATTAATTACCCGTACGTATCAGCTGCACTTGTACTGCTGCTTTGTTTTCTTTTCTCTTTAAGAGCAGGGAAGGACCGAAAAACAGCTGTGAGAAATCAAGCGATTCAAGAGAAATGATAGAATTTTTAGGGGATAGAAGACCTCCAGTAGTTTACTGGAGGTCTTTTAATGATGCTTTTAGTAAAGCTGTAAGATTTACAACACCACTCAGCCTATAACGAAGCTTTATTTTATGGGCAAAACAGTGAAATGGTTGCAAATAAAAAAAGTTAATAGTAAACTTTAAACGTAGTAATAAATAGTATGGGAGCTTGCGCGGGGCAGGCTGAGAGTACAGGGGCGCCTGTTGACCATTTGAACCTGTTGGATAATGCCAGCGCAGGGAATGTGAGTACATACCAAAGCACTTTGCGCATGCAAGGTGCTTTTTTGTCTTTTTTTTGCAGTGTTAAAACTAAATGAAAAGAGTGAGAGAACATGGATATTAGTAAAATTTCAGCTCAATTAGAAAAAGTAAGAGATACAAGTCCGCTTGTTCATAATATTACGAATGTTGTGGTAACCAATTTTACAGCAAATGGACTGCTTGCCCTAGGAGCGTCACCTGTTATGGCTTATGCGAAGGAAGAAGTGGCTGACATGGCTCGAATCGCCGGAGCGCTTGTCTTAAATATGGGTACACTGACGGCTCAAGAAGTAGAAGCGATGAGAATAGCAGGAAAATCAGCAAATGAAAACGGCGTGCCGGTTATTTTCGATCCTGTAGGAGCCGGAGCGACACCGTTTCGTACAGAAGTGGCACGTCAGCTTGTAGAAGAATTAAATATTGCCGTTATTCGCGGTAACGCTGCTGAAGTTGCGAATGTAGTAGGCGAGTCATGGCTCATTAAAGGCGTTGATTCATTAGAAGGGCAAGGAGACGTCATTGAACTTGCTGAGAAAGCAGCGAACAAATTAGATACAGTGATTGTTATTACGGGGAAACAAGATGTGATCACCGATGGAAACACGACGTATACAGTAGACAACGGTCACCCGTTATTTACGAAGGTGACGGGTACTGGATGTCTGCTGACATCAATTATAGGAGCTTTCGCGGCTGTAGAAAAAGAATATGTCGAGGCAAGCGTTGCTGCTTTAAGTTTTTACGGAGTGGCAGGTGAAATCGCCGCAGCGAAAAAAGGTGAAGAAGGGCCGGGGAGCTTTCAAATTGAGCTGTTAAATCAGCTTCATCTTTTATCTGGACAGGATATTGAATCATATGCAAGAGTACATCAACGTTAAAAGGAGCGGGAAAATGACAAACGAAGAAATTAAAAAGCTGCTGAAAGTTTATTTTATAATGGGCAGCAATAACTGTAAAAAAGATCCGAAAGAAGTATTAAAAGAAGCAATTGAAGGCGGCGTTACCGTGTTTCAATTTCGTGAAAAAGGCGAGGGTGCCTTAACAGGAGAAGCGAAATATCAGCTGGCGAAGGAACTTCAGCAAATTTGTCAGCAGCACAGCGTTCCTTTTGTTGTGAATGATGATCTTGACTTAGCGATCCGCTTACAAGCAGATGGCGTTCATATTGGACAAGAAGATGAAAAAGCTCATATTGTTCGAGAAAAAATAGGAAAAGGAATTGTGGGCGTCTCTGTTCATAATGTACAAGAGCTGCAGCAAGCCATAAAAGACGGGGCGGATTATGTAGGAATGGGACCTGTTTTTCCTACTTCTACAAAAAAAGACGCAAAAGCAGTGCAAGGTACAAAATTAATTGAAGAAGTGCGAAACCAGAATATTGACTTTCCAATTGTAGGAATCGGTGGCATCACGCCTGAAAATGCCAAACAAGTAGTAGAAGCAGGTGCAGATGGTGTTTCTATTATTACCGCGATTAGCTTAGCAGCGTCTCCAAAAGAAAAAGCAGCTCAATTGAAAGAAGCGGTAGGAAAATAAAAAAAGCGCACAGTGTGCGCTTTTTTATTATAGCTGAACGGTTTGAGGAGTTTCTTCGCCTTCATTCATAAAGCGAATTTCGTTTGGTGTAATTTCCAGAACAACATACTCAGGGTCATTTGGACCGTCAAACCATTCTTTCATGTGATCGTTCCATATACGTCCTTTTAATTGATCACCGGTACGAAGAACAGCTGTCCCAGATAATTCTAAGTATTGATCGCCATATCCTTCGCCGCTGTAGCCTAATAGTACGTGCACGTTCGGATTGGCTTCAATTTCTTCTGCCTTATGTGTATTGATATTTGTTGGTGTGTAAAGAGCGATACCATCTTCATCGCTGAAAAATGTCATATAGCGAGAGTGGGGTTTGTTGTTTACAACTGTGGCTAATGTTCCTACACGATTTCCTTCTAATACTTCATTTACTTTTTTAGCAATTTTTTGTTCATTCATTTTATCCATCTCCTTTATTACTTTTTATGTTCCTCAATCGAAGATAAATAAAACATACATGTCTAAAAAAAATATAAGTTAACAATAAAATAATTATGTAAACTAATAAATGAAAAAATAAAAAAAGCTAGCTACAGCTAACTAAAAAATAAGCCCGCACTGCCGTAACCCTAAGTGTCTTAAATACCCAGATCTACTAGGTGGGTGCCCTCATAGCCGGGTTTAGCGTCCCAAGAAGGGCGTGCTATCTGCAGCTAAATTTTGAGCTCCCTTTTAACACTCAAAGGTTTAAGACAACATGAGTATACGCACAGCGCAGGTATGTATAACAAATGTAAATAAAATGCCGATATATAAATGTTTTCTAATTAATCAACTTTCATCGTACAAGAAATGATTATAACGGAATAATGAATGGAACGCAAGACTTTTATTTAAAGTTTTTCTTCTCTAACATCTTGGCGGTTATGCCGTAACAAAATAAAAAAAGGGCCCGCAACTGGAATGAAACATAAGAGAAGGTAAGGCCGGGATGCTATCTTTTCTTTTGTCATAACGGAATAAGAAAGCCACGTTAAAACAAAAAAATCAGCGGTCATCACGCTAACAAGCTGTGACTGCATAAAAGCATCTTCATAAGCTCTTATTGAACCTATGGATAGTCCGTATACGTAACCAGCAATCGTGAGTGCTAAGCATAGTCCAATCCATAGACGAGAAGAAATGATGGCAATGAAACGTGAAGGAATACGCGAACGTGTTCGAACTTTTTGCCCTTTCCAATGATAATAGAACAATAGAGAAAAAGCTCCAAGCGCAAATGATAGGAGAGAAAATGGCCATCCAGGCAGTTTGTACGTATCTTTTTTACAAATCATTACCATGAACAATACTGGGAAAAGTCCTAAAAAAGAGAATACCATAACTACGAGCGGATCTACCTGTTGAAAATTTCCTGTGACAAGGTTTTTAAACAGCATATCATCAGCGGCGCTTGCTCCCGGAGCTAGCAGAAAGGCGTATAGTACAAGCATAGTCCATACAATGATGTACATATTCTCAACTCCTTTTAATTGTTTTAGTATACAAAAACCATTTCAGTATATTTCCCCGTTTTGTGATGAAGGGAAACGCTTGAAACTCTTCTTTAATTAGGTGTAATATTACACTAAAGACATGTGCGTGTATAGAAAGAAAGGGCTGTAAAAATGGATAAACAAGAAGTGATTAAATCCGTATCGGATAAAATACGATTAATTCGTTTAGAAAGAAACTATTCACAAGACAGAATGGCTGAAGTTATTGGTATTTCAAAAAAAACATTGGTTCAAATTGAAAAAGGGCGCACGGAAGCAGGGTGGACGACCACTGTTGCAGTATGCGGTTTGTTTCGTGACAGTGAAATCCTTCAATCGGTTTTAGGAGACGTCCCCTTAGAAGTAGTAGAAATCATTGCTCATAACGGCGTATCTTCTCCAAAAGATAAAACGCTCGGAGGAAGAGTATGGTGGAAAGAGATTCAAAAAGAAGGTTCTTTTCGTCTGCAGCAAAATATGATTAGTCAGCACTATCGTATTTTAGATGACCAAGACTATCGATGGTTTAGTTCATTTGATAAAAGCGAAGCTGTAGAAAGGTTTGAAGAATTAACGAAGAAATAAAAACAAGCACTTGTTTTCAAGTGCTTGTTACTGATTCATTAACGTGCCGGATGAAGGGCGGTTGAACCAATTCCATAGCTCTACATCTCCAAGTGACGCGTAGGTGATAGACGGATCATTTTTTAATTTCAGCAGCTTTTTGGTAGGTCCTGTAATCACAACGCCGTACACACCGACTCCATGTTTCTTTACATAAGAATATCGCTGCTTTAGCAACAAATCGGAATGGTCTAGCTGACGAACTTTTTGGACTGTTTCTTCATTATCGGCTAATAGTTTCATCATATTTAAAACGTTCGACTTGCTAGTAGAGTGCGTTTGATTTCCTTTGTGCTCGTAAGGCAAGTCTAAAAACTCTGGAAAACCAAATGTTGATGTTAAGTCAATTAAGGGCTCATCTTTTGTGCTTGTTTTTTGTTCGTTCCCTGTATTAAGCGCGTACCAAGAGGTAGAAAAATCACGGCTGTCGATGGCGTTCATTTTTTGCTGAACTTCTTTTAGCGAATACGTATCATCAAAAGAAATAGCCACTTCGCTTACCGTTCCTTTTGGTAGGTTTTCTAATGCATTCCATGTTTCATTCGTCCATTCCTTATACTCTTTTGCATGTAGCTTTAGTTTTTTTTGATCAGGATAGACAAAGGAAAGGTTAAGGTCGTATTTACCGCCGGAAAATTCTTTTTCTACACCGCTCGTTTTATCAAACAGCTGATGAAATGTAAACGTCCCAATGGCCTGCTCTTCACGTCCAATTTGCTTATAAGCGTCCATTTGCGACTGCATTCGGAAAAAGGACTGTGTATCAGAAGTGGTTTCACGTATATGAACGTTCGGAAAAGCAGATTCGATAGCCGCTTGATTGACGCTATTTATGTATTCGGTTTTTGATTGATGATAATATACAATGGATAAAAAGCTGCCGATCATCCATAGCAGAACGACAGAGCTAATGACAGTTGTCACATTTGAAAGGCGCTGCTTCCATTTGGCCATATAAATGGACTTTTTCACTTTTTTATTATCCAACATCGTATCGTCATTTAGTGAAGTAGTTGATGGAGTTGGCGATAACGGTTCATCTTCGGTTAGCAAGTGCTCTAAATGAGCTGAGCATGCTTCACAATTTTCCGTATGTTGTTCAAGTGTTTCTGCTTCTTTGTCTGTCAAAGTGCCGTTTTTATATTTTTCCCATTGATGCTTCATATCTTGACAGCTCATCCGTCCTCTTCCTTTCTTTTTTTCAATTGTTGACGACCACGATACAAGTCCATTTTCACTTTTGACAGAGTAAAGCCAGTCATTTCTGCAATCTCTTCATATGTGAAGCCATGATAATCTCGTAACAGTACAATATTCTGCTTAGCCGGAGGCAAAGCAGATACATCAGAAAGCCAGCCGTCGATTTCACTTTGAATCATCACTTGTTCTTCAGCACTTGGCTGAGGAGTAAAGTGCCATTCTTCTATTTCGACAGTAGGGCGTTTTTTTTCTTTTCGATACCAGTCAATAAAGGCGTGATAAGCAATTTTGAACAGCCAAGGCTTTACTTCCTCGCCTTTATACGTTTCTAAGTGTAAAAGTGCCCGGTAAAAGGTCTCCTGCATTAAATCTTCCGCTGATTCTTTTCTGTGAGTAAGAGAGAGAAGATAGCGCAGCAAATCATGCATGTGCTGTTTATAAATGTGTTCAAAGTTATGCTGTTGTGCCATTTTCTCCCCCTTTCATTTAATCAACGCAATTTGTGGATAAAAGTTTCGGTTTTTTTATCAAAAATCGTATGTAATCGTATGTAATAGATAAAAGATGCTTAAAATACGATATATAGCTTATCATACTAAAAAGAAAATCATATGAAATTCGACATAATTCCGTGTAATTTGTCATTTTTTTAAAAAACTAAAGGGTAATTGGTGTTCGAAGGAAACAGAAAATGTTATGATAGAACAAGGATGTGCTCTTACAAAAAACAGCTACATACATAATAAAAAATACAGCGTTTGTTTGCAGAATGAAAATGGACAAACATATGGTGTTTAACCATGGATGTTTGTGGGAAAATAAACTAAGTATTTTCAACAAAAAGTAAATTAAATTGTGTTTTCACTTATAAAAAACACGGTAAATTGGAAAAGGTGGGGTCATGATGGACGTAGAAAATACACAAGGTACAGAAGAACAAGCACCTAAAGTCAAGGCAGCTAAAGTTGGCGATACGATTCAGCCTAAAAAAGGCGACTATAAAGGATTTAAAGGAATTGTTATGGTAGTGCGAGACAATTCGGTTATCGTAGATTTTGGAAAAGATGCTGAAACAGGCGAATCCATGAAAACAGTCGTTAATCATAAAAACTATAAAATCGTAAAAAAGTAGGTGAATAACCTACTTTTTTTTACTGAATATATGTTTAAAGACGGCGATTTTTCTACCGGAAACCTTAGAGAAACGCATAGGTAAAGCAATTCTTTGAGAAGAAGAATGTTTTTTAGTAAACTATAGAAAGTATGCAGAAAGAAAGGATTTTTTGTTATGTCAATTCAATTATCACAATTATCATTACCAAAAGAGGTTCTTTCGCTTTTAGCGAATCGTAAATATGAAAATCTGTCTCATGCTGATCAGCTATTAATCGGAAAAGGCGGCTATACAGCAGAAGAAGCAGATATTTTAGAAGATGCCATTATTGCCTTGTCACTAGGGAAAAACGTACTTTTAAAAGGGCCAACAGGTTCAGGTAAAACAAAGCTTGCTGAAACGCTGTCGCATTTATTTTCTCAGCCGATGCATAGCGTTAACTGCTCGGTTGATTTAGATGCAGAAGCGCTGCTTGGCTTTAAAACAATTTCTGAACAAGAAGGGAAAACAGGTATCGAGTTTGTAGAAGGACCTGTTATTCAGGCAATGAAAAAAGGCCATTTATTATATATTGATGAAATTAACATGGCGAAACCTGAAACGCTTCCTATTTTAAACGGGGTACTTGACTACCGGAAAATGATTACAAACCCATTCACTGGAGATGTAGTGCGCGGTCAGCAAACATTCGGCGTAGTAGCGGCTATTAACGAAGGGTATGTTGGGACTGTTCCATTAAACGAAGCGTTAAAAAATCGTTTTGTTGTCATTGAAGTGCCATATATTCAAGGGAGCAGCTTAAAGCAAGTTCTAATGTCTCAGTCTCAGTTAAAAGACGAAAAATTAATTGATAAATTTGTCACGCTCTCTGCAGATTTAATTACTCAAGTTCAAAGCGGCCATGTATCAGAAGAAGCTGCGTCTATTCGTGCGCTTATTGATACGTGTGATTTAGCTCTTTATATGCCGCCTCTTCGCGCGATTAAACGCGGTATTATTGAAAAGCTAGAAGATGAAAGGGAAAAAGCCGCCATTCAAAATATTGCTGAAACATTATTTGAGTAAGGAGTGGCGCTATGCGATTTATTAAATTTAACGACAAAAATGTAGATTCCTTTCTCTATATGGAGCTGGCAGATTTAACGAAAACATTAACAAAAAATGATGAAATTGAAGTAGAGTATCGCGTTTCATCTTATTATGATCCTGTACACGGCATTATTTATCTCAGTCACTTTTGGGATAACCGTCCAGAAGAAGACAAAGTGTACGGCTTAAAAAGTGATGTATTTTTAAGAAGTATTGGAAGCTATAAGCATTCAAACTTCAAAGAAATTAATGCATATTTAAAGAAAATAAATAAAACGTCGGTACCTAGCTTAGCTAAGCAGCTGTTTATGCTGTTTGAAGATATTCGTTTAGAAGAAGTATGCAAACGCGAACGTCCTGGAACGAAAAAAGCCTTCGCCCTCAGAAGGCAGCTCTATAGAAAATATTTTGCTACACAAATGAGTGCAAATTTAACAAAAAGCGTGTACACGGATGCACTTTTTAACGGCATTTACTTGCTATTAACGGCTGAAAATCCGTTTGAAGAAATTCCTTCAATGAGTGAATCGATTAACTTAGCGATGCCTTTTATTCGCAGACAGCTAACAAATGTATATGAAGCGAAAACAACAAAAGACGTATCGCGCATCTGCCTTGAACTCGTAGATGTTTTTGATGATATTATCGAAAAAGATATGCTTAATACTTATTTCTTCTTGGCTGAACTTCAGTATGATCAGTTAGAAGAAGGGTTAACATTTGAAGATTTAAAACGCAAAGATTCATTAGTGAACGATGATATTTTAGAACATGAAAAAGACGGAGATGAAGACATTCACGAAGAGAAAATGGAAATGTGGCATCGAGAGACAAGCGAAGCGACGCAAAGTTTTCTGCAGTTTGATATGGATCAAGGTTCAAAAACAGATATGTTAGGCGATGGGGTTCGTGAAGGCGACGATGGAGATCAAGCAATGGGCATGGTGCAAGGATCTTCTCAAAAAACATCCCGGAACGATTACTCTCAAATCGAAGCCATGGAGCAAACGCATCCGGAAAAAGACGGGGAAGCGGATTATGAGTATGGGAAAGAAAATAAGCATGCCTATGCTGTGTTTGTAAATTCTAAACTTCCAAGCGACGATCACGTTGTTCAGTATGATGAGAATAAAAAAATCATTGCATCGTATCAAAAAAAATTAAAGCAAATGATTGAAAAAACGCTTGAACATAAAAAAACGCTACCTAGAAGCGAGCTGCACTTTGGCCGATTAAATAAAAAACTTCTAAAACTATGGACGGATGATAATCCTCGTTTGTTTTATAAAAAAGATGAAGATTCTGCCCAAATTGATGCTGTGTTTTCTCTTCTAGTTGACTGTTCGGCATCGATGTACGACAAAATGGATGAAACGAAGCTCGGGATTACGCTATTTCATGAAGCGTTAAAGTCTGTTATGGTGCCTCATCAAATTGTTGGATTTTGGGAAGATACAAATGATGCTACTGAAACAAGCCAGCCTAACTACCTGCAGACGGTGATGGACTTTCAAGCATCATTAAAGCGTAAAAGCGGTCCTGAAATTATGCAGCTTGAGCCTGAAGAAGACAACCGTGATGGATTTGCCATTCGCCATATGACACGTCGCTTGCTTCAGCGTTCTGAGCAGCAAAAGTTTTTACTTGTGTTTTCAGACGGTGAACCAGCCGCTATGGGATATGAACAAAATGGTATTGTAGATACGCACGAAGCGGTATTAGAAGCACGCAAGCACGGAATTGAAGTCATCAACGTCTTTTTATCCAACGGGGAAATTGATGAAGGACAGAAGAAAACCATTCAAAATATGTATGGCAAATATAGTATTCTAGTACCAAACATCGAAGAACTTCCCGATGTGCTATTTCCTTTACTCAAGAAATTACTTCATAAAAGCATTTAAAAAAAGTCGAAGCATATTGCTTCGACTTTTTTTGCTATTGACCGTTAATGCGGAGGGAGGTAAGTTAAATATATATGAAAAAGAGAGAGGGAATGGTAAGTGGAAGGAGTTCAAACTTCATCTAAAAGAGCGTGGGGGCTGCTGCTTGTAATCATTGGTGCCACGATGTGGGGAGTGTCTGGCACGGTAGCTCAATATTTATTTCAGCATAAGAGTTTTAACGCAGAGTGGCTGGTCGTCGTTCGTATGTTAGTATCTGGATTGCTGCTTTTGGCAATAGCCTCTAAGCAGCGCAATATTTTTGCAATTTGGAAAACAAAAGAAGAGAGGACTTCGCTGCTTTTGTTTGGTGTAATCGGTATGCTCGGCGTGCAGTATACATATTTTGCAGCTATTGAAGCAGGAAACGCTGCTACAGCTACAGTGCTTCAATATACGTCGCCAATATTTATTATTGGCTATTTAGCCGTGCAAGCAAGAAAGTGGCCGGTGAAAGTAGAAATGATTTCTGTTGCGCTCGTCATAACGGGGACATTTTTTCTTGCAACAAGCGGAAATTTTAACGAGCTGTCTATTACAGGATGGGGGTTGTTTTGGGGGATTGGAGCAGCTGTGACGTCTGCTTTTTATACGCTTCAGCCTAAACGTCTTCTTGCAAAATGGAGCTCAGTTGAAGTAGTAGGCTGGGGAATGGTAATAGGCGGCGTAAGTTTTTCATTTATTCATCCGCCGTGGCATATAGCCGGTGAGTGGTCGCTATTGTCGCTGTGTGCGGTGCTATTTGTGATTATCTTTGGAACGCTCATTGCCTTTTATTGCTACTTGGAAAGTTTGAAGCACATTAGCGCTTCTGAAGCCATTGTTCTTGCGTCAGCAGAGCCTTTGTCAGCAGCCGCGCTATCTGTTCTATGGCTTCATGTGACTTTTGGGTGGACGGAGTGGCTAGGTACAATTCTTATTATTGCTACGGTATTTTTGCTTTCTCAGCGAAAGCCAGAGGTGACATCATAAGTAAAAAGGACTTTCATTTGAAAGTCCTTTTTATTTTTATAGAGGTTTTAGCGTAAACGTGTTTGTATACGAGCGGTTGGCGTATAGTGTGTAATCAGGATGTGTTTTAGCTCCCCAGCTGTCGTCTCCGCCAACGCCCATTTGCTTGTAGTTAACCCGCACGGTTACGGAATCGCTTAACGGCAATTTGTAAAAATGATCGTAAGCCTCCAATTCAAAAGGTGAGTAAGGTAAAGCATTCAGCTCGACTGTTGGCAAACCTTTTAGTAAAAAGCCGCGTCCTTGATCGTTTGTAATAGTTGCCCATCTAACGTCCGTTTTGTTTCCGCATTCTTGAGGGCGTAAATACGGTGTAACTTGCTCTTTTACACTGCCTTTATGAAGGCCAAGCTTAGCGCCAGTTTTACGATCCCAATAATTTTCATGAGGGCCTCTGCCGTACCATGTTAAAGAATCAAAAGCCGCATCCATCGTAAACAGCATCCCAATTTCAGGAATTTCAGGCATTGCCTCAGAAGGTGCTAAAGATTGTTCAATCTTCATTTCACCATCGTTATATAGCGTATACGTTACATAGCAAGAAGCAAGAGAGATGTCTAAAGCTAGCTCAACCGAAATGATAACAAAGTCAATTTGCGGTTGAACACTTACTTTTTTCACGTGCTGCTCTAAACTTGCTTGACGCCACGTTTGACATCTTTCATGCAATTTATTGCCGAGGTCATTATCGGTGACTGCGCGCCAAAAGTTCGGACGGAAACCCGATGCAAGCAGCTCGGTATGCTCATAGTTGTAAGAGATAAACTGCCCTTTTTGCTTGTCAAAAATAGCCGTGAAGTTAGTTCCTGTAACCGTCAGCGTTTGTTCGTTTTGGTCAACTGATAAAGCAGGATAAACAGCTTTTACTGAAGGTACAGCGGTTTTGGCAGGCAGTACAAACTGTTCGTACGCCACTTCATATCCAGCTGAAGCCCAGGCTGTATCTTTGGATAATCTGAGAGAAAGAGTTAAAACAAATTCATCAGTTTCGTTTTCTTGCTCGTAAAGAGGATAAGAAAGCGTCAGTTCGTCTGTACTATCAGGAGCTACATTTAAAAGAGACGCATGTTTTTCAAGTAGTTCACCGTTTTTTTCAACAGTCCAAGCAAAATCATAGGCGTTCAAGTTTGTAAACAGGTGTTTGTTTTGAACGGCAAATTTTCCTTTAGAAGCGTCTACTGCTGTCCACTTTACAGGCTGATAGCATTTTTTTACTTCTGCAATTTTCGGGCTAGCTGTCCCATCAGCAAAGATTAAGCCGTTTCCGCAGAAGTTGCCGTCGTTAGGCGTATCACCAAAATCTCCGCCGTAAGCTAAGTAAGAAGTACCGTCTACTGCTGTTGTTTGAAGAGCTTGATCTTTCCAGTCCCATATAAAACCGCCTTGCAAGATTGGATATTGATCGAACAGCTCCCAGTATTTGTATAGATTTCCGCAAGAATTACCCATCGCATGACTGTATTCACACAGAATATAAGGTTTTTTCGGATTCATTAAAGCATAGCGCTCTACATCTGCTGGCTTAATGTACATCGTGCTTTCTATATCAGAAGCATCATAGTCGCGGTGATGGAAGATTCCTTCATAATGAACAAGTCTCGTGGAATCTTTCTCTTTAAAAAAAGTATACATATGCTGAAAGTTTTCTCCGCCAAATGATTCATTGCCAAGCGACCAAATAATAATAGAAGGGTGGTTTTTGTCACGTTCGTACATCGAACGACAGCGATCTAGTACGTTTTCTTTCCATTCTGGCTTGCTTCCTGGAACGGCTTTTTGTTCGCCTTCTTGTAAATAAGTCCACGTTCCGTGCGTTTCTAAATTGGTTTCATCAATCACGTACAGTCCGTATTCATCACACAGCTCATACCATACTGAATCGTTAGGGTAATGGGATGTACGCACCGCGTTAATATTATGCTGTTTCATCAGCAAAATATCGTGAATCATGTCTTCGCGTGTGATGCCTGCACGGCCTTTTACTGAATCAAATTCGTGGCGATTTACTCCTCGAAGTACAATACGCTTGCCGTTGATTGTCATAAGGCCATTCTTTAGTTCAAACGTACGGAAGCCGACTTTACAGCTTTCCGTTTCGATAATAGAACCAGCAGCATTCTTTAAGCTGAGTACAAGGGTATACAAATTAGGACTTTCTGCGCTCCATTTTGCAGGGCTTTTAATATGTGTACGTAAGGACGCTGTATATTGATCGCTCACACTTACATTTGTTTGCAGCGGAGCTTGTAGTACTTCATGGCCATTCGCGTCATACAGCATGACTTCAAATGTTAGATCTTGAGTATCGTGCTGAAAGTAATTTAAAATATCAGCTGAAACGCTAAGTTCACCATCTTCGTAGTTGTTATCAAGCGACGAACGAACGCTAAAGTCATAGATGTGAACCGGTGGAGTAGAATAGAGATACACATCTCGGAAGATGCCGCTCATTCGCCAAAAATCTTGGTCTTCAAGCCAGCTTGCGTCACTCCAGCGATATACTTCTACTGCTATCGTATTTTCACCATCTTGAAGATAAGAAGTTATATCAAATTCAGCTGGAGTAAAGCTGTCTTCGCTGTATCCAACAAACTCACCGTTAACCCAGACGTAAAAAGCAGATTCGACGCCTTGGAAGCTGACGTACACCGGCTGATTTTCCCATTCTGATTTAGGTGTAAAAGTACGGACGTACTGACCGACAGGGTTATATTTAGTCGGTGCAAAAGGAGGTTCGAGGTTTTCGTTTTCAACCCAAGGGTATGTCACGTTTGTATATTGAGGATAGTCATATCCTTGCAGCTGCCAGTGTGAAGGAACTGAAATAGAGTCCCATTTCTTATATGAAAATTCAGGAGCGAAAAAGTTTTTGACGCGGCCATCCGCATTTTCAGCAAAATGAAAGTACCAGCTTCCATTTAAGCTTTGGTAGTAAACAGAAGATTTTCTATCATTTTTTAAGGCCTCTTCGACCGTTTGATAAGGCATTAGTAAAGCGTGTGCTTTCGAACGGTTCAATTGAAAAATTTCAGGGTTGTTATTCCATTCAGGGTATCCGTTTGCAGGTGCTGTATAATTAAATTTTTTGCCGGTTTTTAACATGTCGATCCCTCATTTCTAGATTACTAGGTTATTAGTTTATATGAAAATGATAACGTTTTCTGAAAACCTTATCAATCTAATTATTTTCATGATAATATAACTATATTCACATAAAAAGGAGGAAGTAATGTGGACCGTATGTACTTTCCGGCTCTTTCAGATGAAGATATGAAACTGCCATTCTATGTTACAAGCGCTGGAAGCTGGAGACATCAAACGCATATTAAACGTCAGGGAGAGTTTCCTGATTATCAATGGATTCAATGTATAAAAGGAAGAGGCGAGCTTCGTGTAAACGACGAGGTTTATATTATAAAAGAAAATGAAGGGATGTTTCTGACGCCGCATGTTCCGCACGAATACTACCCCATTACAAGCGAATGGCAAGTATGCTGGGTTTCTTTTAATGGAAGTGTAATTGATGATATCATGCTTTCTCTTCAATTTATTAATTCCGGAAAAATCGTCCTTACACAGGCTGAAAGCCTTTATAGGATGCTGCAAGAGATAATGAATTTGTTAGAAGAAAATCATACCTCTAGCACCATGAAGTGCTCTGAACTACTATATAGCGTCATTTTGAAACTTCGCCAAGACAGCGTATATATAGAAAGCAAAAGTCGCTTGCAGCAAATTACTCAGCTAAACCCAGTCCTTCGCTATATTGAGGAATATTATCATCAGCCGTTAACGCTAGAAGTACTGGCGAAGCAGCTCAACGTAACAGAGCAGTATACGTGTTTGCTTTTTCAACAATCTCTTGGTATCCGGCCGTTTGAATACGTAACGCGCGTCCGAATTCAAAAAGCAAAGAAACTGCTGCTTAAAAACAACCAAATCTCTGTACAAGATATAGCAAGACAAGTAGGGTATGAACATCCAAGCTATTTTATCAAGCGCTTCAAAGAACAAGAAAACGTGACTCCAACTGTTTTTCGGAAAATGTATTTTTCATAAGTTACATACATTGGGTTTTATCTAGGTTATAAGAAGTGATGTGGATGCTAGTTATTTCGTATGAGTTTTAAAAAAAGAATTTAAATGTAGTTTTAAGTAAAAACGGGGAGGAAAAGTAGAGAGAAGAAACAAAAAGGAGGGATAAACGTGTTTGGGTTAAATGATCTTCCAAAGTTTGTGTGGTCATTCTGTCTTGTATTGCCACTTGTATCATTTGTTCATCAGCTGGGGCATTCCGTCATGGCAATTATTTTCGGAGGGAAGGTCGATTTTACTATTGGGCGGGGGAAAACGATTCTTAAAATGGGGAAGTTTAAAATTAAGTCAGTCTATTTTCTAGACTCGTTTTGTAAATATGAAAATCTTAAGAACGACAGTCGCTTTTCCCATGCAGTGGTGTATGCGGGCGGTGTACTGTTTAATTTACTTACTATTTTTATAATAAATGGATTAATTATGGCTAATATTCTGCCTGAAGATATATTTTGCTATCAATTTGTTTATTTTTCAGTCTATTATGTTATTTTTTCACTGCTGCCAATTCAATATACAGAAACATCTGCAAGTGATGGACGTGCTATATATAACGTATTACGGTACGGGAAAACGTGTGATCCAGATTAAAGGGCTGTGTGTAGCAGCCTTTTTTGGTGCCTTTTTCTGTTTCATTTAAATAAAAAAAGGAAAACTTTACGAAAAGAAAATAGTAGCGGATAATAAAGATAGTAGATGTTGGAATGGAAGAAAGGAGAGGATTTATACGATTATTGAGACAGAGCGAATGACGCTGCGAGCTATGGCTGAAAGCGATGCAGGCAATTTAATGAAAATATTTGAAGATGCTGAAGCAATGAAGTATTATTCTTCTACTAAAAATGAACAAGACACATATCGCTGGATTCAATGGATGAAGCAGCATTATCAAACATATGGCATTAGCATGTGGATCGCTGAAGATAAACAGAATCGAGAGTTTCTAGGGCAGTGCGGCATGGTTCTTCAAAAAGTAGACGGCAAGGTAGACCCGGAGCTTGGCTATTTATTTTTACGCAGCCGCTGGGGAAAAGGCTATGCGAGTGAAGCAGCAAAAGCTTGTTTAGATTATGGCCTTCATACGCTGAAATTTCAGAAGATTATATCATTAATTGATCCGGCCAATTATCCATCGATTAAAGTGGCTGAAAGAATTGGCATGAAAAAAGAAAAGCAAGTTAACAAATGGGATAAATCATTATTCTTTTATAGTATATATAATGAAAAATGAGAGTAAAGGAGTGTTAGCATGATCAACATTAACAACGTTTCGGTAAAACGAGGAGAAAAAGAAATTTTAAAAAGCGTGTCGTGGTCAGTGGAAAAAGGGGAACATTGGTGTTTGCTTGGGTTAAATGGTTCCGGAAAAACGACGCTTTTAAATATCATCAACGGATATATTTGGCCTACAAAAGGGGAAGTAGAAGTTCTTTCAAGGAAATTTGGAGAAACAAATCTGTCTGAGCTCAGAAAAGAAATTGGATGGGTAAGCTCTTCGCTTCAACAGCGGTTTCGAGATGACGATACGGTTGTAGAAATGATTTTAAGCGGAAAATTTGCATCTATTGGGTTATATGAACAAGTGGAGCAAAAAGATATGAACCAAGCCATAGAATTAATGAAGCTGCTAAATTGCGAAGATTTACAAAATCAGGCCTACGGAACACTTTCTCAAGGAGAGCGCCAGCGAGTGCTAATTGCTCGAGCTCTTATGGCTTCACCAAAGCTTTTAATACTTGATGAGCCATGTACAGGTCTAGATATAATGGCCCGAGAACAGCTTCTTCAGCTGATTGCAAAAATGGCAGAGCAGCCAAATGCTCCTACGCTTATTTATGTTACTCACCATGTAGAAGAAATTTTGCCGTGCTTTACTCATACGCTTTGTATGCGCCAAGGAGAAGTGTTTTCTTCTGGAAAAACGAAAGACCAGCTCACTGAGCCGCATCTTTCTAAATTTTTTAATCACTCCGTAGAGATTCAGCAGCAGAAGGAACGCACTTGGCTGTCATTAAAAGAACCGGTAAAAAGCTGAGCTAGCGTCGAGAAACCTTCTTACATACCATGGGAAAAAGAGCGCTGCTTGCAATGGAAACAAGCTCATTGTGGAGATAATGTTTACATGCTACATAAATAGTGGTGCTGCAAATAATATCAATGAGTAAAAAAGCAGCAATGTCATGTTTATCAATGGTTACAAATACAAAAGAAGAGGAATCATAAGCTGTCATCGTTGGCTCCTTTGGTTATATCGTTATGTTACTTTATTCACAAAAGGCTTGGGCTATACGAACTTTTAAAGAAGTACGATGATGACAGCTGATTCTCTCCTCTAAAGCTGATAATATTCTTGTTCGAGTATACTCATGATAATATCTGTCTGAAATGCTTCTTCAATAAAAGCACCTTCACGCTCTATTCCTTCTTTTACAAAACCGCATTTTTCATAACAAGCAATGGCTCTATGGTTGTATTCGAGCACTCGTAAATCGACTCTGTGCAAGTGAAGGTGTTCAAATGCGTAGGCCAGCACCAATTTTGTAACTTCAGTGCCGAGCCCTTGATTCCAAACGGAAGAATCGAATAAACCAATAGCATACCGTGCGCGCCGGTCGTACTCGTTAACGGTCAGCCGGGCTTCTCCAACAAACTGCTGCTGATATTCAACACACCAATTCAGCTTTTGAGACTTTATGTACTCGACGTGCCGTTTGGCATCTTGTAATGTAAGAGGTTTTAAGTTTCGGGTATCGCCTCCGTACATACGAATAAGCTCTTTTGTTTGCTTGCACGCTAGATAGTCATGTACATCGCTGTCTTTTGGTTTTCTTAGTATCACGTTTTTTCCTTTTAAAAGTGGTGAAACATTATTCATTTGATGCATCCTTTCTTTCCCAACATTAAAAAGGTATTCCACTTGTCTCCTAAAAAAACCTGCTTTTATGTACAAAAAGAGGCTGGAATAAAAGGATTTTAGACAAAGTGAAAAACGAACCATTGATCAAGATGTTTGATTCGTGGTTCGTTTTTTTTTTTTGTTAGGGTAAACATAGGTTTCATGTGTGTAAGTCTTCCTAGCAGTTGATTGGAGGGCAAGGCGAAGACTCCCGTGGAAAGCGAAGCCTTGCACGGAAATCAACTGCCGTGTCACAAGCGATCCATAGGAGCTCATGTATCCTATATGTTCGTCTTTAGATTGGATTCATTTCGTCATGTCTCAACCCCTTTATGAAGAATGTTTTTTTGCGTAGTGGGCAAGTGCAAGAAGAGGAAAAATATCATTGTAGCTGTGGTACTGAATATAAAATTGTCCAGGAAGACCAATTCCCGTGGGATAATGAATTTGCTGCTCTGTAAGATTTGGATTCAGTAAAAATTTAATTCCTTTTTCAACTGCTCGATCTTTTAATGGACATATTGTCATTAAAGCATCGAGAGCCCAAGCCGTTTGAGAAGGAGTGCTAAAGGGTAAAGGCACATATTTTTTTAAAGAAGCGCTATAGCATGATTCTCCGAATCCGCCGTCTTCTTGTTGAATGCTTTTGAGCCAATTGATGGCTTTGATGATACGCGGATCAGAAGCAGAAATTCCTACAGCACGGAGTCCAGTAATAGCGGCCCACGTTCCGTAAATGTAGCAAACACCCCACCGGCCGTACCAGCTTCCGTTATCCAATTGATGATCAAACAGCCATTTTACTGCAGCTTTAATCGAAGGGTGGGATTTATTCATACCGGCAAAGTTTCCGAGGCACTCAAGCACTCGACCGGTTAAATCGGCAGTAGCCGGATCCGTTGCTGCGTCTTTTGCGTTTTCAAGCGGCAGATAAGTAAATAAAATAGAATCGGTATTTTTTTCAAATGCAGCAAAACCCCCGTCTTTGTTTTGCATGGACAACAGCCAGTTAATACCTCTTTGCCAAGACTCCAAATAATCTGTATCGGTTTGCGCTCTTCTAGAAAGAGCTCTAATAGCAGCAGACGTATCGTCTAAGTCAGGGTTATTCGTATTAATATCGGAAAATCCCCAGCCTCCAGGCGCTGTATTTGGGTTATGAAACTGCCAGTCTCCAAGCTTTGTATGCTGTCTTTTCTTTAAGTAACGAGTTGTGCCTTTAATCATGGGATCTTGCTGCGGTACACCTGCTTCTTGTAGAGCGTAAGATAGCAGGGCGGTATCCCAAACGGTTGACGTGGAGTTTTCTACGTGCACGTGGCCGCTGCATGTACTAAGTAGTGAACAAATACCGTCAATTGCTTTTTGAACCACAAACGAATCTTTTTTATAGCCAAGAGCCAAAAGACCGTAAATCATAAAAAAAGTAGAGGTTGCGTAGCTGTAGAGTGTTCCATCTTTTTCAAGTCTTTCTAGCATGTAACGCTCGGCTGCTTGATAACCAAGCTTGTGGATGTAAGAAGGTAAAGAAGCCAGCTGTTTTAAATGGTCGACTAAAAAAATAGAAGCGCGTGATTCTTGAGCAGCTTCATCCGCTTCCTGTTTCTGCTCTCTTACATCTAAATGAGAAAGAGAAGGTGTATGCCTAGAAGTAAGTGAAAATTTTTTGTTTCCAGCTACCATCATCGGGACGAAGTGAATTCTGGCATAGGTGCTTAGTTCATAAAAGTTAAGCGGTACATAGGTAGGCACGAGCAAAAGAGAAAGCGGGAGGTAAAATAGCTTTGGCCACTCGTATAAGCCGTTAACACAAAGCATCCATCTTGTGAGAAAATGAGCGCGAGAAATGCCTCCTGAATCTATAATATATCTTTCTGCTTTTCGCAAAATCCGGTCATTTTTTTGGTAATAGCCTGAATATAAAAGAGCTGTATAAGCTTGAATAGTAGCGGATAAGTTGTGTTCTTCATCATCAAACAACGTCCAAAGACCATCTTCATTTTGAAGGGAAACGATCCGTTCGGTTAATTGTTTAATCAACACTTCTTTATCTAAATCAAAGGTGCGAAGAAGCATAATTAAAAACGCATCAGGCATAACGCCTGTTTCAAAACAGTAGCGAAATGACCCGTCATTTTTTTGTGTTGGGCGCAGATAGGCGATTCTTCGCTGAATCTCTAGCTGAACTTCCTTTAGCAATATGATCACCTCTTATGATAATGCTTTTCAATCTTTCGACCTGTTTCTTTATAACTGTATTCAAAGGAAGAGCGTTCTATGAGAGGAGAAAGTTGCAAAGAATAGAGCGCTTGCTGCACAATAAAGGTACTGGAAAATTGGAGTGATAGAAGTGAAAGAAATACAGGTAGAAGTTATTCAAGGGCGAGGCTCTTACCGAGAGCTTGGTAAAATGCAAGGGGAATTACATAAAGGAACAAAGCTGTTTGAAAATCATCAAAAAAGAAGAAAACGTTCATTACGAAGCTATCAAACGATAGCAAAAGAAGCTCGTCATTATTACGACTTATTTGCTCCCGGACTGTGGGATGAGCTATTGGGCTTAGCAGAAGGCTTAGATTGGCCTCTTGAAGACGTTATACATGAGTACAGCGGATATCAGCAAGAGTGGAAGAAAACGGGATGTTCTGCTCTTATGCAGCACGGTGTGTATGTGCGGAACTACGATTATCATCCGAAAACGTACGAAGGTCGATTTTTGCTTTTTCAGCCAAATGAAGGATATGCAAGCGTCGGGTTTGGAACAAGAATGATTGGGCGAATGGATGGAATGAACGAAAAAGGATTAGCAATTGGCTATCATTTTGTTAATCGCCGCCGTCAAACGAACGGATTTATTTGCTGTACGCTTGCTCGGTTTATTTTAGAAACATGTGAAACGACAGAAGAGGCTGTTGCTATTTTAGAAAGGGCACCGCACCGTCATGCGTTTAATTATTCCATTTACGACCGCAGCGGACAGGGAGCAGTAGTCGAAGCATCTGGACGAGGCGTTCATGTACAAAGAGGAACGATGATGGGGTGTACGAACCATTTTAATCAGCTGGTCGAAGAAAATCGTCATCATTTGGTAGAGTCAAAGGAAAGGCTCGATCATATTCGAGATCATATTGAAAAAAAGCTATCGCCTCTTGAAGCTTTTTCTTTATTTAATGAAGATGAATACGGTATTTTTAAAGAAGATTACCGGAATTCTGCTGGAACGCTTCATACAGTGGCATATGTACCGGAGACGCTGCAAGTCATTGTGGGAATTGGACGAAAAGCAAAACCTCTTATTTTCTCGTTTGAGGATTGGGTGAAAGGAGAACAATTAACTATAACGAAAATAAAAGGAACGGTAAATACAGACGAACCATTTCCGTTTCAGTAAGGAGCAGCATAATGAGAATTGTAACGAATCAAGAGATGTATCAAGTAGATGATTATATGACGAATACAATTGGGATGAGTGAAGAGTCCCTTATGGAAAATGCCGGACAGGCTGCTGCAAACGCGCTGAGTGAGCGAATCGAAAAATATGAAAAAATAGGGCTGCTTATAGGAACGGGAAACAACGGAGGAGACGGCTTTGTTATTGCCCGTGCTTTGAAGTCAAAAGGCTATGAAGTTGACGTCTGGGTAGTTCCTGCACGGGAGAAAATAAAAGGCGCAGCTAAAAAAGCCATGATCATCTATGAAAATGCTGGATTCGCGTGGCAATCGGCGGGAGACAACTTCTCTGTGAAAAAGTATACGGTCCTTATTGATTGTTTATTAGGTATAGGCGTAAAAGGCAGCATCAAATCTCCTTATGATAACATTATAAAAAAAATAAACGACTCTAAGGCTTACATATACAGCATCGATGTCCCAAGTGGAGTAATGGAACAGAAGCAAGAGCTTACGGTACGTGCAGATGCTACGATTACGCTTCAGCAGCCAAAGATCACGGCATTTACATACCCGAGCAAAGAAAGCTATGGTGAATTGATTGTAGTAGATATCGGTATCCCACCGCTAGCAATTGAAAAAAGCTCATCTCTTAAAGAGGTATGGTCAACTCAGCATATTAAACAATCTTTTCCCATTCGGAATGCTTCGTCCAATAAAGGTACACACGGAAAAGGAATCGTAATAGGAGGTTCACTTCAAACACCCGGAGCGCCGATGCTAACGTCAAAAGCAGCACTCACAAGCGGAGCAGGGCTTTTAACGCTTGCGCTTCCGAATGATATTCATGCGATTGCAGCTGCTCACATGTTAGAAGTGATGTATAAGCCATGCCCAAGCAAAGATGGCTTTTTTGCAGGCGAGATTCCTTTAGAAGAAGCAAAGTACGATGCAATTGCAGTTGGACCAGGGCTTGGGAGAACGGAAGAAACGAAGAAAGTTGTCGAACAAGTACTTCAACAGCCCGTTTCTGTTGTAATCGACGCAGATGCTCTTTATCATCTGCCGGATTTGATGAAAGAAGTAAAAGAAAGAGAACACGCAACGATTTTAACACCTCATCCCGGAGAAATGGCTAGACTCGTGGATACAACAATCGCAGAAGTAGAAGCAAATCGATTTTCGATATCTAGCCAATACGCAGTGGAAAATGGTGTGTATCTTGTATTAAAAGGCCCAAACACGATCGTTACAACGCCGGATGGAAAACAATACGTAAATACCACTGGAAACGCAGGACTCGCAAAAGGTGGAACGGGTGACACGTTAACCGGAATCATCCTCGCTTTTATTATGCAGCATGATTCTCTTCAAGAAGCAATCAGCAATGCGGTATATGTTCATGGAAAAGCAGCGGATGTGCTGCTCGATCAGGGGCATACAATGATAGATATGTTAGCAAGTGACGTTATTTCTGCACTTCCGGCAGTCTTCGGGCAGCTGAATGAGAAGTGATTTCTTCTGGATTATTAAAATTTGTTGACAAAATCCTTCAAAAAGTTGTCAAAACTCTGTGTAAATGATAACGTTATTTTACGTAAGATTTTACATAGAAAGAAAGTGATGTTGTGTACTACTCAATGAGACCAAGAGGCATTCATTTAGCTGTGCCTACACTTTTCTTCCTTATTACAGTCGTGTTATTTGCGATGATGCAGTTTGGTTTTTATTTGGATTCCAGCATTCTTCGTAAAATTTGGGTCATCATTATGGCTTTATTGCCCATTGCTGGACTAATCACGGCTATTAAAGGTAGAAGAGGAAGCGCAAAGCCGTGGTTAATTATAGGAAACGTGATTCTTATTTTAACCGTTACAATAATGAGCGTACAGGCTATTATTTATTAAACAAAAAAACGTGTTCGCCAAACAGGCGGACACGTTTTTATTAGGAAGAAGAAAAGAGCTGTTTCGCTTATTCTTGCATCGCGGCATTTATTCCTTCTTTTCTAACTTCTAGCATATGAGTAGCTTTTTTATCAATACCTTTAGCTGTATCGGAAGAAATGACGCCTACGCTGCTTAAGTCATAGGCAAGACTTGTAACAAGCAGCTGCTCTCTTTGTGCGAGTGTGCCGTATGTAAGTGCAGCGGTTTTAGCTTGAATGCCACTCATATTTAATTCATCAGTAGAAGAAGCTGCTTCTTTTTTTGCGGCTATTGCTTCTTGATAAAGAGAATCATATCCTCCAAACCCTACTTGGGCAATTAGAAAGTTATAAATGTCATCGGCCGATTTTTTCGAAGGCTGAGAAAAAGCTCTTTGAAATTTATTGCGCGGTAAAAAGTTTAGTGCTGCCTGTCTTCCGTCTTCATAAATTTTTTCTTGTATTTCTTTAGTAGCTTTTTCGTCATTTTTTTTCTGTGCTGCATCTAGCTGTTTGCGATATTTTTGAATAATGACTCCGTCCTGCTGATTGTTTCCCTCTTTGAAAGTAGCTGCGGCTTGTGGAACATCTGACGTCGCTAGCGTCTCAGCGGCGTTCTCTGAAGAAGAAAAGAACGTATTTTTGACAAAAATAAGTGCAA
Source organism: Priestia sp. RMT2NF4 (assembly GCF_047872835.1). Taxonomy (NCBI): domain Bacteria; kingdom Bacillati; phylum Bacillota; class Bacilli; order Caryophanales; family Bacillaceae; genus Priestia; species Priestia sp. RMT2NF4. The sequence continues at coordinate 357,888 of NZ_JBLQZO010000001.1, forward strand.
AGATCAGCAAAATAAACCATAAAAACCTAAATTTCTTAAACAAAACGTTCACCTCTGTATAATATTTCTAATTATGTAAAACAACATCGATCAGTATACAACAATTTTAGTGTCTTTTTACACATTTACCCAAAAATAAGAAAATAGTAAGAGGTGGTTTTATTAATCTAATAGATATATAGGTTCATTGTTATAGTTCGAAAGAAACCATTGATCTATTTGTACTGATTTACATAGTCGAATATGTTTTTGCTAATAAGGCTTAAAGTGACAAGAATAAAAAGCGTTCGGACGTACGTCACGCCTTTTGATAAAGCGACGTTTGATCCAATGAAAGAACCCACGATCATCGCAAACCCCATAATTAATCCGTAAGAAAATACAACAGAATCAAAATACAAAAATACAAGCAAAGCACCTAAATTACTGCCGAAATTTAAAAATTTTGCGCTGCCTGCTGACTGCAGGAAATCAAATCCCATAAATAAAAAAGCAAATAAAATAAATGAACCTGTGCCTGCTCCTAAAAATCCATCGTAAAAGCCAATGATAAAAATAAGTGCAGTAAAGAAAATAAGTTTCTTAATAGACAGCGGCTTATACGTGGACGTGGTGCCCCAGTTTTTTTTGAAGATTGTATAAATAGCAACTAAAACAAGGAGAATCAAAATAACAGGTTTCAAAAAAGCAGAGGATAGAAAATGAACGGTGATTGAACCTCCCAAAGAGCCAATAAATACAAAAGGAAACCATTTACCCACAACGCGAAAATCGACTTTTCCGGATTTGACAAATCGAATGGTACTCGTTAATACGCCCATCGTTCCAGCTAATTTATTTGTAGCCAAGGCAGCAGCGGGCGGCAGGCCTAAAAATAAAAGAGCGGGTGTAGAAATTAAACCGCCTCCGCCCACTACGGAGTCAATGAATGCAGCTAAAAAACCAAAGAGTAAAAGCAAAAGAACAATCTGTAAACTTAATTCTTCCATAAAGCACCTTCCTCATGTCATAATATATATAGTGACTACTTAAATAGTAACTATATAAAAAGCAGTTGTAAATATGTAAATGATGAAAATTTCAAATAACTTAAAAAACAGGGAGGTTTCCTTTATGGAAAATATTATTCAGCAGCTGCAGTCGCTTGGATTTAATCAGTATGAATCAAAAGTATACGTGACGCTTGTCAAAAAAGGATCTTCCACTGCTTATAGCATTAGTAAACATTCAGGTGTGCCAAGAGCGCGTGTATACGATATTTTACAAACACTAGAGGAAAAAGGCATGGTGTTAAAAGAAGAGAGTAATGATGGCACCCAGTACACGTCGCTGCCCGTCGATGCTTTTTTGCATTCGCTGCAGAAAAAATGGAACGAAACGTATGAAGACGTTAGCGAAACGCTTAAACGTCTTGAAGCTGCAGAGTCTATAGAAGAAAGCCGGGTTATGACGATGAGAGGAGAAACAGCCATTCTTGCTTTTTGTGAGTCGCTATTGTTAAAAGCAAAAAATAAAATTGTCATCTCGCTTTGGCCTGATATTTATAATGAGTTGAAGCCTCTTTTATTACAGCTAAGGGAGAGTGTCACACTAAAAGGAATTGTGTTTGAACAAGATGAAGCGATGGAGGAATTTGACCGGCACCGCCATACAAGCTATACCGAAAATATTGGGAATCAAAACTGGTTTATTATATCTGTTGACAGCAGTGAAATGATTTATGGTCATAAAGAAATGGCTTACTATACCAATAACGGAGTTAACATTAATTTACTTGAAAACTATATTTGGCATGATATCCTCGTTAACAGACTTGTAGAAAAAAGTGATCGAGAAATGGACAGGTGGATCGAAAGGGAAAGAGAAAGCTTTTTTGCGTAGAAAAGAGACTTAGACATAACGAAATCACTTCCATCGAAAGACGAACAAACGGGATAAATGATCCAGTATGAATGGCTTGTTACATCGCAGTTAATTTCCGTGCAAGGCTTCGCTTTCCGCGGGCGGACGATGAGCCTCCTCGTCGCTTACGCGCCTGTGGGGTCTCATCTGTTCCGCTTTTCCCGCAGGAGTCTTCGCCTTGCCCTCCAATTAACTGCTGGAAGCAGCCACCATGCATGAAAGCTACGTTCACTTTACCAACAGAAAAATCCGAACAAAGTTGATGCTCCATTAAGAGTCTCAAGTCCTCGTTCGGATCTTCCTTCAATCAAAATATTTTTGTTACAGCCTCTTTATATTAAAAAGTTTGGGCAAGTTTTTTTGCTTCAGCTATTCCTTTTTCTTTAATTTCTTGGGCTTTATCTGGCATTGCATTATGCCCTTCCACAAAAATGCCGTCTAACGAAGGGACTCCGAAGAAATTCATCATAATTCCAATATAGCGATGCCCCATTTCCATCTCAGCTGCAGGACCTTCAGAATAAATGCCTCCCCGTGCTTGAATATGAAGCGCTTTTTTATCCGTTAATAGCCCAACCGGACCTTCTGCCGTATATTTAAATGACTTACCCGCTACGGCTACAGAGTCTAAATAAGCTTTCATAACCGGTGGAAACGAAAAGTTCCACATTGGCGTTACAAAAACATATTTGTCCGCTCCTACAAACTGTTCGCTCAGTTCTGCAAGGCGATTGACCTTTTCTTGTTCGTGAGAAGAGAGTTCCGAGCCAGACTGCAGTTTGCCCCATCCGCTAAATACATCTGCATCAATATGAGGGATATTTTCTTTATAAAGGTCAATATGTACAACTTCGTCACTTGCATTGTGCTCTTTGTAAGCATCGATAAACGCTTTTCCAGTTGCCATACTGAATGATTGAGACTCATCGTGAGGATGAGCTGTAATATAAAGTACTTTTGCCATATCTTATCATCTCTTTCTTATTTGGAATAATGTACTGTCTTATCGTTGTCACTCGTATAAAAAACTATACGTTTTTTGTCAGGTAAGCTAAAAAAGAGCGCAAGAAAGGGATGTTCATATAGAAAATAATGGTATAATAAATGTTTGAATATTTACATAAAAAGTATTTGTAACAGAAAGTAGATAAGAGGTGTCGAGATGAAAGAAAAATGGATAATCGTCACGGGTGCAGGTGCTGGAATTGGAAAAGAAATTGTAAAAGAATGTGTGTCGAAGTGCTATTCAGTTATTGCTTGTGATAGTAATGAAGGAGCTTTGAAACAGCTAGCTGAAGATACAAAGGGCCATATTGAAACGTATGTAGTAGATGTTAAAGAAGGGAAGGCCGTAAAAAATCTTTTTTATCAAATAAAAGATAAAAATTTATATGGATTAGTTAATAATGCGGGCGTGTATTTAGGGAAAAATTTATTGGATTATGAAGAAAAGGAAATAGATTTTGTTATGGACATTAATATTAAAGGATATATTTATTTTTCCAAATACTTTGGCGAATTATTAATGGAAAAGGAAACAGAAGGAGCGATTATTAATATATCGTCCGTATCGGGAATGGAAGGAAGCTCCGATGCTATATATGGAATGTCTAAAGCAGCGATATTAGGATTAACCAAAAGCTGTGCAATGAATTTTTCTCCTTATATCCGGGTGAATGCCGTAGCACCTACAATGGTAAATACCAATATGATGAAAAATATTCCAGAGTGGCGCAAAAATGAATACATCGCTCATCAGCTGGTTCCAAGCTTTGTTACGCCTCAAGACGTGGCAGATACGGTTCTTTTTTTACTGAGCCCTCAAGCAAAACACTATACAGGAGCCACTTTTGATCTTAATAGCGGATGTTATTTGCGCTGAATACTCTTTCAAAAGAGATTGAGACATAACTGCCTCAATTGAATTTAAAGGCGAAAAAGTCGCATTAATAATCTAGTATGACGCTTGTTACACCGCTGTTGATTTCCGTGCAAGGCTGCGCTTTCCGCGGTCGGCCGATGAGTCTCCTCGTCGCTTGCGCTCCTGCGGGGTCTCATCTGTTCCGCTTTTCCCGTAGGAGACGCCGTCTTGCCCTCCAATCACCGGCTAGAAGCTGCTACATACCTGAAACCTACGTTCAACATAACCATAAAAAATCCGAACGAACTTGATTCTCAATAAAGAATCTCAATTCATCGTTCGGATCTTTCTTCAACTAAAATACGTTTGTTACATCCTCCTTTTTATTTTCTTAAGAATTCTTAAGAAATTTACTTAACGTTTCTTTAGATTTTTTTTCTACTCTAGAAAGAAAGAGTAGAAAGAAGGAATAGAAAATGAATTTAACTTTTATGGCTCAATATTTTTATCAGCCGCGAACGGTAGGCGCACTTTTGCCAAGCTCTACGCACTTAGCGAAAAAAATGGTGAAAGGGATTGATTTTGAACATGCAGCCTGTATAGTAGAGTACGGGCCAGGAACCGGAGTTTTCACCCGTGAATTAATAAGAAGACGAAGCGCTCAGACAACGCTGCTTCTTATCGAATACAATCGGCATTTTTACGAAAAAGTAAAGGAACAAGTAAAAGATGAAAAAAATGTGTATGTGGTACACGGCTCGGCTGAACATGTTCAAAAGTACTTGATACAGTATGATATTTCAAAAGTAGATTACATATTATCAGGCCTTCCTTTTGCTTCTTTAGCAGCTGAGGTGTCAGATTGTATTTTGCAAAACACGCGAAGCGTATTAGCTGATGAAGGGAAATTTATTACGTTTCAGTATACGAATTTAAAAAAACATTTAATTCGCACGTTTTTCTCCCACATTAAAGTTGAAAAAGAGTGGAGAAACGTGCCTCCCGCATACATTTTTTCATGCGAAAAGAATGAGGTATAAGGAGTTTGTAAATGAAAGACAGAATTTTAATTATAGATGACGATGAGCAAATTCGTAATTTAATTGCTATTTACTTAGAAAATGAAGGATTTGAAGCGCTGAAAGTTTCTAATGCTGTATCTGGCTTAGCGCTTTTAAAAGAACAAGAAGTAGATTTAATTATATTAGATATCATGATGCCGCAGATGAATGGAATCGACGCTGCTTTTAAAATACGTGAAGAAAAAAACATGCCCATTATTATGCTTTCGGCGAAGTCAGAAGATATGGACAAAATTTCTGGTCTAACAGCAGGCGCAGATGATTACTTAACAAAACCATTTAACCCACTAGAGCTCATGGCACGAGTCAAATCACAAATTAGACGCTATAAAAAATACAATGAACGCGCTGAGCGTGACGTTATTCAAATTGGCGATTTGGAAATTAACCGCAGCACCCGCCTTGTATTTGTGCGCGGCCAAGAGATTCGTTTAACGCCAAAAGAGTTTGATATTTTAGAGCTGCTGGCACGCAACAAAGGAACAGTGATGAGCATGGGGAAAATATATGAAGCCGTGTGGCAAGAAGACGCGTTTAAATCGGATAATACTGTAATGGTCCATATCACAAAAATTCGTGAAAAAATTGAGGATAATCCCAAAAAGCCCATTTATATTAAAACCATATGGGGCGTAGGATACAGGATATGAGAAGAATAAGTGTAAAGCTTCTTTTTGCTATCATTATAAGTTTTTTGGCTACCAATTTAATTTTTATTTTAATTGCTAGGCTTGTTTTGAGCAGGTATATACAAGAAGAGAAAATGAATGTCCCTGCATATAATGTATTAGCGTTTGGACTTTTCTTTATCGCCGTTGTGGTCTTTGTTTTTGTTTTTTTAACACTTATTCGTTCCCATATTCGTTATCTGAAAGAAATCTCTAAACAAGTTCAAAAAATCTCAAATGGAGATTTAGGCGCAACCATCCATGTACGAGGAAAAGATGAGTTGGCTGAATTAAGTCAAAACATTAACAAGATGTCTGCGCAGCTTCGTACAAAGTTTGATCGTGAACGAGAGCTGGAGCAATTGAAAAATGAGCTAATATCCAGTGTATCTCACGATTTGCGTACGCCTTTAACTTCCATTGTGGGGTACCTCGATTTAATCAAAAAAAGAGAAAGTATGGATGATCAAACATTAGATAACTACTTATATATTGTGGATTCAAAAGCAAATTATTTAACGGATTTAATAGATGAGTTGTTTGACTATACAAAATTAACGAGTCCGGATTTTCAGCTTCAGAGAAATGAAATTGACATGAAACGTTTGCTTCAACAGGTAATAGGAGAGTACGAGCCAATTTTAACAAGAGAAGGCATTGAAATTCAGACTAACTTTGCTTGTGAATGGCATGCATTTATTGATGTAGAAAAAATGGTAAGAGTCTTTCAAAACTTGCTCGAAAATGCCAAGAAGTACAGCGAAAAGCCTTCCGTATTAGAGGTGAATCAGGAAATTGATGAGGATTCGTTGGTAATTTTCTTTAGTAACAGCATTAACATCAGTGAAAAACTTGAGGTGGAAAAGTTATTTGATCGATTTTATCGAGGTGATGAATCAAGAACGAACGTAAATGGTTCAGGTTTAGGGCTGGCTATTGCAAAACAAATTATTCAGCTGCATCAAGGAGAGATACGAGCAGAGCGTCAGCATAATAAGCTCACTTTTTCGATAAAGCTGCCGCCTAACACAAGAAAGCCTTAAGAATCACTTGTAAAGATTCTTAAGGCTTTTTGCGACTATTTTGATGCCGTATTCAAATTCTGCAAGCGTCGCATAAGAAAAGGATATTCTGATATGCTGTGACGTTTCATGGTCATACAATGCGCCTGGATTTAAAAGAACTCCTTCGTCGAGACAGTGCTTAAATAATTTCCGCATCGAAACAGGCTTATGCAGCGTCAGCCAAAAATAAAAACCTCCGCTCGGAGTATTCCACGCAGCAAGACTTTTTAAATACTTCTCTAAAATAGCCTGCGTTTGCTGAGATTTTTCTTTTAATTTATAGCGTACGCTGGCAACGTGCTTGCCATAAATTCCGGTTTTTAGAGCTTCAGCAGCTGCCCATTGAGATAAGGAACTGGCTCCGTAGTCAACTTGCATTTTAAGGTCGGCCAATCGCTCAATTACATGTTCAGGCCCTACAATCCATCCAATTCGAAATCCCGGACTAAATGTTTTAGAGAACGTTCCTAAATAAAGAACCACTCCATTTTTATCTCGAGCTTTTAATGAAAGCGGAGGCGGTGAATGGAACCAAAGCTCTCCGTAAGCATCATCTTCAATAATTGGCAAATGCATTCTTTCACACTGGCGAAGCAGCTCTTGGCGCCTTTGTTCACTCATCGTTACATTGGTGGGGTTATGAAAGTTCGGTATTGTATATAAAGCTGTGCCTTTTTCTTTTTCGTGCTGGTCTTTTAATGAAGTTAAATGCATTCCTTCTTCGTCTAATGAAACGCCCGTTAGTTTCATTTGTGCGGACTGAAATAACGGTAGAGAATAAAGATAAGAAGGCTTTTCAGCTAATATATTGGCACCTGGAGGCAGCAGGCCGATTGAAATTAACTGAAGGGCTTGAAGTGAACCGGATACAATTAAAATAGATGAAGGAGACGTTTCAATGCCGCGTTTTTTTACATGCTTCACTAACTCTTGTCGGAGCTCATCATTTCCTCTTGGGTGCTCGTAGCCCAAGTGTACGCTTCTATGGTTAGTTCCGCTAAATAGTTCCGCAAGATGATGGGAAGGAAGCAGGTCAGGTGCTAACTCTCCAGTTCCTAAACGAATAATGCCCGGTTGAAATTCAGCTTCGTTAATATGGCGGATAGTCGGAGAATTTGGTTGGTATATTCCTGCTTCTACATACGAATTCCAGTTCATGTGAGAACCTGATGCTAGTAAGCTCCACGTATTGTTGATGACCTTGGTGCCGCCTCCTTTGTTTCCGCTGAGCAGTCCTTCAGCAATTAAGTTTTCGGTTGCCGTCACCACCGTGCTTCTATTTACAGAAAAGCTAGCAGCTAAATGGCGCTGAGAAGGAATTTTCGTTCCAATAGGCCACTCTCCATTTATGATTTTCTCTTTCATATACTCTTGAATTTGTTTGTGCATTGGCTTTTTATCAGCCGGATTTGGAGTCCAGTTCATGTGAGACCACCTTTTTATAATTTGGTTGGTATTATAAATCAAAATTTGGATGGAGACAACAAGGCATGTCAATTGTAGGATAAAAGAGAAAGGAGAGAGTAATATGTTTACAGTGGTTATACATGCTTTATTGTTAGCATTCGGTTTGATTTTACCTTTAGGAGTACAAAATGTGTTTGTTTTTAACCAAGGAGCAAATCAACGAACCATCAAACAGGCGCTTCCTGTAGTGGTAACGGCTTCTGTTTGTGATACGATTTTAATTCTAGTAGCAGTGCTGGGAGTTTCAGCAGTAGCCGCTACTTTTTCATTTTTTCAAGCGCTTATTTTTGGAATAGGTTTTCTTTTTTTTAGCGTATATGGGCTTTGTGACGTGGAAGAGCGAACCTTCAAAAACGTCAGTAAAGGAAGGGATGACGGTGAAAGCACAAATTTTATTTGCTGCTTCTGTATCTCTGCTAAATCCTCACGCGCTGATGGATATTATGGGCGTAATCGGAACAAATTCTCTGCTATACAGTGGAAAAGAAAAATGGATTTTTACGCTCGTTACGATATGCGTTTCATGGATATGGTTTTTATCCTTAGCTTTTGCCGGAAAAGCGGTAGGGAAAATGGATTCAAATGGGAAAATAATGATTTGGGTCAATAAGGCTTCTGCATGTATGATTTGGGGAGTAGCTCTTTACATGGCAAAAAGTATGTTTTTTCAGTAAAATAGGCGCTAAAAGAAAAGTTATATAATAGAAAGCGAGGGGTAAAGAGGATTCAAGGAGTTAATCATATATGCTTTTCTGTGTCAAATTTAGAACGGTCCATCATATTTTATCAAAAAGTGTTAGGGGCGGAACTTTTAGTAAAAGGAAAGTCCACCGCTTACTTTAGTCTAAATGGAATGTGGCTCGCGTTAAACGAAGAAAAAGATATTCCTAGATCAGAAATTCAGTATTCGTATACTCATTTAGCATTTTCTATTTCCATTGAAAGTTTTGACCAAGCAAAAGAGCTGTTAAAACAGCATAATGTAAATATCTTACCTGGAAGAAATCGTGACGAGAGAGACAAAAAATCTATTTATTTTACGGATCCTGACGGTCATAAATTTGAATTTCATACTGGTACGCTCCAAGACCGTTTAGCGTATTACCAAGAAGAAAAGCCTCATATGACATTTTATTCGCCAAAAGAGTAATACTAAAATAGTTATATAAGGTTACAGTTTTATTACATTCGCATTCCTCGCTCAGTTATCATTAAATAAACGATACTGTTGTGATATAATGGAAAAAAAGTGAGGAGGAGGAAGAATGTATACCGCAAAACAGGTGAAGTTTGGTTCGCATATTGTGATAGGCGTACTTTTCGGCATCCTAGCTGCAATGTTAATCGGCACTTTTTATCAAAATGTACCAGGTGTATTACCGTACGGGATGATTAGCGGACTTGCAGTAGGACTCATAGCAGATACATATTATACAATTAAAACAAAAATAAAGGTTATCTAATATAGTGTAGTACTATTCTCAGGAGAAATAAAAGATTCCTTTTGAAAATAGTACTATTTTTGTGAGAAAAACAGTTAATTTCTATTTTAGAAAAACAAGTTAACGCGCTAAAAAAATTGTGAATTTACTATTTTGAATCAGCAATAGGGGATTGAAATATCGAATTAACTCTAAGTATAGAATTATATATTAAAGTAACTAACCGTTTTCTAAACAGTGAAACGGTTTTTACTTAGTTTCGTTGCGCGTCAGATAAAAGGTCTAATAATTAAGCAATTGTTCGTAAAACTGAGGATAAGAGATTTTTTAAAGCTGCTACTAACAGATAAACTACTGTTGCTTTTAATAGTTTATCTATAGAAAACTTGATAATTTTTCTAAAATCGTTCTTTTGGAGTACATAATATATGCTATCATTGTTTGGTGAAAAAACTACATACCAAAAAAAGGAGAAAAAATGAAGAATTTAAGAAAAATCGGTCTAGGACTTGTAGCATCTTTGCTATCTATTAGTTTAGTAGCTTGTGGGTCAACGAAAGAAGAACAAAAACAAGGATCTGCTAAGCAAGAGCAGAAACAAATGGGGAAAGAGCAGAAAAAGCTCGAACAAAAACTCTCTAAATTAGAGAGTGAGTATGAAGAATATACAAAAGAAAAAGGATATATGGAATCTGATGATTATCTTGTTTTTGAAGCAGACTTTAACATACTAGCAAAGTCAATTGAAAGCAAGAATATTCTTCAGGGCGATGATGGTGAACTAGACAAACATGTAAAAGACTTAAAAACTGAGATAGAACATTTAAGTAATGATCAAGCAATAAAAGCTCAGAAGCGTTATGGTTCGGCAGTAGATGTGTACGAGGCTGCAATTGGTACTCATATGCATATTGTGTTAACTAAAGCGGATATTACTCAGCACTTTAATGCGGTGAACACTATTGAGTTAGACAAAGATTTTAATGCAGATAGCTACGATTATGAAAAAATTGATGCAGACGCAACTGAGGCTATTAAGTCTATACAAGGAATGCCTATGAAAAGAATAAAGCTTATTAAGGAAGAGTTGGAGAAATATAAAGCTAGCTTTAGTACTGAAGAATATAATCAATTGAATTCCGCAGTCACTAGCGTAACTTCGTCATTAAATAAACAAGTTGAAATGCTAGAAGTTCTACAAAAAGAAAGTGGTAAGGATAAATCAACTTTAGAAGAAAACACAAAAGCTGCTGAAATACAATTTTTAGATGCTAAAGAAAAAGTGTCTGCATTTGAATCTAAACATGATATCCAAATGTAAAATATATGCTTTAAATATAATTGTTTATTAAAGTAAAAAGCCGTTTCTTAACCAAAGAAACGGCTTTTTATTATTTCTCTCTATTGATCTTTGGTGTACGTAAGAAGAGAGAGTAATAACGCAATTAGAGTCAATAGCGTCGCAAATAAGAATACATCGTTACTACCATATCTATAGTCGAAGTTGTTATTGCTTTAGCGAGGTGTTCCGTAGTTTGTTGGGTCATAATTGTAACAAGTATAGCAGTACCAATTGAACCTGCAACTTGACGAATTGTATTATTTAAAGCTGTACCGTGAGAAATTAAATGTTGAGGTAATTGGTTGATGCATTCAGTCACAATCGGCATCATAATTAATGCACCTGGCAATAATAGTAGATCTGATTGAAGCGGCGTAAAGCCTCGAATGCTTTATAGATAGATTGGCAGCGGTTTTGAAATTATTTAGGATGAAACATAAAAAATTATAATAAGATTTGTTGAAAATCAACTTGGGAATTATTGATGTAATTTTCTGAAACTTTTATTAGTGCTATAACGTATAGTAAGTATAGGGAATGTTAATTTAAATTCCTTTTTGCGGAAAAACGTTTAACATAAAGTCGAATCATCTGTTAGTTCTGTTTTGTTTAAAAGAATGTGGAGGGGATAGTTATTAAAAAACTTGCCATTTTACTTGTTGGAGGGCTTTTATCCTGCGGAGGATATATGCTGTATTACGCGACGCTAGGTGAACTAAAGAAGAAAGAGGGGATATTAAAATGACAATGTGGCTATGGGCAGGCGGATGTATAGTGTTTTTGTTAGCAATGGGTTACATTGCAGATCGTGTAGCAATAAGGAAAAACATTGAATTTAGTCCGGAGGATGGAATTAAAAATGCTACAGATGCAGAACAAATTTATGTGGAGAGCTATTTGAATGAAACAAAAAACACGAATAATAATATACCGCTTTAATAGAAATTATAAATAAAAGGCTTATCCGCTGCTACTTGCATTAGGGATAAGCCTTTTTGTTTTATACTTAGTTCCAAACTTCGTCTAAAGTATCTCTAAACAATTGATCTAATTCATATGTAGGGTCATCTAATTCTACAGATAAAGTTCTGACGTATTTGTCTAAACGGTCAATTTCTATGTTTAAAAATTCATTAATAACATTGATGCGTGGTTCTAAATCTAGCTCATCACCACTAATTTTACGCTTTAACAGCTTACTAACCTCTTCTTTTAATTCTCCTTCTGGTAACAGTTTCTCTAAGAGAATAGGGAATTCTAGTGGAGGAAATTCATTATATTGTTCAACCCACTTAGCAGCTAACACGGGTCTTAAAACGTAAAAATATTTTTTGATTTTTACTTCGTCACCTTGTAAATACTCTCTAAAGTTATTTCTAGCCATATTTAAATAGTGGTATATACAAGAAGTAGGAGTAAAGATGTTAGAATGTAGTTCTTGCATTTTATCAAATGTTGAATACGCCTTGTAATATACAATGTTTGATTGCATCCATTCTAGTAAAGGTGGGTTTGATTTTCTAAAAAGTTTTAATGTCTTGGTTAAGTCCCAGCCGCTAACATCTAATAGGTCATTAATAGGTAGCTCTATTACATCTCGCTTTTTACCTACACCGATTGGGTCAATACTTAAATATTTATTTTTCTTATGAATATAAATAAATCTAACATCATAATCGCTATCTTTAGATGGAAAGTCCCACGCTCTACTTCCAGATTCACAAGCGTATAATACCTTTACGTCGTAATCTTCTTCAATTTTCTTTAAAGCTGCAACAATTGTTTCTCTCATAACCCAACCTCATTTTCTTTTAATGCTTTCTATATACAAAAGCTATTACTATTTCTCCTATTATATTTCATAATGTATGGAAAATGGTAAATAAATAAAAAAAGCTTCCTTTAAGCCTCTAAAAATCTACGAAAATATAGAGAGTGAAAACTATATCACTCAAAAAGCACTATATCCAATCCCTTTCTGCGGTAACAGGTTAGAAGCGTATACAGTTCTGCACGGTGATGGTATAAATGAGACTGAATTTCAAGCAGCCACTCAAAACATGTATACGTGCATCCCCAATAGGACGTTTGCAGTGAAAAAAGCTTTCGTTCGTCAAAAGAAGAGTAGGCCGCTTTTAGCTGATTGAAGCCATCTATTAAAGCTGTTTTGAGTTCAAGCTTTGTATAAGCTGGATGCTGCAGATAAAAGTCGTTCATTTTATCTGCAGAGTAGCCTGAGGAAATAGAATAGTCTGCACTACAAATGAGACATAAATGCTGCAGCAGCTCTTGAATAGACCGCTTGTGAGGGAGGGGACGATAAGCAAGCTCTTCTTCTGTAACCTCATCAATGATCGCGGTGAGAGACTGGACGTTGACGTGTATTTGATTAAACACCATCTCACAGTACGAATTCATGTATTCACATCCTTTTTATTCAACTAAATACTGCATTTTTTGATTCAGCCAGTACTCTGATTTTTCATTGTTATCGAGCTTGATATAGCAATCGATAATTTCATCATAAATGAATTCTTTTTCTTCTACTAAATCAATAAATTTAACGAGTAAAAATACGGCTTTCGAAACTTTTCCATTCTCACAAAGCCATTCTTTCATCCAGATTAATAGATCAAGAAGAATAATCTCTATTTTCACTCGGATATCAAGGAACCAGTCGTCATAAATCGTTGTTAAATAATGAGGAACTAATTGATGCAGGCGCTGTTCAGCCTCCTTGAATTTCAGAGACGGGTCAGACTGTTCGGTTATCCACTGAAGGTCAGTTAGTAAATCTAATCCATCGCTTGACACATCGGCATTTAAAGAAATGAGCTGCCTGTTAACAAGTAAAACCGGCTCTGAATTTTCTGCGTTCAATAATTTTTTTAAATGAGACAAGTAGACGCGTAAATTCTTTTTGGCGTTGCTTAAAGGCATTTCGGGCCACAGCGCTTCGCATAGCTGTTCCCTGCTGATAGAATGATGAAAAATAAGATATAGTAAAATTTCTTGAGCAAAGCGCTTATTCCAGCCTTCTGTAATAAGCTGACCATTTACATAGACGGAAAAAGAGTATAAGAAATCTACTTTAAGAGAGGGTGTGTGGGCATGGAATTCTTTTTGTATGTCTATAGCCGTATCACTTTCCCAGTTCTTAAGTATTTTCATAGGATCATTCTTTAAAGAAGGCAGCTGAGATGTATTACTTTTAATAAAATCTATGACAATTTCTCTGAATAAAGCTGTTTTTTCTTTTATTAGAAATAAAGAGTGTGCGTTAGGTATGGTCATATGACTGTAGTTTTTTAAAAACATCGTTTTTGAAATCAGATACTGAGATGAAAACAGCAAATCATGTTGGCCAGATAAAGTGAGTACAGGAAGTGAAATGCTGCTTAGCTCTTGAAATAGACTGGCTGTAATAGAAAGTTTAACGAAGCGGAAATATACATTGGGATCCATTTGTTTAAGTCTTCCAATAACCTCTTGTATGTTTGTATATTCCAGACTTTCCAGTTTGCCTAATTCAAGGATTTTATTTACCGGTATTTGATTTTTGCTTTCTTCGTTGTAACATCTCTTAATCTTTTGAATGGTGCTATCTGAATAAAAAGGAAGAGACAGTAGTATCAGTCCTTCAATAAGAAATTCATAGCGGGCGGTAAATTTAACAGCGATTTGTCCTCCAAATCCCACTCCAACTAAGTAACACTTCTTTATATGTAACGTATGTAATAAGAGAAAAAGATCTTCAATATGAGCCTCAAACGATAATTCTCCTGTAGCAGAGGCGCTCTTTCCTGTCTCTCTCAAATCGTAATGAATAACACGGTAATGTTGGGTTAATTCCGCAGTAATAGAATCAAAAAGCGTATGATCAGTGACACAAGAATGAACCATAACAACGGTTTCTGTCTTGTCAGTGAACACGGGCGAATGAATTTCATAGTAAATTTTTTCTGTCGCCGTATGCAGAAAAGGCATAAAAGCAATCCTCCTAGTGTCTAACTGTAGCGTTTGTGTAACGGTAAAATCATTATGATAGGAATAGACAAAAATTTCAAAAAAATTGGTGCTTTTTAGCAAATATAAAATGTCTAATGTTCTAGTAATATCCATTATACTGTAAAACCATAGTGAAAAATAAGGGAGAATGCCCAAAAACAGCAAAAAGAAAACGTTCTCAATTCCCGAAAAAGAAGAAAGGAAGCGAATTATGAATTTTAAAGACGAAAATGCGTTAGACTTAGAATGGGTTATGCTCATAATGGAAGCAAAAGAAACAGGTATAAGCATCGAGGAAGTTAGACAATTTTTACAAAGTATTAGTTCAAATTCTTAGCCGATACATCAGTAAGGAAATAAAGAATTCGTTACGCATAGCTAACCTTTATAGCGGGTCTCAAGCTATGTCCACTAGATGTATAATTATCCCTTTACAGTAAGAACGTTTATTTATAATGCACGATAAAGTGAAATTATGGTATTATTATCGATAAGTAAGCATTAGTAAGGGTGATTATAATGACAATTGGTCAACGTATTCGAGATCTTAGAATGAAACAGGGAATATCGCTAACAGAACTTGCAAACCGAGCGGGTGTTGCTAAATCGTACATATCTTCAGTAGAAAGAGGAATTCAGCTCAACCCATCTATTCAATTTCTAAACAAAATTTCTACCTCATTGAACGTGAGTATTGATAGATTGATTCATGAGCCTATGGATAAATCTGAATCGTTGGATATTGATAATGAGTGGCTTGAGTTAGCAAAAGAAGCAGCGGAGTCAGGAATAAGCAAAGAGCAGTTTAAACAATTTCTTGAATTTCAAAAATGGCAGCGGGCAAAGCAAGATTAACTTCGCGGAATATACATAAAAGAGAACTTACATAGCACAACTGCTAAAAAATCATGATTGCAAAAAAGAGATTCCATTTATCTATGGAATCTCTTTTTTGTTGACTTAAGAAGAAATAAAATGAGACGGGAATTCTTTTTCTCGCTGAAACTGAATACGTTCAAGAGTTATTAATCTTGGCTTTCTTTTCTGTTCAAACTGTCTCAATGTTTCTGAAATCTCTTTGTTTTGATAAAAAACTTGATGCAGTAAGTCAGACAGTAAGTCAGCATCTTTTAATGACTCGTTTAATCCAAAAGCGCCAGTAGGAGTCATCGTATGAGCAGCATCACCTAACAAGAGCAGGTGATGTTTTGACCACACTTCGCTTATGCTGCTTTGCACAGAAAGAAGCGTAAAGTCTGACCACGACTTAATAAACCTTTCAATTGAAAGGTTTAAGCTAGGGAAAGCCTCTATTAAACGCTGAATAAACGGTTTAAACGATTGTTTTCGAAGAGCAGGATAGCTGCCTTTTTCAATATTCCATCCGATTTGAACAAAGCCTTTTGCTTGAGAAAAAAGCGCTACCTGCTGCTGCTTCACAAGCGCAAATTTAATAGAAGGCTCCCAGTTGGCAGGTGCAGGAATTTTCGCCCAAAGCAAATCGTATCCATGATTATGAATATTGTTTTTTATGTGCGCAAGGTTGCGAACAGTTGAATATCGACCATCTGCTCCAATAATGATTTTACTTTCAACTATTATTTCACCCCGGCCTTTTTGCTGAGCTTTTATTCCAGTATATTGTCCTTTTTGATTTTGCGTTAGCTCCGTTACTTTTGTGCCCAGCATAAGTTTGTAGGAGGGATGGCTGCTTGCTCGGCTATCTATAGACTGAAGAAGATGCTGCTGTGGAACATGAATTCCTGCATGTCCAAGTTCAGATTCTATCGTTTTGAATACATGTCCATCTTTCCAGTATTCGACCCTAGACATTCGAAGGAGGCCTAAGCTTTCAATTTCTTCAAATATATGATGTTTTTTAAGAATCATTTCTCCATCTTCATTTAAATGTTCGCCTCGAAATTCTTTTCCAAGCTTATCAGATCTCTCTATCAGTATAGTTGATATATTTTGTTTAGCCAGTAGATAGGCTAGTAGAGCACCGCCTGGTCCGGCTCCTATTATACACACATCTGTTTGATAGTTCATTTTCTTCACCTTGTTTGTTATATGCAATTAAGTTACTTTTAGTAAGTATATTAACTTTTATAAATGTTAATGTCAACTTTTTTATAGCTTTTCTTCTATGGAATTCGTTCTTTGGTCGAAACACAAATAAGGTTTTACATAAACAAAGTCAAAGATTAAGTTTTATGGTAAACTAAAATACACAAATTATTTTGAATAATTTGTATAAAAAGGTGAAATTTAAACATTGTTGAGAAAAAGCACGGTTGGAAAGCTGCAGGATTTTTAGCAAGAAGAGTAGAGAACGTCTCTGAAAATTCTAGCAAACTCCAATTTCGACTGGAGGATGATTATGACAAAAGTAGAACATTATATTCAAACATTGGACAACAGTGCAGATTTGCTAACGAAAAAGCAGACAAGCATTTACTTCGAAAAACTTTCAAACACCTTTCCTTTTTTAACAATCATGCAAATTAATTGGAGAAAAGTATTAATTAAAAAGTCCGCCCGGCATATTGAAGAAATCAAAAAATGGCTTCAAGAGATGAATATAAAAGAACATCAGGTTGTTTTATTTTGGAAACGAGCAACTAAAGCCGTAAGCGTCGATTTAGCTCAGGCTCTAACGTTTTTCCAACAAACAGCTGATCTTACAGAAGAAGCATTTATTTACTGTCCGTCTGTTGACTATGTCATTGAATATTTTAAAGACGGTAAAATGATGATTGGTTTAGCAGCACGTTAATTAAAAGGGAAAAAAGCTGAGGGAAGAGGGGGAATGAGAACTTCTTCACTCGGCTTTTTATGCATATAAACTCTAAAAAATACGAAACATAACGTTATTTACAACATAAATTACCTTCTCTTTATAATTAGTGGGAAAAGTATTGACATTTTCCATAAAACAAATATAATTAACATTAATCATATTGTTAATTGTAAAAAGAGTGATCAGGAGAAATGCTGAATGTCGAACAAAAAAGCAATGACGAATCAAATGAAAAAAGAATACCCTAAACCCTATGGCTATACGTCAGATATTGCTGTATTTACGATTGTGACGGAAGAAAAAGAACCATACAAACCACCTAAAATGAATTTAAAATTAATGCTTATCCAGCGAGCAATGCTAAACGCGGAGGGAGAAAAGAACAGCGAAGCAGGAAAATGGGCGCTTCCCGGCGGATTTGTCCATCCTGATGAATCAGCTTTTGAAGCGGCTAAAAGAGAGCTCGAAGAAGAAACGGGCGTGAACGATATCCATTTAAAACACTATGGTGTCTATGATGAGCCCGGAAGAGACGATAGGGGATGGGTCATCACAAACGCACATTATGCAATTGTCCCAGAAGATAGTCTAATAAAACGAAAAGCGAATGATGATGCTGCTCGAGTTGAATTATTTAAAATAGATGAAATCTTTTCATTGCCTTTAGCTTTTGATCATGAAATCATCATTCGAGATGCAATCAAGGAAATTAAGAAAGATTTATTGCAAACGACTATTGCTCAGAAGTTTCTGCCTTCTCAGTTTACATACTCTGAACTGCAGGCTGTGCTGCTTACCGTAACGGATGATGCGGCAATTAAAAGTGATCAGGCGTTTGCACGAAAAATAAGAATGCTGCCATTCATTGAAGAAGTAGACGGAAAAACAACGACGAGAACGTCTAAAAAGCCAACAAAGCTCTACCGGTTTGTTGAGATGAATGTGATGAAGCCAATCTATACAGCACGCTATTAAAAGAAAAAACTTTCAATTCAAATAATTAACAATATGTTAACTGTTAATTTTTATTTATGAGGGGGAAACATAATGAAAAAAGCACTGATTAACATTGATTATACCAATGATTTTGTAGCTGAAAACGGAGCTTTGACATGCGGAGAACCAGGGCGACACATTGAAATATCTATAAGCGATATCACGCGTCAATTTATTGAGCAAGACGAGTATGTCGTGTTTGCCATTGATTTTCATAAAGAAAATGATTCCTTGCATCCAGAATCAGCGCTGTTTCCGCCTCATAATATTGAAGGTTCTGCAGGAAGGAAGCTATACGGAAAGTTAAATGATTTATATAATGTGTATCAATCAAAGGCAAATGTAGAATGGATAAATAAAACGAGATACAGCGCATTTGCTGGAACAGATCTGGAGATTAAACTGCGAGAAAGACAGATTACCGATGTCTACTTAGCAGGTGTATGTACGGATATCTGTGTACTTCATACAGCAGTAGATGCCTATAATAAAGGATTTACTATTTATATTTATGAAAAAGCCGTAGCGAGCTTTAATCAAAAAGGCCATGAGTGGGCGCTCGAACACTTTAAATCTTGCCTCGGAGCAGAAATTATTTAAGGACATAAAAGTGGAGGAAATCAATGAATATGTTTACAGATGACAGCGTAATGCTACACACCGATCTATATCAAATTAATATGGGAGAAACGTATTGGGAAGATAACATTCATCAAAAGAAGGCTGTTTTTGAAGTTTTTTTCCGCAAACTTCCTTTTGGAAATGGGTATGCTGTTTTTGCTGGATTAGAAAGAATTATTGAATATATTAAAGCATTTAAATTTAGCGAATCTGATTTAACGTACTTGCACGAAGAATTAGGTTTTAAAGAAGATTATTTAGCTTACTTAAAAGACCTTACATTCACTGGGACAATTCGATGTATGCGTGAAGGTGAGCTTGTGTTTCATAATGAACCAATTTTACGTGTAGAGGCACCGTTAATTGAAGCTCAGCTTGTAGAAACAGCGATATTAAATATTGTGAATTACCAAACGCTGATTGCAACAAAAGCAGCCCGAATCAAACATGTAGTAGGAGATCAAGTGGCAATGGAGTTTGGAACGCGACGCGCTCAAGAAATGGATGCTGCTATTTGGGGAACAAGAGCAGCCTATATTGGCGGATTTGGTGCTACTTCTAACGTGCGTGCAGGAAAGAAATTTGGAATTCCAGTTGCAGGAACGCATGCCCATGCAATGGTGCAAGCTTATAAAGATGAATATATTGCATTTCATAAATACGCTCGTCGCCATAAAAACTGTGTGTTTCTAGTTGATACGTACGACACCTTAAAATCAGGAGTTCCCAATGCGATTAAAGTAGCAAAAGAATTAGGAGACAAAATTAATTTTACGGCGATTCGTTTAGACAGCGGCGATTTAACTTATTTGTCTAAAAAAGCTCGTCAAATGTTGGATGAAGCAGGGTTTACAGAGACAAAAATTGTTGCTTCCAACGATTTAGATGAAGATACGATTATGCATTTAAAGTCGCAAGGTGCACAGATAGACATGTGGGGAATTGGTACGAAGCTCATTACTGCATATGATCAGCCAGCGCTTGGAGCAGTGTATAAACTCGTCTCTATTGAAGGAGAAAATGGCGAGATGATGGATACGATTAAAATTAGTGCGAATCCTGAAAAAGTCAGTACACCAGGGTTAAAGCGGGTATATCGTATTATTAATAATTTGAATGGGAAATCTGAAGGGGATTATATTACGATGGAAGACGAAGACCCTCAAAGCGAAGAGCGTTTAAAAATGTTCCACCCTGTTCATACGTTTATCAGTAAATTCGTCACAAATTTTGAGGCAAAAGAACTTCATCATGATATCTTTGTAAACGGAAAGCTTGTGTATGAAACAGAAGAACTTCAGGAAATTCAGCAGTACGTAAAAGATAATTTAGAGCTGCTTTGGGATGAATATAAGCGCACGCGCAATCCAGAAGAATATCCAGTAGATTTAAGCGAAAAGTGTTGGGAAAATAAAACGCGTCAAATTGCGTACGTAAAACAAAAAGTAGCGGAAGCCCTAAATAAAAAATAGTAGGGAGCTGGAGACATGTCAGATACGCTTGCTTATTTTCAACAGCTAAACCCTGATAAGAAAATAGATAAGCTCCTAGAAAAAGGAGCGAAAATTGGGATTTATGGTTCATCTTTTGATCCGGTTACCAACGTTCATCTTTGGACGGCATCAACGGTTGCGCATCGAAAGAAGTTAGATGCTATTATCTTCTTGCCTTCATCGCACAAACGGACAGATAAAAAGCTTCAAACGTCCGATGAACACCGTGTAAATATGGTTAGCTTAGCGATTGAAGACAACCCGAAATTTTTGCTCGATACGTATGAGCTAGACGTATTGCCCGGCTATCATTACACATACTACACTATGGAGCACTTTAAAAAATTGCTCCCACACGCTGACTTATTTTTTATTATGGGAGCCGACTTACTGCAAGATATTGGTGAGGGCAAGTGGAAGAAAGCAGATGAACTTATTAGTGAAAACCAGTTTATCATCATGGCAAGAGAGGGAATAGACATGTTGAAAGCTATTAGTCATTCTCCTTTGCTTCGAAATTATGACGACGGCCGGTTTCAGCTTCTTGATAAGGGGCTAGCAATGGAAATCAGCTCTACTTATATTCGTCAAGAATTTGCCAGGGGCGGAGAACCACGATATTTAATGCCTGATCTCTGTTATTTTTATAGTAAAGAACATGGATTGTATCAGTAAGAAATCTACATATAATGGAAGGAGAGCATGTATCATGTCAGACATGCAAGAAAAAATAAGAAAAGAGCTACATGTGAAATCTGAAATTGATCCAGCACAAGAAATTCGTGCCCGCGTTGATTTTTTGAAAAACTACCTAAAGTCAGCAAATGCAAAAGGCTTTGTATTAGGTATAAGCGGAGGGCAGGACTCTAGTTTAGCTGGACGATTGGCGCAGATTGCTGTAGACGAATTGCGAAAAGAAGAATATGAAGCAAAATTTGTAGCTGTTCGCTTGCCTCATGGCACGCAGCATGATGAAGCGGATGCGAAGGCGTCACTAGAATTTATTAAACCTAATGAAACATATACATTTAATATTAAAAACACGGTGGAAGCATTTGAAAGTTCGTTTACAGGTGCTACAGATATAGCGCTGTCTGATTTTCATAAAGGAAATGTCAAAGCACGTACGCGTATGATTGTACAGTATGCAATCGGAGGAGAAAACGGCCTTTTAGTTATCGGAACCGATCATGCAGCAGAAGCAGTAACAGGCTTTTTTACAAAATACGGAGATGGCGGAGCAGACGTGCTGCCTCTAACGGGATTAACAAAACGTCAAGGAAAAGCATTACTAAAAGAATTAGGTGCAGATAAACGATTGTACGAAAAAGTACCAACAGCTGACTTATTAGATAATAGTCCTGGTCAATCTGATGAAACGGAACTAGGAATTTCTTATGATGAACTAGACAATTATTTGGAAGGAAAAGAAGTATCACAAGAAGCCGCTGAAAAAATTGAACAGCGCTATCGTATTACTGAACATAAGCGTCAGTTACCGGCTAGCATGTTTGATGAATGGTGGAAATGAGAGAAATGCCCATATTAGGTATATCTAATATGGGCATTATTTTGACTGATTTCTTTCAAAAAACAAAAAAGAGGCGGAAAAAGTGTAATTTAACAAATTGTTTTCTCATACACACTTTGTTATTCTTACGCACTTTGGTATAATGAAGTGCTTTTAATATTATTGAGGAGGAACATTTTTTATGGCAGTTGAAGTAGGTAGCAAGGTACAAGGTAAAGTAACAGGTATTACTAATTTTGGAGCATTTGTAGAATTACCTGGAGGTCAAACTGGGCTTGTACATATTAGTGAGGTAGCTGACAGCTATGTAAAAGACATTAATGACCATCTTAAAGTTGGTCAAGAAATTGAAGTGAAAGTCGTTAATGAGAAAGACGGAAAAATTGGATTATCGATTAAAAAAGCGATAGATAAACCGGAAAGACCCTCATCTTCTTATTCACAACGCCCGCCACGTCAGGCAAGAAATAATGATAATCGTTCTAAAAGCAACTTCCAACCAAAGGAAAACTTCGAACAAAAAATGGCGCGTTTCTTAAAAGATAGTGAAGATAATTTATCTACACTAAAACGCAGCACTGAATCAAAACGAGGTGGCAGAGGCGGAAGACGCGGATAAATCCCTTCCACTCTAACTACTTTATTATATAGTTGAAGCAAGCCAGTAAAAATTGGCTTGCTTCTTTTTTGTGATAGCTTAAGTACATACGCTAGAAGAGTAAAGAGAAGGTTAAGCACTTACTTAGTTGTAAAGTAGATGCCAATCGTGACAAGCGATGAAAGAAGATCAAGGATGAGTAGGATGAAATTTAAATCTATCATAATCATACCTCCCTTTTTGCGAGCGTTGACGTTAGTATCTGCACGAACTACTTTTATTATTCGTAATTTTTAAAAATTTCATTTAATTAAATGTGATATTTAATATTTAATTAAACTATGTTCTAAATAATAATTAATAAAATAAAAAACGCTTATAAGAACAATTTTCTTAAAATAATAAAAAAACCTTATAAGTAAACGAAGAGAAAGTAGGAATGAGTCCCTCATCGAAATAGCTAAATTAACAGAAAATCGCCAGTATTCTTGTATATTCATCTAATTTCTTCATAATTTTAGGAATAAAAAAGTGGTGAAAAAGCAAAGAACAGACAAAATTCTTCCTTTTTTGAGCAGTAGTGCTCAGTTTGGAGAAATATATAAAATGATTCCATAGACTCAAGGATTTTATAGTAATATATAGAACTTCCATACTATTCTAGTTTTTAGCTCATTAGCTAAGTAAAAGATGCGTATGTTTTGGGGATGAAGACATACATAGTCGTACGAATTATAGAGAGAAATGGAGAGGGAAAAACGATGAAAAAAGTATCAATTCGGGCTGTATTGAGTACAGTAGCATTTTCGGTTGCTTTATCTTCTTTTGCAATGGGAGCATCGGCTAATGGAAATTCAAAGCCGGCGCTGGAACCGTCACTAGTTAAAATTCAAGGAGACTATAACTTAAAATCGGCTAAAAAAGTAAAAGTTATTGTGGAGTTAAATGAAGAGTCTGTAGCGGAAGCCAAGAAAAAAGGAGTAGCGCAAAGTAAAGGAAAGATTAAAAAAGCGCGTGACGAAGTGAAAAAAGAACTTTCAAAAGCTTCTAAAGCTTCAAAAGTAAAGCGAGAATACGACCAAGTGTTTTCCGGGTTTTCAGCGGAACTTCCGGCTAATGACCTTGAAAAAGTAGCAAGTTTACCTGGAGTAAAAGCTATTTATCCAAGCGTTGAATATCATACAACAGAAGTGAAATCGAAAGAAGTGAGCGCCGAAGAATACGGTTCTGAAATGGATAAAAGCATTTACTACGTGGGAGCAGATCAAGCGTGGAAATCAGGATATACAGGTGAAAATATGACCGTAGCTGTTATCGATACAGGCGTTGATTACGACCACCCGGATTTAAAATCGGCGTTTGAGAAATATAAAGGATGGGATTTTGTTGATGATGACAAAGACCCTCAAGAAACGCCGGCTGGAGATCCAAAAGGCGAAGCGACAACGCACGGTACGCACGTAGCGGGAACAATTGCAGCGGACGGAAAAATTAAAGGGATAGCTCCTGATGCTCATTTACTTGCGTATCGTGTATTAGGTCCAGGAGGAACGGGTTCAACAGAAGACGTGATTGCCGGTATTGAACGTGCGGTAGAAGACGGGGCGGATGTAATGAACCTGTCGCTTGGAGATACGATTAATAATCCGGACTTGGCAACGAGTATTGCATTAGATTGGGCAATGGAAGAAGGAGTAGTAGCCGTTACATCAAATGGAAACAGTGGACCAGCTAACTGGACAGTAGGCTCTCCGGGAACGTCTCGTGAAGC
The DNA here is from genome assembly GCF_047872835.1 of Priestia sp. RMT2NF4. NCBI lineage: Bacteria > Bacillati > Bacillota > Bacilli > Caryophanales > Bacillaceae > Priestia > Priestia sp. RMT2NF4. The sequence goes on from NZ_JBLQZO010000001.1 coordinate 382,534, forward strand.
TATTTCAGTTGGTGCAACTCAGCTTCCTTACAATTTGTATAAAACGACATTAACCGTAGATAACGCAAGCTATGCTTCAGCTGAAGTAATGGGCTTTCCAAACGACAAGGCGTTACTGGATGCAAGCGGTAAAAATTATGAATTTGTACCTGTCGGACTTGGAAAACCAGAAGACTTTGAAGGAAAGGATGTAAAAGGAAAAGTAGCGGTTATTTCCCGCGGTGACATTGCATTTGTAGATAAAGTTGACAATGCGAAAAAAGCCGGCGCTGTTGCAACAGTCATTTACAATAACGTAGAAGGAACAATTCCTGATATTCCAGGTACATCTCTGCCGAGTATTCGCCTATCGAAAGCCGATGGACAAGCTTTGATATCTTCTTTAGCAAAAGGATCCGTCACAGGCTCTTTTACTGCAACCTTTAATCAGACAGTCGATGAAACAATGGCTGACTTTTCATCTCGCGGACCGGTTGTGGATACGTGGATGATTAAGCCGGACATTTCGGCACCGGGAGTCGATATTATCAGTACAGTGCCAACTAATGATCCAAGCAATCCTCATGGATATGGATCAAAACAAGGCACAAGTATGGCCGCACCGCACGTAGCAGGAGCAGCAGCGTTAATTTTACAGGCGCATCCCAATTATAAAGTAGAAGACGTAAAAGCATCTTTAATGAACACAACGGAACTGCTTCGTGACCGCAACGGGCTCATTTACCCTCATAATACGCAGGGTGCAGGAAGCATGCGCGTAGTAGATGCAATTAAAGCAAAAACGCTTATTACCCCAGGAAGTCACTCGTACGGCGTCTTTTATAAAGATAAAGGGAAACAAGTAGAAAAACAAAGCTTTAAGATTAAAAATCTATCAAATCACAGTCAAAAATACTCGGTCAAAGTGAAATTTAAGAAAAGCCATCAAGCAATTGACGTTAAATCAACAAACGATTTAGTTGTTAATGCAGGAAAAACGCAAAAAGTAAATCTCAATGTAAAAGTAGATGCAGGGAAATTATCTCCTGGCTATTACGAAGGCACAATTACGGTAAGTAACAATAAAGAAACGTACGATGTTCCAACGATCTTATTTGTAAAAGAGCCGGATTATCCTCGCGTTACTTCTGCGTATGTAGATGTACTAGGAAATGGCTCATTTGAATACGGCAGTTATTTACCAGGAGGAGCAGAGAAGCTTAGCTATTACATTTACGATGCAACGCTAGAAAAAGGGGAATTGTTAAGTTCGTATACGAATGTAGGAAAAGGATTCTCTAGCGCAACGTGGGACGGAAAAATTAATGGTGAAGCTCTTCCAGCGGGAACGTATTATTTATACGCAGAAGCAGTAAAAGCAGGTCAGACGACCGGTTCTTTAGGAGAATTTGAAATTCAATAAATAAAAAAAGAGTGCCAGTCTAACTGACACTCTTTTTTTATTGAGCCGTATATCCTCCATCGATCACAGCAGCTTGGCCGGTGACGCCTTTTGCTAAATCACTTGCTAAAAACATTGCGTAGTCTGCAATTTCATCAACTGCCAGCAAGCGTTTTTGAGGAACAAGAGGATAAATAACTTCTTCTAGTACTTTTTCAAGCGCTACATTTCGCGTACGTGCTAAATCTTTTAATTGATTTTGAACAAGCGGTGTATCAACATAACCAGGGCAAATCGCATTTACCGTAATGCCGTGCTCCGCACCTTCAAGAGCAGCCACTTTCGTTAAGCCAATCACGCCGTGCTTAGCACTGTTGTATGCCGCTTTTCCTGAGAAACCAATCAATCCGTTAATGGAAGACATGTTCAAAATGCGGCCGAATTTTTGCTTTTTCATAATAGGAAACGCATGCTTAGTCGCAACAAAAGGTGCAACAAGCATAATTTTCGTTAAAAGTTCAAATTTTTCAGTAGGAAATTCTTCGAGCGGGGAAACAAATTGCATGCCAGCATTGTTAATTAATACATCAAGGCGGCCATATGTTTCAACCGTTTGAGCAATCATTTGTTCAATGTCACTTTCATTTGTCACATCTGCTTTAATGCCTAATGCTTCGTAGCCTTTTGTCTTCAATTTGTCTGCTGCTTTCTTAACTCCGTCTTCATTCAAGTCAGTTAAGACAACAGTCGCTCCGTCTTCAGCAAAGCGCTCACCAATTTGATAACCAATACCTTGAGCTGCACCTGTAATTAACACAATTTTGTTTTCAACCATCGTTTTTTCCCCCTTATATGTAGATGATATAAAATCGCTTACTTTTCCATTTTATCAAAAATTATCTTAATTTAGCGAGTATTTTAACTGTACTTTACGCGAAAAGAATGGGTGTGGGAAGGGGTGTTTACTACCTTTACTTCCACATTGCTGACAGAAGCGAACGGCGAGGGACCTTTTTTAATTTCTTCAATAAATTTTTGGATATTACTTTCTTCACCTTCAGCATCAATTTCTACTTTTTGATCGTCTCGATTTCGTACCCATCCGTTAATGGAGCATTCCATTGCTTTTAGCTGCGTGTAGTGACGGAACCCAACCCCTTGAACGCGTCCGTCTACAATCATATGCACATGTTTTTTCACTGTTCTCACCTCACAGGCAATTTTCCCTTTTTTATAAAAAAGAAAACAACTATAATCTTACTTTTCACTGTATAATAGAAAAAGACATTGTAAGACTTTAACAGTTTTAATGTAGATTAAATAAGAAAGAAGGGTTATGAATGCAAGCAGCAGCACGAACGCAGCAAGCGCAGCCGGCGACGATTTACCGTATTTTATTTGCTATTAGTTTAGGACATTTTCTAAATGATTGTATGCAGTCTGTTATACCGGCACTTTTTCCAGTCCTTGAAAAATCGATGAATTTAAACTACACGCAAATCGGCTGGATTGCCTTTGCTTTAAACATGACGTCATCGATCATGCAGCCGGTGTTCGGCGTATTTGCCGATAAGCGTCCCTCACCGTTTTTATTGCCAATTGCAATGTGTTTAAGCATGATTGGTATGGTTGGACTCGCTTTAGCGCCAAATTTTTATTTTGTGATTATATCTGTTTTATTTGTAGGGTTTGGATCCGCTATTTTTCATCCGGAAGGTTCTCGCGTAGCGTATATGGCAGCAGGAGGAAAGCGGGGGCTGGCACAGTCTATTTATCAAGTTGGCGGGAATACTGGACAGTCGATGGCTCCGCTGTTTACGGCATTTATCTTTATCGGACTTGGTCAGTTTGGAACAATTTGGTTTACGTTAATTGCAGGTATCGGCGTAGTGGTTTTATACAGCGTCTCTAAATGGTATAAATCAGAGTTAGCTACTCGTCAACGCTTGAAGAAAAAGCAGTCAGATGCTTCATTTACGATGAACAAGCAAATTATTTTTGCGATTGGACTTTTAATTTTTCTCGTTTTTGCACGTTCATGGTACGGAGCCGGCATCCTTAATTTCTTTCAGTTTTATATTATTGAAAAATTTAATTTGCCTATCAAAAGCGCTCAGCTTTACGTTTTTTTATTTATGATTGCAGGGGTGTTTGGAACATTCTTTGGAGGTCCGCTTGCCGATCGTTTCGGAAAACGAAATATTTTATTGTTTTCTATGTTAGGGTCAGTACCGTTTACTTTATTACTCCCTCACGTTTCTCTCGGAGTCGCAGCGCCTCTTTTAATACTAATCGGCTTTATTCTCCAGTCAAGTTTCAGCGTCACGGTCGTCTATGCTCAAGAGCTGATGCCGGGGAAAATTGGCTTGGTTTCCGGCTTAATTGTAGGGCTTGCTTTTGGGATGGGAGCTTTAGGAGCTGTTGTATTCGGTAAATTAGCCGATGTCTTCAGCCTTCAGTTTATTATGCTGTTTTGCAGCTATTTACCAATCCTAGGGCTGTTAACATGGCTGTTGCCGAGCGATAAGCGTGTGAAAGAAATACACGAAGCAAAATAAGAAAAAGAAAAAGAAAAAGCAAACGCGCCTTAGCGTTTGCTTTTTTTATGAGCGTGAAGCAAATTTCAAGACGAATTCATATTTTTCTCCTACAATAGATACAATAGAAATTGAAAATCGAAAGGAAGAATCAGCTATGATTAAGCTAAGCGTATTGGATCAGTCTCCAGTTTCAAGCGGATCAACACCAAAAGAAGCGTTAAAACGTACGGTGGAACTGGCAAAATTAACGGAAAAGTTGGGCTACCACCGCTTTTGGGTAGCGGAACATCATAATACGAACGGTCTTGCAGGCTCATCTCCAACTCTTTTAATGACGCACTTAGCTTCTCAAACGAGCCGAATCCGAATTGGATCTGGAGGAGTCCTTCTTCCTCAATACAGTCCGTATAAAGTAGCAGAAGATGCTCAGCTGCTTGAAAATCTGTTTCCGAATCGAATTGATTTAGGTCTTGGACGCTCACCGGGAGGAGATGCGCTGACGCGGCTAGCGCTTACAGATGGAGTACGTAAAAGCCTCAATGAATTTCCGCGGCAAATTCAGGCGTTAAAAGGGCATCTTGAGCATAATTTGCCGTCTGACCATCCGTATTACGGGGTGACAGCTTATCCGTTAAGTGAAACAAAACCTGAACTGTGGCATCTTGGTATCAATAAAAGAGGAGCAAGATCAGCTGCTGAGCTGGGCATCTCTTTTACGTTTGGACACTTTATTTATTCAGTTGGTGGACAAGAAGCCATTCGTCATTATAAAGAAGAATTTGTCCCTTCTTCCTATCAATCAAAGCCTAACACCAACGTATGTGTATTTGTTGTATGTGCAGAAACAACAGAAGAAGCCGAGGAGCACGCCAAAACGCTGGATGATTGGCTGTTGAAAGTAGCCAAAGGCGGAGACACAACAATTTCATCGATAGAAGAAGTGCGTAATCGTTCTTATTCAGAAGAAGAGCTCAAAAAAATAAGCACCAATCGTCCTCGTATGATCGTAGGGAATCCAGCTGAAGTAAAACAAGGATTAACGCAGCTGCAGCAAAAATACGATAACGACGAATTTTTAATTATTACAAATATCCATAATTATGAAGCAAAAAAGAAGTCTTATGAACTGCTTGCAGAGCTATTTCCTCAACCCTCATTTTTTTAAGAAAAAGATGGGGTTTTTTTACGGGATTAAATGTTAGAATATTTAAAAAGGAGGAGTGACATGCAAGTAGAGCAAAAAAGTGTAAGCAGCCAAACTAATAAGATTACATATACATATATTAAAACAGGAGGGCCTCGCATTTGCTTTATGTTTTCAGGGCTAGGCTATACGTACGAAAAGCCCCTGTTGTATTATGTAACGATGCTGATGATAAAACACGGAATTGACGTGGTTCAGATTCACTATACATATTCCAAAGAGCTGATGACAAAGTCTACAGATGAGATTGCAGACGTTATGATGAAAGACATTTGTTTAGTGCTGCAGGACGTTTTGCCTCAAAATAGCTATAAAGATATCATATTTGCAGGGAAATCGCTTGGGACCATTCCTCTAATTCAGCGAGTTATGAAAGATGAAGTTTACAAAGACGCAGTGATGCTTTTACTGACGCCGCTTTTAACAAGAACAGAACTGTTTGAAAGTTTACTAAAAAGCTCTCACAAAGGTCTTCTTGTAATAGGAAGTGGTGATCACTATTATACTGAAGAAGTTTATCGATTAAAAACAAATCCAATGAATATTGCAGTCATCGAAAATGCCGATCATTCATTGGATGTTTTGTATGCTCCAGCAGAATCGTTAAGGGTGCTGGGAACCGTTTTGGACGGCATAGAACAGCTTCTGTGAGACAGGAAATAAGGAAAGGAGAACAAAATGGATACGCTACGTGAAATTATTTGCGAAAAAAGAGCCTACAGCTATTCACCTCATACTCATGATCATAACTACAGTCAGCTTTTGTTTCCGCTAGCAGGTGCTCTTGATATTCAAGCAAGCGAGCAGCACTTAACGCTGCAAGAAGGATGCTTTTACATTCCGCCTCGTCAACTGCATACGTATCAAGCTAAAAATACAAATGAATGTTTGGTTGTTGATATTCCTTTGAAATTTACAGAAAGTGCGCATCTTTCTCAAGAAGCAGCTTTTATTCAATGGGATTCAACGTGGAAAGCACTTCGCTACCTGTTACTTGAGGGGCTTCAAAAAAGCACTGACAGGGGGGCGCTTGAAGATTTAGTCCGTTACGTTCAGCATTATTTGCCAAAGAAACAAACGTTTAAATCCATTGATTACCTTCATGCTAACTTCAATCAAGAGTTAAATATAGAAAGTCTTGCTAAGCTGGAAAATTATCATCCTGCCTATTTTTCCGCTTGGTTTAAACAAAAAACGGGTTATTCCCCTCAAAGCTATGTAGCGCGTATACGTTTAAATAAAGCAAAAGAATTGTTAAAAGAGAGCAGCTATTCGATAACGTATATTGCGCACGAAGTCGGCTATCACAGCTTGTCTTCATTCACTAAATGGTTTGCAAAACAAGAAGGAGTCTCACCGACGCAATATCGAAGTATCTTAAAAACAGACAAATAAGATCATAAAAGCGGAAAAACTTTTTTCTTTCTTTTAGCTATGATAAAAGAAAGGAGATGAAACGATGAATACTTCATTATCAAAAATACTTATTTTATGTGCCGCAGTTTTGTGGGGAACAACAGGAACCGCCCAAGCTTTAGCGTCTGCTGAAGCGCATTCCGTGGCTATTGGAGCCGTACGTTTAGCGGTAGGGGGACTATCGCTTCTTACAGCTTGTCTTATACAAAGAAAGAATGTGGACGTAAGACGTCTTCCTATTTTGCCTCTTGCGGTTGCTGCAGCAAGTATGGCCGCTTATCAGCCGTTATTTTTTTCCGCTGTCATTAAAACGGGTGTTGCAGTAGGCACAATGGTGGCAATTGGCAGTGCGCCTGTTTTGTCAGGAGTATTAGATTACATAGTGTACCGCAAGAAACCTACAAAAAAATGGTTGCTTGCTACGGTTACTGGTATTATAGGGTGCAGCTGCTTGCTGTTAAAAAAAGATACTCAAATCGACGTGATAGGTTTGGATATGGCGATAGGAGCAGGGGCGTCTTTTGCTTGCTATACGACTGTCAATAAAAAAATTGTTCAGCATGTTGATCCGCAAGTAGGAGCTTCGCTTGTGTTCACAGCCGCCGCCGTTTTACTGATACCATGCTGGTTTATGTACGATATGAGCTGGCTAGTCTCTTTAAATGGAATGGGGATTGCTCTTCATTTAGGAATACTTACGACGGCGATTGCTTATGTATTATTTTCTACAGCGCTTAAGTCAGTGCAAGCGTCTACCGCCGTAACGTTATCGTTAGCAGAGCCCGTTACCGCTTTTTTACTTGGCGTCTTTTTCTTAGGAGAATCTCTAACTTTGGTAAACATATGCGGAGCAGCACTAGTATTTGCTAGCTTAGCGTTTTTAACGTATTCTCCGAAGTCATCGCTAAATCAAGAGGTGCATATATAAAAAATCCCCCCGTTCTTTAAAGAACGGGGGGATTTTTTATTAAGCGTACATGCTAGCTACTTGTTTTTGCAGGTTGCTGTCTTCTAAATACTCATCGTACGTCATTTGCTTGTCAATTACTCCATTTGGCGTAATTTCAATCACACGATTCGCAATCGTTTCAACGAACTGATGGTCATGAGATGTGAAAATCATTGAACCTTTGTAGCTGATAAGTCCGTTGTTTAGTGCTGTGATTGATTCTAAGTCAAGGTGATTCGTAGGATCGTCTAGTAAAAGAACGTTTGAACCGCTTAGCATCATTTTAGAAAGCATACAGCGAACTTTTTCTCCTCCGGAAAGAACGTTGGCTTTTTTCAACACTTCTTCACCAGAGAATAGCATTCTGCCTAAGAAACCGCGTAAGAAGCTTTCGCTTTGATCATTAGGTGAATACTGACGCAGCCAGTCTACTAAGTTTAAATCTCCGTTTTCAAAGTACTCGGAGTTGTCTTTTGGGAAAAAGGCTTGAGACGTTGTGACACCCCATTTGTACGTACCGCTGTCTGCTTCCATTTCACCCATTAAAATCTTCATTAATGTTGAATTTGCAAGTTCGTTTCGGCCTACAAGAGCAATCTTGTCATCTTTATTCATAATAAAGCTTACGTTATCAAGTACTTTTACGCCGTCAATTGTTTTTGTTAAACCTTCAACGCGAAGTACGTCATTTCCAATCTCACGTTCCGGCGTGAAGTTCACGTATGGGTAACGACGAGAAGAAGGACGGATGTCATCTAATGAAATTTTATCAAGCAATTTTTTACGAGACGTTGCTTGTTTTGATTTCGATGCATTTGCGCTAAAGCGAGCGATAAAGGCTTGAAGCTCTTTAATTTTTTCTTCTTTTTTCTTGTTTGCATCTGACGCCATTTTTTGTGCTAATTGACTTGATTCATACCAGAAATCATAGTTACCAACGTAGACTTGGATTTTACTGAAGTCAAGGTCAGCAATGTGCGTACATACTTTGTTTAAGAAGTGACGGTCATGTGATACAACAATGACTGTGTTTTCAAAGTTAATTAAGAACTCTTCTAACCATTGAATTGCTTGGATATCCAAGTTATTCGTAGGCTCATCTAGAAGTAGTACATCAGGTTTTCCGAATAAAGCTTGTGCAAGAAGCACTTTTACTTTTTCACTACCCGTTAGTTCAGCCATTTTTTTTGCGTGAAGATCTTCAGAAATACCTAATCCTTTTAAAAGAATAGCCGCTTCTGATTCTGCTTCCCAACCGTTTAATTCAGCAAATTCACCTTCAAGCTCAGCAGCTTTCATTCCGTCTTCATCTGTGAAGTCTGCTTTCATATAAATAGCATCTTTTTCTTGCATTACTTCATAAAGGCGAGCGTGCCCCATAATAACGGTTTTCATAACTTCTTGATCTTCATATTCGAAGTGGTTCTGTTTTAAGACAGCAAGGCGTTCGCCAGGGCCCATATGTACATCACCAGTCTGAGATTCAATTTCACCAGATAAAATTTTTAAAAACGTTGATTTTCCAGCACCGTTTGCGCCGATTAATCCATAGCAGTTACCAGGCGTGAATTTAATATTCACATCTTCAAATAACTTTCGGTCGCCAAATCGTAAACTTACATTACTAACTGTAATCATGTATGAGCAGTCCTCCAAATTCAATATCTATAAAATTATACCATTCTTTTGAGATAAGAGCGATATGAATACAATATTTCAAACATAAAGTGTAACCGACACTTTAAGCACTCGTCAACCATTTAAGGGATTTTTTGAGCGGTAACGCTTGATTATTCTAGCATTCACCAAAACTTTGAGCAGCAAACTAGTATATCTAAGCCTTCAGTAAGCAGCTCTTTTTCATTTTTAAGATAGATGTTGTATTCCTTTGTATAAGAAACAAAAAGAAGAATAATACTACCTGGTAAATAAAAGAATTTCTATGAAGTAAACACTGATATTTTACGGATGCTTATTTCTAAAATTGCTTTGATATGGACATAAATAGGGTGATGATTATGTGGAAATTAGTTGTTTCCTATCTTCCAGAAGGGCCAGTTTTTATACAAGCAGTTCTGGTTTTTTTCATCCCGTATATAATCTACAAATTATTAAGCGGGATTCGTAATTCAGAGGAAGAGTGATGAAAGTGAAAAAATGGAGATCAACAATAAAAAAAATAGGAAACCATGCGAATGAAAAGGAAAACAAACAGGAATTTACATCTCAAAATTCATCTAATCATGTTACGGATCATTTAGCTTTAACTCTAAAAGCAGTTAAAAATGAAATTGGTCATAACTCCGACGTTCATTTTCGGGAGTTTATTATAGGTCGTACAGGCATTCAGGCAGCTATTATTTTTGTAGAGGGGCTATCAGATAAAGATCTTATTGAAAAACATATTTTGTCATCATTGATGGCTGATTTTTCAAAAGAATACCAACAGGATCAGCTTTACGTAAAGGAAAGCTTTTCAAAACAGTTTATTAAAAGCCAAGTATTATCAATCAGTGATGTAGAAGAGGTTCATTTCATTAAAGAAGTAACATCAAAAGTCTTAACAGGATCTACGGCTCTTTTAATTGACGGAATATCACCTGCTTTAATTCTTGGTACAAGCAAAGTGAAAACAAGGACGATTGAAGAGCCCGTATCAGAAGCATTAGTGAGAGGGCCGAGAGTAGGCTTCACTGAATCTTTAAGTGATAATACTTCTTTATTAAGAGGAAGCGGAGACATTGAAAATTTGTCGCTGGTGAAATTTCAAGTAGGAAAGCGTTCCAAAAAAGACTTAGTTGTTGCTTACATAAAGGAAATTGTTGATCCAGAACTAGTTGAAGAAGTAGAAAAACGAATTAAAAAAATTGATCTTGATAATGTACCGGAGTCAGGATATGTGGAACAACTCATTGAAGATAATTACCTTAGCCTATTTCCTCAGGTGCAGAATACGGAGCGTCCTGATCGTGTAATTGCTGCTTTGATGGAAGGGAGAGTAGCCATCTTATTAGACGGGACGCCTTTTGCTTTGATTGCCCCCGTTACGTTTAGCATGATGCTACAGTCGCCGGAAGATTATTATGAAAGGTGGATTCCCGGTACATTTATTCGTTTTCTTCGTTATATTGCAGTAGTTCTTTCCCTTTTTACACCGGCTTTGTATATTGCTTTTATTTCGTTCCACCCAGGGATGATTCCGACTAAATTGGCTATTTCCATTATAGGAACAAAGTCTGGAGTGCCGTTTCCAGCCCTTATAGAAGCCTTATTCATGGAAATAGCTATCGAAATCTTGAGAGAAGCTGGACTCAGGTTACCAAAACCAATTGGTCCAGCAATGGGAATTGTCGGTGGATTAATTATTGGAGAAGCTGCTGTGCAGGCAGGGATTGTTAGCCCTATTTTAGTGATTATTGTGGCGTTAACTGCCATTTCATCGTTTGCTATTCCGCAATATAGCGTCGGGATTTCATTGCGTATTCTTCGCTTCATAGCTATGCTATGTGCTGCCATACTTGGATTATACGGCGTCGTTTTATTTTTCCTTTTTATGACCAGTCATTTGGTGAAACTAAAAAGTTTTGGCGTATCTTACATGAGTCCAGCGGTACCCTATCGTTTAAGTGAATGGAAAGACTTGATGGTCCGTATGCCTCTTATGATGATGAAAAGACGTCCAAAGATGATGCACACCAAAGATTCTCTACGAAAAGGATAGCAGCTTATGATAAAAGGAAGTGAATCAGAGGTAATGATAAATTCAAAAGATCGTATTACGACGCCACAAACAGCTATTATTGTCATCAATTTTATACTTGGAACTGGTATTCTGACGTTGCCTCGAACAGCTGCGGAACAAGTGAAAACACCAGATGTGTGGTTAACTGTTATTCTAGGAGGAATAGTCACCATGATAGCAGCGATAATCATGGTGAAGTTAAGCCGGAAATTCCCTGGAAAGACGTTTTATCAATACAGTAAAGAAATTACAGGGAAATGGTTGAGTAAGTTAATTAGCTTACTTATGATAGGTTATTTTTTACTGCTTGGTGGTTTTCACGCCCGTTCATTGGCAGAAGTAACCGGATATCTCTTGCTGGAAGGAACGCCGACGTGGGCTATTATTATGCCATTTATGTGGATAAGCCTCTATTTAATTAGAGGGGGCATTAATCCGATCGCTCGACTGTTTGAAATTATATTCCCTATTACCGTTATTCTTTTTTTACTGGTAGCTTTTATGAGTATGAAAATATTTGAAATAGATAATCTGCGCCCCGTACTTGGATCAGGAGTCCTTCCTGTACTAAAAGGGGTAAAAACAACTGCTCTTGCATTCACCGGTCCTGAAATCATGTTAATCATTTTAGCTTTTATGAAAGAACCGCACAAAGCAGGAAAAGCTGTGCTAGTTGGAATTACTATTCCTATATTTATTTATGTGATTACTGTTGTAATGGTGATTGGAGCGTTATCGATTGATGGAGTAGTAATAAGAACATGGCCAACGCTTGATTTAATAAGGAGTTTTGAGCTGACAGGCTTGATTTTTGAACGATTTGATTCCTTGCTTCTAGTTGTATGGATCATGCAGATGTTTGCTTCTTTTACTATTAACCATTACGCCGCTTCATTAGGACTGTCTCAGCTTTTCAAAAAAAACATTCATCCATTTATGTATGGTTTGCTTCCGGTCATATATCTTATTTCCATGATTCCTAAAAATATTAATGATGTATTTAAATTGGGAGATATGATTGGCAATATCGCCTTAGTTTTATTTGGCTTTTTGCCGCTGCTTCTTCTCATTATTTCAAAAGTAAAGGGAGTAAAATATGAAACAAACCTTTAACCATTTCCAGTACCTATTGGTTTTGTTTTCTGTTTTTTTGCTCTTTCCTCTGGCAGGCTGCTGGAGCAGTCATGAAATTGAAGAGCAAAGTTTTGGAGTGGGTGTGGCCTATGATAAAGGTAAGGAGTCCATAGCTGAAAAAGAATTTGATGAACAAGGAGAAGGGTATACTAAAAAGAACCTGATTACGTCAACTTATCAACTTATCACTCCTCAAGTCGCAAGTTCAACCACTAAACAAGGAGGACCGCAGCAGAAATCTTACGTAAATATTTCGGAAACAGGAGATTCTCCTTTTCAAATGCTTCGTGAATTATCTTTAAGAAGTGACACTCCTTTAACTAGTCCTCATATGAAAGTAATGGTTATCAGTGAGGCCCTTGCACGAGCGTATAGTTTAGAGCAATTAGTGGACCAAACTCTTCGGGACAATGATTTTAGACCTAGTTGCCTTGTGTTTATTAGTAAAGGAAGAGCTAGCGACACGTTAGAATCAAAAACAGCAGGAGAGATCCCAGCTTTTCACCTGTATGGAATGATAGACAATACGTATCGAACAACGCGGGTTTTACCGCCCATGCCGCTTATTAAATTAGCAAGCAAGATTCAAACTGGATCTAGTTTTCTGTTGCAAAATGTATTATCAGCAAATGGAGAAATCAAATTTGCGGGTGCTGGTATAATTAAAGGGGAAACAAGCAAAATGATTGGTTTTTTGAATGAAGAAGAACTAGATGGTTTGGCTTGGATTACTGGGAAAGGGAAAGGCGGGCTAGTAAAAAGCTTTGATAAAAAGACCGGTCAGCTGATTGTATATGAAATAGAGTCTATGAAAAGTCACATTCAACCCCATGTTAAAGGAGATAATATCTCTTTTGATGTACACATTGAATCAGTGGGAAGGCTATCTGAAAGTTGGATGACCTCAGGGAGCTCTTTTAATAATCAATTTTTACAGAATGCGCAAAAAACTTCAGAAAAAAAAGTAAAGTACCTGGTAAGAAACGTACTAGAAAAAATGCAAACAAAATATAAAGTTGATGTTGCAGGTTTCGGAAATCAATTGAGAATTAAGCAGCCTAGAACATGGATGAGGGTCAAAGGAAATTGGGATCAAACATTTAGTGAAGTGCCAATTAACTATGATGTGAAGTTAACGATTAAAGATTATGGAGCATCCGGGTCAAAAAAGTAAGCACCCGACTGTAACTTTGCTTATCGTTATGTCAAAAATGAAAAAAACCTAAAAAAATAATAATCTCGGAACTTCCCACGAAATACTCATCGTATGCTTCGTACAGAGCCTTCAACAAACAACAAATAAGAGCTGCCGGTTTTCGACAGCTCTTATTTGTTGTTATTCAAAAATATAAGCTAGTGCTTGAAGAGCCTGTTCTGGCGTTTCGACTACAACTTGGGCTTTGTTTGACAGTTCTTTAAGCGGGTGGTGCAGTTTTTCAGGGCGAACCAAAATTAGCGGTTTATCTAATGCGATGGCTGTCGCCGCATCCATTGCGCTGTTCCACTGTTTGTATTATTCACCAAATAAAGCAATGACCACATCAGATTTTTTAAGGAGCACCTGCGTGCGTAAATTATTAATTTGAGAAGCAGCTTCATCTTTTAAGACAGCATTAGGCTGTTTTCCTAAAATTTCTTCTCCAATGTTGTCGGAGCGGTCATGGTCTGTCATGGGACCGACAAAGGTAAGGGGAAGGTTTAATTGTTCTGCTTGGTTTTTAATTTCGTCTCGCCAGTTATTGTGAATTTGCCCGGCAAGGTATACGGTTAAGTTCATTATGTAGAAGTCCTCCTCTAACTAAGATTTGTTTTATTTTATCAAATGTAAGCGGATAATACGAATGATTTGAATGGGCTACTTTTCCAAAAATAAGGTTATAGTAGACAAATAGTTAAAAAAGAGAAACAATAGAAGGCGTATTGCTAATTAAAGAAAGGATGTACATGATGACAGAAACAGTGCTACAAGTAGATTATGTCAGTAAAGTAATTGGGAAGAAAACCATTTTGCATGATGTATCCTTATCGGTTGAGCGCGGTGAGATTTTCGGATTGCTTGGTCCGAACGGATCTGGAAAAACAACGCTCATTCGTACCGTCGTAGGACTCATTAAAGAAACAAAGGGAACAATTACCGTCAATGGTTTTCCTTTAAAAGAACAGTTTACATCAGCTATGAAATCAATTGGAGCGATTATTGAAAATCCTGAGTTTTATGATTATCTGACGGGCTATCAAAATTTAAAACACTTTGCGAATATGCATGAAGGGATCACAGTAGAACGCTTGGATGAAGTGATTGCGCTAGTAAAGCTTGAAAACAGCATTCATGCAAAAGTGAAGACGTATTCCCTTGGGATGAGACAGCGTTTAGGAGTAGCTCAAGCTATTTTACATAAGCCTGCATTGCTTTTACTAGACGAACCAACAAATGGTCTAGACCCAGCGGGAATGAGAGAATTTCGTACATATTTACAAACCCTCTGCAGGCAAGAAGGTATTTCAATTTTAATCGCGAGCCACTTATTAAAAGAAGTGGAAGCATTATGTGACCGCGTTGGTATTATTCAAAACGGCGAGTTAAAAGCTGTTCAAGATCTATCTCCAAATCGTCGAGATCAAGGGATGTATGTAGAATTTGAAGTATCTGACGTGCAACAAGCAGCGGATCTTTTATCTCAAGAATTCCAAGTAACAATAAAATCCGATAGTATTGATGTAGTGATTATGAAAGAACAAATTCCAGCTGTGAATAGAAAATTAGTGGACAGCGATATTTTAGTCTACCGAATCACTCCTGTTTATGAGACGCTTGAAGATTCGTTTATGTCCGTTACGGAGGGAGAGCACCATGCTTAAGTTAATTCAAAATGAACATATGAAATGGTTTTACAAAAGAAGTACAAAAGTCACGTTTATTACAATCGGCATCTTAACTCTTTGTATGGCTCTTTTAATGAAGAAAGTAGCAAACAGCGCAGGAACGGAAGACAACATATTGAATTTCCTGTCATTTAGTGCAGGCATGCTGATCCTCGTTCAATTTTTCGCGCTTGCTGTTGGAGGATCAATGGTTGCAAAAGAGTTTGAAGCGGGTACCATTAAGCTTCTTTTAATTCGCCCTGCTAGACGTTCAACGATTTTAACGTCCAAGTACATAACGCTCGTTTTAATTAGCTTGTATTACTTGCTGAGTTATTTGCTTTTTTCGTTTGTATGGGGAGCATTGTTCTTTGGATTTGCCAGTCTAGAAGGAGATGCGCAGCTGCTTAAAAACATTACGCTTACGTATGACAGCGCGTATATGGAAACGTTTATGATGATGACGTTCGCATTCATGCTGTCGTCTTTATTTAGAAACAGCGCGCTTGCTTCAAGTCTAGCTATTGTCGTAAGTATCGGGGCTAAAGCGGTAACTGCACTAGTATCAGAGCTAGGTTTATGGTGGGGTAAATTTCTATTATTTGCCAACACGGACTTTCTTCAGTATATGGACGGAATGAAGACGATGTTTGACGGAATGACACTTCCATTTTCAATCTTCATCTTAGTTGCACACTTTGTCTTCTTTATGGGCGTAGCATGGGTGGCGTTTTTAAAACGTGACGTAGCTAACTGATGTGAGAATTTTCACACTATATATTTTTCTAAAATAGCATTTGACAATTAAATAAAAAGAGATTACAGTAGTGAAAGACTATTTTTAAAACAACTATAAACTTCTTATCAAGAGAGACGGAGGGACTGGCCCTACGATGTCTCGGCAACTGGCTGTACGCAGTGCGGTGCCAAATCCAGCAGACGATGTTTCGTTTGGAAGATGAGAAGGGTAATCTTATGATACAAATAAGAGACCTCTTCTTATCAATAAGAAGAGGTCTTTTTTTATTACGTAAACAAGAGGTGTTAAGAATGGAACAACAAAAAGGAAACGGCTGGGCGCTGTTACCGCTGGGCGTCTTTTTAGTCCTGTTTGTCGGATCAGGAATTATAACGGGAGATTTTTATAAGCTGCCTGTATTAGTAGCCATTATCATTGCAGCCATTGTGGCGCTGGCTATGAACCGCAAAGATTCACTTAATGTAAAAGTGGAACGCTTTGCTAAAGGAGCAGGGCATCCTGATATCATTATTATGGTACTTATTTTTATTTTGGCAGGTGCTTTTTCTCAAGTTGCTAAAGGCATGGGAGCTGTTGATTCAACGGTAAACTTAGCGCTTTCTGTACTTCCGCAAAGCTTAGTGGTAGTCGGAATCTTTGTTATTGGCGCATTCATTTCAATTTCGATGGGAACGTCAATGGGAACGATCGCTGCGTTAGGGCCTATCGCTGTAGGAATCAGTGAGCAGGCGCATGTATCCATTACATTGGCAATTGCTGCTGTTGTTGGTGGTGCAATGTTTGGAGATAATTTATCCGTAATCTCTGATACGACCATTGCGGCAGTTCGTACGCAAAAAACAAATATGTCAGATAAATTAAAAGTAAACTTTTTTATTGTCCTTCCTGCAGCGATTGTTACAGTGATTTTATTACTTGTAATGACGCTAGGCAATACGTCATCAGTAGAAATTAAAGATTTTAGCTGGTTTAAAATCTTGCCTTATGTCGGCGTACTCGTTGCTGCCATATTTGGTGCAAACGTATTAAGCATTTTAACCGGAGGAATTGTATTAGCCGGCGTGATTGGATTAGCTGACGGAAGCTACACGCTTTCTTCTCTTGCTAAAACTGTGACAGAAGGTATTGGCGGAATGTCGGAATTAATTATTTTATCTCTTTTAATTGGCGGAATGGTTGAACTCATTCGCTATAACGGCGGTATTCAGTTCTTATTGAACCTATTAACACGACGCATTCAAACAAAAAAAGGCGGAGAATTCAGTATCGCTGGATTAGTAAGTTTAACCAATTTAGCCACGGCTAATAACACGATTTCAATTATTACAGCAGGTCCGTTAGCGAAAGAAATCTCTGATAAGTATTCAATTGATAATCGTAAATCAGCCAGTCTGCTCGACTTGTTTTCATGCAGCGTTCAAGGGCTTATCCCTTACGGTGCACAAATGCTTCTCGCAGCAGGATTTGCTAAAGTTTCACCGGTTGAGATTATTCCATTTACATTCTATCCAATGTTAACAGCGGTTTGCGGTATCATTGCGATTGTAATTGGCTTTCCTCGTTTAAATAAAAAATCAAAATCATCTAAAGAAGCTGCGTAATATCAAACCCTTAAAAAGAACATTCTTTTTAAGGGTTTTTTACTGTTTGAAAAAATCAGTCGGCTTTTTTTCATCTAGCTCCTTCCAAAGTGTCTCATTTTGTTTAAGTGCATAAGCCGCTCCTCCGATTTCAATTCCGCATAATAAAATGAATAATAAAATACCCATGATATGACCTCCTTGTATAAGTGAATAAAAACATGATTGTAACGGGTTTAGCTTATTGCTGTTTCACTTTATAATGAGAATAAAGTATGAAACGCGTTTCAGCGCAAGAGAAAAAGGTGAAAACATGACAAATATCCGAGATATCGCAAAAAAAGCTGGTGTATCTG
Organism: Priestia sp. RMT2NF4; assembly: GCF_047872835.1. Lineage (NCBI taxonomy): Bacteria > Bacillati > Bacillota > Bacilli > Caryophanales > Bacillaceae > Priestia > Priestia sp. RMT2NF4. Next base: position 400,458 of record NZ_JBLQZO010000001.1, read on the forward strand.
TTTCGACCGTGTCACGGGTTTTAAATCATCATCCGTATGTAAAAGAAGAAAAGCGCCGTCTGGTAGAAGAAGTAATTCAAGAACTTAATTACGAACAAAACATTAATGCCGTTCACTTATCAAAAGGGAAAACAAATATGATTGCCGTCGTCTTGCCTTTTATTAATCATCCTTATTTCAGTCTGCTTTTAGAAGGAGTGGCCTCTCAAGCGTTAGAAAAGCAGTATCAGCTTGTTATTTGTCAGACGAACTATGATGTAAAAAAAGAAGAAGAAGCGCTTCATATGCTAAAAACAAAGCAGGTTGATGGAGTGATTATTTGTTCTAGAGCAGGCAGCTGGAGCACGATTGAATATTATCAGCAGTACGGGCCGATAGCCGTGTGCGAAAACGTACAAAATCGTTCTATTCGCTCCGTATACGTTGATCATTATGCAGCTTTTAAGAAAGCGCTCATGTATTTAAAAGAAAAAGGATATACGGATATTGGCTACTGTATTGGAAGAATGACGGGTACAAATAGTCAACAGAGGCAGCAAGCATACAAAGAATATGTAGAAAGAATAAATGAGCCTTATCATCCGGAATGGGTGTTTCAAGGCTGTTTGAACGTGACAGATGGTGAAAAAGTGGTGGGAAAATTGGTGCAGATGAAAAATCGGCCTCAGGCGCTTTTAGTAACAAACGATCAAGTCGCTATTGGTATAAAAGCTCAGTGCGAACAAGCGGGTATATCAGTTCCAGGCGATTTAGCTATTATTGGTTTTGATAATCATCCGCTTTCTTCTTATTTACAAATCACAACGATCGAACTTCCTCTCAAAGAAATGGGCGAAACGCTTTTTAAACTAGTCAGGAGCAAGGATCCTCAAAAAATTGAGCTTCCTTTTCGGTTTATTGAGCGTAAAAGCGTATAAATTCTTGATGATCTCACCACGTGTTTTTATCGGATAAAATGAGTAAAAGCGGACATCATACGAGTAAAGAAAGAAGAAAAGGATGATGATCGTGGAGAAAAAAGAATATCAAGTAGGAGATCAAGTATTTGTTATTTACCGAAATCCTCATACGGCAAACGTTGCCAATATTAATCAAGCTGAAATTGTTGAACATCCTGAAAATAAAGGTGAAAAAGCGCTGTTTCTGCATGAGTCTTATCATTTGTTAGCTGAAGATGATGCTGTGTATTCAACGTATGAAGCAGCAGAGAACATGTATAACAAGATATTTGATTATGAACAATATGATTGACGAAAGGCTCTCTTAAATAGAGAGTCTTTTTTGATCTAAAAAATAATTACCACGGATAGAGTCTTTTTATTTTTCAAACGCTATTAGTATTAGAAAAAAGGAAGTGTACATGATGATAAAACCTTTTGTACCTCAATTAGTATACATTGAGCCAGGGGCAATGGAGTACCCGCTTGGTGTTCAATTAAAAGAAAAATTTGAGAAGATGGGAATTGAGATTCGTCAAACAACTTCTCATAATCAAGTGCGTAATATACCGGGAAAAAATGATTTGCAAAAATACCGCAATGCCAAGTCTACTTTAGTAGTTGGTGTGCGTAAAACCTTGAAATTTGATACATCTAAACCGTCAGCTGAATATGCAATACCTTTTGCAACAGGGTGTATGGGGCACTGTCACTATTGTTATTTGCAGACAACAATGGGAAGCAAACCATATATTCGCACGTACGTGAATGTGGAAGAAATATTAGGTCAAGCAGAGCAATATATGCAGGAAAGAGCCCCTCAAATAACGCGATTTGAAGCGGCTTGTACATCTGATATCGTAGGAATTGATCATTTAACACATTCATTAAAGCGCGCGATTGAATATTTTGGGGAAAGTGAACTAGGTCAACTGCGCTTTGTGACTAAGTTTCATCACGTGGATCATTTATTGGATGCTAAACATAATGGTCGCACGCGCTTTCGCTTTAGCATAAACGCAGATTATGTTATAAAAAACTTTGAACCTGGTACATCTCCTCTTGATTATCGGATTGAAGCTGCTAATAAAGTTGCAAAAGCCGGATATCCACTTGGCTTTATTGTGGCGCCTATTTACATTCATGAAGGTTGGCAAGAGGGATACCGTCAGCTGTTTGAAAAGCTTGATGCTTCTATACCTGAAGAGTCAAGAGATGATATTACATTTGAAATGATTCAGCATCGCTTTACCAAGCCGGCCAAACGGGTGATTGAGAAAAACTATCCGAAAACAAAGCTTGAGATGAATGAAGAAGAGCGCCGCTACAAATGGGGGCGTTACGGGATTGGAAAGTATGTATACGCAAAAGATGAAGAACAAGAATTAAGAGAGACGTTGGAATATTACATTGATCAGTATTTTCCAAATGCGAAAATCGAGTATTTTACGTAATTATTCTACAGTAATTGAAGAGTTATTTTGACATCTTAGTCGAGATAGCTTTTCAATTTTTAATGTGAAAAATAAATTGGTTGCTAATAAGCTGAAAAAAGAGGTTATTTGTATCTCTTGTCGTATTACATACATAAGGGAGGTGACTGAGATGTTAAAAAATGAAGAGTTTGCGCTAACAAAAGAATTAACAAAAGAACAGCAAGAAGCTGCACGAAATTTTATTCAAGTGTTGTTCCAAGAAGATTTATCTGAATTTTGGAACATATTATGTGATATCGATAAGTCTCGTATTTACGGCTTGTATGAAGCAAACCACTATTACGATTCGGATGTTGAACTACATGGATTTGTACAAGAAATTAGAGATAATGTAAGAGCGGTTTATGCGCCTCTTCAAGGGCAAGGAGGTATTTCGACGAAAGTTCGATATACAAGCGAAGGAAAGATGTATGTATACATATTAGGAAGCGGCGAAAACCCGAGGGTATATCCTGTTGGATTAATGCCTGAGACCTACATTGAAGAAGAACGTTTTTCTCAGCGTCTTCAAATTAGCATTTATAACGATGAGTTTCGAAACGTTGCGCTGTAAATTATATATAAATGGAAAAATAAAGAATAATAAAATTAATTTGTTAAAATAGCAATATTTGGGGTATGTAATAGGTATAACATTAAAAAGGGGTGAAAGAAATGCATTATTATCGTATTTCAGAGGGAGACCATGAAGAGTATTGTGAAACGATTCTGCTTCATGAAAAGAAGTTTTGCAAAGAAACATTTCAATCTATGGTGCGAGAAGCAATGAACAATAAGCCAGGTAAAATTGACCGTGTGGATATTGTTAAATATTTAATTGGTCATCATAGCTTTCAAGTAGCCCACATCGAAGCGGGATTTCATAGTACATACAGCGAGAAAGTGACATAAAAAAGGCAGCACATCCTATACAACGAACTTTTCTTTTGAAAAGGGCGCTGTATTTTTTTTTTGCTAAAAATAGAATGTTTCTAAGTAATATTCCTTTTAATGGTATAATAGTTAAGTGCTGTAAGGTATACATATAAAAATCACAAATACTTTAAAGAGAAAGGGTGAGGAAATATGGAAAACGAAAGAATAGAAGAGCTTGAACGAAAAATAAGCAGTTTAGAAGAAGACGTAGCCAAGCTAAAGTCGCTTGTATATAAAACAAATTCTCCAAGACCAGCAGTTCACGCTCCTCCCAAGCTGCGTCAGGAGACGACTAAACGTCCTGCTCAAACAGCAGCTAAAAGCTCACAGGCAATAGAAGAGCCTGTTGATTGGGAAAAAGTCCTTTTTCAAACATGGCTGCCGAGAATTTTTATTTTCGTATTTATTATTGGCGTGCTATGGGGATTTAAAGCAGCCTCTGACTATGGATTAATGAATGAAAAAGCAAAAGTTGTTCACGGTTTCGTTGTTTCAATAGGTTTTGCTGTAACAGGTCATTTCCAAATCAAAAAGGGTAGGCTGGTGCTCGGGCAAGTACTTGTAGGAGGAGCTATTCCTATTCTCATGTTAACGACGTTTGCAATGCATAGCCTATATCATTTAGCAGGACCAACGCTTGCTTTTATACTAAATACGAGCTGGATTATCTTAGGGATGATCGCGACAGTCTTTTATCGTTCACAGGCATTAGGGATTATTAGCGCGGTTGGAGGCGTACTAGTTCCTTTTCTTATTGAAAGTAATTCGCCTAATGCTCTGGTTTTCATTGGCTATGAAACGCTTCTGTATATTGCCTTTTTATATGTGGCAATCAAACAAAAATATTCAATTTTATATGTTCTTTCCGCGGTACTATTAAATCTTACGCTACTCATTTATTACTCGTTTGTTGGTGATAATGGTGTAAAAGCGTTATTAGGTATGGCGATTCTGATTCAGCATTTATGCTTAATTTCTAGCTTTTTTCTATCACAATCCGTACTCCAAGTATATGCGTTTACCCTTCTATCGAGTTTAGCAGTTACGTACGGCTGGCTGCTTGCCGTTTTTGACGATGGCATGACCACCATGGTGCTGCTTGCGCTAGTTATTATTTACGCATTAGGTGTTTACACAGTAAGAAGTTCTAAAGAGAAATTTGAATTTTTTATTACCTATTTAATTGTTGCAGTAGCGTTTTTTATTCATCAGCTCGTCGATTTAAGAGAAGGAGTCATTTTATATGTGATTCAAGGACTTGCTGTTTACTATATCGCCATGACGTATAAAAATTTACTTCATCAACTGTTTTCTTATACGATTTATATACTGAGTGCCACGTATATCTTAGTTACACCAATCGAACAAGTGCTGTCTCTTCCGACATTAAACTGGGTTGTTGTGTTAGCTTCTATTCTAGTATTTGTATGGATCAGTATTCAAAAAACAGAAAAAGATGAGCACGATACATTCAAAATTGGAGGAAGTATTGTTTTTTCTATTCTTTCTTTAATTTTTGCAACGGAAGTGACGGTCGCTGGCACCAATGATCTTTCCGCTAATACACAAACGCTTATTATGACGGCCGTTTGGCTATGCTTGTCCATTGCTGCATTCGTAATAGGATCACTTCGAAATTTTAAAACAGCAACATATGTCGGCGTGGGCATTTTGTTCTTAACACTTTTTAAACTCGTTTTATATGATTTACCTTTTATCCCAATGGCTATACGAGCCTTGTTATTTATCGTTTTAGGAGCTATCGGTTTAATTATCTCGCGACTATTTTATAAAAAGAAGTAGCTAGAAGCTGAAGAGAAATTCTTCAGCTTTATTTATTATAATATGATTATGTAAACTTAATCTTGAAGTCGTACAAAAAGTATACAATCATGTATAATGGAACAAGTGAATTGGAGGTATACATAAAATGAAATCACTTGTATTAGCAGAAAAGCCAAGTGTAGCACGTGATCTTGCGCGCGTGCTTGGCAGCACACAAACAAAAAAAGGGTATATTGAAGGGCCAAAGTATGTCGTAACATGGGCACTCGGCCATTTAGTTGAATTACAAACACCAGAGGATTATGATAACCAATATAAAACATGGCGATTAGAAGATCTGCCAATTATGCCTGAGAAAATGAAACTAAAAGTAATTCGTAAAGTAAGCTCTCAGTTTCGTACAGTATCCGATCTAGCAAAAAGAAAGGATATTGGCGAGTTAATTATTGCGACTGATGCAGGGCGTGAAGGAGAGCTTGTAGCACGCTGGATTATGGAAAAGGTACGCTGGAACAAGCCGTTTAAACGTCTTTGGATTTCGTCTCAAACGGACAAAGCGATTCGTGACGGGTTTAAACAGCTAAAACCAGGAAAAGAGTTTAATCGTTTGTATGATTCAGCAGTTTGCCGTTCAGAAGCCGATTGGCTTATCGGTTTAAACGTAACGAGAGCGTTAACGACTAAATACGAAGAACCATTATCAGCAGGACGTGTACAAACACCGACGCTTGCGATGATAATTGAGCGTGAACAAGTAATTAACACGTTCAAACCTAGTGAATATTGGACGCTTACAGCTCAGTTTTCGTCGTTTGAAGCAGCTTGGCAAAAGGGCAATGAAAAGCGCATTTTTGATGAAAAACGTGCAAAAGAGCTGCACTCAAAATTATCAGGTGAAGCAGTTGTGAAAACAATCAAGCGTAAAATGCATAAAGAAGCGCAGCCGCTTCCTTATGACTTAAATGAACTGCAGCGCGACGCTAACAAACGCTTTAACTTCTCTGCTAAGAAGACATTGAATGTACTTCAAAAGTTATATGAACAGCATAAGTTAGTCACGTATCCACGTACAGATTCTCGTTATTTAACAACAGATATGGTTTCCACTATGAAAGAGCGCTTGGAAAGCATCTCTGCTGTATATAAAGAAGAAGTTCGTCCAATTTTTAAAAATGCACAGCTGCCAAAGCGAGTGGTTAATAATGAAAAAGTAAGTGATCACCATGCGATTATCGTAACGGATCAGCCTGTGTTTTTACAGGACTTATCAGCTGATGAACGAAAGCTGTATGACTTAATTGCAAAGCGATTTATTTCATTGTTTTATCCTGCATATGAGTATGAAGTGGTTAAAGCAGAGCTTGAAGTAAACGGGGAACTGTTGGTAGCGAGCGGAAAGCAAGTTGTGAATGCAGGCTTCAAAAAAGTTTCTGGTGGAGACTCAGAAGCAACGGTGAAGCTGCCTGATATGAAAGAAGGCAGCAAGCTGCTCATTCAAAATGCAACGATGAAAAGTGCATTTACAGAGCCGCCGCAGCGCTATACAGAAGCCGATCTTCTTGGACAAATGGAAAAACACAACTTAGGTACGCCGGCAACACGCGCAGATATTATTGAAAAACTTTTGCAAAACGAATCCATTGATCGCCAAAATAACCGTCTGCACGCAACAAAAAAAGGAAAGCAGCTGATTGACTTAGTAGCAGACGAGTTAAAGTCTCCTGAGCTTACGGCTAAATGGGAACGTGACTTAGAGGCAATTGCTAAAGGAAAAGGAAATGCAAAAGAGTTTTTAACGAATATTCGCGAACAAACAGAAAAGCTTGTCAAGCAAGTAAAAACAAGTAATCAAACGTACAAACCTCATAATTTAACGGGCTCTAAATGTCCGGAATGCGGTTCGTTCTTAAAAGAAAAGAAAACAAAGCAAGGAAGAGTGCTCGTTTGTTCAAGCCTTGAGTGCAGCTATAGACGCGCAAAAGACCCTAAACTATCGAACCGACGCTGTCCGCAGTGTCATAAACGAATGGAAATTCATTCAGGAAAAGCAGGTACGTATTTCCAATGCCGTTCATGTCAAGTAGTTGAAAAAGCCGAGGACAAAAAGAAAAAGATTTCAAAACGAGAAGAACGAAAGCTTCTTAACAAATACAACGATGACGGAGCATTTGGTTCAAGCTTGGGAGATGCTTTAAAACAAGCTCTTCAAGATAAAAAAGATAAGTAAAGTAGAAAAGAGACTAGGACAAAAAGATTTTAGACAAAGTGAAAAACGAACCATTGATCAAGATGTTTGATTCGTGGTTCGTTTTTTTTGTTGTGGTAAATGTAGGTTTCGTGTGTAGGTCTTTCTAGCAGTTGATTGGAGGACAAGGGGAAGTCTTTCACGGAAGTCAACGGCGGTGTCCAAAGTGACTCCGCTCATGTGTACTAGTTGTTTGTTTTTAGAATGGATTCGTTTCGTTATGTCTCGTCCTCTTTTTGGTATAATACGGATTGAATCATAAGTAAGGTGGCATGGAACAATGAAAAGAAAAAGCAAGGGAATGGATCTTTTAATTGCGTTCTTTATAGCAGGAGCGATGGTACTAATCATTTTAGCTATCTTAATGGGAAGCTACTTTTTTGGTTTTATAGGCTTCCTTAGAGTGATGGGAGTGGAGTATGACTCTTACTGGGCCATATGTTTATTTCTATTTTTTATTTTTGTGTTTGGCTCTATCACAGAGCTTTTTTCAAAGGCGCTTATTTTTTTAATGAAGAATGCTAGGATGAACAGAGTATTATTTGTAGCATCTGCAGCTTTTGTGGACATATTTTTTACTTTTCTATCGGTTTATATAGCAGACTTGCTTATAAGCGGAATCCGTGTATCTATTTTAGCGATGATTATTTTATCCGGTTTATTTTTTTTGTTAGAGAGTGCATTGGATAGTGAGTTTCTACGTGAAAAAACAAGCTGATGAAATTGTTCATCAGCAGCGCATCAACAAAAAAAGTGCATCATATCAAGCTTCAATGCTATTTAAAGAACTCTGTAACATATTTTTTTAAAAAAGTATGTGATTTTTTTCACATATCTCTTGAAAAAGAACAAACATGTTTGTATAATAAGAATTGTAAAAGATATGTGAAACATTTCACAATATATGTGAAAAACTTCACAAATTATATTTTCTATAATCCTAAGGGGGATATCATCTATGAAAATTGCAGTAGTAGGGTGTACACATGCAGGAACAGCAGCAGTGAAAAATATGGCAGAACTTTATCCAGAAGCTAAAATTACAGTTTATGAGCGAAATGATAATGTTTCATTTTTGTCTTGTGGAATTGCGCTCTATGTAGGCGGGGTCGTAAAAGATGCAAATGGTTTATTTTACTCTTCACCGTCTGAATTGCAAGAGATGGGTGTAAATATGAAAATGAAACATGAAGTGACGAATATTGATACAGAAGACAAAAAAATAGCGGTGCGAAACTTAGAAACAAACGAAGAATTTGAAGATACATTTGATAAATTAGTGATGACGACTGGATCATGGCCGATTATTCCAAACCTTGAAGGCATCGATTTAAATAATGTTGTGCTTTGTAAAAACTATCAGCATGCTAATCACATTATCGAAAAAGCAAAACAAGCAAAAAAAATCGCCGTAATTGGTGCGGGTTATATTGGTGCAGAATTAGTAGAAGCCTTTGAAGTATATGGAAAAGAAGTCACGTTCATTGATAGTGCTGATCGTATTTTAAATAAATATCTTGATCCAGAGTTTACAAGCTTGATGGAAACGGAATTTAAAAAGCGGGGAGTTACATTAGCATTAAACCAAGCGGTTACTAAATTTGCAGGCAGCGATGGATCTGTTGAAAAAGTAGTGACAACTGCAGGTGAATATGAAGCGGATCTTGTTATTTTGTGTGTTGGCTTTCGTCCAAACACAGACTTAGTAAAAGGGCAGGTAGACATGCTTCCAAACGGCGCAATTGTGGTTGATGAATATATGCAAACAAGCAAAAAAGATATATTTGCGGCCGGAGATAGCTGTGCGATTTACTACAATCCGATTAAGAAACATGCCTATATTCCGCTTGCTACAAATGCGGTTAGAATGGGAACATTAGTTGCTCAAAACCTTGTTAAACCGACGATCAAGTATATGGGAACACAAGGAACATCAGGCTTGCATATTTATGATTACAATGTTGCATCTACCGGCATAACTGAAACAGCGGCTTCTCTTTTTGATATGAATGTGAAAAGTATCACAATATCAGAAAATAACCGACCAGAATTCATGCCAACGTACGAAAATATTACGTTAAAAGTAGTATATGAAGAAGAAACGAGACGAATTGTAGGTGCACAGGTTATTTCTAAAATTGATGCTACTCAAGCAATTAATACATTGTCTGTATGCGTACAGCAGGAAATGACGATCGATGAGCTTGGTTTTATGGACTTTTTCTTTCAACCCCACTTTAATAAGCCTTGGCATTTCTTAAACCAAGCAGGGCTTCAAGCGCTTCAAGCATAAAAAAGCAGGTGACTACCTGCTTTTTTTATGTAGATTTTATTATCTTTTTTATTTTTATTTTAGCTGGTTTAAAACGAATCCATCCTATGATAAGAAGAATAAAAGGATATAAAGCTCCCATCAAAAAACTATAGGGAATCCACGTTTCGGCTAACCATGTTTTTTGATAGGTAATGGTTGGGTACACAATAATGGAAAAAGTCGTAACAATTAATCCCATCGGTAACGTTAGAAATCGAGTTTCATTGATGTTAAAAATATGACAAAGTCCAGCGATGGAAGCATGAAAATAAAGAGAAACTTTAAAGAAAAGAGTAAGAAACCATATAATGGCAATAATTACCTCGATTCCTTGCAAAAAATTTCCCACCTCAATTCGCTTAGCCATTTCATATACGGGAAACATGGTAGTTGAAGAATGATAAGAACCAATAACGATTATACAAGAAAAAATAACAATTACCATAATAAATCCACCTAGCAGGCTGCCGCTCATTAAAGCTTTAGCTCCTTTTTCAGGTTTTCTTAAATGAAGGGGGAAAATCATCATCAAAGGAGCAAAAGTAAAATAAGTAATGCTAAGAAAGATAAGAACCGAATGAGTCAGTGGTTTTAAGTGAATGTCCATTAAAGGCATAAGATTTTCAAGTTTCATTTGAGGAGTTAGTGAAAAAATAAAAATTCCGAGAAGGCCAACAAACCACGGGAAAAAGATTTCACAGCAGCGTGCAATTGTTTCTAGCCCGAGTCTTGCCCCGAACACAACCACAAGCATAAAAATAATATGAATAGCAAGCAGCGGCGTTTCCATCATAATATGGGTATTTAAAAAACTCCCGACGTAGTATACAATGCGGCTGCACGTTATGACAGTAGATAGGACAAATAAACAAGATACACCTTTTCCTAGATATTTTCCAAATACTACATCATTGATTTCTACCAGATTTTTATCTTTAAATAAAAGTCCGAGAGCTATATATACTTTCACTAATACAAATCCGCATGCTACTCCGAGAATAGCCGGAATCCAAGCAGTTTGCTTAGAATCAACAGTCATAGCCGCTGGAGCAATAACAATTGTGCTTCCAATTGTATAAAGCATGACGAGCATACGAAATTGAATCGTTGAAATTTTAACTACAGGTTTCACGGTATTCACTTCCTCGTCTTACGTATTAAGATAATAAATGAAGTAAAAATATGCTGATTGGTCTAAAGATAGCAGCTGATAAATCAGAAGGATTTGGAACATACAAACCCAGTGCTTTACAGATGCTTACGGACGTTCCAATTGCAAGAACTGTGTAGAATAGCCATAATTCTTTCTTCGCTTTTTTTTGCCGTAAGTTAGGTACTTCAAACCAAATGACGAGCGTGCAAACAATAAGTAACCCCAATACCCCTAGCATAGACTAGCTCCTAAACATGAATAATTAATGTTATATTTTCCAGAAAAATAACTACTTATACTGAAGGTGCATTCTCTATTAAAGGTTTTTGATTTTTTAGTCGCTGTTAGAAGAATGCTGCTTTTTGTTTTGAATAAATCCTGCAATTAAAAGGAAAAGCGGATATAAGATGCCTACAAGTAAGCTGTAGGGAATCCACGTTTTTGTATCCCAATCTTTTTGATAAGAAACGCTTGGATACACAATAAGGGAAAGTGTAATCATGATGAGTGCGACTGGAAAAGAAAATAGCTTGTAGTCCTTTATATGAAATACATTGGCAAACCCCAAAAGAGTAGCGTAAAAGTAAATGCAAAGCTTAAAAAAGAGAGTAATAAACCACAAAATAGCAATGACTACTTCAATTCCTTGAAGAAAGTTTCCTACATCAATTCTTCTTCCTAATTCATAGCTTGGAAACATGGTGATTTGGGAGTAATAAGGACCAAGCACTAAAATTCCGAGTAAGATTAACGTAACCATCACTAGTCCACCGGCTATATTACCTATATAAAAAGATTGAGTGGACTTTTTTGTGTCTGGTGTATGGGAAGGAAAAATCATAAGCAGAATCGTATAAGTCAAAGAACTCATGCTTAAAAACGTTAAAACAGCCCGAATAAAAGCTTTTGGATGTATTTCGAACACAGGCTGAATATGCTCTATTTTAATTTGCGGAATCATAGACAAAATCAGAAGTCCGAATAATCCGACAAACCAAGGGAATAAAATCTCGGCACTTCGTGCAATAACTTCTATCCCTAGGCGTACTCCTACGATAACCACACCCATAAATGCAATGTGGATGGCTGTAAGCGGCGTGTAGGGAAGAATTTGTGTAGTGAGAAAATTCCCTACATAGTAAAGAACTTGACTGCTGATAAACAAATTGGATAATACAAAAACAGCAGAAACAATCTTTCCAAACAGTTTACCTAAAATTTTTTCGTTCATTTCCATCAGCGTAAGCGTTGGAAACATTTTTCCTAGTGAGGTAAAAAGCAAAACTAAGCCAATTCCTGATGCTACACCGAAAAGTGCTGCAATCCAGGCGTCTTGATGAGCATCAGCCGTAATAGCGGCAGGCACAACAATAATTGTGCTTCCGATGCTATATAAAGTTACTAGCTTGCGAAATTGCGCAGCCGAAATATTGATTTCATTAAGCAAAATGAGCACATCCTTTTGCCATATACACGAATTAAGTGATCCAACGGAATAATAAGTGACTTAAAGGTTGAAACATTGCTTCTACCCAATCAGAAGGGTTCGGTAGAGGCAGCCGAAAGATTTTTGCAAGAGCTATTATGATACTGATTGTCATGAATACAATAAAAATTTTCCGTTCTTTTTTATGAGAGTGTTGAGGTAATCTTTTTATTTCCATCCATATAATCCCTGCACAAATGATCAAAAAGGAAAGAAACAAGTGCATGCAGTCAACCCCAATATATTTTGACGTTCAAATAAGCTATTCGTATGATGTCCGCTAAAGAAAGTGATTATACATTTATGTAAAATATAGAAAGTATTTCAAGGGATAAAAGATATCATTGGATGCTCTTAAATAATAAAGAAATTTGTTATGCGGAATATTTACGCAGCTTCAACCTATTGAAACGTCGTATGAATAAGTGGAAAAATGCCACACTATAGAGTGAACAAATGGAAAGGAGCACTATGATGAAAAAATTCCCATATAACAAAGATAAACAACAATCATTTCAAGCAGCACAGCAGGGGCATAAAGAAGCAGTAGATGCATATGAACAGGCAAATGAAGCTAAAAATGATGCATCCTATGGACATGAAGCGAAGCAAGCGATAGGTGAAGTGAACGAAGCCTCTCAGCAAATCGAGAATGCGCTTGAAAATGCTTCTGAAACACAGCGTCAGCGTTTAACTGAGTTTCAGCAAGACATAAAAGATATGGAAAACGACCTTAATCAATAAAAGAGCCGCTGTTTTACTTACACTTAGAGCAGGTTCACAATAGGGTATAAATTGCAAAAGCAGAAGATAATGAACTTCTGCTTTTTTTTATTGGCAGAGTGAATGTAGGTTTCGTGTATATAATTGCTTCTAGGAGTTGTTTGGAGGGCAAGGCGAAGGCTCCTATAGGGAAAACAGAATAGGTGAGACCCTGCAGGAGCGGAAGCGAAGGCTTGCACGGAAATCAACAGTAGTGTAACAAATAATCCATCGTTCCATTCTTATTTTAAAAGGTATAGAAGTTAAAAAAGTAAGAATCCTAATAAAAACAGAACGATAAGAATGGAAAGGGATTGTGACAGGAAACATGCTAATAAATATACTAATAATGATTGTCGTATTGTACTTCATATATGTATTCGTAACTGCAGTGGTACTGTTTTATGTCCCTTTGCACAAGGGAAAAGACTTAAAAGTAATGAATACTGAGAATTTTTACGGAAAGAAAGAATCCACAGACCGTGTTATGCTTTTGGAAAACGGTTATTTTTCAGGGCTTGTTCGGATGCAGATGATTCAAGAAGCGAGGCATACAATCGATATTGCGTACTTTTCCATCGGCAAAGGTCGTTCGTCGGATTTACTTATGGGTGCTTTATTCGAAGCTGCGGACCGAGGTATACGTATTCGAGTGCTGTTAGACGGGATCTCTCATGGGTTAAAAGGCAAGAGAAAAAATGTTCTTTATGCTCTAGCTTTCCACAATAATATTGAATTAAAGTACTATGAGCCCTTTACTATTCTTAAACCTTGGACATGGCATAACCGTCTTCACGATAAAATAATAGTAGTCGATGGCCAATTAGGTATTAGTGGAGGACGAAATATTGGAGATAAATACTTGGCCAGTCAACCGGATAAAAATTTTGTCTATGACCGTGATGTGCTGATTTATAATACAAAGCAAGAAAGTAATAGTGTCATTCTCTCAATGGAGAAGTATGTAGAGAAATTATGGAACCACCCGTATACGCGCAAAGCTTTTCCAAAGCTCAAGAAAACTAAACAATTTCGTGGCCTTTCAGGAAAGAAATTGTTAATAGATCAATACGAAGAGGCCAAAAAAGCAAACGAACCCTTTGTCCATCCTTATATTGTATGGAGAGAATCGACGATGCCTACAAGAAAGATTTCTTTTATTACAAATCCTATTCAAAGAATGAATAAAAGCCCTTTTATATGGAAAACGTTTATTAAGCTTTCCGAGCAAGCTGAAAAATCCATTGTCGTTCAAAGTCCTTATATTGTACCAACAAAAGAGATGGAACAGTATATAGATAAGTCAGTAAAATCTAAAGTGCAAAGAATTATTTTAACGAATTCTATTACGTCCACTCCGAATGCTATGGCTTTTTCTGCATACTTAGGAGTGAAAAATCGCGTCATAAAAGCGGCTTCAAAGCTTTATGAATATCAACAGCCTTATTCCATTCATGGGAAATCCGTTGTTTACGACCAGCGTTTGAGCGCAGTTGGTTCTTTTAACTTAGATTCACGTTCTGTATTTTTAAATACTGAATCTATGGTTATGATAGATAGTGAAGAATTTGCAGCCGAGCTAACAGGGGCTATTGAAACTAAAATTTCTCACAGTACGCTTGTGGGAAATGAGGGGGAACCTGTGGATTTTAATACGGATTCTCAAAAAAACGTGCCTCCTGTAAAATCTGCACTCCTCCATATTCTTTCAGTCTTCACGCGATTTTGGAGACATTTTGTATAGTTCTGCACTTTGCCTAAAAAAGGGCTTTTACAGAAAGCTTCTAAAAATAAATGGTAGAGGGTAAAAGGTGCTGCAACTGGCAGTGGAAAGTGTAAAAAGCTGTGATATGCCTCACAGTTTTTTTTGAAGTCGCCAGTACTAGTCATGATTCATAAAAAGACCTATTGACGAAATTCCATATATGTTTTATTATAATATAGCGTCGTCAATAAACGAGGTTCTTTTGAAGAAATCATTTCTAGGGGCATAGTTTAAAGGTAGAACTACGGTCTCCAAAACCGTCAGTGTGGGTTCGATTCCTACTGCCCCTGCCATTTTGGAGTTATTTTTCAATTCACACGCGGGTGTGGCGGAATTGGCAGACGCGCTAGACTTAGGATCTAGTGTCTTATGACGTGGGGGTTCAAGTCCCTTCACCCGCATCTTTACTTTTATATATTGCGCGGAAGTAGTTCAGTGGTAGAACACCACCTTGCCAAGGTGGGGGTCGCGAGTTCGAACCTCGTCTTCCGCTTCTTTTCAAAAGCAGTTTGCATGTGCAAACTGCTTTTTTTGTTGTAGAAATAAAGATTTTTACTATGCTGTTTTTAATTAGAAATAGTTTATTCAATCAGTGCTGCTTATACGTATTGTTTTCATGAATATACACATATTATTGGGGTTACATTAAAAGCTAATGAACGATACGTGAAGACGTCTAATATGGTTTTTAAGATAGGGGGAGAGTCCTATGGAATCTAGTTGGTTTTCAATTATACCGTTTTTAATTGTTATTCCAATAGCTATTTTCACCAAACAAGTGCTGCCAGGGTTGTTTTTAGGCTTATTAGTAGGCGCTTATTTGATTGATCATTCGATTGTCGGAGGTGTTGAAAAGTTACTTCACTACGTTGTACAAGCCCTTAGAAATAAAAGTAATATAGAAATCGTTGTCTTTTTATACGCGTTTTCAGGGCTTATCGGAATGATTAAGATGGCTGGAGGAGTTAAAGGTTTTGTGGAAACAGCTGCAGAAAGAATTGATACAAGAAAAAAAGCTCTTATTTTAACCTATGTTTCAACCATTGGAACATTCAGTGCTCCCACCTTTCGTTTTGTGACGATCGCGCCCATTATGAGAGCGCTGCTGAAAAAAGTGAAAATGACGACAGCAGAGCTAGGGTTTGTTATTGAAACAACTGCTACTCCTGTTATCGTCTTAATTCCCGTGGCAACGGCATTTGTAGGATATATGGTCTCAATCATTCAAATGGCAATTGATCATCAAGGCATAAAACAAGACGCTTATTCTTTGTTTATTCAAAGCATTCCTTATAATTTCTTTTCGATTGTGATTATTTTAGTAGGGATTTATTTCAGCTTTTTTCATCATTCAACGTCTACGGCTCCTATGAAGCTCGAGGAAGAAGACGAAAAAGATTGGCATGATTGTCATCCTTGCGTATCGAAGGATTTGCCTTCTAAGCCTTGGAATTTGTTAGTACCTTTACTTGTTGTGATTTCACTTACCTTACTTTTAACATGGTGGAGTGGACATCGTAAGAGTCACACCTTTTTTGAAGCATTTATTAAAGCAGACGTGTTAGAAGCGATGGTAGTAGCTTTAATTATGACTACGTTAATTACCCTCATTTTTTTCTTGTTTCAGCGCTTTACATTACAGAATTTGCTTAATGGTTTTATCACAGGAGGCAATGACTTGATGTCCGTTATTTTGTTGTTATCGGTAGTATGGGGATTATCCGCTGTTACAGAAGACTTAGGTTTTTCAAATTTCGTGACGGCACATTCTAAGTGGATTCCTCAAATGTTTGTCACTCCGTTCATGTTTATCTTTGGAGCCGCTATTTCTTACTTTATCGGATCTGCTTGGGGAACGTGGGGGATTTTAATGCCGCTTGGCGTATCGCTTGCAAGTTCTGCAGATCTTTCTTTGCCGTTAATTATCGGTGCAGTGTTTGCGAGCGGTTCCTTTGGAGCGTTTTCTTCACCTTTAAGCGACGATACGAATACCATCGCCAAAATATTAGATTTATCTGTTATTGAATATGCCAAGTATAAATTAAAGCCAGCTTTAATTGCAGCGGGAATAACAGTTGCTTTCTATCTTGTTGTATCTTTCTTATTTTGAATGAGAAAAATAGCCGTCTAGTATCAATTTTTCATTTTTTTTAATTTAAAGTATGCATACAGTCCTAATGACAGGCACACTAGCATGATACAAGTAAGCGGAAATAAGATGGTATTAACAAAATGATCATAAAACCATATATACACGCACATCACCTCGATAATTTTAACGCCATTTTTTCTATTTAGTAGAGATATACTATCTGTGCTGCTTCTTCCTATTTTTCAAAAAGGCGATAATCAGAAGCAGTAGGGGTACGATAGAAAATAGCGGCATATGCAAAAGAAATCTTGCTACGTGCAGTCCTTCATAAAGGTGTTCTTGAAAATTACTAGCGATTGTAATCGACAAAAACAGCACAATGATACCTAAAGGATACGCTAGACGGGAAGGAGATTTAATTTTAAATAAAGTAGCTGTACCTATTATAGAAGCATAAAACAAGATGCTAACTTTGAAATAAATCCCAATCACCATAGCGAACATAAAAAATACATCTAGACGCTCTAAAAAATCAGCTACTTGGATCGTTTGGACAGTACTAAGAAGAGGGAACTGTGATCTTGTCGTCAGATCAACTCCAAGCACGCTAATGTTAATGATCATCGTAATAATTAGATTAATTCCGCTTAATCCCGTTGCGCATAGCATGGTGACACTCGCTTTTTTGGGATTGCTCAAATAAGGAAGAAGCATGGTAAATACAATAGCCTCTGTGAAAGGAAAATACAGCGTTTCGGTCAAAGCAACTTTGGCAACAGGAAGTATTCCTTCTTTTAATACCGGCTGCAAGTTCTTAAAATCAACTAATCCTGAGCTAATAATTAAGATGAAGCCTGCAATAGCTAGAAAATACATAAAAATAAACAGAAGCTCTCCTGATCTCGCTATCGCTTCAATTCCTTTTCGGGTTATATAGATAATGACCAGCATCAATAAGGCATTGGCAATAAATAAAGGCGTATCGGGATAAGCAAAAGTAAGAAGCATTTCTCCGAAATCTCTTAGAACTCGTGATGCATCGTATAAAAAATAGACAATGTATACAAATGCAAGAAGTGTTCCCAATACCTTACCTAAAATTTTCTGCATGTATTCTGTAGGGAGGAGGTCCGGATAGTAGGAATAGAGCTTATGATAGACTAAGAAGAAAAAAAAGCTGCACAGCATTCCAATTAAAATAACTAGCCATGCATCTTGCTTCGCTCTCATTGCAAGAGGAACTAATAAAGCGCTTCCCAGTTCGAATAATACCATGAGAATGAATAATTGAGTGGCGCTGATTTTTGCTTTTTCCATATAGCCAGAACCTCCTTACCTCATTGTTGTTTTTCTTTTACGCTAGAGAGAAACGATTTATTGCGCAGACCCGTTCGGCGAATGTAAGCTTCTACTGTAACGTCTACATCTAATTTTGGAAAATAAACGTCATCCCATTCTGATTTGAATTTTTCCCATTGGTTAGGGCGCGTGCGTTCCAGTGCTTCTCCAAACCCAAAGATGTCAACTTTGTCTGTCTGAGCTTGTTTAATAGCTGTTTGTAATTCTTTTTTTATTTCTTTACCCGCAGCTTTTTCCATTTTTTTGATTACGGCAGGTTGACGGGTATCAACAGGGACCTCCACTTCTCCAAGATCGCCTTCTACGCGAGTGTGAACGGACACATAAGGTTTTCCTTTTTTCATTTTTACAGATACATCCGTTTTTTGACGAACTGTTTGATAGGCAAGCGCTTCTTTTTTTCCTTTCCAGTCTATATTAATATCCGTTCCTTGTATTTTATCAAGAATCCAAACGCTACCTCTGGCTGGACTATTGTACAACCAGTCGATTAACTTTCCATTTTTAAAAACAGCAATGCCAGAAGCGCGAAGGGTAGCTTCTGGTGCGCTTTGCTGGAGGTTATCTAATTTTTCTGCTTGTTGAGGATTTCCAACTAAATGAAAACCCGAGACTAGTGCTTCTCCTCCGGGAGATTCGAGAGACCTCATCACTTCTTGAAAGGAAACCTTTAGATTTTCTCCCCATTTTCTTTGAGTGAACTCCAGCGTTTTCATAATTTTGTTTGCTGGAATTTTATCGACAGGCGTTAGTGCTTTTACCAAATCAGCAGCACTTGACTGGTGTGCGATTACTAGGGAAGTCGTAATTCGAAACTCAGGATCGCGATCAATAGAATCAATAAGAATGTTAATTCCTTCTTCACGCGCTAGTTTTTCTCCGATCACGACTAAGTTGGTATGGGCATAATAAAGTCTTCGGGAAATTCTAGCTGAAGCGCGTCTGCTTGCTTCAACTAAATTATCGCCAGAAGCAGAATAGATCGTAACAGGCGGACTTTGAGTACCGCCGCCCCCTTGTAAGCCAGCTACGTTTCCGGGGTTAATAATTTGAAAGGTAAGCTCATACCGCCCATCTTTCGTTTTATCAATGCCCATTGCCGATACAAATGCAAGGTCTGTTAATTCTTTTTTACTCCAGCAGCCAGTAAGCAATACCATCATTATGGTCATTACCAGTAAAAATAAACTTTTACGTTTCATTTTGATCATCTTCTTCCATTTCCTGGTTAATCATACCTCTTGAAGAAGGAGGCTCAGGCTTTTGATGTTTGCTTTGACGAACTTTGTTATCACTAATTAATTTAGGTCTTCTTCTCATCGTCCACCAAGGTAACCGCAGCAATGTATCTTCATTGCTTGCAGGAATAAAGGGTGCTAATGGGGTCATGTAAGGAACACCAAATGAACGTAAGCTGCATAGGTGTCCAACCCCCATTAAAAGAATAAGGATAATGCCATAGAAGCCGAATGTAGCCGCTCCTAGTATAAATAAAAAACGAATTAAACGCGCTGAAATAGCCATATCGAAAGACGGTGTGGCAAAGCTAGCAATGGCTGTAATCGATACGATAATAACCATAGCTGGTGAGACGATCCCCGCTTGAACTGCTGCTTGCCCAATAACAAGGGCTCCGACGATCGATACAGCAGAGCCGATAGCTTTTGGTAAACGAATCCCCGCTTCACGCAAAATTTCAAAGGTGACTTCCATAAAAAAAGCTTCCACGAACGCGGGAAATGGAACCGATTCTCGCTGTGCTGCAAGAGCTACAATAAGCGTCGTAGGTACCATCTCTTGATGAAATGTCGTAACCGCTACATATGTAGCAGGCGCGATAAGTGAAATCATAAACATAAACACCCGCAAAAGACGAATGGACGTCGCAATATCAAAGCGTGCGTAGTAATCTTCGGCCGATTGGAAAAATTGAATGAACAACGCTGGAGCAATAAGGACAAAAGGAGTTCCGTCCACAAAAATAGCAATTCTTCCTTCCAAAAGGTTACCTGCCACGACATCGGGTCTTTCTGTATTATAAATAGTTGGAAAAGGAGTGACCGTTTGATCTTCAATCAGCTGCTCAACATAACCTGATTCCAAAATACTATCAATATCAATGTTTTTTAATCGCTTTCGAATTTCTTTCACAACTTTATCGTTTGCGATGCCATGAATATACATAAGAGTGACATCCGTTTTAGTTACTCGGCCAATCTTCATCGACTCTAGCCATAAGTCGGGTGTTTTAATAATTCGGCGCACCATGGCTAAGTTTGTGCCAATAGACTCAGTAAAGGCACCTTTTGGTCCCCGCACTACCATTTGGGTAGTAGATTCTGAAATGGCACGCTTTTCACCGCCTTGTGTACTCACGCTGAGTACGCGGTTTATGCCGTCGACAATAAGAAGGCTGTCTCCTGACATCAAAGAAGAAAGTAAATCATTCCAGTTGTCTGCAAACGATATGTTGCCGATTGTTACGATGTCTTCGGAAATTAACTCTAATGCATTTTTATCGTTTAGTTCGTTTTTTTCATTATCTTTCATAAGAGACTGCAGTAAGTAATCTTGAATAGCCTGATTATCTACAATCCCTTCTATGTAGACGATAGCAGCAGCTAAGCTATTATTGCTGCCTATTTTAAAATGACGAATCACAATATCTGAGCTGTTTCCAGTTTTCTCTTTGATTAAGGTAAGGTTCTCCGACAGCAGATTCTTAAGAGAAGAAGCTGTTTGTTCGCTGTTTGTTTGATCTGCCTGAGGTTCAAGCTTATTTTTAGATTTTTGATTTTTAAAAAACGAAGGCATAAATGAAAGCACCCTTACTATAGTTTTTATTAATTTGACCAAAAACCGTATAATTATGTAATTTTTAACAAAATATCTTTTGCATGACGGTAAATGAAAATGACGACCCTATCAGGTAAGTAACCATTAGGTAAGGAGTGAAAGGAATGAAAATTATTGGAGTTAGCCTGCTGCTATTTGGATCTGTGATTGCTCTTTCTGTAGGAATTGATCTTTTTCAAGGAGCGAACGTACTGCAGGCACTATATAATGCTTTAAGCCCGTTTCGTGTAATGGAAGTGGCCGAATTATTTGTCCTTTTTTCTCTTTTGTTCTTCTTTTTTGCAGAGTCACTTTACCTTGTTTTAAAGAAGCGTCAACAAAAGCACTAGTAACTTGGTGCAAAGAGGTTTTTATCTCTTCACTATCGAAACAAGCGTATAGAAAAATAGCTTTGAGATAGGGGAGAACCACATGAACATTGAGACTAGCAGACTACTAATACGCAAATTTAAATATGAAGATTGGCAAGATGTCTACACATATACATCTGATGCTAATGTCATGAAGTACATACCAGAAGGCGTTTTTAGTAAGGATGATGCGAAGAAATTTGTAAATGAAAATATGAAAGAAAACGTTAAAAATTTTCCAGTTGTATTAAAAAACGAAAAAATCCTAATTGGTCATATCGTCTTTTTTAACTATTTTGGGGACCATACTTATGAAATTGGCTGGGTATTTAATTCCCTCTATCATCAGAAAGGATATGCGTCAGAAGCGGCAAAAGCAATCGTGGACTATGGCTTTAATACAATGAAACTGCATCGGGTTATTGCTACTTGTCAACCTGAGAATACGTCTTCTTATCGTGTTATGGAGAAAATCGGGATGAGAAGAGAAGGATATTTTAAAAAATGTATTCCAACTGAAAAAGGATGGTGGGACGAATATTATTATGCGATTTTAAAGGAAGAGTGGAAATGAGCTTTACTTTTGCGGAATTGCGCTTCCCGAGTTGTAAAGACGAAAATAAGCCCAATTTTTAAAAAATGAGCAGAAAAGCAAACCAAAACGTCTAGGCAGACATACAATAAGCTATCCATGAGAAACACCCCATGTTTGAACCTTCTTTGTTTTAGCAACAGAAAATTACGTTGAAAGGGAGTGCTTGTATGTCTAATGCTGGATGTGGATTTGGTTCTGGTTTCGCTTTATTAGTTGTATTATTTATTCTATTAGTAATTATCGGATGTAGTTGTTATAGCGGTGGTTACGGTGGCTACTACGGCTGCTGATTATATCACTGAATAGCCTAAAGGATACCCTTTAGGCTTTTTTGTGTTCATTATAAAAAGCTGGAAGAAATGATTAGTCAGCAGGCTCAGTATCAACATGCGATTCGATTTTTTTCTCTTTCGGCAATTGGTCAATAGAAGCCCAAGGCACGCGGCGAGGCTTATATTCAATCGCATCAGTAGAGTAAACGGCCACGCTTACGACTCCCCCGTGTACCTGCGCTCGAATCAACAAAGGATCGCTGTACGTATTTTTAAAATGAAAGTCAGGTCCATACCAGCTGACGGTAGCGTCTCGCCCAGGAGGTACGTAGGAAACACTGCGACTGTGTGAGTAGCGCTGCGTAATCGTGACGCCAGCGTTATCGACGGCGTTAAATAAAGTAGAAGAAACTTGGCAAATTCCTCCTCCAACTCCTTCGGAATACTCTCCTTTTACAATGATTGGCGCACGCATATACCCTTTTGCTGCCGTTCTTTTTCCAACGGTTTGATTAAAAGAGAAAACTTCCCCAGGAAATATGACGCTGCTGTCTAGTGATTCAGCTGCAAGAGAAATATTGTGAGAACGATTTTTATTATGGGGGTTAAATACCGTGTGATAATGACCGATTTGCTTAATACGAATCGTTGCAAGCAGCTCCTTATCCACGCGAGGCGGAACAGGAAGCGTCGGGATTTCTAAGGTTGACGTACCGCCGTTAAAAAAATAAGTATAAAATTTCTCCGCAAAATCTTTATGATATAGTTTGACACCCGCTTGCTCAGGAACAATTTGTCCGCTTTTATCAATGCGGGCATTTATGGGCTCTCTATATGTTTTTTTATCCAATTCTTTTAGAAGAAGATTGTATCGATCATGATCAACCATGGGTACAGGAAGAAGAGGTACTGCCACTTTGTCCCGTTCAATCCGTTCAATCGGTTTACCGTCATGAGTAATAGATAGGTGGTCTTGTGTAGAAAGAGGTTGAATGAGCATTAAAAGTCCAACCATCCAAGTGAAATTCATATCATATACCTCGCTTTCACCTGTTAGTATGAATAAAATGAACCGTTTAATGTATAGGATTCACAAGCTCTTTTTTGTATTATTTTCCATGAGCCGAGCGTGTAAAAATTTCTATTTATAATTGTATGTGTACTTTCGCATATTACATAGAGAAACTACAAGGTAATGAGGGTAGACAATGACAAAATTAATGATTTTAGTCTTTATGCTTATTAGTTTTTTTGTGCATCCCCAAAAGATGAAAGCAGAAGAAAACCTTACGCACTTTCCGGTAAGCGATACAGGAAAAGTATTAAAGTGGAAACGTGTAGAAACCTTACTGCCAAAGGGGAAAAAATTTAAAGTGATCGATGTAGAAACCGGTTTTTACTTTTATGTGCAGCGAAGAGCAGGCTCTCACCACGCAGATGTTCAGCCGCTTACACGTCAAGATACGAAAGTAATGAAGCACTTATATAATGGAAAATGGAGCTGGAACCGAAGAGCTGTTCTTATTCCATTTAAAGGCCAAATGCTTGCAGCTTCCATGAATGGAATGCCTCATGGAGCCGGTGCGCTTGACAATGGGTTCCCCGGTCATTTTTGCATTCATTTTGCAGGAAGTACGACTCACAAGTCTCAAAATGTGGATCCAGGTCATCAGTTAATGGTATTAAAAGCAGGAGGCAAGCTTGATGAATATGCATTAAAAGCTGAGCCGGCAGAAGTCGTCAATATGTTTTTAACAGGATTAAAGCAAGATGACGATGCCTTAATGCAGCCGGTTTTGCGGGTGAAGCAAGAGCATAAGCTATGGGCAAAGCTGCATAGTATCTCCACCATTTATTATAAAACGGACTTATTTCATGCAAAAAAGTATAAAACAAAAGAGAAAATCTCCGTAGATTGCCTTATTTATTACGAAAATAAAGGGGCTCACAAGACAACGATGGTTTTTACTTTAAAAAGAAATCCGTTAACAAACGGGTGGGAAATTTCTTCTCTTACACTGTAATGAACCATTATTTTTTTAAAACACATCTGACAGAAAACAGATGTGTTTTTAAGCATTTGTTTAGCTCTTTAGCCGTTTGCAATGTTATAGTGAAAAACATACTTACATACGATAGAAAAGAATTAAAAAGGGTATAAGTAATAATATTACTCTTTCTACAAAGAACTTTACAGCACGAAAGGAGAGGGTTTTTATTTTTTCATATTGGTTTAGTCGCTTAGTCGCTGCAGATCCTGGACGAAAAAGGTTCAAAACAGCTTCTAAAGCTACGATTAGTGTCATTACAGCTGTCGTTATTATGCTGATTGTATTAAAAGCAGCGGGAAGCTCTCAAATTACCGCTGCTATTTTATCGGGCGTAATCGGCCTGATGGGTATATTGGTTGTAAATGATGAAACAACAAAAGCAAAAAAAGTGACAACAGGATTAGTAGCAATTTCCAGCGCCGTTTCTCTTGGAATTGGCTCGTTTTTATCACGATATGGACAAGCAGAAAATGTTTTTCTCGTTCTATTGGTGTTTTTGTCTTTTTATTTACAGAAATTTGGTATTCGCTATTTTTCCCTGTCGATGGTAGCCTTTATGTCGTTTTATTTTGCTTCTATTTTACACGTTACATTTTCTCAGCTGCCGTGGCTGTTAGCTGGCGTTGTAGTAGGAGCCTGCTGTGCATTTATCTATAATTTTGTTATTTTTAAAGACCGGCCTGCCAACGTGCTGAGGTCTTCAATGAAATCATTTCATATTCAAGTAAATTTGGTGCTTGATTTAATTATTGAGTTAATTCAAAAGAAACAAATTGAACCAGCTCAAATCAAACAGTACAACCGCAATATTAAAAAACTAGCGGAGTATGCCCGTGTAGCATCAGAAGAGCTTGGAAATACAGATCCTCACGACATATGGCCTGGCGTAACAGCTGAGCAAATGCGCCTTTATGTATTTGATACAGTGATGCTGCTGCAGACATATTCTCCGGCGATTCGAAAGCTCAGCGAATTAAAGGCATTTAATCATTTTGATATTCAGCAGGTGCTGTTAAAGCTAGTGGAATCGATTCGCGAAGCAGAGGTATTAAATGAAAATCCTACTCATTCCTTAACAGATGCAGCTCAGCATCTGCAAGAGCTGCGCCAAAAATTAAGTGAACTCGAACCTCAAGACAAAAGGTATAAAGACTGGCTTTACTTAATACGCCGTATCGAAACGATATCAAATCATGTCATTGATGAAGCGTATGAGCTGCAGCAAGCAATTGTGAAACAAGAAAAACAGCCTCAAAAAGAAGCGGAAGAACAAGAAGACGAAGAGGATAATGATGAAGAAAAAGGATTAAAACCATCTACGAAAAAGTCTATTCAAGCGGTCATCACTGCTGTTGCGACATTAATATTTGGCTCGTTTTTATCTCCATCGCATCAATATTGGGCGCTCTTAGCAGGCTATTTAGTGCTTCTCGGTACAGAAACGATAGGAAGTACGTTTGTAAAAGCCGTGCAGCGAAGCGTAGGCACGCTTTTAGGAGCAGCTGTCGGCTTTGTTGTCGCAAGCTTTGTTTCACCAGGAATACTTGAAGTAACGCTGCTTTTTATCTGTGTGTTTATGGCTTTTTATTTCTTTCCCATTACGTACTCATTTATGAGCTTTTGGATTACAATGATGCTGGCCTTTATGTATGACATGCTTCTCGGGGGAATTTCAGAGAGTTTATTACTGGCACGCGTATTGGATACAGTTGTAGGAGTTGGAATTGGGTTAGCCGTATCTGCTCTTGTGTTTCCTAAAAGAACAAGAGATAAAATAACCGACACCTCTGTCGAATACGTAGCGGCTTTAAAAGAATTTGTTCACACTTATTTGCATCGTTTTACGAAGCAGTATGCATTTGCCAATTTAGCTGATAAAGGAATGGAATTAGAAAAAAAGCTAAAACAGCTTCATGTCGACTCAGATCCTATTATTAAAGGTTTTGTTGGCCGTTCACGTCTTCAGCAATTTTTGACCGTTTTTACCGCCATTAATTATTACGCCAAGCATTTGGTAGCTTCTTCTACTAGAAACGAAGCTTTTTATAAGGAAGCAGAATTTCATGGCGTAGTAAAGGAAGTGGAAGAGAAAGTGGCAAGCAACTTCACTCAGCTTGAAAAAGCATTACGAGGAGAAAGAGGAACGTATGTATACACGCTTGAAGATGTAAGACAAAAGATTGAACAATCTTTAGATTATTTTGATACGTCCGTTCAATCAAGAAACTTACAGCATCTTCAGCTGCTCCACAACATCTATTACGTATGGAAAATCAATCAATCGGTTGTTCACCTAGCCAAAGATCTAGGAGCAGAAGAAATAAGTAGTGAAAGCTAAAAACCAGCGAATACTTCGCTGGTTTTTTAGTCTGATGAATAAGGAGCCGTATCTTTTCTAATCGTTCTCCACGTTGTTTTAAGACCGGCATAGCTTCCAATTGCGGCGTATCCATAAAAATATCCCATAAACAATCCGGCAATAATATGATGAGGGTGACTGATAAATACTGAAAAAAGCACGCCGACAGCTAAAGCGATAGTCGGAACATACTGCTTTTTAGGATGAAAAAGCCATTTGATGAGCTGCGTCACGATTAATACGACAGGAACACCAATGACTGCGTCCCAAAAATTTGTATGAATTGTAGGGAAATCCATGTTTAAGCACCTCGTTAAATGTGTTGGATGTAAGGTTATCTATGCTGTTTTACCTAAGAACACTTCAATTAGAGTTATGAGGGGCTCCAGGTGGATAATAATAAGGCGGAATTTTGAGCCAGCCTTTTTGCTGCATTAGAATTTTTATTTTTGATCCTAATATGACCTTTTCAGTGTGGAATTTCAACCACATTAATCCAATATCGGTTCTAATAGATTGTCCCATATTCGTGCTGCACATGACGATATTAGAGGCAATTTTTATAGATATTAAGTTAGCGATTTCAGAATCCGTGGCTTTTGCTCCTAATGGAATACTGTTAGGGTCGGATTTTGGTTTGGTAGCCGGTATTTCAGGAAGGGGAATTCCTTCTTTAATCATTAATTTTTTTAGTGTATCAATCTGAGATTCAGCCAGGTTTTTTGAGTCTTGAGCAAGCTTAAGCAGTTCACTGTTGGTTGTTGTATTAAGACAGGTTTCTAAGGCAGGTATTTCTTCCGCTAAAGCAGTAAAATACAGCCAGCATCCCATAGTCTCACCGATATGTGGGCGAGGAGGCGTATCATCTGTAGAAGAGTTCTTTATATAATCAAGTAGTGTCTCAATGACGTTAATCATAACTTTTCACCCTTTATATAGTTTATGCATCTTCATTATTACCTTCAGCAGAAAAGGATAAACACAGCTAAGAAATGTTGCATATAAAATTGATTATGATGGGTGGAAGGAAAAGCATCCTACTCAGTAATTTATAATGGTGATGGTACCAACATCTAAAGGTATAAAAATTGTTGAAATGCTTGATAAATAAGTGGATGCTAAAAGATAAAGTCAAGATAAAAAAATCTCCTTGCTCATCAAGGAGATTTTTTATCTTGAGTATTATACAGTTTTTCTCCGGTACTCTCTCCATAAAGAAGTTAGCTCTTCTGACCAATATTTATAATCAAATACCGTTATATTTTTGCTGGGCATAAAAACATTTAACAGCCAATTAACTCTTAATTTATCTCTGACGCCTATCGTTTTATCATTTTTACAGCAGCCTTCATCACAAGGTTTATCGTGTATCTTGTAAGGAATATTTTTAACGACCAATCCGTCTTTTACACGCTTTGTGTACTCAATTCCTATAATCAAATATATCACTCCTCGCAGTAACTCTTATCTTCACAATTATATGTATAGATGACTTCTTTAATGAAAGGGGAAAAAGGGCAGAAGACAAAAATAAAAAAGCCCTGCTGTAGGGCTTTTAGATTAAGCAACTTTTGATGCAACCACGATTACTTTGCCGTGATCTAATTCTTCTTCATAGCGTTCAGCTTCAGGCTGTGATAATCCTAATGAACGCATTTTGGCGCGCAGCTCGTCTCCTCGAGAACGAAAAACATTTGCAATGGCATCAAAAACACCTTGTTCAGAAAGACCGATATTGTTTGTATTTGTTGCAGCTGTTAAATCCTCGGAGCGATCTTGATGGTGTGCAAGTAAATAAACTTCGTCTTTTGTAAATCCTTCACGCAAAAATTGTTCGATTGTATCTTTTGCCTGTACGCCATTTTCAACTACTTTTACATTTACCATTTCAAAAAACCTCCTTGTATGATAGACAACTTTCTAGAATATGTTTAGTAATGAAGAGAAGTTTAAGTAACTTATCCTCTTGCTTTGTGTATACACGTTATTGGAAGAGATAAAACCTATTTCATAAAATTGAGTTAAAAAGTCTAACATAGGAGAAGAGGAAACAGCGCGGTTATCTTTGAGGAGAATCTGGCGGACAATAAGCAGAAGAAGGCTTTAGCCAGCCTTTTTCCTGCATCTTTTTTTTTGACCTTTTAAGGTACAGTACAAACTGCAAAAAGCCTAGATCTTAAACAGCTAAGATCCAGGCTTTTTACATACATAAAAATAGAGAAATTTAAGATGAAAGACGTTCTTTTTGTTTTTCATAAACAGAAGTAGACTCGTTCCATGTATATAGACCATCTTGTAATTGAATGGTTGCGCTGAATGGACAGTCTATTGACGTTTCTGCGTCATCTAAACTACTTTCAAGTAAACGTTTTTTAAATCGAAGCAAATCTTCTTTTGAAGCAACTCGAAAAACCATTTCTAACGTAAGATCATCGTCCATTGCATTGTGTAATTGACTAATACTTTTGCGGAATTCTTTATTATATTGGAGCATAATTTTAATATCTGCTACGCAAGCAACACCAAACACATCTTTCACAACAGACTCAACCGTTAACTGAGTTGTGGAAGCATATGTTGAGATATTACGCTGTGGATTTTCTAAATAATAAATCGTTTCTACAGGATGTCTCGTGATAAGCACCTCTTTCCTATTCTTAAGTATACAGGAAAAAAGAATGGAATGGGGAAAGATTTTTAGGAAAGGAGTCCTGACATACATAAAAAGATTGTTTGTGATAGGAAAGAGAGTTATAAATTGATGGCTTTTCGCTTATCATTTTTGCTAGATCCTTAAATCACCGAATTCTGTGCAACTTCCCCCAAGATTTGATAAAATAGAACCCTACGTCTCAATTTCTTCTAGTGAATCCCTCAACTACTATTTCTACTTATTTTAAAGGAGGACGCTATTTTGCAGTTTGAACAAGCTTTAACACATTTACAGTCCTATTTTGGTTATGATTCGTTTCGAAAAGGACAGGAAGAGTCGATTCGTTATGTTTTAGAAGGGTACAATACCGCTTGTATTATGCCAACAGGAGGAGGGAAATCACTTTGTTATCAAATTCCTTCCTTGCTTTTAGAAGGAACAACACTGGTTATTTCTCCGTTGATTTCTTTGATGAAAGATCAAGTGGATACGTTGAACGCAGCTGGTATTCCAGCCACTTATATTAACAGCTCGCTGACTCACACGGAGGTACAGCAGCGCTTGGAAGAAGTGGCGCTTGGTGAATATAAGCTACTTTATGTAGCACCGGAACGACTAGAGTCTCCGCAGTTTTTAGAACAGCTTCAAATGCTTCCTATCCCGCTTGTAGCGGTAGATGAAGCGCACTGTATTTCACAGTGGGGCCATGATTTCAGACCGAGCTATTTGCGCATCAGTGACCTAATCAGCAAGCTGTCTAACGCGCCAATCGTGATGGGACTAACGGCTACTGCGACGCCTCAAGTACGTGAAGATATTTGCCGGGCTCTTCATATTAACGAAGAGTACACGGTGATGACTGGTTTTGAACGTGAAAATTTATCGTTTGCGGTTGTGAAAGGCCAGGATCGAATCAGCTATATCGACCAGTATATCCGTAAAAATGACCAAGAAGCAGGCATCATTTATGCCGCTACGCGTAAAGATGTTGAAGAACTTCACGCTAGATTGCAAAAATCAGGCGTTAACGTGTCAAAATACCATGCTGGTATGAACGCAAGCAGCCGTGATGAAGAGCAGAACCGCTTTCTTCAAGATGATGTTCAGGTAATGATAGCCACGTCTGCGTTTGGGATGGGAATCGATAAATCGAATATTCGCTTTGTTCTTCACTATCAGCTTCCGAAAAATATGGAAAGCTATTATCAAGAAGCAGGACGTGCTGGTCGTGACGGACTTCCAAGTGAGTGTATCGTGCTTTATTCACCTCAAGATATTCGCGTGCAGCGCTTTTTGATTGAACAGTCAACGTCGAATCCTAAAAAGCAGATTCAAGATCTTGAAAAACTGCAAAGTATGGTGAACTACTGTCATACAGAAGGTTGCTTGCAGGCATATATTCTTCATTATTTTGGAGAAAGTGAAGCGCATGAATGCGGCCGTTGCAGCAACTGTACGGATGATCGTGTGGAAATAGACGTAACGGTTGATACGCAAAAAGTATTATCTTGTATGATTCGTATGGGCGAACGTTTCGGTAAAATGATGATTGCTCAAGTGTTAACGGGTTCTCGAAATAAAAAAGTAGTTGATTTTGGTTTTGATAAACTGAAAACGTACGGCGTCATGAGCGACCGGTCAGCTAAAGAAGTGAGCGATTTTATTGAGTATTTGATTTCCGAACAGTTTATTTTAGTAGGACAAGGGTCATTTCCTACTTTATCCGTAGCGGCCAAAGGAAAAGGTGTGCTTCTTGGGACGGAAAAAGTAATGAGAAAAGAACAAATGGAAGTGAAGCAAATTGTCCAAGACGACGAACTGTTTGCTCATTTGCGTTCCGTTCGAAAGCAGCTAGCAGACGAAGCCGGCGTGCCTCCTTTTGTCATTTTCTCAGACGACACTCTTCATGATATGTGTACAAAACTTCCGGTAACGCTTGAACAGTTCGCCACTGTAAAAGGAGTGGGAGAACAAAAGCAAGAACGATACGGAGAACGATTCACAGCTGAAATCAAACAGTTTTGTGAAGAACATCCAGACCGAAAGCGCGAAGTGTCAGCGCCTGCTCCGAAAAAAGCAAGAGCGTCATCAAAAGAAGGGTCTCACTTAATGACGTATGAGCTATTTCAGCAAGGAAAATCGTTAGATGAAATTGCTGAAGAACGTGAACTGAGCCGCATTACCATTGAAAACCATTTGTTTAAATGCGCGGAAGAAGAAAAAGAAATCGACTGGTCACCTTTTCTTTCGGATGAAGACGAACAGCTTATTTTACAAGCCGCTTCGTCAGCAGGCGATGAAAAGTTAAAGCCAATCAAAGAAGAATTACCTGAAAATATCACTTATTTTATGATAAAAGTAGCGCTGTTTAAACAAAAAATGAAGCAGATATCTTGAACAAAAAGCTCCTATTAAAGGAGCTTTTTGTGTTGAGTAAGCGAGTTTACTGATAAAATAATAGATATAAATGTTAGAAAAATCAGATTAAATAAAGAGGAGGACTGAATGGAGATGATTGAACGAGAGCTTGAAGCGATTTTGCATGCTTCTCACGACAATATCGTGATCACTGATGAAAAAGGGTGTATTTTACGAGCAAGTCAAAACTGCCGTGATATATACGGGTATGACGTGTCAGAGTTAGTGGGACGAACGGTATACGAATTGCAAGACCGCGGGATCTTTTCACCTTCCGTTACGATTGAAGTGTTAAAGAAAAAGAAAGAAGTACAGCTGATGCAACAAACAGAAACGGGCAAAGTTGTAATGGCAACCGGTATTCCCGTGTATGATGAACATCAGTGTATGAAAAGAGTCATCAGTTTTTCACATGATTTAACAGAGCTTCAGCGTTTAAAAGAAGATTATCAGCAGCTCGAAGTGAAAATGAAAACATATCAGCTAGAAGTGGAAGAGCTTCGTGAACAGCAGTCAAATGAGATGGTCATACGAAGTGAATCGATGAAAAAGGTATGGTCGATTATTAATCGCGTGGCAGACAGCGATGCAACGGTTGTGTTGCTAGGTGAATCGGGTGTTGGTAAAACGGCTTTTGCTCGTGCTTTACACTATGGAAGTGAACGAAAAGAAGAGCCGTTTATTGAAATCAACTGCGGAGCCATTCCAGCTAGTTTGTTCGAATCTGAAATGTTTGGATACGAAGCAG
The DNA here is from genome assembly GCF_047872835.1 of Priestia sp. RMT2NF4. NCBI lineage: Bacteria > Bacillati > Bacillota > Bacilli > Caryophanales > Bacillaceae > Priestia > Priestia sp. RMT2NF4. The sequence goes on from NZ_JBLQZO010000001.1 coordinate 433,070, forward strand.
GCTCTTTTACAGGTGCCAGTACAAAAGGGAAAATAGGAAAGTTTGAATTAGCTCATAACGGCACGCTTTTTTTAGATGAAATAGGGGAACTTCCTCTTGATATGCAAGTGAAGCTGTTAAAAGTGCTGCAAGAAAAAACAGTCACCAAAATTGGAAGTGAACGAGCCAAACACGTAAACTTCAGGCTGATTGTAGCAACAAATCAGCCGCTTGAAGAAATGGTCAAAAAAGGAACGTTTCGTGAAGATTTATTTTATCGCTTGCACGTTATTCCGATTACCATTCCGCCGCTTCGCGAGCGAAAAGAAGACATCGCGGCACTGCTTTATCACGTGTTACATAAACAAAATGAAAAATATAACATGAAGAAATTTTTTCATGCAGAAGCATTAAATCTGCTTCTTGAACATCCGTGGCCCGGAAATGTGCGCGAGCTTGAAAATACAATTGAACGCCTCGTGTTAACAACGGATGAAAACAGCATCTCGCCTCAAGATCTCCCGTTTTATTCAGAAAATAGCAGCAGTGAAAAAGAAGAATGGGAGTCTCTTGACACGTTAACCTCTCAGGGAATGACGCTTCAGCAAGCACTTGCAGAAGTGGAGAAAAACTGGCTGATTCGCGCTTATCGTCAGTGTCAAACAACGTATGAAATGGCAAACACATTAGGAATCAGCCAGCCTACGGTCGTAAGACGTTTACGAAAGTACAATATAAAATAATGAGATTTTAATTCAAAATGAATTAGCTGATTCAATACTGAATCAGTTTTTTTGTTTTGATTCTATTATGAATTAAAAATCGTCCATAATTGCGCGGAATAAGGCGATAAAAATTGGCATGCATTTTGCATTAATAAAAAGTATCTAAATAAAAAGCGTCAGTATCTAACATGATGATACGGTGCTAATGATGAAACCTATTAGGAGGAATAAATCATGCCAAAATATCAGCCGAAAAATTCATTTGAATCTCCGCGTTTTTGCGGACCACGTACATTTATGAGACTTCCGTACGTAGAACAAGTAAATTCAGAAATGGATTTTATTGTCACAGGTATTCCATTTGATTCAGGTCAATCTTTTCGAACAGGAGCACGTTTTGGACCGGAAGCTATTCGAGATTTCTCCATTTTGCTTCGCCCGTATAACCCAGAACAAAAGATTAATATTTTTGATTACATCTCAGGCGTGGACTACGGCGATTTGTCAGTTGTTCCCGGATATATTTTAGAAACATATAAAAAAATTGAAGAAGGGTTAACGCCGGTTGTGAATGAAGGAATTATTTCTATTTCACTAGGCGGTGATCATTCGATGACCCTTGGTGAACTTCGTGCCATCGCGAAAAAGCACGGACCGGTAGCGCTTATCCAATTTGATGCTCATTCTGATACGTGGGATAGTTATTTTGAACAAAAATACAATCACGGTACGGTATTCAGACGAGCAATTGAAGAAGGGTTAATCGACGTGTCGCGCTCGATTCAAATTGGTATGCGAGGCGGTCTGTACGGCATTGAAGATTTAGAAGACGCAAAAAACTTAGGTTTAGCTCTGTATACGACAAATGAATATAAAAAGCTTGGCGTTGAAAGAATGCTAGACATTATTCATGAGCGTGTAGGGGAAGGACCCGTATTTTTATCGTTTGACATTGATTTTTTAGATCCAGTTTACGCGCCGGGAACAGGAACGCCTGAAGTCTCAGGTGCAAGTATTGACGATGCGCTTCAATTCGTTCGAGGCTTAACAAATATTGATTTTGTCGGTTTTGATTTAGTAGAAGTACTGCCAGCTTATGATCATGGCCAAATTACAGCAGCGGCGGCCGCTAATATTGTCTATGAATTTATCACGCTTATTGCGTTAAGAAAAAAAGCAAAAGAAGAAGAAGCGCTGTTAGTGAAAGCACGCGACTGAATATAAGCAAGACGGTAAAAGTGGGAAGGTACTATTATCTTCCCACTTTTATATAAGAGTTCTCTATAAGGAGTGTTTGACTATGAACGGGCAAGCAAATGTAAAAATAGATAAGAAACAAACAAAACCATGTAAAAGAGAAATAATCAACCCAGCGACCAATAAGATTATAGCGGAAGTGTTTGATTCGTCGCTTCAACAAGTAGAGGAAGCGGTAGGTAAAGCAAAACAGGCTTTTGAACAAAGTGAATGGAAGAAAAATAAATCACTGCGTGTAGAGGTGCTTACGAAACTAGCAGACTTATTAGAAAAAGAAGCGAGTATATTCGTTGAAACAGAAACATTAAATACTGGCAAACCGATAAAAGAAGCGCAGTTAGATATTGAAGATACAATTAATTGTTTAAGATATTACGCAAATTTAATAGAAGAAAATCAGCCGTGGACAAAGAACATGTTCGACGACACAAGCAGTAAAATCATTCAAGAACCTATTGGCGTATGCGCGCTAATCGTTCCTTGGAATTTCCCTTTGCTGCTTGGCATGTGGAAGCTGGCTCCTGCATTAGCAGCTGGAAATACGGTGGTGTTTAAACCGTCAGAATTAACGCCGCTTTCTTTTTTAAAGTTAGCTTCACTATGTGAAAAAGCCGGTATACCAGAAGGCGTGTTTAATTTAATTATAGAGACGGTGAAGTGGGAAGTGCCCTTGTTGAACACAAAGACGTAGCCAAAGTCTCTTTTACAGGAGGATCAGAAACAGGCAAACATATTTATCAGCAGTGCGCAAAAGAGATGAAAAGAGTTTCGCTTGAACTGGGAGGGAAATCTCCGCTTCTTATTTTTGAAGATAGCGAAATTGATATTGCAGTAGACTGGACAATGTTTGGCTCATTTTTTAACCAAGGACAAGTGTGTGTAGCTTCATCGCGTATACTCGTACACGAATCTATTTATAACTCGTTTCTTTCTGCTCTTACGGAGGCTGTTGCTGCTATAAAAATTGGTAATCCGTTAAGAGAAGAAACGGAGATGGGTCCGGTTATTAGAAAGGAGCACCTGAATAAAATACAGAGTTTTATTAAGCTAGGTCAAGAAGAAGGCGCGAATTTATTAACAGGAGGAACGTTAATTGACTGCGAAGGTGGAAACTATATAACGCCAGCGGTGCTCGTTGACGTGGAGCAGCATATGAAAGTCGTCCAAGAAGAAATATTTGGTCCCGTCATTACCGTTCAATCTTTTTCAAGTGAAGAAGAAGCCATAGCACTTGCCAACGGCACGAGATTTGGTTTAGCTGCAGGGGTTTTAACGAATGATTTAATGAAAGCAGAGCGAGTTGCTGAACATCTTCAAGCGGGAACGATTTGGATCAACGGCTACCATACGCCTCATATTGAAACGGCGTGGGGCGGTTTTAAAGAAAGCGGCATTGGCCGGGAGTTAGGTCTATCAGGATTAGCTGCTTTTACTGAAATAAAACATGTGAATACAAATTCCAAGCTAGCTCGAGCCAATTGGTATCAATAAAAGTGAAAGGTGGAAAAGGGATGACAACAAAAAGTGGTCTCGCCCATGATGATGTGCAGCCGATTGCAATGAATAAAAGAAGTATGGGCTTCTTCTCTACATTTTCCATGTGGATAGGAGCCAACGTGGTAGTAACGACCGTTTTTACCGGAATGCTGTTTGTACCCGATATGACCTTTTTAAAGGCATTATTTGTGATTGTGCTTGGCTCTTTAGTTGGTGCTATGCCGCTCGTGCTGATGGGGAATATCGGAACTCGAACCGGTCTTCCAACCATGGTTTTGATGAGACCTGCTTTTGGGCAAAGAGGAGCTATGCTTCCTGCTGCTGTTAATCTTATTACATTAATAGGATGGGCATGGATTCAAGCCTACATGGCAGGGCTAAGTTTAAATCATGCCGTCACCTTTTTGACCGGTTACAGCAATATCAATCTATTTACAATTCTTACTCAAGTACTAGTAGTAGCTATTTCTATATACGGACACAAAGGTATTGAAGCAACGGAAAAATTAGTAGCTACGCTTATGGTCATTTTAGCAACCGTTGTGTTTAGCTATTTGTTTATCGAATTTGATGCAGCAAAATTAATTCAAATGAAAGCAAGTGAAAATCCCGGTATTACAGGAATGTTAGCTTTTGATATTGTAGTAGCTACAGCTTTTACGTGGATTCCTATTGTTTGCGATTATAATCGAAACTGTAAATCTGAAAAAATGGGAATTGCGGGAACGTATTTAGGCTATAACGTTGCGACTTTGATTGCAATGGGATTAGGCGCAACGGTTTCCGGCTTTTCAATTCTCGGAAATATGACGCAAACGTATGACCCGGTAAATTTAATTGGCGCATATAGCCCGCTGTTGGGATTAGTAGCAGCCATCGTCATTTTTTTATCGGTGTTGTCAACCAACGTAATGGTACTATATAGCGCAACAATGTCTTATTTGTCTATTTTCCCAAAGCAGCGCTTTTGGATACCAGCACTAACGATGGGAGTTGTCACAGTCCTAGGTTCTTTATTAAAAGAGTGGTTAATGACAAATTTTCAAAGCTTTTTGCTTATGATTGGCGTCTTATTTATTCCTATTATTGCGATTGTTCTTGTTGATTACTATATTATTCGCAGAAAACACTATGACATTTCAGCTATTTTAGATAAGGAAAATAAAATATATTGGTATACAAAAGGATTTAACCTTCATGTGTATGTATCCTACATAGTGGGGGCTGTATTTGCCTATTATTTTACGTACGTTCATCCGCTAGCCACAGGCGCAACAATCTTAGCTTTTTTATTTACAGGTGTTTTACACGTATCGTTAACCAAGCTTTCACAGCTCTCCATCCTTTACTCAAAGGGAATCGACAGAAATGCTTGATAGATATCTAAAAAAGACTGAATTATCTAAAATATATCAAAAACTCCTGCTTAAAGGAGCTTTTTGTCTTGAAAATAGGTGAGAAATAAGCAAAAGCATGGGGAAGAGAAGTTCTTAATCCAGCCTCAAATAAAGTGGTAACAATGTATTTGATTCTATAAGGGGTCTTTTCTATAATAAATGTAGGAAAACTTTCCAAAGGAGAATTTTATGCTCGAATTAGAGGCTATTCAAAGCAGGGCCATTGAAAAAACTAAGCATACATTGCTACAGGATATAAAAAGCGTATTAGGTGAACAAGACGAATGTCCGGATTTAGAGACGTATTTAACAGACAGGCACTCTTTTATTAAAAAAGCCTGGGGGACTGCGTGGAGAAAAATAGTTGTTTCTTCTGTATCTAAGAAAAACAGAAGATCGTATTTAACAGAAAGAGGCTTTGAGATAAAAGGATATAAACCTCAAGCTATCGATAAGTTATTTGCTAAAGAAACGAGAAAAGGTATAGAATTTGATGCTTTTTCTTGGTTAGAAAAGCAGTACGGAAAGGGTAATAAAGCAGAGTGGCTATCTCTATACGGAGAAGCAAGAGTTGAATTTGCCAAAAAAGAAGAAGAAAGAAAAGAGAAAGAAAGACAGCAAAGTATTAATGATCGAAAAGCCAGATATCAATTACAGTTAAATTTAGAAGCGGCTCCTATTTTGGAATCAAATAAAGAGCTGTATTACCTACATATAAGAGAACAGCTTTCACATCAGCTATCAAAAGACATAAAAACAAACTCAAAATATATTGAAAACTATGCGCCGCATACTGAGCTTGAAGATGAATTAATAGAAAACGGTGATTTAACACGTCATGATTATGAAACGGTTCATGACTTTTTTCAAGAGCTCACGGGGAACGTAAGCTCAGAATTAGACAGATACTCAACGATTATCTTATTTGAAACGTATGAAGATGTATACGAGGTATTTATCACGGATAAGATTTATGAAATCATTCCAACTATGATTATGGATGACGTTCCTGCTTCATTTAAAGAAGAATATAAATCTTATACAAATGCTTCGGTAACACGAATGGATATTATAAAAGCACTCAGAAGTGATTTATCGGATTTGGTCTATGAATATAAAAAAATGATCGTAGAAGAAAAGCTTTCCGATGTACTAGAAGTTTCAGATCACAATTTAACGATCGAAGAGCATAAAGAGCGATATGCACAGCAGCTGGAAGAAAGACGATTACAACAAGAACGTGAACGTGAAGAAAAGAAAAAGCTGATTGAAGAAGAACAGCGACAGTTAAATTATATTTTTGGTGCAGAATACGAAATGGACCCAAGAAAAGAAACGGAATACATTCTTCATCTCGGTGATACAAACACAGGAAAAACGTATACGGCATTAAAGTCATTAAAAAAAGCTGCTTCGGGTAGTTACTTAGCGCCGCTTCGCCTGTTAGCTTTAGAAGTCTTTGAAAAGCTGAACAAAGACGGAGTTGCTTGTTCGTTAAAAACAGGTGAAGAAGAAAAGATTGTTGAAGACGCTCAGCATATGGCCGGTACCGTAGAAATGTTTAGCGAATTAGAACATGGCGATGTAACGGTAATTGATGAAGCACAGATGATTCAAGACCGAGATCGGGGGTTTTCATGGTATAAAGCCATCACCCGAGCTAATGCCAAACAAGTTCATGTGATCGGGAGTTTAAGCATTCGAAGTATGTTAGAAGAGATGTTAGACGGTGTGATCTCAGAAATTTATGAGTACGAAAGAGATATACCTTTAAAAGTAGATCTTCGAAATTTCAAAATTGAACAAGTGAAACCCGCAGATGCTTTAATTGTTTTCTCACGTAAAAAAGTGCTTCAAACAGCGGCTAAGCTAGAAAAAGATGGTCACAAAGTGAGCGTGATTTATGGAAGTATGCCGCCTGAAACAAGAAGAAAACAAATTGAGCAGTTCATTAATAGAGAAACAACTGTCATTGTGTCTACAGATGCAATTGGAATGGGGTTAAACCTTCCAATTAGACGAATTGTGCTTCTAGAAAACATGAAATTTGATGGGCAAAAACGGAGGTTGTTGACTTCTCAAGAGTTAAAGCAAATTGCAGGTCGTGCTGGAAGAAAGGGTCTCTATAATGTGGGAGAAGTTGCATTCGCTAAAGATGCCAAGCAAATGAGAGAACTGTTATTTTCAACAGATGAGCAAATCAGCAAATTTTCAATTGCGCCTACTTCAGATATGCTTAGAAGATTTAAAGAATATCATCATGACCTCGGAACGTTTTTTGACATGTGGGCTAAATTTAAAAATCCAAAAGGGACACAAAAATCAAATCTGGCACAAGAACGTGAGCTTTATGAGGAAGTGAAAGACACGCTGATTGAGGCGAAAATGCCAATTGTTGATTTATACGGCTACTTGCAGCTGCCGTTTTCAGCAAAAGAAAGCTCTTTGAAAAAGCAGTGGGTGGCTAGCATGAATGCAATTGTTAACAGAGAAGAATTACCTGAACCAAGGATAATAGAAGGTTCACTGGAAAAATTAGAGCTGTCTTATAAGGCGATTGGCCTGCATCTTTTATTTTTATATCGAATGGATAGAAGACCGGAAGCTATTTACTGGGAGCGTGTCCGAGAAGAGCTTACAAACAAAATACATGACGTATTAAGAAAAGATATGAAAAAATTTAAAAGAACGTGCAGTGCGTGTTCTAAAGACCTTCCTTGGAATCATGATCATGCGATATGCGATTCATGTTTTCATAAAAGATTTCGCAGAAGACACGGGGACGACGGTTTTAATTACTAAGATGTAGTGATAAAAAAAGAGGCTTGTATGAACGTATGTTAGTTAAAGGAAGATCCGAACGAGTTCGATTCTCGATTGAGAATCCAATTCGTTCGGCTTTTTTTATTGTGAAGATAGCTTTCATGTGTTTCGTTCCTTCTAGCAGTTGATTGGAGGGCAAGGCAAAGACTCCTGCGGGAGAAGCGGAACAGGTGAGACCCCGCAGGAGCGTAAGTGACGAGGAGGCTCAGCGGCCGCCCGCGGAAAGCGACGTCTTGCACGGAAATCAACTGCGGTGTAACAAGTACCCCATACCAAATCATTTATCCTATTTGTTCATCTTTAGATGAGATTGATTTAGTTAAGTCTCAACCTCACTTTTCGTATAAGCTTTTCATCTTTTTATTATAAATTTCTGCGTCAAAGCAGATTTTTGCAGAAAAAAGGCGGAAATGTATAAGCGCTCATCTTGTAAAAAGAGCAATAAATTATTATGATATAAGATGGAACTTATATTTTAAAGGATTCCGTGATTTTTTTGTTGGGCGGACGTGTATTGTCTTAGAGTAAGTTTGCTATCATTCATTATGTTAAAAGCAGCACTTTTAAATAGAGATACGGTTCGTAATAGAAGGGAAGAGGATGATGACAAGTCATAACAAAGAAAACAAAGCTGCAGTCGAGCAGTACAGTAAAGGGAAAATTTTGTGGCAATTAACCCGTCCTCATACGTTAACGGCATCGTTTGTACCCGTTTTGATTGGAACAGTTCTAGCTATGTTTTATGGCCATGTGAACGTTTGGATGTTCCTAGCGATGCTTTTTTCATGTTTGTGGATTCAAATTGCGACGAACTTATTTAACGAGTACTATGATTTTAAACGCGGGTTAGACACAGAAGACTCCGTAGGAATTGGAGGAGCCATCGTCAGACACGGAATGAAGCCAAAAACGGTATTAAATTTAGCACTGATTTCTTATGGAATTGCTCTTATTTTAGGCGTATATATATGTGCAAACAGCAGCTGGTGGCTTGCTTTAGTTGGATTAGTAGGTATGGCGATTGGTTATTTGTATACAGGCGGACCACTTCCAATTGCGTACACGCCGTTTGGAGAATTGTTTTCAGGTCTGTGCATGGGCGCTATGTTCGTGTTGATTTCATTTTTTATTCAAACAAATACCGTAACGTCTGAAAGCATCTTTGTATCACTCCCTATTGCGATTTTAGTAGGCGCGATTAATTTGTCTAACAACATTCGTGATATAGAAGAAGATACAAAAGGCGGACGACGTACGCTAGCTATTTTATTAGGTTCTAAAAATGCGATCAGATTTTTAGCTGCTTTGTTTGGCATTGCGTACATTTGGACCGTTGCATTAGTGGTATTCTTCGATATTAGCCCTTGGATTTTCTTAGTGTTCCTTAGTGCACCTAAGCCCATTCAAGCCGTACAAGCATTTGTACGCGGAGAGCTTATTGCGATGAAAGCAACTGCTCAAACAAATACGTTTTTTGGATTTACTTTATCAATTGGGTTATTAATTGGCTATTTAGTAAGCTGATTGTGTTGAAAAAGCCTGTCTTTTTAAAGACAGGCTTTTTGTTATGCTCCAGTTATTTTTTCTTTTACTGCGCTAAGAAATGCGTTCACATTTTCAGAAGATGAAAAGCTGGCTTGAGCTTGTTTTGGTCCGCCGCCGCCTTTTCCATCGTAAAGCGGAAGCAGCTCTTTATAAAGTTCTCCGCATTTTACCTCACTGCCGCTGTGAGCCAGTAAGACTTTTTGATCACTTGAAAAAGCAAAAAGAAGCGTTGTATCAGGCGTTTGAAGAAGCTGCTTTGTCAAAGCTTGCACATCTTTTAGTGTACGATTTTCAAAGTGATGGTACAGAAATGATCCTTCTTTTTTGGCTTCTAATTCACTTGCTAAATAAGCTGCATTTTCATTTTTTAATTCTTCTAGTTGTTTTTGCAGCTCTTTTTGTTCAGTCTCCAATTTTTTAATGCGTTCTATAACTAATTCACGGCTTGTACTGAATTTATTGCTAAGTTCTGCTACGATTTCTTGAGACTGCTGATAATCAGCTAATGCACGCATACCGCATTTGAAAAAGAGGCGTGTATTGCCGCGCTGCTTTTCTGTTTTCGTAAGTTTAATGAGACCCAGCTCTCCAATTTGGTTCACATGAGTACCGCAGCAGGCAGAAACATCAATGCCTTCAATTTCTACGATGCGTACCACTTCGTCTTCTAGCTCGGGCACTTTGCGAAGCGCAAGAGTATGTAAGTCTTCCTTTTTCACTTCGTACGTTTTAATGGGGCGGTTGCTGTAAATAGCATTGTTTACAACTTTTTCAATGTGTAATAGCTGCTCATGAGATAACTGAGGTACATTTAAATCGATAGAGACTGCTTCGCTTCCTAAGTGAAAGCTAACGGTGTGAATATCATATGTATCGATTAATAGAGCCGAAAGTAAGTGCTGTCCGCTATGCTGCTGCATATGATCAAAGCGGCGGTGCCAATCAATTTCACACGTGACGTTCGTTTGTGCAGGCAGTGTATCAACGAGATGATAGACTTCTCCATTTTCTTCGTAAACATCTTTTACGTCGATTCCGGCAATAGTACCGTAGTCAGAAGGCTGTCCGCCGCCTTCTGGATAAAAAGCGGTTTGTTTTAACGTTAATGCGTAGCCAGTTGAAAGAGCGCTCGTCTCTGTCACTTCTGTTTCCCACGTTTTTATGTAGGGATTGCTATAATAAAGTCTTTCTGTCATGTTCATCATCCTTTCTACTAAAACCATATCTAACTTTTTCTATAGTATCAGAAATATGTTTCTTCGAACATGGATAAGCTAACTTGTAATAATAAAACTGGGTGGGACATATGAAAAATACTGTTTATATTTATACGCGTGACTTAAAAAGGATTTTTACCAATTGGGCGATGATTATCATTGTGCTGACGCTTATGATTCTGCCGTCTTTTTACGCATGGTTTAATATAAAAGCATCTTGGGATCCATACGGGCGGACTGAAGGTATTGCCATTGCAGTAACGAGCGAAGACGAAGGTTCTACGATAAGAGGGCAGCACGTAAACGTGGGAAAAGATATTGTTGCAACGTTAAAGAAAAATAAAACGCTTGGATGGACGTTTGTCTCCAAAGAAAAAGCTGATCACGGAGTAAAGCACGGAGACTATTATGCAAGTATTGTTATTCCAAAAGATTTTTCACAAAAGCTTGGTACCGTTCTTCAAGATCGTTTGGAAAAGCCGGTCATTATTTACAAAGTAAACGAAAAAATAAACGCCGTAGCGCCTAAAATTACAAGCAAAGGAGCCAGCAGCTTAACACAACAGATTAGTGAAAAATTCGTCAAAACAGCGAATGGAGCCATTTTTTCTGTTTTTAACGAACTAGGTATTACCCTGCAGCGGGATTTACCGACCATTCAACAAGTTGAACAACGGATTTTTGAGCTTGAAAATCGTCTTCCTGAAATTAAAAAAGTAATTAATGAAGCGAATGACACCACTCAAAAAGCTGGAGCTATTGTATCGAAAGCTCAGGCCGCTCTTCCTGAAGTAGAGAGATTAACAGCTGACGGCGCACAGATGACTCAGCAGCTCAATACGTTTTTAACTAAAAGCGCTGAAGTGTTAAAAAACGCTGAGCCAACAATCAGCGAAACGCTGCACCGTGTTCAACAGCGAGCTGTCGGAGTTCAAGAATTGAAGAATCAGCTGATGGAAAAAGATATAGCCCCGGCTGAAGTCAGCGCAGCAGCGGAACAGCTAAAATTACAGTTAACAAAACAAGTTGCTGACACAGGAGAGATCCTTACGCTTCTTACGGATTTAAATGCGGTGTCTCAAGGGAACGTTCTTTCACCGGTTATTAATCAAATAAAAAGTGTACATACGCTTTTACAGCAGCAGCTGTCGGATGTAAACGACTTACAGCAGCAAACAAAAAATGGAGATGCACCAGATCCAAGTGTGCTTGAGAAATTCAGCTCTCGCACCGACCAAGCTGTTTCTAAATTAAATACGTTAACGAATTCGTATTCTTCTACGATTGTGCCGGCTATTGAACAAGCTATCAAAGAAGCGAAAGATAAAACAGCAAGCGCAAACGCACTGCTTGATGAAGCCAATAGAAGCATGCCGGATGTTTCGAACGTGCTGTCTAAAACAGCGAGTGGCATTTTGCTCGGACAGCAGGAGCTTGCGAAAATAACAAAAGACTTTCCGCGAATTGAACAAAACGTGCACAATATAGCGGATAAAATACGCGAATTTCAGCGAAAAGAAAACATTGAAGATATTATTAATTTGTTAAAAAACGATGTACAAAAAGAAAGTGATTTTTTTGCTAAGCCGGTTCTTTTAAAAGAAGAAAGACTTTATCCCATTCCGAACTACGGCTCGGCTATGTCGCCGTTTTATACAACGCTTTGCTTGTGGGTCGGAGCTTTGCTGTTAGTTTCAATTTTAAGCGTAGAAGTAGCTGATGAAGAGCGGTTCAAAAGCTATGAAGTCTATCTTGGAAGACTTTTAACGTTTTTGTCTATTGCTCTTGTGCAAGCTTTTATTGTGACGCTAGGCGATTTATTTTTAATCAAAACGTACGTCGTAGACAAAGTGCCTTTTATCTTTTTAGGCTTGCTGTGCAGCTTCGTGTTTATGACGATTGTCTATACGCTTGTAGCGATATTTGGCAATGCAGGAAAAGCGATGGCGATTGTTTTGCTTGTACTTCAGCTTTCCGCTGCAGGCGGTACATTTCCGATTCAAGTCGTGCCTGCTTTTTTCCAAGCACTCAATCCGTTTTTGCCATTTACCTACGCAATAAGCATGATGAGAGAAGTTGTAGGAGGCATGTTAGCGGATATTGTAAGAAAAGATGTTACCGTTCTTCTTTGCATTTGGCTTGGCGTGCTGCTGGTGGGTATTTTCCTTCATAAGCCTCTTAGTAAAACGAGTGCAAAATTAACAAAAAAAGCGCGTGAAAGTAAATTAATTCATTAAAAAAACGTTTTGGGTTTCCAGACAGAACAAAATGCGGTAGTGTAGATAGAAAGGAGTGATAAGCATGGGTATATTAGATGGACTATTAGGAAATGCATCAGAAGCAGATATAAGAGGAACTGAAAAAGATTTACAAAACATTTTAATTGCCAACGAGCGAGTGGAACAAGCGTATAAAGTCATTCGCGATTTAATGGTGTTTACGACGAAACGTTTAATTATCGTTGATAAACAAGGAGTGACGGGAAAGAAAACAGATTATCATTCCATTCCTTATAAGACGATTACCCATTTTAGCGTAGAAACGGCTGGAACGTTCGATTTAGATGCCGAATTAAATATTTGGGTATCTGGTTCTAGCGTGCCAATTTCAAAAGAATTTCGTAAAGATAAAAGCATTTACGACGTGCAAAAAGTATTAGCATCTTATGTATTGAATTAAAAAGTTGAGCCATGAAAAATTGGCTCGACTTTTTTTGTGTGTAAAACAAGAAAGCATAGCAGTCTTGCATACAGTCGTTTGAAAATACTCAGGCTGTTGTCCATTCCTATTGTCATTTTACTCATTACCGAAATGCATGAAAACGATTTACATAATGAATTATACAGAATAAAAAAACCGTGATATGCTTTTTTTAGAGAAAAAAGGAAGTGACCAACTGTGAGTTATACCGTAATTGGAACATCGGCTTTTCGCAAAACAAATGTTGCGCTTTTTGCAGCAGGCTTCAACACATTTTCAATTTTATATTGTACACAGGCCATTTTACCTGAATTTTCTAGAGAATTTGGGATATCTCCGGCGTTTGCGAGTTTATCTCTTTCGTTAACGACCATCACGCTTGCGGTTAGTATGCTTTTTTTAGGTTCTTTGTCGGAAGTGTGGGGACGAAAGAAACTGATGGGCCTATCGTTAATTTTTGCGTCATTGCTATGTATCATGACAGCATTTAGCTCTACCTTTGAAACGCTGTTAGTTTTTCGCGTTATTCAAGGAATCGTGTTAGCAGGGCTGCCTTCTGTGGCCATGGCTTACTTAGGGGAAGAAATTGAACCCGGGAGTTTAGGAAAAGCGATGGGGATTTATATAAGTGGAAACGCCTTTGGAGGCGTAGCGGGAAGGCTTATGACAGGAGTGCTCACGGAGTATTTTAACTGGTCGGTAGCTCTTGATGTTGTAAGCGCAATCAGCTTATTGGCCACATTTGTTTTTTTTATGAACTTGCCCGATTCACAGAACTTTACTTCCCGGTCATTTGAACTTAGGCAGCTTACCGGCTCTCTTCGCAGTCATCTTCAAGATAAAGGGATGCTTTGTCTTTTTGCTATTGGTTTTGCACTGCTTGGAAGTAACGTAGCTTTATACAATTATATTGGATACGCTTTATCCGCTCCTCCGTATTCTTGGAATCATACGCTTGTAAGTTTTATTTTTGTTATTTTCTTTGTTGGAGTATTCAGCTCAGTCTGGATGGGGACGCTGGCGGATCGATATGGTCGGAAGAAAGTGCTGTTATGTACGATTGCTGTTACGCTTATAGGTTCAATCGTTACGCTGCATCCGGTTTTATGGATAAAAATTACCGGGCTTTTGCTGCTGACGTTTGGCTTTTTCGGAAGTCACTCCATCGCAAGCAGCTGGGTAGGAAGAAGAGCAACGCATGACAAAGCGCAGGCTTCGTCTTTATATTTATTTTTTTACTATGCAGGATCGAGCATTGGAGGGACTGCGGCTGGCTTATGCTGGAGCGCGTACGGCTGGAAAGGTGTGATTGCTCTAATTGGTGTGTTTCTTACAACAGCCTTTTTCTTAGCTGTTCGTTTGTCAAAAATGCCGGCTCAGCAGACGCATGTTCACTAAGAAAATGTAAAGACATATAGCTATTGATTTAAAAAAAGCGGCCGGTACAAAAGGATTTTAGCCCAAGTGAAAAACGAACCATTGATCAACATGTTTGATTAGTGGTTCGTTTTTTTTGTTATGGTGAACATAGTTTCATCTGTTTCATTCCTTCTAGCAGCTGATTGGAGGGCAAGACGGAGACGCCCGCGGAAAGCGAAGTCTTGCACGGAAATCAACTGCGGTGTCGCAAGTAATTTATACTAGCTACTTTAGTCTTTAGATTGAAGTAATTTAGTTATGTCTTAATTTCATTCTCTAGTTTAAAAGCTGAATAAAAAGCTCCGCTACTTTTTTATGAGCGCTGTTAGCAGGATAGATATAAGAAAAACGGCGCTTAAAAGGAGCGGTGTTAACATTGAGAATCGATAGGTGCTTTTGTTCTACATCTTCTTTAATAGCACAAAGCGAGAGTACAGACATTCCTAAATCGTGAACAATCGCTTCTTTAATTCCTTGATTGCTGCTGATTGTTAGCATGCTTTTCATTTTTAAACCGTTGGACATTAGAACGTGATCTAAATATTCTCTTGTTCCAGAGCCTTTTTCACGCGCTACCCACCGCTGGTTTTGTAAATCATCAATTTCTACTCTTTTAAGCTGAGCTAAAGGGTGATCCACTGACGCAACGATGGCAAGCTCATCGTCCATAAAGGACTGAATATGTAAATCGGACTCTTCTGTGTGACCTTCAATAAGCCCTACATCCACTTTGAAATGACGAACAAGCTGAGCAATTTCTTTTGTATTACCGATCGTCACTTCTACATCAATATCAGGATATTGTTCACGAAGCTTTGCTAAAAAGGAAGGAAGAATATATTCGCCAATTGTAAAGCTGGCGCCAATCGTTAGCATTCCTTTGACACGGTGATGGTGTTCGTAAATATCTCGTTTCGTATGCTCATATATTTGAATCATTTGTTTAGCACGATCGTATAAAATTTCGCCGCTGGGTGTGATTTTTAACATTTTAGGTGAACGCAGGAACAGGGAAGTTTGAAATTCTTTTTCGAGATTTTTGATGTGTACGCTTACGCTTGGCTGTGAAATCATTAATTTTTCCGCAGCTTTTGTAAAGCTTTGCTCTTCTACAACAGAAACAAACGTCTTTAACGCATCATAGTACATAGAGTATGGCTCCTTTTATATTAAAAAAATTAATTATAAACATTATAAAACATTATTATGGTAATAACTAGAGGCACTTGGTTAAGAAAAGTAAAACAAGGTGCTGACTTAAAGGAGTATGTTAGCTTGCAACGAAGGTAGCCTGCCCAATTTGTTTACAGTTATTTTTGTTTCATCTATAAAGCTATTAAACACTTTTTTGTCATCTATTTGTAACAAAAGTAAAAAAAGTACTTGTTTTTTCCAGAAAACATACTATAATATTAACTGTAATGCGATAAGTAATACAGTTAATACACCTAGTACACACATCATGATTTTGGGTAGATGAAGGGAGGCAGACTATGTTCGATTTAGATATTCGTAGTCGTAAGCCGATATACGAGCAATTAGTAGATAAATTGAAAGAGCTTATTATTCATGAAGTCTTTAAGGCCGATCAAAAGCTTCCATCTGTTCGGCTGTTAGCAAAAGAATTAACGATTAATCCAAATACAATTCAAAAAGCGTATCGTGAACTAGAACATCAAAACTATATTTATTCAGTTCCAGGCAAAGGAAGTTTTGTAACGCCTCAAGTTGATACACTAAATAACGAGAAGGTGAAAAAGATGAAAGAAGAATTAGTAAAGCTGTTGGCAGAAGCTATGTATTTAGGAATGGACAAAGATGAAATTCTATCACTTATTTCACAGGCTGAAAAAGCAGTAAAAGGAGGAAGCGATAGTGATTGAACTGAAGGCGATAAAAAAAGAGTTTGAAGAAATGGAAGCTCTAAGAGACGTCACGCTTTCTATAAAAAAAGGATCTATTTACGGACTGCTTGGCTCCAACGGGGCAGGGAAAACAACGCTATTAAAAATCATTGCAGGTATTTACAAGCAGGATCACGGAAAGATTGCCATAGACGGCGAGGAAGTATTCGAAAACGTTGGTTTAAAAGAACGTATTATTTTTATGCCAGATTCTCTTTATTTTTTCC
Source organism: Priestia sp. RMT2NF4 (assembly GCF_047872835.1). Classification (NCBI taxonomy): domain Bacteria; kingdom Bacillati; phylum Bacillota; class Bacilli; order Caryophanales; family Bacillaceae; genus Priestia; species Priestia sp. RMT2NF4. The sequence continues at coordinate 449,760 of NZ_JBLQZO010000001.1, forward strand.
CTCAAACAACGATTAAACAATTAGCGTCTTTTTATAGAAGCGTCTATCCGACTTGGAACGAAGAACGGTTCCAAAAATTAAAAGAAGCTTTCCCAATTCAATTACATAAAAAGGTACATAGAATGTCCAAGGGAATGCAGCGTCAAGTAGGATTTTGGTTAGCGCTGTCTGCTATGCCTGATGTACTTATCTTAGATGAGCCGCTCGACGGTTTAGATGCGGTAATGCGTCAAAAAATTAAAAACCTTCTTGTTCAAGACGTGGCAGAACGGAAAATGACGATTTTAATTTCGTCACATAACCTGCGAGAAGTGGAAGATCTGTGTGATCATGTAGGCATCTTACATCACGGTCAATTATTAATTGAAAAAGAGCTGGATGATTTAAAGTCTGATGTGCACAAAATTCAAGTTGCATTCGAAGGAGATGTGCCGCTAGCGCTTTATGATACGCTAGACATTTTATATCAAGAAAAACGAGGAAGCGTCTTGCTTTGTATTGTTCGAGGAAAAGAAAATCACTTAGTAAACAAAGTCCGATCGTATAAGCCTTTAATTTTTGACATCTTGCCACTTACGCTGGAAGAAATCTTTATTTATGAAATGGGGGATGTGGGTTATGCAATCGAAAACATCATCGTTTAACCGCGGCATGTGGATTCAATCCATGAGAAACGTGGGATGGATTGGGCTTGTATACTTGCTAGTACTGCTGTTCGCTTTACCTTTACAACTGATTTTTACTTTCACAGGAAAGGTAGAGCCTTATATAGAAAAACCAGATACGCTATTTAACGTATTGGATGGGCTGGAATTTGTGTTTATGTTTGTTGTACCAGTGTTACTTGGTATTTTTCTATTTAGATATATCCAAACGAAGATTGCGGCTGACTATATTCATAGTTTACCAATTAAGCGTTCTACGCTGTTTCATCAAAATATGCTTCTGGGCGCGTTGGTTTTAGTTGTTCCTATTTTAATTACGGGAGTCGTTACTTTTGCCGTTAAAGGAGTTTTAACCGTTGAGGATGTTTATACAACAGGAGATGTTCTAAGCTGGGTCGGTTACAGTATTTTAATTAACTTATTTGTGCTGACTGGAACTGTTTTAGCGGGAATGTTCACCGGAATGTCTGTCCTCCAAGGAATCTTTTTATATGTTCTATTTCTTCTACCCGGCGGAATCTCTTATTTAGCTATATCTAATGTAAAGTTTTACTGGTATGGTTATGCGTATGACTATTACGTGAACAAAAATGTTGACAGCCTTGTTCCGTTTTCACACGTAGCGCAAATGGTAGCTCATAAAAGCTTTTCTACTAGTGCATTTGTTTATATTGGACTCATTGTCTTATTTTACATCATTGCTTTAATCACCTACCAAAAAAGAAAAGTAGAAGCTGCTACGCAAACCATTTCAGTTAGCTGGTTAAAACCGGTATTCGTATACGGAGTAACCGCTTGTTCACTCATGTTAGGCGGATTTTACTTTATTAGCATGAAAGGTGAATTTTCATGGATGGTCGTGGGCTATATTATTGGTTCATTAATAGGTTATATAGTTGCTCAAATTATCTTAAATAAAACGTGGCGGATCTTTACGAAATGGAAAGGGTATCTAGGCTTTGTTATAGCCGCAGCTATTGTGGGCTTTATCATTCATTTAGATGTATTTGGCTACTCTACTAAAGTACCGGCAGCTTCAGAGATTGAAAGTGTATATTTCGATGAAGATATATATCCATTGACTGATAAACCTGAAAACTATGCAAATGGAATGAATGGCTATTATGAAGCTCCATATTACTATACAAGTAAAGAAACGATTCAGAGTGTTCGTCAGCTGCAAAAACAAATTACAGCATCTAAAGATAAGAAGCTGGATCCTGATAAACAAAGTGAAATAGAAAGCAGAAACGGTAAAATGGCTGTATTTGCTTATAAATTAAAAAATGGAAAACAAATGGTCCGAGAATACTTTATTCCATTTTCAGACTATAAAGCTTTTTATAAAGAAATTGCAGAAACAAAAGAATACAAAGAAAATTTCCATCCGCTTTTACGAACAAAAAACACGGATAAAATTAAAAGCGTGAGTTTTTCTGTTCAAGGAAAGTCAAATTCAATCAACATTACAAATCCAGATAAAGTACAAGAACTTATACACGTAGTCAAACAGTCGATGATGAACGAAACGTTTGATGAAATGTACAGCACAAAAGAAAGCTGGGCTTCAATTGAGTTTATGGATGGAAAAGGACAGTATGTACAAACTGCATCTTGGGATAAGTCTTATAGCGAAGTAGAAGCATGGCTGAAAAAAGAGGGTTTATATGAACGTGCTCGTCTCATGCCAAAGGACGTAGAAAAAACCGAAGTGTTTAAAAATTCTTCTCATCTTAAAAACGATTATCGTCTTCAAGAAGAGTTTACATCTCTAATGAAGGATGAGAAAGCAATTAAAGTAAAAAACAATCAGCAGGTAGAAACACTTCTTCAACATGCGAACTTACGAGACACGGGAGATTATCTTGTTGCTTTTTATTACAAAGACCAAGTAGATACTCCTCAGGTTTACATGTTGAATGAAAATGAACTGCCAGCAGAACTAAAAGAAAAACTAAAATAACAAGGGAGAACTTATTATGTGCGGCGAGGAATTACAAGATTATTTAAATCAGGTGCTGGCTTATTTATTAAAAAATGGTGTGAATAGACAAGACGCCGAAGATATTACGCAAGAAGTAGCATTAAAATATTTAGAAAAACAAGAAATGGTCGATCCTGAAAAAATAAAAGCTTGGATGTTTCGCGTCGCATTAAATAAACGCTGTGATTTAGGAAGGCGTAAAATAGTGAAAGACCGCTATACGTCTTCTTACAAAGAAGAACCCGTTATGTATACGCCTATTCAGCAGGTCCTCAGAAATGAAGAAGCGGCTGAATGTCAGGCGATTTTAAATCAATTAAATCCTAAGTATCGCAATTTGCTTCTATTAAAATATGGATTAGGATTTAAATATGAAGAAATTGCCGAGTTATTAAATATGCAGATGACTACGTTAAAATCAGCTCTTTACCGCGCGCGCAAATACTTTGTGAAGGGATATAATGAAGTCATTTAATATAAATGAAACAGCAGCAGTTTGTGAAAAAGAACTTTTTTACACAAACTACTGCTGTTTTTTTCGTATTTTTCTTCTTTGAACGGCATAGATAATCAAACTGATCGCACAAAAAGCTAAAGTGATCTCAATCACATCAGTATAAGAAGATGTCGTATTAAAAAAGGAACCGAAAATAAATAAAGCCAGCGTCCAAATGAAACCAAAAGAAAATGAGACTTTAATGTAATGACGATGCTTCATTCCGCTTGCCCCGAGAAAAAAAGGCATCACATGTCGCATTCCTGGTAAAAAGTAGCTTGCGATGATGGCGTGAGATCCATATTCTTGAATCGTTCGCTCAACTTTCATAACATTCTTTTCCCATCGCGGGCGTTTTAATAGCGCAAGCGCCTGAGCTGAAAAAAGACTGGCTATCAAAAACTTGAGGTATAAGCTAAGCATCATGCCGCTGTAGGTAAGTATAAAAGCTGGAATATACTGAACGGATGGAGACGTAGCCTGGCTGCCTGCAAGCATAATATATACTGGGTCAGGAATAGGAGTAAGGTTGGCTCCGACTAAAATGATAAAAAAGAAATATCCGTAGCCTAATTGGTTAATGGCTCCGATAAGCTGATCAATCACGTTTTCTTCCTCCTTTCTTCATTAGAATACGAGAGAGTGACACACAGTGTTCGCTCAAAATAAAAATAAAGTATAGGTACGCACAACTTAGGAAAAAAGAGTTATAATAAATAAGAATGTACGTTCTTCTTTCGGGGATTAATTATACAGAAAGAGGTGATAGTATGAAAATGATGTACCCTAAAAACGGCAAAGTTATTCTTCATATTGATGCTAATGCTTTTTATGCATCTGTTGAAACCGCACATGATCATACGCTCAAAGATAAGCCTCTTGCTATTGCTGGTAATCCAAAAGAACGAAGAGGAATTGTTGTAACCTGTAACTATATTGCTCGTAAACGCGGAGTGTATGCGCCTATGCCTCTTTGGGAAGCGAAAAGAAAATGCCCCGAGCTGGTTGTTATAAAGCCTAATTTTCCATTATATCGCCAAGTGTCCAAAAACATGTTTGATTATTTAGTAACCATTTCACCTCTTTTAGAGCCCGCTTCAATTGATGAAGGCTATTTGGATATTACAAACTGTGCTGAATTAGGCTCTCCTCTTGACATAGCAAAGTCCATTCAGCAGCATTTAATACAGACGCTGCAAATTCCTGTGTCAATTGGAATCGCACCGAATAAATTTTTAGCCAAAACGGCAAGTGATATGCAAAAACCTTTAGGAATTACCGTTCTTCGAAAAAGAGATGTCCAAACAGTTCTTTGGCCAAAAGCCGTAGAGGAAATGCACGGAATCGGTAAGAAGACAGCTGAAAAGCTAAATGCGATTAAGGTGGTGACGATCGGTGATCTAGCAAATGCCGCTCCCAGTCTTCTTAAACAAACTCTCGGAGTAAAAGGAGAAGTTATGAGAGACCGAGCGTGGGGCCAAGATGATCGACAGGTGAACCCTGATCGCCAATCACAGTTTAAATCAATTGGAAACTCTACGACGCTATCTCAAAATGCAGTAGATGAACATGAAGTTCTGCCTATTTTAAATAAACTATCGCACTCAGTGAGTTCTCGTATGAAAGCGAAAAAAGTTGTAAGCAAAACGATTCAGTTAACGATACGATATAGTGATTTTAAAACCATTACTCGAAGCCAAACTATTTCTAAAGCAATTAGCGAGCCAAACGATCTTTTTCATTACAGTGCGGTATTATTTCAAAAGCATTGGAACGGAGAACCGATTCGTTTATTGGGCGTAGCTGCTCTTCAAGTGAGTCACCAGCTTCAAGAAGAAGAACAGTTGGATTTGTTTACATACGGAGAACAAGCAAAAAAAGAGCCTTTATACAAAGCGGTCGAAAGTTTGCGTGAAAAATATGGAGATAACATTATTCAAAGCGGTTTAAAAAAACAAAGAGGAAAAGAAGAGAGGTAACTCTCTTTTTTTGTATAAAATAATAGGTTTACACTCATTATAGAAGGGGAAGTACATTACTATCACGGTAATCAAAGTGATTACAAAATGAATTTGATTGCGACTTTTTTAATTGTCTGCAATGAAATTACATAAAATAATCTATGAGGTGATCTTATGTCAGATGCACTATTTACATCTAAAGCAACAGCGGTTGGAGGCAGAGATGGTCGAGTTAAATCAGATGATGGTATTATTGATTTAACCCTTGTAAATCCTTCTCCAAATAACAAAAAAGAAGGAACAAATCCCGAGCAGCTGTTTGCAGCAGGATATTCTGCTTGTTTTGACGGCGCTTTAAATTTAATCGCTAAGAAACAAAAAAAAGACATTGATTCGTCTATTACTGCAGAAGTAAGTCTACTAAAAGACCACACTGATGATGGATTCAAAATTGGAGTGGTGTTAAACGCTCATATTAAAGGCGTTTCACAAGAAGTAGCTGAGAAGCTAGTAGAAGATGCACATCAATTCTGCCCGTATTCTAAAGCAACACGCGGAAATGTTAACGTAACGTTAAATACAACGGTTGAGTAAATAAAAAAACGCTTGGATTTTTCTGAAATCCAGGCGTTTTTTTTATGTGCAATTTTATATGGTCTATTTTTGATTGTACGTATGCAGTGATTGCAGTAACTCCTGCAGCGTTTCTTTCAGCTTTTCTAATTCTCCCTGTGACTTATTTGTCATGCTAAAAACTTCTTCTGGAATATGACAAGCTTTATCACGTAATTTTTTTCCTTTTTCGGTTAAACTAATAAAAACAACGCGTTCATCTTCATGAGAACGTTCACGAATCACTAATTCTTGATCCTGCATTCTTTTTAGCATAGGAGTAAGGGTGCCTGAATCCAAATACAGAAGTTCGCCCATTTTTTTCACGCTGAGTGTTTCATGTTCCCATAAAACAAGAAGGGCTAAATACTGCGGATAGGTTACTCCTAATTTATCGAGCAGCGGCTTGTACACCTTTGTAATTTCTCGAGACGTGGCGTAAATTGAGAAACAAAGCTGATTTTCTAGCTGCAGCTGCTTATAAAGTTGTTCCATTCATGTTGCCTCCAGTCTATTGCTTTTTATTTAATTATACACAATTAAATAGGGGTGTCCAATAACGCTGGATGAAAAAGTGATCAAGCTGTAAATAAAAAATGGGAATTTTACATATACTAAGAAAAAAAGGGAGCTGTGCACATGTATTTTGCAAAAAAAGCCGTAGAAGAAGAAGTAGATCAAATGATGGATACGACTGTATATGCGTGTCAATCTGAATCATGTAATGGGTGGATGAGAGAAGATTTTGTTACGGTTGATTATAACTGTCCGATGTGCGGAACAGGAATGTCGCAGGAAGTACGCGAGCTGCCGAAAATTAAGTACGACCACCAATTTTATAATAAATAAAAAAGAAGCAGCTGCTTCTTTTTTATTTTTCACTAAAATTTCATTAAGCTGAGCTAGACTAAGGACCAACATATGATGAAGGTGAGGAATATCAGAATGAATCAAGGGAACTTTTTGAAAGGTTTATTTTGGGGAACCTTATTTAGTATTCCTATTTGGATTTCATTGTTTGGCTGGTTCCGCATTTTATCACATCTTGCATAGTTTCGTTTTATAAATCGTCATACGCGCCCTTATCTTTCTATTTCCGCTATAATAAGGGGGATAGAAAAAATAAGGAGCTGTTCTCTATGATTCAATACAAAACGGAGCAAATGACGGTTTTTGAAAGCGCGCTATTTCAAACAACATCTGCAGTGATTGAAACAAAAGACTGTGTGATTGTTGTTGATCCAACATGGCTTCCTCACGAAATTAATGAAATTAAACAGCATGTTCAAGAGATCTTAAATCATCGCAAGCTGTATGTATTTTTTACTCACGGAGATTTTGATCATGTCATTGGGTATGGCGCTTTCTTAGAATTAAATGCCACCTTTATCGGCAGCAAATTTTTAAAAAATCATCCGGACAAAGAAGAAAAAGTTCAAATGATTAAGCAGTTTGATCATGACTATTATATAAAAAGATCTCATGATATTATATTCCCGGAGCTGGATATTGTGGTAACCGAAAATGAACAGCACATTACCTTAGGTGAAACATCTATTACCTGTTATTTTGCAAAAGGTCATACAAACGATGGACTATTTATGATTGTCGATAATTCAATATGGATCGCAGGGGATTATTTATCGGACTTTGAATATCCGTACATATATGAAAGTGTAAACGATTACCGCGACACTCTTGCTACTGCGCGACACATTTTAGCTAAGCACCAAAATCTAACACTAGTTCCCGGACACGGAAAAACGACACATCACCGAGCTGAAATTCAAAGACGAGTGGAGATGGCCAGCTCTTATTTAGATGAACTGCAAGCTGCAGTGAAAGAAGACAGTAAAGAAGCGCTCGATAAGCTAAACGACAAATTGGCATTCCCATCTGATTTCACCGCACAATGTCATCAGAAAAACGTTGAAATTATGAAAAGAGAATTGCTGTTATAGAAATCGAGTGTACAGTCATCCCGTTGATATTAAAAGTAAGAAACCGCATCTTCTGTTGGAGATGCGGTTTCTTACTTTCCTTTATTTATCAATTTAATGAAACTTTTTCCTTTTATATCCGTTTATATAAATAAGAAGTTATTTTATTTGTAAAGGAGTATGACAATGGGGAAAAACGGTTGTGTAAAATGCGGACATACAGAAGCAAAAACAAAAGAAATTGCTACAACGGGAACGGGGCTGTCTAGATACTTAGACGTTCAGCACAATCAATTTACTGTGGTATATTGCACGAGCTGCGGGTATTCAGAGCTATATAATAAATCATCTTCAAGAGGCAGCAATATTATTGACTTATTTTTTGGAGGATGAAAATGAGTATCGACCTTATTGAAATTGATAAAGACCGGCACGCTTCCTATTTAAACCTGCTATTAATAGGGGATGAAGACGAAAAAGTAGTGAAGTCGTATATAAATGAAGGTTCCTTATTTACCGTTGTGTATGAAAAGAAGGAGATAGGAGTTGTGCAGTGCCTCACCGATGAAGAGGAATCGGTAGTAGAAGTAAAGAATATCGGTTTAAAAGAAGCATACAGAGGAAAAGGAATCGGCAGCAAGGTCATTAAAAAGGTAGAAGTACTGTATGAACGTAACCAATATTCTAAAATGATTGTAGGAACAGCGGACTCCAGTCTTGAAAACATAGCATTTTATAAAAAGGCAGGCTTTTATCAAAGCGGTGTCAAAAAGAATTTCTTTTTGCAGTACATTCCACCAATTTACGAGAATGGCCTGCAAGCTATCGATATGATTATGTTTGAAAAGAAATTAAAAAGCAGAAGCGACTAACACGCTTCTGCTTTTAATGATTAATCTAAAATTTGAAGTTTTACCGTTTTGCGTCCCCAATTTAAAGCTGAGCTTTGAGATGCCATAAATAAATCAACGCGAGTACCTTTAATGGCACCGCCAGTATCTCCAGCAATTGCTTCTCCGTAACCTTCTACGTATACGCGAGAACCTAATGGAATCACGCGAGGATCAACTGCAATTACTTTTCGATTAGGATTTGACCTTAGGTCGATGCCTGTAGCAGTGATTCCGCTGCAGCCCGCACAGTAAGCAGTATAAGCTGTTGCTTCAACCGTAATCTCTTTCGAAACCGACTTACTTTCTTGCGCTGGAGCAGGTGCCGGCGTTGAAGTCGACGGTGCTGAAGTTGACGGTGTTGAAGGAGTAGCAGGTGATGACGTTGATGGTTTCGCCTGAGCTGCAGCTTGTCCGCCTACTTGTAGCACTTGATTAATGTAAATCGTATTAGACGATAAGTTATTCCACTGTTTTAATTGAGAAATTGAAATACCGTGTCGCTGTGCTACGCTCCACATTGTATCTCCAGGCTGAACTTTGTAACTTTTACTGTTGCTAGGAGCCGGGGATGCCTGCGTTTCGTTTGTTTTTTCTTGTACAGGTGCTGAAGTTGATGATGAAACAGTTCCTGTTCCGTTTATTTTTAATACTTGATTCACATAAATTAAATGACTAGATAAGTTATTCCACTCTTTTAGCTGCTGTACAGAAGTACCGTTGTTTTTAGCGATACGGTAAAGCGTGTCACCTGATTTTACTGTATATGTATGATTTGAAGATGTTGTAGTTGGAGTTGAACTAGATGAAGAGTCAGTAGATGTAGATCCAATTTGTAATGTTTGGTTTGCATAAATTAATGTCGAAGAAAGACCATTCCACTTTTTTAAGTCTTCAACTGTTACATTATGCTGCTGTGAGATGCTGAATAACGTTTCTCCAGCTTTTACTTTATGCGTGTCTGTGTCAGCCGATGCTGCGTCTGCAATTCCAATTGATACTAAAGCTGTGGCCCCTAATGTAAAAATGTGTTTTTTCATCTAATAATTCTCCTTTATTTCCAATAGTTGTCTCTTATTCTATCAGCAATATGTAACAAACTCATGACAAAATGGTAGGTTTTATATTACAAGTTTGTAACAATACGTCTAAAAATATAGAAAAAACGCAGTTTTTTTACGATTATGATGAAAAAAGTCTTAATTTGTCTGGAGAGATAGACTAGTAAAAAAGGTGTTCTCCTTTTATAAAAATGAAGAGGAAAGAAGCTATGCTATATTCAAATGACATGATAGAATAGACAAGTTAGAAATGAACGGATAAAAAGGGAGTTAGACATCTATGGAAAAACGCTCTATCTCTTCATATTTAAAAGCATGGGTGCGCGCACTTTCAATTGAGATTAATTATATGAAGAAACACGGCGGAGAAAAGTATACGGTAGGAAAAGGAGAGTACTTAGGGCAGCAGGGAGATGCGTATCTTTACCGGTTTGAACGCACAGCCGATTTATACCTTTTTGATGGAGCTCAGGTACGCCTTGTCCACCAGCATAAAGAAAGTAAAGGAGAAGTTATCGGAACGGAAGGATTTGATTTGTACCTTAAAATAGATGCGTTTATTGGACAAGAAGTAGACGAACTCGATATATATAACGAACCATGGGAATTATTGCAGGCGCTCATTGATAGACTGACGGAAGCAAAAGACTACAAGCAAAAAATAGTAAGAATCAAACGTCTTATGAGAGGCGATAGTCCTGTTCGCCATAAAGAGTATACGTCTAAGAACGCTCTTCATGAAGTGTTGCTGCGAGCGCGTTATAACCGTACTACTTATATTTGGGGGCCTCCTGGAACAGGGAAAACATATACGCTGTCCAAAATCGCGGCAAGCTATTACCGGAAATCAAAGCGGATCCTTTTATTATCTCACAGTAATGCAGCGGTGGACGGTTTGCTGCAAGAAACTGCACGTCAGTTAAAAAAGAAAGAAGCTTGGAAAAAAGGAAAACTCATTCGATACGGAGCAACAAAAAGCAGCGGCTTAGAAAATATAAAAGTAGAAGAAGTCATTGGAGAAGATGATCCGGATTTAGCTCAGGAGATGCGTGATTTGCAAGAAGAACGAGTCTACTTAAGCAGATATCCCAATAGAGCTCACCAGCTTCAGCAAGTTAACAAAAAGCTAAACGCCCTTCGTAACAAGTGGATTGAAGCGGAGAAAAATGTTTTTGATCAAGCGTATATTGTAGGCACTACTTTATCAAAAGCGGCTATTGACCGATTACTTTATCAAAGTGAATTTGATATGGTTGTGGTAGACGAAATTAGCATGGCATATGCACCGCAAATTGCTTTTGCAGCTACGTTAGGAAAACGAATTGTCGTATGCGGCGATTTTAAACAGCTTCCCCCGGTATCTCAATCTTCTCATGCTGAAGTGAAGAAGTGGCTGCAGCGAGATTTATTTGAGCAGACGGGTCTTGTAGAGCAAGTAGAAAGCGGTGAGATCCATCCGCATCTTTTTATGTTGAAAAAGCAAAGAAGAATGCATAAAGATATCTCAGCTTTTACAAATCGCTATATTTACAGCAATCGAGTGGGGGATCATCCATCTGTCACAACAAGTCGAGAAGTAGTAGCAAGCAGCCGGCCGTTTGCTCATGAAGCAGCGCTTATGCTTAACATTGGTCAGTTGCATTCTTCCGCTATGCGAGATGTCGCTTCCGGTTCACGCTATAATGTGATAACAGCTGTTTTGGCGGTAAGTTTGATACTGCGGGCACGCAAAGCTTCTTCGGCTACTATTGGCTATGTGACTCCTTATAAGTCTCAAGCTAAATTGATTAATGCATTTCTTCAAGATATTGAACCAGCCAGCGATATAATCGCAGCAACCGTACACAAATTTCAAGGCGCGGAACGAGATATCATGATTTTTGATACGGTCGATACAAAGCCGCAGTCAAAACCAGGTTTACTTTTAACAAATGAAAATAGCGACCGATTGGTAAATGTAGCGGTGACGCGTTCAAAAGGAAAATTTATGATGCTTTCAGACGAGTCGTTTGTCCAGCAGCGTGTACCAAAGGAGCGAGCGTTCTGGAAGTTGGTCAACCACTTTAACGAAAATCAAAAAGTATACCAACCTCAGCAATTTTTAAAAGAAGTCATTCAGCATCGGAAATTGATTTGGTACCATCCATCGAACAGCAGTCAGTTAAAAAAAGATTTATATCAAGCTCGGCATCAGATTTTATTGTGTATTCCTTATGCTTCGCTTGTTCCTCAAGAAATACGGGAGATGTTACATTCATTTAAAGGTGAAGTGACCGTTCTTACTCGTGAACCAAAAGAAGTTCGAATTGACGGTGCTCATGTCATTTCATCTGCTGTTCCGATGTCACTGCTTATCATCGATGAATCCACTATATGGATCAATATGCCTTACGGCGGAAAAAATGAAGCGTTTATGGCAGCTAGAATTGAGTCAAAGCTAGGCGCTAAACAGCTTATTCGGTCAATTGATTTTACAGAAGATAAAACAAGAAATCAAGAAACAAAAATGTATATAGAAACAAATAAACCACAATATTCTTTGAGTAATTACCTTCGTAGCTGGGATCGCTGTGAATCCTGTCAGCATATGCGAGAAGTAGAGATAACAAAAAAAGGAAAAGTAAGGTTTATTTGCTATTATTGCGGGAAAACAAGTGGGGCAACACGTTTATTAGTGGAAAAATATTTAAATTACGTACATGCTGTATGTAGAGCATGCAAGCAGCCGATGAACGTAGAGTATGATGAAAATAAAGGCGTCTACGCATGTTGTCCATCGTGCAAAAAAGAAGTTTTGCCTAGAGATTTATTGTAACTTTAGGAAAAGGGCGTGATCTTATCGTTTACTCTCGTAATGTAGCGGCTTTAGCTGATTGTTTGTTAGAAGGAGACGTTCAAAAAAGCTGGCTGCTCATTGCTATATATATAGAAGAAGGCCATTCTTCAACTGACGTATATACGTTTCTGACAGAAGCGATGTATGAGATAGGGAAAAGGTGGCAAGAAAATAAAATTTCAGTCGCGGACGAGCATTTGGCTACTGCAACCTGTGACTATGTGTTAACTCGCTTTCAGCTATCACAGCATCAATTGCTTCAGCGTAATCGGGCACTTCTTTTTTGTATTGAAGGAGAAGAGCATTACTTAGGCATTAAAATGATTGCAGGACTTATGAGCGAACACGGATGGGAAGTTAAAAACTTAGGAGCAAACTTGCCGCTTCCGTTTGCTCTAAAAAGCATTGAAAGATGGGATCCTGATGTAGTATGTTTGTCCGTCTCACAAGTGCATTTGCTGCCTGATTTACAAAAATACATTGCTGAGATTGAAAGCATGTCGCAAAGTCCTCTTGTATTAGTGGGCAGCAGGCTTCTCAGCACGCATGATTTATCGGCTTCAGGATCTTCAAAAACTATATTCATTAATCATATTCAAGCTTTTAAAGACTGGCTTCTAATCAACAATAAAGAAAGTTCGACGCAAGATAAAATGTTAGTAATGGGGGAAGAAATATGATCAGTTTGCCGATTCAACACATTCCGGTTCCAATGTTTTTACTCAATAAAGACAACGAAATAATTGAATTTACACCAAGCGTCACGAAAAATTTCCCGCCTGTTCAGAACTTTTTAGATCTAGTTGATGAAGACAGCCAAGAAAAAGTAAAAAGAGCACTCCAGGGAAAGGAAGAAGTGCAAATCGAAGTAAATATGCGCACGTTTTCCAACCCGGTTGCTCTTTTTGATTTTCATTTTAAGCCTGAAGCGTACCATTCGCTGCATGCTGTTTTCTGCTATCCTATTCATGAGCATATGATGAGTGTTCAATCAACCCTTCAACAGTTTCGCTCTATGCTTATGCAAGACTCACCACAAGTGAACCAAGGTTTTTCGGTCAGAGAAACAGATGTAGAAACGGCGAAAAAAATGCAGCTAGTTGATCTTCAGCGTCATTTTCGAGAAATGAAAACAAATGTGCTAACCATTCAAGACCTCCTAAGTATTATCCGCTCCGACGTAATTGAAGCAGGAAAAGGAGAGTATATTGAATTGGTCTCTACACATTTGTTTGACATTCAAGATTTAATTAATCAGGAGCTTGACTGCTTAAGACAGAAGAACAAAGTACATTAAGAAAGCGGCAATCGGATTTCTACCGTTGTTCCTTTGCCTTCTTCACTATCATACGAAATGCTTCCTTTATGATTACTAATGATTTTATGACTCACCATCAATCCTAATCCTGTTCCTTTTTCTTTTGTTGTATAGAAAGGCTCGCTAATTCGTGTTAATCGATCTTTCGGCATGCCTTTTCCTTCATCTATCACTTGGACGACTACTTGATTTGTATCTGGATCAAATTTAGATACCACTAGAATAGACCCGGGGTCATCCATCGCTTCAATAGAATTTTTCACCATGTTGATAAATACTTGTTTCATATCTTTTTCAATACAATGAACAACAGGTAATTTTTCTTCAAAATCCGTTGAAATAGTAATGTTTTTAAGAATGGCCTGTGTATGCAGCAGTGTACATACGTCTTGAAGAATTAAATTTATCTGCTTATTTTCATATTTTACGACTTCGGGTTTGGCTAGAATGAGCAGTTCGCTAATAATCAGCTCTAAGCGGTTAAACTCGGACATCATGACATCCATATATTCTTTTTTATACGTTTCTTCTTGCATCATAAGCTGTAAGAAGCCCTTTAATGATGTAAGAGGGTTTCGTATTTCATGGGCAATGCCGGCAGCCAGCTGTCCAAGTGCTGACAGCATCTCTGAATTTTTGAGCATCATTTCCGACTGTTTGCGCTGTGAAATGTCTTCACTTAAACCAATGTAATGGATGATTTCATCCTGATCATTTTTAACAGGCATTAAGGCTAACTGTTCCCAAACGGTTTCTCCGTCTTCTTGAACGTAGGAAATTTCTCCGTTCCATTTTTCTCCTCTATATACTTCATTCCAAATCTTAGGGAATCTTTTAACGCCTAGCTTTTTTGTATATAAGTCGTAGAGGTGTAGCCCAAATACTTCTTGCGGCGCATGCTTTTGCTCCATGAATTTTTGATTAATGTACTTAATTTTACCTTGATGATCGGTAATAAAAATGCCCGTAGGACTGTGAGCTACTGCAAATGATGTAATAGCCAATTCTTCATTTGAACGTTTAATTTCTGTAATATTAATAAACGTGATAACTACACCGTTAATTAAATTCTCATTCGTACGATAAGGCATCATTTTCATGCTATACCATTGGTTATCGTAGCTTTGAATTTCTTTTTGAAGGGTGTTATTTGTTCTTAAAACGTGCATTGCGTCCTCAATTAGATGGTCATATCTAAAGTTATGCGAAATATGAAAGAAAGGTCTTCCGATATCTTGATGAAGAACGTTGATCACTGTTTTCGTTTCCGGCGTAAATAATTTAATATTCAGCTGCTCGTCTAAAAAGATGGTAGCAATAGTTGTACTGATTAATAAATTATCAATATCGTTGTTTAAGTCCGTTAATTCTTCAATCTTTCGCTCGTACTGGTTGTTAACACTAATTAACTCTTCATTAACAGACTGCAATTCCTCATTTGTGGACTGCAGCTCTTCGTTGGAAGCAATCAGTTCTTCGTTCGTGGACTTTAGCTCCTCATTTGCTGTTTCTAGCTCTTCAATCGTCGTTTGCAAATGCTGCTGCGTGTAATGAAGCTCTTGCTCTAAATCTACTACAAGCTCACTAATAGAGCTTGTTTGATTAAGAAACATGGGCTCTTCCTTATCAATAATGGCACTATCTGTCTGTTCATCAAACATAAGTAAGTAAAGAGAGTGATTTGTTGGAAGGGCAGATATCGTAATATTAAAACGGCGCTGCACGTTGTTTATGACAAATTCAATGTGCTGACAGCATACGCTCATACCTTGCTCTTTTACGCGTTTAATAGCTGCTCCAATGGCTAAAGAGACGTGAACGGGAACCATTTTGAAAATGGTATAATTAATCTTCCCCACAGGAACGTTAATAAGCTGAGTCGCTTCTTTTGAACAAAATATCACTTCGTTGTATTCATTTAATACAAGACAAGGGCTCATAAAATGATCAATCATTGACTGATACATCTCATCCAATTTAAGCGAAGGAAGAGGCTTATAAAGTTGACTTGGCAGCGGTACGCTAGAAAAATCACCTTCATGCAAGCTGGATTTTGAAAGATTAAAAGCTCCTGTAATTTGTCGGCTGGGCTGCCCCGAACGTTTAAATATTTTCCACTTACTGTTGATAGGGCGGAACAAATCAGACAAATTTCCCGTTGTTTCACTAGGGCCTAAAAAAAGTACGCCTTCTTCTGTTAAAGAAAAATGAAAAAGAGACAGAATGCGCTGCTGCAGTTCAGCTTGGAAGTAAATCATCATATTTCGACAGCTGATTAAATCAACGTTTACAAAAGGCGAGTCTTTTCCTATATTATGCGGGGCAAAAACAATCATTTTACGGATTGTTTTTTTAACTTGATAACCACCGTGTTTTGTTTGCTCAAAATATTCATTAATCTGAGCTGCTGAGAAGGAATGAACTTCCGCTTCTTCATAAATGCCTTGACTCGCTCTTTTGATTGCATGACGATCGATGTCCGTAGCAAAGATTCGGACATCGAAATAACGGTTGATTGTTGATAAATAGTCATGAAGCAAAATAGCTAATGTATATGCTTCTTGACCAGTAGAACAACCTGCTACCCAGATGCGGATTTCATCTTCTTGGCTATGAATCTTTCTTTCAACTAATTGAGGGATGACTTGTTCTTCAATAATAGAGAATGCTTCTTTATCTCTAAGAAATTGCGTCACTCCAATCAGCAGGTCTCGCTGCAGTTCGACGATTTCTTCGGCTTCCTTACATAAATAGTCCCGGTACTCTTCCATCGTTTGAGAGGGCGGATCGAGTAAAGCCATTCTTTTTTCAAGTCGTCGCAGCACCGTGTTTTTTTTGTACATAGAGAAGTCGATGCCTGTTTTCTTCTTTATTAATGAATAAATGTATTGCAGCGTTTCTTCATTATATGTAAATTCAGTTTGGCTGACATGCGTTTGCACAAGGTCAGGCATATCAGCAGGAGAAAGAATATAATCAGCAAGGTGTGCATCAATAGCGCTTAGGGGCATATCTCTGTACTTTGCTGTGCTTTCATCTTGTACAAGTACAGTTCCGCCATACTCTCTTATCGTTTTTGCTCCTCCTGTTCCATCATTTCCTTTTCCCGATAAAATAATGGCTGTGCACCGGTGTTTTTTTGCAGCGGCCAGAGAATGAAAAAAGGCGTCAATCGGATACTTTACCTGATCATTTTCTTCATAAGGACGAAGGCGAAGAGTATGATCCACAACGGTCACATAATGATGGGGAGGATTTAAATAAATTGTGTCTTCTTGTAAAGTCATCCCGTCTTGTGTCAGTTTGATATTCATTCCTGTTTTTTTTGCTAAAAGTTCGGGCATAAAACTTTTATATTTAGAGGAAAGGTGCTGTACAATAATAAACGCCATTCCATTTGGTGAAGGCATATTAGCGAAAAACTGCTCAATAGCTTCTAACCCTCCGGCAGAAGCGCCAATTCCCACAACGTGTAAATCCTGTTTCTCTATTCCTTCTGAAGACGATGGAACTGTAGAAAACGAGTTGTTCTTCATAATAGAACCTCCAATAATGTTTCGACACTTCCTAGATTGTATGTCGTTTTGTTTATTTTAATGTCGACAGCACAGCGTGGTTTACATCAAAAGTAAATTTTTTAAAAAAAACCAAGATGCTGGTACATAGGTTCATTTTAGCAAACCTATTATATTGTTCAAATAACGTTTTCAAAATTCCTCTATTTTTCGCAAAAAAATTTTAAAGTCCAAACTATATAGTATGCCCCGATTTTCCTTATATAAACGTATTTTTATAAAAAAAATCGTTTTTTTTTGCAGAAAAAAATATTTAAAAAAGTTTTGTTTACGCTTACATACGCATAAGGTTATACGCTCAAGGAGGAAAAAAACGGTTAAATTCAACTTGACACTCTTTTTCAGCATGTTACTATAGGAACCGTTGAAAGAAACGAGAACAAAAATACGAACAAATGACAGGGGAGATTTGATGGATCAAAAACAAAAAGTTGCTTTTTTAGGTGCTGGATCAATGGCAGAAGCGATGATTTCTGGTATGGTCAATGCAAAGAAATTACCTGCTGAAAATATTATCGTAACAAATCGCAGCAATGATGCGCGACTGCACGAACTTGAAAATAGATATGGTATCAAAGCAGTAAAGCGCAGCGAGCTGAAAACAGATGACATTGACGTTTTTATTCTAGCGATGAAGCCAAAAGGCGCTGAAGAGGCATTAAACGAATTAAAGCCTCAAATCAACAAAGACCAGCTTGTCCTATCTGTTCTTGCAGGGATTTCATCTTCTTACATGGAAGAGTTATTGCATGATGAACAGCAGGTCATTCGAGTGATGCCGAATACATCAAGTATGATTCAGCAATCAGCAACGGCTATATCTCCAGGTCAATATGCTGCAATGGATGCTGTGCTAACAGCAAAAGAGCTGCTTTCTGCAATCGGAAAAGTGTACGTGATTGATGAGCCTCAAATGGACATTTTCACAGGAATTGCCGGAAGTGGACCCGCTTATTTTTATTTCCTTATGGAGCATATCGAAAAAGCAGCTAAAGAAGAAGGTCTCGATCCTGAGCTAGCACGTGAAATTGGCGCCCAAACCATTTACGGTGCAGCAAGAATGATGATGGAAAGAGATGAAACGCCGACGGAGCTTCGTGAAAATGTGACGTCTCCAAACGGTACAACAGCAGCTGGTTTAGACGCCTTAGCTAAACACGGCGGCGGAGAAGCAATGATGCAAGCAGTCAAAGGAGCATCAAAGCGTTCAAAAGAAATGAGTGCTCAACTACAAAAAGTGGCAAGTACTAATTAATTCGTCACTTATCTTCTTCGTGAATTCCTCACCACAAAAAAATAATCATAAACAAGAAAACATACAGAACACACTAGGAGTGATTTGATGAGTCCCGACAATAAGAAGCGGGTTGTAATTAAAATTGGAAGTAGTTCATTAACAAGTTCACACGGTGAAATCAGCAGACGGAAGCTCGAGCGCCTTGTGGATCAAGTCGTAGACTTAAAAGATAGCGGTCATGAAGTGCTATTGGTTTCATCAGGAGCTGTAGCTGCAGGATACCGCAAGCTTGGCTGCTTAGAGCGACCTAGCTCTTTACCTGAAAAACAAGCAGCTGCCTCAATTGGTCAAGGACTGTTAATGGAGGCTTATTCAGAACTGTTTCTATCACATGGATACGTTGCTTCTCAAATCTTAATTACGAGAGACGATTTTTCAGACGAAAATCGTTACAACAATGCACGAAATACAATTAATGTGCTGTTAGAACGTGGTATCGTACCAATTGTCAATGAAAACGACACGGTAACCATCAATCGATTAAAATTTGGCGACAATGATACACTTTCAGCTAAAGTTGCTGGACTAGTGGATTCCGACCTGCTTATTATTTTATCGGATATCGATGGCTTATACAGCGCAGACCCTCGTCAGGATCCAAATGCAAAATTAGTTCCTCATGTAGGGGAAATCACGCAAGACATCGAAGAATCTGCAGGAGATTCAGGAAGTTCAGTTGGAACAGGCGGCATGCGCTCGAAAATTGACGCGTTCAAAATCGCTATGGCGTCAGGAATTCCAGCATTTTTAGGAAGAGCTGGCGTGCCAAACATTTTAACACAAGCGGTTGACGGAGATGCAACAGGAACGTATTTTGAATCTGAAGATGATTCTGCGAACCTTAATCAGAAAAAGCAGTGGATTGCGTTTAACTCTGGTCCTGAAGGGGAAATAGTAGTCGAAGATGCCGCGAAACGTGCAATTATTGAAGATAAAGAGCCTTTACTTCGCGAGCATGTTAAATATATTAAAGGACACTTTAGTGAACGAGCAGTTGTACGTATTCTAGATAAAGATGACAATGAGCTGGCTCTTGGCGTGACAAATTATTCATCTGATGAACTTGCACTGAACGAGCCAATTGATCAACCGATTGTTGACAGCGAAGGTCTAGTGTGTCACTTAGAAATTCCAGTACCGGTCGGTTTGTAAGCAAACATGCTGTAAAGAAAAGGAGCCCTTCCTTTTCTTTGCATGATTGCATTTACCTCTTATGCCTCACACTTTAAAATCAAACAAAACTAAAACGAATCCAGGAGTGATTTGGTGTTACAAACAAATGAAACGTATTCAGTAGAAGAACAAGCTATTTCAGCAAAAAAAGCAGCTAAGCAATTAAGTTTACTAACAACAAAGCAAAAGAACGATGCGCTGTTAACGATTGCTTCTACACTTGAAAGCAACACGGAGTATATTTTAAAAGCAAATGAAGTAGACTTAAAAAACGGGAAAGAAAAAGGTTTTGACGAAGCGCTTATGGACCGCCTTGCTCTTTCAGCGGAACGTGTAAAAGAATTTGCAAACGGCCTTCGTGAAGTTGCTGAGCTAGATGATCCAACAGGCGATATTTTATCAAGCTGGACATTGGATAACGGTCTAGATGTAAAGCAAGTACGGGTGCCTCTTGGCGTGATCGGAATGATTTATGAAGCACGTCCAAACGTAACGGTAGATGCAACAGGGCTAGCGTTGAAATCTGGAAATGCTATTGTGTTAAAAGGCGGCTCTTCAGCTATTTCATCTAACCAAGCTATCGTGGACATTATTCATAAAGCTCTTGATGAAACGCCAATTCCTAAAGAAGCGGTACAGTTTATTTCAAGTACAGATCGTGCGGCTACGCAAGAATTATTTACAATGAAAGAGCATATTGACGTGCTGATTCCGCGCGGAGGGGCTTCATTGATTCAAGCGGTCGTCAATAACGCAACCGTTCCCGTGTTAGAAACGGGAGTCGGAAACTGCCATATTTACATCGATGAAAAAGCTGACGTTAAGAAGGCCATTCCGATTTTAATTAATGCAAAAACAAATCGACCAGCGGTGTGTAACGCAGCAGAAACGGTTCTTGTACACAAAAACTGGCTCGATTCTCATAAAGATGAATTGATTCAAGCATTCAACGATCATAGTATTGAAGTATATGGTGACAAAGCGACAGTAGGTGAAATTCCTGGAGCAAAACCAGCGGCTGAAAAAGACTGGGCCGAAGAGTATTTACGCTTAGCAATTGCGATGAAAGTAGTAGAGAGTGTGGATGAAGCGATTGACCATATTGAAACATATGGAACAAAACACTCCGAAGCCATCATTTCAGAAGATGAACAAGCCGTTTCACGCTTTATGTCATTAGTTGATGCAGCCGCACTGTATCATAATGCATCTACGCGCTTTACTGACGGAGGAGCTTTAGGATTTGGAGCTGAAATTGGGATTTCAACTCAAAAGCTTCATGCACGTGGTCCAATGGGACTTCCTGCACTTACGACAATTAAATATATTATGAGTGGAAACGGACAAACTCGATAAGAAATCAAAAGCGAGCCTAATCATGTGCTCGCTTTTTTTTTTATGAAAAGCAAAACAAGTAAATGGAAGCTGATTTGTAAAAAATTATAAACTCTGTTATAATAGTAAAATATATAATTTTTGTGATCTTCATTTTTGTTCTTTTCAGACTATCCCGTTGTTTTAAGAAAAGCAACTGCTATCTGCTTTGTTATAACTTCATTTTTATTTTAGTCTTTCAAGACGCCGTATTATTCCTCAAAGATTGATTTACGGATGTATAGTATCACTTTATCTTGCACCATTTACCGCATTTACACGCTAAGTTAATCTTCATTTATTATCCACTTAAAAAGTACTGTTTAAAGGAGACGATGTGTATGTATAATCGTAAAAATTTAGAGCCGGCTGTTATTGAAGAAACAAAAGTTTGGGAATGTACATCAGATACGTGTAATTGTTGGGTTCGAGATAACTTTAAAAGCGGAGATCAGCCAACTTGTCCAATTTGCAAAAGCGAAATGAAGCAAGCTGTAAAAGAGCTGCAGGTTATTCATAATCCTAGAGTCATTGATTAATAACTTTTAGGAAGACGTTTTTTGAAAGGGGTTTGTGGATGTTTCTGGGAATTGATCATGTTCAGCTTCTTGGTCCAGAAGGATGCGAGCAAGAAGCAAGAAATTTTTATGAAAATCTTTTAGGAATGAAAACTGTTCTTAAGCCGGAAAATTTAAGGCACAGAGGCGGCATATGGTTTCAATGTGGGACTCAAGAAGTGCATATCAGTATTCAAGATGACTACATACCTGCTAAAAAAGCGCATCCAGCTTTTGTCGTGGAAGATATCAAGACGCTTAGACGTAAATTGGCACATTCGGGCTGCGTTCTTTCTGAAGAAGAGCCTATTGCAGGGAGAGAGCGTTTTTTTGTCCATGACCAGTTTGGAAATCGATTAGAATTTTTACAATATGACAAATAAAAGACCTCCAAGCGGAGGTCTTTTATTTTAGGGCTTTATCTAAATAGGTATATACCGTTTCTTTGCTAATTAATACTTCGTTCTCTCGGTCTTTATCTTTTTGCCATTTTTCTCGTGCTTTTGCTAATACTTCTTCGGCTTGCTCCTTGGGAATGACAATCACTCCACCGTCATCACCTGCAATAAAGTCCCCAGGACGGATTTTTACGCCCCCGCAGGAAATGATCTCGTTTACCTTTCCTTTTTCTTTTTTGCTGCTTGCTGCGATCGTAGAGCCCTTACAAAATACGGGGAAATCGAGCTTTTCGATGTCTTCTTGATCTCGTATAACCCCATCTAGTACAATACCGCTTATTCCAACAAGCTTCGCCATGGCTACTACGAAATCTCCTGCTAAGGCACGGTTACAGTAGCTTTTACCATCAATAACGAGCACACTTCCCGGCTCCGCTAGTCGAATCGCTTCAAGCACTGAGTAATTATTGCCAGCGGGCGTATCTACGGTAAGAGCCGGCCCGAATAGTTTGTAATGACGCTGCAAGGGCTTAATAGAAAAGTCTAAGTGGTTGGCACCTTCCATTGCATCTGATAAATTTGCTGTTGATAATGGGAGCTGTTCATTCAACATCATATCTCTCCTTTGTAACTTTAGTTTATCTATACATATTCATATAAGAGAAAGCTCTTATTTATGAGAAGGCAAGTAGATAACGTTAAGCAATTGACCACCAATTACTTAACTGCAAACGTACAGCACTAGAATATTTCAGAGCCAATTTTTAATGCATTGTATTATATCTTTGAGGCGCTGTTTCTCGTATGGTATTCGTCATATAAGCACATATATCCTTTAATTAGTAACAAAGGAGAAGATAGCCTATAAAGACATTATGAAAGAAGGGGAGAAACGAAAGAACTCTGCAAAAGTGACTTTAGATAATATTTTCCGCAAAGTGTAAAATAAGCTGTATTTAACGAGGATGAAGGAAGAATCTTTGTTCAGTTTTATGAATGTCTCTGATTTACACTTAAATGGTCTTATATACACACGAAATACGTGCAAATGTTTAATCCTGTGAACATTTAATGGAGCTTTATGCATTTTTATATAAAAAAGTGAAACCTTTTGGTATGATGAAACGTAGGAACATATATGGAAATCATATATGAAAAAACATATGTGACGTTAGTCATTTAGTGGAGGGAAAGCAATGGTAAAAAAATTATTGGCCGCATTTATCGCATTAGCGGTTGTGTTTTCACCAGTCGGTGGATCACTTATTCATGACGGTTCAAACGTAGCAAGTGCAAAAGGGTATAAATCAGGAAAGCGCTCTTTTGACAGCGGAAGCAATAACCAATCAAGCTTATTTAAAAACAATAACAGTAATTCGGTTAAGCAAAACAATACATCTAAAAACTCATCATCTAAAAGTACAGCAGCTGGTTCAAAGCGCGGCGGCTTAATGAAAGGTCTTTTAATGGGAGGAATTGCGGGCTTATTATTTGGAAGCTTATTATCTAGCTTAGGACCATTAGGCCCAATTTTAGGCTTTATGGTAAATATGCTTGTGATTGTAGCTTTAATTCTTCTTGTAGTAAAGTTATTCCAAAGCGTACGTAGCAACAAGCGTAAAAATGAGGAAGTGAAATCTTGGAGACAATAAAAATTTCTGAACAAGATATTATCAATGCGATGTGTTTGTATATCGCAGAAAAAAAACAAGTTCAGCCTCAAGAAGTAGAGATTGAGCTAATGTATGATGATGACTACGGTTTTTCAGCAGAGTCATACGTGCATGATCGTAAACAGGTTCATATTACTTTGAACATTATCGAAGCCCTGCGCTATTGGCTGGATACGGAAATGAACGTAGACCCATACGCAGCAGGACTAGAACTGGAATTAGACGATGAAGAAGGCATTATCGCTTTTGCTAAATTAAGTCGATAAAGAAATCTTCAATGAAAAACCCGCTCACTTGAGCGGGTTTTTTTATCATGATTTTACCTGTTCGTTGGAACTGGACTTATCGCTTTTTTTAGTGAAAAACCACCAGTTGGCATCTCCAAGCAATTTCATAAGAGAAGGGACAAGAAGCATTCTGACAATCGTTGCATCGATAAATATAGCTAAGGCAATTCCTACACCCATTTGTTTAACAGGCGTTACGTCTGTAAAAGCAAAGGCTCCTGTAATGACAATCATGATTAAAGCAGCGCTCGTAATGATTTTACTAGTGGAAGCTAGGCCTTCTACCGTTGCTACATTGTTATCCTTCGTTTGATGATACACTTCGTGAATGCGTGAAATCAAAAAGACTTCGTAGTCCATGCTAAGCCCAAATACAAGGCCGAAAACAAAGACCGGCAGCACTAAAGCGATATTGGATTGGGTAAGACCTAAATGTCCATTTTGAAACAGCCATACAAGTAAACCAAACGTAGCTGTTAAGCTTAAAATATTCATAATGATAGCTTTTAAAGGAATCAGGACGGAACGAAAAGCAATCATTAAAATGACATACGTTGAAAATAAAACAAGAGCCAGGCCATAAGGCGCCTTTTCATAAATTTCATCAAATATTTCTTGTTCGAATTTTGGATAGCCGCCAATATGAACGGTGAAAGGTGAACGTTTCTCTTTCCATTTTCGAACAAAATCTTTTGCTTGATCTGAATTTTGGTCTGTATCTAGCGTAGCTTTTATGAGCATATAATGTTCGTTAATAAACGAATCTACAGCTGGCTTTGTCTGCGCGCTTATCTGCGGGTTGTTCAGCATAGCTTGAAGCTGATCACTGGATTTTACGTTTAAAGCGGTAGAAATAGAATCAACTTGCTTAACTAACGAATCTTCTTTTAATTGTTTTATAAAAGTAAAGGCATTTGTTAAAGGCTTTTCCTTCAGCATATCTTGCTTAGCTTCTAACACAAAATAAACGTCTGCCGTGTTTTTATTTATAAACGTATCGTTATACGTGTCAAAAGCTTGACGAGACTCGTATTTTGTTGGCAGTGCTTCTGAAGACGGTATTTCTAGATGCATGTCTCGAACGGGAATAAGTGCTACTAACAGAATAATAAGAGAAACAATCGTCATAGCTACAGGCTTTTTCATGACAAATGTAGCGAATGAACGCCACCTAGACTGACCGCCTTGTTCACTGATTTTTAAGATGCGTAAACGATTGATGCGTGTACCTAGTATAGCCAGTATGGAAGGAAGCAGCGTAAGAGCTGAAAACACAGCAATAAAAACAACAGCCATTCCTCCAAGAGCGACGTTTTGAAAAATATCAACTTGAATAAACAGCATTCCCGCTAATCCAATAAATACGCATAATCCGGAGAAGATGACTGAGCGTCCCGCTGTTTGAATGGTGATTTTGATTGCTTGTTCTACCGATTTCGTTTGAATTTCTTCTTTAAAGCGATTAATAAATAAAAGGGCAAAGTCAATACTAAGAGCTAATCCAATCATTGGAATCACGTTTAAAATGAAGATGGACAGCTCTGTGTACGGATGAAAGAAATAGACAACGCCCATGGTGGTAACGACGGTTACAATTCCTATCATAAGAGGAATTGCAGCGGCTACCACGCCGCCAAAAGCTAGAAGAAGCACAACTAAAGCAACAGGAATACCAATGGCTTCTGCTTTTGCTAAATCTGCTTGGCTTGCTGTATTCATATCTTTTTCAATAATAGGACCACCGGTTAATTTTACACTAACTTCTTTTTCTTCAGATGAAAGAGTTCTGATCTTTTCCACTCGTTTATCCATCGTTCCATCATCGTGATTAAAGTGGATAATTCCATACGCTGTGCTTCCTTTTATCATCTTGTTAGAAGCCGTTGGTATGTCAACTTTCGACGCGTCTGATTTGTCCTTTGCTTTTTGCATATACTGAGCGATCGTTTGCTGGAATTTCGAGTCAGAAACTCCGTCTTTTTTTTCAAACAAAACGATGATCTGAGCTTCGCTAACATCAAATTTATTAACTAAAAGCTGCTCGGTATCTTTATACATTCCTTTCATTTCAAATCCGTTTCCTCCAAGCACAGAAGGAAGCTTAGCCGCATAAAAGCCAAATCCGACAATTAGGATGACCCACAGTAGTAATAAAATTTTTCTGCCCGCATATAATGCGTTCGCTATTTTATTCATATTAACCTCCAATTTTTTGTACAGTTACTAGACTATTTTATACTAACAGTTATTGTAATTAGAAGAAGTATTGTGTTTTTTTTGTTTTTCTTGCCTGAAAAAGCTTTTCAGATAGATGCGCAGGGGTGTTTCCTTAGCAAAATCGTG
Source organism: Priestia sp. RMT2NF4 (assembly GCF_047872835.1). Lineage (NCBI taxonomy): Bacteria > Bacillati > Bacillota > Bacilli > Caryophanales > Bacillaceae > Priestia > Priestia sp. RMT2NF4. Next base: position 476,200 of record NZ_JBLQZO010000001.1, read on the forward strand.
TTTATGTTTCAGGCGATTTAGGGAACACTGTACATAAATGCACGAAGGGGGATTTAAAAAGATGCAAATGAAACAGCCAGCTAAAATGACGAATAGTTATGGATGTAAAAATGAGTATGATACATTAAAACGTGTGGTCGTTTGTCCACCTACATATATGAAAATTGAAGAAATTATTAATGAAACACAAAAGCATTATGCGGACGAAAACATTGATGAGAGCTTAGCTTCAAAGCAGCACCGTCAATTTGTCGAATGTCTTCAAAAAGAAGGGATTGAAGTCATCGGACTATCTGCACAAGAGCCATTTCCAGAACAAGTATTTACACGGGATATTGGCTATACGCTCGGAGATACCGTTATTGTCACGAAAATGGGCAGCGAAATTCGAAGCGGAGAAGAACAAGTGCTAGCCGATTGGCTGCAGCAGCAAGGTATTCCTTTCCATCAGGTACCGGACCACTCCATTGAAGGTGGAGATGTGCTGATTGATGGACAAGCTATTTTTATTGCACTCAGCGACCGTACAAGTAAAGAAGGCGTGGAGCATATCCAAGAGCTGCTTCCAGCGTATGAGGTTGTTCCGATTCCTATTGATCGGTCTTATCTTCATCTTGATTGTGTGTTAAATATTTTATCACCTACAGAAGCGCTTGTATTTTCACCCGCTTTACATGAGAAAGAATTAAATTTACTTCGCATGAAATATGACTTAATTGAAGTAACAAAAGAAGAGCAGTTTACGATGGGAAACAATGTATTATCCATCGGTAATCAACGGGTGATCAGTCTGCCAATAAATACAGAAGTGAATGAAGAGTTAAGGAAACGAGGCTATAAAGTGATTGAAGTTGATATATCTGAAATTATTAAGTCCGGCGGTTCTTTCCGCTGCTGCACAATGCCTCTTGAACGAGTGTAGAAAAGCTTAAAAAGAAAAAAAGATCTCGGCGATAGCCAGGGATCTTTTTTTTTGAAGGATGTTGTATAAAATTTCAAGTGAAAGGAACATTAACCTATATAAGCTGTTGAAGGAAAGGAGTGATAAACATGGCAAATCGTAATCCTATTTTAGTTCAAGGTGCTGAACAGCTTCTTGATCAGTTAAAAACGGAAATCGCGGGAAGACTTAACGTTCAGCTTGGCGCTGAGCAGACGGCTCGCGCAAATGGTTCTGTTGGTGGAGAAATGACGAAGCATCTTGTTGCAATGGCGCAGCAGCAATTAAGCGGTGCACAAGGACACATTCGCTAGTCTGCTCTACATAAATACTTTGATGAAAAGTTCTGGCTCTTTTGAGCCGGAACTTTTTTTGTTTAGGAAACATCATTCTACTTTCTCATGGTCGCTTGATTTGAGATTTTGCTCGAAATTCTCCACTTTCAAGGTTGAAAAGTGCATAAAATGGGAAAAGAACAAAAAAAGAGAAAGTAGAGGTTTATCATGAAAAAGCTATTATCATTCGGAAAAAGTCTTGGTAAAGAAATTCAAGAAGACCAAGCAACGGGACTAGCGGCTGAGCAAGCCTATTATTATATGCTATCATTATTCCCTATGCTTATTTTACTGATATCGATTGTTCCGTATCTATCTATTAAACCGGCAGAGGCAATCGATCTTCTTCAAAGCGTTATGCCGGGAGAAACGGCTGCAATCTTTAAGGATAACGTAGCTCAATTTGTAAGCCAACCAAACGGCGGGTTACTGACTGTAGGGATTTTAGGAACCATTTGGTCCGCTTCAAACGGTATGAACGCCTTTATTCGTGCAATGAACCAAGCCTACGACGTGAAAGAACAGCGCTCGTTTATTAAAGTAAGAGGCTTGTCCATTCTTTTAACAATTGGATTAATTGTAACAATTGTTGTATCGCTTCTTTTACCAGTGTTCGGAGGGGTTTTGTTAAATTGGATAAGCGAATGGTTTTCTCTTCCTTCAGGTACAACAGTGGTTTTAAATATTCTGCGCTGGATTGTTGGTGTCGGCATTATGGTACTTGTTTTATCCGTATTATACAGATTAGCGCCAAACAAAACATTTCCTTTTGCTCACGTATGGCCCGGCGCACTCGCTGCTACGCTGCTATGGCAGCTGACATCTTTAGGGTTCTCATTTTACGTAAGCAACTTTGGCAATTATTCTGCTACTTATGGAAGCTTAGGAGGCGTAATTGTTCTGATGCTTTGGCTATTTTTAACGGGGTTAATTCTCGTCATTGGAGGAGAGATTAATGCTATCTATCACCGAAACAAAACGGCTGCACCTCCTAAAGATACGTCTCAGGCGATGTAATAAAAAAGGAAACCTTTATAAAGGTTTCCTTTTTTAACGTTTAAAGCTATTCACAAGCTGTTTAAATGAGTTGGCTGTATATTTGACCGAATCTTTTTTGTACTGTATATCCGTTTTAATCGCTGCTTGTGTTACTTTTAAATGGTTTGTTTTTTCTTTAATATGATCAGTTTCGTTTTGAAGATGTTGAGAAGTGGCATTTACAGAGTTCACAGTTGGCTTGATTTTTTTATTAAATGATACGCCTGCGTAAATAAGATACGCAAGTGATGCCAAAACAACAGCTAAGCTTATATAAACAATAATCATCATTGTGCCTCCTTTGTACGTATTTATATTTATATAGGTGAGAATAAAATATATACGAATATCATCCTCTTTATTTAATTGTTATACCCATTTTTAATTAAAACAAACAAAAGCCTGCCGAGAAGACAATATATTGGATTTTTTCTGAAATTTCATTCATCATTACATATAGAGTTACCTTGAAAGGAGAGAGAAGAAGAATGCCGTTAGATCCGCATATTCAAATATTTCTAAATCAATATAACGAAATGCCCCGTCCTTCTTTAGAGGACGTTACACCCCTGCAGCTGAGGGAAATGGAAAAGATGTCTTTAACTCCTTCTAAAGAAGCAGTTAAAAAAGTATATAATGAAGAAATCCAATTAAATGAACGTACCCTCACTATACGAGTGTATGAGCCTGAAGGAACAGGGCCATTTCCCGCTCTTGTTTATTATCACGGAGGAGGCTGGGTATTAGGAAGCCTGGATACTCATGATTCCATATGCAGGTCGTATGCAAATGAAACAAACTGTATTGTAGTGTCTGTTGATTACCGCCTTGCTCCTGAGAGTAAATTTCCCGCTGCAGTGAACGATGCCTATGACGCCTTGGAGTGGATTTCAGCTCACGCGTCTCAATTAAATATCGATTCAAACAAAATTGCCGTTGGAGGAGATAGTGCCGGTGGCAACCTTGCTGCGGTTGTAAGCATTTTAGCAAAACAAGGACAAGGTCCATCCATTGTTCATCAGATGCTTATTTATCCGTCTGTAGGATTTAAAAATCAGCATCCTGCCTCTATGAAAGAAAATGCCGAAGGATACCTTCTTTCAAAAGATCTTATGGATTGGTTTCGCCTTCAGTACTTAAATAATAAAGAAGAAGAGCAGCATCCCTATAACGCTCCGGTATTACTAGAAGATTTATCGAGTCTACCAAGCGCTACCATTATTACAGCACAGTACGACCCTCTAAGAGATAGCGGAAAAGACTACGCGGACGCATTAAAAAATCACGGTGTTCCCGTCACCTACGAAAATTATGAAACGATGATTCACGGATTTTTAGGGTTTCATGAATTTGTCCCACTTGCTCAGCAGGCAATTAATAAAAGCGCAGCTCAACTGCGTCAAGTATTTGATTCTATTTAAGGATATATAGTAAAGCATACAAACTTGAGAAAAACAGCACATGGATGTGCTGTTTTTATTTATTGATAGGGAGAAAAGAATATAAGGAATAGTATGGGAATGAGCTTATCAAATTTATATGATAAATAACCAAGTTGGGACGATATACAAGTACTTGATAGATTAGCTGAGTCTATATTATAAAGTTGGAAATGCGTTGGTTACCACTAAGGAGATGCTAAGTCCTTAAGTTTCTAGCATATAACTATAATAAGTAACAAAGACATGCAAGTTCAGGGTTTCTAAATGGAAGTAACTCAAAAAAATTAAAACATCTTAATATCCTTAATCTGAATAGAGTAAAACAAATTAATGAATAACCATATTTTTATCGATAGCTTTTCTAATATTTAATTAAAAAAAATACTAAAAATATAGTAAAATTGTAACTATTGGAAATAAAGGGAGAGAAGTGAAAAAATGATAGCAGTTATTGGTTTACTTTCAGTGTTTATCTTTATAGTTTTTTTAATCTGGGGATTAATACAATTGGCAAGAAAGAAGAAAAGTAAAAAATATTTCATTATTGCACTGGTAAGTTTTACTCTATTTGCAATTCTAGCAACAGTGGACGGAAGTAAAGAAGAGGAACCACAAGTAGCTAAAAAAGAGACTAAGGTTGAAAAGAAAGCAACTTCAACAGCAACAAGTGTAAAGCCTACATTGGCATTTACTGAAGCAGCAGCAATTGTTTATAAAATGGTTGGAGTAGAAGAACCGGATGAGGGAATTAACAAATCTAAATTCATTAAAGAAAATGTTATGAAGGGTTATTTAGCCACTAAGATGAAAAAACATGTTTACACATTCGCTGAAGCTCAAAAGTCTGGAGAATGGGTTCAAGTAACGTTTGATGATAATGACAAGGTAGTTAAGAAAGTTGAAATGAGTCCTAACTTAGAGAAGAAAGTAGTTGCTAGTGTAAATAAAGAAAAAGCAGAAGAAACAGCTAAAAAGGAAGAAACTCAAAAAAAAGCTGAGGAACAAAAGAAACAAGAGGAAGCTCAGAAATTAGAAGAACAAAAAGCTAAAGAGAAAGCGCAAGCTAAGGCAGAAGAAGCAGCCCGTATTGCTGAGGAAAAACGTGTAGCTGAACAGAAACAAAAAGAACAAGTCGAGGCAGACCAAGCACGTAAAGAAGATGAGGAAAAAGATCAAGCAGCACAGGCTCAACAGCAACAACAAACTCAGACAGTTTTCTATAAAAACTGTACAGAGGCTAGGGCAGCAGGAGCAGCACCTGTTTACCAAGGACAACCGGGTTACGCTAAACATCTAGACCGTGATGGTGATGGGGTTGGCTGTGACCAATAATAACTCATTAGCGTAAGTATAAAATAAACTCTAAATCAGGCTGGAAGGTTTATGATATTAGTAGAAAATATGACTAACCAGTATTAGTTGAAAAGTCCTTTCCTTAATTGGATTGGGCTTTTTTGCTTCTCAATTTTCCCGTATAATTTATCCACTTTAACATTCCAAACGCCAGCTGACTTAAGTGCTTTATCCATGCTAGAACAAACTGAAAAAGAAGAAAAGAAATTCTTGAGGTTAGGGAAAGTATTATAATGGATTATAGAGAAGAAGGTATGGGGAATATTAGCGGTTTTAACGGAAATTTATTGGGGGTAAAAAAAGAAATATAATTGAAAAAATAACAAAAATAACCTATTTTGTGGTATTATTTACTCGTTGAAGGGATAAGTACTGTGATAGAGCAATTGTAGGGGTTAAGCTTGAGCTTCCTCAAATATGTCATAACGTAATGAATAATAGTTGCAGACCCAACCAATTAATTATGAATTTAGAAAAAGTAATCAGCCAACTTAGTTTATCAGTTTAAAGTAACACTATATAAAAAGAAATTTAAGGTACTTCTGATTGCGGCTTCCATCAAACAAAAGGGGAGAATTCTGTGAAAAAGTTGCTAATTGGTACTGCTTTGTTGTCTTTGAGTTTGACTATGGGTGCTTGTGACGGTGATGAGAAGGAGAATAATTCACTAGAGAAGAAAAGTGTAGCTGGAGCACCTAAGAAGAAGCCTGAAGGCAAAGATTTAGATAAAAAGTCTGAATCTCAGCAAATTCAAAACGAACAGAAAGATTTACGTGCGTATAGTGTAAAAGTTGAAGAAGAAAAAAAGCTAAAGAATTAGCAGAGCAGAAAGCAAGAGAAGAAGCGGAAGCTAACCGTCAAGCCGAAGTAGTTGAGCAACAAAGACAACAAAAGATTGCTGAACAACAACGTATCGCAGCGCAAGAAGCAGAAGAAAAAAAGAAACAACAAGTTCAAGTAGCACAAAGTCAAAAGCAACAAACAAATGATGAAGAATTATCTCATGCTGATCAATATGAAGAATCTGAAGTAAATGAAGATATTTCTGCTCCAGATCAATACGAAGAAGAGGTTCGTCAACAACAAGAAGAAAGTTTCACAGACGAAACAAAGCAACAAATTAATCAAGAAATGGAAGAAAACGATGGATATAGTTCTACTTTATGGCGATGTGATCAAGTGTTATATGGAGTGCAAGAAGGATACATTTCAAAAGAAGAAGCAGGAGATTGTCTAAAATAATACTATAACTAGAACAATCTTTCTTGGGATATTTTTCTTGATACTATTGATAAAAAAACTACCTAAATGGTACAATAGACTTATAAAAACATAATGGAACGTTGTTTTCACAGAGTTCATTGACATTAAGTAAGGTGATTTTTTGAATGATAAAAAACAAGTAGGTCAGCTGATTCAAGATCTGCGAAAGATTGCGGAAATGACAACTGTCGAGTTATCAGAAGGAATTTGTACAGAAGAAGAGCTACATCGATTTGAACAAGGTGAAATTCATGCAAGCAGTGAAGTTCTCTATCATTTATCGAAACGCTTAGGGGTTCCGATGAATTATTTCTTTGAAGCAGGAGAGCTAACGCCCAACGATTATTCAAAAGAAATTAAATCGACCATTAGGCATTATATACGAAAACGCGATTATGAAACTGTGTTACATATGGTGGATAAAGAAAAAGATAATCCTATGTTTCAAGATCCTTTTCACGCACAATTTTTCCTATGGCACGAAGCCATATGTGATTATTATATTGGAAATAAATTTGAACAAGCGCTTCGTAAATTGGAAAAAGCGATTGCGTTCACGCGTACGAGCGAACAGTTTTATTCAGAGAAAGAGATTGCTATTTTAAATAGTATTGCCATTATTTACGAAGAAGAAGGTCATTTAAAAAAAGCGTTCAGTACGTTTATGGAAGGATTGCAGCATATTGCTTTGCTTCCTAAGTTAAAAGATCCTCTTGTCAAAATTCGAATTTTATATGGATTATCACATGCGCTTTTGCAAATGGAACGTTATGAAAAGTCGGTTAAATATGCACAAGCAGGACTAGAGCTGTGTATTCAGCATGAGACGCTTTATTTATTAGGAGAACTGCACTATCAAATTGGAGAAGCACTCTGTCAGCTTGGTGAGCTTAAAGAAGGAATAGCTTACCTAGAAAAAGCTATTACTGTTTTTGAAATTGAGCAAAATGAAGCGTTTGTGACCATTATTAAAGAAGAGATGTCTAAATATCAAGAAACAAAAAAGAAGAGCTGACAGCTCTTCTTTTTTTATCTCCAATACACTGGGTGTGGGTAAAACGGACGAGGACGAGGGTAAAAGTAAGGGGGGTGGTAATAAATAGGACGTGGGTAAGGGTAAGGATAAGGATAAAATGGACGTGGGCGAGGATATGGATAATAACCATAAGGGAATCTTTCTTCAGTTTCCTGGGGATTGGAATAATAATCATAGCCATATTGATACTCTTCTAAAGGTTGTTCCGGGTAATATGGGTAATTCACTCTTTTCACCGCCTAAGTTTTTATGCTTTTTACTGTATTCAATATAGAAAGAATTGGAGTATGTACCCATCAAACTTTTAATTTGAAAAAGGCGGGAGACAAGGAGTGTTTTGAAAGCAAAAACAAATTAACTTTCCTTCTCGTTTTCTTGTAAGTTATCAGCACCGGGAAGGTTGGGAGGTTCAAAGCTTTTAATAAAAGAAGCGTAAGCAATCGTGTCTTTAATAGGATTTACATAAGATAATGGTTGACCTCGGTAGCTGAAATTAAATGTAATCCAAGCAAAATCTTTATTATTGTTGGAAATTAGTTTTGCATTATGTATAAAAGCAGATGCGGCAATCATCGCATCCGGGCCTTTAATTTTTTTATTGGATTCTATTTTGGCTTTTCTGCGAATTTGAGCTGCTAGCTGTGCAATTTCACTTGTAACGTCTACAATCTTATCGGTCATATCGTAAATATAATGATTTTTTACTGCTTTGACTTGAGGATTTGTTTCTACTTCCCAATGCGACAGAAGTTCCATTTGTACAACGGTAGGCATTAAAAATTCCGTATTATTTGAAATAAGTTCATTAATATATTCCACAACTTCTGGATAATTAAGCGCATGTGAAGCCCAAATGTTTGTATCAATGATTACTTTTTCACCCAACACAAATCGTTCACTCCTCTCTACTAGCCATTCGCACGAGCTCTTCTAACCCAAAAGGTGAGTAAAGAGCCGCGGATTCTGAAAGCTGATTGCTTAATAGAAGCTTTTCGTATTTAGTTAATCTAGTTTTGGCAGATTTTATGAGCCTTTCTTGTGTGCCGGTTACCACTTGATCTTTTTTATCATACGTGCGTAGAACTTTATTTTGAGGTTTGTATTTAAGGTTTTTCTTCTGCATAGGGGATGAGGAAGGTGATGGCGGTAAGGGTTGTGTGTAAATTTTTCCATTTATTTTTAGGTTAAAGTGCTTCTGAACTTCCTTGCTGTATGTTGCTTTTTTGTCATCTACCAAGCGCTGTGCTTTCATGATATCCCTGCCTTTTATATAAATTTATATAGTATATGTGATGAAGTTTTTTCTTACTATTCCTTTTATATAAAAAGATTAAAAAAGTTAGCTGCCGGGAGTTATTGAATTAATTGATGTTTGCCTGTTGGGTGATGATCTCACCGAATACCAGACAAAGGTTTAAAAACATGATATCGTGTAAGAGAAATAAATTAGTATAGGTTAGAGAAGGAACTAGGCAACAATACGGTGTTTTGTTACCGATTTGGTCCGTCCTCATTTATGAGATTTTGCTAAAATGTAAAAACCTACATATTTCCTTCCGAGATCATCCATACTTTATTGACAAAGGAAAATTAATCATGGTATATTATCTTTAATTAAAGATATTTAAATTAAAGATAAATAACGAATGATAAACTAGACGATTTATCCGGAGGAATGTAGAATGAACCACTTAAAAGGAATACACCACGTAACGGCTATTACGAGCAGCGCAGAAAAGAATTATGAATTTTTCACCTATGTGTTAGGCATGCGCTTAGTAAAAAAAACGGTCAATCAAGATGATATTCAAACGTATCATTTGTTTTTCGCAGATGATAAAGGCAGTGCCGGAACGGACATGACTTTTTTTGATTTTCCAGGAATTCCAAAAGGTTCTCACGGAACAAATGAAATTTCAAAAACATCTTTCCGCGTTCCAAATGATGACGCTTTAGACTATTGGGTAAAGCGCTTTGACCGCTTAGAAGTGAAGCATACGGGGATTCAAGAGCTATTTGGGAAAAAGACGCTTTCGTTTGTTGATTTTGATGATCAGCAGTATCAGTTAATTTCCGATGAAGGAAATCAAGGAGTTGAATCAGGCACTCCTTGGCAAAAAGGTCCTGTACCTCTTCAATACGCTATTACGGGACTCGGTCCTATCTTTATTCGTATCGCCGAGTTTAATTACTTTAAAGAAATGATGGAAAAAGTCCTTTTATTTAAAGAGATTGCTCAAGAAGAAAATCTCCACCTATTTGAAGTAGGAGAAGGAGGAAACGGTGCGCAAGTAGTAGTCGAACACAACGAAAAACTTCCGCAGGCTCAGCAAGGTTTTGGAACGGTTCATCACGTTGCTTTTCGCGTAGAAAATCGACAGGCTCTTGAAGAATGGATTAATCGAATGCCAAGCTTCGGTTTCCATACGTCTGGTTATGTGAATCGTCACTTCTTTGAATCGTTGTATGCAAGAGTGGCTCCGCAAATTTTATTTGAATTTGCGACAGATGGACCAGGATTTATGGGAGATGAACCTTACGAAACGCTCGGAGAAAAATTATCACTTCCTCCATTTTTAGAGCCAAAACGTGCAGAAATTGAGAAGCTCGTGCGTCCGATTGATACAGTAAGAAGTACAAAAGAGTTTGTGAAAGAATAGTACACAAAAAACACTCAAATAGCTATTTGAGTGTTTTTTGATGTTTTCTACTTTTACATATATCTGTCGCGAATGTTTACTTGAACAATGCCAATGTTCTACAAAGAAGGAGTAGGAGTGGGTTGTGCATAGCCTTCCTTATATTTTTCATCGATGTCTTTGCGAATATCTTTTATTGATTTGCCTCGGTTATAGTCGAGCATAGCTTTAGCTGCAATTTCTATACACAATCCGCATTTTGTTCCATGATCATCCCAGACAATTGCTCCATTTCTTTTGTTTTTAAAAATAAAGCAGTCATAGCTATTTTTGTGATTCGCTTCCATGCCACATCCACAGTAGCAAGGGATTTTTTCAAGTAGTTCACGATTTTTAGCAACGGATAGATAAACTAGCTTCATGTCTTTAGGCTGGTTCTTCAAAAACTGTGGTAAAACATCTGCTCCTGGAGTCTCTTCGCGAATATCAGCAACTGCAGCTTTATGATGTTCATGACCTGAATGTGCAGAAGAGTTTGTAGCAGAAGAAGTGGTTGTATTATTTGAGCAAGCTGATAATCCAATACTTGTAGCGAGAAGCCCCAACAAAATAATTGATTTTTTCAATACAATTAACATCCTTTCATGTAAAAATAAATGATAGTTGCATCATACACGGCAGTTTATCTATGTAGATAATCAAATACCTGCTTGTTTATATCTAATTCTCTATAAGTATGCAGAGCGGTTATCGTGTATGATAGAGATGGACGAGGAAAAAATATGAAGCATGAATTTCTCATAAGGTGCGTTTTGTAAGTGAGGACAGAAGGAGAAAGTGAACGGAGGTTAAACAGTAGTGAGTGAACAAAATCAACGTCTTTTTGAATATATTTTAGAGAATTCAGCCTCTATCAGTGAAGAATGGCTGCGCCAAAGAAGTAATATTAAAGGATCGATTTACTCAAAGGACGCAGACGCATCAGTTGAGAAAAAGCTGCGCGAGCAGCATCGTTATACGATCGAAACAATTGCGAGCGGCTTTCTTGACGATCAAGAGATTTTTAAACAACGTATGATGAAATGGACGACGGAAGTAGTAAACAGCAGAATTAAATTTGATACGCCGATTTACGAAGTAGTAGAAGCGCTAAGCAAAACAAGAAAAATTATTTGGACATATGTCAAAACATATAGCCTGATACATTCATCTATTACAAAAGAAGATATACTGTCTTGGAGTGAAGTTTATCATACAACATTTGATAAACTCATTAATGAATTTTCCGAACAGTATTATAAAATCACAAGGCAAAAAATAAGTCTTCAGCAAGAGCTAATCGACGAAACGAGTTTTCCTGTTATTCCAATTGTAGACCACATCGCGGTCTTGCCTTTGGTAGGGCTTATTGATGAAATCAAAGGTGATTCTATTATCGAGGTTGTTCCAAAAAGGTGTGCAGAAAAACATATAAGGCATTTAGTCATTGACTTATCGGGTGTAAATTATGTAGATACGTATGTCGCTCACAAATTTTTTGATTTGATTAACATTTTGCAGCTGCTAGGCATCCATGCGATTATGTCAGGAGTGAGTCCTGACATGGCTCAGACGGCTGTTAATGTAGGAATCAGTTTTAATAAAATTGAAACGTTCGGACATTTAAAACAAGCGCTCTCTTCGCTTGGTGTAAAGAAAAAAGAAGAAGAATAAAGTATAGAAATGCTAGATCGAAACGGAACTGTTTGAGACCTTTACTTTCAGTTCCGTTTTTTTGTTTGTCTATATTCTGTATATAAAAATATGAAATAATATTCTGCTGCATTCAAAATTTTGTAAGCATGTCTTACAAACTCCTTTTCATATGGGGACAAATGGAAGATACTAAGGAGCAAACAAACGGCGGTTTTCTATGACAAACGTCTCGTTTAGCTCAAGAATGGAGGTGTAAAGAGAAGAATAAGAGAAGTACATAATGAGATAGTTAAAGCCTTAGATAAGTACTGATAAGCCGTGTGATTAAGGAGGAGTTCTATGAAAATAATTTATCTTCTTTGCCTGCTTCCGTTTGTAGGAATATTAGGTTTATTGCCTTTCGTTAACAAAGTGACGCCGTTTATTTTAGGGATGCCTTTTTTTCTTTTTTGGATTGTTATGTGGGTAATCCTTACATCTTTTATTATGGGTATTGTGTACAAGCTCGATCCTGCTGTTAAAGGAGGAGATAAACAATGAATACCGCACTGATTATTATTTTCGGTTTTTTACTTTTAGCTATTTATCTTGGAATTCGAGCTACGCGGGGCAAAAAAATGGATTTAGAGCAGTGGAGCGTAGGGGGCAGAGGTTTTGGAACCGTTTTTGTCTTCTTTTTGATGGCGGGTGAAATCTATACTACTTTTACGTTTCTAGGTGGAAGCGCTTGGGCATATGGGAAAGGAGGGCCGGCGTTTTATATTTTAGCCTATATTTCTTTAGCGTACGTTTTAGGGTATTGGATTGGTCCGCAAATATGGCGATATGCGAAGCAGCATAAGCTCATGTCTCAGCCGGATTTTTTTGTTTCAAAATACAAAAGTCCGTTTCTGGGTATCGTTGTTTCATGTGCAGGGGTGCTGGCAATTGTTCCTTATATTATTTTACAATTCAAAGGCCTAGGCATTATTGTATCTGAAGCTTCTTATGGCTCTATCTCTTCAACTGCAGCCATTTGGATTGGAGCCATATCATTAACGGTTTACTTAATGATATCAGGCATACATGGTTCCGCTTGGACGGCTATTGTGAAAGATATTATGATTTTTATTGTTGTCTTATTTTTAGGAATATATATGCCGTTTCATTACTACGGAGGCTTACAGCCAATGTTTGAGGCTGTGCATCAAGCAAATCCAACGTTTCTTACTCTTCCCAAGACAGGTCTAAGTATTTCGTGGTTTATTTCTACAGTCATGCTGACCGTATTAGGATTTTACATGTGGCCGCATACGTTTAATGCAACGTATTCAGCTGAAAACGAGAATGTATTTAGAAAGAATTCTATTATAAGTCCTATTTATACGTTAATGCTGCTTTTTGTCTTTTTTGTAGGGTTTACTGCTCTTATGCAGGTACCTGGACTACAAGGCGCAGAAGCGGACTTGTCACTGCTTCGTCTTTCCATTCAAACATTTGACCCGTGGATTGTCGGCTTTATCGGCGCAGCTGGTTTATTAACAGCGCTTGTGCCTGGATCGATGCTCTTGATGGCAGCTTCTACGTCACTATCTAAGAACGTTTACGGCGTGCTTGTTCCCTCAGCGACGGGCAAACAAATTTCGATACTGGCTAAATGCTTCGTACCAGTCATTGCGCTTGTTTCAGTCTATTTTACACTTCATGGAGGGAATACAATTGTAACGCTTTTACTAATGGGCTACAGCATTGTGACGCAGCTGTTTCCTGCTTTTATTTTTAGTTTAATGAAAAACAATATCGTGACTAAATACGGGGCGTGTGCAGGTATTGTTGCCGGCATTGCGTCTGTGATGTATATAACGATTACTGAAACAACGCTTGGCACGTTGTTTCCTGCGTTGCCACAAATCATTAAAGATACAAATGTCGGCGTCATTTCTTTATTTATTAATTTAGTTGTATTAATGGTGGTTAGTTTAGCAACAAAAAAAATCGCCTCACAGCCGCATTTTGAAAGCGGGGCAGTAGATGGCAAACAGATTTTATGAAAATCTTTTTCCAATTGCGTTTTAAGAACATCATGAAGGGTATAAAAGTAGTGCATCACCAAAATGTTCAATATGGCTGCAAGACGTAAGCAGCCTTCTCGATAAAATGTAACGATTGCGTTGTTTTTAAACATAGGTAACGAGTGTGAAAAGCAACAAGACGTATGCCACAAGCGGTGTACGTCTTTTCTATGAAAGATATTCACCTAAAAAAGGAGATGATAACATGACATCTGAAAAAGCATTTGAGCAAAAGAAAGATCTTTTAATGAATCAAATTATTGAATCGGGTTACTTTAAGGCAGAAGACGGGAGACATTTGTACGAATTGAATTTAAGTGAACTAGAACAAACGCATCACGACCTTCAAAGCCAAAAGGTAAGAGAAGTATAATTTGAATCTTCTAGATTATTAGCAATTCAGCTGATTTCGTATATGTCTGTAAACACCAGCTGTTCAGTTTGTTCCTCCGCGATTTTTTGGTTTGAAAGCAGGCACTTTTCTTTTTCTTCCGGTGCGTTTACAACCTCGCTGTTTACAACCATATTCCTCAAACATATAACTCAACACTTAAGAAATAGGCAAATAAAAACAAAAAAAGCGCAGAAGCTGCGCTTTTTTTATTAAGTTAAAAACGAGTGGAAGCCGCTGTTTTTTTAGGTTTGCTCATTGCTTTTTTTAATACTTCAGAAAAATAGGGCTCTCCGCTAGGATTTTGCTGTCTTAGCAAGTCAATGGTTCCTTTCACGTCATCCATAGCTCTGTGAGCGTTCTCTCTCTCAATCTTATGATGGTCAAGAAGTGTTGTTAGTTTTTTATTAGGAAAGCCGTACTCTTTCCATTTGACAGCACGCATAGAGCAGTGCCATTTTTGGTTAAATAAAGATGGATACCGTTTTAAAAGAAAACTGCGATCGAAAGAAGCATTATGAGCGATGATAGCCGAAACGCTAGTTAACAATGATTCCACTTTTTTATCGTCTAATGTTTTATTTTTGACCATCTCATTTGTAATTCCCGTTAAGTTTGTAATGTACGGGAAAATGGGAGTTGAAGGCATATTAAATTCTTCATATTCTTCTACAATGTCGATTATTTCTCCGGTAGAAGAATCATAAGAAACAACAGCAATTGCCAGTTCGATAATATCGCATGTTTGAGCACTTAATCCCGTTGTTTCAACATCTAAAACGGCTGCTAATTTCACTTGTTCAGTTGACAACTCGTCGCCCTCCCTTTCTATTTATCATTCTATTAGCTTATCATTTTTTAACAGAAAACGTTAGTAAAAAAGATGAGCAAGCATGTACACGGGTTTATTTTATACGCCCACTTGGAAAAGGAATTTACTTTTTTAAAGGAGATGACGATAGCAAAGGAGAATAGTAATATTTACTCATCTAAATTAAGTCTTCATTGAAAATAATGAAATGAAGGAAGAAGGGGATCGTTATCATGCAATTGCTGTATATGGTACTTTTTCTTGTCTTAATTTTTTGGGGAATTACATCTTTTATTCATTACAGGAATCAAACTATTAAAGTTCGTTTGAACAAACATTATACGAATGCAGTAGAATGGATTGAAGCTGTTAAACAAGAGCTGGAAAAGCAAGGGAAATCCGTGAGTTATGAAGGGGATTTCTTGTTTAAAATTGATGAAAAACCTTATGAAATCGCAGCGCGCAATATGTCTATTTGGAGCACGTCGCTCTATCATATCTTGCTGCATCGTCAAAAAGAACATTCTTAAATTTACTTGCATACAAAGGTTATCACTTCTCGTCTATCGAGAAGTGATTTTTTTATCTTTCTGTATCCATAATGGGGAATTTTTTGTTTTTATATAATAGTAATACGGAAAAGGTGGTTCTAATTCCCTAAAAAAATACGCTTCATACAGTTTTAGTTGTGGTTATCGATTTGGCATGGAATTTGCATACGCAAGAAGGGTTTATCAGACATTTTAATTGTCAGGCAAAGAAAACTAGTTACATACTATAAAACTATTTTACATTATCTACTAGAATCAAAAAATTTTAATAATATAGTAAAATGTAGTTGACCTTCCTAGTTTTAGAATATAAAATAAATCTTGCTAATAGTTTGAAAATTCTAAAATGGAGGGGTTTACTTGAAAAGCTGGAAAAAGATTTTGGGGACATCTTTTCTTGCCACAACTGTTACATTAAGCGGAGTGGGACCAGTACTTATGAATGGAAGTACTGCTTCAGCTAAAACCGCACAATCGGAGGAACTTCCGAGTTCACCAATTGATATGAATACAGTACCGGAAGAAAGATTGGCTAACGCACTGAAAAACCAAGGAGTTATTTCTCAAAGTGCAACACCGCAAGAAGTGAAGAAAGCCGTTACTTCTTACATAAACAAAAAAGATGCACATAAAGAGAGCATGAAAGGACATAAAGCTAGCAAAATTGATTTGAAAGCGAAAGAAATGCAAACAAAACAAAAAGAAAAGTTTCAACGAGGCGAATTTGCTAACATTAAGTCTCAAGGAAACAATTCGGGGAACGGGGTAAACGTTAAACCTGCAGCTCAGGCAAAATATAACGGACAAGTGAGAAAAGATAAAGTTCTTGTACTTTTAGTCGAATACGCAGACTTCAAGCACAATAATGTCGTTCAAGAACCTGGTTACATGTATGCAAAAGACTTTAACCGAAATCACTATCAGCAATTAATGTTTGGAAAGAAAGACTTTACGCTATTCAACGGAAAGAAAATTAAAACGTTTAAACAATATTATGAAGAACAGTCTGGAGGTAGTTACACAGTAGATGGAACGGTTTCTGACTGGTTAACCGTACCTGGAAACGCAAAAGAATACGGAGCAGACAATCCAGCGGGAGGAAACGATAATGCGCCTGGATCTAAAGGGCCTCGTAACCTTGTAAAAGAAGCGCTTGCTGCAGCAGCAAAAAGCGGCATTAACCTTTCAGATTATGATCAGTTCGATCAATATGATATCGATGGAGATGGCAACCGCAATGAGCCTGACGGCATAGTGGATCACTTAATGGTCATTCATGCTGGAACTGGGCAAGAAGCAGGTGGAGGTAAACTAGGAAACGATGCTATCTGGTCTCACCGCTCTACTTTGGGACAAGTATATAAAGTTCCTGGAACAAACATGGCTGCTTATGATTATACAATCGAACCGGAAGACGGAGCAGTTGGGGTTTTTGCTCATGAATTTGGCCATGATTTAGGTTTGCCGGATGAGTATGATACACAGTATACGGGTCAAGGTGAGCCGGTAGGCGTTTGGTCAATTATGAGCGGAGGGAGCTGGGCTGGTGAAGTAGCTGGAACAGAACCGACAAGTTTCTCCCCGCAAAATAAAGAGTTTTTCCAAGCAAATATGGGTGGAAACTGGGCAAATATTCAACAAATTGACAGCAAAAACATTACAAAATCGGGCTCTGTGAGCGTGGTTGATCAAAGTGTCACAAAATCTAAACGACCAGGTATTGTAAAGATTAATTTACCTAAAAAAGCTGTTCAAGGGATTAAGCCTGAGTTTGGAAGCAACTATTATTACAGTAAACGCGGAGACGATCTGCATACGACGATGACAACGCCAGATTTTGATTTAACAACGGCCAACACAGCTAAATTCAATTACAAAGCGTTCTATGAAGTAGAGGCAGAATACGATTACTTATATGTAAATGCGATTCTTCCTGACGGTTCAAAAGTTCTGTTAGATACAATTGGTGATAAAGCGAATAATGCAGATGGTTCTGCTGAAACATCTAACGGAAAATGGGAAGATAAAAGTTATGACTTAACGCAGTTTAAAGGTAAAAAAATCAAGCTTCAATTTGAATACGTCACGGACGGCGGACTTGCTCTTCAAGGATTCGCTCTTGATAATGCTAGTTTAGTAGTAGATGGAAAAACGGTATTCACGGACGATGCTGAAGGAGCTCCAAAAGTAACGTTAGATGGATTTGAAAAGACAAACGGCATCAGCTATAAAGATAACTATTATTACCTTGAGTGGAGAAACTATGCAGGCAGTGATAAAGCACTTCAATTCGCGCGCGGTGCAAAATATAATACAGGCATGCTGCTTTGGTACGCAGATGAAAGCTATCTTGATAACTGGGTAGGACAACATCCGGGTGAAGGATTCCTTGGTGTAGTTGATTCACATGCTCATAAAGTTCTTTACTTTAATGTGAATGGTATTAGCACTACAGCAAATTCAAGCCGATATCAAATTGCAGACGCGGCGTTCTCATTTGATAAATCACCTGCTTGGTCATATTCTCATAAAACGTGGGGAACGATTTCATCTAAAGAATCAAATGGTGTTACAAGCTTTAACGATAAAAAATCGTATTTAGATGAAAGAATTAAAGATGCAGGCCGCTTGCTTCCTCAAAACGGATTAAAATTAGACGTAATTGGTGAAGCAAAAGACAATTCAGCTGGTGCTGTATGGATTCATAAGTAAAATTGGACTTATTAAAAAGATCTGAAGAGCGTATTCTTCGGATCTTTTTTTGTATCATAAAATCAAAATAAACTATGAGCTAAATAATCAAATAAGTTAAGCCCGTTTAAAAAATAGAAAAAAGGGAATTTTCAACAGTGAATAATTGTTATTATGTCATGAAATTCATCCATATAATCAATACTAATAGGTAAAGAAAATATTGAAAAGGAGTTCTAACTATGAGCTATCGTATCGAAAGAGATTCAATTGGAGAAATCAAAGTGGCAGAAGATAAACTATGGGGAGCGCAAACGCAAAGAAGTAAAGAAAACTTTCCAATAGGGATTGAAAAAATGCCGATTGAAGTAATACGCGCTTTTGCGGTTCTGAAGAAAAGTGCGGCTATTAGCAATCATAAACTAGGCAAACTATCAGCAGGGAAATCGGAAGCCATCGTGCAAGCTGCTAACGAAATTATTGAAGGGAAATGGAATGAACATTTTCCTTTAGTAGTATGGCAGACAGGAAGCGGAACGCAATCAAACATGAATGTAAATGAAGTGATTTCCCACCGGGGAAACCAGCTAATAAACGGCGACGAAACGCTCCATCCAAATGATGATGTTAATATGTCACAAAGCTCTAACGATACTTTCCCTACAGCTCTTCATATTGCAGCTGTACTAGAAGTCGAAGATCAATTATTACCTACTCTAAAAACATTAAAAGAAACGTTTGCTGCGAAGCAAGAGCAGTTTAAAGATATTATTAAAATAGGAAGAACCCATTTACAAGATGCTACACCGCTAACACTAGGACAAGAAATTAGCGGATGGCATCATATGCTCGAAAAAAATGAAGAAATGATTAAACAAAGCGTAGAGTATATGAAGGAGCTAGCTATTGGCGGTACAGCTGTTGGGACGGGGATAAATGCACATCCTGACTTCGGCGATGAAGTAGCGAAAGAAATCAGCAGCACGCTTGGAAAAACATTTATCTCAGCACCTAATAAATTTCATGCATTAACAAGTCACGATCAAGTGGTTTATGCCCATGGTGCACTCAAAGCCTTAGCAGCTGACTTAATGAAAATCGCCAATGACGTACGCTGGCTGGCAAGCGGTCCTCGGAGCGGATTAGGTGAAATCACGATTCCTGCCAACGAACCAGGAAGTTCTATTATGCCTGGAAAAGTAAATCCAACTCAAAGTGAAGCTCTAACAATGGTTTCTGCACAAGTGTTAGGGAATGACGTGACGATTGGCATTGCGGCTAGTCAAGGAAACTTTGAATTAAATGTATTTAAGCCGGTTATTATTTATAATTTTTTACAATCAGTCAGACTGCTGACAGATTCCATGCAGGCTTTTAACGATAAATGCGCAGTAGGAATTGAACCCAACAAAGAGAAAATCCAGCATAATCTAGAAAATTCTCTTATGCTTGTAACAGCGTTAAATCCGCACATAGGGTATGAAAATGCGGCTAAAATCGCCAAGCTGGCTCATCAAGAAGGAACGACATTAAAAGAAGCAGCGGTAAAAACAGGCCTTCTGACAGAAGAACAATTTGAGCAATGGGTAAATCCAGCTAATATGATTCATCCATCAAAATAAAACAAGAAGCCAAGCAGCTCAGAATGCTTGGCTTCTTGTTTTATAATAAAATGAACATTGTTCTAAATAAACATATAAAAAGAGAAAGCGGATTAAAAGAAATTTTACACTACCTTGTACTAGATTCAAGTACATACGATTAGGGTATTTACATCTTTATAAAGGAGGGATTCAAGTGACGTACGAAGTGAAGTTTTATTTTGGAAATGAAAAATCAATCAGTACATTGGTTGAATCAGAAAATGTAAAAGAGCTTGAGGAATCTATTATTCATACGCAAGGATGGTATCGTTATTATGACAAAAAACACGAAGCTTATTTAGCTATTCAAATGAGCAACGTTTTACACATCGTTATAAAAGAATATCAAGATCCGGAAAAACAGGGGTTTTAAAATATTCGTCGTATACATAAGGAAGCTAGCAAAAGAGGTGAAAACTATGCAAAGTCGACATTCAAATAATCCTATTATTCTCGATGTTTCTCATCATCAAGGAATCATTAATTGGAAAGAAATAAAAAACACCTCAGTGAAAGGGGTGTATATAAAGTTAACAGAAGGCGGAACTTTTGTAGACCCTAGATCTTATGAAAATTATATAGGTGCTAAAAATGCGGGCTTGAGAGTAGGATTTTATCATTATGCTCACTGTACAAATAGCCCGGAGAAAGAAGCTGCTTTTTTTATTGCTCAGCTTGGACAAATGAAACTAGACCTTCCGCCGTGTTTGGATCTAGAAGAAGATAAGAAAAAATCCAAAGAATTTGTTTCTCGCTTTGCCGTAAGCTGGCTCGAGCATGTTCACAAAACAACAGGGATTAAGCCTATCGTATATACTAATTATCATTTTGCTAAAACTTTTTTTACAAACGAAATAAGTAAGTATCCTTTGTGGGTAGCAAGATATAGTGCAGCCAACAGACAAGGTGGTATGCAGCACCCTGGTGAGCTAAGTCAGTGGCAGCGATGGGCAATGTTTCAGTATACGGATTCTGGCAGAGTAAAAGGAATTTCTACAAACGTGGATATAAATGAAATGGACTCCTCATTTTTTAAAGAAGTCACAACAAATCTCTCTATGAAGAATAATACAAAAGGACCCTTTGTGTATTCTAAA
The DNA here is from genome assembly GCF_047872835.1 of Priestia sp. RMT2NF4. NCBI lineage: Bacteria > Bacillati > Bacillota > Bacilli > Caryophanales > Bacillaceae > Priestia > Priestia sp. RMT2NF4. Next base: position 497,176 of record NZ_JBLQZO010000001.1, read on the forward strand.
GGTGATAGAGGGTTAGGAGTCAAACAAATTCAGCAAAACTTACTTGCACTAGGTTTTTCTCTTCCGAAGTTTGGAGCAGACGGTTTCTATGGAGATGAATTAATCGCTGCGGTGAAAAAATTCCAGAATCGATATGGCCTTTTTTCAGATGGGATAGCAGGAGCGGACACACTGCCGCGTCTTGTTAAAGAAGTGAATAATCTGAATAATCTGGTTTGAGAGATTACCTAATAGGGAAAAGTCACTGTAAGATTCAAAAAGGTACAAGGAAGGAGCTATTATGAGAAAACGAAAACAAAAAGCATTGATATCAGGTATTACCCTATCAACTGTAGGAGTCGGCATTACGTCTTATATACTAAGCGATGCTGCGAAACGACGAAAAGTAAAAGGACTTGTTCGAAGTGCCAAAATAAAACTTTCAAGTTTATCTAAAAAACAGCAGGTAAATGCTAGCCTAAATAAAGATGTGCATTCAGATCCTACGTACGTTTCTGAAAGCAATATGATTTCAGAAGGACCTATGTATCAAGATCAGCATAGATAATAAAAAAACTAGTCTTGCCTCGGGCAAGACTAGTTTTTTTATTAATTTTATAAATAGCAGCGCTTATTCATGTTACACTCTCTATATAAGGGAATTATTTCACGCATATTTACAAGTAAAGGAGGAATAGAAGGAGTGGTTAGTAGCGGACTATTTGTTAACTTATGTATTTTTTCGTTTTTTGTCAGTATTATGATTGCGATACGAATATTTTTGTTACAGCGTCTAGCCCATAAATACAAATGGATGAGTGGTATTTATGCAAGTATTGTTTCTGCTATTCTTATGATATATAGCGTTACGTATCAACAGATTACATATGATTTACGTTTTCTTCCTCTTATTTTGACCGTTCTATACTTTGGTTATAGAGCCGGTGCAGTTGCAGGTATCACTATGGCTGTGTGCAGTATCTATTTAGAAAGTCATTGGTTACTGACTATCTTAATTTTAATCTTTACCTTTTTATTTTCCCTTCCTCTTATTAGATATAGAAAGCAGTTTTCTTTATTAAAACAATCTCTTCTTTGTTTTTTTATTCATTTTATCGTTCATGTCTTACTGACGAATTACTTCTGGAATACACCTATTCAGTCGCCGTTTTATAGCGAAATAGAATATTTAGTGTTCGGAATTCTCGGACTGGGAGTAGCTGTAGCGACGATAGAATTTTATCGTAAATTTTACGCTGTAGCAGAAGAAGCTGCTTATGCTGGATCAGATTCATGTAAGGATGAAGAAGATTCGTTTTTTGTCAGAATAATGAAAAAAGAACTGGAATATACGAAAGAACAGCTGGAGTCTTTTATTAATCATCACATGGATGCGGTGATCATAACTGATTTAGAAGGGCGGATCTTGCGAGTTAATGAAGCCTACGAAAAAGTATATGGCTGGAAAGCCCACGAAGTAGTTGGGAAAACATATTACGAAATAGCAGGGGCTTTTAGTGAGGACGTACATGAGAATATAAAAAAGACGGTTGCTGAAAAAGAGGCAATCAATCGAGTAGAAGTTGTAAGAGCTCGTAAAGACGGAAGTTTAGTAGATCTTCGCATCACTATTTCGCCAATTTTTAATGGGAAAGATGAGTTAATAGGTTTGTCTGGAGTATGTGTGGATATATCTGAGGCTAAAAAAGCGAGAAAAGAGCTTGACTTGTTACATCGTAAGCTTAAGGAAAGTGAGTTGAAATATCGAACGTTATTTGAATATGCAAACGATGCAATTTATTTACTTGAAATAGGTTCTAATCATTTTCCTTCTCGTTTTATCGAAGTAAATGAAGCTGGATGTAAGCGCTTTGGATATACGAGAGAAGAGCTTTTATCCATGCCATGCCAAGATATTATACCTAGAGATTCTGACATTGTTCGAAAAACGGTTGAAGAAATTCGCCAAGGAAATCTTTCTTTCACGCTGCAATCACAGTTTACATTTAAGTCTGGAGAAGTAAAAAAACTAGAATATAGTGGGAAATTGTTCAATATAGAAAACAAAAAAGTGCTTCTTATTGTTTCAAGAGACAGGACAGAATACCTAGAAACAGAAGAGCTGTTGCAGAAATCTGAGAAATTAGCAGCGGTCGGTCAGCTTGCTACAGCTATTGCTCATGAAATTAGAAATCCTTTAACGGCCATCAAAGGGTTTATGCAGCTATTAACTGAAAAAGCGAGTAAAGAAGAGTTAACCTATATGAACATTATATCCTCTGAAATTGAGCGTATTGAAATGATTACAGATGAATTCATGTCTGTGGCAAAACCACAGGCTGTAACATTTCAGTCGATTGATTTGCAGCTGTTAATTCAACAAGTGATTTTATTGCTGCAGCCTCAAGCAACCATGAAAAACATTTTTATTGAACTTCACTCATATGGAGAATTGCCTCTTGTATATTGTGAAAGCAATCAAATGAAACAGGTGTTTATAAATATTCTTAAAAATGCGATTGAAGCAATGCCTTCCGGAGGCGAAATTAAAGTTGAGCTGAGACAAAAAGACAACAATCACCTTCATATTCAAATTATTGATGAAGGTGTAGGAATTTCAAAAGATCGCATTAAACATTTAGGTGAACCATTTTACAGTATTAAAGAAGACGGTATTGGGTTAGGGTTAATGATCTGCTTTAATATTATCCAGCAGCATAAAGGAACTCTTAGTATTGAAAGTGAAGTAAACAAAGGGACGAATGTGGAAATTTGTTTACCGTTAAAATAAAAGGTAATCAGTTAAAGGCAGAAGAAATTTTGCAACAAGTTGTTTAGTAAAGTTATAATATTCTATGTTGGAGTAAAATAAGCAAAGGAGTGGTTACGATTAAACAGAAAAAGTGGATTAACATATTTCGTATTCTGTATATTATTTTTGCTATTATTGCAATTGGAGCATCTTTTGGAGACTATTCTTTCGGGCTTAATAATCCCCGCATAGTCAGTTTAACGGCTCTCGTTTTGGCGGTTATTTGTATTGTTCCGTATTACATACTTCGCTTTAAAGAACAAGCTTCTAAAAGTAAATAAGTTAATATTTGTTATCTTAAAAGAGGCTGTGGCAAAAGCAGTTTAGTTGAAGGAAAATCCGAACGATGAATCGTTCGGATTTTTTCATTGGTAGGGTGAACGTAGGTTTCATCTATTTAGTTGCTTCTAGCTATTGATTGGAGTGATTTCGTTATGTCTCAATTTCTTTTTTATCGTTATAAAAGGGCGATAAATGGGCGAGCATTTTTTCTAGCCTGTACATATGCTATAGAGTAAACAGGCTACGGAGGTGAAGTGAAATGGGATTTTACAACTGGGGTTACGGCGGTGGTTATGGCTACGGCGGCTACGGTAGTTACGGTGGCAGTTTTGCATTAATCGTTGTACTATTTGTTTTATTAGTTATCGTTGGTTGTGTATGCTTGAAATAAACAGAAAAAGCACGGATTTACAAAGATTTTAGTAGATTCGTGCTTTTTTATGTTCATAAGAAGTACAGTACTATAATAAAATAATGTTGTGCACGTACATAAAAAACATATAAAAAATTTAATTAATAGATTAAAAAAATAAAAAAATGAAGAGGAAGAGTATATTTAAGCCGAAAAAATGGTCTGAAATTTATAATTTTCCTTATAAGTAATTTTTGTAAAATGCTTCATAGAACTGACAGTAAGAGCGAATAACGCTACCTATCCTACTAGTTTTTATCAGCTGGCTAGAAGAATTATTTTACTTGTATGAGAATCAACATAAATGATTTTCATATAGTTTAAATAGGTAAAAAAGACTTATTGCAGAGGACTTATTTTTAATTTTCATAATAATAGTAATATTGAAATAATATATAGACGTAGTAATTTTTAGTTGCTATAATGTTGCTAATTATCGCAATTAACAGAAAAATTGAGGTAATTAAATTTACTAGGGATAGGGAGAAAAAAACTATGAAAAAGAAAAAACAGGCTTTAAAGTTATTATTATCAGTTGGTATTCTTTCTTCATCATTTGCTTTTGCACATACGAGCAGTGCTGCGCCAAATAATGTACTTTCAACTGAAAAGTATAACAAAGAAATTAAATCTCCTGAGTTTATTTCCGGAAAGCTCTCGGGCCCGTCATCGCAGAAGGCTCAAGACGTCGTATTTCACTATATGAATACAAATAAAGACAAATATAAATTAGGAAACGAAAATGCTCAAAACTCATTTAAAGTGACAGAAGTGGTGAAAGATCCTATTGAACAAGCAACCGTGGTACGCTTGCAGCAAGTATATAATAATATTCCCGTTTGGGGATCTACTCAATTAGCACACGTAGCGAAAGATGGAACCTTAAAAGTTGTATCAGGTACAGTAGCTCCTGATTTAGATAAAAAGGAAAAGCTAAAAGGCCAAAAGCAACTTGACAGCAAAAAGGCGATTCAAGTAGCTGAAAAAGACTTAGGCTTTAAGCCGACGTATGAAAAATCTCCTTCATCTGAACTGTATATTTATCAAAATGGTTCAGCCACTACATATGCTTATGTAGTAAATTTAAATTTCTTAAATCCTGAACCAGGCAACTATTATTACTTTGTTGATGCTACTAGCGGTAAAGTACTGGATAAGTACAATACAATTGATTCCGTAGCTGGTCCAAAAGCCGACGTGAAGCAAGTGGCAAAGCCGGCAGCGAAACCTGTAACAGGCACAAATGCTATTGGCTCAGGTAAAGGAGTTCTTGGAGATACTAAATCCTTAAAGACAACGTTATCTAGTTCTACTTACTACTTACAAGATAATACAAGAGGCGCTACAATCTATACGTACGATGCAAAAAATCGTACATCTCTTCCGGGTACGCTATGGGCCGATACCGATAATACGTACAATGCAACTCGCGATGCAGCTGCAGTAGATGCTCACTATTATGCAGGCGTGACATATGATTATTATAAAAACAAATTTAACCGCAACTCCTATGACAATGCAGGAGCTCCGCTAAAATCGACTGTTCATTATAGCAGCGGCTACAACAATGCGTTTTGGAATGGCTCTCAAATGGTATATGGAGATGGAGATGGAACTACTTTTGTTCCGCTATCAGGAGGATTAGATGTTATCGGACATGAATTGACGCATGCGGTGACAGAAAGAAGTTCTAATTTAATCTATCAATATGAATCAGGTGCATTAAACGAAGCGATTTCCGATATTTTCGGAACGTTGGTAGAATACTATGACAACCGAAATCCAGATTGGGAAATTGGAGAGGATATTTATACGCCTGGAACAAGCGGCGATGCACTTCGTTCAATGAGCAACCCAGCGAAATACGGAGATCCGGATCATTATTCAAAGCGCTATACAGGTTCTAGTGACAACGGCGGGGTTCATACAAATAGCGGTATTATCAACAAAGCTGCCTACTTGCTAGCTAACGGAGGAACTCATTACGGAGTTACTGTAACAGGCATCGGCGGAGATAAGCTAGGAAAAATTTATTACCGTGCCAATACGCTATACTTCACTCAGTCTACAACGTTCAGCCAAGCGCGTGCAGGTTTAGTACAAGCTGCTGCTGATTTATACGGTTCAGGCTCTCAAGAAGTAATTTCAGTAGGCAAGTCATTTGACGCAGTTGGTGTTCAATAAGCTATAAACCAAAAGTCGCAAGATAAATGAGGTATCTGGCGACTCTCTATACTACCTAACTACCAATAAAGGAGTACTCGTATAAATATATTACAGTACTCCTTTATTTTATGTTAATAAATAAGGAAGATAGATTTCTTCCCAATCCATAAAAATCCACTTCTTATTCCTCCCTTTTATATCCATTCGAATTATGCCGTTGTTTGTTAAATGAAGAGGACCCGTTTTAGTAAACGGTCTTATCATAAAATGTTATAATAAAGAAAAGGCTTGAATACATACATATGAAAAAGGAGTGGAGGAATCAATGGACAAAATTGCTGTTATTTCAGATATCCACGGAAATCTCCCTGCATTAGAAGCAGTTTTAGCTGACATACAACAACGAGATATCCATCGCATCATTTGTCTAGGTGATTTAGTAGGAAAAGGACCGGATTCAAGTAAAGCAATTGATATCATAAAAGAAAAGTGCGAAGTAACAGTAATGGGGAACTGGGATGACTTCATTACAAAGCCTGCGGAATTTGAAGCGTTAAAATGGCATCAAGAGAAGTTAAGTTCAAACCAAGAAGCATACTTAAAGGAACTTCCTTTTTCTGTTGAGTTTATGATGAGCGGGAAATTAATTAGAATGTTTCACGCTTCACCTAGAAGTCTTTATGACCGAATTCAACCCTGGGATTCACTTGAAAAGCGCCTTAGTCTATTTGCTAATACGGAATATACGGAAAATATAAAAGGATCAAGAGAACCGGATGTCATCTGTTACGGAGATGTACATAATGCATTTATTCAACATATTAAAGGGAAAACGCTGTGTAATGTAGGAAGTGTAGGAAACCCGCTTGATTTACCACAAGCTTCCTATCTTATCTTAGAAGGAAAGGATCAAGGCGAAAGTCCTTCAGCATTTTCTATTCAATTTGTGCGTATTCCATACGATATTGAAAAAGCAATCGAATTGGCGAGAGCTGTAGAGATGCCGGACTTTGAACCCTACGTTCAAGAATTAAAAACAGCTCGCTATAGAGGACTAAAAAATTAAGAGTAGAATGTATCTTAACCTTCAGCATAAATGCTGGAGGTTTTTTAGTTGAGTAGATGAGAGGTTTTTCAACATCATTAGTATGATACATACAAATAGAAGTTATTCAGATGAGTTTAAAGAAGGGAAAACTTGGAGAAAAACATACAGCATTTGAAAGGAAATAAATTTTATTTTATGAAGACAATATGAAGAGGGCAATTCCATTTGAACATAAAGTTATGCAAAAATGCCCCTGAAAAGCTGTTTTTAACATAACGAGTGGAGGAATACATGATGAAATTTTTTATTGATACAGCTAACCTGGAAGATATTAAAAAAGCATATAAAATCGGGGTATTATCAGGTGTTACCACAAACCCTTCGCTAGTAGCTAAAGAAGGCGTAAAGTTTGAAGATCGCATCGAAGAAATTTTAAAAACCGTCCCGGAAGTAGAATCCGTTTCAGCAGAAGTCACCCCCGACACAGTAACAGCAGAAGACATGATTGCGCAAGCAGAAAAGCTTATAAAAATTAACGGAGGAGACAAAAATATAACAATTAAACTTCCTATGACCATTGCTGGATTGGAAGCAACCCGTTATCTAGCTAAAAAAGGCGTGAAAACAAACGTAACGTTAATTTTCACAGTGAATCAAGCGCTTCTAGCAGCCCGTGCTGGTGCGACATACGTATCGCCATTTTTAGGACGCTTAGATGATATTTCAGAAGACGGTGTGTATCTGGTATCTCGAATTGCCGAGCTATTTCGAATTCAACACATTGACTCACAAATTATAGCAGCGTCAGTCAGACACCCAGATCACGTCACACGAGTAGCTCTTGCTGGGGCTCATATTGCGACCATTCCGTATGCTGTAATTGAACAATTAGTAAAACACCCGTTAACAGAACAAGGAATTGAAAAGTTCGCATCAGACTGGGAAAAAGCTGTGAAAAGTTAAATTCACTTAAGGAGAAGACATCATTTGAGTGTCTTCTCTGTTTAAAGGGTATACGAAGATTCTTTTTTCTATTTTGCAGCAAACAACTTATCATTAATAGGCGAACATCCTATACATATATACAGAGATGACATACGTTAATAGAAACGAAAGAGGTGGTAAAATGGGATGTATTATTAACATTGAGAATATCGTGACTAACGGGTTAAAAGACAATTCAAATGTAAGCGTAGGCTGTGTTGTACAAAATAGTCACACGGCCAATACAAAATCGGTAGGAGCTTGTTTTTCGTTTGGAAATGGCTCTCCTGCTATTGCCTCTATGACAAACAGTAATATCGACTTTTGCAAAGATGAAGAAAATAAAGAGCAACAATCTTAAAAACAATTCCAGAAAGAGTATTTCTGGAATTGTTTTTTGGTAAGTGATAGAGTTTTGTTAACGAGATATTTTATGCTCCAAAAGGAAAATATTCATAAAGAAGGGGAGCTGTGCTATGAGCATTATTTCTATGATTCCTTATACATACGTTGAAAGAAAAATAAAACGAACAAAAAAAGTGACGATTCAGCATTCAAAAGACATGTGCTTATATACTGATAATATTGAAACAGAGAATGAGTCCTTTCACATTAACAGCGTATTTGACATCTCTTACAAATGCGTTTCAAAAGAAAGCGGCTTTTTATACTTACATACAAATCAAGGAATGTTCGCTTATACCATACACACCGATCCTGGTGATTTTATAGCAGCATATAAAGATATAAAAAAGAAGAGGTGAGCAACGTCACCTCTTCTTTTTTTGGTTTATTATTTGATCCACTGTACAACTTGATCCATACTTCTTCTTGTTTTTTCGCGTTTAGGTTCGTGAATACGGTAGCCGAACGCAACCATAACAGAAACATCAAACTTGCCGTCTTCTAGTAATCCTTCTTCTTTTAGAATTTCATGTACTTGGTCATAGTTAAACCCTTCAATTGGGCAAGAATCAATGCCAATTTGAGCAGCTGATGTCATCATATTAGCTAGTGCAATATAAGATTGTTTGCTGGCCCAATCAAATAGTGCTCGCTTGCTTTCGAACAAGTGAAAATCATTTTCTTGGAAATCTTTGTAACGAGGCATTAATGTCTCTAATACATCCTCCGGCATTTCTTTTACGTTTTTCTGAAGATTTAACACATATTCAGAGTCATATCTTGCGTCTGTACGAGAAAGAATAATAACAAAATGACTTGCTGTAGGAATTTGGCCTTGTGCTCCCCAAGAAACAGCTTTTAATTTTTCTTTTAAATCTTCATTTTCAACGACTAAAAATTTCCACGGCTCGTAACCTACTGAGCTTGGAGATAAGCGCCCCGTTTCTAAAATGAATTGGAAATCTTCATCGGAAATTTTCTTCGCTGGATCAAACTCTTTTGTAGCATGACGAAAGTTAAATGCGTCTAAAATTTCTTGTTTCTTATCTGTATTGTTCATGTGTAAACAACCTTTCTGTAAAAATATTTAATGATGAACTGTTCAGAGTAATCTATACCCTGTATAGCTTACAACTAACAGTCAGTTAACATACAATTTGTCGTAAAATCCGTTTGCAGATTTATCATAAATCATATAATTCATCCTAACAAGTACGCACATTTTTGTTGTATAGTATACTTTTTTATACTATTGATACAGTTTTATAAGAAGCAGAAAGAAGTAAACGACCTGGGGAGTGTATGTAGGAAAGCAGTTAAGAGGGGGAGAAAGGAGAAGAGGAACCTTCTCCTTTTTAGTTAAATTTTTGTATTTGATTTTTTCGCTTTGTTTTCAAGTTCACTTTTCGGTTCTGTTGAAAATTCAACATCTTTTCCGTGCCCTTGAGGGTTAACACCAGGAGCTACTTGACCTCGGTTAGCAGATTTTTTTGTACCCATTTTCGTCACCTCCGTTCGGTTAGTATGTGCAAAAAAGTGAAACAAAAATCAGGAAATAAAGAGTGCAAGTATAAGTCGAGTTTGAACACGACTATCTTTAAGCATTTTCATCACATAAACAAGATATCCATTCAAGAGTCCATAAAAAAACACCCCTAAAAGGGTGCTTTTCTGTTTAAGAATCTGAACTTGTCGCTCTGTCTGCATATGGATAGATAGGATCTTTTAATTGAAATTCGTAAGTCACGCCATCTACAAGCCCTACCGTTTTATTGCTATCATAAAGGTCCAGCATAAAAGCAGCCATTTCTTTTGACGTATGAAACTTAGGTACTCGTCCTTCGTATTCAAAATCACTCATATCCATCGAACGCTGTGCAAATTCTGTTTCAGTAGCCGCCGGAGCTAGAACTTTAGCCTGCATTTTTGATCCTCTTCCTTTCAATTCTTGAGAAAGACCTTCTGTAAATGCACTTACATAGAATTTTGTTGCGCAATAAGTGACTGCATCAGCAACAATGGTGTAGCCGCCTCCAGAAGAGACATTAATGAGCTGTGTACCTTCAACGTTTTCATAATCTCTTACAAATAGAGAAGAAAGAATGGTTAAGGCTTCGATATTTAAGTGAAGCATTGTTTCAATTTTAGTTAATTTTTGTTCACCGACAGAAGCAAAGTTTCCAAATCCAGCATTGTTAATCCATGTTTCTAACTCATATTCTTTAAGCGACTCATAAAACGTGTGAGCATTTTCTGCCACGGATAAATCAACCGACTGGATAATAACATTTACATCTTGGTTCAGTTTTTCAATCTTTCCTTTTAACTCATCCAGCTTGTCCTCTCTACGTGCAGCTAATATAAGGTTTTTTCCGCGCGCTGCGAAAGCTAAAGCTGTTTCATATCCAATTCCCGAACTTGCGCCAGTGATTACTGTATATTTCATGTTAATTCCTCCATTTGCGATGTTTTCGAATTGATTATAATTGTTAAAGTATACTTTAAGTCAAGCGTTTATTCGATTTATTTTTCCCTTTATCAGTCTGATTATAAACATTTGAAGTTTGGTGCTAAACTTCCTTTTTTTATGCTAAACTTAAAACAAAAGACGGTATTTTATTTCATTATCAATTCCTTAAAAGGAGGAATGTATGCGTTCTCTTTACGTGAATAGAAGACTTAGCTTACTTGCCCAAATTACATTACTCATCACTGTAGTTATTCTTGTTAGTACCGTCCTTGTATGCATCTTATTTTCTGCAATGGTAGATGAAATTGTTGAAAAATATGTAGGTAATCAAGCTATGACAGTAGCAAAATTAGCTTCTGAAGATAAAATGATTGTAAAAGCTTTTAAGCAGAAAAATCCTTCTGAGCACATCCAACCTGTTGCTGAAAAAATAAGAAAAACCACAGGGGCAGATTACGTCACCATCGCCAATGATAAAGGAATACGCTATTCTCATCCCAATAGTAGTTACATTGGAAAATATACCAAAACAAGCAATGAAGCTTCTTTAAAGAAGCATCAATCCATTATTTATAAAGGAAAAGGAATTTCAGGATTTGCAATTAAAGCCAAAACCCCCATATGGGATAGCCAAGGAAACGTTATAGGTGTTTCTTCGGTAGGGTTTCTTGTAAGCAATATAGAAAAACAGATTAATGATTATAGAATAAAAATTATTAAATTGTCCTGTATTCCTTTTCTTATTGGAGCATTTGGAGCTTTCTTCATTGCAAGGCGGGTAAAAAGACTAATATTTGGACTGGAACCAGAGGAAATTTCCTTTCTTTTTAAAGAAAAAGAGGCTACCCTTGAATCTATTCGAGATGCTACTGTTACTGTAAATGTCGAAAAATATGTAACGTCGATGAATAGAAGGGCTAGAGAGCTCTTTGATAACCTTCATTTAGCAATAGGAGGAGAGATAAAGAACACCCGTTTAGGACAGCTAATTGATCAAGCAATAGAAGAGCAATGCGTGTATTCTAACCAATCCCTTCTACTAGATGGTCAGCAGTATATTTTAGATTTATCTCCTATTGTAAGAAAAAAAGAAGTGCAAGGTATCGTTCTTACCATAAGAACTTTATCACAAATTGAAGAATTGACTGAAGAGCTTTCTAAAATTAAAATGTTCTCTGATAATTTACGCGCTCAAAATCACGAATTTTTAAATAAGCTGAACGTGATTTACGGGTTATTAAGGTTAAAGAAATATGAGCATGTCATGCAAATGATTTCATCAGAGGTAAAGGAACGCCAAGATATTCTTTCTTTTTTAATGTCTTCTGTGAAGGATCCTTTGATTGCTGCCTGCTTACTTGGGAAAATCAATCGTTCGAAAGAATTAGACGTCACTTTAGAAATTGATCAAGATAGTAACTTAACAAGTACTTTAGATATCGAAGAGGCAAAAAACGTTGTTTCCATCTTGGGGAATTTAATTGATAATGCGCTCGAGGCTGTGCGAGAACATAAAGGGAACGTGCTGGTATCTTTTACAGATGTAGGAAACGACCTGATTTTTGAAGTTGAAGACAATGGACAAGGGATATCAAAAGAAGTAGAAAATATGATTTTTATAGATGGTTACACAACGAAAAAAGGTGAAAATCACGGGATTGGATTGACCATTGTTAAAAGATCTGTAGAGTTGCTTAAAGGTGAACTATACATAAGCAAAAGTATGTTACAGGGAGCAAGATTCACATTAGTTATCCCAAAGCTATTAAATAATGAAAAGGAAGAATCGATATGACTGAAAATCAAATTAATGTCATGATTATAGAAGATGATTCTACAGCTGCACAAATTTATGAACAATTTACTAAGAAACTAGAGCATTTCACTGTTGTTGCGACAGCAGGATCTGGAGAACAGGCTTTAGAATTACTGACAATATTTACACCGCAATTAATTTTATTAGATGTCTTTTTGCCAGATATCAATGGAGTAGAACTGCTATGGGAAATTAGAAAGAAGTATCGAGGAATCGACATTATTTTAATAACGGCAGCCAATGATGTTGAAACAGTAGGAGAAGCAATAAGAGGCGGAGCGTTTGGTTATTTGGTGAAACCTGTAATTATTGATAAATTTTTATCTACTTTAAAACATTATCAGTCTACGAGAATAGAATTAACTGAAAATAAAATGATTAATCAAGACAAAATAGACCATTTATTTAGAACACATCATGGTCGCCGCAATCAATCAGCGGCTGCAGTAACAGCATTTCCTAAAGGTATTGATAAACATACTCTTCGTTTGGTAAGAGATAAAGTTTGCAAAGTTCAGGAAAGCTTGAATGTAGATGAGTTTGCTCAATTAGTCGGTATCAGTTATTCAACAATGAGAAGGTATTTAGAGTATTTAGTATCGTGTAAGGAAATGCAGGTTGAAATAGTGTATGGAAGTGTAGGGAGGCCCGAACGGAAATATCGAGTAACTAATCTTACATAAAAACGAAATAGTGGGTTTTTATCCGCTATCTCGTTTTTATGTAGAAATGATGCATGAAAAAAATGAAAAAAATTACTTTTATAAAAGATATTAAACTTATGTTGGTTATCTATGAACCAGCTTCAACAAGTGATACCTTTTTAGTAACGTGTAGCAAATAAAAATGAAAACGTTATCAAAAAAGGAGGAAAAATATCTGTGCTTTCTTTATTAGGATTTTTAATGGTTGCAGTCTTCATGTATTTAATTATGTCAAAACGACTTACCCCAATGGTTGCTCTTATCATTATCCCCATCATATTTGGTCTAATAGGCGGTTTTGCTAGTGGAATGGGACCTATGATGCTCGAGGGTGTAAAAGACATTGCGCCTACAGCTATTATGATTTTATTTGCTATTTTATATTTTGGGTTGATGATTGATTCAGGATTGTTTGACCCTCTTGTTTCATTCATTTTAAAGGTTGTAAAAGGAGATCCTCTAAAAATCGTTGTAGGAACTGCTGTGCTTTCAATGATGGTTGCTTTAGATGGGGATGGAACTACTACATATATGATAACGGTTTCTTCTTTGCTTCCGCTATATAAACGCTTAGAAATGAATCCACTTATCCTTGCAGGAGTAGCGATGCTATCTATGGGAGTTATGAATATGACTCCGTGGGGAGGTGCTTCTGCTATGGCTATGAGTTCATTAAATTTGGATTCATCTCAGTTGTTTTTGCCTTTGATACCTGTAATGGGTTTTGGGCTTCTATGGGTGCTGTTTGTTTCTGTTGTACTTGGAAGAAGGGAAAGAAAAAGATTAGGAGTTATCAATATTAAACATTCTGCAAATGAAATTGCACACGCACATGAAGTAGAGGGAACAGTGCAATATTCAGACTATCGACGTCCTAAGTTAGTATGGTTTAATTTTCTGCTTACCGTTAGTCTTATGGTGTGCTTAATTATGGACTTCATGTCGCTGATGCTTTTGTTCATGGTAGCATTCGCTATTGCATTACTAATAAATTATCCAAACATCAAAGATCAACAGCAGCGAATTTCATCTCATGCAAATAATGCGGTAGCCGTCGTTTCAATTGTTATTGCAGCAGGTATTTTTACAGGAATTATGTCTGGAACAAAGATGATTGATGCTATGGCAAATACACTTGTAGGAATAATTCCAGATGCAATGGGCCCTTTTTTGCCAGTTGTAGTAGCATTTTTAAGTGCTCCTTTTACATTTTTTATGTCTAATAATGCTTTTTATTTTGGCGTATTGCCGATTATTGCTCAAGCTGCCGAAAGTTATGGCATTAGCGCAGCTGAAATTGGAAGAGCTGCTATCTTAGGACAACCTGTTCACGTGATAAGTCCCTTGGTAGCAGCAGCTCACTTATTAATTGGAATGGTAGGAATTGAATTTAGTGATTTGCAACGATTTTTAATTAAGTGGGCGCTAGGAACTACGGCGGTGATGACACTAGCTGCATTAATCTTAGGTGTTATTTCTATTTAATAAAAAAAGACCCCTCGGGGTCTTTTTTTATATTCTTAATCTTAAGTTGAACTAGACTGTTCGCTGCAGCTGCTCTTTTTAAAATAGAACTTATAAATTAAAAATCCGCATACAGCCACTACCGCTGCAATTAGAATATAAGTTTGTGCATCTGAGATAAAAGACTGAATGGACTTAAAGTTTCCGATTTGTCCTAGCCAAAGCATGGCAATATTCAAAGGAAAGATACCAAGAAATGTGAGCAGAGCAAACGGCATAGGTTTTACTTTAGATAGCCCTGAAAGGTAAGAAATGTAGTTGCCGAGCCCTAAAGGACGAGCAATCGCAATACTCCATAATCCGCATTTTTTAAACCATTTTTGCGATTTCTCAAATGCTTTTTTCTTTTTTGATAATTTTTTCTTTACCTTATCTTCTAATTTATAGCCTATCCCATACGGTATAAAGCTAAAAGCTGTATAAACGGCGCTTCCTGCAAGAGCGATTAATAATAATTTCACTATGTGCATGTTTAATAAGTATCCGTAGGTAAGGGTGAGAAGAGAACCAGGAAACGGCAGGGAGGAAGCCTCAATGGCCAGTCCGCTTAAAAGTCCCCAAATTCCAAATTGTTTCAGTAAGTCTGTTATGAAGTGTAGCATAAGATCGCCTCTTTTTCTGTGTCATAACATTCAAATACCCATCTATATGTTCGGAAAAACTTATAAGAGAAAAGAAAATAAAGGAAGAGCGCGGGATATAACAGAAAAAAACTTAGCTTGTACAAGGAAAAAAGAAGGAAGTATATTTTATAGCTTCTACTCAAAGTGAAATTATAGGAAAAAAATAATTGAGTGTGAATTTTTAAATAAACTACGACTTTTATTCATAGTTTTGATTCCTTTTATTCATTTTACTTATAAAACTAACGGGTGTAAACTTGTTGTGTTGTGAAATAATCCATTATGTATATGTATTAAAAGGAAAGGAGGTTACCGTGTGGTTATTATTGTAGGATTGTTATTGTTGATGTTTTTTGCTTATCTAGGATGGTCTATTATCTGGGTGGCACCTGTTGTCGCTACGTTTGTTGCTTATTTTAGCGGTTTAAAAGTACTGCCTACTTATACAGATGTGTATATGGGAGGGTTTGTAGATTTCGCTGCAAAATGGTTCCCCATCTTTTTATTAGGAGCCGTCTTTGGAAAGCTAATGGAAGATACAGGCGCAGCTAAGTCGCTAGCGCAGCGCATTGCTAAATTGTTTGGAAGTAAAAGAGCCATTTTAGGGGTGCTGATTGCTTCAGCCATTTTGACATACGGCGGAGTCAGTTTATTCGTTGTTGTCTTTGCGATTTATCCTTTAGCAATCGCATTATTTCGAGAAGCTAACGTATCGCGAAATTTACTGCCAGCAACCATTGCACTCGGAGCATTTACATTTACAATGACAGCGATTCCAGGTACGCCTCAAATTCAAAATCTGATTCCGACTGCTACATTTAAAACCAATGCAATGTCCGGTTCGATTATTGGAATTGTCTCAGGTCTTATTATGGCAGTGGGAGGCTATTTATGGTTAGCTTATCGCGATAAAAAATTAAAAGCTAAAAATCAAGGGTTTACTGAGCCTAATGAATCATCGGTTGCCGCAAGTGAAGAGCAGGACTCGATGAATGTAATGTTAGCTATTTTACCGCTGATTATCGTTGTCGTGACATTAAACGTTTTAAAATGGGAGCCTATCGTATCATTATTAATTGGTATTTTTTCTATTTTACTTATTAATTTCAAACACTATAAGACGTTTATTTCTTCTATAAATGAAGGAGCAAAAGGATCCGTAATGGCTGTTATTAACACGAGTGCAGCAGTAGGCTTTGGCTCGGTTATTACAGCAGTTCCAGAGTTTAAAGATGTCACGCACGTACTACTAAACATTTCGAGTAATCCGCTCGTTTCAGAAGCGTTAAGCGTTCAAGTGCTAGCGATGATCACGGGTTCAGCATCCGGTGGTATGGGTATTGCGCTTCAAGCATTAGGAGATACGTGGTATCACTTGTCTCAAACGACGAATTTAAGCGCCGATGCGCTTCACCGTATTGCAAGCGTTGCGTCAGGTGCATCTATTTTACCGCATAACGGTGCGTTGTTAACGCTATTAGCTGTAACTGGTCTTCGGCATAAAGAAACGTATAAAGACGTATTTGTTGTTGCATTTATCATCCCGACAATCGCTTTATTTGCAGGAGTCGCATTAGCGGCAGCCGGTATTATTTAAAAACAGGAGGAGAATACACATGGTTGAAAATCAAGTAATTGTAATCACAGGAGCAGCAAGAGGAATTGGATTTGAAATAGGTAAACGATTCGCTGAAAACGGCGGGAAAATTGTGTTATCTGATATTGATCAAACTGCCGTAGAAGTTGCAGCACAAAATCTTCGTGAAGCTGGATTCGAAGCACTTGGTGTCAAAGCGGATGTAACAAAAGAAGAAGAAATCAAACATTTAATTGAAACAGCAAACGCACATTTTGGAGCGGTTCATACGTTCATTAACAACGCTGGTTTGCAGCATGTTTCTCCAATCGAAGAGTTTCCAACTGAAAAGTATGAGTTAATGATTAAAATTATGCTAACAGCTCCATTTATGGCGATTAAGCACGCATTTCCGATTATGAAAAAACAAGGGTTCGGACGTATTATTAACGTTTCTTCTATCAACGGTTTAATCGGTTTTGCAGGCAAAGCAGCTTATAACAGTGCCAAACACGGTGTAATTGGGCTAACAAAAGTAGCTGCTCTTGAAGGTGCAGCACACGGTATTACGGTTAATGCACTTTGTCCTGGTTATGTGGATACACCACTAGTGAGAGGTCAGTTAGATGGTTTAGCTAAAACAAGAAACGTACCATTAGAAAGCGTTCTTGAAGAAGTTATTTATCCTTTAGTCCCTCAAAAAAGATTACTAGACGTGAGCGAAATTGCTGACTACGCTATCTTCTTAGCGAGTGATAAAGCAAAAGGTGTAACTGGTCAAGCGGTAGTAATGGACGGCGGATATACAGCTCAATAAAAATAGAACAAATCATTAAAAGCATAAATGAGTCCAACGGGCTCATTTATGCTTTTTTAGGTTATATCTATTCTATTGAGTTAATCAACGTTAAAATATAACTAGGCGATACATAAAAAAAGCCTCATATGCTATTTCTACTGTCAAGATAAATAGTAGGATAAAAAAGCGTACAGATTAGAAAGGATGATACATATGGTGCAAACAGTAAATGAATTAATTAAACATCCGGTTTTCTATTTCTTTAACGAAATCTCAGCTATTCCTAGAGAATCTGGAAATGAAAAAGAAATTAGTAACTATTTAGTTTCTTTTGCAAAAGAAAGAAGCCTTGAGGTTATCCAAGACGAAGCTTTAAATGTAATCATTAAAAAGCCGGCAACTAAAGGATATGAACATGCTCCAGCTATCATTTTGCAAGGACATATGGACATGGTATGCGAGTTAAATAAAGGAACTGTCCATGACTTTGAAAAAGATCCGCTTCAACTGCGAATTGTTGAAGATATGCTTTATGCAAATGGTACTACGCTAGGAGCTGATAACGGGATTGCCGTTGCATATGCACTAGCTTTACTAGACGCTCAAAATATAGCGCACCCCTCTCTTGAAGTAGTCATTACCACTGAAGAAGAAACGACTATGGGCGGAGCCATTGCTGTAAATCCAGCTTATTTTGAAGGGAAAATCTTTATTAACCTTGATACAGAAGAGGACGGAAAGCTCCTTGTCAGCAGCGCAGGCGGGGTAAAAGGCGTGCTTCGTATTCCTATAAACTGGGAGTCGTCTTCCAATAACTCAGAAACATATAGCTTAAGCATCGGAGGACTGCGCGGCGGACATTCCGGAATGGAAATTGACAAAGAAAGAGGAAATGCGAATAAACTGCTAGGGAGAGTTTTATATGATTTACAACAAGAACTTCCCTATTCTTTAAGCAGCATTAGCGGAGGATTAAAATCAAATGCAATTCCCCGTGAATCAGAAGCAATTCTATCAGTTGAGCCTTCTGAGGTAGGAAAGCTAGAAAATAAGATTCGTGAGTGGAACGAAATAGTAAAAAATGAATTACAAGCGGCTGATCCGAGCGTATATGTAAAAATAAACAAATTTTCTTCCGTTGAGAAATGTTTTACAAGAGAAACGACAGAACGAATTGTACAAGCTATTATGCTAACACCAAACGGCGTTCAAAGCATGAGTATGAATATTGAAGGATTAGTAGAATCTTCTACCAACTTAGGTGTGATCACGACGACAGAATCTGAGGTTGTTTTTCAAAATGAAATTCGCAGCTCAGTAAAAAGCTTAAAAGAAAAAATAGTAAGTCAAGTGCGCATACTTGCTCAGGTAGTCGGGGGAAGAGTTGAAACAAAAGGTAATTATCCTGAATGGGCGTACAATGGAGATTCAAAAATTCGCGAATTATGTAAAAAGGTTTACAAAGAAAAGTATGGTGAAGAGGCGGAGATCATCGCCATCCATGCTGGAATTGAATGCGGTATTTTCTTAGAAAAAATCCCTGGATTAGATGCCATTTCGCTCGGACCCGATATGTACGACGTTCATACACCTGATGAACACCTGAGCATTCCGTCTACTCTTAAGACATGGGAATACTTATTAGCAGTATTAAAAGAGGCAAATAAGATATAAAGTTATCAGCATCCCTATAATCTTAAAAAGAGAGCTTCTGTAAAGGAGCTCTTTTTCATTCGTCATTTATCAGATAATAAATAGGGTTCCATCAACGCGTCAGGCAATTGAGAACATTTATGTAAGCGTTTTACAAATAAAGGTTTTAAAACGGTCCTAAAAGAGGTAAACAATTATTAAAACGATAGACAAATGAATTCAAAACAAGCTCTGCAACTAATAAATTAGTAGGGAGAGAATGTATATGAATGATAATAGTCTTATCAAAGATTCTTTTTTAGAAAAAGGAGAAATTGAATTTTTAGAATTAAAGAAAGACGAAATACGTTATCTAAAGTTCGATCGATTTTTAAAAGTCATTAAAGCACTTAATCAACGCAGTGATAAAGGCTACCAGAGTCTTATGCTTTCCGTTGATGGCTTTAAAGGTACTTCAAGAGAATTATATGAGATAGAGGAGTTTCGCAGGTATGTAAATTTGTTAATTAATCAAGTTCCTCAAATGTTATTTTATATTCATGATAAAAACAAAATGACTAATCAAATTTTGAAGAGTTTATCAAATAATAGCAGCCAGCCGGCCTCTATAGATCCTAAAAGAGCACGTTTAATGATTGATGCCATACAAGAGCAAGTAGCGAAAACAGAGGACAAAGAGATAAAGGAGAATCTTTCTGAATTCGTATGTAAAATCCAGAGCTTTGTGAATCAGTATTAACAGTTCCCAATAGAAAAGCAGAATCCATATTATAAAAAAGTACGAGAACTTAAAGCTTCTCGTGCTTTTTTTGTTGGGAAAACTGTAGAAAAAGAAAAGGATTATCAACATATATTGATAAATAATAAAAGTAAAGCTTCATATTTGGCAGTGAAATAATCAGGAGGGATGAACATTGAATCATATTGAAATAAGAAGACCAAAAATAGAGGACAGCGCAGAACTCCACGAGCTTTTTAATGAAGTGATCACAGATACCTTTCATAGAGAGGGGCTATCTGACATGGTGAACGATATACAAATAGAAATTGAAAGTAAAGAACAATATTTAAAAAGTGACCTTGATAGCGATGGGAAATGTCGATTCTTTTGGCTCGGAATAGATACGTGCACCAATAAGATTATTGGCTGCATTGAATATGGCCCTGTTAGTGAATTAATTATGGCGTGTACAAAAGGGGAGCTGCAAGGATGGATTGAAATCGGCACAGTTTTTGTTCATCCAAAGTACCAAAGAAAAGGGGTAGGAACACTGCTTATACATATTATGCTGCTTACGCTTCAAAGCAGAGAAATTAAAAAAATTTGTTTGGATAGCGGATACAAGAATGCTCAGAAAGTATGGAAAAACATATTTGGAATTCCCGATTACTTAGTAAAAGATTACTGGAGCAAAGGATATCATCACATGATTTGGAAAATAGAAACAGAACGTACACCGATAGTATTTAAGTTCAGTCATAACGGATAATAAGATGTCTTCTAGAAAATAGCCGGTAGAAAGGTACCGGCTATTTTTTACGGATTGAGCTACGATTATTTAAAGATAAAAAAGACCTCTCTGAAGGTCTTTTTTTTATGGACATATAACAATTCTTTTTAAGAGCGAGCAGGATAGTTTATTAGAGAGCTAGAACACATTCATAATACGAACGATTACGGCAACAAGCTGAATATGAGAAAAACATATTCGTATCTTTGAATAATAAAGCTTTTATCACTTATGTGGAGGAGTATGGAAATGTCTATATATGAAATTTGGAATGAAGTGGATCTTTATATGAATGATAAGCTCATACAACCTGACCCTATTCTTGATGAGGTATTGAAGGCAAATCAAGAGGCTGGATTACCTGCCATCGACGTATCGCCTAGTCAAGGAAAGTTTCTGCATTTGTTAGCTTCATTAAAAGGGGCTAAACGCATTTTGGAAATTGGTACTCTTGGAGGGTACAGCACGATTTGGCTAGCCAGAGCTCTTCCGAAAGACGGACAGCTGATTACGCTCGAATTAAGCGCTCAGCATGCAGAAGTAGCACGAGCTAATTTAAAAAGAGCGGGAGTAAGCCACTTAGTAGAAGTCATTGTCGGCCCCGGGCTTGATACATTAGCTGTATTAAAGGATAAGGGAACAGAGCCGTTTGATCTTATCTTTATTGATGCTGACAAGCCGAATAACCCAAATTACTTAAAGTGGGCTCTAGAATTATCGAAACGAGGAAGTACGATTATTTGTGATAATGTTGTTCGTCAAGGGCATGTGGTGAACTCAGAAAGTGAAGATGAAAATGTAAAGGGAATTCGACAATTTATGGATGCTCTGGCTCAAGAAAAACGAATCAGCGCCACGGCTATACAAACCGTTGGAAGCAAAGGCTATGATGGATTCATTGTAGGGATTGTTGAATGACAGAACTCGTGTTACATATAAAGAGGCTGGGACAAAAGTAGTTTTGTTGAAGGGAAATCCGACCGATGAATTCAAATTCTTGATGGAGAATCTCGATTCCTCGGTCGGATTTTTTCATGGTGATAGTGAACGTAAATTTCATGTGTGTAGGCGTAGGTGCTTCTAGCTGTGGATTGATTTCGTTATCTCCCAGCCTCTATTTAATTTGCGTCCAACTTATTTGTTATTTTTTTTGCTGTCAGAAAATTAATCAACTCTCTTACAGCGAATGAACTGTAGCGTTCTTTTAACAGAATAATTCCAAGTTCCCACATCATTTCAGGATCTGCAATAGGTACCGTAATAATATTGGAATCTTTCACTTTGGCATAAAGCGATTCGGGTAAAATAGCAATACCTAGTTCTGCTGCTGTTAATTCAATAATTAAATCCCATTGAGAACTTTTATATGCGATAGAAGGCACAAATCCTGATTTTAAAGCATCTTGAATTAACCGGTCGTGCAGCGTAAATTCTTCACTGAACATAATGAATTTTTCATGCTCCAATTCTTTCATCCAGACGGAAGAACGTTTCGCTAAAGGATGGTTTTTATGGGCGTATAAAAGGAATCTCTCCTTAACGAACGGGTATACGTGAAAATGCTCATCATGACCGCTTGTGAGAGGAAGCATAACAATCCCCATATCTACACCAGCCTCTTCCACAAGGGCTTCAATTTTTTTTGCTCCAAATTCAATAAGCTCTAGAGATACTTTAGGGTATTGTTCATTAAATGCTTTTGCAATCTTCGGGAAAAACAAGGTCCCGATGAGCGGAGGGATTCCCATCTTGATTTGCCCTGTTTGCAAGTTCATTAAATCGCCCAACAAGTGAGGCATGTCTTTTAACACCGACAGCGCTTTAGTTGCCTGATGATACACGACTTCTCCTGCATCGGTTAGCTTTAATTCTCTTGTTGAACGGTCAAGAAGCTCAAATCCTAGTTCATTTTCTACTTTTTTGACGGCTTTACTTAAAGCCGTTTGTGACAAATGAACTTGCAGCGCTGCCTTTGTAAAATTTTTATGATTCGCTACCTCTATAAAGTATTCTAAGTCTCTGATTTCCATGTGAAACTCCATTTCTGCAAACTGCTTATCCTTTTTTTTTACTCTTTATTTTAACCATTAAATTATTTACTGTAAATGCGCTGATTAAAAAAGGGAGCTATCCAATGAATAAAAACGAGGAAAGGAAATGAACTAAAGTTTCTGTCGAAATTGATTTATAAAACCAATAATCTTTTTATAGAGAAACATAGATTTTGCTACTAGCTGATGAGGAATATAAAGATTTTTGCCTGTACGTTCGGGCAAAAATGCAAAACTTATCAAAATAACTGAAAGCCCAAAGGCTGCAGCTGTAATCTCTATCCAAGAAAACACCATATCATTCCTCCTTTTACAAACCTATTAATAGAATATGTAAAAGTTTGAAAGGAGGTTGTACGATAGACCTATAAAGAGCGTCGTCATTAAGCTCTCTCAAAATAAAATGACGTCAAAGAACGCAGGGCCTGTGCCAAACGTTCTTTGACGTCATTTTATTTTCGCTCTTCAGCTTGATGCTCTTGTTTGTTTTGCTCAGTGAGACGTTTTTGATGAGCTTTTGTTTCTGCACTTACGTGATTCGCATCATTCGGTTGATTCTTCTTTGAACCTCCTGCAGCGTTACTCATTAGACGACACCTCCAGTCCGGTTATGAAACATACCTATAGAATGTGCGTATTTACAAACTTTATACACGGCTATCGATATTACTGCACACGAAAAAAGCAAAGGGAGAGTCACTAAGACTGTTCCCTTTGCTTTTTTACTAGGCGACTTTATCGGTGGTGATAATTTTGTTAATCCAGTCTTTTCCTTCTGTAAACCTTGTAACAAGCATCGCTGTTACTGTATTTCCCGTACTGTTTAAGAGCGTAGCAGGGGCGTCAATAATTGTGGAAATGACCGCAATGATGGGCAGAACTTCTGGCGAAAATCCGTAAATTGTAATGATTAACATTTCGCCAATCATACCGCCTCCAGGAATTGCTCCCATTACGGCTCCAACTAAAAAGGCTACGCCTAATATGCTCAAAATACTCGTAGCAGACGTCATATCTTTGCCGAACAAACTGAATAAGAAAACAATTTTTAGAATACCACCGATAACAGAACCATCTTTATGGGTGTTTGCTCCTAATGGAATCACTGTTTCAGCAATATCCAGCGGCACACCCATTTTCTTTGTTGCGTCTAAATTGACTGGAATAGATGCCGCGGAAGAACAGGTAGCAATAGCAGTGATAGAAGGAGCAGCTGCATTTTTCCAAAACAGCTTAATTCCTGCTTTACCGCCAGCAATCCATGCGTATAGCGTAAAGAAGCCAAAATAGTAAACGATTGCAATTAATAAATAAAGAATAAATGCTCTAGCATACCCTTGCAAGATCTTTGGTCCAAGTTCTCCTACTATAGTAGCAAAATAGCACCCTAAACCAATTGGAGCATAGTACATGACAATTTTAACGACTTTCATCGATACTTCTTGACCCGAAGTCAGAAATTTCGCCATAGGCTGTCCTTTTTCACCAGCCATCGTGGTAGCAATACCGAAGATAACGGCAAAGACAATTAATTGTAAAATATGCTCTTTCGAAAATAACTGAACAAAATCAGGTACAGTAAATGTACTAACAAGCTGATTTAAAAGCGTCATTTTTTCAGCTGTATTTTCACTGTCACCCATTAATTCTTTAATTGCAGAAGTATCTACGTTGTGCAGCGGATTGTAAAGTGATGCGCCTAAAAAGCCTAGAACGGCTGAAACAGCAGCAGTGGCGACAAACACAACGGCGATACCTAGCATAATTTTACCAAGACGTTTCATTTCGTTCATGTTTGCGATCGCCGAAGCCACACTAAAAAAGACAAGGGGAACGATAATCATGAACATTAAATTAAGAAACAAATCACCAAAGGGCTTTACGACTGCCACATCGGGCCCGATAGCATATCCTGCTATCCCGCCAATTAAAATAGCGAGAAGCAGAATAAGCGATGATCTGTACGTTTTAAATACACTTAAAACCATATAGATTTCCTCCAAACAACAATAGCTTCTTTACTACGCAAGAACAGCTATCATTTGCTCATTGCATACGTAGTAACGACTGGCTTTACATCTTTACGCACCAAATCTTCGTATGTTTCTCGCTCTACAGCAAGACGAGCTTCTCCATTTTTCACAAATACAACAGCAGGGCGCGGAATACGGTTGTAATTGCTAGCCATTGAATAGTTGTAGGCACCTGTAGAGGATACTGCTAGTAAATCTCCTTGATTAACGCGCGGTAAATCGATATCCCAAATAAGCATATCTCCTGATTCACAGCATTTCCCCGCAATTGATACTGTTTCATCTTTTTTATCCGTCACTCTATTAGCCAAGACAGCTTCATGTTTTGCATCGTAAAGAGCAGGACGGATATTATCGGTCATACCGCCATCAATTCCTACGTATTTGCGTACACCTGGAATCTCCTTCGTTGAGCCGATTGTATAAAGCGTTGTACCTGCTTCTCCTACGATGCTTCTTCCAGGCTCAATCCAGACTTCCGGAAGGGTATAATTCTGTTCAGTTAACGTGCGGCTTAGCTTTTCTGTCAGTGCATCTACATAATACTCAACTGGAAGTGGAGAGTCGCTTTCGGTATAACGAATACCAAAACCACCACCTACGTTTAAAACTTTTACTTCAAATTCCATTTTATCACGAATACTGAATAAGAAATCAGTTAAAATATCAATGGCGCGAGAAAAACCATCTACTTCAAAAATTTGCGAACCAATATGACAATGAATGCCTAAAAGATCGTAGTAAGGCTTTTCTAATGCAGAACTTACCGCTTTCATAGCCTGGTCATTGGAAAGACCAAATCCAAACTTGGAGTCTTCCTGTCCGGTCATAATATACTCATGTGTGTGGGCTTCAATCCCTGGAGTAACACGCAGAAGAATAGATGCTTTCTGTTTGCGCTCAGCTGCTAAGGCATGTAAAACTTCAAGTTCGGTAAAGTTATCCACAACAAAACAGCCAATATTCGCATCAAGAGCCATTTCAATTTCTTCAATCGTTTTGTTATTTCCGTGAAAATGAATGCGTTCAGCTGGATATCCCGCTTCAAGAGCTGTAAATAATTCGCCTCCTGAGACCACATCTAATGACATATCAAGCTTCGTTAAAAGGCTAGCCATTTCCATACAAAGAAACGCTTTCCCTGCATAGGCGATTTGATATGAAAATCCGCTTCTTTGAAAGGCTGAATGGAAGGCCTTGCATTTCGTCTCAATTAATTCTTGATCGTAGATGTATAGGGGAGTGCCGTATTGTTTTTTCAGTTCGACCGTATCGCACTGCCCAATTTCTAAATGATTGCTGCTGTTAATTTTACTCGTTCCATGTAAGTACATAATCCGTATCCCTCCATTTAAATCATTCAACTATAACTTTGATGGTCAGTAGAAAAACACAAAAAAGACCCGTGAAGTGATGTTCACGCGTCTTGGTTTCATAATAATAAAGTATTATTACATTCTAGGCATCAACATCTCTTCAATAGCTCTCCACAAACCAAGTGGTTTGTGACAGCTCAGCATTTATTCAATACTGAACCAGTATATGAACACAATGGATGTTTATATACTTCGGCACGAAATCCCTTTTACTTATCTTCACAGACTCCATTAGTCTCCAATAAGTGACTCTTGATTTCATGCACCTCTATTCTCAGAGAGGAAAATTATATTTAAATGTAACTCCTATTATATTTCCTTTTCCTCTGTCTAGTCAATGAAAAGTTAAGGCATAGGAATATCAAAGAAGATAAATAAAAAAGCTATGAAGCTTCCAGATAGAATCCAAGCAGCCAGCGCTGTCTTCTGATGAATGATTAAAAGTGAGAACGTGACAATATTGAAGAGAAAAGAACATAGCAGCGACCATCCATAATGATGAGTGATACTGTGATTAACATAAGCAATGAACTCAATCACAGTAAATAAAAGCGCCCATAAAAGAATCCACCACAGCCGGCCGCTTACATGCAGCGGCAGCCTTCCTAAAAAAACCGGTATAACAAACGGATAAATAATTAAGGTTATTCCAAGAGAAACCATTAGGTGATCGGGTAGAAAAAGATGATCAATACCAACAGGGTGAAATACCCATACGCGGTGATGAAACAGCAGCACTTCATAAAGCAAATTCCCCGTGACCCAAAACAGCAAAGTAGGGTAGTATTCTTGATACCTTCGCCACTTGCCAAATAGTAAACCAAGAATGATAAAAAATAATACAAATGAAGATTGCATACGCTCTCCTTAAAATAACGGTTATTTCTTTTTATTTACATATTATAGTGGTTTTATTCTTTCATTTTTTTATTCAGCACCTATAATAGAAAAGCCGTAAGCCACAGCGTTAAAGACGTACTACCACTATTTATGGCTTTCTTCACCCTGTTATAATCTTGGTAAAAGAACTTCTACCGCTTTTGTTTACGAGACGAAAGGAGCTATATGTCAAAGTCAGCAAGGCTTAAAAATAAGCTTAAAATAGCTTCGCCTAGTATGTGACTTCTTTTTTTGCTATGCTAAAATTGCATACATATAGCATGAGAATACTAGAAGAAAGAAAAGGGTGTTTTGGTATGAAAACATACATCGTAGTTGGAGCTGGGGTACTTGGAGCTTCTACGGCATATCATTTAGCAAAAGCAGGAGCAGATGTGACATTGATAGATCGCAAGGATGCTGGTCAAGCTACTGATGCAGCAGCAGGAATTGTTTGTCCATGGCTTTCGCAGCGTCGAAATAAAGCATGGTACCGCTTAGCAAAAGGCGGCGCCAAGTACTATCAAACATTAATTCAGCAATTAGAAGAAGATGGAGAAACGGATACGGGATATAAGCGAGTAGGAGCAATTAGTTTACACACTGATGAACAAAAGCTTAAAAAAATGGAAGAACGAGCATATAAGCGTCGGGAAGAAGCCCCCGAAATAGGCGAGATTACACGTTTATCCGCTAAAGAAACACAGGCTTTGTTTCCGGCTCTTTCGGAAGAATACAGTTCAGTTCATATTAGTGGAGCCGCTCGCGTTAACGGAAGAGCTCTTCGAAACGCACTTGTGAATGCAGCGAAGAAAAACGGTGCAAAAATAATAGAAGGAAACGCAGAACTACTTTATGAAAATAATCAAGTAACGGGCGTTGCCGTAAATGGACAAACCCTTCTAGCAAGTACAACAATCGTGACAGCAGGAGCGTGGGCAAATCAATTACTAGAGCCTCTTGGAGTGAAATTTTTAGCAAGCTTTCAAAAAGCGCAAATTGTCCACTTGCATCTTCCTGATTTAGATACAAAAGACTGGCCCGTTGTAATGCCTCCAAGCGACCAATATATTCTTTCGTTTGAACAAGGTCAAATTGTCATAGGAGCAACACATGAAAACGACACGGGTTATGACTTGAGAGTAACGGCTGGGGGGCTTCATGAAATTTTTTCAAAGGCCTTATTAATTGCTCCTGGCTTAACAGAAAGCACAGTCTTAGAAACAAGGGTAGGGTTTCGACCATTTACTCCAGGCTTCTTGCCAGTCATCGGGGCTCTTCCAGCTTACGAAGGAATACTAGTAGCGAATGGTCTCGGAGCTTCAGGCTTAACGTCGGGTCCTTATCTTGGTTCAGAGCTTGCTAAATTAGCACTTGAAATGGAAATGGAAATTGATCTTAGCGATTATGATGTAAGAGGAGCTATTGAGTCCTAAGCAAATGGAATGAATGAAAACAAATAGAAGTTCGCAAACTATAACTACTATATGATGAAAGGAAGTAGATTGTTTGCGAAAGGTTATGATAAGTGCAGCAGCAGCTTTTTTATTTATGAGCGGGACGCCTGTATTAGCGGAAAACAATCCTCAGCCAGAAACAAAAGACGTGCAGCTGACGTCTCAGCAAAAGCAGGAATTATCCGTTCTGTACAAAGAAATGTTCGAAAAAAAGAAAGAAATACTTTCAAAATATGTGGAGTACGGCGTGCTAAGCAAAACGGAGAGTCAAAACATTTCTTCACATATGGAAAATCGCTATCAGCATATGGAGAAAAATGGGTTTGTTCCGAAGCGGCACTGTCATAAAATGAATCATTCAAAGTAATTCCTATTCACATAAAAAAGCGCCTATACAGGCGCTTTTTTTATGTGAATGAATGGAAAATATCTGCTTCTTTATCTAGTAAATTTTAAACGCCTCATGTAAAATTAAGAGAATGAGAACGATTAGGAAAGATGCTAGTGAGGGGTAGGTAAATATGAACGATGAACGAAAATAAAAAAATAGTCCGATTACATGCAGAAAATCATTCAGCTGAGGCTCTAGGAATCATATTTGCTTACAAACAAAAAGGTGACCACCTTGTTTACAGTATGTATCAAGGAGAAAGCGTTTCTGAGCAAAAAATACCTCTAGAAGAATGGGTCTCGTATGAGCATTTTTTCGAAGCGCTAAATAAAAAGAAAACGCTTATGTACGAGCTTCAAATAAATGATAAACGCTATGTAGTAAACTTAACCCCTTTATCTTACACAGAAAAGCCTGAAATTATGGGACATTGCGTGAATATAACTAGTTATCAAGAGAAAAAAGAACAGATTCAACCTTTTATTTATCATAACGCAGATGCTGTTGCTATCGTTGACTTAGAGGGTAAAACGCTTCAAGTGAACCCTGCGTTTGAGAATACATTTGGCTGGACGTTTGAAGAAATTCATCAAAAGCCTCTTCCGATTATACCTTCGTTTTTAAAGGAGCCCGTGTGCGAACTTCACAAGACTATTCAATCAGGGGAATCGAAAACGGAATTTGAGACGGTAAGACAGCATAAAGACGGGCATTTAATTAATGTAAGCGTCACACTATTTCGCGTTGAAAATATGAATGATTGGCCGTTATGCATTGCGTTTGTCTATCGAGATATAACATCGCGCAAGCAGGATGAGACGGCTTTAAAAGAAAGCGAACAGCGCTACCGAAGTTTGATTGAGTTATCCCCGGAAGCAATTATCGTTCATAGTGAAGGTAAAATTGATTATATCAACCCTGCAGGAGCTAAAGCACTAGGATACAAGAATCCTCAAGATGTATTAGGAGCTTGTGTTTATCAGTTTGTTCACCCTGATTACTATGATGTTGTAAAACAGCGAATTTATCGAATGAAAACAGAAAATAAATCTGTGGATCTGCAGGAAGAAAAGTTTATTCATAAAGACGGTCATACGATTGATGCCGAAACCATTGCCTTTCCTATTCCCTATATGGGAAAGCAGGCCATTCAAGTTTTGTTTCGTGATATTACAGAACGTAAAAAAACTGAAAAATTGCTGCGTGAATCCGCTCAGCTTTCCTTAGTCGGACAGTTAGCAGCGGGTATCGCTCACGAAATCAGAAACCCTCTAACAGCGGTAAAAGGATTTATGCAGTTATTAGAAGAAACGAGCGGTCAGCCTTACTATGTAGAAATGATAAATCATGAGTTAGATAGAATCGAATTGATTGCCGACGAGTTCTTGAGTCTTGCAAAGCCTCAGGCGAAAACCTACAAAGACAAACACGTCCAAGATATCTTAGAGAACACGTTAAAGCTAGCTGAGGTGCAGGGGATTACAGAGAAAATTCACGTAAAAAAAGAGATTGATCTTCATCTTCCTCTCGTATTATGCGAAGAAAACCAGTTAAAACAGGTCTTTAGCAATATATTTAAAAATGCCGTCGAATCTATGCCAAGTGGAGGAACTGTAACGATTCAACTAAAAAGATTTAATCAGGAGAACCTTGTTGTCCGGTTTAGCGACGAGGGGCCAGGCATCACGCAGGAACGAATGCAGCATTTAGGAAAACCTTTTTATAGTACGAAAGAGAAAGGAACGGGGCTTGGACTGATGGTGTGCTATAAGATCATTCGAGAACATAGAGGAGAAATTAACTTTGTAAGTGAACTTGGAAAAGGAACTACCGTAGACATTCTTTTGCCTTTTAAAAAGTAGATTCTACTTTTATAAGCATGAAACCTTTTCTAAAGGGGAATACATGTTAGTGAACGAATAATGAGGTTAAAATAGGAGGGAATACGATGGAACGTATTGAAACGGGAGAGATTTTTACAATTTTAGATGAAAATGATCAAGAGCAAGATATTGAAGTGCTTGGAAAAATGACGATTGAAGGCCACGATTATATTGCCGTTGCGTTTGTGGAAGAAGTTTTAATTGAAACAGAAGAAGAAATTGATGTTTTCTTTTTAAAAATTGAAGATGATGGTGAATGGTCTTCAATTGAAGATGATGATGAGTTTGAAAAAGTATCAGCCGTATTTGAGGAAATGACATCCGCGTAAAAAGAGAGGTTACAACCTCTCTTTTTTTTATTTCTAAATAATATAATATTTAGAATTTTTCTAAAAATATCTTGCTGAATTATTTCCCTTCATTTATGATGAATATGTAACATACCAACCGGTTAGTAAGTAAATGAAAGCGAGGGACTACCGTGTATTTTTTTTACTCTGACAAAGTAGTGAAGCTGCAAAAAGAATTGAGCTCTTTTATGGAAGAGCATATTTATCCAAATGAACGGCTATACGAACAACAGCTGAATGAACAGCCATCTAGATGGTCAGCTGTTCCTCCAATCATGGAAGAGTTAAAAGAAAAAGCAAAGCGAGCTGGGCTATGGAACTTATTTTTGCCAGAAAGCGAATACGGAGCAGGTCTAACAAATGTAGAATACGCTCCTCTTTGCGAAATTATGGGCCGTTCTATTATTGGACCAGAAGCTTTTAACTGCGGAGCTCCTGACACTGGCAATATGGAAGTGCTGGTTCGATACGGAACGCCTGAACAGAAAGAAAAATGGCTAAAGCCTCTGTTAAATGGAGACATTCGCTCCTGCTTTTCTATGACAGAACCGGATGTAGGTTCTTCTGATGCCACAAACATTCAGTGCAGTATTGTAAGAGAAGGCGATGAATATGTAATCAATGGAAGAAAATGGTGGTCTTCAGGTGCGGGAGATCCTCGCTGCAAAATTGCTATTGTCATGGGAAAAAGCGATTTTAACGCATCTAAATATGAACAGCAGTCTATGATTCTAGTTCCATTAAATACTCCGGGAGTTAAAATTGAACGAATGCTGCCAGTCTTTGGATACGATCACGCTCCTCATGGACATGCTGAAATTCATTATGACAATGTGCGTGTGCCAGCATCCAATATGCTTTTAGGCGAAGGAAAAGGGTTTGCTATTGCTCAAGGTAGATTAGGGCCTGGACGTATTCATCACTGCATGCGTCTAATAGGAGCAGCTGAAAGAGCGCTCGAAGAATTATGTAAGCGTATTCAAAGTCGTTCTACATTTAATAAGGTGCTTTCTCAGCAAGGGGTTATTCAAGAATGGGTGGCAGAATCGCGTATTGAAATTGAGCAAGCTCGCTTATTAACATTAAAAGCTGCTTATATGATGGACACAGTTGGAAATAAAAAAGCGCGGAAAGAAATTGCCATGATTAAAGTAATAGCTCCTGCTATGGCTTTAAAAGTCATTGATCGTGCCATTCAAGCATTTGGAGCAGCAGGTGTTTCAGAAGACACGCCGCTTGCGGCACTTTGGGCAAATGCCCGCACTTTGCGCCTTGCCGATGGTCCAGACGAAGTGCACAAAGCACAGCTTGCAAGACTTGAGCTAAAATCCTATCAAGAACAGGAGGCAACCTATGCACATAAAGGATCTATTTGATTTAACTGGAAAGACAGCTATTATTACCGGAGGAGGCAGAGGATTAGGAGAGCAAATGGCAGAAGGGCTTGCAGAGGCAGGGGCAAATATTGTTCTATGCTCAAGAAAAAAAGAAGCATGTCAGCAAGTGGCTGATCGATTGGCCACCATAGGCGTAAAAACCCTCGCTTTAGCATGCGACATCAGTCAGCCTGAAGATATTAAAAATGTCGTGCATCAAACGATTGAAACATTTGGACGCATCGATATTTTAATTAACAACAGCGGAGCTACGTGGGGAGCTTCGGCTGAAGAAATGCCTCTTGAAGCATGGCAAAAAGTGATGAATATTAATGTGACGGGCACGTTTTTAATGTCACAAGAAGCTGGAAAAGAAATGATTAAACAAAAAGCTGGTAAGATTATTAACATTGCTTCAATTGCGGGTCTTGGAGGAACGGACCCTCAGTATATGGATACAATCGGGTACAACACGAGTAAAGGAGCGGTCATTACGTTCACGAAAGATTTAGCTGTCAAATGGGGACAGCATAATATTCAAGTTAATGCAATTGCGCCGGGATTTTTTCCTACTAAAATGTCAGGTGCGATTATGGAACAAGGAAAAGATTATTTTCTAAGTCAAACCCCTTTAAAACGCTTTGGCTCCGAAGCTGATTTAAAAGGAGCGGCTGTTTTTCTTGCTTCTGCAGCGTCTAATTATATTACGGGCGATATTCTGACAGTAGACGGTGGAGTTCATGCTATGTGAATAAGAAAGGAGTTACTCAATGGAAGACGTTAAAAAATGGTTTACACCTTATCCAGAAGCCTACACTCATGACATTCACATCGAAGATATTTCACTATTTGATATGCTGAAAGAAACAGCCGAACGTTATCCTGCTCACACAGCCACGCGCATGTATCAGCATACGTTAACGTACCAGGAGCTGTACCACTCAGTTCGCGTATTTGCAGGAGCACTGCAGAAAAAAGGGATTAAAAAAGGAGATCGTGTAGCAATTATGCTGCCAAATTGTCCGCAATATATAATAAGCTATTTTGGCATTGTAGCAGCGGGCGGCATTGTCACTCAGGTCAACCCCATGCTTGTCGAACAAGAACTAGAGCATATTTTACACGATTCCGGCGCAAAAAAAATAATTCTACTCGATGATTTCTATACGAGACTTCAAGAGATAAGGAATCGTATTGAGATAGAAGAAGCGATAACCGTCAGCTTGCAAAAACCTTTTGTTCCTACATCACCAGACCTTTCCTTCTTAGATTTTCTAACCATTAAGCATGAATTTAATCAGCCGGTCATCCATCCAGCACACGATATTGCTGTTCTTCAGTATACGGGAGGAACGACCGGACCATCTAAAGGTGCGATGCTTACACATACAAACATTTACACAAACGCAGTTCAATCATACGAAATATTTAAGCATGATATTGAATTGGGAAAAGAAAAATGCTTAACCGTTATTCCATTGTTTCACGTATTTGGCATGACTTCCTGTATGCATTTATCAATTCTTTGCGGAAATGAAATATTGCTATTGCCGCGTTTTGATTTAGAAGAAGTACTAAATACAATCAAAAAAGAGCAGCCTAGTATTTTTCCTGGAGTGCCAACTATGTATGTCGCGATTACCAATCATCCGCGGGCAGAAGAATACAATATCGAAAGTATTCGCATCTGCAACAGCGGCAGTGCGCCAATGCCTGTTGAGCTGATGAAAGAGTTCGAACGAAAAACGGGTGCTAAAGTGTTAGAAGGGTACGGCTTATCAGAAGCGTCCCCCGTTACCCATTGCAACCTGCCGTTTTGTGAACGAAAGCCAGGCACAGTCGGACTTGGCGTTCCGCAAACTGCTTATAAAATTGTAGACGTGGCTACAGGAACAAAAGAACTGCCAAGAGGAGAGCTTGGAGAAATAGTGATTAAAGGCCCTCAAGTTATGAAGGGCTATTGGAATCAGCCTGAAGAAACAGCTCACGCGCTTAGAAACGGCTGGCTGTACACAGGAGATATTGGACAGATAGACGAAGATGGGTATTTATCCATTGTTGATCGCAAAAAAGATATGATTATTGCGAGTGGTTTTAATGTGTATCCTCGAGATATTGAAGAAGTTTTATATGAGCACAGCCACATTAAAGAAGCCGTTGTCATTGGCGTTCCGCATCCTTACAGAGGAGAAACAATTAAAGCGATTTTGGTAGTGAAAGAAGGAAAATCTCTTTCTGAAGAAGAGCTTACTTCTTATTGTCGACATCATCTTGCAGCTTACAAAATTCCGCGAATCTTTGAGTTTCGCGCTGAGCTTCCTAAGACCAATGTAGGAAAAATTTTACGAAGAGCACTGCGAGAAGAAGTGGTGAAAGAAACGATGTAAAGAAGCTGAACATAAACAAACTTTTTCAAAAGCTCCCTCTAAGCCATGGTATAATTTGTGAAAATGAGAAAAGACAGAGAGGGTTTGACGATGAAAGATTTGATGATGGAACGAAGCATTCAGCTTTTTGCTCAAAAAGGTTTCAAAGAAACGTCTATTCAAGATATTGTAAATGAATTAAATGTCACAAAAGGAACGTTTTATTATTATTTTAAAAGCAAGCAAGAGCTTTTAATGGATATTCACCTTCAATATATTGAAAGATTAATAGAAAACCAAGAGACGATTCTTGCAGATAAGACAATATCTTATCCTGAAAAGCTGCACAGCATTATTTTTAAACTTGTTCATGATATTGAGAAAGAAGGTCTTCGAGCTAAAGTGTTTTTTCGAGAGATGCGTCATTTGAGTGAAGAACACTTACAGCAAATCATTCCAAAGCGCGATCGTTTTAAAGAAAACGTACAGGAAATTATTGAAAAAGGAATGGAAGCAGGGCAGTTCCGTTCAGATTTGCCTTCAGATATCGTGACGCTAGGCATATTAGGAATGACAAATTGGAGCTATTTTTGGTTTCAGCCGGATGGTGAAAAGTCAGATCGAGAAGTTGCGGCTATTTTTTATAAGATGTTAATGAAAGGTATTCAGTCACAGTAGCTGCTAGGCTGGACAGTGCTCGTAAAAGGTGGGAAAGTATAAGCTCTTTCTCTCCTTTTATATTAAAAGGAGGCTATAACATGAATAGTAAAGATATACAGCGTATTGCTGTCATTGGCGCAGGACAAATGGGACATCAAATTGGTATGCTTTGTGCACTTGGAGGATATGAAACAATTATTCAAGATATGAATGAACAATCACTCATCGAGGCGAAAAATAAGCTGGAAGCA
This sequence comes from Priestia sp. RMT2NF4, assembly GCF_047872835.1. Lineage (NCBI taxonomy): Bacteria > Bacillati > Bacillota > Bacilli > Caryophanales > Bacillaceae > Priestia > Priestia sp. RMT2NF4. The sequence continues at coordinate 533,013 of NZ_JBLQZO010000001.1, forward strand.
ATTATAGACAAGTGGGTTCACAAAGGCAAAATTTCCTCTGATGCTAAAGAAGCCGCATTTCAAAGGTTGTCTTTTACAAGCACATTAAAGGAAGCGGTTTCAAGTGCTGATTTTGTGATTGAAGCTGTTGTAGAAAAGTTAGATGTAAAACAAAGCGTCTTTAAAGAAATAGATGAGTACGCACCAAGTCACGCCATTTTAGCATCGAATAGTTCAACAATTGTTAACTCGCTTATTGCAAGTGCAACAAACCGTCCAGAGCAAATCGTTAACATGCATTTCTTTTTTCCTCCTCTTGTAATGGACTGCGTAGAAGTTGTGATGAGTGAAAAGACAAGTGAACAAACAGCTCAAACGACAATGGAAGTTTGCAAGCAAATTAATCGCACAGCAGTCCTTCTGAAAAAAGAAATCTCAGGTTTTATTGCCAATCGAATTTTAGGAGCGCTGCAAAAAGAAGCCGTTTTCCTTTACGAAAATGGATACGCAGATTTTGAAGACATTGATACGATTTGCAAAAAAGCGCTCAATCACCCGATCGGTCCTTTTGAATTGATGGATCTCTCAGGAATTGACGTCGGATATTTTGTGATGCAGCAGCGCTATAGCGAAACAGGGGACCCTGAGGACAAGCCAGCTGCGTGCATAGAAGAAAAAGTTCAAAAAGGCGAGCTTGGACGCAAAACAGGAAAAGGTTTTTACACATACCACACACAGGGAGTGAAGCAATGATGAAAAAATTTGTACGTATTGAAAAAGAAGAGAAAACAGCTATTGTAACCATTGATAATCCGCCTTTAAATGTAATGAGCCAGGCTGTTGTGCAGCAGCTTGAAGAAACGTATGAAGAGCTTAGTAAAGATCCTGATGTCATTACAATCATTTTAACGGGAGCGGGCGACCGGGCGTTTATGGCTGGAGCTGATATTAAAGAATTTCCACAGCTAATGGGACAAAGCGGTATTAAAGAAGAGTTTATGAAAACCCATCGTGTTTTGCAAAAACTTGAAAACATTGAAAAACCAACAATTGTCGTGTTAAACGGTTTAACGTTTGGGGGAGGGTGCGAACTTTCACTAACCGCTGATATACGCATTGCCGAAGAACATGCTCAAATCGGTCTTCCGGAAGTGAAGCTCGGATTGTTTCCCGGAGGCGGCGGAACTCAGCGTCTTCCGCGCGTAATCGGCGCATCTAAAGCTAAAGAATGGATGTTTGCCGGCAGTCCTGTTTCGGCGGAAGAAGCACTTCATGCAGGCTTTGCCAATCATGTAACGCCTAAAGGAAAAGGGCTCGAAAAAGCAAAAGAGCTGGCTAAGAAATTTAACCGTCACTCTCTTCCGTCACTTTCTCGAATTAAGGCAGCGGTAAACGAAGGAATGAATCGTACACTATCTGAAGGTCTTGAACTTGAGGCAGAGCTGTTTGAAGAAGTCTTTCAAACAGAAGATATTAAAGAAGGAGTATCAGCATTTATTGAAAAGCGTCCCGCTGTTTTTTCACATAAGTAAAGGAGGAGAAAACCATGTATGAAACACAGGTCAAAGTGCGTTTTTGCGAAACAGACGCACTCGGTCACATTAACAATACGAGCTATTTCATTTATTTAGAAGAGGCACGCATTGCTTTTTTTGAAGAAATGGGAGCATCCATGCATACAAAAAAGTGGGAGTATATTTTAGCGTCTACTAAATGTGATTTTGTTGCGCAAGGATATTTTAATCAAGTGTTAACGATTAAAACCTTTGTATCTAATGTCGGCAATAAAAGCTTTACAATTGGCCATGAAATTACCGACAGCAAGACGGGATCGCTGATTGCTAAAGGAGAAGCTGTCATCGTGTACTTTGATTTTGATGCACAAAAAAGCATTTCTATTCCAGCGGACATTAAGCAGTTTTTGATGAATTATAAAGTAGCTGTTTAACTATAAAAAAGCAGGTGGTAAAAGAATGTCACAAATCATTCCTGTACGAAAAGGAGAGGAATTAAACACGGAAAAACTGCATCAGTTTCTCCGTGTTTCGATTCCTGATTTACCTAAAGAGCCTCTTTTAATCAAGCAATTTGGATCGGGTGCGTCCAATTTAACCTACGCTCTTTCAGTCGGAGAGTGGGAGGCGGTGTTGAGACGCCCGCCATTTGGGCCAGTTGCGCCAAAAGCGCATGACATGGAAAGAGAATACAAGATTTTATCTGTTTTATCGAAATCTTTCCCTCTCGCTCCTAGGCCTAATGTGTTTTGTGAAGATGAAACGGTGGTCGGGAAACCCTTTTTTTTAATGGAGCGAAAGCACGGTGTTCTCATCGACACAGCGTTTCCAGAAGACGTGAAAGGAACTAGCGAACTTTGCCGTCGTATTTCAGAACAAATGGTAGATGTCCTTGTTCAGCTTCATGACGTTCCTTATAAAGGTACGCTCCTTGAAGAAATCAGCAAGCCTGAAGGTTTTTTAGAACGTCAAGTACACGGCTGGATTCATCGTTATGAAAAATCAAAAACAAGTGACATACCGGAAGTAGAAGCACTAAAGAAATGGTTGACCACACACATCCCCACTTCACAGCATTCAACCATTATTCACTATGATTATAAGCTTAACAATACGTTATTTTCACCGGATGGAAATAAAATTGTAGGATTATTTGACTGGGAAATGACAACCGTTGGAGACCCGCTTGCTGATTTGGGAGTGGCGATGAGCTATTGGATGGAAGACAGCGACCCTGAACTTTTAAAAAGAGGATTGGGGAACCCACCTGTTACTGTGCAAAAAAGCTTTTATTCCCGTCGAGATTTTGTGGAAGCGTATGCTAAAAAAAGCGGACGAGATGTGTCACACATTGACTTTTACCTGAAGTTTGCGTACTTCAAACTTGCTGTCATTTGTCAGCAAATTTATTACCGTTATAAAAAAGGCCAAACAAATGACAAACGGTTTTCACAATTTGGAGAGTATGTAAAAACGCTGATTATTCATGCTCTGCATACAGAACGCGGGCATATATGAAAAGAAAAGTTCACGTAATACTCAAAAAAGAAGAGCTTCTTGCCAAAAAGCTAGAAGGAAAAACGGTCGTTATATTTGACGTCTTATTGGCTACTTCAACAATTGCGGCTGCTTTACAACAAGGAGCAATAGAGGTTATTCCCGTAAAAAACGAAGAAGAAGCGCGCAATAAAGCAAAAACGTATAAGCCTGACGAAATTGCGCTTGTAGGCGAATATAGAGGGAAAACGATTGAAGGCTTTTTTGATCCAAGCCCCAGCACGATAAAGCAGCATGTTCAAGATAAAACGGTTATTTTATCCACCACTAATGGAACGGTGGCCATTCATAACGCTGAAAAAGCAAAACATGTCTATGCAGCTTCACTGTTAAACGGAGAAGCGGTTGCCAGTGCTGTTTGTCAACCAAGTCAAGATGAAACTGTTTTATTGGTTTGTTCAGGTTCATCCGATCGCTTCTGTCTAGAAGATTTATATGGAGCGGGGTACTTTATAAGCTGTCTTCTGCAACTAAAAACATTTTATTTAACGGATGCTGCAAAAGCCGCACTGCTTTTGTATAAGGCTTATGAGCATTCATCTATTGAAATATTGAAACACTCAGCCGTAGGAGAAATGCTCACTCAGTATGGCTTTCTAGACGAAATTGGCTTTGTAAGCCGGAAAAACGTCTATTCTGTAGTTCCTAAGGTAGTGAAGAAAAAGCTAGTAAACGGGGAGGAAATGATATGTCTGAAATGAAAACCGAAGCAAAAGGCGGATCATTTTTACTTAAAAAAACATCTGCGCAGCACGTCTATACACCTGAAGACTTAACGGATGAGCATCGTATGATCGCTCAGACAGCAAAGCAGTTTATTGAAAAAGAAGTCGACCCTTACCACAGTGACATTGAGCAGCAAGATTTTGATAAAGTAGTAGAATTGATGCACAAAGCAGGCGAACTCGGACTTCTTGCTCACAGTATTCCAGAAGCATATGGAGGACTAGGTCTTGATAAAGTAAGCAAAGGACTCGTCGGTGAAATCATCGGCCGGACAAGCGGATATGGAGTCGCTCATTCTAATCATACATGCATTGCGACACTTCCTATTACGTATTTTGGTACCAAAAAGCAAAAAGAAAAATACTTGCCCAAATTGGCAAGCGGTGAATATATTGGCGCCTACTGTTTGACAGAGCCAGAAGCTGGTTCTGATGCTCTTGCAGCCCAAACAAAAGCCGTATTAAATCCTGAAAAAACGCATTATGTATTAAATGGAATGAAGCAGTACATTACCAATGCTGCCTTTTCAGATACGTTCATCACATATGCAAAAGTAGACGGAGAACATTTTACCGCTTTTATTGTAGAAAAAGATTTTGAAGGACTGTCTCTCGGGCCAGAAGAAAAGAAAATGGGGATTAAAGGGTCGTCTACTCGCCCGGTTATTTATGAAGATTGTTTAGTACCCGTAGAAAACGTACTTGGACAAGTAGGAAGAGGTCACTTAATTGCGCTGAACGTCTTAAACCTTGGACGTTTTAACTTAGGTTCTGCATGTATGGGCGCAGCGAAATATGCGTTTGAACTTGCTTTAGGTTATACAAAAGAACGCAAGCAGTTTAAAACAGCTATTGCGGAATTTAACGCTTCAAAAGAAAAAATAGCAAAAATGGCGGCTCGTATTTTTGCATCTGAATCTATCCAGTACCGTACAGCTGGTTTACTAGAAGAGGCGCTTGGTGGACTATATGAAAGTGAAAATCATAAGTTAGTAGCTAAACAGCTGGCTGAATTTGCAATGGAATGTTCAGTGTGTAAAGTGTATGGATCGGAAACTCTTGATTTAATTGCCGATGAATCGCTGCAGCTTCATGGCGGAGCAGGATTTATTCAAGAATATAAAATTGAACAAGTATACCGTGACTCACGCATCAATCGTATTTTTGAAGGTACAAATGAAATCAACCGCCTTTTGCTTCCAACTCAGCTTCTAAAAAAAGCAGGCAAAGGAGAAATAGAGCTGAACAAACGAGTAGAACATGCCGTTAGTGAATTGATGAGCGGTCAGTGGGAAATATCTTCAAATGAACTTCTAGCACGAGAAAAGCAGGCTGTTATTACAACAAGACATTTATTTCTTGCATTGTTAGGAACAGCATTCCAAACGTTTCAGACAAATCTAGCGCAAGAACAAGAAACGCTGATGAAACTAGCAGAAATTGCTATTGGGCTATTCGCTATGGAGTCATCTGTGCTGCGCGTGGAAAAAGCTGTAACCAGAAATGGAGAAGAAAAAGAAACGTTAAAAAGCAAGCTCACAGCAACAGTTGTTAGTGAAACGCTCTTTGAAATTGAAAAGCAGGCTCGACAATTAATAAACGGGATGTTAACGGATGAAAAACACCGACAGTACCGCACAATTCTTGGAAAATGGATGAATGATTTGCAAAGTGAAGGAGAGTTCATGCGCAATCGAGACATCGCCCGTGAATTTATCGACAGCGGACGATATGTTGTATAAGGAGGGGTATTATGATGCGTTTTGAAGGGCAAATAGCTGTTATTACAGGAGCTGGAAGCGGCATTGGAGAAGCGACCGCTCAAAGAATGGCGAAAGAAGGCGCTCGCGTCATTCTTGTCGGGCGAACGAAAGAAAAACTAATACAGGCTGCATCCGCTATTGACACACGGTGTGAACGAAAATGTACAGATATTTTCCCAGCTGACGTAACGAAAGAAGAAGACGTCAAAGAGCTTGCTGAGTTTATAAAAGAAAAGTACGGACAAATTCATTTATTAATTAATAACGCAGGCGGATCTGTTAATTCCACAATCAAAGAAACAACGCTTGAACAGTGGAAACAGGTGCAGGACGTCAATTTAACAAGCGTATTTCTTGTAACAAAACATTTGATTCCTTTTTTAACTGAAGAAATAGCAGAAAATCGCTCTATTGTTAACATCGCTTCTCTTTCAGGACATAAAGCAGGTGCGCAAATTCCCCACTATAGCGCTGCTAAAGCTGCTTTAATCAACTTTACAAAAGCAATGGCATTTGAATTAGCACCTCACGGAATCAGAGTAAACTCTGTGTCTCCTGGATTCGTAGAAACACCTTTAACACAGCCTGGACTTGAAAATGAGCGCTTCACTAAGGCAATCGAAAAAAATACAGCTTTAAAACGTGTAGGTAAACCAGATGAAATTGCAAATGTTATTGCTTTTGTAGCGTCTAAAGAGGCATCGTATATGACGGGAAGTGATTTATTAGTAGACGGCGGGTGGCTTATCGTTTAATGCAAAGCAAAGAGGAGGAAGTCGAAATTATGAGTGATTTAGTAGTAGAAAAGCAGGGGACTATTTTATCTTTAACATTAAATCGACCGGATCGTTTAAATGCATTCAGTGAGGAAATGATTGAAAAGTTAACAGCTGAAATAAAACAGGCACAAAGCGATGAGTCTATTAAAGTGGTTATATTAAATGGAGCGGGGCGCTCGTTTTCTGCCGGAGGCGATGTAAAAACGATGGGTCAAGCATCGGGAGCTGATGTTTATGAACATATCGGCCGTTTAAATGAATGTATTTTAGCGATGCAAAATCTAGAGAAGCCAATTATTTCAGCAGTTCATGGGTTTGCAGCAGGAGCTGCTTTTAATTTAGCTCTCGCTTCTGACTTTATCATCGCATCACAAGAAAGCCGATTTGTATTAAGCTTTTCTCAAGTGGGATTGATTTCAGATGGAGGAGGTCTTTACTTTCTCACAAAGGTCGTTGGCCCCCACAAAGCTAAAGAACTGCTGTTTTTAGCAGAGCCTCTGGATGCCGATACGGCTTACAAAGCCGGTTTTTTGAACCGTGTAGTGCCGTTAGATCAGTTGAAAGATGAGGTTACGTCTTTTGCAAGCCGTTTATCACAAGGGCCAACGAAAGCGTACGGAAAAATGAAAAAAATCGTCAACGATTCATTCCATTTAACGCTAGAACAAGTGCTTGAACAAGAAAGGCTAACGCAAGTTCTTATGGTAGAAACGAGGGATCATCAAGAAGGAATATCTGCATTTAAAGAAAAAAGAAAGCCACTATTTCAAGGGAAATAAGAGGGGGATATAAAAGATGAAAGCTATTCAATTCACCCAGTATGGAGGGCCTGATGTTCTGCAAGTTATCGATATTGCACGCCCTGTACCTAAAAAGAAAGATGTGCTCATTAAAGTTGCGGCAATTGGCGTTAATTATGCCGACGCTGCGCGGCGCGAAGGAGCATATGTAGTCGAAACGCCGCTGCCTTTTATTCCAGGCTCTGAAGTAGCAGGCGAAGTGGTTGAAGTAGGCGAGGATGTACAAGGGATAAAAGTAGGTACAAAAGTCGTGACACTGCTGGGATCTAATCGAGCAACAGGATACGCTGAGTACACGCTGGCAGATTCAAGAGGCCTTATTCCGTTGCCGGAGAATGTGGATTTAACACAGGCCGTTGCTTTGCCTCTTCAAGGACTAACGGCTTATCATATTTTAAAAACAATGGGTCGCCTTGAAAAAGGAGAAATCGTCATCGTTCATGCAGCAGCAGGCGGCGTCGGAACCCTAGCTGTTCAGCTTGCGAAAATTTTTGGAGCTGGAAAAGTTATTGCTACAGCGAGCTCTAAAGAAAAGCTTGAGCTTGCAAAAAATCTTGGAGCCGACGAAGTGATTAACTATACAGAAACGGGCTGGGAAAAACGGATTTTAGAAGTAACAGAAGGAAAAGGAGCCGATATTATTTTAGAAATGGTAGGAGGCCATATATTCTATGAATCTCTTCAATGTCTTGCACCATTTGGGCGCCTCGTTTTTTACGGAATGGCTAGCGGAAAATCTGTAAAGTTTAACCCTGCTCGCCTGATGGAAAAAAATCAGGCGGTTCTCGGCTTTTTCTTACCTCAAATGATGGCAAAACCAGCACTTTATCAGCAAAGCCTGCATGAGCTATTAAACTACGTGAATTCCGGTCAGTTAAAATTAATGCTGGGCGGTACATTTTCACTTGAAGAAGCAGCAGATGTACATCGTCTGCTTCAAGGAAGAAAAACGACCGGAAAATTAGTGTTAGTTCCTTAACAAAACAGCTTCCGTCTCTAATAGGGATGGAAGCTGTTTTAGTTTAAAAAATTGGCTTTCGCCTGCCAAATTTTTAAAAACCGCTTAATAATTTGGCATAAAAATCAGTACTTTTCACTAATTTCTTCTATATTTTAACACTGGCATGGAAGTTGCATAATAAGTGTTTGAACATATAAAGGAGGAATTGAATATGGTGAGAAATGGAACGGACCGCGTGAAGCGGGGAATGGCAGAAATGCAAAAAGGCGGCGTTATCATGGACGTGATCAATGCAGAACAGGCAAAAATTGCAGAGGCAGCAGGCGCTGTTGCTGTTATGGCATTGGAGCGTGTTCCAGCTGATATTCGTGCAGCAGGCGGCGTGTCTCGTATGGCAGACCCAACAATTGTTGAAGAAGTGATGAACGCTGTGTCCATTCCAGTTATGGCAAAAGCTCGTATTGGCCATATTGTTGAAGCACGCGTGCTAGAAGCAATGGGTGTAGACTACATTGATGAAAGTGAAGTACTTACTCCAGCTGATGAGGAATATCACCTTAACAAAAGTACATTTACGGTTCCATTTGTATGCGGATGCCGTGATTTAGGGGAAGCAGCAAGACGAATTGGTGAAGGTGCTTCGATGCTTCGTACAAAAGGCGAACCAGGAACAGGAAATATCGTGGAAGCAGTGCGTCATATGCGCCAAGTCAACGCTCAAGTACGTAAAGTTGTGGGCATGGACGAAGATGAGCTAATGACAGAAGCCAAACTATTAGGCGCGCCTTATGAGTTATTACTGCAAATTAAACGTGAAGGTCGCCTACCAGTTGTAAACTTTGCAGCGGGCGGCGTAGCAACACCAGCGGACGCAGCGTTAATGATGCAGCTTGGAGCAGACGGCGTGTTCGTTGGTTCAGGAATCTTTAAATCCGACAACCCTGAAAAATTTGCTCGAGCAATCGTGGAAGCAACAACGCATTATCAAGACTATGAACTGATTGCAAGCTTGTCAAAAGGGCTAGGAAGTGCAATGAAAGGAATTGAAATTTCATCATTATTACCAGAAAATCGTATGCAAGAACGCGGCTGGTAATAAGTAATAACTTTTAAACTTAGTTAGGAGAATGATCATGGGGAAATATACGATAGTCGATAAAGAAACGTGTATTGCGTGCGGCGCATGCGGAGCTGCGGCACCTGATATTTATGATTATGATGATGAAGGAATTGCGTTCGTTATCCTTGATGATAATCAAGGCACTGTTGAAGTGCCCCAAGAGTTAGAAGACGATTTAATAGATGCGTTTGAAGGCTGCCCAACAGAGTCCATCCGTATAGCAGATGAAAAGTTTGATGGAGATTCGAATAAATTTCAATAAAGCCGAATAAATAAAAAAATAGAAAGTTTTTTTAAAAGAAAAGAAGGATTTTGTCTAGAAAAGGCGAAATATTAGTTGTGTAAGAACATATCTTTTTAAAAATGAAAGCACTTACATAACTAAAAGCATATGAGTTAGTCTCATTTGACCTTTCAGAATTATTAGTGTAAATGTGCGGAGTAATTAAATAGTTTTTAAAAGGAGATTAAGGGGCATGCAAATACTGAATACAGTCATTGTGACAGGATATGCAAAAGCTCCACAGGGAACTTCCATGTATGAAATGTATAAGCATGCGGGAATTGTACTAGAAGTGGATCTGACAGAGCATAAAATTGTAAATGCTGAGTTTACGTTTATTACGGAGCTGACGCAAAATTTTTTCCGGAAGCTGCTTATTGGTTACTGCCTTGCAGATGGAATTGAACCTCTTATTGAACGTATTCAAAATTATTATTTTGCTCCATCTCAACAGGCGATTATCGTAGCGCTTCAGGCTGCAATCCAACGTTACTGGGATAATGTGAATCAAAAAATTACATAGCGTTTGGTTAGAATAAAGTGAGAAGACAACCTCTTTTCATGGTCTTATTAAAACCAAGCAGACACACACACTTTACAAAGAGTGGGGGACATCCCTTTTTCTTTGGGGAGTCATTGTGTCCTGCTTGGTTTTTTTCGTGTAAAGCGCTGTGAAATATAAAAAGAAAAGGAGGAAACAAAATGAACAAAATCATCACGCGCGAAGAAGCAATAGAAAAAATAACAGATGGCGCACGCATTATGGTAGGTGGATTTGGTCTTGTTGGAAGCCCGCTTAGTCTGATTGAAGCGATTGCCAAATCAAACCTTAAAGATTTAGAGATTATTAGTAATAACCTCGGTGAACCTGGAAAAGGATTAGGTGTATTGGTTCAAAAAAAACAAGTAAAAAAAGCCATAGGGTCTTATTTTACTTCCAACCCTGAAGTTGTACACGCTTATCAACAACAAGAACTTCAAGTGGAGCTCATCCCGCAAGGAACAATGTCCGAGGCAATTAGAGCAGGAGGAGCAGGCATCGGAGGATTTTATACGCCTGTGAGCGTAGGGACTCAGCTCGCTGAAGGAAAAGAAGAACGAGTGTTAAAAGGAAAGAAATATGTTTTGCAAGAATCGCTGCACGCAGATGTAGCGCTTATAAAAGCTAAAAAAGCAGACCGACTCGGAAATCTTATTTACAGCAAATCAGCAAGAAACTTTAATCCAATGATGGCAACGGCCGCTGATATCGTGATTGCTGAAGTAGAAGAAGTGGTTGAAGTTGGACAAATTTCTCCTGAAGAAATTATCACTCCTCATTTATACGTTACTTATATCGTAGTGAAAGGAGAAAAATAAGATGAACGTCAAACAATATATTGCCGGGCGCGCTGCAAAAGAGCTTTGTCACGGAGATGTAGTGAACTTAGGGATAGGGATTCCTACTTTGGTTGCTAATTATATTTCACCCGATGTTCACGTGTTTTTACATTCAGAAAACGGAATTCTCGGCGTTGGCCCTACTCCTGAAGAAACCTATATAGATCCAGAGCTTGTGAATGCTGGGAAGCTTCCCGTCACGGTCTTGGAAGGTGCCTCATTTTTTAACAGCGCCGATTCTTTTGCGATGATACGCGGAGGTCATGTGAATGTATCCATTCTTGGAGTGCTTCAAGTAGATGAAGCAGGGCGAATTGCGAACTGGGCTGTCCCTGGGAAAAGTGTTCTTGGCGTAGGAGGAGCAATGGATTTATTAGAAGGATCGAAAAAAGTGATTGTGACGACTCTTCATACGAATAGTCAAGGAGAGTCAAAGCTAGTTAGGAATTTAAGCTATCCGCTTACTTCAGAGCGACGAGTCGATATGATTATTACGGAATTAGCTGTCTTTTCGGTAACCGATCTTGGTCTTGAACTTCTTGAAACAGCTCCGGGTGTTTCTTTAGAGGAAGTAAAACAAAAAACTGAGGCTGCTTTTCATGTTTCTACATTGTTTAGCAAAGACAATGAGGTGACGGCATAATGGCAGTGATTGTAAATGCATTTCGAACTCCTATTGGAAAGTTTGGCGGTTCGCTTGCAGATACGCTTCCAGAAGAACTAGTCTCTCTTGTGATGAAAAACAATTTGTCTTCAGCCGGATATACATCAGAGATTGTTGATGAAATTATTGTCGGACAAACGAAACAAAGCGCTCATGCTCCTAATATAGCGAGAGTAGCCGGGCTTAAAGCTCAATTCTCTGAACGTATTCCTGCTTATACCGTGCACCGCCAGTGCGGCTCAGGCATGCAGGCTGTGATGAATGGCGCTATGTCCATTTTATCAGGTCAAGCCGAAACGGTATTAGCTGGAGGAGTGGAAAGCATGTCTCAAGCACCGCACTATACGGTAGGCACTCGTTTTGGTTTTCACGTTGGTGATTTAACACTCTATGACTCTAACACAGAAAGTCAGCCAAAATCACAGCCTGAAACGCTATACGGAACGTTTACAATGGGACAGACGGCGGAGTGGCTTGCTGAAAAGTATAGCATTAGCCGTACGGAGCAGGACGAGTTTGCTTTTTATAGTCAGGAAAAAGCTAGGCGGGCTATAGAACTTGATTTGTTCGAAGAAGAAATTATACCGGTTCCTGTAAAAGAAGGAATGAGGCATTTTGCAACAGATGAATTTCCTCGTCTTACTAGCAAAGAAAAGCTTGGTACGCTTAAGTCCGTTTTTCAAAGAAATGGAACGGTGACAGCCGGAAATTCATCCGGAAGAAACGATGGCGCTTCGATGCTGCTGATGATGTCGGAAGAAAAAGCTGAGCATCTCGGATTAACACCTATGGCAAAGATTGTGTCGTTTGCCGCAGCCGGCGTCTCTCCAAAGGAAATGGGAATTGGCCCCGTTTCTGCTTCGCAAATTGCTTTAACTAAAGCCGGTTTAAGCTTAAATGATATGGACTTAATTGAATTAAACGAAGCATTTGCCGCCCAAAGTATTGCTTGCTTAAGAGAATGGGACATCACATCAGAGAAAGTGAATGTAAACGGAGGAGCAATTGCGCTTGGACATCCTTTAGGCTGCTCCGGGGCAAGAATCATCACAACTCTGTGTCATGAGCTCCACAAGCAAAAAAGACGATACGGCCTTGCTACTATTTGCGTTGCAGGAGGATTAGGAATGGCGATGGTGGTGGAAAGATGGACGAAATAAAAAGAGATTATGTTTTTCATAGAGATTTAACAAAAAAGTACCCTATGATTACGTACGGTCAAGGAAGCTACTTAATAGATGAACAAGGAAAAAAGTATTTAGACGGCTGCTCCGGGGCCGTAGCGGCAAACTTAGGGCACGGCATTGTAAAAATAGCCGAGGCGATGGCTGATCAGGCTAAAAAAGCGGCGTTTGTTCATACATTACGTTTTGAAACAGATGTTTTGCATAAACTTGCAGGAAAAATCGGTAAAATGGCTCCACTCTATTTAAACAAAGTCTATTTTACATCAGGAGGATCAGAAGCCAATGAAAGTGCATTAAAATTAGCAAGGCAATATCACAGAGATGTCGGAAAGACGCAAAAACACATCGTAATCGGAAGGTGGCAGTCCTATCACGGAAATACGATAGGGGCACTATCAGCTGGAGGAGATGTAAAAAGACGATATCCTTACACACCTAATCTTTTACATTTTGCGCACGTTTATTCTCCTTATTGTCACCGCTGTCCGTATAATCGCAATCAAGAAGACTGCGTGGCAAATCAAAACTGGAGCTGCATCACCGATATTGAACGCACCATTTTAGAGCTCGGTCCAGAAAATATTTCAGCTTTTATCGCAGAGCCGATTGTAGGAAGTCAGCAAGGAGCTGTCGTGCCTCCGCTTGACTATTTCAAAAAAGTACGTGAGCTCTGCAGCCGCTATGACATTCTTTTGATTGTTGATGAAGTGATGACAGGCTTTGGGAGAACGGGAACTGATTTTGCAGTGGAACAATTCGGAATCGAACCGGATATTCTAACGTTTGGTAAAGGAGTTTCAGCAGGGTACGCTCCTTTAGGAGGAATGGTTGTCCATGACCGTCTGATTCAAGGACTGTTAGAAAATAGCGGCGGAAAATTCCTTCACGGCTATACGTACAGTGGACATCCTGTTTCGATAGCGGCAGGACTTGCTGCTTTGGACATGTATGAAGAAGTAAATATCCTTCAAAATGTAGAAACTCAAGGTGCGTATTTAATGGAATGTTTAGTAGCGCTGCAGCGAAAGCATCCGTATATTTCAGATATTCGCGGCCGCGGACTTTTAATTGGATTAGAACTAATGAAAGACGCCAATCAACAGATATTTTTCGAGCCAGGCGAAGCAGCCAGCGAAAAGCTCAATGAAATTTGTATGGAGCTTGGAGGCGTATTTTATCCAGGGTCCGGATCTATAGATGGACATAAAGGAGAACATATCATTATTAGTCCTCCTTTAAACATAACGAAATCAGAAGTTGATGAAATAGTGAGATTGCTAGATCATGCGTTTTCTATTTTTCATCAGCACATAAGAAAGGATGAGTCATATGAAAGTGCAAAATAAAACAGAAGAGCTTCAAATCAAAGGCAAAAAACATTTATCACCCGTGATGACAAGAGTAACAGAGCTTGTTATTGAAAAAGCGCACGGTGCGAAATTTTGGACAGCTGATGGCACGGAATACATTGATTTTGTATCAGGAGTAGCTGTCAATGCAGTAGGTCATACACATGAAAAGATGGTAGAAGCGATTAAAAAACAAGCAGATCAGCTGCTTCACCTCGGTTTAAATTACGGATACTATGAAACAGCTGTGAATTTGGCAGAAAAACTTGCGCAAATTACGCCAGGAAACTTAGATACGGTTTTCTTTTCAAACTCAGGCGCAGAAGCTATTGATGGAGCGCTTAAGTTAGCAAAAGCGGCCACTGGGAGACCAGCGATTATTGCTTTTGAAGGTTCTTTTCATGGCCGTACACTCGGAGCTACAGCTATTACGGCTTCAAGCTCCAAGTACCGAAGCTACTACGAGCCGATTTTAGGAGAAGTGTATCACGCGCCTTATCCGTATCCAAGTCAGCTTCCTAATATTGACGAGGAAGAAGCGGAAGCATATTGCTTAAATCAACTGCAAAAGCTGTTTGAACTGCGAGTGGATCCTTCACGCGTAGCGGCGATTGTTATTGAGCCAGTCATGGGTGAAGGAGGCTATTACCCTGCTCCTTCTAGCTTTTTACGCGCACTGAGAGACATAGCGAATGATTATGGCATTCTGCTTATCTTTGATGAAGTGCAAACGGGATTCGGGCGCACTGGAAAAATGTTTGCCGCAGAACATGCTGGAGTCACACCAGATATTTTAGTTTTAGCAAAAGCTCTTTCCGGTGGTATGCCACTAGGAGCAATTGTAGCAAGCCGAGAACTGCATGAGAAATGGCCAACAGCCGGACATGGTTCTACTTTTGGTGGAAATCCAGTATCGTGCGCAGCTGCTTTAGCTAACATTTCAATCATTGAAGAAGAAAAGCTTGTAGAGCGCAGTGAAAAAGTAGGTGCCGATATTGTGAAACGTCTTCAGCATTCTATCGGACATTTACCGGCTATTAAAGAGGTTAGAGGAATTGGCATGATGATTGGCATTGAATTTCATGTTGAAACAGCAGCTGCTTATGTTCCTGCCATTAAATCAAAAGCGCTGGAAAGAAGACTGCTTATCATGAACTGTGGAGTCAAAGGGCAAACCATTCGCTTAATGCTGCCGCTGAATATTGATAAAGACGTGCTGAATCAAGGGCTGTCTTTATTAGAAGAAGTCATCACAGAAGCAGTTTCAATTAACTAGCTTTTTAAATGAAAAGGAGGGTAACGATATGAGTCAAACTAAAACCGAACTGCTGCAAGGAGATTTATATATTAACGGCGAGTGGGTAAGTGAAGAGGAGCAAACCTATTTTAAAAGTATAAACCCTGCAACACAAGAGCTCGTCGGAACGTGCGCAGCCGCTACGGCTAGTCAAGTCGATGCTGCCGTAAACGCGGCTAGTAAAGCCTACAGCCACTGGAAAAATACATCTATTCCGGAACGTGCAGCATTTTTAACAAAAGCAGCTTTGCTTTTTGAAGACAGAAAAGAAGAGCTAGCTCAAGTGATGACAAAAGAAATGGGAAAACCACTGACAGAATCCATAGGGGAAGTTGGTGTCGTCATTGCAACAGCTCAGTATATGGCGGGAGAAGGAAGACGTTTGTTTGGCGAAATAGTGCCCGCTGGCTTTCCTGACCGAGATATAAAAATGGTGCGCGAACCGCTTGGAGTTGTGGCATGTATTACACCTTGGAACTTTCCTGTTTCTCTCGCTTCTTATAAAATGTTTGCTGCTTTAATTGCTGGCAACACGGTTGTTTGGAAGCCGGCTTCAGAAGTGGCGCTCTCAGCGAAGATTTTTATGGAAGTATTGCACGCTGCGGGGCTTCCAAAAGGAACGATTAACTTGCTTACAGGATCGGGCAGAATCGTTGGACAAAAGCTTGCTACGCACTCTGAAGTGAAAATCATCTCATTTACAGGTTCTACGGAAGTTGGTCAGCAATTAGCAGAAATGAGCAGCAAAACCTTAAAGCGTATTTCTTTAGAGCTAGGAGGAAAAAACGCGGTTATCGTATTAAAAGATGCCAATCTGGATAAAGCAGCAGAGGGAATCGTTAAATCAGCATTCACGACAACGGGTCAGCGCTGTACCGCAGCTAGCAGAGTCATCGTGGAGCGTTCAGTAAAAGAAGAGCTGTTGAAAAAAGTAATAGCTCTTACAGAAGAAATGAAGATTGGAAATGGTCTTGATGAAGGGGTTGCAATAGGACCGCTTGTTAATGAACAGCAGTGCCGTTTAGTAGAAGATTACGTACAAAAAGGGGTAGAAGAAGGCGGGAATATTGCGCTCGGAGGTCGTGCTTTATCAGAGTTAGGAACTTGTTATTACATGCCTACAATCATCGATAACGTCCATTCAAATCACACAATTGCTCAAGAAGAGATTTTTGGTCCCGTGCTTGCTTTTATTGAAGTAGATGGCTACGAAGAAGCAATGAGCGTCAATAATGGAACGGTGTACGGACTTTCCACTTCTATTTATACAAGCAGCTTGCACTATGCCAGCCGAGCTGCCAAAGACGCTGTTAGCGGATTAGTCTATATCAATAACGGAACATCTAATGCTGAAATGGGGGTAGCATTCGGTGGAATGAAAATGTCTGGCAACGGCCACAGGGAAGTTTCTCATCATGCATTTGATGTGATGACAGAATGGAAGTCTGTCTACACCAACTATTAATCTCGCACCTTAGCGAAAAGGAGGAGCACATGTCTTCATATCGCATTGGCATTGCCTTTTTTTATCATGAATCTCACAGCTTTAGTCCATTAAAAACAGAAATAGAACAGTTTGTACAAGAAGGATATTTTGTTGGAACGGAAATATATAAAGCATACTCAGGAACCAAAACAGAAGTAGGGGGATTTTTAGATGTATTAAAGCAAGAGAAGCAAGTAGAAATCGTTCCCCTTGTTTGTGCAGCTGCAATTCCGTCTGGGGTTGTATCTTCGGCAGCTTATTACACAATTGAAAAGCAAATGCTGCATATGCTTACTCACGCCGGCCCGCTAGATGGCTTATTAATCGCCTTGCACGGCGCAATGGTAGCAGAGCATCTTTTCGATCCGGAAGCTCATTTGTTAGGTCAAATAAGAAGCTGTATAGGAAGCGATGTTCCCATTGCTACTACGCTCGATATGCACGCAAATATCAGTGAAGATATGCTTACGTACACGCCGCTACATTTCGGTTTTAAAACATATCCTCATATTGATATGTATGAACAAGGAGTGAACGCAGCGCGAGCGCTTTTAACACAAGTAAAAGAAAGCGCTATCTATTATGCGTCTTTAAAAAAAATGCCCATGCTTTTGCCGTCGATTAATATGCGAACAGCAGAAGGGCCGATGAAAAAAATGATTAATCTTGCTAAGCAAGCCGAGCAAGAAGAAGACGTATACAATGTTTCCATTTTTGGAGGCTTTCCGTATTCTGATATTCCAATTGCGGGAGCAAGCGTGCTCGTAACAGCTTTGAATCCGGAAACAGCAGAAAAAACAGCAAATAGACTAGCTTCTCAGTTTTGGAGTATAAAAGAAGATTTTATCATGGATTTGCCTACCGTTGAAGAAGGTCTGCAAACAGCGTTAAAACGATCAAACGAACAGCCAATTGTGCTCGCTGATATAGCGGACAATCCTTTAAGCTGCGGAAGCGGCGATACAACAGAGCTTTTAGAATACATGCTGAAGCTAAATATGCCGGGGACACTGTTTGGAGGTCTTTATGACCCTGAATCTATTAAACAATGCGTGCAAGCAGGAGTTGGAAGCTACGTCTCTCTTTCCTTAGGAGGAAAAGTTTCTCCTGAGTTTGGAAAGCCCGTTGAAGTTGAAGCAAAGGTCATTGGCTTATCAGAAGGTAAGTTTTACAATTCGGGACCGTTTAATCAGCATTTAAAAGTAAATGTAAAAGGCGCAGCTCATATTCGAGTAGGAGAATTGGATATTTTGTTGATTGGAAGGCCGGTATCAGCAAACGATCCTGAACTTTTTCGCCATATTGGCATTGAGCCAGCGACGAAAAAAATCATTGGTTTAAAAGCTAAAAATCATTTCAGAGCCGCTTTTGAACCGCTTGTAGGATCTATCATCTATGTGGATGCGCCAGGCGTAGCGTCAAACCGCTTAACGACCTTTAATTATCAGCACCTTCCAAGTCCAATATGGCCGCTGCAAGATGCAAAATATGAAAGTGAAAAAAGGAGGAGAGAAAAATGGATGCATTAAAAGAGCAGTATTATATCGAAGTCCCAGAGTCGTTAAGTCCCGCGCAGCAAAAAATGATGATTGAACTTGAAAAAGATGCGTTTCCGGGCATGGGAGCCGTTGATGAACAGACGCTTGTACCTTTAGCGCGCTACGGAAAGCTCATTCAATATTTCCAGGAAAATGACGCAAGGCCAATTGCCATTTGCGAGCTGCTTAGAGATTACAAAGATGTCACAAAAGCTTATATCTTTGGGTTCTACGTCCGCTCTGATAAACAAGGAAGCGGAATTGGACAGCTGTTCTTAGAAGAAATATTTTCGATTCTACAAAAAGATAATTTTGAAAGCGTTTGTTTGACTGTGAATGTAAAAAATGAAGGCGCTGTTAAGCTGTATAAAAAAATGGACTTTACGATTAAAGAAACGCGGGCAGGAGAGTTTGGCGAAGGAGAAGATCGCTATTATATGGTGCGGTCAATTTCTTAGTAGAACATCTATTCAAAAAATGAACCTTGGAGGGAATATAAAATGAAAAATACATTATATAAAGCAAGCAGACATTGGAAAGAAATCGAGCTTTGGAAAGATGTAACGGACGAGCAGTGGAACGACTGGGTATGGCAGCTGACAAACACGATTAAAACATTGGAAGATTTAAAGAAAGTGATCAATTTAACACCTCAAGAAGAAGAAGGCGTTAAAATTGCAACTAAAACGATTCCGTTAAACATCACTCCTTACTACGCATGGTTAATGGATGAGAATGATCCGAAATGTCCAATCAGAATGCAGTCCGTTCCTATTTCAGAAGAACTGCATAAAACAAGGTATGATTTAGAAGATCCGCTTCATGAAGATGAAGATTCACCGGTTCCTGGCTTAACGCACCGTTATCCCGACCGCGTCCTGTTTTTAGTTACAAATCAGTGCTCCATGTACTGCCGCTATTGTACAAGAAGACGTTTTTCAGGACAAATCGGAATGGGCGTTCCAAAAAAACAGCTGGATACAGCGATTAATTACATTGCAGCCAACCCTCAAATTCGTGATGTATTAATTTCCGGAGGAGACGGCCTATTAATCAATGACAATATTTTAGAATATATTTTGAAAAATTTGCGCGATATTCCGCACGTAGAAATTATTCGTATCGGTACAAGAGCGCCGGTCGTGTTCCCTCAGCGCATTACAGAAAATCTGTGCAACATCTTAAAGAAATATCATCCGGTTTGGCTAAATACGCACTTTAACACATCAATTGAAATTACAGAAGAATCAAAGCGTGCATGTGAAATGCTTGCGAACGTAGGAGTTCCAGTTGGAAACCAAGCGGTTATTTTAGCTGGAATTAACGACAGCGTGCCAATCATGAAGCAGCTTATGCATGATTTAGTAAAGATCCGCGTGCGTCCTTACTACATTTATCAATGTGATTTATCAGAAGGAATCGGCCATTTCCGTGCGCCAATCAGCAAAGGGCTAGAAATTATGGAAGGACTTCGCGGCCATACGTCCGGCTATGCAGTTCCTACGTTTATCGTGGATGCTCCTGGAGGAGGCGGTAAAATTCCGCTGCAGCCAAACTATATTATTTCTCAAAGCTCCAATAAAGTGGTGCTTCGAAACTTTGAAGGTGTTATTACGTCTTATCCAGAGCCGCAAAATTACCAAAGTGGAAGCGCAGAAGAATTTTATAAAAAAGTATATCCTGAAGTGTTTGAAAAATTTGAAAGCAACGGTGTTCTTTCGATTATTGATGATACAAAGTTCAACTTAACGCCAGAAGGTCTAAACCGTCTTGACCGCCGAAAAACGTATGACCAAAATCCAGAGCATAGCTCTTTAAAAGACAAGCGTGAAAAGCGCGATCAATTAAAAGAGAAAAAATTTGAAACGCAAATGAAAAAATACGAAACGGCGGGAGCGAAGGAGGAATAATATTGAAGTGCCAATGGTGCGAATCATATGAAGCCAAGGAGACGGATGCAACGGTTTATTGGGAGCTTCCTGACGGTACAAAAGCTATAGAAATTAAAGAGACGCCTTCCATTACATGTTCAGAATGTGGAATTACGTATCAAACAGACGAAACAGTTGGACACATTGAAGATCAACTGTTTTTAATCAACACCTCTGCCTTAGAAAAAAGTGTAACGTACGAACAGCTTATGAGCCTGCCTCGTCTATTAAAACGAAACTACTTTGATTTTTCAAAGTGAGCAATAAAGGATCCATCTCCTACTTTTTATAGGAGATGGATATTCTTATACGCTTTACGTTAAACATGTTCGCATAGTTCTTTTATGAAGGTGGGATAAGTATGGAAGCAGTCGATATAAATCGTAATGAAGAAGAAAAAAAACAGGACGATAAGCATGTAAAACGCCATTTAAAAGCTCGTCATATGACCATGATTGCCATTGGAGGTTCAATAGGAACTGGCTTATTTCTAGCCACGGGATCTTCCATCCAAACTGCTGGACCGGGAGGAGCGCTGATTGCTTACGGGGCTATTGGAATTATGGTTTATTTTCTCATGACTAGCCTTGGAGAAATGGCCACGTTTATGCCGGTATCAGGTTCTTTTTCAACATACGCCAGTCACTATGTAGACCCAGCTCTCGGGTTTGCGCTCGGCTGGAACTACTGGTTTAACTGGGCTGTTACGCTCGCTGTAGAAATAGCTGCTTCTGCTATTATCATGAAGTTTTGGTTCCCTGATGTGCCAAGTATTATCTGGAGCGCTTTGTTTTTAGGCTTAATTTTTTTACTTAATTTCCTATCTGTAAAAAGCTATGGAGAATCTGAATATTGGTTTGCTCTCGTAAAAGTAGTAACCATCATTGTATTTATCGGAGTGGGCCTTCTGACGATCTTTGGCATCTTCGGCGGTGAATATATCGGCTTTAAAAACTTTACATTAGAAGAAGCGCCGGTCAACGGCGGATTTCTGTCCGTACTAAGCATTTTCTTTATCGCGGGATTTTCTTTTCAAGGTACAGAGCTAGTCGGTATTGCGGCAGGGGAAAGTGAAAACCCTCAAAAAAATATACCAAAAGCCATTCGCCAAGTCTTTTGGCGCATCCTTCTATTTTATATTGCAGCCATTGCTGTAATCGGGCTTATCATTCCTTACACCAGTCCATCTCTTCTAGGAGGAGATGTGGATAACATTGCGGTTAGTCCATTTACGCTTGTTTTTGAAAAAGCAGGAATTGCTGCAGCTGCTTCGGTGATGAATGCTGTTATTCTTACATCCGTTTTATCAGCCGGAACATCTGGTTTATATGCTTCTACGCGAATGTTATGGTCAATGGCCAATGAAGGGCAAGCGCCTAAAGCGCTTCGGAAAATTAATCGTCGAGGAATTCCAGTAAATGCGCTTGTTTTAACCACTATTATTGGCGGTCTTGCCTTTTTAACATCCGTTTTTGGTGATCAAATGTATATGTGGCTTTTAAACGCTTCAGGTATGAGCGGATTTATTGCGTGGATTGGTATTGCCGTCAGCCACTATCGTTTCCGAAAAGCATATGTTGCTTCAGGACAGGATCTAAATGATCTAGCCTATAAAGCAAAATGGTTCCCTCTAGGTCCTGTTCTTGCATTTGGAATGTGCCTCATTGTTATTTTAGGACAAAACTATCAAGCGGTACTTTCCGACAAAATTGATTGGTACGGCTTAACGGTCTCCTACATTGGCCTGCCTCTCTTTTTAGCGACGTGGTGGGGATATAAAATAGCAAAGAAAACCAAGGTTGTACCTTTGCATGAGTGCATTCAAAAAGAGGATAAGAAATAAAAAAGCCATAGTGGCTAACGACAAAGAAAAAAGGTGAACCCCGGACAGTGGGGTTCACCTTTTCATTTATAAAAATCGATTATTTTACACTCTGTTATACAAATATCATATCATAAAAAGTGATTTTTTTCCAGTCTGGTTTTTATTTTGTTTATTGATAAAATTCAAGAATAGCACTGCATGCTAAGCAATTGTGGAGGTTGGAAATCTTTGTACTTTAATAAGAAAAGGGGTTCGTAATGAGAATTTCTGCAGGTGTTGAGATGCTACAGTTGACTGCCAGAGCTTTTGACCAAGATATAATATTAAATCCTACGTTAGTTTGGAATAACGATGAAGCTATTCTAATTGATACAGGAATGCCTGGGCAAACCGATCAACTGAAAGAGATCTTGGGTGAATTGAATATATCTATTGAACAGCTAAAAGTAATTCTTCTAACGCATCAAGATCTAGATCATATAGGGTGTGCGACTGATATACGAAAAAAATCAAATGAAAATATCATCGTATATGCTCATGAATTTGATAAGCCGTATATTGAAGGGAAACTTCCGCTTATTAAAACGAATGCTAGTCAAATGAGTAAAGAAGAACTATCAGCTATACCTGATGAAATAAAATATTTATATAAAACCCCTCCAAAAGTTGACGTGGATATAGTATTAAAAGGAAGTCAACTGCTTCCATACTGCGGAGGCATTGAAGTTATTTTTACTCCCGGACATACGCCTGGGCACGTTAGTTTTTATTTAAGAAAATCAAAAACGCTGGTTGCCGGAGATGCTCTAGTATTGGCAAATGGACAGCTAATGGAACCTGTTAAACAAACGACCTTAAATATGGACCAAGCAGTTCAATCACTTGAAAAGTTTTTAAACTATGAGATCGAGCATGTTATTTGTTATCACGGAGGCTATTTTCAAGGCTGTCCGAAAGAAGCGATTTTAAGGATAAAAGAACACGTTGCAGAGAGACAAAGTTAAGATAAATAGAAGCCAAAGGGGATGGACAAAATGTTTACACCAACTATCAGTGTCCGAAAAATAAATGATAATCTCATTATAAAATGGCAGCTTGCACACTTTACGATTCCGTTAGAAGACATTCTTGAAGTAACGGAAGATGACACGTACGGAGGCAAAGAAGCAAACGCCATTCGAATTGGCCCTCCGTACGGAACAACTGACCGAATTTTTATTAAAACGACCAATAAAAACTATCTGTTATTTACCTCAAACGCACCGGCTATATTAAACGAAATAAATTCATAACGACCACTACTAAATATGAGATATATAGGAGAGAAAAAATTGAAGATTAGCCGTACTTTCGATGCTGATACAATTGCCAAGCTTAATCAGTCTGTTCATCAACTGCATGTAGAATTATCCCCCGAGCGCTTTCAAACATATGATTTTCAGAAGATACATGAATTTTTTAAGAAAGTGATGGAAAACGATAGGTTTATCTTTCTTTTAGCAGAAGATGAAGGACAGCATGTAGGATTCGCTTGGGTTGAAATAAAGCAGTATTCAGAAACAGTGTTTAAAAAAGCTTACAAGTCAATTTATGTTCATCAAATAAGTATCGCAGAACTCCACAAAAACAAAGGGTTTGGTTCAAGTTTGATGAAAGAAATTTATAGCATTGCCCGTACTCAAGACATAAATACAATTGAGTTGGATTACTGGAGTGACAATACGGTTGCGGAGAGTTTTTACGAAAAAGAAGGCTTTGTTACGTATAGAAAAATGGTTTATAAAGAGCTTTAAAGAGAGCATTTACTTGCTCTCTTTTTTATGTCTAGGAAGCCATTTTCTTCATTTTAATCACTCAATAAAACAAAGTACGCGATTTGAGAACTTAACTCTTGAAAAATTTTTGTTTTACATTTATACTTACATTCTTGTTCGCGTAATGCGACAACTTACTTTATATTCAACTAGGAGGTATACAGATAGTATGGAAAATTTCATTTATCATAATCCCACAAAATTAATCTTCGGAAAAGATCAGCTTCAAGCATTATCAGAAGAACTCCCGAAATACGGAAAAAATATTTTGCTTGTATATGGTGGAGGAAGCATTAAGAAAAACGGTTTATATGATCAAGTTCTTGCGCTGTTAAAAGAGCTAAACGTAAACATACACGAGTTAGCGGGCGTAGAGCCAAACCCTCGATTATCTACGGTACGAAAAGGAATTGAAATTTGCCGAAATGAAAACATTGATTTCATGCTAGCAGTCGGCGGAGGAAGCGTTATTGACTGTACAAAAGCAATCGCTGCCGGAGCTGAGTATGAAGGAGACGTCTGGGATATTATTAACAAAAAAGTCACGGCTACAAAAGCACTGCCGTTTGGAACGGTATTAACATTGGCAGCAACAGGTTCTGAAATGAATCCTGATTCGGTTATTACGAATTGGGAAACAAATGAAAAATACGTTTGGGGAAGCGCCGTTACGCACCCTGTATTTTCTATACTAGATCCTGTGAACACGATGTCTGTTCCTAGAGATCAAACTATCTACGGCATGGTAGACATGATGAGCCACGTGTTCGAACAATATTTCCATAACGTGAAAAACACGCCTTTACAAGATCGTATGTGCTATTCCGTATTACAAACAGTAATTGAAACAGCACCGAAATTGCTAGAAGATCTGCAAAGCTACGAACACCGCGAAACGATTTTATATTCCGGAACAATCGCATTAAACGGAACACTTCAAATGGGATACTTTGGAGATTGGGCTTCACATACAATTGAACACGCGGTATCAGCAGTATATGACATTCCTCATGCGGGCGGTTTAGCAATCCTATTCCCAAATTGGATGCGACACGTTGTAGATCAAGATGTCACTCGTATGAAACGCGTCATGACAAGCATGTTTGATATTGAAACTGCAGGTAAAAGTGACAAAGAAATTGCGTTAGAAGGAATCGATAAGCTAAGCGCTTTTTGGTCCAGCCTTGGTGCACCTTCTCGCTTAGCAGATTACGATATCGGAGAAGAGCGACTAGACGAAATTGCTGGAATTGCTGCTCGTGAAATGGAGCACGGAGGTTTCGGTAACTTTAAGAAACTGAATAAAGATGATATTTTAGCTATTTTAAAAGCATCACTATAAGGTGAATAGCAAAAAGAAGGAGACATAGATCTCCTTCTTTTTGTTTTATCTTATAAATGATTGGAACTTAAGTAGCGTATGGAGAAATTTTTTTCTAGGATTTCGGTTAATAATCTAAGAAAAACCTTTATAATTGAGTACAGAAAGAACGCTTTAGAGGATATAAGGGAGTGGGAAGATGAAAAAATTTGCGCTAGCTTCATATGCGCTTTATTTGTTGGGCGGATTAGTCATTACAGCCGTAGGATCCGTCTTACCGCAATTGTTAACACATTACCATGTGTCTTATACAGTTGGCGGGCAGCTTGTATTAGTAGGTTCTTTAGGATTTTTGATAGGAGTTCCGCTATCTTCTTTTCTATTAGGACGCTTCAGCGAAATGAATTTACTTACAATTTCCGCATTAATGATAGCGCTATCACAAATAGGTATGCTTTTATTGCCTCCATTTGAGTGGATTATCGTATTCAATTTCTTAAATGGTATTGGTGTAGCGGCCTTGGAAGTAGTTGTAGCTACTTTAATGATGGAAGTATTTATCGGTAGAAGAGCTATTGTTATGAGTTATTTAGAAGTATCATTTGGCCTGGGTGCGCTGTTGATGCCGTTAATAGCTAGCTTATTGATTTCACAGAACAGCTGGAGGTATTCATTTTTTATAACCAGTATACTAGCGTTACTAATGGTTGTAGTCTGTAAAATGATTCCTTTTAAAAAAGAGACTGTTTCAACTTCAGAAAGCGGTGCTTCAGACGCCAACTCAGAACCTGCGCCTGTGCTTGCTAAAAATCAAAGATGGAAAATACTCGCTCTTTTTAGTGTAATGATTTTTATGTACGCCGGAGTGGAAAGCAGCATGAATAATTTTCTTTCGTCTATTTTTATCGTGTATCTAGATGTAATTCCATCACAGGCTACTTTAAGCATAAGCGTTTTTTGGGTGGCTATGCTAATAGGACGAGTAGCTACTGGATGGGTTATTCGAATCGTTACATACGAACGCTATCTTTTTGGCAGCATTGGAGGAACAATTGTGAGTTTAGTGCTGTTTATCTTGTTAAAAGAAGCAGTAGCAGGCTATATTTTATTAGCGTTTTTAGGGCTTGCAATGTCAGGTATCTATTCGATAACGATGGTATATGCTAACCATACGTTTACCGGATCTGCTCGTATTGTCACCAGTTTAATTACTGGTTTTTCAGGGCTTGGAGGTGCTGTTTTCCCTGCGCTTATTGGCTTTACTATGGACGCAAGCGGCATTACCTCAGCGCTTTGGTACATAACAGCTTTTGCATGTTTATATCTTCTAGCGCTCTGTATCATTTTTTTCGTTCAGCGGGGTGCAAAACAGAAATCTAATAACCATTTACAGGCTATGAAATAAAGAGTTCGTCATAAAAGAAGTGAATCTATGGTTCACTTCTTTTTCTTTTTATTCTCTCTTTCGTTATAGTAATCAAAAAGGGTTCACATAAATTCAAACTAAAAAGTAAAAGATGGATATCTCTATAAAAAAGGAGCGCTATATGAAAGAAGTGAAGTTTAACTCAAATGACGTTTTGAGTCAAAAACAAGAAAATATTCAAATTATAAAAGCAGCAAACGTGCAGCCTCAACAAGCACGTGAAACGTTGGATAAACATTTGCTTCTTCTTCACCGTACCGCTAAGCCTGTTGCGATTCAAGAAACAGTAGCAGACAGCTTTCATGGAGGAGTAGCGTTTAAAAATGATATTAACTTTATTCCTGCGGGAGCTGACAGCACTTGCGAGTGGAAAGAACCGTTATCTTTTTTACGTGTTGAGTTAAATCCTCAAATCGTTAAAGAAATAGCTGATAAAGAAAGCTTATCTTCTAGGCTTGATTTAAGCTATTACCTTAGAAATCAAGATTATAAAATGCAGCAGCTGCTTTTATGGATTAGCGAAGAGGTCGAACAGGGGAATCCCCAAGGAAAACTGTACATTGACTCAGTTACAAATTTAATTATTTATCACATTTTAAAACAGCATAACGATAGTCAGCCCAATTTCCTTGGTAAGAATCCGGGACTTGAGCATTTAAAAATAGCGATGGAATACATGCAAGACCACTATGCTGAATCAATTACATTAGATAAGTTAACTCGTTTGTCTAATTTAAGTCCCTCTCATTTCATTAACAGCTTTAAACAAACGCTAGGCGTAACGCCCCATCAATACTTGCTTAAGATTCGGATCGAAAGAGCAAAAGAAAAATTGCAAAGGTCCAGTTTGCCGCTTAGTGAAATTGCTTATGAATTAGGCTTTACAGATCAAAGCCATTTCTCAAGGCACTTTAAGAAAATAACCGGAATGTCCCCGCTTAAGTGGAAACAAAATTTTGTACAAAAATAACCGAATTTTGTACAAGAAAACGACTTGAATATCTCCTAAAATAAACGTGTAAAGGAATTTAAGAGGAGATGTTTAAGTGAAAATCATCTCCGTACTATAAAGATCATACACAGTATAGGAGAGATCATAATGAAAGTATTAGTAAATATATTTCACCCTAATTTAGCAGAATCTAACGTTAATAAAGCGTGGATGAAGCGATTAGAGAAGGAAGATGTCACAGTTAATAATATCTATGAGCGCTATCCGAATTGGGAAATTGATGTAGAAAAAGAGCAAGAGCTTTTATTAAAGCATGACCGCATCGTTTTTCAATTTCCTTTTTACTGGTATAGTACGCCTCCGCTAATGAAGAAATGGTTGGACGATGTATTAACTTTCGGCTGGGCATACGGCACGAATGGCACCAAACTGCATGGAAAAGAATTTGGATTGGCAATTTCAGTAGGAGGTCCGCAAAAGTCATATAGAGCAGGAGGTTATAACAACTATACGATCAGTGAGTTAACAAAACCGCTGCAACAAACGGCTAACTTAACGGGCATGAAGTTTCTTACTCACTTTGTTCAATATAATTCGGTTGTAGTTACCGAAAAAGAGGTTAGTGAAAGTGCGGAATGTTTAACTCAGCATATAACAGATCCCGCATTAAACCCAGACGTTGCATTAAAAAGAATACTAGATGAGATGGCTGAAAAAGATGTAACTTTATAAATGGTTACTATCTATTTTAATAAAAAACATAAAAAAGAAAGGTTGAACCTAGGTCGACCTTTCTTTTTTTATAAAAATTCTCATTAAATTTTTTCTAACCATATCTTTATAATTAAATAGCAAAATTTTTGCTTTTAGTTTTGCTTTAGTATTAACCCTATAAATTATTCTTTTCTTTACCTTTTACTAATATATCAAATATTCTATATATTCCTAATGTTATATAAAATTAAATTGACAAATATATGAAGCGGTCATTAGAATTTAGTCATCGAACAGTGAAGAACTGTTTAAAAGTAGGGGGGAAGTAAATGCTGTTACAAAATAAGCATCTAGCAGTTGTGTTACAAAATACATATTTACCGTTTATTTTTGAAGAAGCAGAAGCTCTCGGAATTAAAATGACGTTTTTTTATAACCAAGAAGAAGTAGAACCTAAGCATCTTAAAAACGTACAAAATTTCATACCCATTGATTTATTTCACACCTCAGGCAAAGCTCTTGAGATTATTAAATCAGAGCATCATAAAAATCCTTTTGACGGCATTATGACATTATATGAGCCTGCGTTAGAGTTTGTAGCTCAGCTGACAGAAGATTTAAACTTACCGGGCTTATCACCGTTTGTGATTAGTAACTGTCGCAATAAACAGAAAATGAGAGAGGTTTTAAAAGATAATGATCTTAACACTCCGTATTTTAAAGAGGTTGAAAATACGGAGGAATTAAAGAATCTTTCACTGCCTTATCCTGTCGTAGTAAAACCTTCTAACGGATTTTCCAGTCAAGGTGTATCACGAGCGAATAATAAAAAGGAATTGATTGACAGCATAGAAAAAGTGAGATGCGTAAATGAAGAAGACCTAAGTAAATTTACAAAAAATAAAACGGGCATGGTAATTGAACAATTTATAGACGGACCAGAGTTTGCTATTGAGACGTTTTCTGTAGAAGGAGAGGTTTGTGTACTCTCTATAGGCTACAAAGGAAATTCCAAAGGGCCTTTTTTTGAAGAAGGTGTTTATATAGCTCCAGCTCCCCTAGAAGAAAACGTTTTGGAATCTATTTCGCAAGAAGCAGCTAGGGCAGCAACCGCTTTAGGGATTGAGAATGGCCCCGCCCATATTGAATTACGCTTGGACCCAGCAGGAAAACCTTATGTGATTGAAATAGGAGCGCGCATTGGAGGGTCTGGGATTTCTCATTATATCGTAAAAGAAAGTACAGGTATTAACTATATGGAGCTAGTTTTTCACTATGTATTAGGATTAAAACCTCCTGTATTAAAAAAGGAAAGAAAACGAAAGAAAGTGGTGGGCAACTACATTATCCCTGTGCAAGGCCATGGGATTTTTAAAGAAATTCGAGGCTTAGAAGACGTGCGTAGAGACACTGAAGTAAAAAGGGTTATTCAATTTATAACTGAGGGGACAGACATTTTACCATATCCGCACTTTTCAGGTTACCCTGGATTTATTTTAACCACTCATGACTCTTATTCCGACTGTGAACAGTATTACAGCTATTTGGATAACAAAGTAAAAATCGTTTATCAAAATAAAGTAAACGCATAGGGGGTATCAAAAGCTATGATAGTTGCAGAGTCGTCTAGTAAGAAAAATCAGCAGCTTCAAAAGATTAGTATTATCCATACCTTAGGGCCTGAAGGAACAAATTGTGAAAAAGCAGGCTATCTGTGGTTTGAACGCCAAAGCATACAAGGTCAGGTCTTTTTGCATCAAACGTTGGAAGAAGCTTTAGTTCATGTGAAAGAAACAGAGAGTTCTGCTCTTCTAGGCTGCGCGGTATATCCTTACTTACATGATATTGTGTTCAAAAATTTAACTAGTTTAGAGCTAGTAGATAGCTTTATTATGCCAACATATAGCATGGTTCTTGCCTCAAAAGAAGAGGTGATAACAAACAATAACCTATTAATCGCTTCACATCCTGCCCCTGTTGATTTAGCTCATTCCATCAGTCCCAATGTTCAGTTAGTAAATAGTAATGCTCAAGCGGCGATTGATTGCTTAGAAGGAAAGGTAGACGCATGTATTACAACAAGTAAAGCCGCTAACGAGCAGGGGTTAACAGTTGTAAAAGATTTTGGAGAAGTGCCGATGTGTTTTACACTTCACGGAAGAAAATAGGCTCAACTTAAAAAAAAGAAATAAGGTGAAACAGTGATTTCTAAATTAACCCGTATTCATGTACATCTTTTGTTTTGTCTATTAGCCGTCATTGGAGGAACCACATGGGCTTTTCAAAAGACGGGATTAAAAGATAGCTTGCCTCTATGGTCAGCAGGTATGAGGTTTTTAATTGCTAGTTTAATAATTACCCTCTACCTCTTATTCACAAAAAAAATGTCCGTTTCAAAAGAAGTAGTAATCATTTCAGCATTAAACGGAATTTTGTACTTTGCTCTACCGTTTGGTTCTGTTTATTGGGCATCCGTCTATTTGCCAAGCGGGCTTGTTTCCGTTTTAGCTGCCAGCATTTCAGTATTTGCTCTTTTATTTAACCGCTTATTTAAAGGAACACCGGCTACAAAAGGACAAAAGATAGGTGTAGTCATGTGCTTAATTGGTATGAGCGTTGTATTTGGAAATCAGCTGTTTATACAGGGAAATGTTATCCAAATAGTAGCCATGATCGTCATTTTAATGGCTATGCTAGGTTCTGCTTTTATAACTGTTCAAGTTCAATCTCGCATAAAATCCTTGCCTATTATGACCTTTAATTCTTTTTCGATGCTAAGTGGAGGCGCTTGTTTACTGATTGTTAGTTTATTTACAGAGAATGGAAACCGCACTTTCTCTGGGGTTAGTCTTATCTCATTATTATACTTGGCTATTATAGGATCGGTCTTAGGGTTTTCTATTAATATTTATTTATTAAAAAAATGGCATATATCAAAAGCAACGGCGCATCTATTTATTTCACCGGTTATCGCCTTATATGTAGGATTTGTCTTTTTAGGTGAAACATTAAACAAACAGGTCTATATAGGTACAGCGTTTGTAATAGCGGGGGTTATATTTATTAACTTAAAAAAGCAAATAGAGAAAAACACACATAACTCTACTCTTAAATCATCTAAAGATATTTCTGCTAAGTAGCTGTTCTAAAAAAAGGAGGGTTTTAATCATGTTAACAAAAAATCACACTCAAAGTTTAGTGGAGTTATTAAACGGTAAAATAGTACCTGCTCTATATGAGATAAGAAAATATCAGGGCCCAAATGGAGAGGTCAAAAGAAATTACGAAAAAGCTAGAGAGCTCTTATTAAAAGTAGTTGCTGAAACTGAAACAATATATAACTCTTTAAATTTACCTGAAGTGTGGCATGCATTAAAAAATGACGTATGTGATTGGATTGAAAGAGGACTCGATCAGTCTCCTTACTTTGATCAAACGTTAATTGCCTATAGCCCGCCTACAAACAGGGAAGCGACGTTCTTTTTAGGACCGATTGTAACGCCTAATGGCCCTACAAAAAGAGGATTTTATTTAGAAGCCTTTATCGCTGTTCGCGATGAACCTGAAATCATGAAATCCATCGAAGCAGACCTTCCTCATCCTAAAAATGGATGTGAATCTTTAAAGCTGTTGGCTGGTACTCAAGGATTTATGGAAGGAAAGTGTATTGTATTTTTCCCTGAGAATGTAAAAACAAAAGAAAAGGTAACAAGTCAAAACTTCGCGATATTTTTCTTTAATAAATTTCACAGCATATACAATGAGGATACATTAAAAAGAGCGTCTTCTATCTTTCCTGATTTTAACTTTAAATCTCATACTATGAATAGAGAAGACACTTATCAGGCAAGGGTAATCTGGGGATATCTGCATGATTATTACCATCACTGCGGAAATAAACCTTTTGACCAACATATACAGGCGAAAATGAATTTTTTTGCAGGCATACTAGAAGAAGTTAAAGTAGATTGCCAGACGGTGCTGACTCTTCATAAAAGAAAATATCCTTTTTGGGAAGAGATAACGGAATTTGTTCTCTTTGAACGCCTTTTAAGGTATCCTAGTCAGCATAATGCACCTCGAAACTTTGATTCTGGAACAGGTTTTTTTCTTTTTAGCTGGCTAGTTACAAATGGGCGTTCAATTTCCCGAAAAGAAGACCATGCTTATTTAGATTTAGACATGTGTTTGAAGGAACTAGACCTTTTAGTAAAAGAAATTGAACAACTTGAAACAATTCAAAGTGACTCTGGCTATAAAGAAAAAGCTGAACATTATGTTCGAAAATACTTATTACCTAGTGAGAACGATGATAAATTTATTATCCCGGACAATTACTTTATTAATCAGCAAAATAAAAAGATTGAAGTTCCATACTTACTATTCGATGACCATAATCTTTAAGGAGAAGGTGGACTAGTGACTGCTTTGCATTTGAGTAAAATAGGAAACAAAATGACTAATAAAGTAGGCGTTCGCGCGATTATGCATGACATCCAAGAAGTGCTCAATTCCGATCTCAATCAATATGTGAATTTAAGTGCTGGCAACCCCGCCATCCTCCCTCAAGTTTATGAAATGTGGGAAGAAGCTTTAAGAGATATTGTGAACGACAAACAATTAAAAAATTTGATTAGCCAATATGGTTCTAGCTACGGTACGCATGAATTAATTGATTGCATAAGAGAATATTTCTTTACGAATTATCGTATTAAACTGGACAGAGAACAAGTCTTGATTACGTCGGGAAGTCAAAATCTCTTTTTTTTAGCTTTAAATTCGTTTTGCGGTACAAGTAAAGAAGGAAGAGTAAAAAAAGCATTAATACCTATGCTGCCAGATTACGCTGGGTATAGTGGAGTCGCACTCGAGGAAGGTGTAATAGAAGGAATTCCTCCTATCCTTTCAAAGCTTGATCATCATACGTTTCGTTATGAATTTAACAAACAGGCATTCAAAGATAAAATAGCACAGGACCCAGATATCGGAGCTGTCGTATTATCAAGACCTAATAATCCAAGCGGCAACATCCTTTCCGAAGAAGCCGTACAGTTTATATCCCAAGTTTGCAAGGACTATCACATTCCATTGCTAATTGATTCAGCGTACGCACCTCCTTTTCCGGCTATGAACTTTGTTGAAATGAATCCAATTATACATGGCAACATCATTCACTGCATGAGTCTTTCTAAAGCCGGCTTGCCTGGAGAGAGGATAGGGATTGCTATAGGGAAAAGTGACTTTATAAAAGTAATGGAAGCTTTTCAATCAAATATCTTGATTCACTCTTCTAGGCTAGGTCAACGAATGGTGGTTAACACCTTGAAGAGCGGAAAGTTAGCTGGAATTTCAGCTAACTATATAAGAACTCATTATAAACAAAAACATGACTATTTAAAAAACCTTTTAACTACACATATGCCGGATGATATTCCTTGGTATTTGCACAAAGCGGAAGGTTCGTTATTTGGTTGGCTTTGGTTGGAAGGTTTGCCTTTCAGTGATAACGATCTATACAATAAATTAAAAGCAGAAAACTTGATTGTAGTACCAGGCGGATCATTCTTTCACGGCAGCCAATCTTCTCCTCACAACCGGGAGTGCATTCGTATAAGTCTTACCGCTACAGATGAGGAGTTAAAAAAAGGAATCCACATTCTTTCATCAGTAGTTAAGAAAATATACAGTTCAGATCTTATATGTGAAACAGAAAAAATCTAATTTCTTAAAGGTTTAGAGGTAAAAAAAGCCGTCCCGGTTGCTAGGGGCGGCTTTTTTGTTTAGATTAAGCAATAGACACATTAGAGAAAACAAACAGACATTTTTAATGATGTTTCTCTTTTAGTTGGTTACCTTTATAAGACCATGGTTTCACTGTTGTGAATTAAAGTTTTTTAGATACTTTGATGACTATTTCTTTTTGTTTTGAGATACCTTTAACAGTACCTTCTGTTCGCTGGAAACCTTCTCCGCAAAAAGTATGACTTGTTTTTTGGACAAAAAGTTGATCTGTCTTTAAAGAGTTAATAAGCTCTTGTGCATCATCAGGTTTCATATCTTTATACCAAATACCGTCTGGGTAGGAAATGACGACGCATTTATCATGGCATCTTCCGTTACATCGAGTACGAGTGGTGTGTATGTATTCGTCCAGTTCTTGATTAGCTATCTCGCTTCGAATCGCTTGTGTAACTTCTTCGGCACCAGCTCGATTGCAGCTGCTTCCATTGCAAATGAGAACGTGATGTTTCGTTTTATCTAAGTTCCATGTAGCCATGTTAATCCCTCCTATTAAAAGTAACGATTACGATTTATAACGTATACTAATTCCTTTTTTAGCAAAGAGGGCTTTTTACCTCATTAGAATTTTACCAGCTTGATTTTTTCACTCCAGGAAGCTGTCCCTTGTGAGCGAGTTCTCTAAATGCAATTCGCGAAAGCTTAAATTTACGTAAATATCCACGAGGTCTTCCCGTTACTTCACAGCGATTATGCAAGCGAGTAGAAGAAGAGTCTCTAGGAAGCTTTCGTAGTTCATTATAATTTCCTTCTTCCTTTAACTGTTTTCTTAACTTAGCATATTTTTCGACAAGTGCTTGTCGTTGCTTTTCTTTTGCTATTTTTGATTTTTTAGCCAAATAATCAATCCTTTATTAAATATTAAAGTCCTTCTTTCAAATCGTAATCATTACTATTTATATTGTTATATCATAAATGACTAAAGAATGAAATGCAAGCCATATTTAATGAGTAAAGTTATATTTTTATATGCTGAAAAATAGTTAAAAAAATACGAGAATATACAATTTCTTTTGGAACTGGATAATTTTTTGCAATGAAAGACTCCTATATTTCTGCTAGCATATGAACCACGTCAAGAAATAGCAAGGAGGCTTTTATTTTTATGATGAAAAAACTAGTAATTGCTATCGCAATGCTTATCCCGAGTTTTGGTGCAGGTTACTCAGCATTTGCTGCAGCACCCGCTCATGAACAGCACATTCAAGTAAATAAAAATGATAAAGAACTATTAGCTCGTCTTGTATCAGCTGAAGCCAAAGGAGAGCCGTACGCAGGCAAAGTAGCCGTGGCAACAGTTGTATTAAATAGAGTCGACAGCAGCAAATTCCCTGACACTGTAAAAGGCGTTATTTATCAAAAAGGTCAGTACAGCCCAGTCAGCAACGGTCAAATTAATAAACCTGCAGACAAAGGTTCAAAAAAAGCTGTAGAAGAAGCAATTAACTTCCAAGGTCAAGGAAAAGGTTCCTTATTCTTCTTTAATCCTGATAAAACGGGAGATCAATGGCTGCGCCAAAAGCAAGAAACAATTAAAATAGGGCATCATGTATTTGCAAAATAATAAAAAAGCTAATGGCTAGCTACGTGCTGTCATTAGCTTTTTTAGTTATGTACATAGCATAAACAGTAGAACAACCTTCGAAATTAGAATTTTATGGTAAAATAAAAGAAGTCATTCGTAATTAAAAATATGAGGTGATAACTTGAAAGAGAATATGATGTTTGCTTGGATAGCTTCATGGTTAGCTCTTGTTGGTCAGCTCATTTTTTTTATGGGAGTAGCGCTTGTTACAGGGGATTGGCGCTACATGATGTGGAGTTTTATGATAAGCATAATTGTAGGTATACCTAGTATAATGGGTACCTATAAACGAAATCAGCAGCTAAAAGCATACAAAAAATAAGGAATATCGTATTGAAACGCGTTATGAAAGACTTAGAGAAATCCTCTAAGTCTTTTTTTGTTTGGGTATAAAAAGACATGAACCGTACTCCGTTCTTCTAAAAAAAGTACTTTTTACATAGTTTATCAATACAGAACATTTGATAAACACGCGGAGGAGTAAACATGAAGGAGCAGCCTAATTTTTTGTTGATTATGGTGGACGAAGAACGATTTCCACCCGTATATGAAAGTAAAGAAGTAAAAAAGTGGCGAAAAAAACATTTAAAAGCACATGAATTTTTAAAACAGCATGGAATGGGGTTTACTCGTCACTACGTCGGTTCTACAGCCTGTTCACCGAGTCGAGCTACATTGTTTACAGGGCAGTACCCTTCCTTGCACGGAGTGACCCAAACGCAAGGTATCGCAAAGAAGTCACAAGATCCTGATATGTTTTGGCTGCAGCCTAATACCGTCCCAACGATGGGAGATTATTTTAAGCAGGCTGGGTATCAAACCTTTTATAAAGGAAAATGGCATATTTCTGATGAGAACATCTTAATTCCAGGAACACATAACGTTTTTTCTAGCTACGAGATGCAAACAGGAATACCGGATCCAGAAAAAGAGCGCCTCTATCAACGGGCTAATAAGCTTGAAAAGTTTGGTTTTTCAGGGTGGATTGGTCCAGAGCCGGAAGGGAGAAACCCGCACAATTCTGGTTCATCTGCGGCCATTGGAGTGAGTGGACGAGACGAAATATATGCAGAGGAAATCATAGAGCTTATTCAACGATTAGAATATCAAAAGACTGCGCAGCCTTGGCTCATGGTAGCTTCGTTTGTGAACCCGCATGACATTGCGCTGTTCGGAGCGATCACCAAACACCTTGCTATGTTTCAGTTTTCTATTGATGAGACAATTCCGAACATCGAGCCGCCACCTACTATTAGAGAATCTTTACAAACGAAGCCTAGCGCTCAAAGCAGCTATAAATACATCTACCCAAAAGCGCTGCAGCCGACGCCAAATTCTAATTTCTACCGGCGCTTATATTATCAGCTTCAAAAAAATGTTGATAAACAAATTTTGAAAGTCCTTCGGACTATAGAACAATCTTCGTTCTATGACAATACCATTATTATTTTCACGTCGGATCACGGTGATTTGCTTGGGGCTCACGGAGGACTACATCAAAAATGGTACAACATGTATGAAGAGTCGATTCACGTGCCGCTTCTCATTCATAACAAGCATTTGTTTCCTAGTTATCAACGTACAGACTTGCTGACTAGTCATGTTGACTTGATCCCGACAATGCTTAGCTTGGCTAATATCGATGTTTCCGCTGTTCAAAAGCAATTGCAAAAAAGTCATACGGAAGTACATCCATTTGTTGGGCGAGACCTCTCAGGAACGTTGCGAGGAGAAACATCGCTCCATCAAGAAAAAGCACCGATTTTCTTTATGACGGATGATGACCCGACAAAAGGACTTCACCAAACAAATTTTTTAGGAGAAAGCTATCCGTCAGTCGTTCAGCCTAATCACATTCAAGCGGTCATTGTCGAGTTTCAATCAGCCGCAGGAAAGGAAATCTGGAAATACGCTCGATACCATGATAATCCGCAATTTCGGTCAGCACCTAACGAAAAAGATGAAGTCATCCACCGAGAGCAATATGAAAGTTACCCGGTAGATCTTACTAACCTTAAAGAAACATCGGTTCCGGATCAAATTGAAATGTACAATTTGACCAAGGATCCGTTAGAAACAGTAAATTTGGCTTACCCGTATTTTTCAACAAATGAAACAAGGAAAATTCAGCGGCAGCTTGATGTTATTCTTAAAGAACAACTCAGGAAAAAACGGATTTTTCCGCAAAGTGGAAGCATGTACCAGGAGCTTCCGTCTAAAGATAGATAAAAATAGTTTCGACGAGTTCAAGCCAAATATTGGTGTAAGTAGAAAAAGGTATATTTAATATTTTAGTATATAAATAAAAAAACTGATGATACTTGTGCTATGTTACTTATTCTGATTTGAGCAGTACTGGATTTTAATTCGTTAATAATACTTAGATAAAGCAAATAAATGCTTGTAATATCTTTCTTTTTTGCCTTTATTTTTACACAATAAAGGTAAAAACAAAATAAAATGCAGGTGTTAATATTATAATAAAAAACTTTTTAAGCCCATATATTCTTAAGTAACTTTTTGGGAATTTAAGCATAAATTAATTCTATAATATTAAAAAATAAAAATTATTTCTTGACTTCTGTAAAATTTATACACTATAATCACTTTTAACAACTAACAAACATTATTTGGCAACGAAAAGGACATGAATTAGGTGCTGTTTTCTTCGCAGAGAATAGGGTCAGCGGCTGGGAGCCCTTAAGAAATCATCTAATTTACCACCTTAGAGCTATTGCAGGGAATGTGCATAACTGAAACTGCAATCGGTAAAACCGTTATCTTTTTTGAGCGTAAAATGCGTACAGGTATTTTACGGAATTAGGGTGGTACCACGACCGCATTCGTCCCTTCACTAGGGATGAGTGCGGTTTTTTATGTAGAAAAAATGAATATACAAGCATTGAAAAGGACATGAATCATTTTTGGATTTTCTTTACAGAGAGTAGGGTCACTGGCTGAGAACCCTTAGAAAACGAAATGAATTTACCACCTTGGAGCTGCGGCGGGGAATGTGTATACACTGAAACTGCAACCGGTAAAACCGTTATCTTTTTAAGCGTAAAATGCATACAGGTATTTTACGGAATTAGGGTGGTACCACGGCCGCATTCGTCCCTTTACTAGGGATGAGTGCGGTTTTTTTGTTGAATAAAAACAT
Source organism: Priestia sp. RMT2NF4 (assembly GCF_047872835.1). Classification (NCBI taxonomy): domain Bacteria; kingdom Bacillati; phylum Bacillota; class Bacilli; order Caryophanales; family Bacillaceae; genus Priestia; species Priestia sp. RMT2NF4. The sequence goes on from NZ_JBLQZO010000001.1 coordinate 571,922, forward strand.
ATTGGAGGAATGAACATGTCAAAACAAATGGAAGCAGAAAAACGAAATCATCAAAAATTAGGTCAAGAACTGGAGCTGTTTATGTCGATGGAAGAAGCTCCTGGTATGCCGTTTTTCTTACCTAACGGAATGATTGTTCGAAATGAGTTAGAAAACTACTGGAAACAAAAGCATTACAAAGCAGGCTATCAAGAGATAAAAACTCCCATCATGATGAAACAGGAGCTATGGGAACAATCAGGGCATTGGGAGCACTATCATGAAAATATGTATTTTTCAAATGTTGACAAACAAAACTATGCGATTAAACCGATGAATTGTCCGGGAGCCATTTTATTGTTTAACAGCAAGCGAAGAAGCTATCGAGAACTTCCGATTCGATACGCAGAACTTGGATTGGTTCACCGTCACGAGCTTTCGGGCTCTTTAAACGGACTGCTAAGAGTCCGGTCATTCACACAGGACGATGCGCATTTATTCGTAGAACTTAATCAGATTGAAGCTGAGATTAGCCGCATTCTAGCGTTTATCCATGACTTTTATTCACATTTTGGCTTTGATTACAAAGTGGAACTATCCACACGTCCTGAAAAATTTATGGGAGATATTGAAACATGGAATCAAGCGGAAAAGTCGCTTCAATCTGTGCTAAATGAAAAAGGATTAGACTACCAGGTGAATGAAGGAGACGGGGCTTTTTACGGGCCGAAAATCGATTTTCATATTTTAGACTCTTTAGGCCGCAGCTGGCAGTGCGGAACAGTTCAGCTTGATTTCTTAATGCCAGAGAAGTTTGACTGTATGTATATTGGAGAAGACAATAAACCGCATCGTCCTGTAATGATTCACCGCGCTATATACGGTTCCGTTGAACGTTTTATGGCCATCTTGATTGAACATTATGAAGGTCAATTTCCTCTTTGGTTAGCTCCAGTTCAATTTAAGCTTTTGCCTATTGCACCGCCGCATGTGGAATATGCGTACAAGGTGAAACACGAGCTGGAGTCACAAGGGTATCGTGTTGAAGTGGATGATCGTATTGAAAAAATAGGTCTGAAAATTAGAGAAGCCGAAATGCTCAAAGTTCCTTATATGGCCGTAATAGGAGATAAAGAAGTAGAAAATAAATCGCTTGCTATGCGAAAGCATGGGAAGAAAAACATTGGAACAGTAAGTGTTGAAGAGGCAGCTGTACACTTGAATAAAGAAATGGATTCAAACAGAGTTTATTGAAGCCATTTACCTTGCTAAATAGAAAAATCCGATTTTTTAAGTCGGATAGTGATTCCCTTCATCTTGTCTTACATCAAAATGAAGGGAATATTGAACTAGAAGGGTATAAGATAATATATATCAGCAGTATAACTTTTGCCTTAGACAAACGCCGGTATTTTATAAAAAAAATTATCTTGTTCCATTCGAATCGTTTGTACGGGGGGAAGCTGAATCTTCATTTGACAATTTGTTCATAGGTTGCTGACCTCGCTTCTTTTTAGAAGGAGAATAAAAAAGAAATTTAAACATAAAGCACACTCCTAATGCTAATAAAATACAGCCAATAAGTAAGTTAAGCATCTCTCTCCGCCCTTCATACACTTCAGTTTTCATCATTATAACACCCGTTAAGGTAAAACATTCATCGTTCTGTAAATAATCCCTATGTCAGGAATTTATATTTGAAGATAGGCAGCGAAAAAACTATCTGAAAATGAACCGATTTATTTTTTAGAATATTAATTTTATTCAAACTTATTATACATAATCACAATGATGATTTCTTTATTTAGTTGATAAAGCCAAAATAGAGAGAGATTAAGAAATCGCTTACAAAAACTCTTGAAATATATATAATGATATTAGTATACTAATAGACAAGTTAGTAATTATTTCTATATAATTACTTCTGTATCTGAAGTAAAAACGCGTAGTCAAATAGGAAAAGACGTCATTTTTAAGTTTTTTAATGGATGAGTGGCAACAGAGAGGAGAGAGTGCAATGGGAAAACTATTTAAAAAGAAGTCAATCGAGCAATTATTAGAACAAAGTCAAAACAAATCTCTAGTCAAAACATTAGGGGCATTCGATTTGACTCTTCTTGGTATTGGAGCCGTAATAGGAACGGGGGTTTTAGTTTTAACAGGCTTAGTAGCTGCTAACGATGCGGGGCCAGCCGTTATTTTTTCTTTTATACTGGCTTCTATTGTATGCGGTTTTGCAGCGCTGTGCTATGCGGAATTTGCTTCAACTATACCTGTATCTGGGAGCGTTTACACCTATACATATGCAACCATCGGCGAAGTGGTAGCACACTTAATGGGATGGACATTGCTTTCCGTCTATTTATTAACGATGTCAGCAGTAGCAAATGGATGGTCTTCTTATTTTAATAATTTTTTAGAAGGCTTTGGTTTTTCACTCCCAAAAGAATTGATTACGATCCCTGCAAATGGAGGCCTGGTGAACCTTCCTGCTATTTGTATTACCCTTCTTATTACATGGCTGCTTTCAAGGGGAACTAAAGAAAGTAAAAAAGTGAATAATTTTATGGTACTTGTTAAATTATTTATTATCCTTCTCTTTATTATTGTAGGGGCTTTTTATGTGAAGCCGTCTAATTGGACTCCTTTTATGCCTTATGGAATTGAAGGGGTTGTGACAGGGGGAGCGGCCGTATTTTTTGCTTTCTTAGGTTTTGATGCTTTATCTACATCAGCAGAAGAAGTAAAGAACCCGCAGCGCAATTTGCCAATTGGAATTATTAGTTCACTCGTGATCTGCACGATTATTTATGTAGCGGTATGCCTTGTTATGACAGGGGTTGTTTCTTACAAGGAACTGAATGTTCCAGAAGCAATGGCCTATGTTCTTCATTCAGTAGGACAAAATGCAGTGGCAGGAGTTATTGCTGCAGGAGCTGTCATTGGGATTATGGCTGTTATTTTCGCCTACATTTATGCAGCAACACGAATTTTATTCTCAATGAGCCGCGACGGCTTGCTACCAAAAGCATTTGCTAAAACAAATGAGAAAACGGGAGTTCCGACTCTCTCCACTTGGCTAGTAGGAATTATCGGAGCGTTAATTTCAGGATTTATCGATTTAAAAGAACTTGCCAATTTAGCAAATATCGGAGCCCTTTTAACTTTCGGTATGGTGGGCGTCAGCATTATCATCTTACGCAAAACGCACCCAACTTTAAAACGTGGATTTACAATGCCGTTTGTCCCGGTTTTACCAATTTTATCTGTATTATCTTGTTTATTTTTAATGATTAATCTTCCTAAAACAACATGGCTATATTTTAGCATATGGATTGTGCTTGGTATATTTGTATATATAGGTTATTCTCGTAAACACAGTCGATTAACAAGTAAAGAAATGAAAAAAGCGAGTTAGAAGCAAAAAAAGAGTCTTTCATCCAAGAAAGGCTCTTTTTTTTGCTTTTTGTTCAGTTGTTAGACAGTTAGGACGATTGTTCACTATGTTTTTTGCGTGTTTCCACAATAAACAGACAAGTGCTAATAACAAAAGCCGTTCCTACAAAAATGGCGCCAACCCAAGGAAGTGAAGTAAGTCCCATATGGTTAATAATTACGCCTCCGAAAAAGGCGCCAAAAGCATTTCCTAAGTTAGCAAATGAGTGATTCGAAGTAGAAGCTAAAGCAGGTGCTTCCTGTGCTAAGTTCATAATTTTCACTTGAATACCAGGCATTACAGCAAATGCTGCTGCTCCCCAGAAAAACAGCGTGATAATCGCTGCTGCTGGGCTTTTGACAGTAAACGTAAAAATAGTCAGCACAATACAAAGAAAAGCAAAGATACCTACAACCGAAGGCATTAACTTCCAATCTGCAAGCTTTCCTCCAACAACATTTCCAAGCGTAACGCCGCATCCGTACAATACAAGTATCCACGTAACGCTGTGTTCACTTACTCCCGTAACGTCTTCAAGAAGCGGTGTAATGTACGTAAATACAGTAAATAAGCTACCGCACCCTATTGCACTTAAAAGAAGCATCACAAGAAGTTTTGGTTGGCTAAAAGCAGCAAACTGCTGTTTTAGACCCGTTAATTTTTCTTGACCAAGCTTTGGGATAAACAGAATAATACCGATAAATGCAATGATTCCCATAATGGTAATAGCCCCAAACGAAGCTCTCCAACCTAAGTGTTGGCCAATAAATGTTCCTACAGGAACGCCGATGATATTTGCAATGGTTAAACCTGCCATCATCGTTGCAACAGCACTTGCTCGCTTATGCGGTTGTACGAGCCGTGAAGCAATAACAGCGCCTACTCCAAAGAAAGTACCGTGACATAACGCCGTAACTAAACGAGCTCCCATCAAAATTCCATAGTTAGGTGCAATAATAGCAATCGCATTTCCGAGAATAAATAAAAGCATGAGTAAACAAAGCAGAAGCTTTTGAGGAAGTCGATGAGTAAAAATGGTTAAAATTGGCGCGCCAATCGCTACTCCTAAAGCATAGCTCGTAATTAGCTGACCAGCAGTCGAAATGCTAACATGAAGGTCTTCTGCAACGTTAGGCAGTATCCCCATAATAACGAATTCCGTCATTCCAATAGCAAAAGCTCCAAGAGTCAACGAGATAAGAGCAATTGGAAAGGAATCCTTCTTACTGACCTGCTCATTAGTATGCATTGTATCCATGTGTGATCACCCTTTCTGTGTATAAAATTTATATCTCCTTGAAAAGAAGTCAATTACTAATAATACTTAAGTGATTGAGCTTTGACAACCAAAAAAGTTGATGTAAGCGGTATCTTTTGGGATTCCGTTTATCTTTATCATATATGAAGACAGTCCGACATAAATTTATTGACAGAATAAAGTTTAGTCCTATAAACTATTTTTAAAGTTGAATAGTTTATACCTATAAACTAAATGAGCAAAGGAGGGAAAGAAGTGACGAAAAGCAAGTTATATCAAGCTGTAGAACTTTTTGAAGAAGTGCTGTTTGTAGGAACAGAAGTCATTCACAGAGAGCTGAGCCATAACCTCTTCGAACATGTCTCAAGGCAGCAGTTTGATTTGTTAAACAGTTTGATGATTAAAGGCCCGTCTTCACCTGGCAGTCTCGCTGTCTTGCAAGGTGTTCATAAAAGTGCCATTTCGAATCGAATTAAAAAACTGCTCGAAAAAGGGCTTGTGGAGTGGGACACTAATGAACTAGAGAGCGATAAACGTTCTAAGCTTATTAAGATTACGGCTGAAGGAGAAAAGGTAATACATGACGGAAATGCCGCGTGTTTTAGTATCATTGAGAATTTGTTTGATGATGTAGAAGAAGAAAAAATAGATACATTCATTGAAATTCTTACAATGGCAAAAGAAAAGTTAACTATAAAAGGGGAAAGCAAAAAATGAAATTTATTGTGAAATTTAAATGGGTGATTGCGGCCTTTATTTTAGCTTTAACGGTCATATTGATGCTAACGGCACCCAATTTAACAAAGCTCGCAAGTGAAAAAGGACAGTCTCAGCTTCCTGATGATGCCGTTTCATCTAGGGCCAGCCAAATTCTCAAAAATGCCGGGGAAGACAGTAACACCATCAGCATGGTGATTAAGCTAGATAACGCATTAGATAAAGATAGTGAGAAACAGATACAGAAAATCATTGATAAGACAGAGAAAATTAAAGGTGTAAAAGATGTTACAACGCCTTTAACAGATGATCAAGATGTTCGTAACCAATTAATGTCTAAAGACAAAAAAACCGTTTTAGTTCCGGTTACTGTCAGTGGATCGGATGAAAAAGTTGAAAAAATAGCGAATCAGATTTATGACAGCGTGCCAAAAGACGTTACGGCATATGTAACAGGTGCATCTCTTATTAATCAGGATTTTGCACACAGTTCAGAAGAAGGGTTAAAGAAAACCGAGTTTATTACTATCTTCTTGATTTTAGGTTTGCTTCTACTCGTTTTCCGTTCAGTCGTGACGCCGTTTATTCCTATTTTAATTGTGGGAATCACATACTTAATCAGTCAATCGTTACTAGGTATTTTAGTTAAAAATGTCGATTTTCCAATCTCAACGTTCACGCAAACGTTCTTAGTAGCTATTTTGTTTGGAATAGGTACGGATTACTGCATTCTTTTACTTAACCGTTTCCGTGAAGAATTGGCTAACGGACATGATAAAGTAGAAGCCACGATCACGGCTTACCGTACAGCAGGAAGAACGTTATTCATCAGCGGAATTGCCGTATTTATTGGTTTTGCAGCCATCGGATTTGCCAAGTTTGCTATTTTCCAATCGGCCGTTGGCGTAGCAGTGGGAGTTGGTGTGCTGCTAGTGATTTTATTTACCTTGCTGCCACTTTTTATGGTTACGCTTGGAGAAAAATTATTTTGGCCGTCTAAAAAAGTGGCTTCTCATAGCGATAATAAGCTGTGGGGGTTTTTAGGAAGAAAGGCAGTAGCGCGACCGTTCGTATTTTTAGTCATTACAGCGATTATTACCGTGCCTTTTATTGTAACGTATGACTCAAAAGTATCGTTTGATTCTACTGCTGAAATAAGCAGTGATTATAAATCTATAAAAGGACTAAATGCTATCAGTGACGCACTGGGAGAAGGAAAAGCATTTCCTGTCAATGTTATTATTAAAGGAGATAAAGAGTTAACAAAGGCGGATGTTATTCCGTATTTAGGAAATATAAGCAAAGCAATTGAAAAAGTGGATCACGTGGATTCTGTTATGACGATCACACAGCCTACCGGAGAAAAGATTGATGATTTATATGTTAATTCACAGCTGGGCTCTGTATCAGACGGAATCAAAGATGCTGTTAAAGGAATCGGAGATGTACAAAAAGGATTAAGTGATATTGAAAAAGGGCTAAATCAAATAGCTGACCAAACGGGTTCTGCTTCTAAAGAATCTGGCGGGTCACTTGCACCTGCCGCAGACGGATTAGCTCAAGTTAATCAACAGCTGCAGCTTGTCAGCACTCAGCTCTCTACAACAGGAAATGTGCAGCAAGCGGTTCCTCAGCTTGCAGCACTCAGCAAACAGCTTACTACCATTCAAACCGGTCTTCAACAAGCAAATGAGAATCTTTCAGCTCAGCAAGGCCAAGTCGGAACCCTATCAGACAGTATCAATCAATTAGCAGAAGGTGTTGACAGTGCAAATGATGGGCTAACGAAAATCTCAGATGGCTTAACAAAAGCAACAGGTATGCTTGATAACATGAGTGACAGCTCAACAGTTAGAGATACGGGTATTTATCTTCCAACAGAAGTGATGAAAGATAAAGGGTTTAAACAATCCATCGACAACTATTCTTTTGCAGATGGAAAAGGAGTTAAGCTCAGCGTAGTGCTCAATCAAAATCCATATTCTGAAGAAGCCATTTCAACCGTAAAAAATATTGAAAAAGCGGTGGCAAGCGAAGTCGTTGATACGCCGTTTGAGCATACAGAAATTGTGTACGGAGGGGTATCGAGCTCAAATGCGGATTTAAAAGATTTATCTACAACGGATCTTTCACGCACAATGGTTATTATGATGATTGGATTGTTTATTGTTTTGACCATTTTATTCCGTTCAATGATCATGCCTGTATACATGATTGCTTCACTGTTGCTTACGTATTATACAGCAATGGGAATCTCAGAGCTTCTATTCGTGGATATAATGGGGAATGACGGAATCAGCTGGGCCGTGCCATTCTTTAGTTTTGTTATTTTAGTTGCTCTTGGAATTGACTATTCTATTTTCTTGTTAGACCGTTTTAACGAAGAAGTGAAAAGCGGCGTAGCAGAAGGCATGGTTACGTCTATGAGTAAGATGGGGTCGGTTATTATTACTGCCGCTATTATCCTAGCCGGAACGTTTGGGGCTATGATGCCATCAGGTGTATTAACGCTTGTTCATGTAGCAACAGTTGTTATCATCGGTCTTTTACTTTATGGTCTTGTTATTCTTCCGCTTCTTATGCCAGCGATTGTCGTGACGCTTGGAGAAGGAAACTGGTGGCCGTTTCTTCGAAAAAAAGAAAAATACAAAGTAGAAGAATAACTTATATATGCTGGATTTTATCACCAATCAGATATAACGTTAAGCATTAGATAGAGTAAAAATGAAGGATAGATGAGCGTCATGAGACTGCTTTATCTATCCTTTTTTTGTGCTATTAGAAAACTTGAGCATGATTAAAAGTAAACTTAAGCAGGCGCTGTGATAAATATACCGGGTCGAATAAAAGGCTTCCTACTAGGAAAACCTATAGTCAAAAACATGCGGAGGTCTTTTTAATGAAATTTGTAAATCTTTTAGCTAATCAGCGAGAAAAACGACGCGAACAAATGCGTGAAGCAGGCACATGTCCAGACTGCTTAGGGAAACGTTTTCACCATGTTGGGCTTTATTTTGTGCACGTTTATGAATGTCCGAGCTGTCAGGGGAATGAGGAAAACTAAATAATTCAGCCGAAAAGCTTCTTCATAAAATAGAAGCTTTTTTTATTTCACCACTATTACAAGCTCAGTAGGTTGAAAAGAATTGTTCCTTTAGAGCTAATAATGATAAGATTAAAAAAAGCAGCATCCAAGGTAATTCATACTCACTTTTACGTAAAAACCACTATAGTAGAGAGACTATATAAAAAGGAGGTTCCGGCATGGGTGAAAAAAAGAATATTGATATAGGTGGTCTTAGTTTTGCTTGGGATTTAGAAAAAGGAAAATTTAGCTTTGAAGGAGAAGATGCGATTCTTTTTTGGATTTCTTCGGCGATGAAAACATTGTTTGACACAATCGAAGAAATATCTGGAGAAGAGGCAGCTTCGGTAGTACTGGAAACTACTGGTTTTCGACAAGGATTAGTAGTAGGAGAGTACTTTCAAAACATGAAGGGCGTAACGGTTTTTGAAGCGGCTGAGTTAATTACAAATACATACGCTTCGGCTGGATGGGGAAAAACTACTATAAAATATTTAGATCCTGAAAGTAAAACTCTATCTGCTGAATTAAAAGACAGTTGGGAACATAAAATTAACGTGGCCCAAAAGAAAACAAAGGGAGGAAATTTTCTTCCGGCCCATTACGCAGGGATTTTTACAGGACTATTCGGAACAAACATTTGGTACAAGGTGATTCAACATCAAATAGAAGGGCATGAATGCACCACAGTAGAATACTTCCCTTCCAACATTGATATCACTCAAAATATTCATCAATTAGCGAGAAGAAAAGAAGCGCAGAAAATAGAACATTTGCAAAACATTGTAGCAGAAAAAACAGCAGAGTTAAAAGATCTTATTAAAAAGCTTTCTTCTCCTATTATTCCGGTTTTGGAAGGCATAGTTGTCGTTCCTTTGATTGGCAAGTACGACGAGGATCGAACGGAAGATTTGATTGTCAATACATTAAATAACCTCCCAAAACATCAGGCTAATTATCTTGTGCTGGATTTAACCGGATTGGATAAAGAACTTACTGAATATACGGCAAGTCTTATTGAAAAATTAGGTGCAGCAGCGTCCCTGATTGGTACGAAAACAATTTTAGTAGGAATTTCTGCTGACTTAGGCTTAGTTATATCAAAGACTCATATTGATTTATCAAAATATGATTGTTTTCAAACATTGCAGCACGGTATTCACTATGCATTGGCACAAAGCGGACGAAGCATCGTTTAAAAGATATATTTGAAATATAACAAAATGCACTCATTCAACATCATAACAAATTTCTTTATCAAAGAACGGAGATGTATTGAAGGATTTCATTTTTCGAAAGAAGAATTGACATGAAATCAAAAGGTGTTATATTATTTTTATATAAAACCTTTTGGTGTTATTTTTGGAAAAGGAGAATGAAGACAACGATGAATGATAAAAGTGTAGTAGAAGATGTAAAACAGATGATAATATTTAACGCGCCGATTCAAAAAGTTTGGGATAAAGTAGCAACCGCAGAAGGGCTCCAACAATGGTTCATGCCTAATGATTTTCAGCCTCAGGTAGGATATGAATTTCATTTGCAATCGCCTTTTGGACCATCTCAGTGTAAAGTATTAGAAATAGATGCACCAAACTATCTTTCTTTCTCTTGGGATACGGATGGATGGGTCGTTTCGTTTACCTTAAAAGAAATGGGTAATCAAACTGAATTTACGCTTATTCATAGCGGCTGGAAAGAAGCTGAAACACTTCTTGAAAAAGCAAACGAAAAGAGTTCAGTGGTACGAGATAGAATGAGCTACGGGTGGACTAGTCTCGTGAATGAAAAACTTCGAAAGGTTGTTGAAAACTAAATGACTTCATCAGCTGCCAAGCATGATATCTTTCAAGCCATTGCTGATCCTACTCGAAGAAAAGTACTTGAGCTGCTTTCTGAAAAAGAATTGCCTATTTCAGAAATAACGTCCCATTTTTCAATAAGCCGTACCGCTGTTGTCAAGCATCTTCATATACTTTCAGAAGCAGACCTAGTCCATGGACAAAAAAAAGGCAGAGAAAAAGTGTATCATCTTCAGCCAGAGCCTTTGAAAGAAATAAAAGATTGGCTTTCTTACTACGAACAATTTTGGACAAACAAATTATCTATTCTTCAGCATATTGTTGAAAGAGACGAAGAAAGAAATCAATAGAAAAAGCATAAAAACGTTTTTTATAAGGAATATAGCAAAGCCAGTCGTTAAAAAGACTGGCTGTTTTACATAAAAGCTGGTTTTATTCTAGAAGGACAAATAAAAGAAAGATGCAGAACACCATAGGGCATTTCTTAAAATAAAAAGATAGACCTTTAGAAGAAAAAAAGGAGGAAACAGAGCAATGAACAAGCTTTTATTTTATGGGACGAGCGATGCTCAAGGAGTGCCTCGATTATTATGTGACTGTAAAGTATGCGCGCAAAAAGATCCATTAAATCAGCGCACAAGACCTAGTGCACAGTTCACACTGGACGGTAATGTGTGTTTGATTGATGTATCACCTGATTTTAAACATCAATTTCATTTATACAATAACAAAAAAATCCCTTCTACCGTGTTTATTACTCATCCTCACAATGATCATGTTGCTGGTTTAGGGGATTTAGCCGACTTATGCTACTGGAATAATGTAAGTACAGAAGTCGTAGGAGCGCCTGAAGTCATCAATGAGTTAATCAAAAGATTTCCTTATCTCGCAAAAAGAAAAGGGCTTACCTTTAATGGCACGTTAAAGTGGGAAAGCGGAGAAACGGCCATTACGTTTCATAAAGTGAATCACGGATTTAACGGTCATTCCTACGGCATTGTGGTTCATCAAAAACAAGGCGCACGCTGGGCGTATGTATCCGATTCTTTTAATGTGACAAAAGAACAGTGGGAGCCTTTTTACCACTTAGATTTACTGATATTCGGTACATCTTTTTGGAAAGAATATCTTCAAAAAGAAAAAAGATCCGTATATGATGTGACAGAGGCAATGGAGATTAAAGTGAAGTTACAGGCAAAAAACATGGTGTTCACTCATTTATCACACGATATTGATATCCCAAAGCACGCTGAGATGCTTTTAGATAAAAACGTAAGCTTTGCCTATGACGGACGCGAGATTTCATTACCTTATTTGTGTTGAGATTAATTAATATCATATAGAATAATAATTTCAAACTAGGAAGGTAAAAGAGGTTAATAAGCAGGGATAGCTTGAAGTAGGAACGAACACGACACTAAATTGGAGTTAAAGAAGGGGATAGTGTTATGGATGCTATTATAGAAAAACCAAATAACCTCGGTGAATTATCTCGATTTCTATCAGAAACAAATAGTCAGAAAACATCACATATTGGTTATTGTGGTGAAAAAGAAGAAGAAATCTACCAGACATTAAAAGAAGATTTTATTAGTGACGAGGGTGATATTAAATTTTTAATCGCTAGAAATAGGACAGGAGAAATTTTAGCGGCTATTGGATTTGATATCGAAGAAACGGTAGCAGAAGTGTGGGGACCTTTTAATAAAACATCTTCTATTTATTTGCAATCTCAATTATGGAAACAGTTAGTTAATGAAAATCCTTTGATTCAAAAATTTCATTTTTTTATCAATGAAGAAAATGAGCTGCAACAAGTATTTATGAATGAAATAAAAGCAAAAAAGACTGGTGAACACTTGATCTTAGAAATTAAAGAACAAAATTTTGATAAAGTTATTGAAATGAAAAGCGAGCCATTTAAACATAGTGATTTTCAAGCATTTGAAATGCTGCATAACGCAATGTTTCAAAATACTTATTATGATGGAAAAACAATTATTGAGAGACTTAACGATAGAAATATGTTAAAGATACTTAAAAATGTGTCTAATGAGTTGCAAGGCTATGCGTACTTTGAAGTCGATACTGAAATGCGAGAGGCTTCATTGGAGTATATTGGTGTTTCAAAGAATGCTCAGAGTCAAGGTCTAGGAACGAGGTTGTTAAAGGAAGTTTTAACAGAGATGTTTTCATTTCCACAAATTAATGAAATTAAACTAACCGTTGATAGAGCAAATAGTCAAGCAAATCGAGTATATATGAAAGTTGGTTTTGAACCAAAAGATATTCTTATAAGTTATCGCCTCAAACTGTAAAAGAGTTAAGTTCAATGAGGGCGGAGAACATTAAGTGTAAAAGCGCTCGGATTTTTTTCGAGCGCTTTTACTTACCATTTATATTGCTGATTTGTAGTTCTAACTTATGCTTCTTTCTATCAACCGAATCCGTTAGAAACAAGGCAATTCTTTTTTTGTTGTAAATTAGATACGCTCGATAAAATCACTCACAACTTTGTTAAACCGATCGCTTTCTTCTAGAAAAGGGCAGTGGCAGCTGTTCTCAAAAACTTCAAGTACAGAACCTGAAACCAGCTTTTGAATATGCCTTCCAGCCGCTACAGGAATGAGTTTTTCTTCTTTTCCAAAGCACAGTAAAGTAGGAATTGTAATAAACGGGAGGAATTCTCGATAGTCCACAATGGATTGATCAAACAAAATAGCACTAGCTATCGACTCGGGCATTTTCGTTACTTCTTTCATAATCCAATGTTTATCTTTTTCAGTTAATTCATCCTTAAACATAAGCGGAATAAAACTTTCTAATGTACTTGTTCGATCAAGCTGAATACCTTGCATAAGCGAAATAAGGGCAGGTAAATCAAATGCACCGATTGGAAAGTCTGACCATTTAAAGTCTGAAGCCATTTCATCTACAATAATATTCCCTTTTACATTTTCTTCACCAAATTGTTTCAAATATTCCCACACAACAAAAGCACCCATCGACCAGCCTACTAATATGACGTCTTTTAATCGATTATTATTTATAAACTCATGCACATCGCGAGCATAAGTGGAAATTGTGTGACCATATGGAGTATGACTTGAATTTCCATGTCCTCTTAAATCCAAAAGAATAGTTTGATACTGTTTCGAAAAAAAAGAAAGCTGGTTGTGAAAAAAACGACTGCTCATCCAAACTCCGTGAATGAAAATAATAGGTGTTCCTTCCCCTTGTTGTTCATAGTATAAAGTTGCACCGTCTTTTAATGTATAAAAAGGCATCATTTCCGCCTCCAATCTCAAAGGTTCATATCTCATCATGTATGCGCAGAAAAGCTCAGGTAGAACGTATCTCCGCAAGAAAATGTTCATAAAAAAACAAATCCTAGAAGTGTTCGCCTTGATATGTTATACTATTACAGGCTTAAATACTGTATGTTTTTGAAACAATCATTCACTGTAATACTTTTTAGATAGAAGCATCCTCATAAAAAGGATGTTGTTTTTGTCGTAATGTACCTTTAAGTAATGAATTGTTACCATCAATTCGGTTCACAATAACCGACCTACATGCATTATATCTTGCAAATATAAACAGATAGGTGGAAGAAGCAACATGACTGAAAGAAAACCATATCAAGTACTACTATATTATTTGTACACTCCAATTGAAAACCCTGAAGAGTTCACAGCTCAGCACTTGGCATTTTGTAAAGAGCTTGAACTAAAAGGACGCATTTTAATTGCGGCTGAAGGGATCAATGGAACAGTATCAGGAACAGTTGAACAAACAGATAAATACATGGAAACGATGAAAAATGATCCTCGTTTTGAAGGTATTGTATTTAAAATAGACGAAGCAGATGAACATGCGTTCAAAAAAATGCACGTGCGTCACCGCAAAGAATTAGTAACTCTTCGATTAGAAGAAGATGTGAATCCTCTTCGCGTAACGGGTAATTACTTAAGCCCAAAAGAATTTTATCAAGCGATGCAAGATGAAAATACGGTCGTAATCGATGCACGAAACGATTATGAATACGATCTAGGCCACTTCCGAGGAGCTGTTCGTCCGGATATTCAAAACTTCCGTGAGCTTCCTGAATGGATTCGCGACAACAAAGATCAGTTTGAAGATAAAAAAATCTTAACGTACTGCACAGGCGGTATTCGCTGTGAAAAATTCTCTGGATGGCTTCTTGAAGAAGGTTTTGAAGATGTAAGCCAGCTTCACGGAGGTATTGTAACATACGGAAAAGATCCAGAAGTACAAGGTGAACTATGGGATGGTCAGTGCTATGTATTTGATGAGCGCATCAGCGTACCAGTTAACCAAAAAGAGCATGTGATTGTCGGGAAGGATCACTTTACCGGCGAGCCTTGCGAACGTTATGTTAACTGCTCAAACCCAGAATGCAATAAGAAAATCTTAGCTTCTGAAGAAAACGAACACAAATATTTACGCGCTTGTTCACATGAATGCCGAGTAAGTCCCCGTAACCGCTATGTAAAAGAACATGGTTTAACAGAAGAAGAATTTGCAGCACGTGTTAAAGAGTTAGAAAACGAACACGTAACTTTATAATAAAAAAACAGCACGCTATATACAGCGTGCTGTTTTTTTATGAAAAGATTCTCTTGTAACCTAGTGTTTAGAGAATAACCTAGTGTTTAGAGAAGGTTATGCAACGGGTATTTATAAAAAGGAAACATATTCCTGTTTTTTTGTTTTGCATACTTAAAGGAATATTTTTTAGAAAGCGATTAAAAAACGGTTGTACATAAAAACAACAAAGGAGCTTGAAAATGGAAGCGAAAATTGAAAAAAAGTACGATGGACGTTTACTGGAAGGACCCCTATGGGATGAAGAAAATCAAAGATTAGTGCTAGTAGACATTTTAGATAAAAAACTTCTTACGTACGATCCAAAAACGACAACATTAGAAGATATGGATCTTCCTTCAGTTGTTACAAGCGTTTCTACAACCAATCATTCAAAATTGGTCGTCTCCACTCGTAATCAGCTGCTTTTAGTGGATAAAAACAAAAAGAATCATGAAGAGTATATCCGTTTAGATACTCTTGAAAAAAACATGCGTTTTAATGACGGGAAATGTGATCCATATAATCGCTTTTGGATTGGCACGATGAGTGAAGAAGATGAAGAAGGAAAAGCCCAGCTGTACGTAGTAGATGAAAAAGGTGTAATTAAGAGTGCTAAAGAAGGATTAAGCGTGTCAAACGGGCTAGCTTGGAATCGAAGAGGAGACAAATTCTTTCTGGTTGATTCCCCAAAAAATAAAATTATGTCTTATTCATTTTCTAAAGAAACAACAAGGCTCGAAGATGAAAAAGTGGTGATTGACCTTTCAGATATAGACGGGTTTCCTGATGGAATGACAATTGATGAGCACGACCGACTGTGGGTAGCGCTTTGGGGAGGTTCGAAAGTTATTTGTGTAGATCCAGAGAAAGGAGAAATTATAGAATCTATTCATCTTCCTGTTTCCAATGTAACCTGCTGTACATTTGGAGGAGACGATTTACAAACTTTATTTATCACCACAGCTAAGGAAGAAGAAAAATACGAAGAAGCTGCCGGCTCTCTTTTTTCATGCCGAGTAGGAGTAAAAGGCTTACCGGCTTATACTTACGTATATTAGACCAGCACTTATCAAAATGTAATGATTCAGACCAGTAACGATAGATATTAAATGCAGTTTCTACAACTCCTTTGCACTGCGCTCATTCCCTTTACATTTTATTCACTATGAGGAAGAGGAATAAAACATGACGATAACGAATTCCCATAAAGAAGCCTTTCAAAGAATATGAATACTTGTATTGGGTAATAATGGTTAAAGGTACAAAAGGAGGAATTGTTTTGGAACAAACATTGTATGAAAAAGTGGGCGGACAAGAAGCGATTGAAAAAGTAGTAGACTATTTTTATTCTGAGCTTGTTTTAAAAGACGAAACAGTTAGTCACTTTTTCGAGCACACGGATATGGATAAACAACGTCGACATCAAGCTAAGTTTATAAGCTTTGCCTTAGGTGGACCGAATCAATATTCAGGAAAGTCGATGTCCAAAGCGCATGCAAATATGAATATTCAGCCCGAACATTTTAATGCAATTGCTAAGCATCTTCACGATGCACTTGCTCACTTTAATGTTGAAGAGCCTGATATTGACCAAGCATTAAGTAAAGTTGAATCCCTAAGAAATGATATTCAATATAAATAAATCATAAAAAAAGAAGGTTATTGTGACCTTCTTTTTTTTATGCGCAAAGCTGTGATGTATGAAGGAAACATGGAAAAGACATCGTAATATGATAAAAATGCAATAGGTGAAAATATTTATCGAAAGTCTGGGAGTGGGAGTATGTCAGCAATTAATGGGAAGCAATACGTAGAGAGAATCAATCAATTAAAAGCAAATGTATGGGTTGATGGCAAACTCGTAACAGGCAATATATCAGAACATCCGGCTTTTAAAGGAGCCATTAACAGTCAAGCTAAACTTTATAATCTTCAGCATGATAAAAAAATTAAAGATATCATGACATACCAATCTCCGGATTCCGAGGATTTTTTTGGTACATCTTATTTACAGCCTACAACAAAAGAAGAGTTAAAAAAGAGACGAGAGATGACTCAGCAGTGGGCTCGCTTAACTCACGGTATGATGGGGAGAAGTCCAGATTATATGAATACTGTATTGATGGCTTTTGCATCCTCTGCAGAACTCCTGAGAGGAGAAGAAAATTGCTTTCCTGAAAACATCATTTCTTATTATGAATATGTGAGAGAGCACGATTTATCGCTCACTCATACATTCATCGATCCTCAAGTCAATCGAATCCAATTTTATTACGAGCAAAACGATGAACCGATAGCAGCAAAAATAGTTGATAAAAACAATGAGGGAATCGTTATCCAAGGTGCGAAACTGCTTGCTACACAGGGTGGCATGACGGATGAGCTGCTCGTACTGTCTTCAGCGGGCATTCAAGGAAAAGAAAAAGGATTTGCTTTTTCGATTCCAAGTAATACAAAAGGAATTAAATTTATTTGTAGAGAATCATTTGCAGGAAAAGATTCGACGTTTGATTATCCATTAAGTTCTAGATTTGAAGAAATGGATACAATTGTTGTCTTTGACCATGTATTAGTACCGTGGAACCGCGTGTTTTTCTATGAAAATGTAGACGTATCAAATACATTCCTTGCTTCTAGTTCCTTCTCAGCTTTTGCACTGCATCAAGTAACTTCAAGGAGAATTGTCAAAACAGAGTTTGTATTAGGAATTATACAATCTCTGATTGAAACCATTAACATTACGGACTATCCGCATGTACGAGAAAAAGCAACAGAGCTTATTATTGCGTTAGAAACGATGAAAGCTCTCGTGATGAAAGCAGAAGAAGAAGCGGAGATTGATACATGGGGATACATGCGTCCGAATGAAACTACACTTCGTATTGCCGCAAATATATTTTCAAAAACATATCCTACCTTTACAGAGATTATCCAGCTTTTAGGTGCAAGCGGACTAATGGCAATACCAACGGAAAATACGTGCCGCTCGTTGGTTAAAGAAGATATTACGCGTTATTTGCAAGCTAAATCAAGAGGAGCAGAAGATCGAATTAAGCTTTTTCGGCTAGCATGGGACTTAACTATGAGTCCGTTTGGCACAAGGGAAACACTGTATGAACGTTTTTTCTTTGGAGAGCCTGTACAGTTAACCAGTTATCTGTACTTATCTTACGATAAAGAGCGCTATGTACAGAGAGTAACCGATTTTTTGAAAAGTTAACGGAGAAAACGAATCTCCGCTGGATATGATAGTTTAGTTGCAAAAACAGCGGAGATGCTTATTGAATAAATTTGAAAAATCTGCAATAATTTTCAGGTAATCATTTCTGTGAACACACTAAAGAATACTATAAAGATAGGATGTTACAATGAAGCAATTAATCTATTTTGGTTTAGAACAAGCAAAATCCTGCGTTTTTCCTGTTATTATTTTTCTGACATTGGCTATGACAAAAATAATTGAAGTACCGTTTATTTCTAGATATGACCTTATTTTATTAGTCTGTCTAGGAACTCAAGTTTTAATGGTGGCGTTTAAACGAGAAACGCTTGATGAAGTAAAAGTCATTGCAGTATTTCATTTAATTGGACTAATGTTAGAACTTTACAAAGTTCATATGGGCTCATGGAGCTATCCGGAAAAAGCTTTCACTAAAGTCTGGGGAGTTCCGCTGTACAGCGGATTTATGTATGCTAGTGTAGCCAGCTACATGTGCCAAGTGTGGAGAAGGCTTGAATTAAAGCTTACGAATTGGCCTTCTACGTGGATTGTCAGTATACTAAGTATGGCTATTTACCTTAATTTTTTCACACATCATTTTATTTACGACTTCCGCTGGTTTTTAAAACTTTTTACTTTACTTATTTTTTATCGAACTTTTGTATATTTTACGGTTAACAAACGTACATATCGCATGCCTTTAGTATTGTCTTTTGTACTGATTGGCTTTTTCATTTGGATCGCTGAAAATATCGCAACATTTTTCGGAGCATGGCAGTATCCAGATCAACAGCAGCAGTGGACAATGGTTCATATAAGTAAAATTAGCTCTTGGCTTCTTCTTGTGATTGTTAGTTTCTTGATTGTTGCTTTACTAAAGCATTTAAAAGAAAATCAAAACCAATGTAAACAAAGGGAAAAATCAAAAGAAACAAACGAAATATATGAAAGATAGAAACATAACTATGTACATGCTGTTAATATAAGGTACAGAATCTTTGGAGGCTTATATGCAAGAATATATCTTTTATCTTCCCTATTTTAAATCAGCGGGAAAGACCGTAGCAGTTACAAATGAAAATGGAGAAAATGTCGGACAACTTAAGAGAGTGCATAAAAACATGTGGACTAAAAGTATTGATTTTTTAACTCGTGATGGACTTCCAGTGTTAGATTCTATTTCTTGGTTTCCTATCTTTTCCTGCGGCTTAAAGGTACATGTACAAGTTCAATGGGAAGGAAGAACGGTGTTTATTGATCACGTGAAAAAACACCGGTGGGTGATAAAAGAAAATGGAAAAATAATAGGGGATCTATTAGGTAAAGGAATAATTAAAAACGAAGGAGCACAAGAAATTAGATGGGGAAATAACGTCTACATGTTAAGCAGTCATGAAGCCGTAGAGGAAGCGTGTATTTTTAATCAAAAAAGAGAAAAAGTCGCGGAGTTTAAATCAGACCTTTTTCATTTTAAACAAGGAAAACACTCAATAAGAGTAACAGAAGAACTGCCCGTACCCATTTTTATCGCTTCTTACTATATAACTACTTTTATTATGCCATACATATAATCAGGCGCAGAATGATTCTGCGCCTGATTTTTATATCATGATTTTACAAATATCATTTGTGAATTCAACGGGATCACTAATAGATAAGCCTTCAATTAAAAGAGCTTGGTTATATAATAAATTTGTATAAAGGTCTAGTTTCTCTTTGTCATTTTCAAATGCATCTTTTAAAGAAGCGAATACATCATGATTTACGTTAATTTCTAACACTTTTTCTGCTTTTACATGCTGATTGTCAGGCATAGCACTTAAAATTTTCTCCATTTCAATCGTTACTTCACCATCAGCTGATAAGCAAACGGGGTGTGTTTTTAAACGTTTAGACGCGCGCACATCTCCTACTTTTCCCGCCAAAGCTTTTTTCATATAGTCAAATAGCTCTTTATTTTCTTTTTCCTCAGACTCATTGAGCTGTTCTTCTTCTGCTTCAATCCCTAAGTCACTGCTCGAAACAGATTTAAATTCTTTTTCTTCGTACGTCATTAACATTTTAATCGCAAATTCATCGATATCTTCTGTAAAATACAGAATTTCGTATCCTTTATCTGCAACCAATTCTGCTTGAGGAAGCTTTTCAATTCGGTCGTACGATTCTCCTGATGCATAATAGATATACTTTTGATCCTCAGGCATGCGCGATACATACTCGTTTAGTGTTACGAGCTTTTTCTCTGTAGAAGAATAGAATAAAAGCAGGTCTTTTAATACATCTTTGTTGCTGCCAAAGTCACTGTAAACGCCGTATTTTAGCTGGCGGCCAAATGATTCATAAAACTTCTCGTACTTTTCACGTTCGTTTTTAAGCAAGCTTTTTAATTCGTTTTTGATTTTCTTGCCGATGTTTTTGGCAATCAGCTGAAGCTGGCGGTCTTGCTGCAAAATTTCACGTGAAATATTAAGAGATAAATCTTCAGAATCTACCATACCTTTTACAAAGCTAAAGTAGTCTGGAAGAAGATCTGCACATTTATTCATAATTAAGACTCCGTTTGAATACAGTTCAAGCCCTTTTTCAAATTCTTTTGAGTAGTAATCAAACGGACTATTTTCTGGAATAAATAAAATGGCATTGTAGCGAATCGTTCCATCCACATTAATATGAAGGTGAGTGAGCGGTTTATCAAATCCGTAGCGCTTTTCTGAATAAAACTGCTCATAGTCTTCTGAAGTCAATTCATTTTTGTTTTTCTTCCAGATCGGTACCATGCTGTTGATAACTTGTTCTTCTGTATAATCTTCTAGCTCGTTATCAGAACCTTCTTTAGGACGTTTTTCCGTTATGTCCATTTTAATCGGGTAGCGGATAAAGTCTGAATACTTTTTAATGATTTCTTTTAAACGATACTCTTCTAGATACTCATCATACGTTTCATCTTCTGTATTTTCTTTAATTTTTAAAATAATTTGAGTTCCGACCGTTTCTTTTTCGCAAGGTTCGATTGTATAACCATCAGCACCAGTAGATTCCCATTTATAGGCTTCATCGCTGCCTAACGCTTTACTAATTACGGTTACGACATCTGCCACCATAAACGCTGCGTAAAACCCAACGCCGAATTGGCCGATAATCGTGTGCCCATCCTTTGTTTCATTTTCGTTTTTAAATGCAAGAGAACCGCTTCTCGCAATTGTGCCCAAGCTGCTTTCAAGCTCTTCCTGCGTCATGCCAATTCCAGTATCCGTAATGGTTAAGGTACGGTTAGTTTTATCGGGTGTTACTTTTATGTAATAGCTTTCTTTGTTAAAACGCAAGGAGTCGTCTGTTAAAGCTTTGTAATAAATTTTATCAATTGCATCGCTTGAATTTGATAGAAGTTCTCTCAAAAATACTTCTTTTTGAGAATAGATGGAATTAATCATCATCTCTAATAATCGCTTTGATTCGGCTTTAAATTCTTTTTTTGACATAAGAAGTTCTCCTTTCCAAATAGGGCTTACAAAATAATTAGCACTTGAATAGATAGAGTGCTAATCACTCTTTTTATTTAACATGTATTAGGGTATTTGTCAATATATTAGGAGATTCACCAAAGAGATTAAAAATTAGACTGAAAAAAGCAAACTTTTAAAAAAAGGTTGAACGTTCTGAAAGAGTTTGCTAGAATATACTTAATTTCAAAGACTATATGTGACTGGCGAAACGCGGATAACCGTGAGGAAGCATATAGTGACGTAGCCGTTCGCCTGGGCAGAGGTAAGGGATTAATACATATCTCTTACCTCTTTCTGTTTAGGGGGAGAGGATATAGAAGTTATCAGACATGTAGGCTAAAAAACCAGACTTTTAAAAAAATTAAAAATGAAGTTCCTTTATCCAAAGGTAAAAACATGTAAAACTACGATGATAATCAGAGGAGAGTACAAAATGAGCACATTAACATTAGAAAAAGTACAAACAATCAAAACATTAAACAACATTGCACAAAAAGGTCTAAATGTTTTTAATCAAGAAGGTTATCAAATTGACAACGACAGCGAAAATCCAGATGCGATTGTCGTGCGTAGCTTTAACATGCACAGCATGGCATTTGACCAAAATTTAAAAGCTATTGCACGAGCTGGAGCAGGGGTTAACAATATACCGGTGGACGCTTGCACGGAGCAAGGTATCGTTGTATTTAATACGCCAGGAGCTAATGCAAACGCAGTAAAAGAAATGGTTTTAACTACAATTATGGCTTCTTCTCGTAACTTATTTGCTGGAGTTGAATGGACAAAAGGATTAGACGGCCAAGGTGATCAAATTCCTAAGTTAGTTGAAGCAGGTAAAAAACAGTTTGTTGGAAAAGAAATCAAAGGTAAAACATTAGGCGTTATTGGTTTAGGTGCAATTGGTGCTCTTGTAGCAAACGACGCGCTTGATTTAGATATGGACGTAATTGGTTTTGATCCATTCATTTCTGTTAATACAGCTTGGAATTTGTCTCGCAACGTACAGCGTGCAATGTCTCTAGAAGAACTATTTGCAGCATCTGACTATATTACGGTTCACGTTCCATTAACGGACGATACAAAAGGTGTTTTCAATAAAGAGACGTTTAGCATCATGAAACCAGATGTTCATATTTTGAACTTCTCACGCGGTGAGCTTGTAAACGAAGAAGATATGAAAGCTGCTCTTGAAAGTGGAAAAGTTGGTCGATATATTACAGATTTCCCAAATCAAAATGTCTTGAACATGAAAAATGTTGTGCCAATTCCTCATTTAGGGGCATCAACTCAAGAATCAGAAGAAAACTGTGCGGTAATGGCAGCACGTCAAGTGAAAAATTTCTTAGAAACAGGAAACGTTAAAAATTCAGTGAACTTCCCGAATGCATCTCTTCCTTACACTGGGAAAAAACGCGTAGCTGCTTTCCATCACAACGTACCGAATATGGTAGGACAACTTACGCAAGTATTCTCAAACTACAATTTAAACATCGCAGATATGGTGAACAGAAGCCGCGGTGAATATGCGTATACAATGATCGATATTGACAATCAAGTAAGTGACGAGATTGTGCCTGAGCTAGAAGAAAAAATTGGTCAAATTGAAGGAATTATTACAAGTCGCATTATCTAATTTGGTTATCATCCTATTTTAGTGTTTCAGCCCTAACTTTTCTAAGTTAGGGCTGTTTTTACATGGTACTTATCTTCATATCATTTCCTTCATTCCCATAGCATATAGAAATACCTTTAAAGAGGTGAACGTTTTGTCAGGAGAAATGATAGGGATTTTGATAGGGTCACTCATCGCGCTGGCAGGAACTTTCATTACGTCTGTCGTAGCTATAGCGGTGTCGAAAGAGCAATACAAGCAAGAGCTTCGCAAAGCATTTATCCAAAAGAAAGTTGATGCCTATACCCATGTGTGTCAGGTTATTTTAGCTATAAAAAATGATTTACTGACAATAACCGTTTCTTCAGCCGGCTTAAACTGGACGGCTCAATCTATTAACAAACTAGCAGATGTATGTATTACGGAAGGACTGTGGATCGATGAAGAAGACAGCAAAAAGCTGGAGGTTCTGCAAAAGCAGCTTTCAAAGTTTGTATTGGATGAAATAGAACTGTCTAGACATGATATCCTCACAACCTGTTATGAAATTATTGAGTATTGTGAAAAAAAGGTAAGGATTCTTCATTTTATGACTACAAAAGAATAGGTGATTACTACTTTAAGAAGGGATAGTAGACGGATTAAAAAAGCATCGGAATATAAAGTCAAAAAACAATCCGTTTATACGCCAGCAGTCGACGAGGGCATTAGTAAGGAAAGGGCCAAGAGGAAATTTTTTTTGTAAAAGCGATAGGAAAAGATAGACTCAGTACCGGGTCTATCTTTTTGCATTTATATAAAGATTAAATATATTTATATATGCATGTGTCCAAGTATTTACAGAAAAAACTCATAAAATATAATACAAAAAGGAGATGATTGTATGTCAAATTACGAGTCGAACAAACCGTATATTAAAGCGGTGAATATACCTAATCCTTTATATCAATCGTTAAAAGGAGACTATTTTGTTGGACAAACTGAGCCTATTCGTTTCGGTGGAAATAGAAATGCTTGGGGCGGGTTAGTTAACCCTTCCGGCTCTGGAGTAGATTTATTTGTGAATGCTTTTACTATCACTAACTATTCCAACGAACCTTTTACTGCTGAAATTTGGTTTAACTCTATCCCGCCTGGAAAAGGAACAACTTCAGATAATGTGAGTCCAGCAAATACTACACTACGTTCAAAACCAAAAGGGAAAATTAAATTTGCAGAAATGGTAAAAGGCTTTCCTACTAAAGGGGTAAACGTATTTAACCGTGTTGTTCCGCCGAAAAGTACATTAGTAAGTGATGAAGACGGCAAATTTATCTTTCCAAACAACGGTTCATACGTTATTTTCTTAGTTTCTCCAGGAAATAAAGAAATTGAAGCTGAAATTGCATATGGATGGTTTGAGAAAAAACGTAAGAAGGACTGTTAACTGAATAGGTCTTAGCGATTGTATGAGAAGTGTATGAGCTATTTCATATTTAATACAGTTCTTAACAAACGGTAAGTGTTTATGAAAAGAACTTTGCAGTAGCATCCAAAGTTCTTTTTTATAGCTTGCGTTTTTTCGTTTGATTGTGGATATAACTAAAGAAAAACAAGCAAAGGTATAATTCCGATTACGCAAGCGATTTGAACGGTATTTAAAGAAGTTGAGGACTCAAGAAGCAAAGCGATAATACATAAGTAGAATGAAGTAACTTTTTTGTCCAGGATATAAGCATGCTTAACATCTCACGTTCATGTCTACATTCACATTATCTTACGTTTCAATTCATACTGGCTTCATATAAATGAATCATACTGAATGTATTAATGAAAGACACGAGGTGAAACAATGTTAAACAAGCTTTTTAGACTATTTACACAAGAAACCGAGATATCTAAAGATAAAGAAGGAGATCTCCAAGAAGAGAACGATTTTAACGAAGTTTGTGATGATCATTTTATTATAGATGAGTATTAGAAACCCTATAAAACCCTGCAAAATTTAAAGAATTGATTGAGTATATCTGTATAAACAGTAATTGTATAAGGGTCGTAAAGGTATACTTTTACGATCGATTAATATTGATAAATTACTTTTTACATGAAACAATGCGAAAAAGATGGGCACCCTAAAAGCAAAAGGAGGGGATAAAATGAGCAAAGAACCAAACGACGAAACAAGTGAAGGGCTGAATCAGCTTTTTGAAATCATTAATGCAAAAGGCGACGAGGGCGAACTTAGAGAAATTGTCAGCAGGAGCAGTGAAAAGAATAATCATAAAAATCATGGGGATCAATCGTAAAAAGAAAATAAAAAACCTCTTCATGGAAATCATGAAGAGGTCAGATGAAATAGCATTGCATCCATTCCATCCGGCAGAGTTTTAAAGTATTTTAAACTCTTGATACGACTGGTTTTATGGAACTGATGGGATTCGAACCCACGACCCCTTGTCTGCCAGACAAGTATTCTCCCACTGAACTACAGTCCCGCTTATGTAGAGTCTTTATTGCCTGTTGACTCTACTATATTTTAATACGTATGACGCACGTTCGCAATAGTTATTTTCAGTGTTTTCTAATTTCTTCATATGAATATTAACTTCTAAAAAAATCATTTACTTCTTGTTTGTACGTATTAAAAAAACTTGGAATTTGGCTTGGTTCCAATCCTTTTTCAGCGTATTTGCTGATGGACTCGTAGTACCATTTCTGTTTTTCGAATCCTCTTTTAAAACTATTCCAAATTGTATCTCCTTGCTGATCGTAGCTTTCTTTTAAAGACCGTAAATTGTCTAATTTATCTGCTACAATTAAAGATTTCACTTCAAGAGAACCAGTTTTCACAATTTGAATTGTATGCTGTTTACGTTCTTCCCAGCTTTTGGATTTGTCTTCTGTATGAGCTTCAACAATCTCCGCTACCTCTAAGCCAAATCTTTGTACAATTTCTTCGAGTGTTACACTTGTATCTTCTACAGCATCATGCAGATAAGCTGCTGCTATTACTTTTTCACTAAAACCTGCTTTTTCTAAAATATTACCTACGTTAATAGGATGAACGATATAAGGTTTATCAGACAGCTTACGCACTTGGCCGGTATGAGCATGTTCTGCATACCTACGTGCTTCTTTTATTAAAGACATCATATTCCTCCATTTTTTATATAGTATATATTCATATTATTAGTATAAACGAATATAGCTCTCCTAACGTTATGAAATTGCACAAATTCATTTCTTATAATAAGGTAAGGCTACCAAAAGCCCTTCTTATTGTACGGTTTTTTATAAAGCCTAATATCTATTTAATAGGCCTGTATCAGTTGCCATTTCCTTTTTTATTCATAGTTTGTATGAAGGAGTGATAGCAATGCAAAACCGTAATAATCAAAATATTAAGGTCATTGATGTTTCTCATCACAACGGAACAATTGATTGGGCAAAAGTGGCGTCGGATGGGGTAAAAGGCGCGTATATTAAATTAACAGAAGGTACAACCTTCTTAGATAAAAAATCATATGATAATTATATAGGAGCAAAAAATGCAGGTCTACGTGTAGGCTTTTATCACTTTGCTCATGCTGATAATGATCCTATTGCAGAAGTTAATTTCTTTTTAAATAAATTAGGCAGCATGAAGGTTGATTTGCCTCATTGCTTAGATTTGGAAGAAAATAAAGGGAAAACAAAAGCGCAGGTCACAGCCTTTGCAGTTAGATGGATGGAATATATTGAAAGGAAAACAAGCATTACGCCTATTCTTTACACCGGGTATAGTTTTATTAAATCCAATTTTACAAGCGCCGTGGCAAGATATCCGCTATGGATAGCTCGTTACAGTGGAAGTAACCGTTCCAAGGGATTTACTAATCCAGGTGATACGGCCATTTGGGATAGATGGTCTATGTTTCAATATACAGATCAAGGAAAAGTAAACGGGATTAAAGGCAATGTTGATATCAATGAAATGGATCTGGATTTCTTTAATAGTATTAACACAGGCGTGACGGTGGTGAAAAATAATCAGCCATCAGCACAATTGCAGCAAGGTGATAGCGGACTAGCTGTAAAAGAACTGCAGCAAAACTTAACTAAATTAGGATTTGAGCTTTCCCAGCAAGGAACCGATGGCCAATACGGAAATGAAACCGTTGCAGCTGTTAAAGCTTTTCAAGAAAAGTATGGATTAACGTCAACTGGAAAAGCTGATGAGAAAACATTAGCTAAAATGATGGAATTGCTTAAGGGTGTAAGTAATTCTATAGAAGAATCATTACCAAAGGTTACTTCACTCGGAGATAAATATTCTTTTCAAGTAAAAGCGAAGAAGGATATTGGAGTCTACAAGTATGCGAATGTAACAGAGAATTTCAGAACTATAAAAAAAGGCACGGTATTTAGCGTATATGGCTATACGAGTGCAGCATGGGCTGTTCCAGGCGGATTCGTGCAAATGAAAGACGTAGAACCTATCCCAGTTACAATTAAAACAGGCGGATTAAGTAAAGACATGGAAACAGAGTTTCGTGCTTTCTTAAAAAATGAAGGAATTGACAGTGAATTAAACGTACATGCAATAGGTAATCCGTCAGCTGAACTCACAGCAGCTGGACTGGATTTTGTAAAAGTTAAGCAATTTTTAGATAAAAAAGGCTGGTACTACAAGCAATAAACCCCCGCTCTGAAGAGTAGGGGTTTATTTTGAGATTTTATAAAAAAAGAAGAGCAGACATCAATTAAGTAATTAAAATATGTTCTAAATAACAAATTAGGTGATAACAAAAAAGTTTTTATGTATAGTCGACCTCTAACAGTCATATTTTTAGTCAATGGCTCATGGAGGGTGAATGAATATGAAAAATACGCAGATTCGAATTGAAACACTATCCTATCACTATGAAAGCATTATGGTGAATGATGAAGTAGAGCGTGCGATAAAAAGTATTGAAGTGACGTATCGAGCATATAAACATAACCACGTTTTAAACGGACACGTAGTACTTTCAGGAGAAGAGATTTACGATCTTCAGCAGCTGACTCACGCAGTGGCTGGGAAAATAAAAGCAGAATTAGAAACTACATAAAAAAGCGCCTTTCTTTAAATTTCAAACATTAAAGAAAGGCGCTTTTTTATATTAATTATTAATTAAACTGCAAAAAGAAGAAATTAAAGTATGTTCTAAATAAAATATATAAATAAAAAACATAGCATTTAAGAGAATTCCCTAAGCCCTACGCATTACCTTTGCATTGTGAACTTTCTCTCTTTTACTATGTGTAAGCAACACGCCGCATAACGTAATGATGCTTCCAGCAATGGAAGCTGCACTCGGGATATCTTTTAAAAGCAGCCACGCTAAGAAAAAGGACAGCGCAGGAGTTAAGTAAAGAGAGATGGCAGCCTCAGCAGAACCTATACGCGATGTCAGATAAGCGAGTACCATATAGGGAATAACGGTTGGAAATAATCCTAAATATATCACGCTTATTGCTGATCTGACAGAGATATACGCAAGTTCCGTTTCTAACCCAGGTAAAAAAACAAGCATAGAAATTGTAGCTCCCCAAATACTGTACGTCACAAAAGAAAGGAAACCATATTTTTTTAATAAATTTTTTTGACATACTATATAGAAGCTTTCTGCAAGGGCAGCTAGCAGAACCAGTAAGATTCCATTAACTGAGTGTACAAAATTCTCTTTGCTGAAGGTTAAAAGTACAATACCCGCAAAGCTTACTGCAGATCCAATCCATTTTCTTTTTCCGAACTCCTCCTGAAAAAGAAAAATAGCTAAAAGCGAAGAAAAAATAGGAGTAGTCGAGATCAGTAAACTCGCAATACCCGCACTTACCGTTTTTTCTCCAATGTTTAAGGCCGTGTGATAGACGGCAAAACCTAAAAAACCGAGAGCTAAAAGAAGTGGAATATCTTTTATGTCAGGCAAGGGCATGCGTGTGGCTATTGCAATAACTAACAGCACTACAGAAGCAATACTTAACCGAACAAAAGCGAGGTGCTGAGGAGAAAACGATTCCAGCCCTATTTGAATAACTGGAAATGCTGAAGCCCATAAGCTAATCATCAGTATATGTAAGAACACCAGACTAAACGTTAATTTCATACCTATTCATCTCCATTTTTCATTTTGAATCCAACCAGTATCTATTGTGGTTCCCATGTTAATAAACATTTGATAAAATGTCTTCAACCAGTTTAAAAGCAATTAACCCAACCACTTTAAAAACAGGAGTACGTGTATGAATCAAGAGAACAGTTCGAGTTATCCAAAATACAAGCAAATCATTGATTTTATGAAAGAGAAAATTGCGCGTGGAGAATGGCCGATTGGAAGTAAAATTCCTAGTCAGCGAAAGCTTGCTGCTATGTTTGATGTTAACCGAAGTACGGTCATCACCGCATTAGAGGAATTAACAGCGGACGGTTTAATTGAAGGTAAGATGGGAAAGGGAACCATCGTTATAAATAATACGTGGACACTTTTGGCTACAACTCCGCCCGATTGGGATGTTCATGTGAAATCAGGCATGCATCATCCGAGTCAAGCAATGGTACAAGATATTAATGAATCCGAATTTAACTCAAACCTTATTCAATTAAGCAAAGGAGAGCTTTCACCTGACATATTTCCTAAAAACAAAATGAAATACGCCGTAGAAAAAGTAGCAGAAAATATGGAGGTTCTAGGATACGAAGAACCAAAGGGGTATTTTCCTTTACGAAAAGAATTAAGTGCATATATGAAAACAATAGGGATTGAATCTTCTCCAGATTCTATTTTAATTGTTTCCGGCGCTCTTCAAGCTCTTCAGCTTATTTCAATTGGACTGCTGCAAAGAAACTCTTCGGTTTTGCTCGAAAAACCTTCTTATCTATATTCCTTACATGTATTTCAATCAGCCGGAATGAAACTCAAAGGCCTTGCTATGGATGAGGAAGGAATAAAAGTAACAGCTATAAAACGCGCCGACCCTCAAGAAGGGCAAGCTATTTTATATACAAATCCATGTTTCCATAACCCAACGGGAACATTAATGTCACAAAATAGGCGTTACGATTTGTTGAAAGGATGTGAGGAACATCAGCTTCCTATTATTGAAGATGATTTATACCGCGAATTATGGCTAGATAAACAGCCTCCGCTGCCATTAAAAGCTTTAGATAAAAATGGACACGTGTTATATGTTAGCAGTCTTTCTAAAACACTAAGCCCGGGATTACGGATCGGATGGATAGTCGGCCCAGAACCAGTCATTGAGCGTTTGGCGGATATTAAAATGCAAACAGATTATGGATCTAGCTCATTATCTCAAAGAGTAGCAGCAGAATGGTTTAAAAATGGCTTATATCAACAGCATATGGAAACTGTACGAACGGAATTGCGAACAAGAAGAAAAGTGATGCTGAATGCTTTGGAAACATACGCAGGAGATATAGCAACATGGACGAATCCTGAAGGAGGCTTTTTTATATGGGTGCATATTCAACCTTCTATTTTAATGAAATCTTTATACTCTCGTGCTTTAAAAAGAGGGATATTGCTTAACTCTGGAAGTATTTATGCACAAGAAACCGGCAGTTATCTTCGGCTTTCTTACGCCTATGCCTCTTTACCAGATATCGATAGAAGCATTAAAATTCTTGCTGAACTGATTCGGGAATTGCAAGTATAGTAAAAAAAGGAATAGTGGATTACCCACTATTCCTTTTTATTTGTATCAAACTATTCTTCTTATAAAAAACATCAAGTAACAACTGACTATATATTACCATCTATAAATACGTGTTATTTTTTATGGAAAAAATAAGTTAATAAAACTTTTAATTGACTTTCTGTACGTTTTACATGTAAATCGTGAATGGTTTTAACTACGTAATCATTATCAAACATTTCCAACACCTCAATTATTGTTAAGTTTCCTGTTTGTTATAGTTTATGAAATCAGCAGACGCATATCATCGGCTATCAGCTGTAACTTTACGGTTTATCTTTTACAACTAAAGGCTGAAACGTACGCTCATGATTGAACGCACGAATAACAGGATATGCAAAAAAATGAAAAGTGTGCACGTTTTGTTTTAAAAAAGCTATATCTTTAAAAAAAGAAAATTGTCACACACATTTATGAATATGTATCTACTAAGTAAGAAGACTTTTTTAGTTGGTGGGATTGAAGGTGAAAAAGATGGATGAATTATTTAAAGATCTTGATCTGTACAGAACGCAAGAAGAAATGAAACAGTATTTTGAACATACGCAGCAAATGATTCATCAAAACAAAGAGTATATAAAATTAGCCAGACTTAAAAAAGGGCGTTTCAAAAAGTTTTTTGAAGAGTTTTATCCGCTTTATTGCTTCAGCCAATCTTCTTATTGTCCGAGGAATTCAAAATTGAAGCTTATTATTGGAAGTCAAGGATACGACGGATTAATTATTCAGCCGGATGGTACTGAAAAACGAATTGAAATTACTTCTTACAAAGATGGGAAACTGGAATTTGAAGATGCACAGAGGGTCAATTCAGGAAATTTTGCTCTACCCCGTATCCAGACGGAAGGTTCTGTGGAAGAGTATATAGAAAAAGTGCTAGAGAACATTCAAAAAAAGAGCAAAAAAGATTATAGTGGCGCATCCATTTTATTTGTTGTACACACGTTTCATTATTTTGAAGCCTATGGAAAAAGTTCAGCTGCCTTTATTCGTACCTTAAAAAAAGAAATGAAGAATACAGATTTTCGAGCGGATGAAATTTATTTATTGGAATTAAATCAGCCAGAAAGTGAAAGTGTTAAGCAAAACATTCATTTCATTAAATAAGAAGACACGCTGTAGATGTTGAGGTGTGTCTTCTTTTCTGATAACAGTAGAACTTAATGCAGGTGGATAATTTTGAAAATTACAACAATTAAGTGCTATAATTCAAGTATGAATATGCATTCAGAGGAGGAAAACCAATGGATTTAGCTTATAGAGAGAAAGCGTATGAATATGCCAAAAGATTCGAATCTAGCTATGACGATTATGATGAACGCTATAAGGTGCACAATAATCCGACGGTATGGCGATTTATGCCGCTGGCTGATTTTCAAGATTTACTAGAAACCAATGCGCTTTTTTTCGCAAAACCTGATGCATTTTCAGACCCCCTTGAAGGATGCTCTTCGATGTGGAACATAGAAGAGTTAAGAAAAAAAGGCGAACGTCATAACCGTACCTCTAGAACCTATATAAGAAAAATCCATGAATTTTCTGCTGTTTCATCCTGGCATATCAATGATTACGAAGCCGCTGGAATGTGGGATCTATATTTAAAGGGGAATGATGGCGTAGCTATTAAAACAACCTATGAAAATTTATTATGCAGTATTAAAGATTTACGCTATAAAATCTTCTCTGGAAAAGTGCAGTACATAGACTTCCAAAAAGAAATGATCAGCCACTCTGTATATGAAACATTATTTTACAAGCGCAAATCCTACCAGCATGAAAATGAACTGAGGCTTGTTATTGTAGCAAGTCGTATACACGCTTGGAAGCTGCAAAAGCTATTCGAAATTCAAGGTATTTCCGCAAATCAATGGCAAAAACGAATGGATATCCTCGAAAAAAGATCGTATGAGTTTTCTCACGAGCATGGCAACCTCCTTACATGTAATTTACATCAGCTTATCAACGATATTTACGTATCGCCAAGAAGCGCTCAAAGCTGTGTAGATGAGGTGAAATCTCTTACTAAGAAACACGGTCTCGCTTATAAAAAGGTTATTCAGTCTGACTTGTATAAGGACTATATTTACTAAATGCTAGCGAAGTACACAAAAGCTTAATCAAAACATGATTAAGCTTTTCGTGTTACACGTTTTATATTCCCATACATTTCCTCATATAAAATAAAACAAACCTTCAAAGCCTATATATACATATTAGACGAATCAGGAGTACAGTATGGTTAAAAAAATGCTGTTTATTTTAGTATGCGGGCTTTGTTTGTGTTTGTTTTTTCAATGGGACGTAAAAAAAGGCTATAACGCTTATGTTCGCGTACATCCGCTTATCGAAACGCCTGTTTACCAAGGAAAGATAGCGCTGTATACACAAGGAAGTAATTTATATCCTACTTTATTTGAGGATATTAAAAAAGCAAAAAAGTACGTGTACATTCAATTTTTTATTATTCGAGCGGACAACATCAGCATGAAGCTATTTGAGCTATTGAAAGAGAAAGCAGCTGAAGGGGTAAAGGTTAAACTTTCTGTAGATCGTTTTGGAGGAAACGATCTCTCCCGAACACTCATAGATGATCTTAAGAAAAATGGAGTTGAGTTTACCTTTAGTCGAAAAGCAAGCAGGCAGCACTTTTTTTATAGCATTAATCATCGAAATCATCGAAAGTTTGTCGTAGTAGATGGCCAAGAAGCCTATCTCGGAGGTTTTAATATAGGAGAAGAATACTTAGGGAAGCATAAAAAATTGGGCTATTGGCGTGATTACCACTTGCGAATTAAAGGAGAAGGTATTTTTGAAATTGAAAAGCAATTTTTGAAAGATTGGGAAGAAGACACGGGACAACATATATCTCCTCAGCGAGTTCCTATCGCTCGCTCTCACGGAGCAAACTATCAGCTATTGTTTTCAACTGGAGAAGAACTTGAGCAAAAGATGATTGATCTAATCAACCGTGCCAAAGTAAAGCTTACCATTGCTACCCCTTATTTTATTCCAAGTGAACATTTAATGAATGCACTTATTTCAGCAAAAGAAAAAGGCGTTTTAATCGATATTATACTTCCGGACAATACTGATGCGTGGTTCACTAAACCGCCTAGTTACCCTAAAACAGAGCAACTATTAAACAAAGGTATTCGAATTTTCTTATATAAAAAGGGGTTTTTTCACGGAAAAGTAATGGTCATCGATCATACGATTGCCAATATTAGCACAGCCAACTGGGATCCCCGAAGTTTTTATTTAAATGATGAAGCGAGCTATCTTATTTATGATCGCGAGATGATTGCACACATAGAACGAGAAATTAATGAAGATAAAACAAACAGCCGCAGATTAACCAAAACAGTAATAGATGAAATCCCTAAATGGGAACGTTCTCTTAAAAAAACACCGGAATGGATTTATTATTATTTTTGAAAAAATACCGGAATGGATTTATTATTATTTTTGAAAAAATACCCAAATCAAGTTTTAATCATTTTTCCCCGGGTATATATTCTATGTAAGGCCAATACAGGAAAGGAGAGACTGTACACATGCATTGTTTTACAGCGACTTCAAGAAACGTATTGAGCACCTTAGAAGGAAGATTTGCTTTAATTACAAAAGGAACATTGGTAAACAATCGTTATACTAAGTGCTAGGCTGTCTAATTCAGACAGAATACTCGACTATTCTATTCAAACATAACATTCAGTATAAAAAAGAAGATGCGTGCTAAGCGCATCTTCTTTTTTGTTGACTCTATTTTCTCTCTCTTTTGTACTTCGTCTTATTTTTACGCATAAAATAATAAAAAGGAGGGGGTTATGCTGTTTGATTATGAACGGGAGTTAACGATTGACCGAAAAGATGCTACTCAAAAGACTGCAGCGACTAATGCTGAGACTTATAAAAAAATAGACTGGGAACAAGTGAAATCAGAACAAAATCTTGCGGATGACCAAGCCCTTGTACGCGTACCTTTTCCGCTGATTTTCAAAAAAAATCAGCTGTATCCTGTATGGGATTTAAGAAAGTACGCTTTTTTATTTGAACAATCTACACCTGCTACTGTCCACCCTAAACTGTGGGAACAAGGAAAATTAAATGTACAAGCCGGTTTATATCAAGTAACTGAAAACATCTTTCAAGTAAGAGGCTTTGATATGGCTAATATTACATTTGTTAAAGGGAAAACGGGGTGGATTGTTATTGATTGCTTAACATCCAAAGAAACGGCAGAAAAAGCGCTTGAACTAGTAAACCAGCAGTGCGGTAAGCGTCCTGTTAGAGCTGTTATCTTCTCTCATTCGCATATAGATCATTACGGCGGAGTTCTAGGGATATTCCCTGACTCAACACAAAATAAAACTAGTAAAGTTTATGCTCCTGCTGGATTTATGGATGCGGTTATTGATGAAAACGTCACGGCGGCAACAGCAATGACACGAAGAAGTCAATACATGTACGGTATTCGACTGCGACGCGATGAAAAAGGCTTAATTGACAACGGCATCGGAAAAGAAATTTCATTTGGAACAATCACGCTTATTAAAGGAATAGAAGAAATTCACCCTTCCGAACATCATTCTTATGTAAGTAAGAAAATTGACGGCGTCTCATTTCAGTTTCAGCTTACGCCAGGGACGGAGGCGCCTGCTGAAATGAACATCTATATTCCTAGTGAAAAGGCTCTTTGTATTGCAGAAAACTGTACGGCCACTCAGCACAACCTCTATACCCTTAGAGGAGCAAAAGTAAGAGACGCAGCAGCGTGGGCAAAATACTTGCAGCAAGCAATCGATTTATTTGGCCAAGAACTAACAACTGTATTTGGGGTACATAATTGGCCAAGGTTCGGAAACGAGTCGTGCATCACATATATCGAAAATCAACGAGATGTTTATCAATATATTCATGACCAAACATTAAGGCTGATGAATCAAGGCTATACCATCGACCACGTCGGCCGAATGATGAAGCTACCGGAAACCCTATCTCACGAGTGGTATACAAACGGCTTTTATGGAACGGTTAACCATAACGCAAAAGCGGTTTATCAGCGCTATATGGGCTGGTATAACAGCAATCCTGTAGATTTAAATAAACTGTTTCCTGAAGAGTCAGCTAAGAAATATGTAGAGTATATGGGCGGAGCGGACAACATTGTCCAAAAAGCACAGCGCTGTTTTCAACAAGGCGACTATCAATGGGTAGCTGAAGTGACCAAACAAGTTATTTACGCTGATCCTCACCATGTGAAGGCAAAACTTTTATGCGCAGACGCGCTTGAACAATTAGGGTATATAGCTGAATCTGGTCCTTGGCGAAATGAATATTTAACAGGAGCCAAAGAACTTCGTTTAGGTAATATACCGCTGCCAGTCAACATTATTACAAAAGAAGTATGGGATACACTTCCTTTGAAAAATATTTTAGAACTATTTAGCATTCGCGTAGATGGATTAAAGGCGGGCGCATGTAACTATCGTATATTGTTTGTGATACCCGATCGTAATGAAGTAGCTCTCACAGAACTTAAGCATGGAATCTTTAGGTATCTTGGAGATACGCGAAAGAAAGCTGAGGTGACGGTAACGATGTGGCAAGATACCTTATACCGGCTAACAACTACAAATGATCACTCTTATAGCTCGGTCATATTTGTTCAAGGAGATAAATCAAAATGGGATTTCTTTTTGTCTTGTCAGGATTCTATTGATCCAAACTTTAATATTGTGACACCTGTTTCTAAAAAATAGAGTACCTGATTACAGCTCAGAAAGCACATCGTTGACTTTTTGTTCAAAACAGCTGTCGCATGTGAAGATTTCTTTTTCTTGAAAAGATGTTAGCCTTTCTCCACAGATGGAACAGCATTCTATATAGTGATTGTTTCGCTCTTGTTCTTTTCTTTCATGTAACATAGCACTTTCCTCCTTTTCAGTATAAATAGTTTGTCTTATTTCTTTAAGTATATACTAATATCAGCCTATGCAGGGAATATAAGGCGTGCTAATGCAGAATATTTATAAAATAAAAGCGTTGTAAAACCGCCGAAATTGGCACAGGAATTGCATATTAAATCATTGAGAAATTTCAATGATTAATATGGGGTGAACAGAATGTCCATTACAAAAACAGCTAGTGAATTAAAAAAAGAACAGCAGCAAGAACAGGAATCACTTAATTTATTTTTATCTACTCAAACCGTTATTCAAGAAGCGCTTCAAAAACTAGGGTATGGTGAAGAAATGTATCATTTGTTGAAAGAACCGCTGCGCATGATGACGGTTCGTATTCCAGTTAAAATGGATAACGGATCGGTAAAAGTATTTACGGGCTACCGCTCTCAGCATAATGATGCTGTCGGGCCTACTAAAGGAGGCGTACGCTTTCATCCTGAAGTAAATGAAGAAGAAGTGAAGGCATTATCCATTTGGATGAGTTTAAAATGCGGGATTGTCGACCTTCCGTACGGCGGAGGTAAAGGCGGAATTGTATGTGACCCAAGAAACATGTCGTTTGGTGAACTAGAGCGACTCAGCCGCGGCTATGTAAGAGCCATCAGTCAAATAGTTGGGCCTACTAAAGATATTCCTGCACCGGATGTCTATACAAATTCTCAAATCATGGCGTGGATGATGGACGAATATAGCCGACTGCGTGAGTTCGATTCTCCTGGTTTTATTACCGGAAAACCTATCGTACTCGGAGGATCTCAAGGACGCGAAACTGCAACGGCTAAAGGAGTAACCATTTGTATAGAAGAAGCTGTTAAAAAGAAAAACCTTAACTTGCAAGAAGCACGGATTATTATTCAAGGCTTCGGAAATGCCGGCAGTTTTCTTGCTAAGTTCATGCATGACGCAGGAGCAAAAGTAATTGGCATTTCAGACGCGTACGGAGCTCTTTATGATCCGCTTGGTCTTGATATTGATTACCTGCTTGATCGACGCGACAGTTTTGGTACCGTAACGAATTTATTTACCAATGTGATGACAAACGAAGAACTATTAGAAAAAGAATGTGATATTTTAGTACCCGCAGCCATTTCGAATCAAATTACGGTTCGTAACGCTCATCGCATTAAAGCTTCTATTGTAGTCGAAGCAGCGAACGGACCGACTACACTTGAGGCTACGCGCATTTTAGACGAAAAAGGCGTGCTTTTAGTGCCAGATATTTTAGCGAGTGCTGGAGGCGTAACGGTTTCATACTTCGAATGGGTGCAAAATAATCAAGGCTACTACTGGTCTGAAGAGGAAGTAGCTTACAAATTACGCAAGGTAATGGTGGATTCATTTGAAACGATCTATCAAATCGCTCAAGAAAATGACGTAGACATGAGACTTGCTGCTTACATGGCAGGAATCAAAAAATCAGCTGAAGCTTCTCGTTTCCGCGGCTGGGTATAAGATAAAAAAACGATTTGGACTACATGTTCCAAATCGTTTTTTATCTACCAGAACTGCCAAATAATTAAAAGAAAACCTGCTAAAAAAACAAACATGCATAAAAAATTGGCATATTTATTTATCGCAACCCGAATGATGGCAAAACAATTGACAGTGAGAATGATTTTCAATTATTCTATATATAAGATATATACATACCTATACTAATAAATTGAATGTAAAAAAGGAGACAGAAAGCATGAGTGTATTAGATATTATTAAAGCCAGAAGAACGATTGGGGCTATGCAAGACAAAGACGTATCAGAAAATGCTATCAACCTTATGTTAGAAGCAGGCACTTGGGCTCCTAACCATAAAAAGACAGAGCCTTGGAAATTCCGAGTGTTTACAGGGGATTCACGCGTTCGTTTAGGAGACGAAATGGAACGTATTATGAAGCAAAAAACTGCTCACTTAAGTGAAGAAGAAGCGTTGAAAAAAACAACAAAAGCTAAAAAAGGCCCGCTTCGTGCTCCTGTCATTATTGCTGTAGCAGTAAGTCCTTCAGGAAAAGTGCCTGAAATTGAAGAAATCTCTGCCGTAGCGGCAAGCATACAAAATATGCTATTAGTAGCGGAAGAACAAGGTTTGGCTACAATTTGGAGAACGGGTGATATTGTCTATCAGTCAGAACTGAATGACTTTTTATCTCTAGAAGACGGCGATAAGCTCCTAGGCTTAATTTACGTCGGACATCCTAATAAAGAAGTTTCATCAAAACGTATTCCGTATCAAGATAAAACAATTTGGTATCGTTAAAAGGTTATTTCTGTGTTTCTATAAATAAAAGGCAGCAGCTCATAAGTTGAGCTGCTGCCTTTTTTATTGTTTTTGAAAGTGGCATAAAGAAATTTAATGCCAACATGCAGCGGCATCAATTTGCACTTTTATGGGTTTACCTGCAGCAGTTCTTTTTAGTATCTTATCGCGAACTTCCCTGGTTTCCGTAACTACTAGTCAGAACAATCAGAACAAAAAAGGAGTTGTCTGTGTTCAGTCTTCTTTACGAAGACCAAAATAATAAGTACACGCCAAACCGAAGATAATGGGCGGCAAAAGAAAGACGATCATTTAACGGTCACCTTCCTTTCGGATGATTGAACGTCTACTTTCTGCGTTGGGGTAGCAGTGTTGACAAAGAAGATGCCTTTTAACTTGGAGTATTCCATCAATACTAATAGCAAACTCATCGCAAGAAGCGGAACACACACCACTTTGGCAGGAATGTTGAAACAATAGTTAAGGACGGTGATGTTGGCAATAATGGGGAGAAAAATAATGTTCCCTAGTGTCGCGGTACGCGGTATCACCAATAACAACGCAGCTAATAATTCGCCAGTGGCAATAAAATAGTTGTAGAAATCAGAATACCCAAAGAAATACCACGCCAGTTTCATCGCAGAATCTTTTGTTGAATCAAACACGAAATCGCCTGTTATAAATTGTCCTGGGTAGATTTTGGCCATTCCATAAATAAGAAACGTAATAGCCATGGTCCACCTTAGGGTCGCAAGAATACTTAAACGAAATTTCTCTTTTGTTGATAAACGCATTGTTTTCCTCCATTTGTATGCTTAGTCCAAAAATCGCATTTTGGCTTCAGGGGTTGGCAACATACATGACGTTTGTTTTCCAAACCACTTATACCGATTACGTGCAATAAAACGATAGAACAGGTTTCGAATGAACGCGGGAACCACTTGGAACCACGCCATTAGTTGAATGGGTCCTCGAAGCTGGCGGACAATATGTAGGATAGCCGTAGACTCTGTGTAAAGATTCCCGTTCATAAGAAGAATGACCGAGTGAAGTGGTGGGTGCTCATAGTTATGCTTACGCAGCAAGGTTCCCGCAGTATCAGATTGAAGCGACGCAAAACGAAATAGAGCACGTGAATCTCGTTTGATAACAAACTGTACCCATCCGTTGCAAAGATTGCAAACACCATCAAATAGAATAATAGGATGGTGTGATGGATTTGGCGGCATGACGTTCCTCTCCTTCCTTTTTTATGAATATTTACTAAAATAAGTATAATTGTTTACGTGTGGGACTACAAGACGTAAGGGTAAAAGTGGAAATGTTTTATGTGAGTTCAAGTGAATTTAAGCAAGAAAACAGAGTCAAATACAACACTGTTTTTGTTTGAATTTGAATGTAGCAGCTTATCTCATAAACTTCTACTTTTCTGTGTTTCTTATAAATAACTAAAATTTTTTCCTTTTTTTCACAAAATGTAAAACTATTCCTGTTTTAAAACGTACTAGATATAGTGGGGATTTACGAGGTAGATGTAATAAAAGCGTGAACTACCTTTGCTACTACAAAAAAAGAAACTTACTTCGAGGTGAAGACGTGAAGAATCAACATATTTTAGAGGTGGAAAATTTAACTAAAGTTTATAAAGGAGAGGGCTATGAAGTTACTGCACTAAATGATATATCCTTTCAGTTAGGGGCAGGTGAAATGGTTGCTGTTATGGGAACAAGTGGTTCAGGAAAAAGTACACTGCTGAACATTTTAGGAGCACTTGATGAGCCAACTAGTGGAACGATTAAATTAAACGGAATGCTTTCAAAAGATATGTTCCAAGAACCTCAAGCTTCAGCGTACAGACGAGATAACATTGGATTTATCTTTCAATCATTCCACTTATTAAAAGATTTATCTGTAGAAGAAAACATAGCTCTTCCGCTAGTTTTAAAGGAACTTACATCGGACGTAATTGATTTAAAAGTAAATAACGTTGTTGAGCTCTTGGGCTTAACAGCTTGGAAAAAACACCGCCCTGTACAACTGTCAGGTGGACAACAGCAACGCGTAGCTATAGGAAGGGCTATTATAACTGACCCACCTATTATTCTGGCAGATGAACCTACAGGTAACCTTGATTTTAATACTTCCAAAGGCATACTAGACACACTGGTAACCACAAAAAACGAACTTAGCCAAAGCATACTTCTTGTTACTCACGACCCTAATGTAGCTACTTATGCAGATCGCGTTCTATTCTTTCATGATGGCTCTATTGTCGATACGTATATCTGTAGTGGAAATAGTGATTTGGATCATATACTAGAGAAGTTTAAGCTTATTACAAAAGCCGAGAGTCTTAAGATATGAAAACACTACGAGGTTTAGCTTTTCGTTTATTTAAGTCCAATAAATTCATTGTGTTTTCGTCTATTGTAAGTATAGCTATTTCTACCATGCTTGTACTTAGTATGGTTTTATTCTCTTTTAATGCGCAGGACACATTAAAAAGTCAATTAAAACAAACTTACGGTGCGATGGATTTGTCCGTAGGGTTTGATATGAATCAAGGCAAAATTTTGACATCAACTTTAGTTGAAGAAATTCACCAGGATAAAATGGTAGATAAGGTATCAAAAGTATCTATTGCTCATTTAAACCTAAATCAACTACATGCCTCTATCTATACAGTAGGTGTTGAAAATGATTACTTAGCTAAAAGTCGATATCACTTTTCCAAACCTCTAAATAGTAGCTCTGTGGCAATGAATAAGAGCTTAGCCCAAGATTTAGACATAAAAATTGGAGATAAAGTCCTTATTGAAAACAGAACATACACATTAGCGGAAACCGTAAATGATTTATCCGCTACTGGAGTAGCACCGGATATGCTGATACTTAATCAAAAGAATGTAAAACGCTATATTCAAACAAAAGAAAAAAGCAGCGCAGAAGCGACTTATTTATTAATAAAGGCACAAAAAAACGAGAGCGCCTTAAAGTTGGCCAATCATATTAAATCATATAACAAGGACTTACGTATCGATATAGCTGAACAAGATGCAGGCGTGCAAAATAATTTACAATCCTTACATACATTTATTATGGTTTTATCGGCATTGGTATTAATCATCACGTCTCTTATTCTCATTTCAAACTTTGAGCTTTTGCTTTACAAAATGAGGAATCAGTTCGCCATTATGCGGTCGATAGGAGCCACTGCTAAACAGATTAGCGAGATTATCACACTTCAAAGCACCGTTATAAACACCGTAGGTACAGGTGTCGGGTTTTTGCTAACCTTTTGCAGTCAAAGGTACTTATACAGCTGGTTAGGAAAAGTGTCGAAAATAGCTTCCTCTCCATCTGATTTTAACGTAGGTACTGCCGTTATCATTACAGTTGTAATGTTTGTTATTATTCAATTCTTTTTACTCATTCCAGCTTATCGAAGTACAAAAGTATTGCCACTAAAAACAATGCAGAAGAACGAGAAAATTAACTATGGTTTTTCCAAGACAAGAATAGTAATTTTCAAGGTACTAATAGCAATGTCCTTATTTTTAGTTATAGGAAGCCAGGTATTTCCTACAAGAGGCACATACGGACCTGGGATGTTACTAATTACAGTTATTTTAGTCTTGTTTGCCTTTATACTAATCTTTCCTATCCTAGTGACTAAAGGATTAAAGTGGTTTTTACCATATGGAAAAAAACTATTTGGGAAAGAATTTTATATTTCCGTTAAAAATCTAATTCCTCAAGTTAGAAAAAATACAATGATTATCTTAATAATATGCGGATTAATGGTCATTACTGTATTTGGGTCAATTACATTTAGAACCATTCAAAATAATGGACTAACCTACTTAAAAAAAGAATATGTAATGCCCATTATTGTGGAAACTCGCCTTGATGATTCAAAAATAGATGTAGCAGAACTCACTAGAAAGGCTGAACAATTGCCTCACGTAAAAAGCGTTAGCAACATGAGCAACCAGGGCTTAGGGGAGATTTCAAAGTCAAAAAAGGTTACAGATATTCTTTACAATGTGGTTGACTTGAAAAGATTGCAGAAGCAAGGACTTCTAGAGCACTTCTCTTATGTAAAAGGAAGTAATAAAGAGAATAGTATAATAGTGTCTAAAAAATTTGCTGAAAGTCATAATGTAAAAGTAGGTCAGGTACTCCATTTAGGTATGTATGCTAAAAATCAA
Organism: Priestia sp. RMT2NF4; assembly: GCF_047872835.1. Lineage (NCBI taxonomy): Bacteria > Bacillati > Bacillota > Bacilli > Caryophanales > Bacillaceae > Priestia > Priestia sp. RMT2NF4. The sequence goes on from NZ_JBLQZO010000001.1 coordinate 615,289, forward strand.
GATGGATCAATTATAGAGGGGCATATAATACCTAAAGGAGATTATGTCGTAACAGCTATACCTGACCATCTTCTTGACAACTATGAGGCATTTTTAGATTGGAAAAACAAGGAGTTTAAAGATGTGAATTTTTACCGCCTATATATAGATGCTACGAATGTAAAGGCCGCCGTAAAAGAAATTGAGGGCTTAAAAAGCCAGTATCCCGAATTAAAGGTAAGCAGCTATGATCAATCTTTTAAAGAGGCAAACGAAATGTTTTATCAGCGTTGGGGAATTTTTATAGTTGTTATTGCCACGTTGGTTGTTTCTACCATGGTAGGAGTATTTAATTCATTGGCAAATAATATTTATTCAAAGCGAAAAGAATTTGCTGTTTTACGCGCGATGGGCATGACGCCAAAATCCATTCGTAAAGTCATTCTTTCACAAGTGAATTTATATATTACGATTGGAGTAATATATGGAATTGTAATGGGACTTTTAATAACATTAATTCTGCTATTAATGGATCCAGGGAAGTTTGTTATAGATTATAAAACAATTCTTTCTGTAGTAGTATCAATGCTTGTAGTTAGCACTTTTTTATTCTCATACGTAAGTCGAAAAATATCTGGACAAGATCTTTCTATAGAGCTTACTAATGATAATAAGTGACCTCTCATGTAGGTATAGTAGAATACTATAATAGTAATAAATCCCAATCTCTTTGTAGAGGTTGGGGTTTATTACTTTCTATGTTATTTATTTAACAACAACGTTCCCTACATATTGTGCGTAGCCTCTATCAGTTTGGAGTTCTAGCAAATAAACATAATTCCCTTTTTTCTTTGGGAACGTAAAAGTTCTATCTTGTTCGTTTATTCTAATATCTTGCTTCGCATTACTAGTGCTTATTGTATAAGAACTAATGTCATTAACAAGAAAATCTTCGCTATCAAACCTTAAATTCCCTGGTGTTTCAGGGGCTACAGCTAGCTGTTGTTGCTTTTTAGCTCTATTTATACTATTCCTTGTATTTGTTTCCTTTCTGTACTGTTTTCCTTCTTCACCGCGCCAATCTACATTAGTTTCTTTCAGTTCAACATCCACAACATCATTGGCCGATAATGTAACCGTAGGGGGAGAGAAGTCATATTCCTCGCCTATACACCCTGATAATCCAACGATAATAAACATAAACAGAGATAATTTTATAAACTCTTTCATATATAATGTCCCCCTTAGTTAGTTGCGACTAATAAAAAAATTGCTGCTTAATTGCTTGGAACAGGGGAGAGGTAATAATAAATATCATATTCTTTATCAATATGAGGGACCACTTCAGTATCGGTACGGGTTTCAATTGTCATATTTGATTTTGTTGGGGTACCGGCATAAAAATCGTACTTTACACCTTTTGGAGTCGTTATTTCACTAGTGATATCTGTATTTCCCTTTGATTGTTTAATAATAGCTGGATTCCCATTAAAATACCAACGGATTTTTTGATCCTTTTGAGTTAATGTAGCTGTTCCTATACCTACATTCGATTTTTCTTTAATTGTATAGATAACAATCTTTTCGTTATCTACATATTTGCTTTCACCGATAATATCTTGTATTCCTGTAGACTCTTTTTTTGCATTTTCAAAGGCTTCATCTTCACTAGAATAGAATTCCACGTCTTTTTTACTGTTTACGTTCGTTGCTGAACAAGCCGTTAGTATACTTGCTGACAGTAGAGATGCGAGTAATGCAGAATATAACTTTTTCATACAAACCCCCGTTTTATTAATTTCTTTAATTTTAATCTTAATATAAATAGTTAAAATAATCCATTTATGTGATATAGTTGTTCAGTATGTAAAAGTTAAACAACAAAGAAATGGAGTTTCACAATGAAGAATTCAAGGAAGATAGCAGCAGGAGCAGCTGTTCTAACTGTTGCTTTTAGTTTAATGGGATGTACCTCAAAAGAATCAATTAGCAAAAATACAAAACAAGAAGAAGCCCAAAAAGAAATAAAAATAGAGTTAACGTTTCTCCAAAATGAATGTGATCGTCTTATTAATAAAGATGAGGACATAGAAAAAACGTTTCAAAGTTATAAAAATGATTTTAATTTGTTATCTACGTCCGTTAACAGTACTGCAAAGGTTAATAAAATGAATAATGACGAGTTAGAAATAAGTATCAATAACCTTGAAAAAGATGTTGATAAACTAAATGGAGAAGAGGCTTTAAAAGCTTATACGAAATACACTTCCCCTAAAACAATATATAAAGTGACAATGATGAAAAATATGCATTCGGTTATCGAGGCCACCAGAGGTTGGGATGACGGCAAGGATCTAGGTATATCATTCTTCTACGACCACCTCCATTCTTCTCAAGAAGATATTAATAGAGATATAAAACCTACAGTTAATGACATAACAAACGGACCAGTATACAAACTGCATATAATAAAAGATGAATTACAAAAGCATCGAGATGCTTTTAGTAAGGAACAGCTTGAAGAATTAGAAACAGCAATGAAAGGTTTTGATTATTCCTTGGATACTCAATTAAAAACCATCAGATCATATAAAAACATTGTTAACAATCCGTACACAAGTAATAATTATGACTATGAAGAAGAAGAGAAATATAACGGAGCCCGCACGTACCTTACTGATTTTGAATCGAATTTAGGTGTTGCTAAGCCTGAGTATTAAAAACGTATCCTTCCTATAAAGTTTTTGGAGTTTGAGGGGGATTAACAAAAAGTGCTTGGATATTTAAATATCCAAGCACTTTTTTGTATGAATTATTTTAACTAGAAAGATTAATTAGGTGGCAGATACCTAAAATTTACAAAAAAGTGTAATTATTATAAAATTTAGTTAGGTGTACGTTAAACAGAAGTAATTTCTATAGGGGGGATAGTATGAGTTTAAAAGAGAGAGCAACTAAAGAGTTTAAAGAAAGGGTAGATAGCGACGAAGAAATTAGAGAATCTATTTTAACTTACTATGAATGTGAAAGTGGATTTTCGGGACTTGTAGGTGTACCAAATGGAAATTCTGTACCTATTCGAGGTGTTTTAGCTTATACAGAAAAAAGCCTACTTTTTTACGGAGAAGTTTTCTCTAAGCTGCCTATTGTATTACATATCCCATTTAATAAAATCAGGGAAATAAAAACAGGAAAGCAAATCCTTACAATTTTCAAATCAACTCTTACGATGGTTATTGTTCATGATGATCAAGAAGTTTTCTCTACACGGGGAAACAAGGAGGACTTTTCTAGGTTGGAGTCGTTTTTTGAAAATGTGAATGAAGAAGTATTTCTTGCTAAATAGGTAGTACCAAGATAAGCCTAGACTTAAAAATTAGGCTTATCTTGGTATGGCGTTCGCTAATAACGTACTTTTAAGAAAGGATTTGGTTGTGTATATAGAAAATACGTTAGACGTTAGGATGCTATTTCAGTTCAGAGAGAGGTGGTAAGTATGCGTAAAAGAGATAAAGGGTTTTGGATAGCTTACCTTGTGTTTGCAATTATTATGCTATTAATCTACAAATATATACCGGCTGAAAACGGGTTTCTCGTTATCGTTTTATTTCCTCTAATTTATTGGTTCATCTACGAATTTATATTAAGACCTAAGAAAAGAAGAAGCAATGGTTAAGGAGGGGCGATTTGCTTGTTTTGGAATTATCTTAACATGTCAACAGGACTTATAATAGCTTTAGCAAACATTTTTAATTCTGCATTCCAAGGAAGTATGCGTTGGATTATGGTTGGGTGTGGTTTGTTAATTTTTATATACAATTTAATAGTAACTTTTGATCAAAAACAAAATGAAGCGGTTAATCAAAATACTGTAGGAATTGTATCTAGAAAAAGGCGTTAATTGTTTTAGAAGTTTAAAGTACTTAAATTTACTTTTTTTATAAGTGACGCAACGAAGATTCTGGAGTGAAAATTTTATAAGAAAGAGGGAAGTAATGGACGTTCAAAAGGTAGCAAATTTATTTTTGATTTTTGTCTTAATGTCAGCAGGCATTTCATTGGTAATTGGCTTTGTTGTTGCTGTGAGAAGTACAAACTATAAAAAGGGATATATAAGTACTTTTATATCCAGTGTGGTCTTTTTACTACTGATTGTGAGCTGGTATGATAAAGCATCTTCAAACGTTTTTATGGGGACAATACCTTGGATTTTAAATGTTATTGCCGTCATTATTGTGTTACCACTGTACGTGTTAGTTGCTCGCTTTATATTTAAAAAGGTGACAAAAGGACAAAAAGGAACAAATGAAAAAATTAGCGGTTAACTTACTTTTTTTATCGTTTTCCCTAATCTTCACGATTTTAAATAAATGAAGATACACAAAAAAAATTTTTATCAATATCCTGTTAGAGAAGGTGATTGATATCATTTTCTGTAAAGGAGAGAACGTCTATGATTAAAGTTAATCAACAAATTGTGAAAATAAGCGATTTAAATAATAGTTCGTTAACAAAAGAAAAAGCAGACATTTTAAAACAAATGGATGCCTATAGGGAAGTGTATGAGTATGCTACATTTGACCAGCTTGATTTTGATGTATCTGTTAAATTACAAATTATTGAATCGTCTGTGTTGCTGCGCAAAAGCGGCGCTAGGTTTGCTACATTCGCCCGTTCTAGGTGCAACGAAAAGTATTGGAAACGAACCGATAACGGAGGGTTTCAGCTACTACCTACCGTTTCTCCTCATCAGGCCATCGATGATATTTTTTACAACGGACACGAATACGCGTTTGAGTGCGCGACGGCTGTTATCATCATCTTTTACAAAGCTGTATTAAATAATATTGGAAAAGCAAACTTTAACAGGCTTTTTGCTGATCTTTACTTACACGATTGGCAATACGATGAAGATCTTGAGCTCCATGGTTATAAAGGATCTGACTACTTGCCCGGAGACTGTGCGTATTTTAAAAACCCTGATTATAACCCTGATACTCCCCAGTGGAAAGGTGAAAACACCATTGTATTAGATGAAACTCTATATTTTGGTCATGGAATTGGAATTACGACGCGGGAAAGAATTATTGAAGTGTTAAATTTAAAGAGAAAAGACAACGCAAAGCAATCAGCTTACCTGTCAGATGAAATTGTCAGGCTTCACACCGCTCACCTCAGTTATTTGGCGGTTAGATACGAACCTGTTGTTTGGTATGACAGAAACAGCGCTATTATTTCCACTATTGGATCGATTACGTATGTAGCTTGAATGATCAAAGTTTTGATACTTTGGTCTTTTTTTGTAAAAAGGAAAGAATTACATGAAGGTAAATTTGAGAATTCAAAAGGATTTTATGTATAAAAGAAGAATCCATTTAATACGCAGGTCTTAAAACTAAAAGGAAAGGAGGAGATTACTATTAAAAATCGTGATAAAAGACGCAAGAGAAAACGCGGCGCATTAAAAGATTATCTGAAAAATAAGCTTGGTCAGCTAAAACCGAAGCCAAACAAAGGACCTGTCTCAAATTTAAAGTCTTCTGCTTAAAAAATCCCCCTAGTTTTTATATAGGGGGATTTTCTTTTGAATTTTCTTTTATTTTAAGGTTTAAATGTTATGAGTGGCATTTAAGGGGTAATTTGTGCACAATAGACATTGAATAGTTTATCTAATACGACAACGTAAGGAGAGATTAGACGATGGAAAACATGATTTTAAAACATATGGACGTTGTAAGAGGAATTACGATTAGTATCCTTGAAAAAACAACAGAAGAGGCAGCGGACATCACACCAAAAGGGTTCAATAACAATATTCGCTGGAATCTTGGACACATTGCCTTTATTCAAGAAAAGCTTGTGTTTGGCTTAGCTGGTGAACCGATGCAAACGCCAGAGAGTTATGAAAGCTTTTTTGGTGCCGGAACAAAACCTGCTGATTGGAACGAGGCTGCTCCATCTCTTGAGGAAATTGCGAATGTGTTGAAAGACCAAGCACGCCGTATTAAAGAGTTCATGCCGGGGCAGTTTGATAAGCAGTTAATCACACCTTTTACAAATAAAGCGGGTATCAACTTTACAACAGTTGGCGAAACGTTTTTATTCAGTTTCTATCACGAAGCGATGCATGTAGAAACGATTAAGCAAATTGGGAAAGCAGCAGCTGCACAATAAGGAAATAAAAAAGAATAAATCACATATTCTTTATAACTATTTTACATAGCGCCTATGCATATACTGATCTATACAGCGCATAAGATGTAACATGAGCTGCTTTTCCTAATGCAGTTCGCAAGGAGGTGACAACGTGAAATTTCTTTCAGGTTTAACGACTCTTCTTGTGATTTTAGGCGGTTTAAATTGGTTAGCTGTAGCATTAGGCGTGAATGTAGTAGAAGAGCTATTTGGCTCTTGGGATTGGTTAGTAACAACGATTTATTGGTTAGTTGGCCTGTCTGCTCTTTATCAAATTTTTGATAAGTTCTTCGGAACGGGAGCAAGTGTCAAAAGCAAAGCGCTATAATAAATATTATTTTTTATTATCTCTTTAGGGGGTTTGAATGTATATTCAAACTCCCTTTTTCATGGATAAAAGACGTGACATCTTTACAAAATACGGTAAAATAAGGTAATAACCAAAAAATAGGAGGGATGAGATGGAGCTTTGGGGTGTAGTACCTATCTTAGTGTTTGGAGTTCTTTATATAGGAATCATTGCTGGTATGATAGCTGTTATTGTTATAGTGTTAAAGCGAATGAAAGAGAGAAATCAATATTTACGTGAAATACGGGATGAACTGAGAAATCAAAACAAGATAACTATAGCAGAAAATAAAGAATAGAAGAGGGTTTAATAGATGAATAAAAGTGTACTTCCTAGCTTTTTTATCGTAAATCTTTTTTTTATTTACTGTTTATTATTTAATCAAGAATACATCTTTCAGCTAAAGAATCTACCTTACATATGGGCTATTTATTTACTTATTGGCACCCTTTTAGCTTTTTATTATATGCTGCGATACAAACAAAAAAGAGACGGACAGGTGCTGCTTTCAATCGGTATTTTAACTACAAGCATTAGTTCACTAGGCTGTTTGGGTTTCTTTTATTTCTTTTATCGTGCGATGGGTGGATAAGAAAGAGCACCAAAAGCAGAGACTTCAGTGAAAGTCTCTGCTTTTTATATGGAAATCTATTGTATAATAGAAAAAAAAGAAATGGATGCAGGAGGGGAAATATGCGAATTGTTTCGCTTTGTCCAAGCAATACAGAACTAATAGCGTATTTAAAATGTGAGCATTTGCTCGTAGCAATTGATGATTATTCCGATTGGCCGCAGTCTATTCAGAGTCTGCCGCGTTTAGGTCCCGATTTATCTATTAATATGGATGCGGTGGAAGAAGCCAAGCCAGATTTAGTCCTAGCTTCACTAAGCGTTCCTGGAATGGAGCGAAATATTGAAGAACTTAAAAAACGAAAGATACCTTACGTCGTATATAATCCTAATTCGCTAGAAGATATCCGTCAAAATCTACAGGATTTAGGCCAGCGATTAAATATTGAAACAAAAGCAGCTGAACTGTTAGAGCGGTATGATCAGTTTCTTTCTACATATAAAGGAATGGCACGTCAAATCGAAAAAACCACTGTATACTGGGAATGGTGGCCAAAACCCGTTTTTACTCCTGGAAAAGCAAACTGGCTGACCGAAATTAGCGCGTTAGCGGGAGGAGAAAATATATTTGCTGATCACAAAGAAGCAAATGTACAGAGTGATTGGGAAGAAGTGCTCAAACGAAATCCACATCACGTGTGTTTGGCTTGGGTAGGCGTACAGACAAACAAAGTAAATCCAACGATTTTACACAAGAGACCGAACTGGTCTGACATGCCGGCCATAAAAGAACATCGTGTATATGTACTAGAAGAATGGCTGTATTGTCGTCCTTCACCTCGATTGCTGTTAGGGTTAAAAAAACTCGCGCCGCTTCTTCATCCAGATACGTTCCCTGCATTTGACGGTAAGGACCCTTTATTATAAGAAAAAGGAGCGATACATATGAAAGATATTGAACAAATAAAACATACCCTTCAACACCGCTATCCTTTTTTACTTGTTGATCGCATCTTAGAGCAAGAAGAAGGAAAGCTTGCTGTAGGAATTAAACAAGTAACAGCAAATGAACCTTTTTTTCAAGGTCACTTCCCGGACTACATGGTAATGCCTGGTGTACTTATTGTGGAGGCTCTTGCTCAGCTCGGCGGATTTGCCATGGCTACGGATGACCACCAAAAAGGAAGACTTGCTTTTTTAGCAGGAATAGATGAATGTCGCTTTAAGCGTCAAGTAAGGCCAGGAGATACACTACGCTTAGAATTTGAGATTCTTAAGCAGCGCGGAAAGATTGTAAAAGGAAAAGGAAAAGCATTTGTAGGCAGCGAATTAGCTTGTGAAGCGGTCATTACCTTCGCTCTTGATGTATAATACAAACGCCTTTGTGAAAAAAGCAGCTGATGTTAGCAAGATGAAAACGACCGATGTAAAAAAGGAAATAATTCAGGATAAAGCGTAGCGAGAAAACCGCCTTATGTCGTAAAAGCGGTTTTTTATGAATACCTTTTTACCTTTTGATAAAAGAAGAAACGGGGTATAGAAGAAAAAAGGGAGAGGGGAGAATGCAGTGAGAACATTAACGGAAGTTGTTGTATTACTCACACTATTGGGTACGTATATAGGCATCTCACTACTTGTCTACAAACGGAAAAGAACGAATCCGTTTTTCTACAGCATTTACTTTTATTTAGCTACCAGCGTCATTTTGATTTGCTTGGTTATCTTTTGGTTTCAGCTTCGTTTTGGACTCACTGATAAGCAAGTAGGAGGATTGCTTATCAGTGTGGTGGCATTCTTTTTACTTATTTATGGTTTGTTAAAAACAAGACAAAAAGACAGGTAGCCGGTGCTATCTGTTTTTATTTATATTTATGTTATATATTTTTATCAATTGTAGTGTCAATTCAATACATCTCTTCATATAATAAAGATAACAGCTTTCTTTTGCAGGTTAGTTGACATCGCAGCTTATAACTCGCTATTCTTTTGATAATTCATTTTGTGAAAGGAAGTGGACGTATGGATGCATCCCGCATTATAGCTAAGTTAGAAAACCGGATGCCGACAATCCTTGGGATGGAGCAGTTCTCCCGCTTCGGCATTCTTGTTCCGCTTATTGAAAAACAAGGGGAACTACAAGTCTTATTTGAAGTAAGAGCGCTCGATTTACGTAGACAGCCCGGAGAAATTTGTTTTCCAGGAGGGCGTGTTGAAAAGACGGATGCAGATGAAAAAGAAACGGCTATCCGTGAAACCTCTGAAGAGTTAGGGATTACACCCCAATCTATTCAGCACGTACAAGCTTTAGATTATATTGTTTCTCAATTCGGAACAATCATTTATCCTTATGTAGGTTTCATTGATGAGTCGCTTGAACTTCGACCGAATCCTTCGGAAGTAGCAGAAGTATTTACCGTGCCTCTTTCTTTTTTTCAGCGTACCGAACCTGATATACACAATATTAATTTCAGAGTAGAACCCGAACATAATTTTCCTTATGACGCGATTATTGGTGGTGAAAATTATAATTGGCAAACAAGAGAGATGGAAGAACATTTTTATTACTATGAAGATCGAGTCATATGGGGACTGACAGCAAAAGTAATTTATCATTTAATACATGTATTAAATGATAAATAAAAAGCAGCGAATACGCATTCGCTGCTTTTTTATATTAAATAGATTGAATAGCTTCTGTGATAGGTGTATCACCTGAAACTAAATCAAAAGAACGTCCGAATGTATGATCTTCACTTAACGTTTCTACTACCACACGCGCGACATCTTCACGAGGAATGGATCCGCGCTCTTTGTTCTCACCGGCATCTACACGTCCTGTTCCTGGTTCGTTTAACAATCCGCCTGGACGAACAATTGTATATGTTAATCCGCTTGCTTCTAAGATTTTATCTGCATAATGTTTGGCTACATAGTAAGGAATTAGTGAAGTATTCCAGTTTTCACGGTGATGTGCTTGAAGGGCGCTTACCATCACAAATCGTTTAATTCCTAAATCTTCTGCAGCTTCCATCGCTTTTACTGCTCCATCTAAATCAATTAAAAGTGTCTTATCATGACCTGTGCTGCCGCCTGATCCTGCGCTAAAGATAACGGCGTCACAGCCTTTCATCACTTCCTTAATTTCATGCACAGTGCCTTCTAAGCTTGCAAAAGCCGTTTCTACACCTCTTGCTTCAAGCTCTTTTGCTTGTTCTTCTTTACGAACCATCGCACGTACAGTGTGCACATCACTTTCATTCAAAATGTTTACAATATGTTTGCCTACTTGACCATTCGCACCAATTACAAGAACTTTCATGTCTAAATTTGCTCCTTTCAAATCCAAATACTTATATATTATTGTTTCATATTCACCGTTTTCATTCAATGAATGAGCTCAAAATTCGGTGAATAAGGGGAAAGTAAGAAAATATATTAAAAAAATGAAAAACAAGAAATAAAAACTAATTTACAAACAAAAAAAGGAAAAAAATAGTTCATTAAACCCAGTGTCTGAACTGTTTAAATTTTGTAAATTTTTCTCAAACCCTTGGTAATACAACACTTCTTAAAAACAGTATCTCTTTTAACATTTCCCGATACAACCTATATAAACACATTTTGATAATTTTAAACTTTTACTTCGGAAAAATTTTTTGTTATTATGTTTTAGTCATTAAAATATTCACGAACGAAATATTTAGTCCGAGCGGACAAAGGAGAGGATAAAATGAACACATTACAATACTTAGTCGCAGAACGTGCAGAGATTTCTCCTCAACATGAAGCACTAGTTGAACATAATGAACGTTATACATTTAATGAATTTCATGAAAAAGTAAATCAATTGTCTCATTACTTCTTAGAGAAAGGAATTCAAAAAGGAGATCGTATTGGTATTTTAGCTCATACAAGCATTGCTTACCCAGTTGTTACAATGGGGATTTTACAAGTGGGAGCAGTCGTTGTTCCATTAAGTAAGAGCATGACACCTTATGAGCTTGATAGCATTATTACAAGCGGACAGTTAAAAGCGATTATCCACCACAATGAATTTACGTCTGTATTAGAAAAAGCGGAACAAACGGCTGGACTTAGCTTTACGTTAAAAATTGAGGATGCAAAAGAATTTACAACTCAATTCTCAGCGTATAACACAAACACACCAGAAGCACTTCCTGAAGTACTTCCTGAAGATTTAGCATTAATGATGTTTACATCAGGTACAACAGGTAAATCAAAAGGATGTATGATTGCACACGGATCGGTAAGTGCCTTTTTAAACTCTGGCGGACAGGAAGAACGTGCAAATATTGATAAAAGCATGCGCTATTTATTTGTTCATCCATTCTTCCACATGAGTTCGATGAGCATTTTATTTATGTGCATTAACACAGGAAACACAATGGTATGTTCTGAAGAAACAGATCCAGCTAAAGTAATTGAGGTAATCGAAAAAGAAAACATTAAAATGCTGTTTGCACTACCACCAGCATTAAAATACATCGTAGAAGAGCTTGAAAAAGGAGATCACTATGATTTCCCTCTAAAACTTGCTGTGTCAGGCGGAACAAAAGTATCAGAGTCTTTAATCGAACAATATGACCGTAACGGAATGATTTTAGCTCAAGGATACGGAAGCACAGAAGCTTGGATTATCAGTTCATGGCATCCTCAAATGGGATGGAAGAAAGTAAGCTCAGCTGGGAAACCGGCTCCACATGTGGAAGTTAAAATTGTAGACCCAGAAACACGTCAAGAAGTTCCAACTGGAGAAAAAGGTGAAGTGCTTGTACGAAGCCCTTATCTATTTAAAGGCTACTGGCAAAACGAAGAAGCAACAAATGCTGTCTTACAAGATGGCTGGTTAGCGATGGGCGATGCAGGTCGATTAGATGAAGACGGATTTCTTTATATTGAAGGACGCTATAAAGATGTAATTGTATATGGAGGAGACAACATCTACCCAGATCAAGTAGAAGAAGTTGTCCTAGCAGCAGATGGTGTGTTAGAAGCGACAGTTGTCGGCATGCCTGATGATGTATACGGCGAAGTTCCATATGCATTTGTTGTTAAACAAGAAGCATCTGCTTTAACTGAAGAAGATGTAGTGAACTTCTGTAAAGAACGATTAGCACCATATAAAGTGCCAACTGTTGTATTTGTTTCATCACTTCCTAAAAACAGTGTAGGAAAAGTGTTGAAAAACGAAGTGAAAAAACAAGCCTTAGCACACGCATAATAAAAAAGCGGCCTTATAGCCGCTTTTTTTATATTTATTGCTGTAATTTTTGAGATATTTTTTTCATAATGTGAAAGTATTGATCTCTTTCTTCTTCTGATAAGTGTGAAAGTAAATCTGACCAAAAATCGACACGAGTAGCTTGCAATATTTCGACAACTTTTTCGCCTTTTTCCGTCAACTCTACCCACACGCTTCGGCGGTTTTGCTTTTTATATATACGATTCACAAGCTCATCATCTTCTAATTGATTTAATACAATGGTGATAGCACCGGGTGAGAGCCCAAGTACTTTTGTGATATCGCTAACAATACAGCTTTTTTTATCGTGAATCGTCTTTAAGATTGCCTCTTTTGTTGAAGTTAAATGGTAGGGAAGCAAATCATATTTCTCACCGATTACGGTGTTTTTATATTTTAAAAGAGCTTCTTTTACATGATCTATACTTTCTAGCTGATGACTAATCTCTTCTTTGCTATAACGTTCAGTCAAGCGTAAATCCTCCTCATAAAACAAATTCCATTTTTACCATTATACCATGTATAATGCCCATAGAAAAATGAACAACACCGCGAAAATTGTCAGAAAAATTTTAAAATAATTACCATAATTCGTTAAAAAATCCTTGTTTTCGTGCTATTATATATAAGAATAGTAATAACAGGAAACGCATACAACATTTGTTTTCTATTGAGTTCATAAGAAAAAATGGGGTCTATGAACATCATTCCGCTTTACCTCATGTGTTGAATAAAGAAAAAAATATAAAAAATGGTGATTATTCACTTTGGCAGATCGTCTTTTATAAGATGTTTGTATAAAATGAATGTATACATATTTTTATAGAAAAAACATATTGAGGTAAAGCCGAGATATGGGGGGATTCAATTACATGAAGAAAGTCTTAGGGGCGCTCTTGCTTGGCGCGACAATTGTTAGTGCGTTTATTGCGTACGGCATGTATACAAATCATTCCGCAAAGCAAACAGCTGCGATAGAACAAAAACAAGCGGCTAAAAAACCAGAAAAAAAGGCTGAGAAAAAGAAAAAGCCAGTCCTTAAAGTCGAAGAACTGACGTATCAGTTAAAAGATTCCCGTACAGGAGAAGTAATGAAAGAATTCAAGCCGGTTCATTACAAGGATAAAGGTGTATATGATCAAGAAATTAAACAGTTAGCGTCTGAGCTGGCAAAAGGGATCGATACACCTATGCAAAACATAAAAATAGATGAAAATGGATCGTTGACTGGCGGATCCAAGCAAATCATCTTAAAAGAAGCAGAACTTGTTAAAAATCTGCAGAACTTAAATACGAAACAATTGGAGGTAAAGGTTCCGATATACGAAACCGCTCCAAATGTCACGGCAGCATCTGCTCAAGGGATCGCCGATGTATCATTAGCTTCGTATTCTACACGTTTTCGTCCAAGTGATACAAGCAGAAACAGAAATGTTCAGCTATCAGCAGAAGCAATTAATAACGTTGTGTTAGGACCAGGAGATTCATTTTCTTATAATCAAACAGTTGGGGAGCGCACAGCAGAAAGAGGCTATCAGCCTGCTCCTGAAATTATCAATAAACAGCTGGTGATGGGAATTGGCGGAGGTATTTGTCAAACATCTTCTACGTTATTTAATGCGATTGACGGCGCTGGTCTTCAAGTGACAGCTAGGTCTCACCATTCAAAACATGTAGGTTATGTACCTGCGGGAAGAGATGCGACCGTATCGTGGGGAGGACCTGATTTTAAGTTCACAAACAACAAAGATTATCCTGTCATCATTAAAGCATATGCAAACGTAAATACAGGTGTTTTAACTGTAGATGTTCGTACTTCACAGCGTGCTATCTAATAAAAAAAGACGTATCCTAACAGATACGTCTTTTTTTCATTTATTATGCTTTTTGTTGCTCGCGTTCACGAAGTTCCACACGTCGAATTTTACCTGAATTAGTTTTTGGTAATTCATCAATAAATTCAATTACGCGAGGATACTTGTAAGGTGCAGTAAGAGTTTTTACGTGATTTTGCAGCTCTTTAATAAACCCTGTATCTGTTGTTTTTACATGATCAACAAGAACAACATACGCTTTTACTACATGGCCGCGATCAGCATCTGGACTAGCTACAACGGCACATTCTTTCACTGCTGGATGCTTAATTAACGCATCTTCAACTTCAAACGGCCCAATTGTATAGCCGGAACTGATAATAATATCATCTCCGCGTCCTTGGAACCAGTAATAGTTCTCTTCATCTTTAGAAGCGCGGTCACCTGTTAAATAGTAGTTTCCTTTATACGTTTTCTCAGTGCGCTCCATGTCTTTATAGTAGTGCTTGAAAAGAGAAGGGAGGTCTCTACGAACGGCAATGTCTCCAACTTCTCCAGGCTCACAAGGCTCGCCGTCTTCATTAATGATTTCTACAAACCCTTCAAGCATCGGTTTACCCATTGAACCAATCTTCGTTTTTACACCTTTTAAGGTACCAATCAAAAGGGTATTTTCCGTTTGGCCGTATCCATCACGTACTTGGATATTAAAATATTTTTTAAACACATTAATTACTTCTTCATTTAGCGGTTCTCCGGCAGATACAGCGCTATGAAGGTGAGACAGGTCAAAACGTTCAAGTTCATCAATTTTAGCCATAAAGCGATACTCTGTTGGCGTGCAGCACAGTACGTTTACTTGTTCATCCTGTAAAATTTCTAAAAACTTTTTAGGTTCAAAACGTCCGTTATAGATAATGCCTGTTGCACCTTGTCCAAGTACAGATAAAAACGGAGTCCAAATCCATTTTTGCCAACCAGGACCTGCTGTTGCCCAGACCGTATCGCCTTTTTTAATATCTAACCATTCAGCAGCAGCGATACGAAGGTGAGCATAAGCCCATCCATGAGTATGAACAACGCCTTTTGGCTGTCCTGTTGTACCAGATGTATAAGGAAGGAATGCCGTATCATCCTTAGTTGTGTTAGCTGCTTGGAACTGTTGTGATGCATCCGCTGTAAGTGACTCTAAGCGCGTCCACGACGTAACATCAGCACCAAATGTAATTTTATGTTGTAGAGAAGTAGGGAAGTTTTCAATCTTATCGATCTCATTGCAGAAAGGATGGTAAGAAATAATCGCTTTTGCTTCAGCGTGATGTAAACGATATTGGATATCTTTTGCGCGTAATAGTTCTGAAGAAGGAATTACAATAATACCTGCTTTTAAACATGCTAAGTAAATAGCATACGATTCAATAAGGCGAGGTGCGATAACCAACACGTGATCACCTTTTGTTAATCCTAGCTCCGTTAGCCCGTTTGCCACCTTATTTGCTTTTGCTAACAGCTGGTTATATGTAATTTCCTCACGTACACCGTCAGCGTCCTGCCACTTTAGCGCAAGCTGATCGGATGCATGTTTTTCAATTTCCTCTGTTAAGTTGTAATGTTCACTTGGAACTAAATCTTTTAGTTGAATCATAAAAACGACTCCTTATATTATAGATATCAATGATTTTTTATCATTACTATTATTATATTACTAACTATTAGTACTTGCTACTAATTTGTTTTGGGTTTTAGTAAAAAAGCAAAAAAAGACCCGCTTGTCTTATTACGACAGCGGGTATAACATATGTTATTTAAATAAGCTCCATTTTGTATGAATAGGTACTAGCTCTTCTTCAGACTCGTCCTCTTCGTATAAACCACGTTCTTTTAAGTATTCCACAAAATATAAGTCTGCTTCCTTACGTTCATCATAAGGCTTAATCGATAAAACAAACCCTACTTTATGCTGATCTTCATTTTCAACGCCTGAGAGATACGCTTTTACATTATGCTGCAAGAATAGCTCTTTAGCGGGAATAATTAAGTCCTTGACGAACTTCGACAGTAATTCTAACTCAAAGTCGAAGGTGAACTTAGCAATTTTTTCTAGATCTGCAAATACCACGCCGATAAAACTCGTATTATGTATTTCGTAGTCTTTCGTTTTTTCATCCCATTCAATATGTCCGATTTCCTTTAAGTAATTAATAAAATACCCAATGCCTTCATCGCGGCCAAAAGGTTGTTTAGAAAGAACCAAACCGATCTTTTTGTACTTGGGCAGATACACGCATGAGATAGCGGCTTCAACTTTATGCTGTTGAAATAAGTGCGTTGCCCCTTGAAGCAAAGCATCTAAGACATGATGGGTAATTTTCATTTGTTTACGAGGAAAGTGATATTCGTTGCGTGCTAATTCATCTGTATCAGCAAACGTTGCTCCAATAAAGCCTGTATTGGATAGGGTAGGAGGGAGCTTCTTTCTTTTTCTTTTTCGTACCGTCATTCAAAAACACTCCTTGTGATCATCAATACGATAAAAAATAAATCGAACATATGTTCTTATCTAATGATACAAAAAATGTGTCGAAAAGTAAAGAGAAGTTAACGGATAATTTGAAATTTTATAATAAAAGTAGCTAATGATCTTAAAACGCAGCGGTCATTAGCAGCGGTCATTAAAAGGTGGAAAAGAAGAGAGGGAGCAAAAAAATAAAAGGCTGCAGATGAAAAGCATCCACAGCCTTTTATATATTCATTAACGAGCTTCTGTTAAAGCTACCATATCTTCATCATCTAAATCGATATCTACGTGACAATCCATTGTGTGAATTGTTTTATCTTCATGATTTCCATAATAAATTGTAATGTTCATGAGTATCGCTCCTTTAAAACTGGATAATGACATCCAATTTATACCGTCATCTATTTGTTTAATATTATACCCGATGAAAAAGGAAACTACAACTAAAATCACTAAAAAGCTGATAGGAAAGGGGTTTATAGTGATTTTAACAAGGAATTAGGTAGAATAAAAATACTTATAATTGTATTTTATTACAAAAAATACGAGGTTTTTACTTTTGTTGATGAATAAAAATCCATTTAATGCAAACATATGTACTAAATGAAAAATATACGTTCAGTAGCAAATAAATCCTTAAGATATTAATTACAAACAGATTTCATCGTTTTGCAAAAGGTTCATTGAGAATACGATGAGAAAAAATGAATGAGTGTAAAACTTAATTTCTATAAGTAAACTCATTCATTTTTCAAACTCTCTAAATATAATCTAAACATCAATCGAACTGATCAATCCTAAAAATAAACTGGTGAAATTCATATGTATTTCTATAAAATCATATCTGCAATTGTTCAATTAGAACAAATCTTGATGCTAATTAGTTTAGTGAGTTAGATCATATAAATACGAACCCTATCTCATTTTTAAATTACGTCTCACTATCATAAGTATACTTTTATAATGAGACAGAATTTGTGTTTTATAAATTGGTTCCTAGAATATATATTATGTAAACTAGAAAAAGAAATAAAATCATTGAGGTCTCCCTTACTCTTAGATCCTTGAAATGTCTATCACCTTTTGCTTTTTCTTTAAAGTGTGTAGATTTGTTTTCAAGTCAGCTGTTTTTACTCCCATGAGTTTAATTTGGAGCTGTAAACAGAACTCTTAAAAATCGACTGAATGATGCTTTTAAAGTCAAATGAGCTGAAATATGTACAAGCTATAGATTATATCTTAGAAATGGTTAAAATGACCGCTCACTTAATCGCAATCTCCTGAATACGCCAGTACGTATCATTTTATATGTAATTAAGTAATGCCTTATGGTTTATCCTAGAACTTTACAATTTTGCATCCCAAGTTTAAAGTAGCTATGAATCAGTGTGATAGTAGTTGATTTAATGTAGAAGCGAAAAAAAAAGGAAAAAGAACAACTTCTTCCCCTCCATCCGCTTGTCATACAAACTTTTCAAGTTACTAGTTTCAAGGCTTCACTCACTAAGGTATGTTTCCTAATCGTAGTCATGAATTTTATCAAATAGCCCAAATTTATTTCTTTTGTAAGTAAACAATGGTGATTCATTAAGAATACAAACTGATTGAACATTAAGTGAAAAATAGCACATGGTGTAACCAGAACACCATGTGCTATTTTTAATTATTTCGTTAATCCGCAAAAACCTGAATCATCCACTTCCTGCATACCATTATCTAGCGCGTACCGAACTTGTGAACACTTCCATAAAGTTCTACTAAATCCAGAAGGGTTTTCCTTCTTTTCCTCTGCCACTTTTTTCTGTGTTTCAGTAGGTAATTTTGGAATAAGATAAGCCGCTGCTTTTTCTTCTTCTACCATGACGGGTGTTACTTTAATGAATAACCCATCTTCGGCAATAGACTTTTCTTCATCTTCGGCACGATCACGTTCACTTTTTTCTTCCGCTTTTCTAGTTCGTTCTTGCTCCTCTTCTGCATGTTTCGCGATAGCTGCTGAATCTTCCCACAATGGTGCTTCTTCTTCAGAGGGAACAGTCTTGTCTTCTCCTTGTAGGGAGGATTCTGAAGAATAATGATCGCTCTTTGATTGTTCCTTTTCTACTGAATTACTTTTAGGGTGTTCTGTTGCGGACCCATGGGCATTACCTGCAGGAATGTTTCCTTCTTTTGATGAAGGTGTCTCTTGTTTATACGTTGGAGACTGCTCCGCTACATGAGTTGAATTAGTTTTATTGTTGGTTGTTTCTTCTTTTTTAACTTTCTCTCTCTCTGTTTGGTCCGATGACGTAATTTCTTTTTTTGCAGTATTTGATTGATTTTCTTGAGATGTTTGCGCACCTTCCCCACAGCCTGCCAAAAATCCTAGTGTTAAAAACGGAAGTGCCAGTAAGCGTTTCATCTTCATAACAAGTTCCTCACCTTCTTATTCATTGGATGATTGACTTCAATGCAGCGAACTACTTAAGTTCGTACCTACCTTTGTTTCGTTTGCTTTATAGGTTGGATCAGGTGTTTTTAGACTTCGCATCTATTTTTTATATAAAGGAAAATCAACTGAAATTCACTTGCATATAAGCTTATTCTAAGATGAATTTATAATTATATTTTTCCGCAACATTAACTAATTGTTGCATCTGCTCTGGAGTTGGACCTTGGAAATCTGGTAGCCCAGAATCTTTTGGAACTTGTAAGCCTAATTCTTTTACAAAGCTGTCAAATTTAGCTGGTGATGCTGTGACAATCATTTCTCCACCGTCAATTCCGGCCTCAAATCGATGTGGAATTCCTTTAGGAGCAAAAACGTACTCATTTTCATTTACCTCAAAGATTTCATCACCTACAAAAAATATAAATCTCCCTTTTTTTATATAAAAAGTTTCATCTTCATTTTCGTGGACATGCAAAGGAGGCCCCATTTTGGGAGGTTCTACAAGGTGAACAACTGAAAAGGCACCATTAGTATCTTCTCCTGAAGCTAATATCGTAATTGTCTCTTGCATAAAATGATACGTATTTTGGTCATTTGGAATTCCGTGTAAAGGTTTGATTACTATATTTTTTAACTCACTCATAAATTATCCCTCATTTGTAATTTAATTTTAAAGGTATTCATCTATCATCTAAAAACCTACTACAGTATTAGTAACCATCTACCGTAACATCAGTAATGGACCCATCACTAGGACTTACTTGATACCAACCTTGTGTAGCTGTATGTTCCTCTCCTGTTTCTTCATTATCTACAACGCTCTCATAAACATGGATAATATAGTTTCCTGAATCGTCAAGGTGATCGTATTCTACAAGAAGAGGTGAATCTTCAGATATGCCTTGTTGGTCACGAACTAGCTGGATAGCTTGCTCTTGGGAAACTGTTTGTTCGGCTGGTTCCTCTTCCTCAAGGGTTTCTGTATCTTCTTCTTGCTCTGATTCTGATTCTGTTTGCGCCTCATCTTCCGAATCAGCCTGAGCTTCTTCCTCATCCGCTTTTGCCTGAGCTTCCTCTTCCTCCTGCTGTTTCTTCTCTTCTTCTGCTAAACGTTCTTCTTCCGCTTTGCAATCTGCTTCTGCCTGAGCTTCAGCTTCTGCATCAGCCTTGGCCTGCGCCTCTTCTTCTTTTTGTCGGTCTTCTTCTAGCTGCGCGTAGTAATCATCTAATTCTTTTTCCATTTGCTGCTGCTCAAGGTCTGATAATTGCTTTTGTTGTTCTTGTATTTGGTTTTGAAGCAAAGCAATTTGTTCTTCTGAAGCATTATCAACAAAATTGATGTTTTCTACATAATCACCACTGGCGTCAAAATTAACTTCCATCATACAAAAAACATTTTGCTCTTGATTAATCCCGTAGTAAATATACTGATTGTCACCTACTTGGATATACTGATAACCATTCATTACGTTTAATAAGTAATCGCGATCAGCTTCTTTAGAATTAACGGCTTTTTTAATGGTTGATGCTTTTGTTTGTAATGTATTTGGCGATGATTCTTTTACAGCCGTTTTGTTGCCGTTTTCTTTCGTATGAACCGCTGTTGATTTCTCTGTAGGCTCTTCTTTTGGTGATACCATTTCACTGGACTCATCACTACACCCTACTAGCAATACGGCTAACAGCGGAATACCAAAAGCAAGTTTCAACATTTTCATAGACTATTATCCCTTTTTTTTATCTTTTTTTAGGTTTTATATAATTCTAAAGAACTATAAAGCCTTAGGGGTTATTATACCAAAATTAAGAAAATATAAGAATATTTTCTTGTTTAATTTATGGGATTTTTTTGAAAAGATTATCTTTTTATGTATAAAAAACACAAAGCCATGTACTTTTCATAACACGGCTTTGTGTGTTCGTAATCGATGTTAATGATGAAATCCATTGTCGTATTTCGTGTCTTTAAGAACAGGTCTATCCAATGAGTTAAGAAATTCAACGGCTTGTTTGAAATTAACCATAAATAAATGAGCAAGGTCTCTTGAAAATCCATTTCTAACAACAATGCGCATGATTGTGATTTCTTCCATGTCTGCTGGGAGCGGATAAGCAGGCACTTGCCATCCATACGTGCGTAATTGTCTAGACAGGTCATAAAGAGTCCAGTTTGGCGTGTATCCTTCTTTTAGTTTCCAAGCAAGAACTGGGATGTCTGAACCATCGGCGATAATTTCGAATGCGTCCATTTCTCCAATTTCTTTGCTGAGAAACAGCGCGTTTTCTTGGGAGGTTTTTTGCACGGCATAATAGCCCTCTTTACCTAAACGTAAGAAATTGTAGTACTGTAAAAGGACTTGTGCTCCTGGTCTAGAGAAGTTAAGCGCAAAAGTTGGCATGTTGCCTCCTAAGTAAGAAACGCGGAAAATAAGATCTTCAGGCAAGTCTTCTTTTTCTCTCCAAATCACCCATCCTAAGCCAGGATAGACTAAACCGTACTTGTGTCCCGATACGTTAATGGACTTTACTCGCGGCAAGCGGAAATCCCAGATAAGGTCTGGTTGAAGAAACGGAGCGATAAAACCTCCAGAAGCAGCGTCTACGTGGATAGGAATATCTAACCCTGTTTTCTCCTGTAACTCATCTAAAGCTTTTGCGATAGCAGCAATTGGTTCGTAAACTCCTGTATATGTGACTCCAAGAATCGGTACGACACCAATTGTATTTTCATCAACCGCATTAATGACGCCTTCTGCATCTAAATAAGGATGATCTTCATTAATGTTCACATAACGAGGCTCTATGTCCCAATAGTTTGCGAATTTCTCCCATACCACTTGAACGGATGAACTAAATACAATGTTCGGCCGTTCTGTTGATAGCCCTTTACTTTTACGCAGTTTTTGCCAGCGTCTTTTTAGCGCAAGTCCGCCAAGCATACATGCTTCAGATGAACCCGTAGTTGAAACGCCCATCGTTGTATCTGGATTAGGAGAATTCCACAAATCCGCTAAAATACGTACGCATCTCTCTTCAATAGCCGCTGTCTGCGGATACTCATCTTTATCAATCATATTTTTATCAAAAGATTCGCCGTACAAACGCTTTGCATCAGGCTCCATCCACGTAGTAACAAAGGTAGCTAAATTTAAGCGGGCATTCCCGTCTAAAGCAATTTCGTCATGAATGATTTGATAAGCTGTTTCGGGAAGCATACCTTGATCACTAATACGAAGCCTTGGAATCGTCACTTCTCCTTGTCGAGAAAAAAGCGGATTAACAGGAAATTCATCAGGTAAATTTTTTTGTTCACGATGCGGATGCCATTGAGGCATAAAGTATCATCTCCTTATGTATATCTAACAAATTGCTTTACGTTCCACCTGGTGTTGTAACAAGCAGGTCTCCTTTACACATTATGAGCTTTGAAACCTATTTTCATTCTTTTCATTATTCGCAGCACGTAAGGACGAACTTTATTTAATAATACCCATGAAAATAGTCTTATCAAACTCAAAAGGTGTAAGATATGGTAATATATTCTAAAGGAGGTTTTTAGATGGAGAAACAAGGAATTATTTTGCAAGACAAGTTTTTCGAATTAGGTGAATCTCCTATCTATAATGAATCACAAGACATTGTTGGAAATGTCGCATATAAGTTATCTATTGCTAATAAATTTGAGATTTTAAAAAACGAAGAGATCGTGTTTACAGGTAAATCTAAAATGTTTGCCCTTATGCCAAAGATGATTATTTCAAATCACCACGGAAATGAAGTTGGAATGATTCAACGGAAATTCACTTTTTTTAAAAAGAAGTATCTTTATATTAGAAACGACGGCGATACATATGAAATTACGGGGAATATAACAAATCGTAAATTTGACGTTTTGCGTTCCGGCGTTCCTGTCATTCAAGTCCGCACACTTTCTTCGTTTTTGTCATTACGTCCACACACGTTTGCTTTAGAATTTCTCGAACCTGATCTTGATAAGTGGGAAGGAATTGCGGTTGTACAAGGTGTAAGGATGATGGTGAAAGACGAAAATAGCAGTACAGCTACTGCTACGGCTCAATAGTGGTTATGTGATATCAAAAAACGAACAAACTTTATATTGAAGTTTGTTCGTTTTTTGATTAAGGACCGAATACTAACGTACCGATGACATGGTAGCCAATTGGTACAAGAAACAAGATGATATTTAAAATAATCGCCCATAGACAGAGCTTGTCTTTTTTTATAAAGAAACCAATAATTGCAGGAACAACCATGAGCGGAACTAAAAAGATAGGTGCGATAATAGGCAGCCCTTGAAGCTTTTCAGCCGCAATAAGTCCTGTAAAAAAGTTAAGGATCAATAAAGTGTTAATAATAACATATAAAAGTGAAATTCCTCCAAGAACCCCACCTATTATCCCGCTTTTAGTTGTTTTAACAATAGCATCCACGTTTCTATCACCTCATTTTTTAGAAATATAAGTAAACTATACTATAATGTGGTTTTTATTGTAAAGGTAAGGTATGGAGAAAAAGCACTGTAGCAATTGCTACAGTGCTTTTTTATAAACAGTGCATTTTTTCTTCTGCTTCTTTCCAAGGAACCGTATATCCCTGTCCTTTGGCGCAAAAGACAGAGGATGAGCTGTATTCCGGATCTGCCTCTTTATTGTAGCAGATTCGTTCAATAACTTCTTCTTCATTATGACAACGTTCATACCCTCCGAATAATAGAGACATCGCTCCTTTTCCGTGCGTAAAAGATGCTAGCGTCGAACCGTAGTTCATAAAAGTAGCCACAGGAACTTTTCCTGTAATAATCGCTTTGTTTTCGGTTGTTACAGGAGAATCAAAGCGGCCGTGTGAGCTTTGAACATCAGCTAGTACCCTCCCCATTTGATCAATATCCACTTTAATTTTAAAGTCATAATACGGTTCTAGCACAATATTTTTGGCTTTTTCTAACCCTTGTCGTAATGCTCGGTACGTTGCTTCTCTAAAATCTCCACCGCTTGTATGCTTGTTGTGAGCTCGTCCGGTACACAATGTCACTTTTAGATCAGTAATAGGCGATCCCGTTAGCAAACCGTGATGCGGCTTTTCAAATATATGCTGACGGACCAGATTTTGATACCCAACGGATAAATCATCGGCGTGACAAGCATTTTCAAAGGTAATTCCGCTGTTTCGTTCCGCTTCTTCTATTCTCAAGTGAACTTCTGCATAGTGTTTCAACGGTTCAAAATGCCCGTAGCCCATCACTGTATTTTCAATGGATTCTTTGTACAAAATTTCTGGTTCTTCAAACTGTACGTTTATATTAAAACGTTCTTTTATCAGTTTTTCGAGAACTTCAAGCTGAATGGCTCCCATCACATGAATATGAAGCTCTTGAGTCCTTTCTTCCCACGTCACATGTAAAGAAGGATCTTCGGCATCTAATAGTTGAAAAAGTTTAACTCCTTCTTTTGGATGAACAGAAGGCTCAAAAACAACTTTTGATTTTAACGTAGGCAAAAGTTCGTAGGAGCGGCTTTCTTTTAACGTTCCAAGACCGTCTCCAACGGATGCTGAAGTCAATCCTGTAACTGCAAAAAGTTCGCCGGCTGAACCTTCATTTACGTTTTTGAATGTGCTTCCGTTATAAGCACGAATTTGAGTGATTTTTTCTTCGTATAGCTCTCCGTTTTTTTCATAAGCCACTTCATCACGCACTTGCAGTGTCCCGCTTAGAGCTTTGATAAACGTGATGCGCATGCCGTTTTCATCGTGCCGAATTTTATATACACGCCCTGAAAATGCTTCTTCCTGCGAGTAGTGAGTTTCTGTTAGCAAATCGAGCTTTTCTAAAAAACTTTCAATACCGATGTCTTGCAAAGCTGAGCCACAAGCACACGGGAAAATCTGATTGGCTTGAATAAGCTTTTGCATAGCCGCTTTCCAATAAGCTTGATCATTCTTGCCTTCCATAAATGCATCTAAAAGCTCTTCATCTTTTTCAGCTGTAAATTCAATAAGTTCCTCACTTAACGAGCCGTCTACAAGCTCTGAAGTTATGTCAAAAACATCAGGGGTTAAGTTATGTTTAATATCATTTATAACACGTTCAGGATCTGCTCCTACACGATCGATTTTATTGATGAAAAAGAATACGGGCACACGATGTTTTTGAAGCAGCTGCCAAACCGTTTCTGTATGCCCTTCCACTCCCTCGACTGCGCTTAAGATAACAATCGCATAGTCCATCACTTGAATAGAACGTTCCATTTCAGGTGAAAAATCGACGTGGCCAGGCGTATCAATTAAATAATAAGTAGAACCGTTATATGAAAAAGTTCCTTGGTCAGCAAATACCGTAATGCCTCGTTCTTTCTCAATCGTATGAGTATCAAGAAACGAGTCTTTGTGGTCAACTCTTCCTCGCTGTTTAATACTTTTTGTGTGGTAAAGAAGCTGCTCGGAAAACGTAGTCTTCCCTGCATCCACATGCGCTGCAATACCGATTGTTTTGTTAGATTGTTTCATTGTTAAATACCACCTTACTGCTGTATGTATAGCTGTTATTCTCTATTTTATAATAATCGTAAGAAAAAGTGGACGACAAAGGCCCAGAGCTGCTTACATCAAAAAAGAATGCGTGATTAAACATCGCATTCCTTTTTTGTACGGTGTTTGATATCTTTTTTGCCTTTTGCTATAAAAATAGCTGCTATAAGGCATCCAATTCCAGCTAAATGCATGATGTTATTACCTGTTGCGCCTAGACTGTTACTAGTCAAACCAACTAAAATACTACCAAGTATAATCAATAAAACAGCAAGCATGAACTTCATTTTTTCACTCTCCGTTATCGTTAGTAAGTTATTAAATATGATTTGCATATGAATCATATAAAACAGTAAGTAGTACTAGATATTCAATTGCGAATGTATTAATCAACATCTAGTTAACCATAATATTATTATGAAAATAATAGTGTGGATTCAAACGCTCATGGTACCATATTCTAATCGATTTATATGTTATCATACATAAATTGTTAAAAGTACATTTTTTCACCTTTCACTATCAAAAAAGCAGCCTCTTTACTAAGAGACTGCTTTTTTAATGACAACTGATAAATCCTGATTAAGAAGCTTTTTTTAATCGTTCTTTTTGTTTCTGTTGATAAGAAGAAAAATAAATAAGGCCTACAAATACAGCTCCACCTATCATATTTCCAATAAAGGTAGGGATAATATTTGTCATAAAATCAATCCATGTAAAATGACCTGCAAAAATAGCGGCGGGAATAATAAACATATTGGCTACAACGTGCTGAAAGCCAATCGCAACAAATGCCATAATCGGAAACCAAATACCAAGAATTTTCCCCGTAACGTCGTCAGCGCCGTATGAAAGCCAAATAGCTAAACATACAAGCCAGTTGCAGCCCACGGCAGAAATAAGCGTTTTTAAAAATGAGTCGTCAATTTTAGCTTGAGCAATTGCTACCGTTTTATCTAAAAAAGGCCCCGTTTCTGTTAAACCGACAATATGTCCAAAGAAATACGCAATAAATACGGCTCCTAAAAAGTTTGCAAGCGTGACCCAAAACCAGTTATGAAGCAAGTGGCGAAGCGGAATTTTTTTTGCATACAGGGCAATGGAGACAGACATCATATTCCCCGTAATGAGCTCTGCTCCGCCAAGTACTACCAGCATAAGACCTACAGGAAAGACGGCCCCTCCTAAAAGATTTGATAAACTTCCCCATTCAGCTGGTAAATTACCAATGACGCGCACATCTAGTAAAAAACCAAGCGCAATAAATGCGCCTCCTAGAAACCCAAGCATAAGAATAGAAGAAAGGGATAACTTCGTCTTTGAAACCCCCGCTTCTAAAGCGATGTTTAACATTTTATCCGGCTTGTGAAATGCCATAAAACTCCTCCTTAATTAAAAAAGGCAGCACTCAAAAACACCTTTTACACAAGGTTTTTGAATGCTGCCTAATAATCCTGCACTTTCTTTACAGTATATCAGTCATCATTATTTATAATAAAACTAAATAAAAAACAAGCAGATCCTACTTCTCTTTCATTTAATTAAACTATGTATTTTGCGTTGTTCTTCTACTGAATATTGGTTTCAAACACAAATACGGAAACGGCGATATCTTCTTCCACTTTGATATCGGAAAATAAATAGTTCAGCTTAGCTCCTAACAAGTCTTCAAGTCCTTCTGGAGGAGATGAAGCATAAAGGTTTTGAATAAGCTTCGTTCTTGCCATATGTACCGTCTCTTTACCTTCGGTTGTTCTCGCGATAAATTGTTCAGCTGGCGTTAAGTTGCCGTACAAAGTTGAAATAGCCATGTTTTGAACGAATACAGTATGAATTCGTTCTGGACCTTTTCCAAAAAGTTTTTTGCGCAGCTTTCGGATAATATCATTAAAATCATGTATTTTTTTAGACACCGGTGTATGCCTCCGCTTATCTCGAGTATGTCTGTCCTTCTCATTCAAGTTTTCAACTAAGAATAAGTTACATTATACATGACGACGTTTACATTGTATACAATGTATCTGTTTTATTCTTATTAATCCAAACAATTGCAAAACTTTTACGGAATGAAAAAAAATCCTTCACTTATTAAAGTGAAGGATTACCTTTATATCTCTACTTAAAGGTTACAAATGAATTCTCAGTTATCAAAGAAATAACTAAGAACTTTGACAAGATAGCATGTCAAAATAGTCAAGTGGTATGTTTGTACCAGTACTTAATGCTATCACGTTAAAGTCATGGAATCCACTTAGTTTACTTTCATAATACTTTATTTAATTTAAATATTCTTTTTTGATAGGTAGCCCTTAATCTTCATCACGATCTGCTCTAAATTCATCATCAGATAATGAATTTAGTTGATAGCTAAGCTTTTCGTAGTTATCTTGTTTTTGATTTTGTTGTACATCATTAGATATAGGAGTTTTACTAGAAACGGTAGATTTTTTTCTAGTCTCTTCGCTTCCGCTAACTCCAACCCCAACATTGTTATCTGTCATCGGATTCACCTCTTTAACTGTTATTATGGAGAATTGCTCTAAAAAAATAACAGGAAACAAAAGGGACTCCGACTTAGCTAATAGTGGTCCAAGCTTCCTTATTTAACCTAAACCGTATTTAAATAAGAAAATGACCCGCTTTAACTCCATAGACAATACCAATAAAAAAACTTGCTATACCTAGTGTTTGACTTTTACATACATACTTTATAGTTAAGCCTGGAATCAGACCCCATATAATGATGAAAATAGCGAACGATACTATAATAGAAGACCATGCATCTTGCCCTGATATACTTATACCTTGCATAAACGTTTCTCCTTTCAGTACTTATATCGGGAGAACATAAATTTTTTATAGTATCTTACTGTACGAACTAAAAAATTCAGGTGACCTGTCCATATATGCTTTTACAGCGAATGGTGGTGTTCAAGCTCGATTGTTTTTGGTTTTTGCCATATTAATACCCCTGCCGCTACGTACATAAACGAAGTGATGTAAAAAAGGCTTCCGATTGTCAGAAAATCAATGATATACCCTGTTGCAATAACGGCCAAGGCTGCCCATATAGAGGTCCATAAATGATAGTGTCCTACTTGTTTTCCTGTGTGAGCACGATCTGTCTGCCTAGATAACGCTATTTTTTCTGCTGTTTTTTGAAGAGCTCCAAGCAGACCCATTATAATTTGAATGATATACACCTGCGTGATCGTTGTTAAAACGGGAATCACAATCATAACAACGGCCATCCCAAACGTATATAAAAGAAGCAAGCGCTTTTCTCCTACTCTGTCACTCCATGAACCGATCAACGGATGACTCAAAGCTGCGGTTAAAGCAAAAATTCCGTAAGCTAAGCCAAATTGTGAATAGCTATCGCCAAGATTTCGAAGCAGTAAAAGGTAAAAAGGAAACACAATACTGCTTGCGGTAATCATCAGGCTTTGTGAATGTAAGAGTTGTTTGTACGTCATTTTCCATACTCCTTATAAAATAAATTAACGAACGTTTCGTTCCGGTCATATTTTCTTTTCAAATTAAAAAAGGCGGTTGTATGAGGGTAAGCCTCTTCTAACTGCTTCTTGCTTGGGTAGCCGTAGTAAGGCAAGTAATAGCTTCCCTGATGCTGCAGCGTCACATCCACCATTTTTCGGACAACTCTTTGTGTATCAGAGATGCCTTGATTGTCTCTTTTCTGGTTAATAAGTAAAACAAGAGCAAACATATCGTCTTTTGCATAAGACATGACGGCTTTATTATCTTTCTCTACATAGCGAACGGTAATGTTCAATAAATTTAATTCCTCAGTTGATAACACTTGACGTAAATCATCGATGTAAGAAGCGAATTCATCAACTGGAACAAAGTATTCTTGCAAAATTTCCGTCCGGCTAGCACTTTCGTATTCCATAAAATCACTTTCAGAACGCAT
Source organism: Priestia sp. RMT2NF4 (assembly GCF_047872835.1). Lineage (NCBI taxonomy): Bacteria > Bacillati > Bacillota > Bacilli > Caryophanales > Bacillaceae > Priestia > Priestia sp. RMT2NF4. The sequence goes on from NZ_JBLQZO010000001.1 coordinate 644,888, forward strand.
AACATTATTTCTTGTTTCAAGCCGTCCATTTTGTTTTAAGAAATAAGCCTTTTGTGTTTCCCACAGCATATCTTTGCCCCAGTCGCTATACCGAGACAGCCCTAGCATAAATTTAGGAAGTGCCACTATTTTTTCTGTCTTGAGCGGTTCGTTTGCAGTAGAAGTATTTTGAGAAGATAAACGGTAGTTTGTGACGTACATATCTGTTAGCAATTGATTAGGAGAAACAGAAATACGCGCCATATGCATACGAACGTCAGGGTTCTGCTGTACGTAGTTTTTAAAATACGCTGTATACTGCCTATAATCTAAGCGAATAATTTCATCTTCGTACCATTCATCGTCCGTCAAACGAAGCGTCACATCTAAAATGACCCCAAATAACCCGTAGCCTCCGTTTACTAAAGAAAACAGCTGGGGGTGTTTCGTCCGGCTAATTTCGATAATAGATCCGTCCGCCTGCAGGAGACGCATAGATTTGACCGTATCCATTAAAGAACCGTATCGAATATCTCTGCCGTGTACGTTCACGCTAATAGAACCTCCAACGGCAAAAATATTTTGTGATTGCATAACTTTAAGAGCAAGACCGTCTTTATGTATATATTGCTGAATATCATTCCACGTTGTCCCGCTTTGAACCGTAATTTCTTTTTGACGGGGCTTGTAATCTATAATTTTATTGTACTGCTTCATATCAAGTAAAATAGCATTAGGATAGTATGTCTGTCCTCCTTGGCTGTGCTGCATGCCTGAAATTGCTATTTTTTCATGATGCTGTGAAGCGGTTTTCACCCAATTTATCAGCTGTTTTTCAGTGGTTCCATGCTTTATTTCTTTGACTTTTGTAGGAAGAAGCTGCGCAACATCCTCCGTTACAGGACGGCTTTGCTGCTGTTTATAAATATGATATGAGGTATACGAACCTACTAGATAAAAAGATAAAAAAGATCCTAACAACAGGTTTTTCTTCATCACAAACTGTAAGCTCCTTTCTTTATTTCTGTGAAATTATACCATACAAAAAGTGAAATAACACTAATATAGTGTATTTTTACACTATATTATAACTTATTTTGAGAAAGTATATGAAAAAAGCTTGTAATTTAATGTATGTTAACCTTATTGAAACAAAAAAAGAAAAGACACTAGGTCTTTTCTTTTTTTGTTTTTTTATTTTTCAGCTTCGTATGCAACTAAGGCTACTCTTTTTCCCAACGTTTGTTGAAACTGCTCTTCTAGTTGTTTAAGCTTCGCATGCATATCATCGTTAATTGAAGCTGGCTCAAAGGTCATTTTTGTTTGCTCCATCAGATACTTTCACCTCTTTCGTGTGTGTATGTTCTACTTTTTCCAATATAAAAGAGGTCTATGACGATTTGACGAAAGTTTACAAATTAAATTTGCTAATGAGTGCTGTCAATTGTTCTGCCATTTGAGACAGAGATTGTGCGGAAACAGCAATTTCCTCCATTGAAGCCAGCTGTTCTTCAGTTGATGCAGCCACTTCTTCAGATGTAGCTGCATTTCCTTTAGCAAGGATTGCCATTTCACCTGCTGTACGAGCCACTTCTTCAACCGCTGCTGAAATTTGCTGAGCAGTCGCAGCCACTTCTTCTACTTGCGGAGTCGTTTCATTCATGCTGCTTAAAATTTGTTCGAATTTTTGAATAGCCGTTTGTGATATTGTTCGTCCTTCTTCAACTTTGTTTGTAACTTGCTCCATTGTATGTACAGATTCCTGAGTATCTTGTTGAATAGCTTGAATAAGCTCAGAAATTTGAGAAGCGGACACTTGTGATTGTTCTGCCAGCTTTCTTACTTCCGCTGCTACAACGGAAAACCCTTTTCCATGTTCTCCAGCTCGTGCCGCTTCGATTGCAGCATTTAAGGCTAGTAAATTTGTTTGAGCAGCAATGCCGCTGATTACTTCTAAAATAGTTCCAACTTCTTTTGAACGTTGAAACAAAGTACGAATTGTTGTATTAGACAGCTCGACAGATTGAGAAATGGATTCCATTTGTTCGACCGTTTCTCTCACGGCTTTTCCGCCTTCTACAGCTTCAGACGTTGTGTGATTTGATAGCTGAGAAACAATTTCTGTACGCTTGGCAATGGTAGAAACTCCTTGGACAATCTCATCTAAAGAAGCTGCATTTTGGTCAATAACAGCCGTTTGTTTTTCTGCACTGGAAGCCACTTCTTGTATCGCAACCGATACTTGTTCAGTCGCAGCGCTCGTTTGCTGTGAACTGGCCGTTAGCTCTTCTGAAGAAGCAGCCACTTGTTCTGCACTCATTTCAACATTTTGAATTAATGTACGAAGGTTGTTTTGCATCTGACTAAAAGCATACCCTAACTCACCGATTTCATCCTTTGAATTGACGGTAATCGCTGTTGTCAAATCTCCTTCACTAACGCTTAGAGCCTGATTCTTAAGCTGTTTGAGCGGTTTAATAATCGATTGTAACACCACAAAAATGGTAAGACTCCCGATTATCAGACAAACTACAATAATAAATAGTGTTTTGTAAAAAATAGGATGTGCTGCTTCACTCACTTCTGATGAATACATAGTGCCTGCAACTTTCCAGTTCGTTGTTTTATTTGTCGTAAAGACCATCTTTTTTTCATCACCGTTAAAGGTATATTCAAAGAATCCGGATCTCTTTGCATAAAGCTTGTCAAAAAGAGAATCTGTTGCTTTTGTACCTGCTTTTTCCGTAGGGTGAACAATATATTTTCTTTCTCCATCTAAAAGAAATGGATATCCTTTTTCTCCGATTTTCACTTTGCTGACAGCTTTATTGATGCGGCTTATATCTAAATTTAAAGCAATAACCCCTGTGCCATCCGCCGTTGTTTTTGCTACAGTAATAACGGTTTGACCTGTAGAGGCTGAGGGATAGGGTTCAGTGACAACTGTTTTCCCTTTGTTTTGCATGGCTAGCTTGTACCAATCTCGTTTTCTGGGATCATAGCCTGCTTGTGTCACTTTTTTAGGCGTTTGAATAAACTTCCCCTGCTGATTTCCTGTAAAAATGCTGACGGCTTCTGGATGAAGCGAAGCATATAAGTTAAAATTTTTGCTTAAAGTAGCCATATCTTTTTCATTGTAGCGCTCGTTGTTTACCACTGATGCAAAAAACTCTACATCATGAATTTTTGGTCCAATGGTATCGTCAATCACCGAATTAATGGACTGTACATTTTGCTGTGCTGTGTTAATAATTTGGTTGTCAATTTCATGTTTCGCTGTTATGTAAGCTGATACACCTATCGTAACAGATGGCACTAATAAGATCGCTGCAAATGCTAGCCCCAGCTTTGTCTTAAAGTTATTAATGGACCTTTTTTTTCTTACTCTCTCCATGCTATGTAGCCTCTCTCTCTGTAGTTAAAAGTGATCGTGCACTTCCTTTCTATCGGCAAGACTTCATATTCCTTTAGTCATCGAGTGTATACATAATTAACAATGGGAGTGAAAAGATAAGAGTACGATAAAAAAAGTAGGTGATTTTAATGGAAGAAAGTAAAAACAGCAAGTCTTTTTCAATGTTTGAAACAGAAAAGGTTCAGCGCGGAGAAGAAAAAGATATTTTTAATATCTATAAAGAAGGAGTAAAAATTGCGGAAGTAAGAGGAACGGATCCTCAAACTCAGCAGGTTATTCCGATGCATGACTTAAACGACTATGAAGAAAATAAGCTTCACGAATATATCGCTCATTTAGACCACACAACGTAAACGTAAAAGTGCTAAAACAAGAGTCCCCTCTTGTTTTAGTCTTTAGAATCATAAAAAACATGTTCAAAGTGCAGCGTGTCTTTTTGTATGTACAGCAGTCCAAACGAAAATTGCTTTTGACGCCGCTTGTCAGTAGCGGAACCTGGATTAAACAATGTAATATCACCAATTTGTTTATGAACAGGAATATGAGAATGACCAAAAATTACTGCATCGACTTGTTGATGTTCAAATGCCAAAAGTGCACGTTTTTCAGTCGTTTTTCCTTTGCCATGACCGTGGACTACGCCAATCGTAACATCATCAAACGGAAGAAGTAATGAAGTTGGAAGTACTTGCTGAAGCTCTTCACTGTCTACATTTCCAATCACACCGTGTACAGGAGCAAAAACGCGCAGTTCATGGTAGACATCTATCGTTTGAAAATCTCCGGTATGAATAATCGCATCAGCTGTTTTCAGTTCACCTAGGAGTCTTTTTGGAAAATGTTTCGCTCTTTTGGGAATATGAGTGTCACCTAAAATAACGATCTTCATTTATGATACGCTCCTTTTTCATTCAATATGGTGTAGTGTAGCGTATTACGTTGGAATGAAGCAACTCTATACGGAGCGTCAGGCAAAAAATTTCTCTTTTTCGTTTAAGTTTGCGAAAATACTTTACATACTAAGTTACAGAATGGAGTTTTCGAAATGGAAGTAAAAATTAATCGAAACGCAGCAAAAGTATTAAAAAATGCCTTGGCTAGCCCAGAAGGTCAAGGAAAAATGATCCGTGTATATGTAACTATCGACCACGGTGATCATGCGCATTATGATTGGAAATTCGATACGCCGACTGAACATGATGAAATCGTAAAAACAGATAAAGATATCGATATCGTTTTAGATAAACGCGAGAAATTTTTAGAAGGCGTATGGATTCAATATTTCCACGTTCCAGAGCCTGAATTTGTGATTAGCAGCCTTCACCACGCGCATCACCATCATTAATACAAAAAACACACCTTGTTTCATAGGTGTGTTTTTTCGTTTGTGCAACAGGCAAAAATTTTATTGATGAAAGAAGAGATAAAATTTTGTTGAAGCAATAAAAATGAGCTATAGTGGAATTACGGATGAAAGAAAAGAGGTTAGCGTATGAAAGTAAGTGTGTTAGTAAGGTCTATTTTAGTTGTTATTTTATATAATTTATTCGTTCTGTACATCGGATGGAACGCTTGGGTGTGGCTTCACACAATGTTTGAAGTGGAAAACAAATGGATTCTTACGGTGATCGTTGTGTTTTTTGCTTATTCCTTTATCATCAGTCGCGCGTTTCAACAAGTGAGCATGTTTAAGGTTGTAGGATCGTATTGGTTAGGATTTATTCAATATTCAGTTCTTTTGCTTCCTATAAGTAATCTAGCCGTATATATTCTCACTTTTCTAGGCGCTTCGCTTTCTACAGCTATCGATTCAATCGGACTTTTCATGATTGCTGCTTTTTTATTCATTTTTGCTTACGGTACGTATAATGCTTACAGTCCTATAGTAAGAAAATATACAATTTCGCTTCCTAAAAAGACGAATCGGAAAAGCCTTCGCATTGCCGTAGCATCTGATATGCACTTTGGCACATTGTCCGGCAAAAAACATTTACAGCGGCTAATCACTCATGTACAAAAGATACAGCCAGATCTTATTTTACTTCCTGGAGATATTATTGACGATGATCCCCACGTATTCTTTAAAAAAGAAATGGATTATATGATGAAGCAGCTCAAAGCGCCTTTAGGCACATATGGAATTTTGGGAAACCATGAGTATTACGGCGGGAAGATCCCTCAGTTTGTGGAAAGAATGAAAGAAATAAACATTCCTATTTTAATGGATGAAGTGGTAAACATAGGTGATAGCTTGTATTTAATAGGAAGAAAAGACAAGACGGATAAAAATCGAGACAGCTTTTTCGATTTAGCGAGTGAAACGGATCGTTCTCTTCCAGTCATTGCGATGGATCATCAGCCGCTTTCTTTAAAAGAAGCGGAACAAGCAGGCGTAGATTTACTTCTATGCGGTCATACTCACAGAGGACAAATGGCACCTAATCATTTGATCACAAAGCGGTTATTTGAAATTGATTGGGGCTACAAACAAACAAATCAGCTGCATACCATTGTCTCTTCAGGATTTGGCTTTTGGGGTCCTCCTCTTCGAATCGGAAGCCGGTCAGAAATTATTCAAATTGATATTTCATTTGCAAAATAGAGAAAGCCCTAAGGCTTTCTCTATTTTAATGTACGCAGCAACTTCGGAAGTTCTGCGTAAATAGCCACTACTTCATCTATTTTCATCCGAACGAGCCCGCTTGAAGACGGGGCAACAAAATCCATTATTCCTGATACCATCGATTCTTCTTGTTTGCCCCACCTCACTTGCTTGCGTCCGCTGTACTGCTGATAGACACCTTTTCCAACAAAACAAACGATTTTAGGCGTGTATGTAGCGATTTTTTTCTTTAGGATTTCTCTGCCTTCTGCATATTCTTCTTTTGTAATCTCATCAGCTGCCTTTGTAGGACGCTCCACAATATTTGTTAAACCGTATCCTAGCTGTAACAGCGAGTGATCTTCCTCGGGATGGTATTTACGATCTGTTAAACCTGCTTTATGAAGAATCGTCCAGAAACGATTGGTTGGATTAGCAAAATGATGACCCGTTTCACCGGAACGGATGCTTGGGTTAAAACCGACAAATAAAATATCTAAGTTGGGCTGTATATGATCAAAAATAGAGTTCATAGTCATACGCTCCTTACAATGTAAAAAGAAAACATCCAAATTGGATGCTTTCTTTTTACTATACCCTATTAAATACGAACTACGCGTCCGTTGAATTTTTGTTTCCAGTAGCCGCTGCTCATGTTTGCAATTGCAACACCTGTTGAGCTTTGAGCACCGATGAACTTGCCGCCGCCTACATAAATACCAACGTGTCCGTCTTTTTTATATGTATCGAAGAAAACAAGATCTCCAGGCTGCATTTGACTAGAAGACACTTGCGTTCCAGCATGCTTTAACGTTTCTGTACTTACAGATCCAAGAGGCCCAAGGTTAACACCAACTTGAGAATATGCCCAGTGTACAAATGACGAGCAGTCAAATAAACCGTGGTTAATATCAGACTGGCTGCGTCCTCCGCCAAATACGTAAGCAGAGTTTCCAATCCAGCGGTTTCCTACCGTTACAACATTGCTAGCTTTTGGAGCCGGAGCGCTTGTAGGTGCAACATCATTGCTGCTTGCTTTTGGTGCTGCTTTAGGAGAAGGCGAATCAGCTTTTTCAACTGGTGCCGCCGCTGCTTTTTGAGCTTGTTCGGCTGCTTTCTTAGCTGCCTCTTTAGCTGCTTGTTCAGCTGCTTTTCTTGCTGCTTCTTCCGCCGCTTTTTGATCTTTAATATTTTGTTCAAGCGTAGACTGTTCATTCGCAAGAGAGCTGTCTTTTGATTGTAGAGAAGCTTTTAGTTCTTCATTTTTTGCTTCTTTATCTTTTAGTTCTTTTGCCAACGCATCTTTTTGTTTCTTTTGAGCTGCTAGCTGGACAGTCATTTCATCCAGTTCTGCCTTCATATCTTCTAAGCTAGCAAGCTTAGATTTAACATCTGCTTGTTTTGTTTTTAGTTCGTCTTGCATATTTTTAGTTTCTTTTAAAATACCGCGGTCTGCATCTACAATAGTCGAAACAGCTAGCGCGCGGTCTACAAAATCACCAAAACTTGAAGAACCGAGTAAAACTTGTAAATACTCTACGTTACCGCCGCTTTCTTGCATGGAACGTGCACGATCTTTTAAAATATCATTTCGCTTTTCAAGTTTTTCTTGAAGCAGCTTAATTTCTTTTTCAAGCTGGTCTACTTGTTTAGACGTTTCTTTAATATCCGCTTCTGTTTTTTGGGCTTTTTTATTATTTTCTTCTTCTGCTAATGTTAATCGCTCAAGCTGTGCTTTCATTTGATCTTGTTCTGCTTGAAGGCGTGTTAATTCATCAGAAGCTGCTTTGATGTTAGATTGCACATCTTGGCGTTGATTTTGAATTTGAGATTTTTGTGATTCCATATCCTGAATGGTAGAGGCATACGCTGGAGTTGATAAAACTCCTCCTAGGCCTAATAAAACCGTTGTGTTAAGTAAAAGCATTTTCTTTTTCAATATGAATTCCTCCGCTTTCTCGCTCTGTTAAACTAGTAATTTCTAATTATGTATCAATATGTATAAAAGTCTGACAATTTATGTAAAGTTCACTGTATTTGTCGATAAATAGCTAAATATGCTAATGAAAATCTACGAAAATTATACCACGATAAACGTTCAAAAAAAGAATAACAATATTACAATTATATTTCAGTAATGTAACATTTAACGCTTGTGTATACATTCACTTCTTGCCTGCAAAAATATACCTTTATTTCCCCATGCCAGTGAAAGATCTATCAAGCTTCAAACAGCAGTGCTTTTAGCGTTATAAAGTAGATAATTATTATTGTTTAAGCTGTTTAGATTTAAGATATTTCTAAAAGAAACGTAACAACTCTTTAACATATTCGTCTATTTTTACCCTTTATCTACCATTTTTACAATATTTGAAAATGATTTTCTGGAATAACAATGAATTTATTTCTATTCGATGTTTGAAGAAGTTCAAAAAGAGGACAATAGGCAATTTTCAAACAATATTCGACAACGCTTGGATGAAGCCATACAAAAAACCTTCTCGCCTTGAGGCGAGAAGGTTTTTTTAATCACGCTGCTGATAATAGTGTTCTAAAGCTACAATTGCGCTTCCCATTCTTTCTTGGTCAGGAATAACAATACGATCTACTCCTTCTTCTTTTAAAGCAGCAGCGGTTACTTTCCCAACGGCAACAGCTACTACAGAGCTTTCAAAGAGTTCTCGAATGTGATCAGCTTGTCCGTGTTCTCTTGCAAACGAAAATAAAAAGCGGGCTTGGGGAGCGCTTGTGAAATTAACAGCATCGACTTTCCCGCTTGTTAATTCGTTTATAAGCTGTTCCATGACTTCTGCTTTTGGAGGAATATGCTGATACGGTAAAATCTCTTTAAATTGGGCTTTTTGATTCGAAAGAAAATCAATCAATTTTGGTGCAGGATCTCCGTGAAGCTGAAGCGCTACATGCTTTCCTTCAAAAGAAAACGAATGAAGCGCTCTGACTAGGCCCGCTGTACTTCCATCATCATCTCGAACGGTTGGAGTAACACCGAGCTTTTTTAACATATTTACGGTTTTATACCCGCGTGCAGCAATATTAGCTGCTTGTAAAGAAGAAAGGAATTCATCAGCTAGTCCTAGCTTATCTGCTGTTTTATATAAAATTTCCGTCCCGACGCCTGTCGTAAAAATAAACCAATCATAATTTCCTTTTACCAGTTCTTTAATATCTGCTTCTAAGTGTGTGTCATCTAAAAAGATGGTTCCTTGTGCAGGTCGTACAAGCGGGGTACCGCCAAGGTTTTCAACAATTTTGCTGATTTCTTCTACTTTACGCTGACCTACGAGTGCGACTGTTTTACCTTCTAATCGTTTCAATGGTTTACCTCCATTTTTCTATGTATGCTACTTTAATGAACCTTGATAACCGAGTTTTTCAGAAATTAGGCTCGCCGCTTCTGTTACTTTTTGAATAATGAACGGCAGTCTGTCTCCTTGAAATCTCGCTTCAATTCCCGCTACGCTAATGCCTGCAACCACTTCATTTTGATGATTTACAATCGGCGCGCTCACGGATGTTGTAAAGTTTTCTAATTCAGAGGTGCTAATGGTATACCCTTTTTCTTTTGCTTCTTTTAATACATTTCTTAGTTTCTTTTGATCTGTAATGGTTCCAATACCTATTGGAGTTAGCTCCGTTTGAGTAATATATGCCTCTTGTTCTTTTTCGGGTAAATGCGCCAAAATAATGCGTGAACAAGCTCCTGCATAAAGAGGTGAACGCCTTCCAATTGATGTATAGAGACGCACGGGATGAAGCGTATCTACTTTTTCAATATACATGGCTTGATCCCCATCTCGTACAATTAGATTAACCGCTTCTTCTACTTCGTCTCGGAGCGTTTCCATTACGGGCTTTGCGATATTTCTAATATCTAAGCGATTAGCCACTAGCTGACCAAATTGCAAGAATAAAAGTCCTAGCGAATAGTATCCTTGCGCGTCTTTTGTTAAAAATCCCATCTCTTCAAGCGAACCAACCATCCGATGTAAAGAAGTTTTCGGAACGCCTGAATATTCCATCATTTCTGTGAAGGTCAGCTTAGGGTGGTTGATAAAAAGCGTGAGAATCTGCATGGATTTAACGACTGTTTTATTATTAGCTTGCATAAAACCTTCTCCCTTATTTGTGCGAATACATGTATTTGATAGACGTATAGCTTACTAGCTAATCATAATATGTTCTTTTTATTATACATGAAGAAAAAAAGGAAAGCACTCCCTTATAAGAGCACTTTCCTTTCTTACACCGTTTCTAGTTCTTTAATTGAAATAGGGTTACTTTCTAGAAATTTGGTTGTAAAATCCCCTTCGTTAAAAGAAGGATGATTCAGTAATTCTAAATGAAAAGGAATGGTTGTGTGAATACCTATAATGATAAATTCTTCTAGCGCACGTTTCATTCGTTGAATCGCTTCATTTCGGTCTTTCCCTGTTACAATTAATTTCGCCACCATTGAATCATAAAATGGAGAAATTTCATAGCCTGGGTAAACCGCGCTGTCTACACGAACGCCGTAGCCGCCAGGAGGTAAATACATCTCGACTTTTCCAGGAGAAGGCATAAAGTTTTTAGCCGGATTTTCTGCGTTGATTCGACATTCAATTGCCCATCCCTTTAACTGAACATCCCGCTGAGCAAATGATAGCGGGTAGCCTGCTGCTACTGAAATTTGTTCTTTAATTAAGTCGATGTTTGTTACAAGTTCTGTAACAGGGTGTTCAACTTGAATCCGTGTGTTCATTTCCATAAAGTAAAAATGTCCGTGTTTATCTAACAGAAACTCCACCGTTCCCACACCTGTATAATCGACTGCTTTAGCTGCCGAGACTGCCGCCTTGCCCATTTTCGCACGAAGATTTTCATCTACTGCAGGAGACGGAGCTTCTTCTACTAATTTTTGATGACGTCGCTGAATCGAACAATCTCGTTCACCTAAATGAACTACATTACCTTCTTCATCAGCAATAATTTGAATTTCGATATGTTTCGGTTCTTCTAAATATTTTTCAAGGTATACTCCGCCGTTTCCAAAAGCTGTTTCTGCTTCGTGCTGAGCTTGACGAATCGCTTTTTCTAGCTCCTCTTCGCTATGAGCTAGCCGCATTCCTTTTCCGCCGCCGCCCGCTGTAGCTTTTACAATGATTGGATAGCCTATTTCTCTTGCTACTGGAATAGCGGTGTTGCTATCTTCAATCAGCCCTTCCGTGCCAGGTACAATAGGCACACCCGCTTGTTTCATTGTTTCTCTCGCTACAGCTTTTGCTCCCATTTTACGGATGGCTTCCGCTTTTGGACCAATAAAGGTAATATCACAGGATTCACACATCTCAGCAAAATCAGCATTTTCAGCTAAAAATCCGTAGCCGGGATGAACAGCGTCTGCCTTGGTTACTTGTGCTACGGTAAGCAAATTCCGAATATTTAAGTAGCTTTCTTTAGAAGACGTTTTACCAATACAAAATGACTCATCTGCTAGCTTTACGTGAAGTGCATCTTTGTCTGCTTCTGAATACACGGCCACGGTTGCAATTCCCATCTCTTTACAAGCTCGAATGATACGAACTGCAATCTCACCGCGGTTTGCGATTAACACTTTTTTGAACATAGTGGCTCCTCCTGACAATATGTATACTTTAATATGATTTTACGGTAAATAGAGGCTGTCCAAACTCAACAACATCTCCGTCTTTCACAAGAATTTCAAGCACTTCTCCTTCCATTCCTGCATCTACTTCGTTAAACAGCTTCATCGCTTCAATTACACATACAACATCTTTACGTTCAATAGTTTGTCCTACTTGAACAAACGGATCAGCGTCTGCTTCTGGCTTGGCGTAAAAGGTTCCAACCATTGGTGATAAGATTTGTTTTTCATTATTCTCTGCTGCGTTTATAGACATAGAATCTTGAGGCGTTTGCTCAGCAGCAGCGGCTTTTACTTCCTCTGTTTTTACTTCTGTAACAGATGTGTCTTCTAAAGGAATTCCCGCTTTATCAATGACAACTTTTGTTCCTTCATGTTCAATATGGAGCTTTTGAATACCAGATTCATTCATTAATGAAACAACTTCTTGCAATTCACGTACGTTTATCATTTCTTGTCACTCCCGTTTTATGTTATTTAGTTGACGCAAGGTTAATAGCAATCTTCAATTCTTGAAGCATCTGTTCTTTTTCTAAATAGATTTTTTCTGCTTCATGAAGCGAAATGTGAGAAAAATAGATGGATTCTCCGGGCTTTACTTGAGCTAAAAGCGGTAAATCCGCTGTGATGACTTGAGCGATTTTAGGATATCCTCCTGTAGTTTGACGGTCTGCTAACAGGATAATGGGATTTCCATCTGGCGGGACTTGAACAGAACCTTGTGAGACGGCTTCAGACAATAGCTCTTTTTTTTCTTGAAGCTGAAGAGAAGGTCCATCCATTCGATAGCCCATTCGATCTGATTGATTTGATACTTTAAAGGGTTCTTGAGTAAAATGACTTTGGCTTTCAGCTGTAAATAAATCAAATTGACCCCCATTTATAACACGGACACTTGGTTTCTTTGTAAAATGGACAAATTCTTTATAATTTACGGACCATGAAGAAGTATATACTCCGTTTATCAGTTCATTGGAAAGAAAAGCAGGCTTTGAAGCAGCAGGAACAGATAGAGGTAAAACGTCGTCTGTTTGTAATGCTCTTCCTTTATAGCCACCAATTTCCCCCCTCAAATACGTGCTTTTACTATTTAACACTTCATTAATAGAAAATCCTCCAGCTACAGATAGATAGGAACGACAACCAGTTCTACAAGGCCCAAATGATAAAGTGCCTCCTTTTGGAATAAATAAAGGTTTCCACATCGGGACTGGCTTTCCGTTGACCGAAGGAGTTAAATCTCCACCTGTGATCGCTACTAAACAATCACTTTCTATTTCAAGGGTAGGCCCCATTAGCGTAACTTCAAGTCCCGCTTCTTTTTCATCGTTACCAACTAGTAAATTAGCAATTCGAAGAGAATAAGAATCCATTGCACCGCTTACAATTACACCGTGCTGCTGAAATCCTTTTCTTCCCAAATCTTGAATGCTTGTTAATAACCCGGCTTTACTAACTCTTATACTCATTTTTCCCCCTCCTTTGCCTGTAGTTCTTGATACTCTTCTTTAGAGATAGGCTCAAATTTTACAATATCTCCAGCCTGCAGCAAACTTGGAGGATTTTGCTCCGGCAAAAACAGTTTAATCGGCGTTTGACCAATTAGCTGCCATCCTCCGGGAGTGGAAATAGGATACACTCCTGTTTGCATTCCTGCAATACCAACCGAACCTGCAGGAATAGAGGTTCGAGGAGACGAGCGGCGAGGCGTAGCAATTTTTTCAGATAGTCCTCCGAGAAACGGAAATCCAGGAGCAAATCCAATCATGTACGCTAAGTATTCGCCTTCAGAATGAATACTTATTACCTCTTCAGGTGTTAAGTTATGGTGACGAGCGACATATTCAAGATCAGGTCCATACTCTCCTCCGTAGCAAACTGGAATGGAAACCGTACGATGGTCTAACTCTTTTTCTGTCTGTTCGTTCTCTAATTTGCTTTGAAGGATAGAAGACACTACTTCAAAAGGAGACACAAATTCTTTTTTCTCCTTCTTTTTCACGGCTGCTACCACTTCAAGAGGGTTATAAAAGATCGTAAGGTTCGTAAATGCCGGCACGCATTCAATAAACCCAGGGAAAGGATTTAATTCTATTGAATCTTTACACGTTTTGATTTGTTTATGAATATCGTACTGAATACTATCTCCAAACGTTATAACAAGCGCTGAGTCGCCAAGCGGAGAAATAACAGCTGACGCTTTTGTTACGGTTTGATTCATATCTACACCTCTTTCTTTTATAAAACACCTAGTTTTTCATCTCGAATATCTGTAATAAACATATGTCCAGGAGCATGTGTAATCATAATAGAAGGTTTTGTTTCCATTGCTACAGCTTGAGGAGTTACACCACAAGCCCAGAACACGGGAACTTCGCCTTCTTTGACGGAAACAGCATCGCCAAAATCCGGAGAGTGAAGGTCTTCAATGCCTATTGCAGCGGGGTTTCCAATGTGAACAGGTCCTCCGTGCACAGCTGGAAAACGTGAAGTTACTTGCGCTGCCCGCACTACGTCTTGCTGAGGAATTGGACGCATACTAACGACCGTCGAGCCGTGGAATATTCCCGCTTCAGCGCATGAAATATTTGTTTTATACATAGGAACATTACAGTTTTCTTCAATGTGACGAACAGGTATGCCGTTGTTTAAAAGTGCGTGTTCAAATGTAAAACTGCAGCCGATGAGAAAAGCTACCATATCTTCTGTCCAATAGCCTTTGATATCGGTTACTTCTTTTACCAGTTCCCCATTTTCATAGATTCGATACTTCGGAATGTCTGTACGAATATCTCCGGACGGAGCCGCAAACTTTGGAACAGGAGATCCAACGTCCGTTACATCTAAAAGAGGACAAGATTTAGGATTACGCTGACAGAACAATAGAAAGTCAAAGGCTTGTTTCTTTGGTAAAATAGCTAAATTAGCTTGAGCATAGCCGTTTGCCATGCCTGCCGTTGGGTGAATAAGCTGGTTGTTACGGATTTGCTGACGAAGTTCAGCTGGAGTTAGCTGTGAAAGGTTTGTCATATTTCTATCTCCCATCATTGCCCGCACGCAACTTGCGTGCGGGCACCTTGTTTTATTTAAATAATTGAGGAAGTTGATCCATTAACGTATAACCGCCCATTAAAGCCATTACAATAACGACAAGTACACCAGAAATGGTAAGCCATAAAGGATGCTTATACTCACCAACGATGCTTTTTTTATATGCAGCAACTAGTAATGTTCCAAGGGCGATCGGCAGAATTAATCCATTAATTGCTCCAACTAACAGAAGAACTTTTACAGGTTTTCCAATTAAGACAAACGACAGAGTTGAAATAATAATAAATCCAATAATAATCCAGTTTGAGTTTTTATTAAGTTTTTCACTAAACGTTTGAATAAACGAAACGGATGTATAAGCAGCTCCCACTACAGACGTAATAGCAGCAGACCACATGACAATGCCAAAGATTTTATAACCGACGTTTCCTGCTGCGAGCTGAAACACGGATGCTGGAGGATTGGCCGGGTCAATTTGTAACCCTTTAGATACAACGCCAAGTACAGCTAAAAACAAAGCGATTCGCATAACGGAAGTGATAAGAATTCCTGTTACAGAACTTTTAGTTACTTGAGGTAAAGAATCGATGCCTTTTACCCCGGCATCTAAAAGACGATGTCCGCCTGCAAAGGTAATATAACCACCAACAGTACCTCCAACAAGCGTAACGATCGCAATGATGTCGATTTGATCAGGTTTAAAAGATTTCACTACAGCTTCTCCAACGGGAGGTGAAGTAGTAGCTGCTACATATAGCATTAGCCCAATCATGACAAAACCTGCAATTTGCGTGAAGCGATCCATTGCTTTTCCAGCTTCTTTTACAACGAAGATTAGCACGGCAATAACTGCACTAATTGCAGCTCCGGCTGTTGGAGAAATACCGGTAATCGCATTTAATCCAAGACCGGCACCGGCAATATTTCCAATATTAAATGCAAGTCCTCCAATTACAATTAAAATAGCGAGCACGTATCCTAGTCCGGGAAATACCATATTGGCGATTTCTTGTCCGCGTTTTTCAGAAACGGCAATAATCCTCCATACGTTGGTTTGAGCAAAGATATCAAGAATAATTGAAATTAAAATAACGAATCCAAAGCTTGCGGCTAAATTTTGTGTAAATACGGTAGTTTGAGTTAAAAAGCCTGGTCCAATAGCCGATGTGGCCATTAAAAAAGCGGCTCCAAGCATTAACGTCCAGTTTACTTTAGGTGCAGCCGAAAGCTTTTGCTGAGGTGTTGATTTTTTTATTGGCTCCAATATCATCTTCCTCCTGATTGTATGTAGTTTTTATTGTGAAATAGCCTTAACTACCACTTCTGATGCTTGTAAAGAACGGTTGACATGACGAGCAAATTCAAGTGCGTGAGCCCCATCTCCGTGAATACAAATCGTGTCTGCCTGCAATTCTACATCCTTGCCTTGCTGAGATTTGACTTTCCCTTCTTTCACCATTGTAATAACTTGAGAAACAGCTTCGTTGTCATTTTCAATTAAAGCATTTGGTTCTGTACGAGGCGTAAGAGAACCGTCTAACTGATAGGTACGGTCTGCAAATACTTCGTTGGCCGTTTTCAAACCAATTCTGTTACCGGCTTGAATCAGCTCACTTCCAGATAATCCAAACAAAATCAGCTCAGGATTTACGTTGTAAACAGCTTTTGCTATCGCTTCAGACAACGCTTTATTTTTAGCAGCCATGTTATATAGTGCACCGTGAGGTTTTACATGCTGCATTGATAACCCTTCTGCTTGCAAAAAACCGTTTAATGCACCAATTTGATAGACTACGATATCGTAGGCTTCCTGAGGTGAAATATTGATGTTTCTGCGTCCAAAACCGATAAGGTCCTGTAGACCAGGATGAGCACCAATTTGCACTTTTTTTTCAGCGGCCAATTTTACCGTTTTTCTCATGACGCTTGGATCCCCTGCATGAAATCCACAGGCTACGTTCACAGACGTCACGTGTTCTAAAATGGCTTCATCATTGCCAATGCGATAAGCACCAAAGCTTTCCCCTAAATCACAGTTTAAATCTACTTTATTCAATTCGTTCTTCCCCCTTAAAAACTTCATTGTAAGCGTAATCATTTGCAGATAGTAAATAAAATCCAAGCTGAATTATCTGCATTAATACTTCAAGTTCCGTTTTTCGGAACTTCAGTACCGTTTTTCAGTTATATTTGGATTTTAGCACGAGATGATGAATTGAACAACAACATTGTCAGAATATTTGACATAGTCATTATTTTTATTTGGATAATACTCCCTTATTTTATTTGTGTTTTCTATCTATAGCCTTAATATAATGCAGCTTCTTAATGTCATTGGACACAGTAAATAACTAGGTTGTCAGAATAATTACTAGTTCAAAATAATCAAAATGAAATTTTAATTGTAATCGTTTTCAAAGAGGTGCTATATTTCAATTGTAGTCAATTTATGCAAACGATTGCAAAAAAAAGGGGATGAAACGATGAAAGGGAAAAAATGGACAGCTTTAGCTCTAACACTGCCGCTGGCTGCTAGCTTATCAACAGGCGTTCACGCCGAAACCGTACATAAAGGTAAATCTCCAGCTGCAGATAAAAACGGTGTCTTTTATGAGGTGTATGTAAACTCTTTTTACGATGCAAATAAAGATGGACATGGTGATTTAAAAGGTCTTACACAAAAACTGGACTATTTAAATGATGGCAATTCTCATACAAAGAATGATCTTCAAGTAAACGGGATTTGGATGATGCCGGTCAACCCTTCTCCTAGCTATCATAAATATGATGTAACGGACTATTATAACATTGATCCTCAGTACGGAAATCTGCAAGATTTTCGCAAGCTAATGAAAGAAGCAGATAAACGAGATGTAAAAGTTATTATGGACCTCGTTGTGAATCATACGAGCAGTGAACACCCTTGGTTTCAAGCTGCGTTAAAAGATAAAAACAGCAAGTACAGAGATTACTATATTTGGGCTGATAAAAATACCGATTTGAATGAAAAAGGATCTTGGGGACAACAAGTATGGCACAAAGCTCCAAACGGAGAGTATTTTTACGGAACGTTCTGGGAAGGAATGCCTGACTTAAATTACGATAACCCTGAAGTAAGAAAAGAAATGATTAACGTCGGAAAGTTTTGGCTAAAGCAAGGCGTTGACGGGTTCCGCTTAGATGCTGCCCTCCATATCTTTAAAGGTCAAACACCTGAAGGCGCTAAGAAAAATCTCCTGTGGTGGAATGAGTTTAGAGATGCAATGAAAAAAGAAAACCCGAACGTATATCTAACGGGTGAAGTATGGGATCAGCCGGAAGTAGTAGCTCCTTATTATCAGTCGCTTGATTCCCTATTTAACTTTGATTTAGCAGGAAAAATTGTCAGCTCTGTAAAAGCAGGAAATGATCAAGGAATCGCTACTGCAGCTGCGGCAACAGATGAACTGTTCAAATCATACAATCCAAATAAAATTGACGGCATTTTCTTAACCAATCATGACCAAAATCGCGTCATGAGTGAGTTAAGCGGAGATGTCAATAAAGCAAAGTCAGCTGCCTCTATCTTACTTACGCTTCCTGGAAATCCGTATATTTATTACGGTGAAGAAATCGGCATGACCGGTGAAAAGCCTGATGAATTAATCCGTGAACCGTTCCGCTGGTACGAAGGAAACGGACTTGGACAAACTAGTTGGGAAACACCTGTATACAATAAAGGCGGCAACGGCGTGTCTGTAGAAGCACAAACCAAACAAAAGGACTCTTTGTTAAATCATTACCGTGAAATGATTCGCGTGCGTCAGCAGCACGAAGAGTTAGTAAAAGGAACGCTTCAATCTATTTCAGTAGACAGTAAAGAAGTTGTTGCTTATAGCCGTACGTATAAAGGCAACTCCATTAGTGTGTATCATAATATTTCAAATCAACCTGTAAAAGTATCTGTAGCAGCGAAAGGTAAATTGATTTTTGCTAGTGAAAAAGGTGCTAAAAAAGTCAAAAATCAGCTTGTAATTCCGGCGAATACATCGGTTTTGATAAAATAATTAAAAACACCTTTACGTGATTACCAAGTAATGACGTAAAGGTGTTTTATTCCTGCTATGCTACAACTGTCGTACTCGCGCATCCGCCCTGCCCTCTTTTAAAAATAGTTACATGATTGATATAAGGTCTATTTAGTTAATAAATTAGACCTTTTTGGACGAGCAAAAAGTAATTTACCTTTATAGCCGATATGTCATATTCAATTTTAGTTAAAGTAATTCAGGTTCCCGGAATACAAAGAAAACCTTAGGAATCTATAGACACCTAAGGTTTTCTTTGTATTCATGTTTCTTTTCATTCGTCATAGTAGCCTAACTTAGTATCCAGCAAATATTGACAAGTCCATACCTTAACAAACTAAGTACATTTCGTTTAATATTGCTTTTTATTTATTCAATCGGAAGTAAAGTATCAACTACAATACTGTTTACAGCATTGATATACGCAAATGCACTTGCTTTCATAACATCCGTATCTGTTGCCTTGGCAATATACTTTTCGCCTTTGTATTCTACTTGAATCTTTACTTTTCCTAATGCTTCCTTACCTCTTGATACACTGCTAATATTATATTCGATCAATTTAATATCTAAATCACTAATTTCTGTAATAGCTGAATACAAGGCAGCAATCGGGCCAGAACCGACTGCACTACTTTTCAATATTTGATCACCCTTTTTAATCTTCACACTTGCAGACGGGAAATTTGTATTACTAATCACTTGCAAGTCGATTAGTTCATAAAAATGATGACTATAGTGCATTATATCCTGATTATGAATATCATTTTTCGCATAATAATTCTCAACGATTACATATTTTTCAAGCGATCATTTATTTTAAAGATTAGTTCACCAAACTCTTCCGGCTCGGCATAGCCAACTGTATCGGGCACATTAATAATGGTAGCCCCCGCCTTTACAACAGCTTCGATCGTTGCCCATAAATATTCAAAATCGGAGCGAGACGCATCCTCCGTTGAATATTGTACATTTGGTAGAAATGTTTTGGCATATTTTACTGCATCAACACCAAGATCTAAGATTTGACTTTTCGATTTTCCAAACTTCTTTTCCACGTGAATGTCTGAAGCGCCTAAAACTATATGGATTAACGGTTTTTCAGCATATTTCACACTATTATAAACAGCATCAATATCAGTCTTTACTGCTCTTGCTAACGCTGTAATGATCGTTTCGTCTGTATTTCCTATTTTTATAGCAATTTCTTTCACAGCATTAAAATCACCGGCTGAAGATGAAGGAAAACCAGCTTCGATAATATCGACTTTCAGCTTCTTTAGTTGCTGTGCTACTTCTAGTTTTTCATACAGGTTCAACTTAGCCCCCGGGACTTGCTCGCCATCTCTTAAAGTCGTATCAAACATCCAAATTTTTCTCGTCATTTCAGAAACACTCCTTTGTCATATTAATGCATAAAAAAAAGCCCCGTCTCTATAAAAACATAGAGACGAGGCGTTGCTCGCGGTACCACTCTAATTGATCAATCATTACATAATTAACCCACTCATTTTCGGCAGCTACCACCACCTATCTTCATAACGGTAGAAATATAATATTCAGGGAGTAGCTCTTGGATGAGTTCAAAGGCAATAACTACCGATTCTCACCAACCATCGGCTCTCTGAAAAGTTTATATATCCTTCTACTATTTCCAATCTTTGCTTATCGTTATTTGATTACATGCAATATTATATCTATCTATTCATTTTGTCAACTTAGTTTTTTGAATAAAAAAATAATTATTAATATAAAAATAATTATTTCTTAGACCATTAGTTTGCACATAAACATCTACTACCTTGGGACCGTCAATAATTTTGTCTATTACATACCTTGTAGAAAAAGTTCATATTTTTCTACAAGGTATATAAAACGATTATAAAAGTTCTGTGCTAGATCAAAGGCGATTTTATATTATTTTTAAACCTAAACTGACATTGAAAAACGTTCGTTAATTAAGTTTAATTTTCGTTCACAAAGATATTCTTTTTTCTATTCTGAGACCTAGCACACTGGTACCCAAAAAGGAGCCTTTTAAGTTAATTAATTTCTATTATGCGTACTTATTTCTAACAGCATTATCCCACATAAGCAGAATCTGTTTTAGCTCAGCTGTTTCAATTAGACAATACGCCTTTTGATCTTCTTCAGCATATTCATTCACAATTTTTGTTACATCATATTTAATTTCTGTAGTACAGGCATTTCCAGTTAATTCTTCATAAGAAGATTGCTTTGAAAGTACTTTATCAATTAAATCTAGCCATAATTTCGATCCATCTTCTTGTACATCACTTAATAATAAATCTATAACTAAAAAAATTTCATCAGGTACATTTATCATAAGCATTCCTTGGTTATCTTCATAGATTTGAACATTATATTTCATTACTGGTTCCCTCCTCTTTCTCTTATTGGAAAAGCAGTATTTATCTTTCCTTCTGAATTTATATACATCCTAATTGTTAAACCCTCAGAAGTCCTTCCTGCATATAGACCTGACTGACGGTTAATAAGGCGTTTATTTTCATAAGCTTCGTTAATTGCATTAAGAACTTGAGCTCTGTTCCAATCCTTTGGAAAAAAAGTAGAAACAGGTATTTTTTCAATACCCTTCACAGAAACTTTTGCACGATAAATTCCTCTGCTGTCAGGAGGGTCTATTACCTCTACAACTTTTCCTCCGCCCATCATACTCTCGTGATGATAACCTACTGCTTTTTGACGTCGATTTACTTGTCCATGGAAAACATGTTCTACCGTATGAGATGTAACACCTCTTGGACTTTGAGCCCCTTCACTACTTCTAGAAAATAACATCATTGTAGAGTCATTAATTTCTGAAGTGACGTTTTTAACATATGTACTACTTAGTGTATTAATATTTTTTCTTTGCTCAGCAAAGGCTAGGCTCCTTTGAGGAGTTGACCCCAAATTCTTTGTAGAAAGTTGGTCCAGACTATATTGAACTTTCCTTTTTAGGAATCCACTTAAATCGGCGGCTTGTTTTACATCTTCTGCAATCCCAGCTGTGCCTTTCACAGAAACCCCTACTCCTAAGAGACCTCCTGCAGCTTGAAGCAAGCTAGTTTGCTTCTCTTCTTTGGTAAGTTTGTTTCCTAATAAGTCTTTCCCCATTGTATACTCGTACATCCCATTCGTTAACAAGAGACCATAGAGACCTTTTTCTGTTTGTTGGAGTGTTTTGAAAGCTTTTGGTGTATGATAAAGAGCCATTGCATGATGCGCGGCACTCATGCCTTTAGTGGTTTTGTAGACCACACTGCCTCCTTTTACAGCTCGCCCTGCCCAACCTACAAATGGAATAAATCCAGCTGCTGCCATCGCTCCAGCTGTCACTCGTTGCGTTGTAGAAAGCTTTGTATGTGTAACCGGATCGACGCCCTCTACGGCTCGCTTATAATCATAGTATCCAGTAAGTTCTCCAACGATATCCAGGCCTTTTTCATACCATGGTTTATTAGCTTGAATTTGTCCTTGCTTTTCAGCTTCAATAGCTTCCTTTTGAGCTTTGATTCGCTGCTTTTGTTCTGCTTTTTCTTCTACATAACCTGAAGCGACTTTATCGATTTGCTGCTGTGTTTTGTATGCTTCACTATTTTTGTAGGCATTGGCATCAAAGACTAGCTGATAAGCACTGCCTCCTTGGGAGGTCATCTGTTCCAAACTATTTACGCTGAATTGCACAGATTCATAGAAGGAATCTAACATTCCATATTCACTTGAAAGCTGATTATCTAGTTCTTCTACTGCTGTGATGGTATCTGTTCTCTTTTTCTCAGTTGCGCTTAAATCATCTTCAAATGCGTCTGTAGAAAACGGTGTAATATGTATAATATCTTCAATATTGCTTAAAATCGATTCAAGTTCAGCGTGCTGCTGTTCAACCATCTGCTTGGAACGATCATTGGCAACTTCCAGCTCTTGTTCTAAAAACGATACATCTACAAACGTGTCACCTTTTAATTTAGCATGTTCGGCATAGTCTGCAATACTATTAAAATAGGATCGATGTGAGGAAACAAGACTTTTCCAATGTGTGACGGTATCCACTTGTGTTTTATAAAAGCCTTTGATGTTATCGGCACCTTTTCCTTGAAATTCATGATCTAGTGTAGCCATTGCATGAAGAGCTTTTTTTAATGCTTCTAACTGCTCATCGAATACTTTATACGCTTGTACACGGTCTTTTGTATAGGCCAAAAGCGTATTGGCTTCATATACTTTTCCCATTTATTATAAACCCTCTTTACCTTATGATTAATGCACCTCTGATGCGACATTTTCCTCTATTATCCATTATAAGATTACTAGTACACTATCTAAATAGGATAATAAGACCTTTTATAAGTGTAATGATGCATTAAAAAGGATATAATTTCAAAATAGAAGATAATACTTATAGGTATAAATGTTTATTTCAGGTTTATATCATGTATAACAACATCATAGAACGTCCGATTACATGCGTTGAATATACCTCTACGTATAGACTGGACTTGAGTCAATACTTTAACATTTACTTACTGTAATTAAAAACATAGATAAAGTTATTCTCTAAAAAAGATTTAATTACAACACTTATTTTTAAAGATATATGCATATGAATCTACAAATTTGGCCAGACTAATAACGTATTCCCCCCTATTCCAATAAATTTGAAAATCCTTTGCCTCTCGGGCAAAGGATTTTTTTATACAGATATTTCTTGAGATGAAAAACCTGGCAAATAAATTTCCTTTATAATTAATGGTAAAATAATGAATATAAAAGGAGGGAAGTAAATTGAAAAATAATGTGACAATCACTCTTACAGCAATTGTACTAATAGGGGCAGCAACTTTCTACTTCGTTACATTTTTTGCATATATCCCGTCTGATAAATTCTCCGGTTCCCCTGTACCTAAAAATGCACAATTAGTAAAAGAAAACGAACGTTTAGACATGTATGATTGGTCTAAAGCTTCTGAAGAAAATGGGATACCATCAGGATATAAATTAGCAACTAAATCAAAAGGGTGGCAGGAGAAAAATCGAGAAAGAGCCTCTACTTATTATGAAAAAGGAAATAAAAAATTGATTTAATATCTCAAACGAATGAATTAACCCTAATTAAAGATAAAAATTAAATACAAGTGAACTAAAATGAACTAGCTCAGGTGTTAGACACAGTTTAACACCTGGAGGCTAGTTCACGAACAGTATTCTTATCTACTTTTAATCAGCGTATGATACATGCTTTTAGTTAACATAAACGCGTTATCCGTAACAAAAAAAGCACCTAATCATAATACTAGATTCTTTTTTTACACTACTCTTTACTTTGTATTTTACGGGCAGCATCTACTGCAAAATAAGTGAGAATACCATCACACCCTCCACGTTTAAATGCAAGTAAAGTCTCTATAATCACTTCATCTGGATTTAGCCAACCTTTTTCAAAAGACGCCATCATCATAGAATATTCTCCACTCACTTGATAAGCAAAAGTAGGAACAGAAAACTTAGTTTTTACACGTTGAACAATATCTAAGTAAGGTAGGCCTGGTTTTATCATTATCATATCAGCGCCTTCTTTTATATCTAGTTCTACTTCACGTAAAGCCTCATCCGAGTTTGCAGGATCCATTTGATACGTTTTTTTATCCCCTTTAAGTCTCTCACTTGAATTTAAGGCATCGCGGAAAGGACCATAATAGCTAGAGGCATATTTTGCTGCATACGACATTATTCTAGTGTTGTGTAAATTCTCTTTATCTAAGGCAGTTCGAATAGCAAATATGCGACCATCCATCATATCAGATGGAGCAACAACATCTATTCCAGACTTTGCTAATATTAATGCTTGTTGAACCAACACACGAACGCTTTCGTCATTATCAACATAACCATTAACAAGTATTCCATCATGGCCGTGATCTGTATAAGGATCTAAAGCGACATCCCCAATTAAACCGACATTTGGGTATGCTTCCTTAAGTAGTTTTGCTGCCTGACAGATTACATTATTTGAATTTAACGCCTCAGTTCCAATTGAATCTTTTTTACTGTCTGGAATAACTGGAAATAAAGCAATTGCTGGAATCCCTAATTCTACAGCTTCTTTTACATGTTGAACTAAACAATCTAAACCGACTCGAAATTGACCTGGCATAGAATTAATTTCTTCTACTCCTGCCTCTTCTTTTACAAATATTGGCCAAATTAAGTCATTAACTGTTAATTCATGCTGGGCAATTAAACGACGATTCCAATCGTCCTTTCGATTTCTTCTCATACGAATTACTGGGAAGTTTTCCATTTCTATATCAATCCTCCATTAATTATTTAGATAAAATCTATCTACACAAACTATTTAAGTATATATTAGTATTCCTTACTAGTACATAAAAGGCTACTATCCCTGATTAACTTAGGAGATTAGGAAAGAATAAGTCCTTTGAGAAGCGCTAGATTTATCAATATCCTATACAAAATTAGTTTACATAATACCTTCTTATCGGTAGAAATAACAAGCCTAATTTTTTAAATTAGGCTTGTTATTTCATAATTATTTACTTCTATTACTGAGAGATAGAATGGAAATATCTTTCCATCCATATGCTTCATCTTCTACTATGCACTCTCCAAATTGGCTCTCTCGGTGAGTATAATACTTACCTCCCAAACGTTTATAAAATCCACGTCCAGATTTGTTGTTTTTCATCACCCATACCATCATAGAAGAAATACCTTCATTCATAAAATGTTCAGCAACAGTTGAAATCAGACTTCTTCCAGTACCTAGTCCTTGAGCAGCAGGTAACAGATAAAGTGCGTATAATTCTCCTTTAAATTCCTTGTCATTATTAATTTGAGCTGCTGCAAATCCAATAATTTCTTCAGAGTCATTACTAGCAATGTAAATAAATGAGCTATGTGGTGAATCACTAAAAAATTTCATCCATTTATTTTCAGCTTCCTCATACGATAGTTCGTTTAGAAAGTTGTCTGGAACTAAACCATTATAAGTTGTCTTCCACGTATCAACATAAATCTTTGATATCACCCTTATGTCGTTTATGTTTGCTTTTCTAATTTTCACTTTAAGCACCTCTTCTACATTCTAAACATAATTAACTTTATATACTTACTATATATAAAAAAAGTTTTATTATCTAATATTGAATGTATGTGATATACAGAGGTAATTACCATAATCAATATTATCGGTACAAAAAAAGTAATGCATTGGATGCATTACTTTTTCGATATTAGTAATTTTCTTTTATGAAAAGCAATGCCTTATCAAGACTAGAAGTCCTTAGGACAATCTCTTTATTATTAAAGACGATGAAGAATGGACTCTCTTTAATATTTAAATCAGGGTACTCTTTTTTAGCTTGATCTAGAGAAGGAATTGTTACAATTTTCTAGGAAACGAACGAATTATAGACATAAATTTCTACTTGTCTAATCGAATAGAAGGATTAAGCTGTCTTCAACAGGAGTATAAGGATCTGGTAGTAATAAAGTGGTTACTGTATTTTCTTTCGAACGTTTAATGCCCAGTAAAAAATCCGTGGATATAACCCACGGATTTTTTTACAGCTCTTTTTCCAAACAGTTAACTTGATTATGATGCAGCGGCTTAGTGGCATACTGTGTAAAACCAAGGCGCTCCCAAAACAGCTTGGCTCTAGGATTTTGAGACAGGACACCAAGGCGTAGAACAGAAATTCCTTCTTCTTTTAGCTTGTCTTCGAATGCTAAATATGCCTGCGTTCCGAAACTGAAATTGTGATAGGCGCTATGAATAATGAAAGCTCCAATCCACGGATGATCATCGTTAGGATTTTGTTTCATGTAATCAATAACCCCTACGTATGTATCGTCGGCTTTTATAAAATAACTGTCTGTTTTTTCATTCATATATTCTTTAAAAAGCTCTTCTTCCCTCCGCTCTTTCTTGCCGTTTTCTAACACGTTATAAGCTTCGTTTGAATTGATAATCTCTGACACAATATACATCGTGTCAGCTGTAACGGGTTCAAATGAAATCATATGTCTTCCCTTCTTTCTCTGTAAAGTAGCTGTATATCGTCGCTTTGTCAATTTTACCATTTTTCATTCGCGGAAAGGACGTTAAAACTCTCCATACGCGCGGGATTTTATAAGAGGATACTCGTTTTGTCAGCGCTTGTCTTACATCAGAAAGAGAAATGTTCTCTAAGACAATTGCTGCACCTACGACTTCTGAACGTTCAGCATCTGCTACGCTAAAAACGGCTGCTTCGCTAACGCCCGGTATTTGTAGTAGCAGCTCTTCAATTTCTTCAGCATATACTAAGCTTCCGCTGCTTTTGATTACATTTTTGTCTCTTCCTACGATGGTAATGTTTCCGTCTGGAAGCTGAACCGCAATATCATGCGATGTAACATATCCGTTAAAAAATGAGCGGTTCGTTTCTTCGCTGTCCTTAACAAACCCTTCGAATGCTTGAGTTGTTTTCACAAACAGTATTCCTTTGTCTCCTTTTTCTACTTCTTTTCCACGTTCGTTCAGGATTAAAACGTCTACACTGTCAACAGGATAGCCTACTGTATGAGGCAGCGTTTCAGCGGTATCTGGTGAAAGTACCGTAACAAATCCCATTTCAGAAGATCCGTAATATTCATAAAGAGAGGAGTTAGGAAACGCTTGTGAAAATTTCTTTCGAACGGAAGGCGATAATTTATTTCCTACTGAAATCACGGTCTGTGGCAAAAGTCGTTTTTCTTTCGGTCTGCTTTGTATGTACCGAAGCAAAGGAGAAATTAACGCAGGTGTAATAGACATACAGCTAGCTTCCTTGTTAAAAACAGCAGAAGGTGTAAACGCTTCTAGCATGATAGCGTGCATGCCGCTGCAAAGCGCATGCAAAACCGGATAAAGCTGCGCGGAATACGAAATATGTAAGGGGATAAGTACTTTTTCATGTTTCTGTAAAGAAAATACGTCCGACCATTCTTGAAATGATGAAGACCAAGAGTGATGTGATTTTACAAATCCTTTTGGTCTCCCTGTTGATCCAGAGGTAAATCCAAATAAAAATAGATCGGACAGTGCATTCACTTGCCGTATAGGCAGGATTGGTTTTTCTTTTGTTATGTTAGTTAGAGAAGATGTTTTCCATAGCCAATTCGGGGACTGAATAGAAAAATAAGTATCCACTTCAGCTTCTGTTAGCTCATTATGTAAAAGCATCACAATTCCACCCGCTTTTAAAATCGCTAAAAATGACACAACAGCTTCTGCATTGTTTGGCATGCTTAAAGCAACGAGCTCTCCTTTTTCCATCACTTTTTCTTTCAGCTGTTTTTCGGCTTTACATACACGATCCCACATTTGACCGTAGCTTAGCTTATTAACAGAATCCGATAGTGCGAGTCTGTCCGGCGTTTTTTGACACTGATTAAAAACTAGTTCTTCAATTCGTTTCATTACTCCGTAAGCTCCTTTTTATTTTACTTTTAGTGTACCGTAAATACGGGTTTGAGAAAAGAAAAATGTAAACTTTAATAAAAATTAAGTTGACTAATTTAAGTTTAATAAGATACGATAGTCATGTTTTATCCTACATAGCGGAGGTTTACGATGAAAACAAAAGATATGACGTACGTTGCATTATTCACAGCTATAATGGGAGCTCTAGGACTCGTCCCTCCTATTTTTTTATCTTTTACACCTGTTCCAATTACTCTTCAGCCTATGGGTGTTATGCTGTCGGGAGGAATTCTTGGCGCTAGATTAGGAGCTTTAAGTCAATTTCTTTTTTTATGTTTACTAGCAGCTGGCGTTCCTTTACTTGCTGGAGGACGCGGAGGAATTGGGGTATTTTTGAGTCCGAGTGCTGGATATATCATTGGCTATGTGTTTGCCGCTTTCTTTATTGGCTGGACGTTAACAAAGTTAAAAAATGTAACGGTTGCAAAAGCTTTTGCTGTCAATGTGTTATTTGGGATTGTGTTAGTCTATGCCTGTGGTATTCCTGTGCAGGCAATGCAGCTTCACATTCCGTTTCTGAAGTCTCTTCAGCTAAGCTTTGTTTACCTTCCAGGTGACTGTATAAAAGCAGCGGTCGCGGCTTATTTAATTACAAAAGTTCGAAAAGCAGTAGCGGTACCTGGCCGTTCGAACACGGCTTCTATGTAAGGAAGTGATGACTTATCTATCAAGCAGCAATTGTAAAAGCGAAGCGTACGGTCATTGGAAAAGAAAACGGTCTACTGAAAGATTTTCATGTTCAAGAGCTAGCAGCTCCTTTATTAAAACAGCTTAGCGCTGGAATTGAACATGAAATTGATGACGTTATTTTAGGAAATGTTGTAGGTCCAGGAGGAAATGTAGCCAGGTTATCCGCTTTAGAAGCGGACCTCCCTTTTTCTATCCCGGGAATGACCATTGATCGTCAGTGCGGAGCTGGCTTAGAGGCGATTCGAATGGCCAGCTATTTGATAAAAGCAGGTGCAGGAACGTGCTATTTAGCTGGAGGCGTTGAAAGTACAAGTACTTCTCCATTTGAAAAAAGAGCACGTTTTTCTCCTGATAAAATTGGTGACCCTGACATGGGAATTGCAGCAGAAAACGTAGCTCAGCGATACAATATATCTAAAGATCAGCAGGACAGATATGCTCTTTTAAGTCATAAAAGAAGCTGGGAGGCTTTTGAAAAAAGATGGTTTGAAGAAGAAACGCTTCCTCTTCCAAACGTGATGCACGATGAAGCATTTATGAAAAAACGAAACCTAACAAAGCTGCTGCAAAAAGCCAGCCCCGTCTTTTTAAAAAATGAAGGCACCGTCACCGCAGCCAACAGCTGTGGAATTAACGACGGAGCCTGCATTGCGCTTGTGATGGAAGAGCAAAAAGCACGCGCTTTAGGCTTTCAGCCCGTTTTGCGTTTTATTGACGCTGATATTTCAGGAGTGTCACCTCTTTACCCTGCTATTGCACCAGTTTCTGCGATTAAAAATATCTTGAAGCGAAATTCTCTTACGGTAGATGATATTGATTTATTTGAAATCAATGAAGCATTTGCTGTTAAAGTTGTCGCTTGCATGCAAGAACTGGGAATATCAGAAGAAAAAGTGAATATTCGCGGAGGAGCATTGACCCTAGGACACCCTTACGGAGCATCAGGAGCTATTTTAGCTACGCGTCTTTTTTATGAGAGCAAGCGCCGTGACGTGCGATATGTCATAGCAGCTTTAGGAAGCGGAGGCGGAATAGGAACAGCGGTATTATTTGAAGTAATCAAATAATACCGCTGTTTTTATGCCTTTTTTATTACATTATGTTGCATCAAATATTGCTCAATATCTTTAAATGTCTCAATCGGAACAAATGAAACGTTTTGTTCGCGCAGTAAATCTTGCAAAGAATCTTTCGCAAAGGTAACATCTGCATGTTTTGCGGGATGTGAATCCGGTTCGCTGTCTCCAGCAAAATAAATCGTTTCGTATGCCTCTTTTAGTTCTTGAATAACAGCAGATTTATCAATGCCGTAGCGTTCTGAATGCCATCTGTGAGCAGGATCTAGACGCAAGTGAACGTTGTTTTGATGGAAATATCCTTCATTCGAATAAACTTCCACTTTTTCAACACCGTATTTATCTAACAGCGGTTTAATATAGTACGTTGTTCCAGCGCTTAAAATATAAAAATCCCCGCCGTTTTTCTGAACAGCTTTAATAAAAGCGGGCACGTATTTATCAATTGGAATATTCGCTACTTCTTCTAAAATTTTCGGTTCTTCTTGGTGAATGGATTGAAAAACAGTAGATAAAAAATCAATATCTTTCATTTCTCCTGCTTTCCACCGGCGGAAAAGCTCTTCACCTTCTGGAAAATACTTTTCAATCACAATCCAGTAAAAATCTTTTTTTGAAATCGTTCCATCAAAATCTGATACAAACGCCCATTTTTTCATTCCTCACACATCCTTTGCTACATACTAAGCAGTTCTCGGAGCTCTTCTTCTGTCAAACTAGAAAGCATTGTTTCTCCCGGTTGAATAACCTGTTCGATGAGTTCTTTTTTCTTTTGCTGCAAGGCGTAAATTTTTTCTTCGATGGTTCCTTGAGAAATAAGCTTGATGACCTGCACAACATTTTTTTGTCCAATGCGGTGTGCACGGCCTGCCGCTTGTTCTTCAATCGCGGGGTTCCACCATAAGTCGTATAAAATAACCGTATCGGCTCCCGTTAAATTTAAACCCGTGCCTCCGGCTTTTAATGAAATTAAGAAAATGTCTTGTTCTCCATTATTAAACCGATCCGCCATTTCCACTCGTTCTTTTGATGGCGTTTGACCGTCTAAATAAAAGTATGAGAGATTTTCTTTTTGAAGCTCTTCTCGAATAATATGAAGCATGCTTGTAAACTGAGAAAAGATTAACAAGCGTTTTCCGTTGGCAACCGCATTTCTTGTAATCTCAAGCAGCTGCTCTAATTTGCTTGAATACCCTTCGTAATTTTCAACGAATAAAGACGGATGACAGCAAATCTGGCGAAGTCTTGTTAATCCCGCCAAGATCTTCATTCGGTTTTTATTAAAATCTTCACCGGCTAAAGATGATTTTAACTGCTCTAAATAGCCTACATACAACTCTTTTTGTTCTTTAGTTAGCTCAGATAAATGAGTGGTTTCAATTTTATCAGGCAGTTCTTTTAACACATCTTTTTTTACTCGTCGCAGTAAAAATGGTCTTACAATTCGGCTGACCTGCTCCGATGACATGTTTTTAAATTGGCGAAGCCCTGGAAATAAACCCGGAAGAATAGTCTGGAAAATTGACCAAAGCTCGTCAAGTGAGTTTTCAATAGGCGTACCGCTCAGCGCAAAACGTTTTTTAGCTGAAATAGTCCTAACAGCTACTGCTGTCTTTGTTGTATGATTTTTAATACTCTGAGCCTCATCTAGAATTAAAGCATGAAAATGAAGGTGCTGATACAAATCAATATCTTGACGCAGCGTTGGATAAGATGTGATCCATACGTCAGCTGTGCGTTTTAGCTTCTCCTCACGCTCACTCGGCGTTCCTGTAATGGTTTGAACCGTTAAATTCGGTGCAAATCTCTCCAATTCGTTGCGCCAGTTATAAATCAAGGAAGCCGGCACAACAATTAAAAAGGCATTGCTGTCTTCATCAAGCTCTTTTTCAGATAAGATATAGGCAATGCTTTGAAGCGTTTTTCCAAGCCCCATATCATCAGCCAGTACGCCTCCTAAAGAGTAGTGAGACAGAGATTTAAACCACTTAAATCCATTACGCTGATAATCACGCAGGGATGCCTGTAAGGATTCCGGTACTTCCCAATCCATTTCCTCTGGAGATTTGAGCTGTGTAAGTAATGTTTTAAATGCTGAGCCAAACTTAGCCGCTGATTTATCACCTGCACTCATAATTTCTTCCACTTGCATTCCTCTGTATAAAGGTACTTGCAATGAGTTATCCTTTAAATCTTTTTCCGTTACGTTCAGCTCCCGAAACAGATTTTGAATATGTTCAAAGCCCTCATTTTCAAGAGGGATAAACGCACCGTTATCTAGACGATGATAGCTTTTCTTTTCTAAGACAGATTTTAAAACATCTTGAACGGTCTGATGATCAATGTCTCCTAAATCAAAATTAATTTCTAATAGCCCATTGCTATTTTGAATGTCAACCGTTGTTACTGGCGCAGAAAAATCCGTATAAGCATAATCTTTCATCTCATCCGTAATATACACATCCGCTATTTCATCAAGCTTTGGAACAATATGAAACAAAAATTCATATAGAGAGTATTCGTCTTGATTTAAGTACAGCTGGTTTTTATAAATATTTAAAGGAGCCGTTTCAATTAAGTCCATAACGCGGTCTTCTTTTTCTAAATCTCGTATCAAGATTTTATCGTATTTTTCAGACTGGGGTGAAAATGGATTAATCGAAATCTCTCCGTAGTTGTACCGAAGCGTCACAAACAGCTGTTCATCCTCACGGTCAATAAATACTTTTGCTTTTAGTTCAGGTGCAATAATTTGATGGGATACTTCTTTTGCGATATCCACTTTCCCCACTTTTTTCAGTCCCGGAACGACGTGAGATAAAAAATTGCCCATCTGCTCTTCTGCTATAGGTACGACTGGCTTCAAAGGAGCCGTTTTCCGAAGGCCTTCAAGAAGCATACGCTGATCTTGAGATAGCTCATAAAACGTCCCTTTTAAAAATAGCCAACCGTATCGATCAAAAAATGAAGCTTGATGAAGTTCCGTAAAGTCTAGCTCAAATCCAGCTGCCGAGTGCTTATTTATTTGAAATGAAAAAGGAGCTGAACTTTCAGCAAAGATAATATTTTCATATGAATGCCCTTCATGAATAAATGTAAAGTTCCGATCTTTAAGGAGTTGAAATAACTCTTTGGCTACGATAGATGGAATGATTAGTTCTCTGTTATTTGCGGACGAACGATACATAGAATAGGAATTTTTATAAAATGATTCATTCGTCATAATATCCATCAGTAGCTCAATGATTTTCTTATCTTCGTCTATAAAAAAATGTTCTGCAGGATCATATTCGAAGCGCTTGGTAAATTCGTGAGTTTGGAATTCTTTAGCGTCTGTTAAAAATTCTTGAATGTTTTTTACTACATACGTCCGGTCGACGCCTACTTTCATTTCAAGCGCTACGTACATTCCTTCTGAACGTAAAAATTCTTCTGAGTAAGACTTGCAAATAAATTCTACTTTCAACGGATCTTTATCTGCATATTTCTTATGGTCGCTTATGGTTTGCTGATAGCTCGAAAATAAGTCGATAAAATGATTTACATTTTCGTATTCTTTGCTTTGGCGAAAAGGCTTTGTTTTAATTGGCTGCGGCTTTGCGCGCTCATCGCAAATCGTTAATAAAACAGCTACTTCGTGTTTGCATTCTGAAAACTCGTGATAAGCAGGACAATCGCAGAAAGAATAAAAAGAATTTCCTTTTTGTTCAACCATTACCGTATACATTTCTGCACCTCGAACAGATGCTGTCCACGTAGTGGTCTGTTCATTGTATTCCAAATCAAGCACACGCCCCTGCTTGTAATACGTGTGTCCTCTATAGTACGTTCTGCTTGAGTACGAATCTTTTAATTGTTCTTTGTTTAATGTTTTATTTATCATCGCTTCACAATCTTCCAATCGCATAACAGTCAATGCTGTTGCTGTTTAATTTCTATTCAGAACAAATAATGTCCAACGTCATAAACGTTGAACATTATTTGTCAATTCTTCTATTATAACATGCAACAGACATTATAAAACACTCTTAAGCAGTGCAGACTGTTTTCGCTGTTTTCTTTTGTAAAGTATCCAGCCTGCTCCGGCGGTTGATAATAAAAGCAGGCTAAGCCCTAAAAAAGCAAGTCCTATACGATCATTAGCCGTAACGTACGTAAAGAAGAAAATCAATAAAATACGAATCCCTAACGTGATAAAGCGAAAACAGCTGTCGACTCTTCCCACGATAATATTCGGTATTTTTTGCATCATAAACGTATTTCGAGCTACTCTTGTACCTGCATTTGCAAAAGCAAGAAGAAACACAATAGAAAAGTAAACGGGCAGAAGCTTCATAAAGAAGATGATCGATATTCCAAGTGCAAAAAGGCTTATATTAAGCATAATGGCTAGCTCAGTGCCTGTTCTTTTCATAATAGATACAATCAATATCCCTGCCGTTAACGCCCCGAAACCATATACAGCACTTTCAATCCCGTATGCTGCTGGACTTGCGTTCAATTCTTGAGTCAGATAAATAGGAAACAAATAGTTCGTCATCATCACAGCAATGAAAGGCATAAAAGAAAGCAGTAAAAAAAGAGATACCGAGCGATTTTCTTTTATGAATGCTAATCCCTCTTTCATCGCAGTGTGTTTTTTATCGCTTCTTTCACTACTTTGTTTATATGGAATACTCAATAGAAAAAGGAATGCAGCTATATACGTAGCTGCATCTACTGTTAAAATCCATTGAAGCGACCACCGGGTAATGACTAGACTCGCTGCAGCCCCTGCCAGCATACTCGATAGCTGGCCTTGTATTTCCATAATACTGTTTAATGATTGAAACACATCTTTTGAAAAAACTTCTTGATTTAACGCAAAAATCGTTGGATAAAAAAACGTGTAGTAAAGGTTTCCGGTTCCGTACAAAATGATGTAGTGAATCGTTGAATAATCTGTAACAAAACCAACGATCACAAATAGCATGACCGTGATAAAACCTATCAATTCTACGGTTAACAACATTTTCTTTCGTGACATTCGATCAATAAGAACACCTATATACGGAGTAGCCACAAAGCTAATCACCGTCATAATCAGCATAATCGTGCCAAATAGTTTATTTCCATCTGGAGATGCAACTAACAGTAAAGGAATGGCAAGCATCGTAATACCGGAACCAATAGAGGATAAAACATTCGCAGCAACTACGGCTTGAAAGCGACGGTCCTTATAAAGCGCCTTCATCAAACATTTTGCTTAGCTTCTAAAATTTGCTTAGACACTTGTGTATACAGAGTCAGCTCATTAACTAATTCATGAATTCCGTCAGCGGCGTTTTTTCGTAAAGTTCCTTTTTCCACGATGTCTGCAGGGTCTAATACCAACTGCTTAGATAGAACATTCGCATACAAAGCGCGTGTAACGGTTCTAAGGTTGTTTAAAGCATTGATACCTCCTTTTCCTCCTCCTGATACGGCTACAAGTGCGACGGGCTTATGTGCAAAATACGCACTGTTTAAAAAGTCAAACGCGTTTTTTAATGCTCCGCTCATAGCGCCGTGGTACTCAGGCGTCGCAAGTAAGATACCATCCGCTTTTTCTATTGCTTCAGTCAGCACTTTCACTTCTTCTATTTCATACTGATGAGGTTCACCGGTGAATATAGGAAGTGATAATTGACTTAAATCTAGAAAAGAACTTTGATAGCTTTTGTGAAGTTCTCTCGTTACTTGTGTTGTTCGGCCTGTTTCTCTAGGACTTCCGTTAATAATAAGTATATTCATATTTATCTACCCCTCTGTCGTTTGGTTATATGTATAGTATAGGGATGATTGAACTTTTTTTCGTCATGCTATTGATAGAAAGAAAGCTACCAATATAGACTGAGGTGGACAGAGAAAAACCTACAACTAAAGTCGTAGGTTAGGAAATTCCATGCTGAACAGCATATAGAGCAGCTTGCGTGCGGTCTTGAACCCCAAGCTTCGATAAAATATTAGACACATGTGTTTTTACTGTTTTTTCTGTAATATGTAAGGCAGCACCAATTTCTTTGTTGCTTTTGCCTTTTGCAATTTCTTTTAATACGTCTTTTTCTCGTTTTGTTAAGTGATCAATAAAGTTGACTTTCTTTTCGCTGCTTTTGGTTAACCGTGTTAGCAAGTGCGTAGTGACTTTGGGATGAAGCTGATTTTCTCCATTCATTAGCTTTCGAATAGCCGCTACAAGTTCATCTGGATCGCTTTCTTTTAGCTGATAGCCTGAAGCTCCTGCTTCTAATGCCGGTATCACGTGATCTTGATCTGAAAAGCTTGTTAGAATCATGACTTGTATATGCGGTGCTTGTTTTTTTAGTTCTTTTGTTGCTTCGATTCCATCGAGAACCGGCATCGATAAATCCATTAACACAATATGAGGCTCTAGAGATGTCGCTAACTTTATAGCTTCTTCCCCGTTAGAAGCTTCTCCTACAACTTCTAAATCAGGCTGCGTTTGTAAGAAAAAGACAAGTCCTTTTCGGACAACGTGGTGATCATCTGCAATTAAAATCTTTATTTTCATGTGCGCTCCTTTCCTTTATGAAAGAGGAATAGATACTTCCACAATCGTTCCGTTTCCTATGCTGCTTGTAACAGATAGTTTTCCATTTAATCTTTTTATTCGCTCGTGCATAGTTTTTAGCCCAAGCGTCGGCAATTCTGCTGAAGGGCTATACATAAACCCATTGCCGCTATCCCGGACTTTCATAATTACTTGGTCTTTGCTTATATTTACGTTTAGATGTACCTCTGCCGTACCCGCATGCTTTCGGCAATTATTAAAAGCTTCTTGTCCGACTCTCCACAGTGTCTCTTCAATCACAGCAGGCAAAACGGACACTCCTTTAATTTGTTCTTTTACGTTAAGCCCTAGCATTTGACCATAGCTTTTTAACGCACTGACAATGCCGTTTTCTAATCCTTGAGGACGAAGCTGCCAAATTAAAGCTTTCATTTCCACTTGAGCATGCTGAGCGGTTTCTTGGATTAAGGAAAAAGTCTCTTTTAACTGCACATCTTTTGCTAAGCTGCTTCCGGCTTTGGCCGTGACATTAATTGAAAACAACAGCTGATTAACAGAATCGTGAAGGTCTTTTGCCAGCCTGTTTCTTTCTTCAATAAGTTTTACTTCCTGCTGAGATTGAGTCAGCTTAATCCGCTTGATAGCCGTGCCAATTTGAAGAGCGACGGATCCTAATAAATCAAGCTCTCGCTGTTCAAAATGAATTTTATGAGGGGTAGCTACATTTAATAATCCAAAGCGTTCATCCCCTGCTTGTAAAGGAACCGTTGCATGATGAGTAATGTCATGTGTATCTCCCCACTCATGAATGACGGAATCTTCAAGTCTCTTACACTCCATAATATTAGACGCTTTTTGAAGCCGGCCATCCATATACCGGTCAACACACCAGCAGCTTCCATTACACATAGGCTGAGCGGTTTTATTTAATAAAGCTGGCGGCAAATGCTGAGCGGCAATCATCTCATGCTTTCCATTTTCATCAATAAAAAAGATCCATCCTGTTTGTAAATCTGTGATTTGTAGCAGTTTTAAAAGCGCATCATGAAGCATGGTATGTAAATTAGTGCCTTCATTTAAAATCTCGGCAATGTCTTTTAAAATCTTAAGCTCTGAAATATGATCTTTTTCCATAGCCTCTCTCCTATATTATATGATATATTTTCCATTTTTTATTTTATCACAATTAAAGCTGGCTCCGACTCACAGAACGTTATTTTTAAAGCATTTCCGCTTAGGTATGTAAGAGTTTTTGACATCGAAAATAAAAATTTTAAAAAGTATGTCAGGTAGTTTAACAATTAGCTAGAGTCTTTACTTAAAACGAACTATACTACAGATAATTCAAGTAAGAACAGAAAAAATGAAGGGAAATGAGAAGAAAAAAATATTAAAATTAATACATTGAAAACGCTTCCAAATATGAAGGCATAGTGCTATTATATAATTATTAACAGAATAGGGATGTGAGAAAGATGAATAAATTATTTTTAGAAGAGTTACGATACATTATCTTGTGTGAAGTGCCTATGACAAAGTACCGAGTAGAGCAGCTTCAAGACAAATTTGATCAAAGCCCATACTTAATTAATGAACTTTATCAACTCCTATTCGAAAAGCGTCATATTTTAGCTTTTGTTGATGATATTGAATCATCCCTGTATGACTATATTGTGAATAAAGAAATGACGGATGCTAAAACGTATTACGGAGCTATTGCACATGCAGCAAATCTTTTCGGCGAAACGCCTACATATATAAAATGCAAAATAAAAAAATATAGACAGTCTTCGATTTCAAGTATTAGTGCCTAAAAGTTGTGCACAGCTGATTCAAATAAAAAGCAAAAAAGAAATCCTAGCACAAGGGTTTCTTTTTTGTACCACTAACCTATAGGGAGGAAAATAAGATGAAGACATTTTTTATCACAAATCGCTATTCGTTTCTTGAAACGCAAGTAAATGAATACATGCAATCGTTACTGGTAAAAACGCCTGAACAAGTTATTTTATATTTCGAAAGACAAATTCGAAAGTATAAAGTGTATTTACAGAAAAAACATCATTACCCAGAGTGTATGGTTCAATCTATCCACCGATTAATTGAAGAATATTCATTAAGTATCATTAAAGTAAAAAAATATATTAGCTATCAAAACAAGCTGATGAATAAACAGCTATTAGAGCCGCAGTAAAACGAATCATTTTTTATGGTTCGTTTTACTGCGGCTCTGCCGCTTTACTCCTCATATTTTAGCAGTAAATGCAGAACAGCGGGACGTTCTTCAAGATTTTTGTATGAGTGTACATGACTTCCTTCAAATTTTATAGAGTCAAATTGTTTTAGCTCGTATAGCTCTTCTTCGATTTTCATTTCGATTTTTCCTTCCATTACCGTTGCTACTTCAATTAATCCTTTATGATGAGGTTCGGGACAGTATGTAGCAAGAGGAGAAAGAAAGGCTCGGTACATTTCAATTGTCGAATCTATCTGATTTTGAAAAATAAATTCTACTTTCCAAGTTTCGTCCGGTCCTTTGAGAGAAAAACCTTCTCCACACTTAGATACAGCCACTGAAGGTTCTACTGACACTAATTTAGTTAAAGGGATATTTAAGCCTGTTGTTATTTTCCACATTACTCCTAGGGTTGGATTAGTCTCCCCTCTTTCAATTTTCCCTAACGTGAGTTTGCTGACTCCCGTCCTATCTGCTAATTCATCGAGTGTGAATTCTCGCTGTGTTCTTATTTTTCTAAGCTCGTTGCCTACCTTTTTCATCATTTCTTCTGAATGCATTTTTACCTTCCTTTCTTTTATATATTATGGTACACTTTTTTTGTATCTAAGTATACTATAATATATATTTAGGTATTTTTATTAATTAGGAGGAAAAAGTATGAAAGCAATTTTATGGGGGCTTCTCTCGTCCATGTTCTTTTCTGCTACATTTATTGTGAATCGTGCCATGAATGTATCTGGAACAAGCTGGGCTTGGACAGCATCTCTTCGTTTTTTATTAGCACTACCTATTTTACTCATTTTAGTACTTTTACAAAAGAAGTTTACACCATTATGGATGGAAATGAAAAAGCATCCTTTCGCTTGGTTAGGCTGGGGAACTCTTGCAGGAATTGGATTTTATTCATTATTAAGTTTTTCTTCACTTTTTGGACCATCATGGCTCATAGCTGGAACGTGGCAAGTAACGATCTTGGCAGGTGCGCTCATTTCTCCACTTTTCTATGTAACTATTCAAACTGCAGACGGAAACAAAAAAGTAAGAGGAAGCATCCCACTCAAAACGCTTGGTATTTCAACGTTTATTTTAGCGGGTGTGATTCTCATGCAAGTTAAAGAAGCTGAAAACATCACGCTTTCACAGTTTGTGTTGGGTTTTCTCCCTGTCGTCATGGCTGCTTTTTTATATCCGCTTGGAAATCGAAAAATGATGGAAGTTTGCAAAGGGAAATTAGATACATTTCAACGTGTTTTAGGTATGGCTATCGGCAGTATCCCGCTAAGTATCATCTATGCGATATATGGATTTTATACAACTGGTATGCCAACAGCTCCTCAATTTTCTCAAGCCTTTATCTTAGCAATGAGTTCAGGTGTAATTGCTACGATGACGTTCTTTTACGCAACAGACTTGGCAAAAGAAAACTTAGGTTTGCTTGGAGCGGTTGAAGCAACTCAATCAGGCAGCATGATTTTTACCGTGCTTGGCGAAGTGTTTTTATTAAATGGACGTATGCCAACAGGGATTGCGTTAGCTGGTATGACGATAATCGTAATTGGAATGATTATGAACAGTATGCTAAACAAAAAAACAAAACTGTCTTCGGCCGCCCCGTCACGTACTCTATCAAAATAAAAAAAGAGGAGATGAAAATCTGTTTAAAGGTTTTCATCTCCTCTTTTTAATATTCGAGATGATTGTTCCAATAGCGGCTCCAAAGCACAGGGAATCGCATCTGTAAACCATCCTCATCATCTTCATCCCAATCAAGATCCAAATCTTGCTCATCGTACCACACTGGATCAAACTGGTCATATTTATCATAATAATAGTCGTTATCTAAACCTGTCTTTTCTTCGTAAGCTTCACACGCTACAGAAAGTAATTCTTCTAATTGAGGAGCATAGCCTTCTGCTTCTAATGGTTTAAGTACAGAAATCATCGTCTCAGGAGATTCAATCGCTTTATAATATATGTCTTTTCCCTGATATAAAAGCCACGCTCTAAAATAATCAAAACAATCATCTGAACAACCGCCCATTACAATATAAGCTGCTGCCCACAATGAAGAAGTATAGGATTGATCAAAATGCTGATTTAGTAGCTGATCAAAGCGAAAAATGTCCTTTTCAGAACGCTTCGCTAGCGTGGAGCGGAGCCATTCCATTTGCTCATCGACATCTAATTTTGTCTTCGCCTTTTTTATCAATTCCCAAAAGAGAGACTCTGACATCGTGCTGTCTTTCATTACTTGCATCGAACAAGTTAAAGGCTTATATCCTTTCTTCAATTTTGCACGAATCAGCTTTTCAGCTTCTGCTTCACAAGCTTCTGCGGAAGCAAACTCTTTCACTTGCATGCGACCGGCTGTATCAACTTTTCCAAAGTGAATGATTAACTTGCTGTCTCTTCTTTCAACTTTCCAAAATTTATTCGATTGCTCATCTTTATACACTAAGGTTATTTGCATGATACATTCCCCTTTTTCATCCCACTACTATTGTGAATAGTTCTCTTTTTACAATTTATGTAGATTCACAGCGCTTCATAATCCATTTTCTTTGCTTTTTTAACATGTTTCAGTTGATCTTACTATTGTTGAGGTCGTTTAAACAGTGAGTAATGACCACAAATTTGTGTAAAATGTTTATTGGTTGCTTTTTGTTGCATTTACAACATTTTATTTTTCCTTTATACTCTTTTTATATCACGTATTTTTATTATACAAAAAAGAAGCCTAAATTCGTAGAAAAGGAAGGATTTTAATGAAAATTGAGCATGTTACAACAAAAGAGCAGCTTGAAGAAGTATTCCGTATACGTAAAACAGTGTTTGTTGAAGAACAAGGCGTGCCCTTGAAAGATGAATTTGATGAGCATGAAGAAAAGGCAAAACATA
This sequence comes from Priestia sp. RMT2NF4, assembly GCF_047872835.1. NCBI lineage: Bacteria > Bacillati > Bacillota > Bacilli > Caryophanales > Bacillaceae > Priestia > Priestia sp. RMT2NF4. The sequence continues at coordinate 686,670 of NZ_JBLQZO010000001.1, forward strand.
TGTTGATTTATTATAACAACGAACCAGCTGCTTCTGGTAGATTCCGCATAGTAGACGATTACGCCAAAATAGAGCGAATATGCGTATTAAAGGAATTTAGAAAATACGGGCTCGGAAAAGAAGTGGTGACCAGCTTAGAAGAAGCAGCGAAAAAAGAAGGCTTAACTCAATCTAAGCTTCACGGTCAAGTTCAAGCTGAACCTTTTTATCATAAATTAGGGTATAAGACTGCTTCTGATGTCTTTATGGAAGACGGTATTCCACACGTTATTATGAAAAAAGAGTTTACGTGTTAAAAAGGCTTCTTTGCACAGTTGCTTTAGTAAAGAAAAAGGCTCTCCGTAGAGAGCCTTTTTTGTGCTATTAGATTTTCATAATTCCGCCTGTGCTTGCAGAAGTTACAAGTTTAGAATATCTTGCAAGATAGCCTTTTTTCACTTTTGGCTCAAAGCCTTTCCAGTTTGCTTTTCGTTCTGCCCAAACATCTGGAGAAACTTGAACATTCATTGAACGATCTTCAATGTCAATCACGATGTGGTCGCCATCTTCGACAAATGCTAGCGGTCCGCCTTCAGCAGCTTCTGGAGATGCGTGGCCGATTGATAATCCACGTGAAGCGCCAGAGAAGCGTCCGTCTGTTAATAGTGCTACTTTTGCACCTAGTCCCATTCCCATAATTTGAGAAGTTGGAGCTAACATTTCAGGCATTCCCGGTCCGCCTTTTGGTCCTTCATAACGAATGACTACGACATGTCCTTCTTTTACTTTTCCGTTAGCAATACCGTGCAGCGCCTCATCTTGAGACTCAAATACAATTGCTGGTCCTTCGTGGCGAGTAATGCCGTCTTGAACACCGCCTGTTTTAATGATCGCGCCGTCTGGAGCTAGGTTACCAAACAATACAGCAAGTCCGCCTTTTTCAGTGAACGGCTTATCGATTGGATGGATAACGTTATAGTCTTTTACATCGCATCCTGCAATGTTCTCGCCTAGCGTTTTTCCAGTAACTGTCATCGTATCTAAGTGAAGAGCCCCTTCTTTTTTAGATAGCTCGTTTAAAGCGGCCGATACGCCTCCTGCTTCATGTAAGTCTTCAATAAATACATCAGAAGCCGGAGCCAGTTTTGCCAAGTGAGGCACGCGTTCTGCTACTTCATTAATACGCTCTAATGGGTACTCAATTTCAGCTTCATTCGCAAGAGCTAGCGTATGAAGAACTGTATTTGTAGAACCACCTAACGCCATGTCCAAAGCAAACGCGTTGTCGATTGCTTTTTCTGTTACGATATCACGTGGTTTTAAATCTAATTTAATTAATTCCATAAGCTGTTTAGCTGATTTCTTAACGAATTCTCTACGTTCAGGAGCAACTGCTAAGATTGTACCGTTTCCAGGTAAAGCAAGTCCTAACGCTTCAGCTAAGCAGTTCATTGAGTTCGCTGTAAACATTCCTGAACAAGATCCGCATGTCGGACAGCCGAATTGTTCTAATTCAAGTAATCCTTTATCATCAAGTTTACCAGCTTGATGAGCTCCTACGCCTTCAAATACTGAAGAAAGAGAAATCTTACGACCGTCGCTCGTTACGCCAGCCTTCATTGGTCCGCCGCTAACAAAAACTGTCGGAATATTCAGACGTAATGAAGCCATTAACATCCCAGGTGTGATTTTATCACAGTTTGGAATACATACCATTCCATCAAACCAGTGAGCAGATACTACCGTTTCAACTGAGTCAGCAATGATTTCACGACTTGGTAATGAATAACGCATACCGATATGTCCCATCGCAATACCGTCATCTACACCGATAGTGTTCATTTCAAAAGGTACGCCACCAGCTTCGCGAATCGCATCTTTTACGATTTTACCAAACTCTTGTAAGTGAACATGACCTGGTACAATATCAATATATGAATTGACAACCGCAATAAACGGTTTGCCGAAATCCTCTTCTTTTACACCAGCTGCACGCAGTAGGCTGCGGTGCGGTGCTCTGTCGAATCCTTTTTTGATCATGTTACTTCTTAATTCTGCCACAATAATTCCCTCCGTATTCATCTAACCTATTAAAAACTGAATCTTTTTAAATTGTTTAATAATTTTTAATATAAATACTAATTTAACAAATCACATAAAGGTTTGTAAAGGTTTATGACAAAATAATCATTTTTTATTTTAAAATAGTAAAATCACCTGCATAAATTAGTATAATATATACATATATCCCTTATTTTACAGGAAGGCAGAAGGTGGATGCTGAGCATGAAACAATCCTTTTACTACAGAGGTCATCAGGAAAAAGAAATATTTGCACAAAAATGGAATGTTGAAAACAATTCTGCAAAAGGCGTTGTCCAAATAGCCCATGGAATGGCCGAACATATTGGACGCTACGAATACTTTGCTAATGTGTTAACTCAACATGGCTATATCGTATATGGAAATGATCACCGAGGTCACGGTCAAACAGCTTTAAAAGATGAAGAAAAACGTTTTTTTGCTGAAGAAAATGGTTTCGATACAGTAGTCTACGACATGATTGCTCTGACTAAGCACATTTCGACGGAACACTCCGGCCTACCAATCTTTCTTTTCGGTCACAGCATGGGGTCTTTTCTAACGAGAAGATATATTCAATTGAATACAGAGCACATCCATGGTGTGATGCTCTCAGGTACTGGCAGCATTCCTTCCCTTTCACTGCAGGGTGGCATATTAGCTGCGAAAATAGAGAAAAAAAGAAAAGGATTACGATCTGCTAGTCCATTGCTTGATAAACTTTCTTTTGGACAGTACAACAAATCCTTTCATCCTGCTCGAACACCTTTTGATTGGTTAAGTCAAGATAATGAGGCTGTAGATTTATATGTAAATGACCCTTATTGCGGAGGAGTTTTCACAGCGGGGTTTTTCTATGACTTACTAACAGGAATCAAACAAATCTCTAACTTAGCTAATATAAAGTTAGTACCATCAAATCTGCCTATTTATTTAGTGTCTGGAGAACATGATCCAGTAGGCAGCTATACAAAAGGGGTAGTCAAAGTATATAACGACTTTAAAAAAGCAGGATTGCAGGATGTAAGCTACCGTTTTTTTAAAGAGTGTCGTCATGAGTTGCTGAATGAATTAAATAAAGATGAAGTGATAGAAGATATACTAAATTGGCTTAACGCGCAAATAGACAAAAAAACGGTTCGTGTGTAGACACGAACCGTTTTTTTTATTAAGCAAATACAGATGTTAATACAGGTACTACTTGTTTTTTACGTGATACAACGCCTTCTAAGACAGCTGTATTGTTTTCAAGCGTTACGTTGTATGCTTCTTCTACTTTTGAAGCAGCAGAACCTAATGCTAATGCAGTAGAGTTGCTGTTTAAAATATCTGTAACAACTAAAAGGAATAATTGTAATCCTTTTTCTTCGATTGTTTTAGTAATAGCTTCTTCCAATTCAACTTTGCGTACTAAAACGTCGTTTACGTCAATTGCATTCACTTGTGCAATTTCAACTTTGCTTGTGCCCATGCTGAATTCTTTAGCATCTAATGAAATTAATTGTGAAGCTGTTTTATCGCCTAAGTCAGCTCCAGCTTTTAGCATTGCTAATCCGTACTCTTCTGCATCTACGCCTGCAATTTCCGCTAATTCTTTAGCAGCTGCAACGTCTTGGTCTGTGCAAGTTGGTGATTTGAATAATAAAGAATCAGAAATGATAGCTGATAGCATAAGACCTGCGATGTTAGGTTCGATTTCTACGCCGTTTTCTTTATACATCTTGTTTAAGATCGTTGCCGTACATCCAACTGGCTCTGCACGATAGTATAAAGGATCTGCTGTTTCGAAGTTAGCAATACGGTGATGATCAATTACTTCAAGCACACGAACTTGATCAATATCGTTTGCACTTTGCTGGCGTTCGTTGTGGTCCACTAAAATAACTTCATTTGTTTCTTTAGATACTTCATCAACGAAACGTGGTAGTTCAGCGTTGAACTTTTCAAGAGCGAATTGCGTTTCACCGTTAATATCGCCTAATCGAATTGGTTCAGCGTCTACACCTAATTTATTCTTTAAATCAGCGTATGCAATTGCAGAACAGATTGTATCTGTGTCAGGATTTTTATGTCCAAAAATTAACGTCTTTGCCATCTTAAATCTCTCTCCTTCTTACGTATGTAAATAGCATTCTTGCGTAAAGTTAGTTAATTCGTTCACGCAACATTGCCATTTTAACATAAACTTTTACATTATTTTAATTTTTTTGCGAAAAATGATGTTCATCCGCAGATATTTTGCCATTTTGTATCTTTTTCACAGTAAAAACACCTCTATTTCCGATATAAATAGAGGGTTTTATACGTTCATTATATAAAAGTTAACGATAAAACACAACCTGTCTCTCTATCACTTGATAGATAACTTAAACGCAGTATCTTGCCACTTTTGATAAAGAAAAAGTAGAACAGCAATAACCATCATTAGTACAAATAATAAAAAATGATTCATTCCCTTCAGTGTATAAATGTCTAGTTTTTCAAAGATAGGACTCATGACAAATGCCTGAAATAAATCGAACGCTGCATTGATAATCATAAACATCCAAAAGCCAGGATAGGTAAAATAAAAAATAAAAAGCGTTCCTATTATAAATATGCCAAAAGGAAAAGGCGTCATATTAACAAAGAAAAAAAGAGTTTCATTGACTTCCCACCAGTTAAAGCGATCTGCAATTTGAAAAACCACGGTTAACAATACCACTCCGAATAGCGATACAGCCATATACCGCTTTACTCGCTCTTTATCAACTGCAAAAAGCAATAGCCAAGGACCGATAAAAAGCACCCACATTACGATTTGCGCCATGAGCTTTCCACCTTTCACTTTCAAAAAGAGAATATATATTATTCTGTCCTTATTTATGTAAAATAACCAAGAAAAGCACCCTTGTTAAAGGATGCTTTTCTTGGTTATCGTCGCAGTGTAAAGTTGAAATGTTCATTTACTATAGCTCCTAGCTCTTCAAGAAACTGCTGAGCAGTCATTTCCTCTACGCTTTGGGTATACCAAGCAAGCTGAGATTTTTTATGAACATTGTTGTAATATACATCTCTTGACCAATATGTTTTTGATCGGTATGTATAATTAAAGTGAATGAATAGTTCACTCCCGTCTGGACACTGCAACAACACGCGGTAATGTGGATTACGACGATTTTTATCTAAACTCATTTCTTTAATCTGCGCTAACATTATTCACCTCTAAAGCCATTACTTAATCATTTAAAGGTAAATGCCACACCACGCTATATCCTAGCTCTGCCATCAACTAGAAAATCATATATTTTCTAAAATTCTACACGATATAGGACAAAAGAGGAAGAGATAATTTATTGGTGGACGTGTAAAGTTTCATATAAATCTTTTAGCTGCTCAGGGTATTGAGACCTTACGTAATAACCTGTAGGACGGTGCTCGATTAAATGAGAAGCAAATAAGTAGCCGATGAGCACGTGCATTTGTTCATCTGAGGTTTCTTGGTTTAATTCCCATTCGAGTCGTTCAGCTAAGTGTGAAGCCAGCTGTTTAATTTTTTCATCATGTGATAAAAAGAGCATTTTGTTCTCCCCCTTATATAACGAATAAGTAATGCTGTGAATTTCAATAAAGACAACGTATTGCTTTTATAAGGATAATTATATTTTATTTTACAATTAAAGTATATAAATAGTTCTAAATATTCAAAAAATAACTTATTTCTTTTGGACTATTCGACAGCAAACAAAAAAAGAAGCGGGAGCTGTCCCGCTTCTTTTACGTAAAAAGATATTCGATTACCGAAATTTATTCTACTTCCACTGCCCAGCCGAATGGATCTTCCACTGTACCATTTTGAATACCTGTTAGAGTGTCATACAGTTTTTGTGATACTTCTCCTGTGTTTCCACCGTTGATGACCATTTTCTCGTTATTCCAAAATAGCTCGCCAATCGGAGAAATAACTGCAGCTGTACCTGTTCCAAATGCCTCTTCTAGTTTGCCTTCCGAATAAGCTTGCTTAATTTCTTCCATAGAAATACGGCGCTCAGTTACAGGCATATCCCAGTGTTTTAGCAGCTCAATGATGGATTTACGCGTAATTCCTTCTAAAATGCTTCCGTTCACAGATGGCGTTACTACTTCTCCATCAATTTTGAAGAAAATATTCATGCTTCCTACTTCTTCAATGTACTTGCGTTCAACTCCGTCTAACCACAGTACTTGTGAATAGCCTTTTGAGTCAGAAAGCTGCTGAGCTTTTAAGCTTGAAGCATAGTTTCCGCCTGTTTTAGCAGTCCCTGTCCCTCCGGCTACAGCACGAACAAATTCGCTTTCAACCGCAATTTTTACAGGAGCAATTCCTTCTTTATAATATGAGCCAACTGGAGATAGAATAATGATAAATTGGTAGCGGTCAGATGGCGCTACTCCTAAGTAAGGCTCTGTCGCGATGACAAATGGACGAATGTATAGTGATGTACCTTCAGCAGTAGGAATCCATTCGCGGTCAATTTTAATCAGCTGTTTTAACGCTTCTAATGCTAAGTCTTCGTCAACATGAGGAATACAAAGACGATCGTTTGATTTATTTAAACGTTTGAAATTCTCATCTGGTCTAAATAATAATACTTGCTCTTTTTTTGTTACATATGCTTTTAGTCCTTCAAAAACAGACTGCCCGTAATGAAAGATCATAGATGCCGGATCTAATGTGATAGGTTGATAAGGTACAATACGAGCATCGTGCCAGCCTTGGCCTTCTGTATAATCCATAATGAACATATGGTCCGTGAAGATTTTCCCGAATTGCAATTGATCAGATTGCGGCTTTTCTTTTTTTGTTTGACTTAGTGTCACATCGATTGAATAAGTTGTCATAGTTGTTTCTCCTTGCTCTTTATATTTACGGGTTTTTCGCTTAAACCTCTATATAAGTTACATTGTACAACTTTAGGGAAGCGTGTCACAATAGTTAGAGACGAAAAATTCTAAAAATTTTATAAAAATTATAAAGAAATAGCACCTAATCGAATTAAGTGCTGAATTGAAAAGGTTTTCTTTCTAAAAAAACTATTTCTACATTTTATTTACAACCATTTATAAACCAATTTTCACTCGAAGCTTTTCATCTTGTATTGAAAATTGTTTGATTTTTCCTACTGGAATGACTTTCACTTTATCAATTTCATTGAGGTTGATATGAATTTGTTTTTCTTCATACGTAGTAACAGGCGGCTTATGAAAAATTCGATAGTTGATCCAATTTTGATTAAGAGGTTTCATTTCATGGATTTTGAATACAAGCGTACGTTCTTTTGCTTCAAGAGGTTCTAGCACAATAGAAAATGGAATTCTCACCAGAAATTTTTTAATAATTCCATTCACGTGAATATAGGAGTCTTGAAATGAAATAGAAAATTGCTGAATTTGATCTTGCTTTGTCATTTGCTTTTGAAAAATCCGCATGAGCATAGAAGCGGATATAGGAACGGTTACACCGCTTTCAGCCATCTTTTCTTTCATTTTTGCCTGCACATCATCACTAATCACATCGTTTAGCTTTCTCTGTACCCAATCCTTCATGATGCACCTCCGCTATGAAGTTATGTTTCTGTTTCCTCTAACGCACGAATCGAAGCTGTTAAGTGATTTGACACGTCGGCGAGCCGATCTTTTGTCAGCTTTCCTTCAGCAAGGTAGATGGGCTTCCCAAGGGAAATGACAACGGGCTCCTTTGAAAATAGCTCTTTTACATTTGCGGGTCCTTTGTAAACTGCGGGTACAATAGGAACCTTTGCCATGCTTGCTATAGTGACTGCTCCTCTTTTTAAGGGAACGTCTTCCTCTGTTCGCGTGCCGCTAGGGAAAATCCCGACGATATGTCCTTCTTTTGCTAATTTAATAGGTGTTTTAATGCTGCTGGGTCCCGGGTTGTTACGATCTACTGGGAATGCGTTAAGTTTTTTTAATACATTACTAGTGAGTATATGATTAAAAAGCTCCTTTTTTGCCATAAAATGAATTTGGTGAGGCAAAATAGCCGCACCAAGCGCTACAACGTCTACCCATCCCTTATGCGAACAAGCGATCACAAAGCCTGTATCCGCTGGCAGATACTCTCTGTTCCTTACCTGAAACTTCCCCCTTCTTTTTAATAAAAATTTACATGTGTGAGCCGCAATATTATACATAAGTGTTTCCTCTTCTCTCTATTAGTTGAAAATATATACAAAAATTATATCACTTGATATTAAGAGTTGGTACTAAAAAAAGGAATGTAACATCTTTTTACACGGTAGCTTACCTACTTCTCTATATATTGTAAAAAAGGAGATATTGAAACCTCTGTTTTTGGTCAACTTGACTAATGACATCCCTTAAAAAACATTTTACTATTAATGTATCATTCTAAATGTAATATTTATTAACATTACATGTGATATAATTAAAGGAGGTTTTTAGGTGAATAACCAAAATCGACCGTTTCGACTAGCTTCATTGGGATTACAGCACGTACTCGCTATGTATGCGGGTGCCATTCTCGTTCCGCTGATGGTAGGACGCGCATTAAATTTAAATGCACATGACTTAGCCTATCTCGTAGCCATTGATTTACTGACCTGCGGACTAGCTACGCTGCTGCAGGCTTGGACGAACAAGTGGTTTGGGATTGGTCTTCCTGTTGTACTTGGAAGTTCATTTGTAGCGGTGACTCCTATGATTGCGATTGGAACTCAATATGGAATTAGCGCTGTTTACGGAGCGATTATTGCCGGTGGTATTTTCATCGTACTGGCAGCAAGTTTTTTAGGCAAAATTATTAAATTTTTTCCTCCAGTTGTCACAGGAACGGTTGTGACGATGATTGGTTTATCACTTGTACCATCCGCTGTCCGAAATATGGCAGGAGGAGTAGGAAGTAAAGATTTTGGTTCTCTTTCTAATCTTCTTTTATCTTTTGGTGTTCTAGCGCTTATTTTAATTTTAAATCGATTTTTCAGCGGTTTCCTTCGTTCTCTTTCTGTGTTGATTGGAATTATAGCCGGAACAATAGCCGCTGTATTAATGGGAAAAGTTAATTTCACTAACTTTAATGAAGCTTCTTGGCTGCACATTCCCACTCCTTTTTATTTTGGGATGCCCACTTTTGAAATTGGACCGATTTTAACGATGATTCTCGTATGCTTGGTCATTATTATTGAGTCTACAGGCGTATTTTTAGCGTTAGGAAAACTGTGTGATCGGGAATTAACTGAAAAAGATTTTACAAAAGGCTACCGTGCCGAAGGAATCGCCATTGTTCTTGGAGGGCTATTTAATGCTTTTCCTTACAATACATTCGCTCAGAATGTAGGACTGGTTCAATTATCGAAAGTAAAAACAAAAAATGTAGTGGTAGTAGCCGGCTTTATTCTCGTATTATTGGGACTTGTTCCTAAAATAGCTGCTTTTACAACCATTATTCCTACTCCTGTTTTAGGAGGAGCAATGGTCGTGTTGTTTGGTTTAGTTATTTCATCAGGCATCAAAATGCTAAGCGCTGTTGATTTGGCTAAACAAGAAAATTTGCTGATTATTGCGTGCTCTCTTTCACTGGGTCTTGGTGTAACGGTGGTACCCGATTTATTCGCCCAGCTCCCAAATGCTTTGCGTGTGATTGTAAGTGATGGAGTTATTACTGGAAGTTTAGCTGCCATTTTATTAAATCTCTTTTTTAACGCATCGGTTGAACGAAAAGTACCTTCTGTCTCTTTAGAGAAAACAGATTATTCAGAAGTAAAGTAAAGGTGGTTTAGTATGAATAATGTATCTGTGCAGTATGTAAATCAGCTTAGCAAGCAGCATTTTGTCTCATTAGTTGGCGATATATTTGAACATTCACCTTGGGTTGCAGAAGAAGCTTATTCTAAGCGCCCTTTCTCTTCCGTTGAACAACTTCACGGAAAGATGAAAGAAATTGTAGCGCAAGCATCTGTAGAAAAACAGCTTAAGTTGCTGAAAGCTCATCCAAATCTAGGTGAAAATATCGCTATGACATCTGCTTCTACTGAAGAACAAACAAAAGCAGGCTTACAAAACTTAACACAAAATGAGTATGAACAGTTTTCTTCTCTTAATGGAATGTATATGGAAAAGTTTCCTTTCCCTTTTATTTTGGCAGTACGAGGTAAACAAAAAGAAGATATTTACGAGGCAATGCAAAGTCGCTTACAGAATACCAAACAAACGGAGTTTGCTACAGCGTTAGAAGAAGTATATAAAATTGCTTTCTTTCGTTTAACTGATAAAATTACTGAAGATAAGGAGAAAAAGAAACGAGCATGACTAAAATTACAACGCATATTTTAGACCTCACTCACGGATGTCCGGCTGCTTTTGTCAAAGTTGATTTCTATCACATCCAATCAGAAAGTAAACGAATAAAGCTTTCTCATGGTACTACAAATGAAGACGGAAGATTAGCAAACCCGCTCTTCTCTTCTGAAGCGTTTGAATCAGGAGATTATGAACTTTTGTTCCATATTGGGGAATACTATAAAAAACAAGAAGCCCAAACAACAAATCCCCCCTTTTTAAATCAAGTTTCTGTTCGAGTCGGATTGTCTTCTGAACAAGAACATTATCACATCCCTTTGCTTGTATCACCGTGGGGATACCAAATTTATAGAGGAAGTTAAAAAAGAAACGGCGTCTTTAAACGTCGTTTCTTTTTTAATTCAGCAATTTAGACATATAGTACTCATCAATAAACAAACCGCCAATTCGCAGGGAATGTTTTTTCGTTCCTTCAATTTCGAATCCTACTTTATCATATAAAGAAAGAGCCTTTTCATGCTGTACAGCGACTGTGAGCTCAAGACGGTGAATATGGTGTTCTCTTGCCCATTCCTCAAGCGCAGCGAATAAAGCCGTACCAATCCCTTGATTTTGAAACGTTTTTCGAATACCTAATGTCAGAGCAGCGATGTGAGCGTTTCGGTTAGCTTCACCCCCTGTTGCAGCTATATATCCCACAAGCATCTCGCTTTCTTCTGCTACAATAATCGTAGAGTTTGGCTGCTGCTTAAAGATTTCGATGTTTTTCTCCTGCTGATCCGTACTCAGCTTTCGCTCTCCGCTTTCGAACAGCATAAACTTACTTTCTTCTTCAATCTGTTTAAGCAAATCTACAAAGTTTGCAGCATCATGTAATTCTAGTTCTCTAATTTCCATGCTGATCCCCCTTTTTTTTGTGTCCCTTTTCTTTGTATATGTATTGGTTCACCTTTATAAAATATAACTTTACAGTTTCTTACGAAAAATACGACTTTTTAAGAAGTGGAAGTAGAACAAAAAACCTACTAATCTCCCTTTTTTTGAAATGCTTTTTTCCTCTGTATAATTTTAAATCACTTATCAACTTCTGTAAATTTTTTAGATTCCCTCTTTTAATTTCCATTTATCTTCCTTTTCTGCGGGGTTGATTTTGATCTAAGGGGATCTTTTATAGAAAACACATGACTATTATCCTGTTTTTTGTGAAGAAAGAAAGCAATAAATGTAATTTCACTTGTAATCGTTTAGAATAGAAAAAGTGGAAATTTTATGTACCTATCCTCCTTAATTATTGGTCTGTGAAAGGAAATTATTATGAAAGTACAACCCGCAAAATGTGGTGTATATGTCTTAAGCGGTCTAGGAGCTGTTACGGTGTTCTTCTTACTTTTACTTAAGAACAGTGCTTTCTTTCTAGAGGAAGAATACGACCAAAACAAACCTGAAGCTGCGCTTGCGGTGAGCGAACATACCTATCACCTTCACAAAGGTTCTATTAACTGGTCAAACGGCCGTTCAACAACAAAAAAAGAAATAAATGTATATGATTTATATACATACATATCGCAGCAAAAAAGTATCCCTTTAAAGCAGCAACAATTGGTTAAGCTCCATTTTTCCAACCTAGACGGCGCTTATATTCGCGGCGTGAGCGTGCATATATGGAAAAATAACGGTGAAAAAACCAAGCTGTTTGTCAAAAACAATGAATTTAAGATTCCTGAAAATCAAGGTTTTTACGTTGTAGATATCGTGATTAACTCTACAAGAGGAACAATGCAATATGCGGCAAATGTGCAAATACAGTAAGTTTGGCTGCAGTAAATAAAAGGGGCAGAAATTATAGAAGGGATCAAAAAGTTACCACAAAAAAAGAGAGCAATATGCTCTCTTTTTTATAAAATGAAAAAGACGTCCACGCAGGACGTCTTTGATGCGTTTGTGGCGGGGACCGTGTGACCACATTCACACGTTTAGCTCGAAAGCATGTCCTTCGACTTACACAAATTAGCTCATCGCTTTATTAATATAACATCTGCCATAGAAAAAAGCAACCAATTTTTAAATAGTTTTTTCTATTTATACATATTTCGCAAGAATCCACAAAATAATATGCATGCGTAGCTATTCACTCTCTACATTTTTAGTCTATTTTAACTCATATACGAATACACTAATAGACCAACCTATGCGCAGTTTTTGAAAAAGGATGTGAATAGCTTGTTTCAAATCACTGATTTCCCTGAATTTTCATGGTCCTATTCCAGGCATAAAATGATCACACAGTGCAAACGAAAGTATGCATATCATTATTATGTCTCACACAACGGATGGTTTGACAGCGCTTCTGCACAGTCTCAAAGCGCTTATCGTTTAAAAAAGGTTTCTACTTTATCTATGTACGCAGGACAAGCCGTCCGTCAGGTGATTACAGAAGCCATTTCTGACTATACATCTACACAGATTGTCCCGGGTGAACAAAATTTAGTGAAGAAAGTACAGCAGCTACTAAATAACGCACTGCGTGATTCTACTGACTATGGAGAGCTTTGGTATCATAAGCCTGCTCAGTATAAGATGCTTTTAGAATTCTACGAAAACGGCTATATTTCTAAAAAAGATCTTAAAGACATGCAAAAGCGGGTACACATTTGTGTACATAACTTTTTACAAAGTAAATCGTTTTGCGATGTGGTGTCTTCACCTTCTTTAGAAGTAGATTCTCCTCAGTCGTTTCGTTCTATAAATGTGTATGATCATAAAGTATATGCGCCTTTTCATTCCCTTTTTAAAAATCCAGTCACAGACGAATTTACGATTGTTGATTGGAAAACAAGTAAACAAACAAAAGATGATTTGTTTCAACTGGCAATTTACGCTCTCTACGTGCTAGCTGAATATAATATTTCCGTTGATCAGATAAAAGTCCGAAACGAATACTTGCTTTCAGGCAGTGCGCGTACGTATCAGCTTACTCTTCACGAAATTGAAGCTGTTCTTCAGCAAGTCGATACAAGCATTGACTATATGAAAACTTTTTTGGAACACTCAGAGGTAAATCAGCCTCTTCCGCTTGAGCATTTCCCTCAAGCAGATACGCCTTCCTCCTGTCACGGGTGTGCATTTAAAGAATTGTGCCAAACGGGATAAAAAACAACTGAAGATGATTTATATTTTTTGCTAAACTTTTTTATTGTCAAAAGAACCTTTGCTAGCATATAATTTGCATTAAGGAAACATTTTATACTTCATTTAAAAAAATTAGCTTGGGCTATTTATTGTTCATCAAAGAAAGGAGCACTAGACATGAAAGATCAAAACAGCAGTAAAGCATTATCAGCTATGCAGCTAAGTGCTCAAGACGTATTGTCGGGTAAAACAAAAGGAATTAAGCGATTATTACCTTTCTTAGGGCCTGCCTTTATCGCAGCGGTTGCTTATATTGACCCAGGTAATTTTGCTACTAACATCGCAGCAGGCTCTCAATACGGATACATGTTGCTTTGGGTTGTATTAATTTCTAACTTAATGGCTGTCTTAATTCAATCGTTATCAGCTAAATTAGGTATTGCAACAGGCTTGAATTTACCCGAGATAGCACAGGAACACTTCCCGTCCTTCGTTTCTTTTGGGCTTTGGATCCAAGGGGAATTAGTCATTATGGCGACGGATTTAGCAGAATTTATTGGGGCTGCTCTTGGAATTTATTTATTATTTCATATTCCTTTGTTCCCAGCTGCACTCATCGCAGCGGTAGGTTCTTTTGCTATTTTAGAGTTACAAAGACGAGGTGTTCGACTGCTAGAAGCAGCGATTGCGGCAATGGTTTTTATTGTGGTATTAGCTTTTGGGACTCAAATGTTTCTTGCGCATCCAGACGGCGCAAGTGTTGTCCACGGCTTATTTGTCCCTCAGTTTCACGGGACAGACAGCGTGCTGTTAGCTTCTGGGATTTTAGGTGCTACAGTTATGCCGCACGCGATTTATTTGCACTCAGCTCTTACGCAGCGCCGCGTGGTAGGAACTACAGAATCGGAGAAAAAAGCGATTTTCCGCTTTGAATTTATCGATATTGTGATTGCCATGATTATCGCTGGTGCAATTAATGCAAGCATGCTGATTGTCGCAGCCGCTCTATTCTTTAAAAACGGACTAAACGTGCAAGATTTGGACGTGGCTTTTACACAATTTGAACATTTAATTGGTCCTTTTGCAGCTATTGCGTTCGGTGTTGGATTATTATCTTCAGGACTTTCAAGTTCTTCGGTCGGAACAATGTCTGGAGATGTCATCATGCAAGGATTTATTAAACGCAGAATTCCTTTATATCTTCGTCGTTTCATTACAATTATTCCGCCGCTTTTGATTATCGGACTTGGCGTAAATCCAACAAGTGCACTAGTTGTCAGTCAAGTTATTTTATCGTTCGGAATTGCATTTGCGCTTGTACCTCTTATCATGTTTACAAGTAATAAAAAAATCATGGGCGGGTTGGTTAATCATAAAGCAACAACTACTGTAGCTTGGGTGATAGCTGCATTAGTCATTTGTTTAAATATCTTTTTGATTTATCAAACGTTAGCGCAATAAAGTAAATAACTTAGCCAAATGGTGTTTTTAAAAAAAGAGACCTCAATTGTTAGGCGGTACCTAACCCTTTGAGGTCTCTTTTTTAGCATTTTTATTAGCCGATAGTAGAAATGAAATGGACAAGAGTTCCAATAATAGCCGACACCACTAAGCAAACCAGTGGATATAAATAAGTGTAGCTTTCTTTACGGATTGAAAGAATACGGTCAACAATAAAAATAAGAATGACGCCCATCATTCCAAATTCAAACATTAAAAATCCAAAAATACCATGAAATATGAATGACATGATAAAATCAATTTTTTTACTGCGTTCTTTAACAAAAGCGCTGACTAATAAATCAACAATAACTGTGCCTAACGTCCCCATTATTAAAAAAAAGGGCGTAAAGAACAAAAGGTATAAAGGAAATAATTCGCTGAAATGCGAACTGTTTTTCTTTATAGTAAAATTGGGAATTGACTCTTTTATCCCTGGTATAAAACAAAAAAGCAAAGCGAAAAGAAAGGCAGCTATGATAGCCGCTGATAGTTTTCTATTTAAATGCATGTTTATTTTTTTATTACTGAATTCAGTATTTGTTTTTGTATGTTTATGATTCATATGTCTTTAACGTGATGTACGCACCTTTTCCTTTCTCGTAACTTTTTATCCACATTTTATGTCCAACTTTTGTTACCAGCACTTACAATGATACACGTTCTTTTTAAAATTGACTACATTAACACGTTTAATGTCTACTCTCTTTTTCTATAAAACAAAAGACAGGCGTTTTTTCTATATGTAATTAATACTCTTGTTTAGCTCCTTTAACAGGATAAAATTGTGCATCCGTTGTGGCAACATAATATTGACCGTGTTTTGATCGTTCTCCAAACGCTAATCGATCATCGGTTTCATCTTCTGTCGCTACCCGACTTACAGGCGCCATCGTTTCATCTGTTGCTGAAATGGTGTCTGCTCCAGGGGCATGTTTAGGTTGAGGGTTTTTGTAAGTGACGTGCGTATCGCCTTGTTTGTCTTCACAAGCGGCGAGACTTGTGAACAAAACAGCCGCTACAAGGCTTCTGGTAACTATTTTCTTCATGTTATTCCTCCAATGACTAGTCTATATACTATGCTACATGGTATTTATCTGGGAATCAAGGATAAGATTGGTTTACTATGCAGGAAGAAGAAAAAGTGACTGAAGTCAGTGAGATTTGGAACGGATATAGGACTTTCAGAGACTTTTGTACTTGTTTTTACAACAAAAAAAGAGACGATTTACGCCTCTTTTTGTTTGTTCGTATTACGAATTTAGTTCATCTAAAATTGAATGCAGTTCACTTAAATGGGTAATTTCATAAGTAGGAATGACTTCATTTCGCTCTTTATCGTGACGATTAATCCATACAGATTTCATTCCAACGCGAGAAGAACCCAGTATATCTGTCATTAAATTATCTCCAACCATGATCGCTTCATCTTTCTTTAAATCCATAAGTGATAAAGCATGGTCGAAAATAGATGGATCAGGCTTACCCCGGCCAAATGCCCCTGAAATCACAATCTCATCAAAATATGGAACTAGTTCTGATGTAATATCTAATTTGGTATTTTGTAAGTCAGGTGAACCGTTTGTTAACAGCAGCAGCTTGTACTTTCCTTTTAATTGATCAAGCACTTCAAACGTTTCTTCGTATACAAAAGGTGTTTTGCGGCGCTCTAATGGAAAACGTTCAGCTAATTCCGCTCCAAAAGCATCGTCGTGAATTCCTAGAGCACGAAGGCCTCGAGTCCAAGCTTCTTTGCGATAAGTAGGAACAATATCTTTCATTTTTCGGAATTGATCATGATCGTCTAGAAAATTTCCCCATAACCCTTCAAATGGATTAATGCCAATCATTTGCGTAAATTCATAGGTTTCATACGAAGCATATAATTCTCTTGCTTCCTTACGCACCGCTTCTTCTAGTTCTTCAGGTTTTAGATTATATTTTTCACTTGCATATGTACATGTTGCAACGAATGCTTCTTTTACGCTTTTTTGATCCCAAAGTAGCGTGTCATCTAGGTCGAAAAAAACCGCTTTAATCATGGATGTGTGTACCCCCTACTGTTTTTGAAAAAGTTTAACTATTCTTACACTAGATTACAAGGATACACACAATAAGTCTAGTGTATTTGCAATTTATTGTGTAAATTTATTTTTATAAAGGATCACCTTTACAAACAAATTTACAGAAATAAAAACAGCTGATATAATCACAGCAGGTATATATGCAGGAGGTTTTATATGGAATCGTTAGAAGAAATATTCGGCATTCCCACCGTTCGTACAAGTAAGCGCTTAAGCAGAGTCGTTGCCGCACACTTACGTCCTTTTGGGATTACGCCAGAACAGTGGACCGTTTTAAAGCGCGTATCAGAAGCTGAATATAGTACACAGAAGCAATTAGCTGAGCGAGCAGATAAAGATCAAGCGACGCTGACTAAAATTTTAGATTTACTAGAAAAACAAAATTGGATTCAGCGTGTTAGAAATCCAGAAGATCGCCGCTCGTTTTTTATTCAAATAACAGAAGACGGCCTGCGTTTAAAAACAGAAGTGACGCCTGCTGTAGAACAGGTATTTTCCGAATTAACGTCCCAGCTAAACGAGCAGCAGGTAAAGATTTATACCGACACTTTACAAAAACTTGAATTCCGCGCCGAACAATTGCTTCAAGACGCAGAAAACCTGCGTTAAATACCCAAAACCCCACAGGTAACATTCTGCGGGGTTTTATACGTAGTTGGCAATACATAATACTTCTTTAATTTTTGAAATCACTTGTTTGGTTTCATCTGTTAAAGAGGTGAATTTAAACGCGATGGATTCTGCATTTGGATTAATGAAGGGTTCTTTATTTGTGTCTTTGCGGTAGTCTTCAATTTGTTCTAAACAATATTTTAAAATAAACGACAAGTTTGCACGTCGAAATCTCAAACTGACGGTAGAAGGCCATCTTTTTTGAAACTGATTGCTCCCTTCATATTGAATCGCTCCGATGTAGCGTTCTCCGGATAAAAAAGATTCTTTACTTCGATATAGCTGAACGGTTTGGGCTGTTCCGCTCCAGTCAATATAAATACCTGCTGTTTCACAAACTTCGTATATGTAATGAAAAAGCTCCGTTACTTCTCCGAAATGGTAGTGAAGCGGATGTTTAGCCGTCATAGGTAGCTCCCTCCTTTATCGACTTTCTACCATTATATTGTAGGAAAAGTAACTTATTCATTTATACAACTTATTTCATACGCATAAGCAGTAAAAATGAAAATATATATTTTTTAGTTTACATAAAAATATTATAAGTGATTAGCGATAGCCCGACTTTCGAAACGCGTCGTATACCGTATCCTCTTGAAGTTTTTCAAGATAAACGTTCGTTGTAGCAATAGAAGAATGCCCTACTACTTGTTTCACAACCGCAAGCGGAACGTCATTAGCTAAACTATTTGTAATAAAGGTATGACGAAACCAATGAGGAGAAATAGACGCGTTTCCTTTCACTTTATAAACAGCTGATTTAATCGTTCGATACAACGTTGTATAGGATAATCGCTTTTTTTCGCCGGTACGATAATACTCTTTAATGGAGTAAAAAAGCGGTTCAGTGTCAAAAGGACTTAGTTCGGTGCTTTCATTTAACGCTTGCCGATAAGTGAAAAGCGTTTCTTTCACATCATCAAACACGGGAATAGTGCGTTCTTTTTTTCCTTTACCAATCACATCTACAACCAAATTTCCGCGGCGGTCTTCGCGGAAGCTTCCCCAATTTAAACTTAGCAGTTCACTTGAACGCATTCCACTCATATACAACAGCATTCCCATTAAGCGATTGCGCGCTTTGAATTCCTTTTCATGCTGGCGAATGCGCACGACGGATTCTAACGCATTTACAATCACCTGGGCTTCGCGATCGGTTAGCTCTCGGTATTCGGTACGATTTTGTTTTTCCTTATCACTGTAATGTCCTTTTGCGATAGATGGTTTTTCAATCCACGTCGTATACAGCGAAGGATAAAAATGAGTAGCGTGTCCAAACTCTAGCATTCTTCTAAAAAATTCTAGTTTTCTTGCAGCAGTGCGATTGGCATATTGATTTATCATTTCTTCATTAAATAATTTGACTTCCATAAATCCAATCGATTTTAATGTAATCTCTCGTTCATAGAAAAAAGACAGAATCGTTTTCATGTCTTGATTGTAAGATCTGATTGTATGAGGAGAAAGTGATTTTTTGATAATACGCATTGAAAAAAAGAGCTGAATAAATTCTTCATCTGAAACGTGCTTTAAATTCAAGTTGTTATCTTCATCTAAGAGCTCTGCCTCTTCCCACTGCTCTTTTAGCTGGCGAAACGAATTTTTCGCAGGCGATAATTCAAATTCTTCCATTTTAACCCTCCTAATTACCACAAATAAATGAATACCTTTTAAATGATCCAAAATTGTATATAATGAATTTTTATCAAACTGCAACAAATACCATTAAAATTTTTCAAAAACCTCTCAAAACTCAATTTAGAAAGCCGTTTTTTTAAGATTTTAATAAAAACATCCATTATATGTAAAATAAATTCTATTTTTTGCTTATTACTCTACTTTATCATGTGAACGCTTGATAAGAAAGAGTTATCTTGCGTTAGTATAGTAAAGTATTTTTTAAAATGCTCTTTCTAAAGATTTGCTTTTTATGGTGGAACGTTAAAATCTATCATGATAGGAATTACACAAATTGTGTATACATAAAAACATCACGCAGAACGTGATGTTTTTTAAAGTGATTCAATTTTTGTCAGATACAACTGTTTGTTGCTGTAAGAAACGGTATACGTTCGGTAATACTCTTTTTCTTGACTTTGACCGTTCGTTGTAATGGAAATAACTTCTTTTGTTTGGATTGTATAGACCGTTTCATCATCATCTTCTTTTTCACTCACAGGTTCAACGTCTAATACCGAATAATCAACGAGTTCTTCTCGAATGTCTCTTTCATACAGCATTTTCACAAGCTGCTTTTGATCATTCCACAAAACACTGTCACGCTGGATATAAGGCTGTACGTGTTCGAATTTATTTGTGTTAATGGACTTTGTTAAATCTCGCAAATAATGTTCAATAAAAATATCTGCTGTTTCTTGATCAACTTTTGGGATATTTTTTAAATTAAACTCTTTTTCTTCCTTCTCTTCTTTTTCTTTTTCATCTTCTTTAAAGTCGTCGATTCGCTGAGAGCTGTTTTTGCTGATGGCATACTTTGTATGGTTCTCTTTGAAAACCATGATTTCTTCCTTTTCCCCTTTTTCATTTGTGCGGGTTGTTTCGCCTTGGTATGAAATATCACTAGAAGGATTAATTAACTTCACGTATTCCATATATTCATCGGCCGTAATTTTGAGGTATTTTTGATGATAGGTAACTTCATCCCATTCATTTAACTTCCATTGCTTATTAACGTATTTAAAATTCATGTAAATGGTCAGTCCGCCGCTTCCTTCTTTACTAATTGGTTCAATGGCTGACACCGAAAATTGCCCGGCGTGATTGTTAATAAGTTCAAATCGAATAAGATGATTAACATCAGGGAAAAAGCTCATATTACATTCTTTACAGTAATAGTTAGTGGAGATACTTTTTAACTTTGTTGCAATTAAAGATGATGTTGCATATGGCGTTAGCGCTTTTTTTAACGTTTCATAATCAGCAGGGTTAGATTCATTATCCCATTCATACTCTTCACCTAATTCTTTATAGGTGCTTGAAATTTTATTCATCGTCTCAACTGCAGTTTTTTCTGCTTTTTTTTCTGATACAAGATCAGGCTTGATAGATGACTTAGCTTGATCTTTTGGGATCACTTCATCTGAGGAAGGTTCGGTTGGTTTGGATAACTTAACTGTTTCTTTTTCTTCACAGGCCGTCAAAACCATTAGCAGCAGTAGAACGAATGCAATCGTCCATTTTTTATGCATAAGGTGTCCTCCTCAATGCCGAATTTAGTCTATTCTTAAAAGGATCTTTAATTTTCGAACGTATCGAGTACGTAATCACCGCTTGGAATTCCCCATTTTGCCTTTTTATGTTGAACTGTTTTAGCAAGTAACGAAATGGAGTTTTCTTTAAGCGTAATGACAATGGTTCCTTTATTTCCTTGCCCATCATTTTCATATTCAATGGCGGCTTGGTTATTTTCAAAGCGAATATTTTTTTGTTCAACGGTTGACACGCGGATTTTGCTAGGTGGCTGGTACGAATTTATTTTAATCGTCGCTTCCGAGTTGGATGTAGCAAGAAATTGAATGATAGGAGATCCGTTATCATTGCCAGTGGTCCATTTTCCATCGTAGTCGTGTAAATCTGTTGTTTGTGTAGTGGGAGTTTCAGTGTGTGTATTTGGTTTAGATGAAAAGTCGAATGGTTCTACACTCGATAGCTTTAACGTATCGTTTTGGTAAACAGCTGTATAAAGGCGGTCGCAAACTTTGCTGTAAGGATCTTTGCCGGGCTGTTTTAATAAGCTTTCCTCGTGGGTTTGTATTTTGAACACATGGTTAGGTTCTTCATACCAATTGACAATATGAAACGTTTGCTTTTTCTGCTCGATGCCTTGTCGTGTGAAATTTTCAACAAGAAGGTTCTGCTCTTTATAAAAAGAACTGTCCGCTTTCAAAAAAGCTTTTAGATCATTAAAAGAGTTGTCATCAATTGCTTTTCCGAACGCTGAAAAATAATCAGTCATCCAGGCTGTGATAAATTTTCCGCTCATTGCTTCTTTATTCAAATCAATTGATTGAATGCTTTCTACCTGTGTTTTTGGTTCGTTTAGTACTTTTTTTGCATCTTTTTCTACTATCATTGTATTTCCGTCTTTTATTGTCTCTTCTTGCTGACAGGCTGATAACAGAATAGATGAAACAACCGTGATAATGATTGTATTACGTTTGTTCATCATAATTGCCCCTTCTTTATCTAATATAAATGTATGTATATTCTTCCAACAAACAGACCTAGTATATCATTCTACAAAAAAACGCTCAACCCTTTAATTTCACAAGAAAAACGGCTTGCTCTTACAGCAGCCGTTTTTCTTCTTATTTAATAGATGCTTCTTGATATGAATTGGATGCCTCTTTTTTAAGCTGTCTTGAACCATAAAAAACATAGTAAATAATTGAAAGAAGGAAAATGCCAAGAATCACATACATTAAAGGTAGAGAAACACCAAACAGCATTAAACTTGTTGTAAGCACACTGTATTTTATAATGCTGTATAAGCACAGAATCCCTAATACTAAAGCAACGCTTGGCACTACCGGGTAATTTACTTTAAAAGGACGAGACAAGTTAGGTTCTTTTTTGCGTAAAATAAAAAGAGAAACTAAACTGATGCAGTACATCATCATTGCTCCGAATACAGATAAGATAATAAGGGCATTGGCAAACGTGGCAGATCCTGCACAAATCACACCGATTGCTCCCGGAATCAACAAACCGCCGACAGGAACTCCTTTTTTATTCGTTTTAGCAAGAAATTTAGGGAAGTAACCATCTCGTGCAAGCGCATAGGTTTGTCTTGAAAATCCCATGATGATTCCATTTAAACTAGCA
Organism: Priestia sp. RMT2NF4; assembly: GCF_047872835.1. Lineage (NCBI taxonomy): Bacteria > Bacillati > Bacillota > Bacilli > Caryophanales > Bacillaceae > Priestia > Priestia sp. RMT2NF4. The sequence continues at coordinate 709,259 of NZ_JBLQZO010000001.1, forward strand.
ATCAATCCGAATAGCCCGATAATAGCAACAACGGTTGAAATGCCGTTTCCATATACAGAAGACAGTGCCTGCGGAAGTGGATAATCGGCTAGCTTCCCGCTTCCTCCGCCAAGTCCTGCTGTTACAAATAGCGTAAACAACGTTGCGGTTGCAAGAGTAATAATCGCTCCAATAAATCCTTTAGGAATGTTTTTCTTAGGGTTTTCCACTTCTTCCGCTGCCATTGCTCCGCCTTCTATTGCAAGATAGAACCAAACAGCGAATGGAATAGCCGCTAGTACCCCTGTTGGCCCGTTAATAAATGAATGATCGTTAAAAATATTTGATGTTTGTACATGAGGCAAACCAGCTACATAAAAAATAGATAAACCAATTAGTGCAACAATGGTAGCTGTAAGCTCAATCACCGCTACTTCTTTTACCCCGATTAAATTTAGTAAAACAAAGAAAATAAAGGCACCTACCGTTGCATATACAGGGTTAACGGCTGGGATAAGAAAGTGCAGGTATGCTCCTGTTGATACCGCAATAGCAGGAGGAGCAAAAATAAATTCAAGCAAGCATGCAATTCCGGCGATATATCCGCCAAAAGGTCCAAGTGCTCTTCTTGCATAAGCTGAAGGTCCACCAGCTTGCGGGATAGATGTTGAAAGCTCTGCATAGCTGAACATAAACGTTGTGTAAAACACCGTTACAATTAAGGTTGCAATTGCAAGTCCGATAATCCCGCCTTGTTCAAACCCGTAGTTCCACCCAAAGTATTGTCCTGAAATAACCATACCAACTGAAATAGCCCATAAATGAATAGGTTTTAATTGTTTTTGTAACGCCATACGTTCTCCTCCTTTTGATGTTTAGACAATAAGATGTACACCGCTTGTTTGCTGCTTAATCATTTTGTCAATCATGGTACCGATATGTGCGGCTGCCTCAATAGGAGGCGTTCCTCTTTTATGAATATTAGAAATAACCATACGATCAGACTCTTTTTTGCCTTTGCTAGGTTCATAGCACATGTAAGCACTCATGGATTCAGCACTGACCAGCCCAGGTCGCTCTCCAATCAATAGCACAAGTGCTTTTGGCTTTATGATTTCACCAATTTCATCCATACATGCAACTCGTCCTCCTTTTACAAAAAACGAAGTCCCGATACGAAGTCCATATGACTCCAGTGAATCAATTAAAGCAGGATACACGTCGCTCATGTTTTCTTCAATTGCCTTAGCGCTCAGTCCATCTGATACCACTACTTGTACATCAGGCTGCTGCACGCAGTTTTTTAAAATCTCTTTCTTAGCGTCATCTGCTAATAACCTCCCTTGATCCGGCCGTTTTAAATAATGTTCTTTTGACTCCGCGCGTGTATTCACAGAAAAAAGGTTAAACTCAGATAGAATATCTTCTGAAACTGAGCCGTATACAGAGTCTACGGCTGCGGCATGATCTGTGCGAAAAGATAAAACGTCTTTTGTTAGCGGCCTTGTTCCCGTACGGCCAACACCTATGCGGGCAGGGGTAAATTGTTTAAGTGTTTCAAGCGGATCGCGATTTGACTTTGGTATCATAGTAAGCACCTTCCTTAAATCAAATTCATAAAAATAGTTGGGTCTCCAGCTCTTGATGTGAAGCGTCCGTTTTCCATAATACGCTGATCTTCAAGCCATTTTTGAAATAACGGCGTTGGGGTACGGCCGAGTACATTGCGCACGGTTGCGATATCATGATAACTAAGAGACTGATAGTTTAGCATGCAGTCATCAGCCATGGGCACTCCTATTACAAAGTTCACCCCAGCTGTTCCTAGAAGCATACTTAAATTATCCATATCGTTTTGATCAGCATCCATGTGGTTGGTGTAACATACGTCTACTCCCATAGGCAAGCCGTGCATTTTGCCCATAAAGTGATCTTCTAGCCCAGCTCGCAGGACTTGTTTGCTGTTATATAAATATTCAGGTCCAATAAATCCAACAACCGTGTTAACTAAGAAAGGCTTGTAGTGGCGAGCTAATCCGTAGCATCTAGCTTCGAGCGTTACTTGATCAATATTATAGTGGGCTTCTGCTGACAGTTCAGAACCTTGTCCTGTTTCAAAATACCAGCGGTTCGGACCTTTTGCTGTCCCTTTTTCATGAATTAACGCTGTCGCTTCATCGAGCATAGACAGTGAAATCCCAAATGAATCATTACCGGCTTCTGTGCCTGCTAAACTTTGGAAAATCAAGTCAGCAGCTGCTCCTTTTTCGATTGCTCTCATTTGACTCGTCACATGTGATAATACACAGTTTTGTGTAGGAATTGACCATTCGTTGATTATATTTTTTGTTTCATTTAAAAGCGCGTAGATATTATCCGTTGTATCAATAACAGGGTTAATTCCGATAACCGCATCTCCAATTCCATAGCTTAACGCTTCGTAGAGAGATGCTCTCATTCCTTTTAAGTTATCTGAAGGATGATTAGGCTGGGCTCTTGAAGCCAATACGCCTTTTTGACCGATAGTCGTTTGACAAGTAGTTTGCACTTCTATCTTGGCAGCTCCTTGAATTAAATCTAAATTGGACATAATTTTAGTAGCTGCCGCAATCATTTCGCTGTTTAATCCCTTGCTAAGCGCAAGAAGGTCTTCTCCGGTATGCTCATCAGATAAGATGTATTCTCTTAACTCCCCTACTGTCCAATTTTTAATAATGTCGTAAACCGATGAATCAATCTGACTTTCGATTAATGCCGAGACGTTGTCTTCATCTGCGCTTAGCAGCGGGTAATTTCGAATATCAGCAAGTGTGATATCAGCTAGCACTTGTTTGGCTGCCATTCGTTCTTTCATTGACTCAGCGCTAACTCCTGCGAGCTGATCTCCAGAACGTTCTTCGTTTGCTTTGGCCATAATTTCTTTCAAGCTATAAAATGAAAACGTTTCTCCTAACAACCGGGTAGTTTTAAACATCTTTTCCTCCTTGTATGTTCAGTTGATTATGATGAAAAAGCGAGTGTTTTAATCGAAACAGAGATTGCCTCTCCAGCTACGGGTAACCCTAGATCGATATAATCTCCGTGGGTAAAGTCAATTTGATCTAAACAAATAATTTCTAATTCGTTCTCCTGTTTGGCTAGTGCTTGTCCTAAAGCTTTAGCAATATCCTGCTCGCATAAAACAACGAGGCACTTAGCTCCTTTAAAACAAGCACCAAATTCAGCGCTTATTACTTTTGCTAATTCTTGCAGCATTATATAGCTGCAGTAAGGGAAATGAGATAAAGCAATAGCAACGGGAGGATCTTCTGCGCTGAAAACAGTTGAAGCCTGCATACATGCCGTTCGAGCTCTTTCTTGAAACAGCTGCGGATTCCACTCCTCCTCTTGCTGTACGGGTATCTCTATAATCGGAATATTTTTTAGCGGCAGCCGCTTTGATTTAATGTATACGGTTGATCCGCTAACTTCTGTATTTTGCATACCAGCTCCAATGACAGTGGCTCGCGTTGTTTCAGCGGCTTGAGATACCTGTATGGCTTGAAACTGATAAGCTAGCAGCGGACCAATGTCTCCGTGTATGGCCACTTCCTTCACTGTTTTTGGTTTCTCCTTCTCTATCATGGCTCCTACTCCTCCCGAGACCATGATTGTCTCTGGCCGAGTAGAAGATCTTGTATGAGGGGAAACGAGCAGCAAAGAGGTTTGCTTCAGTGCGCTCACATAATCCACGGTTTCTTTAGCTAGCAATTTGCAAATAGACGAGAGTTTTTCAAATGTTGCTTTTTCGCCTTCTTGAAGCATCAGAGAATTATTTTTTAAAAATTCAGTTAAATAAGACGAAACGTAGGTAACAATACCATCTTCGTTTAGTCGAATTAATCTTCCGCCTACATGCAGGGTAAACGTTTCAATCACTTTTCCATTTTGACATAAGGCGATGTTAGCAGTGCCTCCACCTACATCAATATTGGCAATCACTTTATTGGTTTCAGCAGAATGTTCGATTGCTCCCGATCCTTTTGCCGCTAACATTCCTTCTAAGTCAGCACCAGCTGTTGCAACAACAAAATTCCCAGCGTGTTCAGCTAGATAGTGAACGATACTCTCTGCATTTTGCTTCCGAGCCGTTTCTCCTGTGATGATCACAGCACCCGCCTCCACTTGATCTAAGGAGATCCCTGCTTTTTTGTACTCTTTTTCTAGTAATAGCGTTAACCTTCGAACATCGATTTCAACCTCGTTTACCATAGGTGTTGTATAGATGGAACTTGCATACGTTACGCGACGATCAATAATTTGACAGCCTGGCAGCGTAAACTGATTTTGTTGATTTGCTATTAACAGTTTGCTTACAATCAGTTTTGTTGTGCTTGTTCCAATATCTAAACCTATGCTCGTGATCCATTTCTGTAGCATACGATCAATCCTTTATCTCGTTTGAATATGTTGACTATCATAAAACAGTTTTTTGAATATTTCACTAACTATGTTATCAAACCTGACACACTTTTGTGTAAACAAAGGTGACAAATAAGAAAAAAGACTAAATCTTGGCAGATTTAGTCTTTTTTCTTATGATGAGTGTGATTTAGTTACAATCATTCTTGATGCCGATGGAATTAACAATGAAAGAATGACTAAGCAGGCTATTAGTGACCCTACCATTGAAATACCGTTCATTGAAAAAGAATACCACAGAGCGGACATACCCTTTGGTGCGTACGATCCCCAGAAAATAATACCAGCAATAAAGTGCCAGAAATAACGTGCGAAGCTGCCGATAATAAGGGATAAAACAATTAAAACAAAAGCTTTTGATCTGTTATTGGTAGCTAAATTTGTTTTAATAGATTGTGAAAAAATACCTCCAAAACCTATAAAAGCAAAAGCTACAATATATTCAATAAATGTTTGTAGCGCTGTTAAAATATAAGCTGTTCCTGTCGCTAACTGCAAAAGTCCCCATAATAGACCAGATAGAGCCCCGCCTTTTACTCCCCAGCGAAAGCACATAATAAAAATGGGCACCATGGAGAACGAAATGCTCACAGCCGTCGCAATTTTAATTGAAGGCAAAAGGTCAAGTAGAAGTGCCAATGCTGCAAAAATAGCTATTTCAATTTTAGCCTGTAAAGGTAATGCTTTATTCACGTTTCTCACTCCTGTTTTTGAATCATTCATATCAAACGGTTTACACAGGAGTAAGCAAATATATGCTACTATTCCCACATTCCTACGCTAGCGTTAACTAACAGGTTCAAAGGGTCTGAACATTTCGTTCACTCTCAGCACGGCGGCTCCCCCTGTGGTACGTTTGGATATTTATGTAGTATAAAGACAATGTTTATTATACCATACGTAACAAAATAGATTCGAGAGATTTCAAAGATGTTTCTATTTTCTGAATCTATTTTTTATAATGACAATCGTTTTAGTATTTGTTATACTTCTTTTATGTCAATTGAATATAAAAAACCCTCATCCTAATCGATGAGGTAGAGGTCGCAGTTTTTAATAGTAAAGTAACGGAAATGCAGAGAACATTGAGGATGTTGCTTGAAAGGAAAAATTGCCGAAGTTTAAATCACTTCTCGGTTGATTTAAGCTGGGGCTGTCTCCGAACAGGAACAGAACTGTCACATCATGCGAGTGATGTGAAGAGCTATCTTCACGGAAGGTTGACGCGGTTTTCAGATTTAAAAGCGCGCACATATACTGCGGGCTTTTTTTATGTTATCCCGTCTCTTTCCGTACATTCGAAAGGAGTATTTATCTATGCAAGAGCAGCAAGAATTAAAACGTGGGTTGAAATCTCGCCACTTAACGATGATTTCATTAGGAGGAGCCATCGGAACCGGCTTATTCCTAGCAAGTGGTGGAGCAATTCACACAGCAGGACCTGGGGGAGCGCTTTTAGCTTACGCTATTATTGGCGTAATGGTTTACTTTTTGATGACCAGCCTAGCAGAGCTCGCAGCTTATATGCCTGAAGCTGGTTCATTTAGTACGTATGCGTCTCGTTTTGTAGATCCATCCTTTGGTTTCGCTCTCGGCTGGAACTACTGGTATAACTGGGCTATTACGATTGCAGCTGAATTATCTGCTGGAGCCCTTATTATGAAATTTTGGTTCCCGAACTCTTCTTCTATTTTATGGAGTGCCCTGTTTTTATTAATTATGTTTGGGCTTAACTACCTTTCTGTAAAAGGATTTGGTGAATCTGAATTTTGGTTTTCGTTAATTAAAGTAGTAACGGTTATTATCTTTTTAGTTATTGGTATTATGATGATTTTTGGTATCTTTAACAATGAAGCACCAGGTTTTAAAAACTTCACGCTTGGTGATGGACCGATTCACGGTGGATTCTTCACTGTACTAGGTATCTTTATGGCAGCTGGTTTTTCATTCCAAGGAACAGAGTTGCTTGGAGTCGCAGCTGGAGAAAGTGAAGATCCGGAAAAAACGGTTCCTCGCGCAGTTAAACAAGTCTTCTGGCGCATCTTGTTATTTTATATTTTAGCTATTTTTGTTATTGGAATGCTTATTCCATACACAGCGAATTCATTAGCAAGTGATGACGTGCGAGTAAGTCCGTTTACTTTAATATTCGAACGAGCAGGTCTGGCGTTTGCAGCATCAGCGATTAATGCCGTTATTTTAACAGCTGTTTTATCTGCTGGTAACTCAGGCATGTATGCTTCTACGCGTATGCTGTGGAACTTAGCGAAAGATGGAAAAGCACCAAGGTTCTTAGCAAAAGTGAATAAACGAGGCGTTCCAGTTAATGCCTTAATCGCAACGGCACTTGTCGGTACACTTGCATTTGGTGCTTCATTTTTTGGAGACGGTGCGGTATATACGTGGTTACTTAACGCTTCTGGTATGTCTGGTTTTATTGCTTGGTTAGGAATTGCGATCAGCCACTATCGTTTTAGAAGAGCATTTGTTGCTCAAGGTCATGATTTGAGTGAACTTCCATATCATGCAAAACTTTTCCCATTTGGCCCTATCTTTGCCTTTATTTTATGTGCCGTTGTTATTTTAGGCCAAAACTATTCGGCATTTATGGGTGACTCGATTGACTGGTACGGTGTACTTGTTTCTTATATCGGACTTCCTTTATTCTTAATTGTTTGGTTAGGATACAAATGGACGAAAAAGTCGAAGCTTATCCCGTTAAAAGAATGTCAAGTAACAGTGAAAAAATACGAATAAAAAAAGCTCTCTATTCAAAAGAATAGAGAGCTTTTTTTATATGAGCTGATCGTCAAAATGAAGAGATATATAAGCGGGTTGGTTTTTCATAACAAGCATATAACCTTTGAGGGGACGGTTATAGTAATCAGCAGCTTCGATATAATAAATACGCTGAATTAACCTGCTTAAATGAGTTGCAAAAGATGGAAGTTGGTGATTAGGAATGGTTTGGATGTAGTCTATGATTTCTTGTTTAGTTTGAAGGCCTGAACGGGTACATTCTAACAGATGAAAAAGCGGATCTGCTGCTATAGTAGATAGTTCAGAATTGTGTTTGATTCTATTCAGCTGGATATGCAGTTCTTTTTGGGACCATCTTTTCGGCACAGCTCTTAGATGTTGATATTGAAAATGTGTACTCATGATAGCTAACACCTTTCGTATTAAAATAATAAAACAACTTATTATTTTAATAACCTTTACACATGAAACTAAAACGTTACAATGTGTAAAGGTGTCATACATCTTATAAAATAAGCTGATAAAAAAGTACATCTTGCCACTGATCAAATTTCCAGCCCACTTCTTTAAACTCTCCGCAAAATGTAAAATTAAATTGCTCATGCATTTTGATACTGATATCATTCCCTTTTGTAATTCCTGAAATGACAACGTGATGGTCGAGCTCTTTAGCTAATTCCAAAATGCGCTTCATAAGCTGTTTCCCAATACCATGCCCTTGTTGATTTTTATCAATATAAATCGATAGCTCTACTGTTTGAATGTACGCTTCTTTATCTCGATACGAGGAAAGCGAAGCATAGCCCGCTACTACTCCATCTTTTTCCGCGACAATAAGTGGAAAAAGTTCATTGCTAATATGATTATTAAACCAGCCCCTTCTTTGTTCTACTGTTACAGGCGTTAAGTCAAAAGTAGCAGCACTTGTTTGAACGGACTGATTATAAATTTCAACAAGCATAGGTAAATCTTCTTCTTTAGCATAACGAATGATCATATGTACAAACTCCTTATAGTATAGAATTATCTTTATTTTACTTCTTTTAAGAAACATAATCTACATAAAAAACCGATGTGCGTATGCACATCGGTTATTGGTTTTGGGCATATTGAAAGGTTTGAAGGACTTGAAGAGTCTCTTTTGTAGAAACGACCGTTGCAAACTCTCCGTGCAAGGAAGACAGTGCGAATGTATGTACATCTTCTGCAAGAAGTCTGGTTTTTCCATCGTAGGACATACAATCAAAACAGGCCGTTGCATCGTTCACAACATACGTCCTATACCCTAGATTTCCAGCCATACGCGCAGTCGTAGAGACGCAGTGATTAGTAGTTAGTCCTATTAAGATAAGCGTATCATAGCCATTTGCTTTTAAATAGCTATCTAGCTCTGTTCCAATGAAACAGCTGTTCACGTGCTTGCGAATTAAGTATTCGTCTTCTTGTGGACCAAATCCTTCTTTGAACTGAAACCCCTTTGAACTTGGATGTAAAGGAGAGTCTGGATTTTCTGATGCATGCTGCACGTGAATGACAGGATAGTCTTGGCGCCTCCATGCTTGCAGTAGCGTCAGCATATTCTTTTCTGCATCTAAATTGTTTCTTTCTCCCCACTGGGGTGAATAAAACCCTTCTTGTACATCGATAAGTAGCAACACTGGCCGGGAACGTAGCATAAGCATCATCTTCTTTCGTCTTTATTTTAAAATGGAAATAACGTATGTGCATCCATCAGGACCGGCTTTTGAAGAATGAACCGTTTGTTTCGGTAAATGTATCCGATCTCCGGCCTGACATAGAACCGTATCACGTTCAACTGTAAAGTAAATAGATCCTTCAAGGATATGAAGAATTTCATCAGTTGGATGCGTATGAGACGGATGTGTTTGAAAAGCAATATCGTGCTGTACTTCAACGTATCCAGTATACGCCGGAAGCAGCTCTTTAATTACTTCTTCAAACTTTCCGCCAACTCCTTTTTTAATAGAGACTTTTTTTACGTCCATGCTGCTCACTCCTTTTTAATTTAAATGGACACTGTCCGGTAGTATGGTTATTATCATCGTGTAAAAAATATTGCTTCCACTCTCTGTTTTCCTGCTGTCCATACCAGCCTAACTCAGGGTGAGCTGATACGTCATCATATGTTTTTAACCGATCGCGGACGACTTTTTGTACATGCTTCCCTATTTTTGAATCTCCTGTCATACCTTCAAACACCCACCGCGGCTGAAATGTAATCATAAATCCTCTGCTCTTACGGCTTTTACGTAGAGAATGAGCAGGGGTATTACAGACGACAAAAATAGGTTCTCCGTGAAAACAAAATTCCCATAATGCATCTTTTGGGTCTTTCGGAATATCTTGCGGCCATTTCTTTTGATCAATTTGATGAAGAAACGTCAGCGTATCCCAGAACATCGTTTCGTACTCTTCCATTGACCGTTCTTTATGTTCAGGCTTAAAGAATAACACAAAGGATGTATAGCGACCTATGGTCTTAAATGTATCTATGTATTCTCTAAGTGCCGCCGCTGCATGTTTAATATCTTGATAGTTATAAGGAGTCGTCACAAATGAAAAACGCAGTAAATCTTTTTTAAAGCCTTCTACCCCTAATATACAGGGAAATGGATTTTCTTCTGATAATATATCGCTTTGGAAATATTGAAAAGCATCTTTCCCCCAGAACGGGACATGCGTTGACTCTAAAATCTCATTAGCTCGAAAAAGCATTTTTGATGCCATTAAAACCCTCCTTATGGAACTCAACGTTACATGTGTATTAAAAAAAAGAAAGTTTATGAGTATTTTTAACTAAATCTCGCTTCTAAATTATAAAATTCTAATCTATATATATATAAGCTACTATTGGACAAGTTAGAAAGGAGGCTGTGTTTGTGGAGTGGTTTTTGATTGCTATAAAACAAATAATTCTAGGTATTAGTCTCGCAGCACCGGTAGGTCCAATTAATATAGAGATGATTAAAAGAGGTCTGACAAAAGGATTTTGGGCTTCTTGGCTAGTTGGTTTAGGAGGAATGACAGCCGATATCTTATTTATGCTTCTCATTTTAATAGGGTTAACCCCTTTTGTTCAGATGCAGGCTGTTACGGTTGTCCTGTATGCAACGGGTTTTGTCATGCTCACATTTGTTGGCTTTCAAAGTATGAAACAAGCTGTCTCTCGTTCCTTTTCAGTAGATATAAATAACCCTTCTGCTAAAAAAGATAAGTCGTTTTTTACAGGTTTTTTTATTGCTCTTATGAACCCTTTAAATATTGTGTTTTGGTTTGGTGTATTTGGATCAAGCTTAAGCGAAAGCCTTCAAAGTCAAACGTGGCTATCCGTCTTTTTTCATAGCTTCTTTATTATTTTTGGCATCATTCTTTGGAATTTAAATATTGCGAGCAGCATTCATTTTACAAGAAAATTTATCACGCCTAAGCTTTTTCGCCTCATTACGTTAGGTGCTGGTTTTTTACTTTTTTTATTTGGCTGCCAATTCGGTTTTAAATGTGTATCCTTACTTATCGGCTGAGCTTTTATTGATGAGTTCAATAAGGGTGTCATTTACTTTCTCACGTTCATCATAAAAAAGACCGTGTCCACTATTTTCAAATGGGATCAGTGTAGAAAATGAAATGTGGCGATTCATTACTTTTGCAAGATCAAATGGACAAATTTGATCTTTTTTTCCGTGTAATATATATGTCTCAGCGAAAATTTGACTCAAATCTTCCCGTAAGTCTTCGTCTCGTAAAGACACCGCAGTTTTAATCGTTCCATGGCCAGATGCCTCTAAACCTAAATCTTGAAACCATCCTCTAAAAGCTGCGCTGACAGGCTGATTAAAAAATTTTTTCCCAAAGTCTTCAAGCATGTTAGGACGATCTCTATACGTATTTTGAATAATTGTATTTACTTCTTCAGAAGGAAGTCCGTATGGAAAATCAGTTTTTTGAATAAAGCTTGGAGCCGCTGCCCCTAATAAAATTAACTTCTTCACGCCATATCCTAAGTGTCTACTCATATATCGAATGGCAATGGCTCCCCCCATAGAAAAGCCTACTAGCGTATAATTTTTAAGTCTTAATTTTTCTACTAACATACGAATATCATCCGCTAATTGATTGTAAGAATAGCCGGTGAAAGGCGTATCTGATTTTCCAAATCCCCGAAGATCAGGAGCAATACACCGAATACCGCAGGCCGGCAGCGTTGTAAATTGGTATTCGTACATTTTAGCGTTAACAGGCCACCCGTGAAGGAAAAGAACGGGTTCCCCTTTTCCAATATCCCGAACAAAAAGTTTAGTCTTAGGAGTTACGTGAATAAAATAGTTCATATATAACACCTCCTAGATGTTCTTATATATATATGTTTTGGACAATTTGAACATTCAAAAGTTTCTTAGAGGCTTGTGTAGGAGATGCATGATGTTTATTTGGAATGAGGAGTAGGAAAATCATTTTATATTGTTTATTTAGAACATAGTTTAATTTAAAAATATTGGGTAAAAAAAGTAGTAAAGCTTTAAAAACTTTACTACTTTTTTTGTTATTTTTCTTCCAGCCACATATCAACTAAATTGCCAGCTTCGCTTTGGTCCAATACGAATGAACCGTTGCTGTATCGGTCACTAGCTCGCATTGTAGATGGATCAACCTGCTCGATTTGACCTTTAGATGATTCCACTATCATGTAATGCTCTTTAGAGATTACTTTTACTTTTGCAATTTGATGCGGATTAGATTTTAGTTCTCGGACCATCACTAGCCCTCGTTTTGCTCGTGCTGATTCTTCAAACTCAGCAATTTTTGTCTTTTTCACAGCTCCTCGCTGCGTGGCGATAAATAATTCAGTTGATAGAGCTTCATCTTCATCGAAGATAACGCCGCTTACAACATAATCATCGTCTTTTAAGTTAATTCCTTTTACACCAGAAGCGCGAGTTCCTACAATATTAATTTCTTCTTCCCGGAAACGCAGTCCGTAGCCAGAGCGAGTGGCAATAAACACTTGTTTTTTACCATCCGTTTGATATACGTCCACTACTTCATCATCGCCTTTTAAATTAACGGCGACAAGAGCTTTGGAGTAGCGCTGTGCTTTATATTGAAGTAATTCTGATTTTTTGACCATACCATTTTTCGTAAAGAAAAGCAGATACTGATTTTCTTTAAATTCTTTTACCGGTATCGCTCGTACAATCTGCTCTTCTTTATCAATTGGAACAATGTTCATGATATGCTGACCCATGTCTTTCCACCTGATATCAGGAAGTTCGTGCACTGGCATATATAAATAATTCCCTTTGTTTGTGAAGATGAGCAGCGTTTCGGTTGTATTAATTTCATACTTCGCTAAAATTCGGTCCGTATCTTTCATACCGAAGTCTTGCCCGTTAGACGCGGCGTAAGAACGAAGACTTGTTCGTTTTACATATCCGTCTTTTGTGACTGTTACCATCACTTCTTCAGATGGAACCATCACTTCTAGATTAATCTTAATCTCTTCGATTTCCGCTTCAATTTTTGAGCGGCGTTCTGTACTGTATTGCTTTTTTACACGGCGTAATTCTTTTTTGATTACATTAAAAAGTTTTTTCTCGCTATGTAAGATTTCTTCTAACTCGTTAATTTTAGCACCTAGCTCTTCAGCTTCCGCTTGTAGAGCTGTAATGTCCGTGTTTGTCAAACGGTATAATTGAAGCGACACAATCGCTTCTGCTTGAGGTTCTGTAAATTCATATTTGCCAATTAAATTATTTTTAGCGTCGCGCTTATCTTTAGAAGCTCTAATCGTCGCAATAACTTCATCTAAAATCGACAGTGCCTTAATCAATCCCGCTACAATATGTTCACGTTCACGTGCTTTTTGCAGTTCGTATTTAGAACGATTTGTTACTACTTCTTTTTGATGATCAATATAAGCATCAAGAATGTTAGCCAAACTCATAAGCTTTGGTCGTTTTTTTGCAATGGCAACCATGTTAAAATTATACGGTACTTGCAGATCCGTATTTTTATAAAGGAAGTGAAGTACTCCTTGAGCATTTGCGTCTTTTTTTAATTCTACTACGATGCGCAGACCCGTACGATCCGTTTCATCGCGAACTTCAGCAATACCTTCCACTTTTTTATCTAAACGAAGCTCATCCATTTTCTTCACAAGGTTGGCTTTGTTTACTTCAAACGGAATTTCCGTAATGACAATTTGCTGTTTTCCGCCGCGAATGGACTCCACTTCCGTTTTTCCGCGAATAATAATTTTCCCTTTACCTGTCTCGTAGGCTTTCTTAATCCCGTCTACACCTTGAATGATTCCCCCTGTAGGAAAATCAGGACCTTGGATAGCCGTCATTAATTCTTCAATTGTACACGTTGGTTTATCAATTCGCATGATCGTTGCGTCAATTACTTCACCTAAATGATGAGGAGGAAGTTCTGTAGCATAACCAGCTGAAATACCCGTGGATCCATTCACTAGCAAGTTAGGAAACATAGCTGGTAACACAGTTGGTTCGCTGCTTGTATCATCGAAGTTAGACACAAACTCAACCGTTTGTTTGTCAATATCTCGTAGAAGTTCTGCAGCAATCGATGAAAGGCGAGCTTCTGTATAACGCATTGCTGCTGGGGGATCTCCATCAATACTTCCGTTGTTTCCGTGCATTTCGATTAATACATTTCTAACTTTCCATTCTTGACTCATTCGAACCATGGCATCATATACAGATGAATCACCATGAGGGTGATAGTTACCAATTACGTTCCCTACAGTTTTGGCTGACTTACGAAACCCTTTTTCTGCTGTATTTCCATCTACGTGCATTGCATATAAAATACGACGCTGAACGGGTTTTAACCCGTCTCTTGCATCCGGCAGTGCACGCTCTTGAATAATATATTTACTGTATCGACCAAAACGGTCGCCTAGTACATCCTCAAGAGGTAAATCTAAAAAGCGTTCTGTTTGTGTCATTGTACGTCCTCCTCTGCGACCGTTAATACATTTTCATTATCTAAAATATTTGGATCTTCTTCTAATCCAAACGCTACGTTGCTTTCAATCCATTTTCTGCGTGGTTCTACTTTATCGCCCATCAAAGTGGTCACACGACGATCAGCGCGAGCAGCATCATCAATACGAACACGAATCAGCGTACGCGTCTCTGGGTTCATTGTTGTTTCCCAAAGCTGATCTGCGTTCATTTCACCGAGACCTTTATAGCGTTGAATCATATACCCTCTTCCTACCTTATCGATAGCACCTTGCAACTCTTCGTCACTCCATGAATATTCAACCACTTCTTTTTTACCTGACCCTTTACTTACTTTGTAGAGCGGTGGAAGAGCAATAAATACTTTTCCTGCTTCCACAAGCGGTTTCATATAGCGGTAGAAAAACGTTAGAAGAAGCACTTGAATATGAGCCCCATCCGTATCCGCATCGGTCATGATGACTATTTTATCGTAGTTAATATCATCGATTGTAAAATCTGCGCCTACTCCTCCGCCTATCGCGTGAATGATCGTACTAATTTCTTCGTTTTTAAAAATATCTTGAAGTTTGGCTTTTTCGGTATTGATAACTTTCCCTCGCAGCGGCAGCACAGCTTGAAAGCGGCGATCCCTTCCTTGTTTTGCTGAACCTCCGGCGGAATCCCCTTCGACTAGGTACAGTTCGTTTCGCTGAGGATTTCTTGATTGCGCAGGCGTTAACTTCCCGCTTAGAACAGTTTCTTGACGCTTTCGTTTTTTCCCGTTTCTTGCGTCTTCTCTCGCCTTACGTGCCGCTTCACGCGCTTGAGCAGCTTTGATTGCTTTTTTTACAAGAAGAGAGCTTACGTCTGGATTTTCTTCTAGGAAATAGGCAAGTTTTTCAGAAATAACTGCATCTACCGACGAACGAGCTTCACTTGTACCTAACTTTCCTTTGGTTTGTCCTTCAAACTGAAGCAACTCTTCAGGTATTCTAACGGAAACGATGGCTCCTAATCCTTCTCGTATATCCGTTCCTTCTAAGTTTTTGTCTTTTTCTTTTAGCAGGCTTACTTTACGGGCGTATTCATTAAACGCACGCGTCATAGCGCTTTTTGCACCGGACTCATGCGTTCCCCCGTCTTTGGTACGAACATTATTAACAAATGATAAAATGGTTTCAGAATAACCATCGTTAAATTGAAACGCAAATTCAACTTCAATATTATGATGAATCCCTTCAAAAAAGACGACTGGATGAAGTGAATCTTTTTCTTCATTTAAATATGAAACGAAGGCTTGAATACCTGTTTCATAATGAAAGATATCTTGACGATCATGCCTTTTATCGATTAACTCTATTTTGAATCCTTTTAACAGAAAAGCCGATTCGCGGAGCCGTTCACAAAGCGTATCATAATTGTACACGGTTGTTGAAAAAATCGTGGCATCCGGTTTGAAATGAATCGTTGTTCCCGTTTTTTTTGTTTTCCCTATTTTTTCTAGCGTCGTAACCGGCTTTCCTCCATTTTCAAAACGCTGTTCATAAATAAATCCATCTCTATGAATAGTTACAGTCAACCATTCAGACAGCGCATTTACAACAGATGCACCTACTCCGTGTAAGCCTCCGCTTGTTTTATATCCACCCTGTCCGAATTTACCTCCTGCATGCAAGATGGTTAAAATAACTTCAGGCGTTGGTTTTCCTAGTTTATGCATGCCCGTTGGCATACCTCGACCTTTATCTTGTACAGAAATTGAATTATCTTTGTGAATGGTTACAATAATTTCTTCTCCGTAGCCTGCTAGAGCTTCATCGACAGAGTTGTCGACGATTTCATATACTAAATGATGCAGACCTCGTGTATCCGTACTTCCAATATACATACCAGGACGTTTACGAACGGCATCTAATCCTTCTAGTACTTGAATTGCATCTTCATTATAATTAAATTGTTGTTTCCGAGCCATTCATACTACCCCTTTCATCACAACGAACATTACTACATTATGTATGAAACACAAACGTTTGCGCTTCGTGTCTAAGAATAAATGATCATGTATCCTATCTTTTAATTTTATAGTGTTCGCATCAACAGAACGTATGTTTCTATTTTTGCGTACTTACAAGATTTTAGCACAAATTTCCGTATTATAAAAGCAATATCTTGTGTATTCATGGATTATAAGCCTTATAAAGCTAGCTGTCTAACGTCTATTGTAGCGGAAACTCTCTTACTATTTCAACGCATGGTGAAACCCATGCAAGCAGTGTGCATGGGTTGGTTGTTCTGCTTATAGATCTTACTTTGTTAAAGCATGCTCGACTTTTATACAACGATCCATAACTACAGTATACCCTTTTTTAGCGAGCAG
Source organism: Priestia sp. RMT2NF4 (assembly GCF_047872835.1). Taxonomy (NCBI): domain Bacteria; kingdom Bacillati; phylum Bacillota; class Bacilli; order Caryophanales; family Bacillaceae; genus Priestia; species Priestia sp. RMT2NF4. Next base: position 725,825 of record NZ_JBLQZO010000001.1, read on the forward strand.
GTCATATGCTTCTTCATTAATTAAACCAGATTGTGCCCAAAATACGTCTGCATCTACTTTTAAAAACTCTTCTGCAACTTCAAGCAAATGCTCAGAGCGACGAAATACATTAACGATATCAATATGCCCTTCAATTTCTTTTAATGAAGATACGGCTTTTACGCCGAGCGCTGAGTTGATTGTTGGGTTCACCGGAATTATCTCGTAACCTTGCTGCTGCATGGCTTCTGAAACCATATAAGACGTTCGATGAGGATTATCTGATAAACCTACTACAGCAATGCGCTTGCTTTTTTTTAATATTTTACCAAGCTCTTGACGGGAAGGAATTTTAATGGACATGTCTATTACCTCTCTTAGCTATATAATATGTACTGAACAACATTCGCGATTTACAGTTGATTTCCTGCATATAGTACCCGTTTTCTCTATTTTTGTAAACGTCTTCTTTTTTAAAAATAATTGGCTCTCACCCAAAACTAACTATGTTTTTTTAAGTATCTCATGGTAAAATAGAAACGATATAGAAATAAAGGAGCTTTCAAACATGAATTATTTATTACCTATTCTTGCCTATATCTTGGGCTCTATTCCTTTTGGACTAGTTGTTGGAAAACTAGGATACGGCATCGATATACGAGAGCATGGAAGTGGCAATTTAGGCGGCACCAACTCATTTCGTACATTGGGTGTAAAAGCCGGAATTATCGTTACGCTTGGAGACATTCTAAAAGGCACCTTAGCAGCTTCTTTACCGCTTTTATTTGATACAAATCAAAACATTCTCTTCATTGGTTTATTTGCTGTCATTGGTCATATTTTTCCTATTTTCGCGAAATTTAAAGGCGGGAAAGCTGTTGCCACATCCGCCGGAGTGATTTTATGTTATGAACCTCTTTTATTTGTTTTCGTGCTATTATGTTTTTTTATCTGCTTATACATAACGAAGTATGTATCACTGTCATCAATGGTTACTGGGGTATTAACCTTTATCTACACGCTATTTAAACAAGACTACATGCTTATTATGATTATTGGTGTAATTGTAGCCTTTGTCATTTACAGACACCGCGCAAACATTACGCGAATTCTTAACAAAACAGAACCGAAAGTCACATTTTTATCAGGTAAAAAGAAATAAGAGGAAGATCCTCTTATTTCTTTTTTTATAACCACTTTGTAAGCGAATACATTTCTTGTTTATTAGTTATACTGATACTAAAATAAGGAGGTGAATAATGTGAAGAAAAAATGTCCCATTTGCAAACGTAATAAGAAAATGGATTCACAGCTAGAAGGAAGCCGCTACTGCGTTCACTGCTGGGAAACCATTGGAAAACAATATGATTTTAAATGAAAGAATGAAACGATTTAATATAGAAATGAAGCATTCGCCTCTATATTAAATCGTTTTATTTTATTTTATCTTATTCCTTCCTAGCTGGATTCGTATATATTGGTAATTTATCTATCTTTCTACTATAATAAATGTATCCGCAGTATTGGAAGGAGCATAATTAATGAAATTAACAGTAACAGAAGCAGCAGCTACGTGGTACAAAGACGAAATGATGCTAGAAGGAAACGAAACAATTCGCTTTTTTGTTCGCTACGGCGGATGCAGCAACGTTCAAAAAGGTTTTTCTTTAGGTGTAAACACAGATTCTCCTAAAAACGTTGGCGTTGAAACAAAAGTTGACGGTTTAACATTTTTCGTAGAAGATGAAGACCTTTGGTACTTTGATGGTCATGATTTGACCGTAAATTATAATGAAGAAACAAAAGAACCTGACTTTCATTACGAAGCGTAAGAAAAAAAGCATCGATTTATCGATGCTTTTTATTCTTACGCTTAACCCTGCTTTTTGGCGTCTTCATAGGCTTTATGCCATTCCGGATAATTACGGCGAATCGAAATAGGCTTAAAGTTTTCTTTTTTTACACATACGTGTGACGATGTTCCTGTTAACGCAAGTTCTTCATCTGAATTAAAAATTTCGTATCCGTACACAACGCGTAGACCGTCATAGTTCTCAACCCAAGTATGTACCACAGCTGTCTCGCCATAATGAAGCGGCTTTTTATATGATGCCTGTATATCAATAACTGGCGACAGCACACCGTCTCTTTCCATTTGTGCATAGCTAAAACCTAAATCACTGATAAACTGTGTTCGGCCTATTTCCATCCATACTAAATAGTTAGCATGATACACAACGCCCATCTGATCGGTTTCTGCATAGCGCACTTCGATTTCTTTCTTCGATACTAGCATGACTCTACCTCCTCTTGCACTGTTCCTGTTTTATCTTACCATATAAGGAGAATATACTCCTACTAGTTTGGTTATTACTCAATATGTTGTAAGACTAAGCGCATCTTGAATACGATATATCAGTGTTTCCAGCCTCGTCATCTTATTTTCATACCTTTTATAAGGAAGTGTGTATGTGTAGTCTTTATTTGTCCATAGGCGGTCAAAATAAGCGTTTAGTTCCGTCATAACCTTTTTGTTAGGAGGTCCTGATACTTTAATATCCGTTTCTAAGTTCAAATCATCCAAATTTCGTTTTGTGAAATTTGCTGCTCCTGCAATAATCATTGCCTTTCTTTTGTTTCGAATAAATAAAGTTTTAGGATGATACTGCTCTTTTCCCGTATGATACCAGCGAACTTTAATATCGCCTTTAGATTTTTTCACAAGTTCTGCTGCGACTGGACGGTTAGGCAGTCCGAACTTTTTTCTTCCGAACGCATTTTCATTAGGGTCTAAAATTAATCGTACGTTTGCCCCTTGTTTGGAAGCTTTCAAAAGCGCCTTTATTACGTCTCGATCTCCAAGATAAAACATGCCAAGCCACACATCGTCGCCTTTTTTAGCATGACGTAAATCATTTAATACGTGCTTATAGATTTTGCCTTCTGTTAACAGCTGAACATAGAGGTCTCCCTTTTCTTTTTCTTTCTTCTTATACCGAGGTAAATCTCCTCCGTAAGAAAAATCAGACACGGCTTGTTCGCTTTTTACAACATCTCCAATGATATTCCCTTTTACTTCAAAGGCCATGTTGGAATTATAAAAGCTTGCATCATGAGGATTGGCAGAGGAGATAATAACGCTTTGATCGGTTGCTACTACTTTTCTGTGATTAGCTTTTACATTTAACAACTTAAAATAAGCACGGGCCGTCACGTTAGGCGCATTATTTCCGAAAGGATTCGTGATCCATCCAGTTCCTTTTTCACCAAACCACTGAACAAAAGTTCTCCACACTGAAGAATATAGTGGAATGGAGTCTCTGAGCTTAGATAAATTGGTTTGCACCACTTTGATTCCGTTTAGCCGCAGTGAATCTAACCACTTTGAATCATGTGAGCCGTAGGTTGTATTGATTTCATCTGTAATAAAGACGATTTCGATAGTAGGATGTTTTCGTTTCTTTTCAATCAGCTTACTTGCAAGCGTATCACTAAGGTGAGGAAACGTTTCACCTTGGTTATAGTAGCCATTAAATAGAAACATATCCATAATAATAAAAGCTTTTGCGTCATCAATCGCATTCGTAACTGCTTGAAAAATATGTTGTTCGGAAACCGACGTCTGCTGGTCTTGATACGTTAGGTCCGATAAAAGAAATACATCTTCTACTTTGTGAGGCCTACTTTCGTATGAAACTCCTTTTGGCAAGGGCTTATGCGTGTGATAAGAGTCCACAATAATCAAAACGACAAGTAAACTGACCAAAATCCTTACTATTTTCTTTTTCACGTGCTTTTTCACCTACATAAACCTCTTCGCTAGTTTATATTATTATTCACCTTACTAAAAAAATATAGAAAGAAAGCAGCTAAAACCGTTTATTTTTAGCTGCTTATTGTCGCTGTTTTACTTATTAAATCGTACCTTCGTAACCATTTTGACGAGCTTCTGATTCATCTTGTATTTCGCTGCGCATTGCTTCAATGCTTACTTCGCGATTGTGATTTTTTTGCTGAATGCGCTGACGTTCTTCTTCAGTGCTGCATGCAGCAGCTTCTTCTGCTTCTTCAATGTTTTTCATTGTATTTTGTACCATTGTTTGTAATTTTTCAACGTTATCACTGCGATCGTCTGGATTCGGTTTATTCCATGCCATTGTATCTTCCTCCTCAAAATAACTTTGTTACAATTGTAGTATGCCGGATTTGTTCATCTCTATAAGTGGAAAAAAATGATTTTAGTTTACATAATATAATTATAATTAAGTTAAAATGTATATATAAAACATACATTTTATGGTAATATATACATACAAAGGGGGAATCGCTATGACCAAACGAATGATAACATTACTAAGCGTCATCTTTATTGCAGTGCTTGCCGTATTTTTTATGTCGCAAACTTCATTGGCATCAAAATTGACAATAAGTGCCTCTATCAAGCCTCACCATTACTCAAAACATGAAGAAAAAATGTTAGCCGTGACAAACTTAGACTACAAAAGCAATATCATGGCATACGATGTTAAAGCTCCTAATGGAGCAAAAGAAGCTTATGTAAAAGCTACTTATTATGAAAAGGGAAAAGCCAAACAACCTTTATTCTCAGGAGGGTTGACTGTTTCAAAAGAATTTGACATGTTTGCTATTACATATAAAATCGATGATGATACTCACAAAGTAATGTTTAATGTGGGAAGCAACGATACAAACCTAGGGATAGAAGCGGAAAAGCCAAAGAAAATGAACGGCTATTCCTTTACTGGATTAGAGAAACAACAAAAAGTGAAAATGAATAAACCATATCCAGTTGCTGCTTTATTTGGTGACGATGGCAGTGGCATACGAGTTGCTCCGCTTTCAACCGATGACGGAGAAGTTGTTAAAGAGCTTATTTCGAGCAACCCTTACGTTTATTTATTCACAGTAGAATTCAAATAATAAAAAGTCGCTGAATTCAGCGACTTTTTATTCATTCACCTTTGGTTTGAATAACTTGAGGATGCTTGCCGGATGTATCTTGCATTTGTTTTCCGTTATTTCCACCAGCTTCTCTCGGTTGAGTGCCGATGTGATTCGGAACAAAACTTTTGCTTTGTTTTTTAGGATTTCCCATGCTTATCCCCTCCTCACCGTTACTCTAACCAACTTACTTTAAAGTTATTCAGCTCTTTCAAGCATACGATCTTCTAACCGCTTTTCAATTTCCAATTCAATGCGTTCAATTTCTGACTGATCTTTTAACAGCTGCGTTTTATTTTCTTGCACTAACTCTTCAAATGAACGTTTGCGTAATTTTCTCATGATTCCAACACCTACTTTATGTAATTTTTATGAAAAATCTGAAAAATCAAAAGAAACTGATATCATATAACTATCTATATTGTAACCAATTTGTCAGATAAGTAAACATACTTTTTGAAAAGTTGTAAGAAAGTTTGACATATTTACTGACTTATCTATATATACGATGGTAAAGTAAATAAGTTTCATTTTTAATAAAACAAGCAGCGAAGTTAATTCGCTGCTTGTTGAGCAAAGTTTTCCATTTGTTTAAGCGTCATTGGACCATTCACTCGCTGAACAATTTTCCCTTCTTCATCTATAAAGTAAGATGTCGGAATGGTGGACACCCGGTATTTTTTACTTCCCACAGTATCTTGGTCGTCCAATAATACATGAAACGTAAACTGTTTTTCTTTCAGAAACTTAGATACTGCCTGTTTACTACCTTCTGATGAAGTTAAATTAACCGCAAGCAGCTGTACGTCGTTTCCATATTTCTTATAAAATGCTTGCATATCGGGCATTTCTTTTTGACACGGCGGACACCATGTGGCCCAAAAATTTAAAATAACTTTTTTTCCTTTAAAGTCCGATAATTGAACAGTTTTTCCGTTCGTATCTGAAAGTGTAAACGGAGGTGCTGTATCTTTTGGTTCTAACCCATAAGCTTGACCAGAAGCCTGACGAGCACTATCGCCTTTTTTAATATTTAAATCCTTGTATTCGCTTAAGTTAGAATTATCGGATGCTTCATTTGGAGAAAGCCCTTCCCAAAGTGCGTAGCTAAGAAAGCCTACTAGAAGCAAGACCGCAATTATTTTTTTAACCATATGATCGGCTCCTTTATTTCTTCTAAAAAGTGATAATCTATGTACTAATAGATATGTGCAATATCTACTAAAATAATCCTTTTATCGGGCATTTTCTTTTATAATATAGCATATTTCCCTCTCACTTTTTGTCGAAAACGGTGCGTTTGCATAAAAAAAGAGCGGCTCACGAGAACCGCTCTTTTTCTTTATACCTTACGCATGTGTTTTAGACTGTAATTTATCACGAAGCACCATTTGAAGGATACCACCGTGACGATAGTAATCAATTTCAACTTCACTATCGAAACGAACCAGTACTTCAAATTCTTTTTTGTTTCCAGCTTCATCAGTTGCTGTTACTTTTACAAGATCACGTGGTTTTACTGTTTCATCAACTGCTACTGCAATTGTTTCTTTTCCAGTTAAACCTAATGTATCTGCGCTTTCACCATCTTTAAATTGAAGAGGTAAAACACCCATTAATACTAGGTTTGAACGGTGAATACGCTCAAAGCTTTCAGCGATTACTGTTTTAATACCTAAAAGATTTGTGCCTTTTGCTGCCCAGTCACGAGAACTTCCCATGCCGTAATCTTTACCTGCAAGTACAACAAGACCTGTACCTTGCTCTTTGTATTTCATACAAGCATCATAAATGCTCATTACGTCATTTGTTGGCCAGTACGTTGTCCAGCCGCCTTCTGTACCAGGAGCTACTTGGTTTTTAATGCGGATGTTTGCAAACGTACCGCGCATCATCACTTCATGGTTACCACGACGAGAACCGTATGAGTTAAAGTCTTTTGGTTCTACACCGTTTTCTTGAAGGTAAAGACCTGCAGGTGATGTTTTTGCAATTGAACCCGCTGGTGAAATGTGATCCGTTGTCACTGAGTCACCAAATTTCGCTACTACGCGAAGATCATTTAACGGTTCTACTTCACCTGGCTCTTCTGATAAGCCTTCAAAGAACGGTGGGTTTTGAATGTATGTTGAATCATTCTCCCACGTATAAAGAGCATCTTCGCTCGTTTTAATTTCATTCCAGCGCTCATTGTCATCGAATACACGCTCATACTCGTTACGGAATAATTCAGGCGTTACGGTACGGCTAACAACTTCTTTAATTTCATCTTGAGAAGGCCAGATGTCGCTAAAGAATACTTCATTGCCGTCTGTATCAATGCCGATTGGATCTTTTTGTAAATCTACATCTACCGTTCCAGCCAGTGCATATGCTACAACAAGCGGTGGAGAAGCAAGGTAGTTACCCTTTACTAATTGGTGAATACGTCCTTCAAAGTTACGGTTTCCTGAAAGAACAGACGTTACAAGCAAGTCGCTGTCTGCAATCGCTGCTTCAATTTCAGCTTCAAGTGGACCAGAGTTACCGATACAAGTCGTACAGCCATAGCCTACGATGTTAAAGCCGATTTTATCTAAGTATGGAAGCAATCCTGAATTTTGAAGGTAAGCCGTTACTACTTTTGAACCTGGTGCTAAAGAAGTTTTCACGTAAGCTGGAACATCCAATCCTTTTTCTACCGCTTTTTTCGCAACTAAACCAGCTGCTACCAATACGTAAGGATTTGATGTGTTCGTACAGCTTGTGATAGCCGCAATAGCGATGGCACCTGTTTTCATTGTTGTTTCTGAACCGTCTGCAAGCTTAAACGTAACTTCTTTATCCACGTCTTTAGCATCAAGTCCGAAGCTTTGATTGCTAACAGGAGCTGTTAAAGCTTTCTTGAATTCTGTTTGCATTTGAGAAAGTGGAATTAAATCTTGCGGACGCTTTGGACCTGAAAGATTTGCTTCAATCTCAGCAAGATTAATCTCAACAACATCAGTGAAAATTGGATCTTCATTTTCTGGTGTAAAGAATAAACCGTTTGCTTTTGTATATTGTTCGACAACCTGAATGTCTTTTTCATCTCTTCCTGTTAAACGCATGTATGCTAATGCCTCTGCGTCAACTGGGAAGAACCCGCATGTTGCACCGTATTCAGGAGCCATATTAGCAATTGTTGCACGGTCAGCTAATGGAAGTTCAGCTACGCCAGGACCGAAGAATTCAACGAATTTTCCGACTACTCCTTTTTGACGAAGCACTTGCGTAACTTTTAACGCTAAGTCTGTAGCTGTAGTACCGTTTGGTAATTCACCAACAAGTTTAACACCGATTACTTCAGGAACTGGGAAATAAGAAGGTTGACCAAGCATGCCTGCTTCCGCTTCAATACCGCCAACACCCCATCCTAAAACACCGATACCATTAATCATCGTTGTATGAGAGTCAGTACCTACTAGAGAATCAGGGAAAGCTACGAATTCGCCATCTTCTTCAACAGCATGAACAACGTTTGCTAAATATTCTAAATTTACTTGATGCACGATACCAGTAGCTGGCGGAACTGCACGATAGTTATTAAATGATTTTTGAGCCCAGCTTAAGAAATTATAGCGCTCTGTATTACGTTGAAACTCAAGGTCCATATTAATTCGTAATGAGTCAGCTGTACCTGCTTTATCAACTTGTACGGAGTGGTCGACAACGAGGTCTACTGGAATTTCTGGATTGATTTTGTCAGGATCTCCTCCTAAATCAGCCATTGCTTTACGAAGTGACGCTAAGTCTACAACCGCTGGAACTCCAGTGAAATCTTGAAGAATAACACGAGATGGTTTGAAAGGAACATCGATATCTTTGATATCTTTTGTTCCCCATTTTGCAAGGTTTTCGACGTGTTCTTTTGTAATAACACGGCCATCTACCTGACGAAGAACAGATTCTAATAATACTTTAATTGAATACGGCAGCTTAGATACTTTACCTAAACCTGCTTCCTCTAAAGCTTGTAAGCGGTAATAATTATATGTGCTGCCATTAAGATCGAATGACGAACGAACGTTAAAAACGTCTTTTTTAGTCATTACTTTTACCCCCTTAAAATTCTATGTATAAAGGATTTACTTACCCCATCCTCTATTCCCTTCACCATCTATCTTAATATAATATTATACATAAGTAAATAAAAAGAATGTTATTAATTAACATAAGTTTCACTTATAACCTTTTTCCATCTGCCTTTTATTTTTCTAATAATTCATATTTCATTGATTTTTACGCATGCTAGAAACGGAGGTGATTCAACATGGCTAAACGCAAGTCAAACCACGTCATTCCTGGAGCTAACGCGGCTAGCGCTCAAGGAAAAGGAGCGGGTTATAATGAAGAATTTTCAAATGAACCATTAACCGAACAACAGAAACAAAATAATAAAAAACGCAAAAAAAATCAATAAAACACTCTCTTATTGGATATACTAATCACTAGTTAGAAAAGCAAAATCGTTTAACTCCATGAAATCTAACGAGAAGGCGTCATTATATATGGCGCTTTTTTTCTGTTCCCATTTCCTGTTTTTGCTAAACCTATTTTTAGAAAGGGGAATTTTTCATCGGATAAATCCCCTGTCACTATCCCACCCTAATAAATGAAAGGGAGGGTTTAACTATGAACAAAAACAGCAGCAAAGACATCAGAAGAAATGCGCCAAAAAGCAATTCTGGACAGCCCGAACCGCTAAGCGGATCTCATAAAGTAAAGAACCGTAAGCATTCTCGCCAAAAACACAATAGCGGACATGATATGTAAAACAGCGGCAAGCTCTCTACAGAGCTTGCTTTTTTATGCATAGAAAAGGCAGCTAGTACTTCAAGCTTATTCTTTGCACAGGAGTTCACTAAGTACATAAACGCGCATATGATAGTAAAGTGAAACAGTTTAAATAATGGAGGAACGTAGAAATGAAAAACAAGCGTCTGCCAGCAGACCAAATGTTTGTAAAAGGCTTTCAAGAGTTGTTAGAAGTCATGCTTTCAAATCCCTTTATGAGTTATTTAGATTATGATTCCGTTCGTATAGATTTATTTGAAACAGAACAATCATTTATTGTCGAAGCTGAATTATTAGGGTATCACCCTAAGGATATTATCGTTCAGATACAAGCTGACCACTTACAGCTCACAGCCAAAAAATACTGCCTTAGAGAATTTCATGATGAAAAGCAAGGAACGCTTGCAAGAGAACAAATGGAAGAAAGCGTTGAACGTACAATTGACTTTCCATTTTCATTGTTGAATAAAAAGATTACCGCTACATTTAGTAACGAAATCCTTGAAATTACGATTTCCAAACATGAGACAAATGAATCTAATCAGCCAATAGTTCCTATTGAGTTCCAATAAAGCTGCAGATGTTGTCTCTGCAGCTTTATTGGAACTATTTAATTGTTTATTTAGCACATAGTTTTTTTAGAAAGTTTTCCTTTTCAAAACAATTGGATATCTCATTTGTTTTACGGCACACTACTAAAAAAGAGTAAAAGGAGAACATTTATGCTTCATACTGCTTGGAAAGGTAAAATCAGCTTTGGATTAATTGACATCCCTATTAAACTGCACGGAGCAATTGAAGAAAAAGATGTAAAGCTGCGCACACTGCACTCCGTTTGCCATACACCCATTCATCAAGAAAAACATTGCCAAACGTGTGGACGAGAAGTAGAATCCGATGAACTGGTTAAAGGATACGAAACCGCGACCGGTCAGTTTGTTGTACTTTCACAACAGGAAATTGACCGTGTCAAAGAGCCCTTTGCAGCAAACAAAGCTGTTGAATTGTTGCACTTTGTTTCGTTAGATGACATTGATCCCCTGTTTTTTGATAAGCCCTACTATATTTCTCCTGAAGAAACGAGCCTAAAAGCTTATTATACGTTATTAAATGCACTTGAAATAACGTATAAAGTCGGTATTGCCAATGTATTTTTATATTCCAAACAGCAAATCGCCATTATTCGTTCCGTGGGCGGCTCTCTCGTTCTTCACACGATGCATTTTGAAGAAGAACTTCGTTCAGTCACAGATGTGCCTAACTTATCTACTACTTCTTCTGTTAATGAAAGTGATACACAAGTGACGGTGGAATTAATTGATAAGCTATCTACTTCTTTTAATCCATCTATTTACAAAAACAACTACCGAGATGCCTTACAAAGCGTCATTCAACAAAAAATAAATCAAGGCGAAGTTACAAAAGTAAGCGGAAGCGAAGAACGAGATATTCGACATTTAATGGAAATGTTAAAGGTGAGCATAAATCCTTCTACTTTACAACCGACAAAATCAACAGCAGAGAAAAAAACGTCATCCTTAAAAAAGAAAGCATAAAAAAAGCTAACGAAGAAGTTCGTTAGCTTTCATTTGCAACAGAAGTCTTAGGAACAATAGCTCCATATGACGCCGGTATTTTTAAATATTGCGTTACTTGATCATTTTCCACAAAAACAATAAAGTTATCTTTTTTATCTTTTCCAATACCTTTTGCTTTTGCTTCAGACCAATTGAAGCCCAGCTTTTCATTTACCTCACTGCGGGTCGTTTCCGGTCCAAAAACATATACTTTATCCCATCTAAAATCACATAATTCATTAAAATCAAGGATGGAAGCTTCTTCTTTACTTTGATTTGTTTTTTTAATTTCATTAATTACGGTTTGCTGAAGTTGCGCTTGGTTGCGTTCGCTGTATACCCTGTCAATAAAAAAAGTTGCCAATAGCGCTACTAACGTGAATAGTAGAATCTTTTTCACTTCGTTGTCCTCCTGATACGTTCTCTGCACATGATACGACTTCTTTTCGATACGGTTTTATTCTCTACTATTCTAGAAAATTCAACAGGAAAATACAACTAAAATCTCGAAATGTCATCAAAACATAAAAAACTTAACACTATGTCAACGTATAAAAAAAAGGCTTGTTCACGTTCTACCTATTTACCTAATCAGCGCTGAAAAGATTTGGTTCTTCCGTACAAATAGTTTTAATAAATTCTTCTACTAACCCTTCCTCTCCCGGCAAAAAAGGCAGCGCACCCACTCCAACGCGTTCAATACTTTTATAAAAATGATGCTGCTTATAGCCTTCTGCTTTCCCTGGAAACAGCACAACCGCTGTTTGTACCGGTTTTATTCCATTTTCCTCTACAATAGCGTCTCGGTAACGGTGCATGGTATTAATATCTTCTTCTCTAGGAGAGGGCGTATCGTGATTTGGTTTGATACGATACTTAGCGTCAAAAAGATATACACTTTTTTTCTCCCCTTGCTTTACTTCAAGCAGCAAGTCCGGCTTTTGGATAACAGTATGAGTATGATGGTATTCTTTTTGATACCATAGCGTTACTTCTGCTTTTCCCACCTGAAAACGATGGTAAGAGGCCTGCACTCTGACATTCAACCCTTGTTCTGTCGTTGTCATGATGTTTTGTTCTATTCGTTTGCCATAAATTTGCAACTTCTTTAAAAGACTAACATACGTCCAGTATTCATAGAGAGTTGCGATATCTTTTAATGAAAGGTGGTAAAACTCTCCGTTAAGAGCCAACCCTCGCGTTAAGAACATAAAGTATCTGCTTGCTTCCCGGTAGCGGGGTGCCGTACGGAGTGTAGAAGGAAGAGTTGAAACTTGTATGGTCTTCACTCTTTGCCAGAACACATTGTTTAGCAGCCTTTTTAATTCGGTATGATTGGTTTCTAGAGCCGACACCGCTTCTTTTTTTACATATCTATCTTCTATCAATTTGTCAATTAGTGTAGTTAGCTTGTGATACAGCTGCGTCATCATCCATTTAACACTTTGATTTTCCAAATTATCATAGATAGCTACATGTCTTGTGCCAATTGCTTTTGTGGGTACTACTTTTATATGCCGATTAATTTTAATTCCTCTGCTTGAAGATGCAAGATAGGTAGGGTGTGTTCGGACAAATGATATAGCCTGGCTATCTTGTTTTTTTATTTGATCTCCTCTCATGAGCTCATGTTCAACTTTTACCGATTGAAACGGCTGATTCTCAATCTGACGAACAGAATGAAGAAAGGGTTTCATATAGTGAGAGAGCACATGATAAAATTCCGTCCATGTTGCTTGTTTAGACCAAACCGATTTTGCTTCAATATACGTTTTACGGAGCATATCGTATGCCAAATCATGAATGTATCCGTTCACTTCATCAACCATGCGTACATAATCTGTCTTGTAGCTCATCTTTGACGGGAAAATTTCAAGAGTAAAAGACAGCTCTTTTTCTATTTCACTGTAGACATGAAACGTAGAATACCCTACCTCATTTTGAAAGCTTATATTTCCTGTTAAAATGTAGGGAAATCCTACGGTTTGAAAACTTTGTTCAACTGCTTTTGAGTCGTGATTAACAAACAGACTTGTTTCATTTTTTGAAACAACTGTAATTTGATAGGTTTCATTTTCAAAAAATAAAGGCTCAAGCGGCGGTTTGGAAGTCATCATGCCTTTTGTTTGATTTAGTACTTTTACATGTGTGATTCCTTTTCCCGTACAAGAAAAAAACATCACTTCTTCTGCAGATTTTATTTTTTTCTTATTCTTTCCTTTTATAACCACCGTACACGTATCGGTTTCAATTTCAACGTACGGTATTAATCCAAAATGACGTGTATCCGTATACTTCAAAACGTCTCATCATCTCCATTATTTTGCGTGCACTTTTAGGAAATCTCATCCCGTCTGCGTTGACAACAGCTGTCTCAAATTCATCATCGAGCAGCGTATTTGTACAGTAATAATAAAGATTTTTTAATAGGTCAAATGTGTAAGCATCGCTTCCTGAAATACGAGGCAAAACTTTTTGCAATATCTGAAAATCAAACGCCTGATCAAATGTAAACACTCCGCTTTTCACTGCGTAAATTAGATAAAAGCATATTTCGTCGCGTACGCGGTAACCTATTTGCAAATCGACTTCTGTAAGCATCTCGTTGACGGTTAGCAGTTCATTTGTTACTTCGTGAATGAGCTCAGCATGTTCAACATACGCATCTTTTAAGTGAACGTATTGACTTTGAATTTGTACATTTTCAATACTGTGCCGAGGTGGATCTCTATCATCTAAAAAATCAAAAGAATCTAGCTGAATCTTATTCAGCTCAATGGTGTTGGTACGATCTAACAACTTTTGACTAAACCCATGAGTTGTTTCATCCATATTAATGGTACCGATAATGAGAAGGTTAGATGGCAAATAAATATCTCGGAACATCTTATGTCCAGGAAATAACGGAGCCGTTTTGATTTTCCCTTTTGACCAGCTTCTGCTTTCCATCACGCTTAAAATATCGCTAAAATAATGTTCAACTCGAGCTAAGTTCATTTCATCCAATATGGCAACATATGTGTAAGCTGGATGCTGAATGGCTTGCTGCATAATCGACAGAAACGATCCTCTGCGAAAATCTCCTCTTAAATCAATATACCCTAATAAATCTGAACTATCGTGCCAATCGGGCCGAACTGGAATAAGCACTTGTCTGCCATTTTCAATCGTGGCACCGATACTATCTGCTAAGAGCTGCGCAAGCTTTGTTTTTCCCGTCCCGCTCATTCCTGATAAAACAATAAAAGGCTTGGTCTTTAAAGCAAAGTAGGCGTTGGCTATATCTTGTCGTTCGTATGTAAATCCAGATTTCTTAATATACTCATGAATGTGGACGATGGCGTCTTTATCGCCAATCATCTCTTTGCTCATTCCGTATGTTTTTATATACTGTTCATGCATACTCAGCAGTAAATGCAAATCATCTTGAAGCTGATCATTGTTAGGTAAGTCTGCTATATTGTAAGGAAGGTAAAGAGCTACTCTATCCTCAAAGCTTTTCGCTTCCATGCTTGTACCAATGACAATATGATTATCTTTCAATACGCGGGCATGTTCAGGAGTAAAAAAACGAATGTCTTTCAGATCCGTTCCTTCCCCTGCATCTCCTTTCATCATGACTAAGTAAATGCGCTGACCGTCTTCACTGAATAAATATGCTACTATCACATCACTCTCTATATTCTTATTAGCAAGAGTCACGTAAGGAAATGTTTCAGCGTGGTGGCCCGATATACGCATTTCTTCTCGATTTATATGCTCCAATCGATAAAGAGAAATCGGAAGCCGGCGTGTAATCATATTTTCTACTTCGTGTTTTACAAGTACGTCTCCACCCATTTGTTTATAATGTTCCGCTACATAAAGCAGCCGATCGCGCAAACTCATCGAATTCTCTCCTTTCTGCCTTCACTGCAGTTTGTAAAAATAAAAAGCATCGTCAGTTGACCACGCAAAAGTTTCGTTTCTTTTATTATAGACGCTTTCTTCGTATCGTAAGCTATTTTATAACGTTAGAAAACACTACATTATTCTTTTCTCTACATATATGTTTATGTTCATTTTAATGAAACATGACCGAAAAGAAAAGCGTTAGGGGCTTAATGAATGAAGAGGTAATGATACGAACAGAAAAATAGGCAGCTTCTGTGCAGAGTGATAATACGCTTTTTACGGTTGATGTTTCTAAAGCATGTAAAATGCCGTACATTTTTACTATTTCCTTCTTTTCCTCATGAATTTTTAAAATCTTTTCACGCTTTACACCAAACTATAATACGCTACATTAGACCTCTTCTACTCATTTAATGAGCCATGTACTATTCATATTTTCACCGAAGTTACAATAAGCTTTTAAAGACTTAGAAGAACTGTCGTTTGAAAGGAGAATAGTATGCTATTTGACTCAACAAAAATCAACTTAGGAAAATTGAACGTTCGCAGTGCTGATCAAGCAAGCAGTATTTCTATTGGAAATACGTCAAAAGTTACAAGGTATGTCACAGCAAAGAAAAATCAGGCCTTCGGACAGCAGCTCGCTGATCAATGTTTTTCAGCAGGATCTGCTTACAAAACTGTAGATAATGATTATGTGGATGCATTTGCAACAAAAAATGATAAATAAGGAGGAAACCATATGATTTTTTCACCTATGGTCATTAACTTACAAGCCTTCAAAGTGAACGTTCTGGATAATTCATCCGTTTTAAGCATAGGACCTAATCAGCAGCTTGACGTGTTCGTATCTTATAAACGTAATCAAGGACTAGGAGAATCAAACGGAGATTTTTCTCCAAACGTAACTCCGTTCTCATGGATTATAGATTCAGATGTAAACGATTCAAACTCAGTTAAAAACAGCGTAATTTAAGCTTCTACACCGCCTCTAACGAGCATGACTAGCAGCATACCTTCATCTATTCGTCTACTAGTATTCAACCTGATGCCTAATAAATATAACCTGCGTCTGAACTGGCTATATTTATTAGGCTCTTTCTATGAAATGGGTACTTTTTGAAAAGACGATGGGCTATCAATTTGATCACGATCATCAACACAGCTTCTCGTTCCTATAAACCCGCTATCATCACCGAAATTTTGCCCAAACCCCTGTGTTTTTTTATCTGAATTATTCCAGTCTGCTAGTAAATTCTGTCCAATATTTACCGCAGACGCATTTTCAAAGGAATTTATCTTTAGCATTAAAATATTAATATTTATAGATGCACCTGCCATTTAAACCACCCCCTTTTCAAACTATATTCAAATTCCATCTTTTTATGATGTGTGGTAAGGAGGAAACCATATGGACTTTGATAAACTTATGCAGTGGATGGAATTCGCTAAAAAATATCAAACAAACGACTTTTGGAACGGTGTTTTTGATCAAACTGCTTTTAACGAATTTATGAAAGAAAATATGGATATGACTGCTCAGGATTCGCATCAGGCTCCTCAACCTCCTAGAAGTAATTTTCCACCTATCGACATTTATGTTACTCCTCACGAGATCATTGTTATCGCTGACCTGCCTGGTTATCTAAAAGAAAACTTGCACGTTTCTGTTTCAGGCAGCCGGCTTCTATTAAAAGGCTCGCCCCACCCTCTCATTACAGGGCAGCCTGTTGTACAAGAACGACCTTCTGGAGATTTTAACCGAATTATCGAATTGCCTGAGCCTACAGATGCGCATCATCTGCGTGCAAAATTTGAAAATGGACTGCTTATTCTTTCTTATCACAGGCAGTTTTTTCAAGAAGAGCGTATTCATATTGAATAAGGTTTAGTAGTTTTACGAATGAAATGTAATGCTGCACATAAGCATTTATAAATGCAAAAAATTTAATATTAACTCCCAAACTGAATCAATATTTATTTATCTAACTGTGATTACAGAGGAAATAAGCCCAAGATGAGGAGAAGCGAAATGTCTATGAAAGGATTTTTCAACCCCAAACAGACTAACCAACATCTTCAAACTGAGCTAGCGGACTTCAAACATCAAATCAAGCGTATTAACACGCTTGAAGTTCACATGAACCGTTTTTTAAAACTCGAACCGCAAATGGGTTCTCTCATAATGTTCAAAAAAAAGCTGGAGGCTCAGCCAGTGCTTTCCAACGATTCTTCATCTTCACAAAGAAGTGCTCACAAAAACACTGAACAATCATATACAAAAGACATGCAGGATACTGCTAGGCAGCTTCATTTTTTAAAAGAAAAAGTAGCACAATTGGAACAAATCATCTCCACGCAAAACCCTCGCGATAAAAAGAAAGAAGCTGTGCCTTATCCGGATATAGCTAGCTTAGTAGAACAATCTGTAGAGAAACAAATGGCTCCTTATCTCGAGAAAATGACCGAACTAGATAACAGAGTTTCAGCATTAGAGCGAAGTATGTCGCTTTTAACTGAAGTACAGGTGGACATGCTAAAACGTACGTCTTCTCTTCAAGAAGAAGTAAGATTGATTCATCAAAAAGCGGCACTTTTAGAAAATGCTCCTCCGCCTATTCATATTGATAAATTTTTTCTTGATAAATACGAACAAAACAACAATATTGGCCAAGTGGGCATTAAGGAGCTCGGCGGTGCTTTAAACATCGGAGCTACATACGGAAGCGGAGCTATACCAAAGGATTTCACGGACCAAATCCAAAAAGATATGGAAGAGTTAAAAAACGCTAAATCAGATATTTCTTCTGGTAAAACGAAGCCTGCACAAGAGGATAAAGAGAATTCTTCTCCCGCCTTCGAAAAAGAAGAAGCGTATACAGAAGTTCCTATTTTTGATGAAGATGATCCAAGGGAAGAGTCAGTCTAAAAAAGTTATAAAATTATATTTAGTTATGACTAGAATTTTTGCAAGCTATTCTTTACACTATAGGTAATAACTTCAAAAAAGGAGATATGCTGATGCCAAAGCTTTTATGGAGAATAGGTGCTGTCATGTTGCTAATGTGTGGAGGCTTTATCTTTTTATTTATTGCTGCTTCGCAAATGATGGTTCAGCAATACAAACCTTTTTTTAGACGCGAGAGTGCATAACTCTCGCGTTTTTTTATTGAATAATATCCTGTTTATAGTAATATATACATCAAAAAGATATAGGTGAGGAAAGTAAATGAAGGAAAATCAAACAACATATGCGATTTTAGGACTGCTTACCACTGAATGCAGAACTGGTTATGAAATTAAGCGGTTAATGGATCGAAGTTTAAATCATTTTTGGAAAATTAGCTATGGTCAAATTTATCCCACTTTACAAAAGCTTGTGAATGAAGAACTAGCAACGGTAAATTCCGTTGCTCAAACTGATAAACCGGATAAAAAAGTGTACGCAATAACAACTAAAGGAAAAGAAGTTCTGCAAGATTGGCTGCGTGAACCTATTAAGCAGCTCCCCTCAGAACGAAATGAACTTTTGTTAAAACTATTTTTTAGTAGTCACCAAGAAAAGCAGCTCACAATTTCGCAGTTAAAAAACGCTCAGCAGAAACTAACTGAACGCTATCACATGTATTGCGGAATCGAAGACAGCATTTCTAAAAGCCCTTCTCCTGACAGAACGTATTGGCTTATTACCCTAGACTACGGTAAACGAACAACTCGTGCTTCGATGGAATGGTGCAAAGATACGATTAATAAATTATATGATGAGGAGGCGCAGAATTTATGATTCATTCCAATCGTGTAATGGCTAAGCCCGGTCAGGATCTGGTCGTCTTTGTTATAGGAATGCGTATTAATAAATGGACAGCCGTACACAAATGGCTCCCTGTATTTAAAGCAATGCCTCCTATGATTCGAGAGTTGTATGCAAACAAAAATCTTGGCTTTTTATCTTTGCAAGGATCGTTTAATTTAAGAACCATTACGCTGATTCAATATTGGGAGTCAGTTGATCAATTGACCTCCTATGCCAAAGGTCCTCAGCACTTAAAAGCTTGGAATTCTTTTTATAAACAGGCTTCAAAAACGAATGCAGTTGGCATTTATCATGAAACGTACGTTATTCCTGCAGGAAATTATGAATCAGTATATGTGAATATGCCTTCGTTCGGCTTAGCTAAAGCGCTTGGATGTGAAACCATAACGAAGCATACTCAAACTGCTAAAAAACGTTTGAATGTTAAAAGAGGTTAAGACATGACGAAATGAATCCAATCTAAAGACGAACCCTTGATTAACATGTTTGATCAAGGGTTCGTTTTTCACTTGGGCTAAAATACTTTTTCCTCAGCTTCTTCATTACATTTGTTATACATATATTTTCAGCATTTGATTGGCACCTTTTTGAAATTCATACGGGACATCTGCTATTTCTGTTCCTTTTACTAGAGGCGCAATCTCTTCTAAAAGCTGCGGCAAATAGGTAGAAATCTTGCCGCTCAGGTCCGTTAAAGGAAACAAGCGCACTTCCTCTTTTGTAACGCGTATCAGTTCTTTTAAAGCCTCTAAATGAAACGTATAATCTAACCGGTCGCTGTACATAAATAAAAAGTTTGCACAAAGCGTTAAATCAAACTCGTTCTTTTGAAACGGCAAATTAGGAAGGGCTCCGTACTGATAGGCTTCCGGGTTCTTTTTCATATGAGCAATACAATCTTTTAATGCTCTTTTTCGATGTTCCGTTAAATCATCAATAGACGAAAAATACGTCCACACATATTGCTCCTGTACGTGCTGCATTTGATTCATCGTATGAATTAAATCTAAGCTTCCCTTCTTTTCAAGCTCTTCTGCCGTAAATTTATAGGCAATATCACAGCTAGTAGCCTTCGTACCTTGCTGCAAGGCATGAGCAGTAAAAGAACAGGCTCCGCTAGCACAATCTAACACTTTTTTTCCTTTTAAACGCTTGTCATTCAAATTAAACATAGCTCTATACTCTTCAAACGTTCTGCCGATAAAAACAACTCGGTCAATTCCTAACTTTTTCTCTGCTAAACTCAACTCTACTCAGCTCCTATCTTTTACTTAGACCTTTATTTTACAGAAAATTGGATTAAATTCCAATAGTTTATGTAGTAATTAGGTTAATCACCATCTTTTGAAGCACTAAAAACAAGGCCCAACACATAACTCCTATGGATAAACTCACAAACAAATGAAGGGAGTTTTTTACACAAATATAGACGACAGCAAGTAATAAAATAGTGCCTGGGAGTCCATAAAGAACGCCAAGTGTAAACTGACTGACCACTTCCTTTTTTTCTCCTTGCACTGACAACCATATAATACTTAGTAAGCTCACAATTGGAAGAGCAGCTACGATTCCACCGTATGCCGGAAATCTTTTGGCCATTTCTGTTACCCCTGCAATAATAAGAGCCGACATTAAAATTTTGATGATACTATACATGTTCTGCACGCTCGCTCAATAACTGAAAAGCCTGTTGTATCAGCTGTTTTTCAGATGCTGTCATTTCGCGTAAAATAGCTGATACTTTTTCTTCATCCAAGCTTGAATTCCGTTTTAAGATGTCTTTTCCTGCTTCTGTTAAATGCAGAATTACTTTTCTTTCATCCTGTATATCTCTATTTTTATACACATATCCTTTCTCGATGCTTCTCTTTACATGTTCAGATGCCGTATTATGTGAAATAGTTAAATAATCTGCGATTTCTCTTATTCCAACCGAAGATGATTTGTCGATATGCTGCAAAAGACGTATGGTTTGGTGCGTAATTTTCTCTTGATGCGTATAGTGCAAATGATAATAAATAGACGTCCAATAGCTGTTTAACTCCTCTACTTTCATGATCCTGCTCCTTTATATCGTATTTTTAGTTATTATCGTATTATACGATATATATTACAGAAACGACAGCCAGTTTTCAATACTCCTTTCTTTTTATCTTGCATCTCACATAATAATACGATTTAACAGTTACACTAATTGTACACACTGTGAAAGGCGGTTGTATGACATTGATGCTTCGACTGTTAAAATGGGTTCCGAATCTCTTTACGATTGGAAATTTGCTAAGCGGCGTATTTTCCATAGCCTTTAATATGAACAGCTACGAACGCTTAGCTGCTCTTTTTATTTTTTTAGCCGCTTTTTTCGATTTATTTGACGGCAAAATTGCCAGAAAGCTAAAAGTTAACAGTGAGTTTGGTGTAGAGCTAGATTCTTTGGCTGATATTATAAGCTTTGGCGTAGCGCCTGCAATGCTATTTCATACTCTTTCTCCCCACTCTTGGCTAACGGTACTCGCTTTTATGATTTATCCAAGCATGGGTGCATTGAGATTAGCTAAATTTAGCGCAAATCCAACCGTAGGTTATTTTATAGGGCTGCCTATTCCTTTTCCAGCTCTAATTATCGCACTGCTCGGCATGTTTTATTATGTGAATCCTTATCTTATGATTATTTTAGCCATTTTGATGGTGAGTCCTATCCGGATCATGAAAATTTAGATGCCATAAAAGACAGACAAAATGCCTGTCTTTTATAGCGCTGTCCATTCCTCACACAGCATTTTATGCTTGAATTTCAGCTCATGTTCTCTTTTTTCAAGCTGAGCTTGTAAAGAAAGCCACTCGCTATTATCAGGTGCTGAGCATAATTTTTCTTCAAGAGACAGTAAGGAATCCAGTACGTCTTCAAGCTGAGCAGTCACTTCTCTTTGCTGTTTCATGTTCATTTTTTTCAACAGTAGTTTTTCATTTTTCTTCATTTTTTTCACCTCTTTCTTTTCTTTACCCGATGATGAGTGTTTTAGTATGGAAAGCACATGATTAAAAATAGTTTTATCGTAGTAAAGACCCTTTAATAGCCTATTTTTTATCTTTGTTGATTATTTAGAACATAGTTTAATAAGATATAGTTACAATTAGTAATACTTTTACAAACCGTGATATACTAAAAAAAGAAAGGATGATGAATAGAGAATTATGCTGCAAAAATTTGGTTTTTCTCAGTATGAAAGTCAAGTATATGAAGCGCTGCTTGCGAATGAAGGTCCGCTGGATGCTAGTTCGATTGTCACGTATTCGCATGTTCCAAAAGCAAAGATTTATGAAGTACTTAATCGTTTAATTGATAAAGGCATTGTAGTAAATACATTGTCCGGGAAAAAGAAACTTTATTCAGCGGTAGCCCTTCAAACCGTCATTCAAAAACTTACTGCTGATTTTGAAAATGACATTAATGAATTAAAAACATATAAAATTAAAAGAACGTTTACAGATGATCATGTTTGGAGTTTAAAAGATAAATCCTCTATTTCTGCTCACATTGAACAGTTGATTCAAGAAGCGGAATCTTCTATTATTTTATCGGCTTGGAATGATGAGTTGGAACATTACCGCTCATTGCTAGAAGAAAAAGAGAAACAAGGCGTAAACGTCGAGGTCTTAACCATAGGAAACTTGCAGACTGCCCTCAAACATTTACATACATTAAATCCAATAGATGATCATAAAAACCTTGAGCCGTCGCAGTTGATTATTGTTGACGATGCCTACCTTTTATTTGCCGGCATTGAACATGAGACATGGAAAGCAATAAAAACCATGTCGCAGCCGCTTGTAAAAGTTTTTGCTGATTTCTTTTATCATGATGTCGCACTTACCCATATTACAAAGAAATATCAAGAGCAGCTTCTTCAGGATTCTGAGATCATGGAGCTGCTTACTCGACTGCGATATTAAAAAGGTTACTAATTCATTAGTAACCTTTTTAATATTACCTATTGAAATCCACTCTAAAAAAGGTTACTATTCTAGTTGTAACTTTTTAAAGAGGGGGTTTTTTGATGAATAAAAAAGTTTACATACTTGCGATTGCTTCTTTTGTTGTTGGAACGGTCGAATTAATTCTAGGAGGCATCTTGGACTTAATTGCCGATGCATTTCATGTATCACTAGCAAAAGCAGGTTATTTAATCTCTATTTATTCGTTTGTTTATGCTTTGTCTGCGCCGATTTTACTAAATGTGACGGCTAAGATAGAGCGGAAAAAAGTTTATATGTGGACATTATTTATTTTCTTATTGAGCAATGTATTTTCAGCCTACAGTTCAGGTTATTATATGCTATTAATCGGGCGTATCCTCGCTGCTGCGAGCGGCTCTTTTATTATTGTCCTATCTACCACAATGGCCTCTAGAATGGTAAAGCCTGAATATCAAGGCAGAGCAATTGGCGTTGTGTTTATGGGAATCAGCGGCTCACTTGTTTTGGGTATTCCTCTTGGTATTTTGATTGGAAATGCGCTTGGCTGGCGTCAAGTATTTGTTATGATTGCAATCTTAACTGCTATTATTATGATTACCGTTTGGTTTACAATGGAACGTCTAGCTCCCGCTCCAATTGTACCTTTAAAGACTCAGGTAAAAGCTTTACGCAATAAAAAAATGCTTGCTATTCACCTAGCAACATTGTTTGTACTGGCGGGTCATTTAACGCTTTATGCGTACTTCACGCCATTTTTACAAGAAACGCTAGGATTAAATACAACGATGGTGACCATTATTTATGGTATTTTCGGTCTTGCTGCAGTGGCAGGAGGAGGACTTGGAGGAGCTGTTTCTGATAGATGGAACCCTTCTTCGTCTGTTATCACCATGATTGCTCTCTTTTTTGTTAGCATGATTGCTATGCCTTTTGGCGTTCATTTGCCATTCGTTGTGTTCTTGCTTCTTATGATTATTTGGAGTGCGCTCAGCTGGGCGGTCTCACCGGCTCAAAGCAATTTAATTATTCATAGTGCACGCGACACGTCGGACATTTTAATCAGCACCAATGCAGCGATTTCACACGTAGGAATTGCGATCGGCTCCTATGTCGGAGGAATTGTCGTTAATCAATACTCTGTTATTTATAACGGCTGGGTCGGGTCTATTTTTGTATTGCTTGGTCTTTGCTTCTCTCTTTATGCGGTAACACGAACAGAAAGCACAGCAGATACGCTTCACAGTAAATAAGCTTTTACAAAAAGAGATTGGATAAAAATAATTTCATAAAAGTGAAACACGAACTATCTATCAAAAATGGATAAATAGTTCGTGTTTTTTTATAATCATGGTGAACGCAGGTACTTATAGCTGTTGGTTGGAGGACAAGGTGAAGACTCCTGCGGGAACAGCGAAACAGATGAGACCCCGCAGGAGCGAAGCGACGAGGAGGCTCATCGGCCGCCCGCGGAAAGCGAAGCCTTGCACGGAAATCAACAGCGGTCGAGCAAGCAGTCCAGATCATGCATCCAAATTGTTTGTCTTTGAGTTGGATTCATTTCGTTCTGTCCCATCCTCTTGTCATTGTGATTGCTCTTAATACATTTTAGCTGCAAATTGAGATTCGGATATAACGATAAAACCATGCTTTCTTAACAACGCAGTCGTTACCCCTTCACCGGCTATTTTAACACCTAGAAATGCTCCGTTATATATATGTTCACTTCCACATGAAGGACTGTTTTCTTTTAGTACAATAACAGTAGCTTTTATTTCTTTTGCGATGTTCAGTGCCTTATAGGCCCCGTCTATGTATATATCTGTCACGTCTTTTCCCGATCGTTCAATAACTCGCGCATTTCCGTTTATTACGTCTATTCCCGTTCCTTTTATAATTTCTGCCGGTTCTCTAGGCGTGTGAAATCCACCTAACAGTTCCGGACATATCATCACCGCTTCTTTATTTTCAACGAGCGCTTCCATTTCCTTAACTAAGGCACTGCTTCCATTATATCTGCAAGCTTGACCTGCTAAGCAAGAACTAACCAATATCACAGAATTCTCCCTCCCATAAAAAAACACTTCTCATTCATCATACAAAGAATATATGACGAATGGAAGTGTTTACCTTTTATATTTTATTCAAGATCACGCTTTGACTCCTGCTCTTTGTCTCGATCCGTTTTTGCTTCAAATTCAGAGCGAGTCATTACGTCCTCTACGTGCATATTTACTTCTACTACTTCTAAGCCCGTCATATCGTGAACTGATTTTTTCACGTTATGAACAGTTTCGGAGAAAATCGCTGGAACATTTTTTCCGTATTCAACAATTACTTTTAAATCAAGAGCAACTTGCTTTTCTCCAACTTCAGCGTTAATCCCTTTTGTGATGTCTTCCGTGCTGCGGAAGCGATCTGTTAACCCGCTCATAAATCCACCGCTCATTGATAAAATCCCTTTAATTTCATTAGCTGCAATTCCAGCAATTTTTTTAATGACTTGATCTTCAAATGTTAATGTATTTTGATGTGTATTTTCCTGAGGTTTTACTGCTGTATTTGTTTCATTAACTGCCATAACGAACATCTCCCTTAAAGTGATTTTCTATCTTCCTCTAGTAAAGAATCCTACCCAGGCATGTATGTCTAAATGACCGTCTCGCCACTTCCCAATTACATAACCAATTCCCATAAAAGCTACGATTAGCAGCGTGGGGCCAAAACCAATTGTTAATAGTAAAATTGCCAACACTAAACCTGCCAGAATACCAAGTACTCGGCCACGGTATGGAATCAATTTATCTGGAGTACCCATTATGTCCCTCCTTCATCACACAACACGTTCTTTCTTTCGTGTTTGTGTATCTGTTAAGTCAATACGAACGGAGTGAACGGGAAGCTCAAGTAAGGCCTCCACGGCGCGTTTTGTTTCAAGCTGCATCTCTTTTCCTAGTGTTGGTAGCCCATCTCGTCCAAACAGCGAACAGTTAATATATAGACTAACTCTTTCTTTGCGAGAATGAATAGATGCTTGGACTTCAGGAGAGCGTATTCCCTGAAAGCCTCTAATTGCTCGCAAAGCTGTAGATTCAATCGTGGCTTTAGAAATGGTTATTTTGCCTTCGCCTGTTACAATTGCTAAATTCTTTTTAGGCGGTCTGCTAAATATGCCTGTTAAAAGAAAAATAATAAAAATAACAGCTAAAAATGCGCTTATTGATAATATCGTGTAGTAAAACCACTCCTGATGATGCCACTTTTCTACCCAGTTCGAAAGGTGAGGAACCTTATAAACCATCAGTGCTAACATACCGGAACAAATCAGTCCTGCAATTCCAATAACTGCGATTAAAAACCGATTAAAATTATTCAATTTTCCACCTCATCTCAACGTGAACTCCTACTGTTTTTTAGTTATGTGTATAGGAAAGGCAACGAGATATTCAATAGTTACCCGCGATATTTTTTTAATAAACCTTTTAACTGTAAAACTGAATATAAAAAAAACGACTAGGTTTCCCTAGTCGTTTTCCACGTCTCTATACGTTGTCTTGTGAGCTTTGATGAACTTATTACCGTTTATTAAACCGCCAATTAATAAAATAGCGGCCGTTAAATAAAACCAGACCATTAAAATAATAATACTTCCAAGCTGACCATAGATTTGCGAGTAGCTTCCAAACTGGACATAGTATCCAAATCCGGTAGATACAACTTGCCATCCTAGCGTGGAGAAAACAGCTCCTGGAAGTACATCTTTCCACGTTACTCTTGCGCTTGGCATCAGTTTGTAAAAAAGAATAAAAAAGCCTAATAAAAATAATGTTCCAATTCCCCATCTAATTGTCGTCCAGCTTTGAAACCATATGTCAGGAACATGGACTTTTGTTAGGACCAAATGTCGAATGACCTCTTCAATAATTGGTACAAATAATGAAATAGCTACTACAACCATAAAACCAAAAGTTAAAATTAAATCATTGATTAAACCGCGCAAAAACGTTTGTTTTCTTTGAATATGATACGCGTCATTTAACGAACGAACCAAAGATTGTATAGCCATAGATGCGAGCCAAAAAGTCGCCAATAAACTAAAAGATAAAACTTTTTTCCCGCTATTGTTAACTGTTTCAATTGACCGTTCAATTACGTCGTAGGCGCTTTTAGGTGTAAATGGTTCAATAAATATCAGCAAATTGTTTGTATCAATTGGAAAAAAACTCAGCAGAGAAAAAAGAAAGATAATAAACGGTACAAAAGATAACAAAAAATAGTAGGCTGTTTGAGCAGCCTGATCAAAGAAACGCTCCGTAAAAAAACGAGCGGCAACGGTCTTAGATGTTTGAATCATACAGCGTTCTCCTTTACTTTCGCTTCACCCTACAGTGAAATTCATATTCAATTTTTTATGTTCAACATGGATTGGATAAGTTTCGGCTTATAAAGCTTTCCTTTTCCATTATCCGCGGTTAACAAAGAATTTAACCTGTAAAATTATACAGCCGGTTCATAAAGAAGATATTATTATAATTACATCTGCCATTACCACCATATCAATAGATCTTCTTTTTCTTTCATAAAACCGTAAATTCTTTGGGGGTGTATTCCCTTTTTTCTTACACCTTAAACTTTTTACGCTATGTTAAAAAAGTAAAACATAAGAGCCCCGATCAGCATCAGCATAATCATTGAAACGAAAAGAACCAAAGCGTGAGAAGATTGATACGTTTGGCTGTTAATTTTTTCACGTGTTGAAAAATAATGATAGGTTGAGAAAAGAAGCAAACCTGCACTTGCAGCTAAAGAAAAGATGATAACAGCAATAATAAGAGTATCGGCTGCTTCACTTAATTTTTTTCCGGAATTGAAATGCAGGCCGCCTGCAACAAAACCAATGCCGAGTGTAGCAATAGACGTTCGAATCCACGCTAAATACGTTCGTTCATTTGCTAAATGCTGCTGAATATAAATAGATTCATTTTCTTTTTTAGTCATGCACATACCACCGTCCTTTTATATGTCTTCTATTATAAATAAATGCTCAAACGAAAATAAATTGAGGGCGCTTCATGCCACATTATACCCGAAAAAAACGAATCATTACCATTTTCAAGCGGTCGAAAGAGCTTCTTCACAAACTAAAAAAAAGCCAACCCCAGTTGGCTTTTTTTTAGTTTATGAAACATTTTCTTTATCTTGATCATGCTGATATTCCTCGTCCCAATAATCAGCGTTTTGAATTCCTAATTTCCCAGGAGAAAAGACAGGATCTATGCCTTGTTTTCTCTGCTCGCGATAATCTTTTAAGGTTATTAAAGCAGGCTTAGCTAAAATCAAAATTGCAATTAAATTGAGCCAAACCATTATTCCAACTCCGATGTCTGCTAATGCCCATGCAGTTTCAGCTGTTCGGATAGACCCGTACAAAGTAGTGGCTAAAAGAGCTGCCTTAAGGATCATGGATACTATTTTATTTTGTTTGCCTTTCATTACGTAAGCTAAGTTCGTTTCCGCAATATAATACTGTGTGGATATAACGTATATTTTAGACAGATTATCTGACGCTTTTTTCAGTGAAGCATAAGTTCTTTACATATCCCCTACTGTTACAGCATAAGGTAATGAGTGAACTAAGGGTCACTTTATGTTCTAGGCGGAGTGTAACCGCAGCACATCTTTCTGTTTTCATTTCATGTTAATAGTTCACTAAGTGAATCATTTTATTTTTAAATATTTCTGATATGTGGTATAATTTAAGCTGATAAAAAGATGCTGCATGTATGCTAAAAGAGCAGGCCGTATGGTTTCGCTCTTTTGTTGTTTTTACGCTATGCGGCACAACGAAAGAAGGAAATAGAATGGAATTATGGAAACGAAACTTGTACATTTGCTGGTTCGGTTCTTTTTGCACCACAGCCGGGATGAGTTTAGTTATTCCGTTTTTACCGCTTTATATTGAAAAGCTGGGGGTTCACGATACAAGCTCCATCAGCAGATGGGCTGGTATTGCATTTGGAGCTACCTTTTTAATGGCCGCTATTGTTTCTCCTTTATGGGGAAGTTTGGCCGACAAATACGGTCGAAAGCTGATGCTCCTTCGCGCAAGCTTGGGTATGGCAATTGTTATGACTTCTATTGGTTTTGTACAAAATGTCTATCAGCTTGTCGGACTGCGCTTTTTAATGGGGGCCGTTTCCGGCTTCATCTCTGCAGCCATTACGTTAGTAGCGACTCAAACACCTAAAGAGCACAGCGGTAAAGCATTAGGGACGTTGTCTACAGGGGCTGTATCAGGATCTTTATTAGGACCGCTAGTAGGCGGCTACTTAGGAGATACAATTGGATTGCGTCACGTCTTTTTCGTGACAGGTGCATTTATGTTTTTGTCTTTTTTAATTGTAAATTTAATTCAAGAAGACAAAAAAGAGACGGCGAAAACGACGAAAGAGTCTAACATTGGGTTACTTTCTCTTAAGAATTCAAAGGCCGTGATTGGTGTATTTGTTACAACTTTTTTACTGCAGCTTGCGGTTATGGCTATTCAGCCAATCGTTACACTGTATGTAAAACAACTGTCTACTCATACCGATCATCTTGCCCTTATTTCAGGCTTTGTCGTAGCGGCAACAGGAATTTCAAATATTTTGGCTGCATCCAGACTTGGCAAAATCAGCGATCGCGTGGGTCCTCAAAATGTGCTTCAAATATGCTTGCTTATCGTAGCGGTTATTTGCGGCTTGCAGGCCTTTGTGCATAGTACTTGGCAGCTATTTTTACTACGTTTCTTACTCGGTTTTGCAATGGGAGGATTGTTACCTTCTATTAATTCTTATTTGAAGAAAATTGTGCCGGACTCGATTACAGGTAAAATGTTTGGCTATAATCAAACAGCACAATACTTCGGGAATTTAGCCGGTCCAGTGATTGGCGGACAAATTGCCGGAGCTAAAGGAATTCCTTACGTATTTTTAACAACGAGTGTTCTTCTACTGTTGAATGCTGGGTGGGTGTATTATCAGCGCCATCACAGACAGCAGCTAGACGGTAAAGCCGCATAAAAAACCTTCCGTGTTAACGGAAGGTTTTTTTATTACCACAAGGGTTCTTCTTCGCTGCTTACTTCATAAGAAAGTGGCATCATAACAACCGCTGCTATGAAGAAAATAAGCTCCGCGACAACAATGGATGGAAAGGAAAAGTCAAATAGTGAGAGAATAAGCCAAATAATAAGGGGTGCAAATGAGTAGATTGATAATCGCTTTTGGGATTTTGCAGAGATATACTGTTGTTTGTCACAGTGTGGGCATTCTAAAACGTTTCTAAATGTTAACAGTTGTTTAAAGGTTGTCCTCCAGTTCCATTTATGATTACAATTTTGACAGGTGGCCATGGGCATCACGCTCCTAAAAAGAATTTATGTACATATAAAGTATACGTACAAGTTGGTAAAGAGTTTCATTTTTATGATTAAAAACGTTTTTACTATTATAACATAAAACAAAATAAAAGGCTTTTTACAGGAAAAAGCCTTTTATTTCAACGTTTATTTAGAAACAGCTTCATTCGTTTGAGAAGTTGTTTTTACTTTTATAACCATAATAACAAAAGCGAGCAATCCAAGAATCGCTGCTACAAGAAAAGGAGCTTGAGGCGCTACGGCATTGCCGATAACTCCTGATAATAAAGGAGCAAACGCTGCGCCTAACCATCTTAAGAAATTATATCCTCCAGATGTAATTCCTCGTTCATAAGGAGATACTTCCATTACATGACTCGTAAATAAGGCATTATTAAGTCCTGATACAAGACCTGCTGCCATAATTAAAACAATGCGCAACCATGTTGCATCAAAGGCAAATAAACAAATTAAAATAAGTGAAAAAACAATTAAGCTAACATGTAACACTTGTTTTGGCTGATATCTTTTTTCTAACTGATGTGCTAAAACCGCTGAGCCATAAGCTAAACATAATCCCCATCCAAAGAAAACAAAGCCAATTTGAAGAGCTCCGATCGATAGAATAAGCGGCGTATAAGCTAACACTGTAAAAAATCCGTAGTAATAAAGCATGCCTGATACAGCGCCTTGAGTAAATGGTTTTAATTTATAAAGTTTAACCATGTCTTTAAAACCTGCTGCTTTACGAGGTTTAGTGCTTGTAGGCTGTTTAACAATCGTTAATACTAAAATAAAGGCGATAAAAATTAAAGCACTTGTACCGAAAAACGGCAATCTCCAAGAAGCATTTCCTAACACGCCTCCTACAAGCGGTCCTCCGGCCATCCCCAAACCAATTGCAGCTTCATATAATCCTACTGCTTTTTTCACTTCACCTGATAATGCAATAAGCAGCGTCATAGCTGTTGCAAAGAAAAACGAATTACCAAGTCCCCAACCTGCTCGGAAAATGGAAAGCTGAGGAATGTTGTTAGAAAACCCGCATAGGGCTGCAAAAATCGTCACAATGATAAGTCCTGTTACCATTAAGCGCTTGTCTCCTACACGTGACGCTAGGATGCCTGCTGGAATCATCATAATAGCCATCATCAACAAATAGGAAGTAAATAACATTTCTACTTGCCAATGAGAAGCTCCAATTTGCTTAGCAATTTCCGGTAAAATCGGATCTACTACTCCAATTCCCATAAATGCTAAAAAAGTAGCTACTACCGTAATAATTTGACCTAATCGGTTAGTTGAATGCTGTCCTTCCACTCTTTCATCTCTCCTTTTGTTTTTGTTTTTGTTTTTTCATGTATTGCCATAGCAGATTCTCGCATTTCTTTTAATTCTGTTTTAAATGCCTGCATTTTTACGACTTTAAAATCAATCATCTTGATTTGATTTTCTAGCAAATCTTCTATTTGCGTGATCTCTTTCAATGACAATCCTTGCCGCTCACTTCTTTCTTCAATCATTCTTTTAAGCGACATAAACTGCTGCAGCTCCTGTAGAGAAAAACCGAGAACTTCTTTTGCTTCTGCTACTTTTCTTAGTTCTTTTACCTCTTCTTCGGAATAAATTCGTGCATTTCCTTTTGTGCGCTGCGGGGGTAAAATGAGTCCAATCTCTTCATAATACCGAAGAGCTCGCTTGGTCAAACCGGTCATTTTCGTCACGTCATCGATTAAATACATATGTTTCACCTCACCTCTCATTAACATTAACGTTAACGTTAATTATTCATATACTCATTATAGATTAACGTTAACGTTAATGTCAACAATATTAAGGTATTTTATGTAAATCTTAAAAATATGTGCACAAAAAAACCTATTGAAAAATCAATAGGTTACATCAATATGTCATATAGATGCTGTGCTGTTTCTCCTGTTACTTTACCGTACACTCCTCTTTTTTTAGAAGTAAGTTCCGCACTATCGGAGGTGAATCGTACATTGTATACAGCGCCCTCATAAGTAAGCTGTACATCTGGGTCAAGAGTGACGCTGTAATCAGCTTTTTTCCATTGAATTTGTTTCATAATTGATTCTACAGTTAAAGCATCTTCTGAACTTAACGTTTTATCTCCTGCTTTTATAGGCCTGCCCTCCCTGTTTTTATTAAATTTTAGTTCCGAATGAGAAGATGAAAATTCAAGTTGGTTTTTATCATGCGCTATGAAATCTTGGGGTAGTTCTACATAGCGGACAACCTCTCCTTCGTGTACAAACACAAGCATTTGATCAGCAGCAGATATTTTTTTCATCACTTCTTCACTAACCGGTGCGTTTACAAGTTTTTCTACGTCGGCTTTCTTGCTTTTGTTTGTGAATAAATATCCTTTTTCCCATTTAAAATCACTTAACTTCGATACATCCACTGAGCTTACACCTTTTTTTTCAAATGATTGCTGAATATTCTCTCCCATTTCTTTGTCGTTGGTGACTTGGGCATTAGAACTGCACCCTACTAAACAACAGAAAATAATGCCTATTACTATAAGAACCTTCACTTTTGCCTTCCTCCTCTCTACCATTCTTTTATAAAATTCCAACTTTGTACCATTTTAACATATAATTCCTATTTTTCGTGAAAACAAACAAAGAATACGCTTACATAATTTCACGCATATAATTTCTGTTTATTTATAAGTTTTTTCTGAATATTTTAAGAAAATTTTAATATTTTATTTAGTTCGTTTTTAAACTTTATCTTTAGACTAAAAAATAAGTTAAAAATAAATAACGCAGGAGGAAAACAATGACTTGTCTATCTGAAGTTTTAAAGTTTAATGAAAAATTTGTAACCAATAATCAATTTGAGGCTTTTCAAACATCCAAATTTCCTGACAAAAAAATAGTCATTTTAACTTGTATGGATACACGTTTGTTAGAATTACTTCCTAAAGCTATGGGGCTAAAAAATGGAGATGCAAAAATAGTAAAAAATGCCGGAGCTGTTATCTCCCATCCCTTTGGTAGCGTCATGAGAAGTATCTTAGTTGCCGTCTACGCTTTGCAAGCTGATGAAGTATGTGTCATCGGTCATCATGAATGTGGAATGACGGGCATGAAAGCTGAAGCTATTTTAGCCTCTGCTGAACAAAGAGGGATTAGCACGGAACAGATTCGTAATCTAAAATATGCTGGTATTGATTTAGAATCATGGCTGACTGGGTTTGAATGTGTAGAGGATAGTGTCGAAAACAGTGTGGATATGATTCGAAATCACCCTTTATTACCAAAAGACGTGCTTGTTTCTGGAATGGTTATTCATCCTTCAACAGGAAAACTTGACGTCGTTGTAAACGGCTATTCCCAAGACCGAGCTGAAACCGTAAGCTCATGAAGGAGGGTTTTATCGAATGCTAAAAGATAACCGATTTCAAGGCTATTCAGCAGGGCATTTACAAAAAGACATTATCGCCGGTTTGGTTGTTGGGGTCGTTGCTATTCCTTTAGCAATGGCCTTTGCCATCGCTTCTGGTGTAAGACCTGAATACGGAATTTATACAACCATTATCGCAGGGATTATGGTTTCAATATTAGGCGGATCGAAATTTCAAATTGCAGGCCCAACAGGTGCATTTGTTCCGGTGCTGCTTGGAGTTGTCATGCAATATGGTTATGAGAACCTCATTATTGCCGGCTTTATGGCTGGAATTATGATTACGCTTCTCGGAATATTTAAACTAGGGAAACTTATAAAGTTTATTCCGCGCCCTGTGACGATTGGATTTACAGCAGGAATTGCGATTATTATTTTCTCAGGTCAGATCGCTAACTTTTTAGGCCTAAAGGGAATTGCAAAACATGAGGAATTTCATTTAAATATGATTGAAATCCTACGAAAAATTGCAACGATTAACATTTACAGCGTCATCATAGCCGCTATTTGTTTAGCTATCGTGATTATAACGCCAAAGTTTTTACCTAAAATTCCCGGTGCCCTTCTAGGTCTTCTTGTCTCCACACTTGTAGCCATTACACTGTTCCCAGGAAAAGTTGCAACGATTGGCTCTACTTACGGTGCCATTCCGAGTAAACTACCATCTTTTAGCTTCCCAGATTTAACATGGGATAACATCGTGATGCTATTTCCTGCTGCCTGCGTAATTGCGATGCTTGGAGGTATTGAATCTTTACTATCAGCTGTTGTTGCTGATAATATGGCCAAAACCAAGCATAATAGCAATAAAGAGCTTGTGGGTCAAGGAATTGCTAATATCGCTACCTCGCTATTTGGCGGAATTCCTGCAACTGGTGCCATTGCCAGAACAGCTACTAATATCAAAAACGGCGCAGCTTCTCCGTTATCAGGAGTTATACACGGCTTAGTTGTTTTATTGGTCCTTGTGATGCTGGCTCCTTATGCATCAAACATTCCGCTGGCAAGTATGGCACCTATTTTAATGTTTGTGGCTTGGAATATGAGTGAACGTAAAGAATTTGCACATATTTTAAAAACCAAGTCAGCTGATTCATTTGTACTTGTAGCTACGTTTTTATTAACAGTTTCAATCGATTTAACAACAGGTGTAGGCGTAGGTCTACTTTTAGCTATTGTTATGTTCGTGAAACGAATGAGCGGATCACTGAAGATTTCAAAGGTTTTAGCGGAAACATCTGAAAACGCTCACAAATCTGAGCTGATGGAATATACCATGCAAGGATCTCTTTTCTTTGGATCAGCTGAAGTATTAGAAGATTCCTTTGATAACATCGCTGAAGCGAAACCGAAAGTTTTATTGCTTCGAATGAGCCAAGTCTCCTTTATTGATACATCTGGAGAAGCTTTACTATCGAAGGTGGTCGAACGTTTGAAAGATTCGCATAGCCAAGTCGTTATTTCTGGCTTACAGCACCAGCCGAAAGAAATGTTAAAGTCAACCGGTCTATATGATAAAATCGGTGAAAAAAATATATTTTCTTCTGAACCTCCCGTGAGTAAGATTAAAGCTCGTCATAGAATCGTTACTACGTAATAAAAAAGAGATCCGAACGATTAATCGTTCGGATCTCTTTTTTTAAATATTAAACCGGTACCCTGCTCCCCAAACCGTTTCTAGGTACTGAGGATCTGCTGGGTTTTCTTCTAGCTTTTCTCTTAGTTTTCGAATGTGAACTGTTACGGTTGAAATGTCTCCTGAAGAATCAAATCCCCAAATTTTTTCAAATAGATGTTCTTTACTTAATACTTGATTTGGATGAGAAACGATAAACTTCAGCAAATCGAATTCCTTCGCTGTAAAAAACACTTCTTTGTCATTCACAAATACTCTTCTAGCGAGCGTGTCAATCGCTAAACCATGAATGCGAATCATACGCTTTTCCTGCTTATCAGAGAGTCTTTCATATCTCGCTAAATGCGCTTTGACTCTTGCGACCAGCTCCCCAGGGCTGAATGGCTTGGTAATATAGTCATCTGCACCTAGCCCGAGCCCTCTAATTTTATCAATTTCTTCTTTTTTAGCTGAAACTAAAATGATTGGAATATCTTTTGCAGCTCGAATTTGCTTGCACACTTCAAATCCGCTCACTTTAGGGAGCATAATATCCAAAATAATCAAATCAAAATGTTCATTTAACGCTTTTTCTAATCCCTTATCCCCGCTATATTGAACGTCTATTTCAAAATCGTTAATTTCTAAATAATCTCTTTGCAATTCAGCAATACTTACTTCATCTTCAATTAACAATATCTTCTTCATGTGTATCACCATTTTCATTCATTTTTTGCAAAGAAAAGAAAATACTTGTTCCTTCGCCAAGCTTACTTAGTGCCCAGATGTCTCCCCCGTGGCGTTCAACAATTTGTTTTGCGATGGCCAGTCCAAGTCCACTTCCTCCAGTATTGCTATTGCGGGACTGTTCTGCTCGATAAAACCGGTCAAAAATATGCGCTAATGCTTCCGGTGAAATCCCAGAGCCGTTGTCTTTTACTTCAATAATGAGTTCACTTTCGGTAGCAGAAAGAACGATATCGATTCTTCTTTTTTCTTTATCCATAAATTTAATGCTGTTGGTTGTTAAATTTATTAAAACTCTTCGCAGCTGCTCAGCATCTGCCTTTGCATACAGTGTCGTTAGAGAATCATTAGAAAATAAAACATCAATATCATGTTCGCTCATTTCAAACTGAAGCTCTTGCACATAGCTTTTCATAAAAGCAGAAATATTAAGTTTTTTAAACATAAATGGAATTTCATGCAAATCCAATTTAGAAAATAAAAACAGCTCATCGATTAACGCATTCATGTCTTTTGCTTTCGTTGAAATCGTTAACAAATATTTAGAAAGCTTATCTGGCGTATTAGCTACGCCATCTTGAATTCCTTCTACATATCCTACAATGGAAGTAATGGGAGTTCGTAAATCGTGTGAAATACTTGAAAGCAGCTGCTTTCGATTATCTTCATATTGAATTTGCAGTTCAACAGAAGATTTTAGTTTTTGCCTCATTTCTTCAAAAGCTTGCGTTAATTCGCCTATTTCATCCTTTGAATTAGCAGAGATCTCAAAGTGAAGATCACCTTGTTTTATTTTTTCGGCTGCTTCTTTTAATTCACGAATGGGTTTAATAATGCTTCTTGAAACAAGATAGTTTAAAAATCCAATAATCACAATGACTAAAATTAATAGTAGAAAGATTAAAAAAGGGAAAATCCGATTAATAATGCCTACATAAGGACTGATTTTTCGCAAAACGTAAATGCTTCCTTTTTCTTGATTTGAGAAAGGAAAATCAAGGTTGATATATGTAAAATACTGCTTGCCTATGCGCAGCATGTCCTGCTGATACGAATGATTTCCTTTACTTTTTTGATGCTTTGGCAAGTATTTACGAAGGTTTTCTCCTTTAATGGATTCTGAAGCATATACAACCTCTGTGTTTTTTTGAATCACAATATCAATATTTTCAAATTCATATTTTTTAACTGTCTCCGGCCGCAGCAGCTGTTCTGGTTTTTTTTCACTCAATAACTTTAAATCTAAGAATGCATTTTCTTCTTCTGGCGTTAACAATTTATACTCATAGGAGTGGCTGTACAGTTTTCTTACAAAATCGGCGTCTCCAGTAATGGAGAAAAAAATAAGAAAGCCCGATAAAAAAAGCAAAATAATAAAAACAAACACAATACTGATATACGTTAAAACAAAACGCAGCTGAATTGACATGACTTACCCTATGCCCCTTTGGCTTTAACAAAACTATTTGATAGACTAGTAAAGGTGAATAACAAATAGATCGTTAGACATTATACATATAGTAAAAATTAAAACAACAAAACAAATGTATATTCTCACTTTACCGTGATAGAGTGAGAATGAACACCACCTTTTTTACCATTTTATGAATTACTGGAAAATTATGATCTATTTTTCATAATATTCTTAGGCTGAAAGGTATATTATATGCCTTAATATTTTAAAAAAGGAGACTTTTTAATGAAAATTATTAAAGCTACTTCCTCTCACATCCCTTCTGTTGCCCGTCTGTACGTAGACAGCTGGCGCATTACATACAAAGGGTTAGTACCTGATGCTTATTTAAACAACTTGTCTTATAAACAAAGTGCAGAAAAGTGGTCCCTTTTTCTTACCGAGCCTTCTCATTTTATTTTGCTCGCTATCGATGAACGAGAAGAGATTGTCGGCTTTTCAGCAGGTAAACCTCATTTGTCCGCTGCTGAAATATACGCGCTATACGTTTGCAAGGAAGTGCAAAACCAAGGAGTTGGTCGTCTTCTGTTTTCTCATTCAGTAAAAGAATTTACTGATCAGCACTATACGTCTATGATTATTTGGGCCATGAAGAAAAATAAGAAAGCCATTCAGTTTTATAAAAAATTAGGCGGCAAAAAAAGCTTGAATCGTACAAGTCAATTTGGAGAAACTAAAGTTGAAGACGAAGCATACGGTTGGGAACGTCTTCCTTCTAATAAATAAACGAGCACACTAGTGTGCTCGTTTATTTATTAGAAGATAATATTATTGAGCCGTTGTCTTTTTATCCGTTGAATGAGCTTTATTACAAAGCCTATTCCAGTGCCAAAAACAATTCCCTTGACTCACTATAAAACAATCCAGCCATTTCTGAAAATTCATATGTAATACATGTGCATCTTGAAACGATGCGTTCCGCTTTTTTACTATTATATATGCAGGATGCGCTGATTTTTTAGAGTCAATGATAATCTCTTCTTCTCCGACAGACCCAATTGTCATATAAAGACTCTGACTTTTATAAGCTGTTTCTCTTACGTCTTCTAAGCTATAAAGATTCCCTGTTATTTTTTTGTCAGCATCAATGAACAAATTACACCCATTTGTTAGCTGCAAAAACTGCTTGTAGTCTTCAGGAAGTGATACATGCATTTCTTCTTCAAAAACTTGCAGTTGGTTCTTGCTTACTCCATCAAAAAAAGTACAAGTGGTTCTGTATACTTCTCCTTCATTTTTACACACTTCTATAACATTATTGTTTTCCCACAGCCGCTTTCGAAGTGAATTTATTATTTTTTCAATCATACTCTTCCTCCAAGCGTTGGATTTAAAACGGTTACATTACATTAATTAAACAATAATGTGCTAATTCCTTCTTTCCTACTCAATTATACGATAAATTTTAGAAATTCATGTTTGCATAACATAGAAAAAAGCAGCGAATGTCGCTGCTTTACAGGTTATACAGGCGCTTTTTCTTCCTGTTCAGGATGGTGATCGTAATCAATAAGCGCTTTTGGAAGGCCCGTATATTTAGCCCAATAATAAATCCCAAGAGATACGACCGCTATGATAATTAAGTCTACAGGCGTATCGATTAAACCTTTCCCTCCGCCGAACGAACCGATATAAGAAATAAAGAGCATGATGATATAATAAGCAACTAGCCACCATGTTGATTTAATCTGCTGACGAAGACTTACTTCATTTTTAGGCACATATTTAGCAAAAATCAAATATATAACAAACATGACCAGTTGAGAAGTTAGCAGCCACGAAATAGTCTTCCATCCTGACCAGTACACAATAAAGGAAGCAAAAATAAAGGATAATGGACCAATTATACTCATTCCTCTTAATTTAAAAGGCTTTTCCAAATCTTTTGCGTTCACCATAAAGGCCGCTGATGAAATTGGTGCAATCGCGTAAGATAGAATAAGCGCAACAGAGCATACGTTTACGAGTGCATTCCACGAAGGAAATGGCAGTGTCCAAAAAATCGAAAGTCCTAATGAAAGCCATAAAGATGATCGTGGAATCCCTGTTTTTTTATCCACATGAGCAAACGTTTTAAATAACGTACCGTTACGAGACCAAGCATAGATAAGTCTAGATGTTGTATTCATAAAAATATTACCGTTACCACCCGGTGATAAAATAGCGTCTAAAATAACAAGTGTTGCTAGCCAGCCAAGGCCAAGAACAACAGCGATATCTTTAAACGGCAGTGAGAATTTATCTTGAATGCCGGACCAACCGCCTTTAATCATGTCAGATGGAATAGCTCCGATAAACAATACTTGTAGAGCAGTATAAATGAGAGCTGCTAGAATGATACAAATCACAAGAGCAATTGGAATATTGCGCTGAGGATTTTTCACCTCTCCAGCTACCGATACAATCGGATGAAGGCCTAAGTAAGCAAACATAACCCCGCCTGTAGCAATGGCGGCCTGGATACCATCAAATCCCCCGGGAGCAAACTCTCCCATCGTAAAGTTTCCTGACTTAAAATAAAATGCCAGCGTTACAATTACCGTAAGCGGTACAAAATATTTGAAAATAGAAATGATAATATTCGATTTCGCAAATGCTTTTACACTCCAGTAATTGAGTAAAAAGAATAAGCAAAGCAACACAAATTGTAGAATCCATCCAGATATCGTTGGTGAATCAGATCCGGATTTTGTTAAACCTGGAAACCAGTAAGCCACATACTGTCTCACTGCTGTTACTTCGATAGCGATTAAACTAGTGTAAGCTACGATCGTAATAAACGAAATCATATAGCCTACAAGATGACCGTGTGAATAAACAGGATATCGAATAATTCCTCCTGTACGAGGCAAGGCAGCCCCTAGCTCAGCGTATACAAGGCCTATTAATAAAATAATAACTCCACCAATAACCCAAGAAAAACTTCCTGCAGGACCTGCTTGCGTAGCGACATTACTAACGGCAAACAGCCAAGCGGAACCAAAAATAGCCCCTAATCCAATCAATGTTAAATCTAATAGGGATATCGTCTTTTTAAACGGACCTTTATTCTCCATAAGCTTCCT
This sequence comes from Priestia sp. RMT2NF4, assembly GCF_047872835.1. Lineage (NCBI taxonomy): Bacteria > Bacillati > Bacillota > Bacilli > Caryophanales > Bacillaceae > Priestia > Priestia sp. RMT2NF4. The sequence continues at coordinate 766,576 of NZ_JBLQZO010000001.1, forward strand.
CCTTTGGATGAATCATCACTTTTGTTGGTTTTTTTGACAACATTCATATATATTCGATAATATGTGTCAAAATTTTTATTACTATACCCATTCAAAATTACTTTGAATCCCTTTTCTTTATTTCTAAAGGTTAATTAACAGAAAATTTTTAAAAATCATTCTTGCGTTCAAGACACATTAAAACTTTTTCTTCTTTTCTTTAATGGGTAAAATACTCAATAAATGAAAGGAGTTAGATAAATGACTTTACCAGAGAATTTGCCAGTTGATTTTACAGCTTACAACCACTTAACATTCCTTCCGCTCGGACGTAAGAATAAATCGATTCGGTCCGTAGGAAGTAAACATACTAAAGGGTTGCTTGGACGTTTAGACGACTACTTTGAGCGAGCAATGAATCAGTTACCTCAAGAAGATATCATCCTTTTTCAAACATTCTTATATGGAAATCATAGGGGCGGTTTTCCCGTCGCAATTGATAAAAATGAAGACGTTTATCCTTACTTTTGGAAACCAACTTCATTTCTATGGAAAGAATATAATAAGAATCGCGGCATTCCTATTCATCATGATGAGTTTTATTCTCAAGATTTTACGGTTTTGACTAAAAATGAGTTGGAAAATTATCTCGGAAGCATTATGAAAGATTACATGTTTTGCGCTAGAATACATGATTCTTCAAAAGAAGAATGGATTCAGCATATTAATAAGTGTTTTTTCAAACATCCCCTCATTTCTCTTTATCACCGAAATGCAGATGTGATTGAAGCAATTGAACAATCAAAAAAATCACCTTTGCTTTTTATTATGAAAAACCCTGAGCAAATTGCTTTTTGGCGCAATCGGATTGAAATCATTATGAGACCTTTTCGCTCTCTTTCTTCCACCGCCTTTGAGAGAGGATTTGCAGATACGGAAGATACGGTATTAACTGTTCACGGAGAAAACGAGATCATTCGCTTAACTTCAGAAAACAGAGGTCTCGCTGTAACATATGATGTCACAAATGATGCTATTTCACTCGGTGATGAGTATAATGTAGTGCTAGCAGCCAAACGATTAGCTACAACTCAGCGGCAGTTCGAAGAGATTATAGATGAAAATGAAGAAGTGATTCAAAAACTGCTTGTCTTTTTTAAGTGGAAAAGTCTTTTAAAGCATCATGAAGTGCACATCAAAGAAATCCAAGACAAATTGTGCAGCCTAACCACTTATCAACTTAATGAAGAACAAGTTTTACGGGAAAATGATCCTTTTCTTTCCTTCATTCAAAACGTATTACAAGTAAAAACACCGAATGCCAATCTCAAAATTGGTTCCATACAATGGTTTTCACAGTGGGATTTTTCAGATGTCACCCTGCTGCAGGAAACAAACAAATTTATATGTTATATGGGTCCAAACGAAATAGAAACGAAGCTGACAGAAATAAGCGCTAAGATAGAAAATGAACTTCATAAGCAGCGTCAGAACCTGCTTTTGACTCCGCTAAAAATCGGTCAAATAACTTTCGATTCAAACCAAATGTTACAGTTATTAACGCTTATAGATACCTTAAAAAACACGGAAACTCAGCAGAGTTACGTACAAATTTTAGAAGGCGTTTCTACTAACAGCATTCGTCAAAAAGAGCTCGATAAAATACCCGCATTTGGATTATTAAATTCCGTAAAGCGCAAGCGCATTGTTACGTATTTACAAGAATTACAAAACTATCAGCTGCTTAAAAAAGAGAAAAAAGGATTCAGCCTCACTCCAAAAGGAGAAGCCATCCGAGGTCTATTTGAAGAAGAATCACGGAGAATATGAGATTGTATCTCACGTGATTCTTCTTTTTTGATTTTGAAGACTACTTTCTCTATTAAATGCTTATCATAATTAGAAAATTCCATTCATATAATTATTACTAGATTAGCAAAGTCCTTCATACCTATTAGCCTGACGCTGACATAGAGAGGAGATTTCGCCATTGAAATCTAGTAATCGCGCCAATTTTGTAGTGTTAACATATAAGATGGTTCTTGTTATTTTATCCGTTGTTTTAATGACATCATCTATCATTGTTCTAGTAAGTTACTCAGCATTTAAAGAACAGTTCAATTCTTCTATTGTCTATCAAACGTTATCAAAGCATAAAGCAGAAAGTCTTTATTATTTAATGAGCCAAGAAAACCATCATTTTTCAACGGCTTTTGATAAAAACTACTCACCTCCCGGTCTTTCTTCTACACTGCTCGAGTTATCAACAAGTATTCGAGCAGAAGACGCGAGAAGCTTGTTTGGTTCCGAACTTCCTGGATTCAGTATTTACGACTCCAATATCATTATCGCCGGTGAAGGCACAAATTTCACAAACTTCCCTAGAGAATCTGCACCGCCGCTAGATGAAACGCTAAAAGAAAGAAATTCTACTACAAAAGTTCAGCAGCCTAAAGAAAACAATGGTACGAACGCTCAAAATAATAATACAACTGGCGGGAAAAAGGTATTTTATATTTATCATACGCACAGCTGGGAATCTTACTTGCCTCTGTTAGGACTTGAAGGTGATCCAGATGCTAATAAAGCAGTGGATAGCAAAACAAATATTAATATTGTTGCAAATATGCTAGGAAAAGATTTAGAGGCTCAGGGAATTGGGGCAGAAGTTGATCAAACCAATATTGGACAGAAATTAAAAGAAAAAGGTTGGAACACCAATCAATCGTACGCCATGTCTCGCACAGTCATTGAAACGGCGATGACTGAAAATAGAGATTTAACTTACTTTATCGATTTGCACCGAGATTCGCTTCGAAAAGATAATACAACCATTAAGATTAACAATAAATCGTATGCAAAAGTTGTGTTTGTTTTAGGGAAAGCGAATCAAAACTTTGAACAAAACTTAAAAATGGCAAAAGCGCTTCATGAAGGACTTGAAAAGAAATATCCCGGATTAAGCCGCGGAGTTATTGGCAAAAACAAATCCAGCGGTAACGGTGTATATAATCAAGATGTTTCCAAAAATGCGATTTTAATCGAAGTGGGTGGAGTTGACAATAACTTTGATGAACTAACCAACACAACAAAAGCACTGTCTGATGTCATTAGCCAATTTTACTGGCAAGCTGAAAAAGTAGATGCCCCTGCTCCATAAAAAAAGCCCTCTTCACTGAGGGCTTTTTAAAATTCAATTCCTTTTACAGCCGGAATTCCTTCATCGTAATAATGTTTATGAGGCTTCATTTCCGTCACAAGATCTGCTGCTTCCATCACTTCTTTTTTGGCAGAACGTCCGGTAATGACCAAATGCATATGCTCAGGGCGCTTTTGAATAAGGTCAATTACTTCGTGTAGCGGTAGCACATCATCAATAGGAAATTTATCGATAGCCAGTGCATTATTTAACTCGTCTAAAATAACCACATCATATTCGTTCGAGAAGACTTTGTCCTTCGTGAGCGCCCAGGCTTTTTGCAAAGCTTCACGATGTTCAGGCGGTGTTTTTGTCCACGTAAAGCCGACTCCTGTTTGAATCATTTCAATTCCTATTCTGTCAAACATCAGCTTTTCGCCATATGTACGCTGAGGAGATTTAATAAATTGAATCATTAATACTTTTTGTCCGCGTCCCGTAGCGCGCAACGCAAGACCTAAAGCAGCGGTTGTTTTCCCTTTTCCGTCTCCGGTATAAATTAACGTAAGACCCCGTTTGTCTTTCAATCTAAAAACCTCTTTTTCTTCGAATTTCAGTTTACAGCCATGTTGTTTTTTCTGTAAACGATGTTCTAGCAGGCTCTTTCATTTTTGTAAGAGACTCTTCATTTGGATAGCCTAAAAATACGTTTCCTACCACGACTTTACCTGCAGGCTTTCCGATAAACTCATACAGTCGCTCGTCTCGAACAAGACCAACTCCTCTTGTTCTCCAAACGAATCCAAGCCCTAATTCTTTAGCTGCTAGCCACATGGAATGAATCGCGCACGAAACCGCATATTTGTTATCTTCCGTGGCTTCTTCGTCTCCTTCAACTGTATCAGCTGTTACAACAATATGTACAGGTGTATTTTTCACTGCTTTTAACGAACTTTCTACTAAATGAGGCTTTGTCGGAAAGCGCTCCTTTAGATACGCTTCAGCCAGTTCTTCATACTTCTTTTTTGCTTCTCCTTGAATCACATAAAAGCTCCAGGGCTCTCTCATTCTGTCATTTGGAGCCCACGTCGCTGCTTCAAGCAGCTGTTCGATTTTCTCTTGTTCGACTTCACGCGGTTCATGATCTCGTACCGCTCTTCGTTCTTTTAGCTGTGAAATAATCGTCATATTGTCTCCTCCTTTTAACGTTAAAGCAGAATATTTTCCGCTCTTTCTTCGAACCATTTTATTTTTTCTCTAATTGTCACTACTTCACCTACAAGCACGATGGCAGGATGAGCAATTTCTGCTTTTTTTGCTATTTCTTCGATTGTGGCAAGCGTTCCCGTTACGGTGCGCTGATACTTCGTCGTTCCCCATTGAACAAGCGCTACTGGCGTATGTTTATCTCGTCCATGGTCCATCAACTGCTTGCATATATGAGGTAAATTTCCAACGCCCATATAAAACGCAATTGTATCTATTCCTTGAGCAAGCGCTGACCAGTTTAAATAATCTTTTCCTTTTTCTTCTCTTCCATGCCCCGTTACAATCGCAAAAGAAGTGGCATGATCTCTGTGGGTAACAGGAATTCCTGCATAAGCTGGAGCTGCAATTCCTGACGTGATACCAGGCACGACTTCGTAAGGAATTCCTTGAGTAGCAAGTACTTCAGCTTCCTCTGCTCCGCGGCCAAACACAAAAGGATCGCCTCCTTTTAAGCGCGTCACTACTTTTCCTTGAAGTGCTTTTTCAACAAGCAGTTCGTGAATACGATCTTGGATGACTCCGTGCTTGCCCGGTAATTTCCCGCAAAAAATAAGCTCCGCGTCTTTTTTAGCATAGTTTAATAACTGTTCATTAGCTAAGCGATCATATAAAATGACATCCGCCTCTTGAATACACTCCATTCCATATACGGTTATTAGCTTCGGATCTCCTGGTCCGGCTCCTACTAAATATACTTTTCCAACTGTCACACGGCATCTCTTCTTTCTTTTTTTACCGCTTTACACTGTTCCACCCAGTTTTCTACCATCTTCGTAGAAGAGCCGAAATGAAAGTGCGTATAGCCGGCAATTAAATTATTGTTCATATAGCCTTCTTCTTTCATTCCTCGCATCCCTTTTGTATCATAGGCAGGCGAAAACTCTTTCTCTGAATGAAAGGTTGAATAATGAAATTCATGGCCTTTAGCTTGTATATCGCCTTTAAATAAAAAATTCCCTGGCTTTCCCGTCACTTCTCGGTACCCTAAAGCAGCCAATTTTGTCTGCATTCTTACTTGTCCGGGAATAAGCCCCACCATTTCATGGCATGTATCATCTGTTGTGACAATAGCATCTGTTAAAAACATAAAGCCTCCGCACTCAGCAAGTGTAGGAATCCCTTTTTCGATGGCTGCTCGAACAGAATTTTTAACGTCAATTTGCTGAGCCAGCGTTTCAGCAAATTCTTCTGGAAATCCGCCTCCTATGTAAAGGCCATCAGCATCTTGCGGAACCGTCTCTCCTTTTAAAGGCGAAAATTCTACAAGCTCTGCTCCGTAAGCTTTTAACAATTCGAAATTTTCTTCATAATAAAAGTTAAAAGCGGCATCTCTTGCCACAGCAATTTTCACTTGAGGTACGGACGGCTTTGTAAAGATAGGATCATTAATTTCTATTTTAGGAGCTAAAGCAAGTTCATATACTTTTTCAATATCAATTGTATCATGAACAAGTTGCCCTAACTGTTCAAAAAACGGTGTTAATTCTCCTCGTTCAATCGACGGGATCAGCCCGAGGTGACGTTCAGGAATCGTAAGATCATCGTTTCTTTTCAAGTAGCCTACTACAGGGATATGACATTCCTGCTCAATCGCTGCCTTAACAAGTTTATAATGCCCTTCACTTCCAACTCGGTTAGCAATTACACCGACAATGTTCGCTTCCGGTAAAAATTGCTGAAACCCTTTTACAATTGCCGCTGCACTTCTAGCCATACTAGCACAATTGACAACTAAAAGGACAGGACTATTGGTGATTAAGCTGATTTCTGCTGTTGTCCCTTCGCTCGTTAACGGATTTTTCCCATCAAAAAATCCCATAACTCCTTCCATGATGGAAATATCAGCGTCTTCACTAGCTCGAGCTACAATTTCCCTAACCATATCGTGTTCAAGCATCCAGCTGTCTATATTACGAGACGCTCGTTCTGTAACAGCCGTATGATACGTTGGATCAATATAATCGGGTCCGCATTTAAACCCTTGAACTCTATAACCAGCTTGTTTTAATGCCGCCATCAGCCCAATTGTAAGTGTTGTTTTCCCTACGCCACTTCCGGTACCGGCAATGACGAGTCTTCTGTTTGACACCTTGTTCTCTCCTTTAGTCATATGGAATAAGCGCCACTGAAATGGTGACATTCCCTGACTTTTTCTTCACAAGTTCAAGCGTATCAGCACCGCTGTATAACATAGCAGCAGGTTCACTAACGCCATATGCACCTGTATATTTAAAGACAGTATCTGAAGGCTGTTGGATACTTATGCTGTTTAGCTCTTGGGGCGAATAATAGACAAACTCCCAGCCGTACTTAGACGCCACTTCTAGCAGCCCTTCTTCATCTTTCTTTAACTCTATTGTACATAATGCTTTTACACTTTTCATTGAAAACTGAAGTTCAGCAAGCGTTTTTTCAATAACGGTTTCAATTTCCGCTGCGCTTGTTCCTCTGTTGCACCCCATCCCAATCGCCAGTACTTTTGGACGGTAAAGAACACCGTTTTCTAAGATCGCTTCTTCTTCTTTTTTTAAATTGCGATGCGTTACGACCAAGGCTGCATGTGGCGATGCTTCGAGAGCTGTCTGAATCGATGAGTACGTTTTAATGTTAGCTGGAACAGGGTGCTCATAGTGCCACCAGCCCTTTTCACCTGATTCTTGAACCACCGCTATTGCTTCTTCGTTTACTACAGAAGCGCTGACAGGGGTTAGCTTTTCTGCTGATTCCCACACCCATCCAAAGCGCTTACCAAATAAATCAACGGGAATCGTTTTTTGAACATCGGATGCTGTTGTAATAACAGGATGAGCTTCAAGTGCTGCCGCAACTTCACGCGTTAGCTCATTTGCTCCTCCGATATGACCTGAAAGCACGCTGATGACATTTTCTCCTTTATCATCAATGACAACAACCGCAGGATCCGTTTTCTTATCTTTTAAAATAGGGGCAATCATACGTACAACTGCTCCCAGTGAAATAATAATAATAAGTCCTTTATACGATTCAAAAAGAGAAGGCAAGAGCATCCGCACGCTTCCTGAAAACAGCTGAATGTTCTGTTCTCTTTCGTCTCCTTTTTCAAACTTGCTCATGTAATACACATCGGACTGCTGAAAAGTGCGGCCTAGATTTCTTGCAATTTCTACGCCATGCTTCGTGATGGCCACGACAGCATAATCCCCGCGCTGTGTAATGAGAGCTTTTTTTCCTTCTTGGAGTTGAATCATTCCGACTTCACTCCTCTTCGAAAGCCATGGGTAAATGTTTTATCATAAAGTTTTGATCGATAATCTTTGTCATGAATGTGGGGGTCAAGGGCCCAACCTGCCAAAATCATCGCCTGCTTACGAATGCCGTTTGTTCGCATAGCATCATCCAGGTCTTTTACCGTCGTGCGAACAATTTTTTCATCTGGCCACGTTGCTTTATAGACTACTACAACCGGCGTGTCCTCACTCCAACCGGCGCTTATAAATTCTTTCATTACTTTTTTTGTGAGCGTCGCACTTAAAAATAAAGCAATGGTACATTTATGTTTTGCTAAATCAGTTAATTTTTCAAACTCAGGCACAGGCGTTCTTCCTTCAGCACGAGTTAAAATAACCGTTTGAGTCAAATCTGGAATGGTTAATTCTGCTTCAGCCGCTGCTGCTGCAGCAAATACGGAGCTGACTCCCGGAACAATTTCAATATCAACGCCTTCTCTTTTTAAAAGTACCATTTGTTCCATAATGGCTCCGTACATAGCCGGATCTCCGGTATGAACTCTTACAACCATTTTTCCTTCACGCATGCGATCAAGCATCGTACTGACCATTTCTTCTAAATGCATACCAGCTGTTTTTAACACTTCAGCTCCTGGTTTAGACTTAGCAACTAGCTCTTCACTTACTAGTGAGTCAGCGTATAAAACAACATCTGCCTGCTGAAGTAATTTTAAGCCTTTTACGGTAATTAAATCTGGATCTCCGGGTCCAGCTCCGATTATGTATAACTTCATTTTCGCACCACCATTAGCGTTAAGTATTGTAAATCGGCTCCTTCTAGTTCTGAAGCTTTCCAAATAATTTCTTCATCTGACGTTACTTTTGTTACCACCGATGCTTTTTCAAGCAGATCAAGCTCTTTTAAAAGACCGACCATAAAATCGATGACTTTAGCCACTTTAATAAAAATAACGCAGTCGTTTTCCACCAATACTTTTTTCATTGTTTCATAATCTTCACGAGCAGGAACAATGGCCACATGTTCATCACCGTCTGCTAATGGAATGCCTAAGCGAGACGCAGCCCCGTTAATAGATGAAATACCAGGAATTACTTGAATAGGAGCTTGAGGGTGACGTTCTTGCATCAGGCGCATCATGTGAATAAACGTGCTATAAAGCATAGGATCTCCCTCTGTCACAAATGCTACATCTTTTCCCTCCTGGAGCTTTTCCCATACTCGTTCCACTGTTTCGGTCCATTTTTTCTCTAAAATAGCAGGATCTTTTGTCATTGGAAACACAAGGCCTAGCATGTCTTTTTCATTTGCACTGAAATAGACATCAATAATTTTTTGGGCGTAGCTTTTGCTTCCTTTTTGCTTTTTTGGGTACGCAATAACGGGTGATTCTTTTAATTTACGAAATGCTTTTACTGTAATCAATTCTGGATCTCCTGGTCCAACTCCAAGTCCGTACAATGTTCCAATCATGTTCATTCTCCTCTTTTGGCTGTAATAATATAAATGGGGTTTAAAGCGTCAAATCGTGTTAAGTGTAAAATTGGCTTGCTTCTTGAAACTTGTGCAAGGGTAACAGCAGTCTCAAATCCTCGCTCTTTAAAAGCTTTCATCGCTTCTGCCAAATTTTCAATCGTTACGGCATTTAATACGATGCGCCCTCCTGAATTTAATCGGCTGCAGCACACGTCTAAAATGGTTTCCATGCCTCCTGCTGTCCCTCCAATAAACACCGCATCAGGATCAGCAAACTCACCTAACCCTTCCGGTGCTTTTCCGTGCACAGTATGGGCATCTACTCGAAATTTCGCTAGATTTCCCCTGCAGTTTTCCAAGTCTGCTTCGTTTTTTTCCACAGCAAAAATTTGTCCTTCACGCGCAATTTTAGCTGCTTCAATCGCGACTGAACCTGTACATGTTCCGATATCCCATACGACGCTGTCTCTCTTTAGCTGCAGGGCACTAATACTAAGTGTACGAACTTCTTTTTTAGTAATAAGTCCCTTGTCCGGCTTGCGTTGAATAAATTCATCGTCCTCTATTCCGAGAGGCCAGACTGGACTTTTTTCTACCTGTTTTAATATCACGACATTAAGCGGAGAAAAGAGTTGATTCGCCGCCTCTTCCAGCGAAAGCAGCTGACAGCGCTCCGCCTCTCCACCTAGATTCTCTGCCACAAACATCTTGTATTCTGTCATGCCGAATGATAACAAGTAGTTTGCCAGAGCACTAGGAGAATTTTGCTCATCGGTTAAAATCGCCACTTTTTTATAACCGTCAATGCGCTGAGCCAGCCCTTTTATACTTCTGCCGTGCACGCTTGTAAAATAAGCGTCTTGCCATCGCTCTTTTAGACGTGAGAATGCAAGCTGAATAGAACTTAAATAAGGATATATTTCAACGTCTAGCTTCGCAGAAAGATAGCTTCCAATTCCGTAAAATAACGGATCGCCTGAGGCTAACACAACCGCATTTCCTTCTTCGTTTTTTAAACGTTCAACAAGGGAAGAAAGACCTCCTTCAATGGCTACTTTTTCTCCTTCGAAATCTTGAAAAAAGTCAAGGTGACGCTTTCCTCCAATTAGCACATCACTTTCATACACCCACTGTTCATACATAGGAAGTAGACTTAACTTCCCGTCGTCACCAATTCCAATAATTTTAATTGCCATGTTGCACCGCCTGTCCTAAAAAATCTCCTTTTAATGTGTAAAGAGACGTATCGACATCGATTCCGTCCCCTACTTCCTTTAATGCTGATAAACAGCAGTACTCGCACAGTTTTTCGAAAAACTGATGATGACCGCTTTGCGTCATTAAATCTCCCACTTGAGAAGCTGTGTTTGCGCCTTTTATTTCCTCTACCAGTTCAGCAGAAGCGCCTGACTCAGAAGCTGCTTTTGCTAAGAAATTAAAATCAATAGGTGCACTTTTTGAATGAACCATCATAACGCCTTGCGCGACTTTTGAAAACTTTCCCATCATGCCTACGAGCGACACTTTTTTCATTCCTTGCTTTTTACATTGTTTTAACGTAAATCCAACAAAATCTCCCATTTCGATAAATGCTTCTTCCGGAAGTTCTGGGAACTGTTTCATTCCATATTTTTCGCTTCGTCCCCCTGTCGTAATGACAACGTGCTCACAATTACTCGCTTTAGCAACGCTAATGGCCTGCACGATACTTGCTTTATAAGCAGCTGTTGAGAACGGAACAACAATTCCCCGCGTCCCCAGTATCGAAATGCCTCCTAAAATACCTAGACGCGCATTTAATGTCTTTTTCGCCATTTCTTCTCCTTCAGGAACCGAGATGACAATCTTAACGCCTTTTTGTATGTTGTATTGGGCTAGAAGCTGTTCAGCCGTTTCTTTCAGCATCTTTCTTGGCACAGGGTTAATGGCTGCTTCACCGACAGGAACTGGGAGACCGGGCTTTGTCACACGCCCTACTCCCACTCCTCCATCAATGATAATGTCTGCACCATTACACCACGAAACTTCAGAAATAATCAGCGCTCCGTGCGTGGCATCGGGATCATCTCCAGCATCTTTAATGATGCTGGCTACAGCGCTGCTTGTGCGATACTCGCATTCTTCAAGATGAAACGTAGCAAAGCGACCAACAGGTAAGTAAATCGTTGACTCCTCTTGCACTTCTCCTGAAATTAGCGTAAGCAGAGCTGCTCTCGTAGCTGCCGTTGCACAAGCGCCCGTCGTATAGCCTTCTCTGAGTTTCTTAGGTTCTTTTGGTACTTCCTTCATGCGTTACACCTGATCTGCAAGAATTGAAATTGCATTTAATGCAGCAACCGTTACCGTACTGCCGCCTTTTCGCCCGATGTTTGTAATAAACGGCACGTCAAGTTTGGCAAGTTCTTCTTTCGATTCAGCCGCTGAAACAAACCCTACCGGCAGACCAATAACAAGCCCAGGCTTCGCTTCTCCTTCTTTAATCAAACGAATTAACTCAAGTAACGCTGTCGGTGCGTTCCCAATTGCAAAAATCCCGCCGTCTGCTTCTTTAATTGCTTTTCGCATAGAAATAATTGCACGCGTTGTATTTAAGCGCTTTGCTTCTTCCATTACGTCCGGATCTGAAATATAAACTTTGATTTCACCGCCGTGTTTTTCAATTCGCTGCTTGTTTGTTCCTACTTGCACCATTTGTACATCTGCAACCACTTGCTTGCCGCTGCGAATGGCTTTAATTCCTGCTTGAATCGCATCTGGATGAAACAGCATACTGCGTCCAAGCTCAAAGTCTGCAGACGCGTGAATTACCCGCTGAACAATTGGGTACTGTTCATCTGTAAACGGATGAGGTCCAAGCTCTTCTGTAATCATTTCAAAACTTTTTCCTTCAATTTGCTGAGGCTGAACAGTTAACGGTTTAAATTCTGTACGAAAATCCATCTCAATCAACTCCTAGTTTGGTTTACTAAAGCATGAACCACTTCTTCAAACGTGGAATACACGGTCCCATACTCAATTTTCGGTCGCCCAATCATAATGATATCTAAGCCTAACTCTTTAGCTGCTTCCACTTTTTCATCCACAGATCCAACTTTTCCGCTTTCTTTTGTGACCATGACCGTCACTCCGTATTGCTTATAAAGCGCTTGATCAAACTCTTTTGTAAACGGACCTTGAATAGCAATAATATTTTTTTGCGGCAATCCTAACTGCTGACACTTTTCCATATTATCCAGCCTTGGAAGCATACGAGCAACAAGCCGTACATCTGAAAGAGGAAGGAGCTTTTCTGTAAAAACCTGCAGCGTCTTGCTGCCTGTTGTCAGCATAATAACTCCTTTTTTCTCAGCTGCTACTTCAGCTGCTTCTTCATACGTAGAAACCATCGTCATATTGTCGTAGGTAAAAGCCTGCGAAGCCCGCTCATAGCGTATGTAAGGAATCGATGTTTCAGCAGCCGCACCGATGGCGTTTTTAGATGCTTCTTCGGCAAAGGGGTGACTTGCATCCACAATAGCTTTTACACCATGTTCGTTTATAAAAGTCATCATATCTTCTTGTGTGAGACGTCCAATTTTCACTTTCACTTCTGCTCGCTGTAATTCGATTGCTGCATTGTCGGTTACAACCGTCGCCGTAACGTCGTAACCTTCTTTTTTCACTTGAACAGCTAATGCACGTGCATCGCTAGTTCCCGCTAACAATAAAATCATTTTAACTCGCCGACCTTATCTTCATGGTGGTGATGGTCATGATGGTGATCGTGGTGATGGTGCCCGTGATCATGATCATGATCGTGATGATGATGGTGATCAATATGCTCCATAATGCCGAGGCGATATTGACATGTATCGCAGTTCATTTTCACTTCGCCTTCTAATCCTTCTTCAGCACGTTCTTTTAAAATTGTCTGCAGTTTTGGATGAAAACCGAAATAGCCGGCTAGCTTAAACTCAATGTTTTCATGCTGCATTTTATACTGCTTCACCATTTCTTCCAAACGCTTAATTAGTACTCCTGTAAATAAGAAATACGGAAGAATAACCACTTTTTTAGCGCCCAGTTTTAAACATCGTTCCACTCCTTCATCAATCAATGGAGCGGTCACGCCCATAAAAGAAGTTTCGACGATTTTGTAGTTTGTTTTTTCCCAAAGAAGGCGCGTAATTTTATATAAATCACTGTTTGCATCAGGATCGCTTCCTCCTCGCCCTAAGACAATAACAGCCGTGTCTTCAGCTGGAGTTTCTAAATTTTCTCCTGATTCTTGTAATCTCGTTTTTAAAATTTCAAGGGCTTCTTCATGAACGCCAATGGGACGTCCGTACACGAAGTTTACGTGTGGATATTTTTCCTTAGCTTCATCTATAGCCGCCGGAATATGTATTTTTGAGTGGCCAGCTGGCAAGAGCATAATTGGAACTACAACTACATCTGTCGCTCCTTTTGCCACACATGTATCAATGCCTTGACTTACATTCGGACGTTCAAACTCTAGAAAACACGTTTCTACTAAAATAGATGGGTCCCAATCATGCTTCATAGTCGAGATAAACTCGCGAATTTGATCGTTCCCTTCAGGATCTCTACTTCCATGACCGACAAATAAAACTGATTTCATATAATGCCCTCCCATTTTTAATCTCCACACGGAGCTGGTTCTACTTTTATTTTTGGTGTTATATCTTGATAGTCGAATCCATAAACATTCTTCACACGCTTAAAGAATTTATGAAACCGCTCATTTGGATGACCTTTTTCTTTATATTCATGGACAATGTTCTCCACTATTTCAACAATGTCATCGGGCGCTATGCCTTCCGCCACAATTTGACCTGAATGGGCGTTTCGTCCAACCGTTTTAGCCCCTAAAAATAAGTCAAACGCACCTTTTCTGTAGACAATGCCGATATCTTCTTGAACAGCACCGTAACAGGCCATACCGCATCCATTAATACCAAGCTTCAGCTCTTTTGGCATGTCCATTCCACCGAGACGCTTTTGTAATTGTTCCGTATGCGGGATGGCGTCGCTTTTTTCTCCATCACAAAAATCACACGCTTTAATTGTAAACACGTCTCCGACTGGAGATAGTAAAAAGGAAGCTGATTGGAGCTTTTTAATAATCACATCTGGCTGAGCCGTTGGAATTTGCAGTTTGATTTGATGGTCAGGCGTATACTCCATCGTACCTTTTTCACCAACAACTTCTGCTAGTGTTGTCATTTGAACGGGCGTAAACTTCTTATTTGCAAGCCCTGGACTAACTGCCACTTCAAAAATAGACTCAATTGGCTGGTGTACGACCGGTGAAGTAGTTTCACCTAAAATTGCTTGAAGCGCTTCTTCTGCCAGAGCTCGTGAAGCCGCTTTTTCTTCTTTTGTATTCTGAACATCTTCAATAGCTGAAGCCGTTTGCTTTACAGTCTCCTCTTGATCAAGAGCCCATGGTTCTGCTTCTTTTCGAAGTCGCTGATGCGGTCTTAGCGGCTGCTCTGTTTGGTTGAGGGTATATTTCCGCTGATACCCGCGCGGTGTAATCATTAAGTCATCGTAAAAGAACGTAGATGAATTTCCGACAACAACGGTAGTCAGCATGCCTATTTCATGATTTAACATGTCTTTTAAATTGGTCATTACCACTTCTTCGCGGTCACGATAAGCGCTTTTCACAAGACCAACAGGCGTATCGGGGGAACGGTATTTTAATAAAATCCTTTGCGCTTCCACAATTTGTCTTGTGCGTCTTCCGCTTTTCGGATTATAAAAAGCTACTACAAAATCTGCTTGTGCAGCTGCTTCGATTCGTTTTTCGATTAACTCCCAAGGCGTAAGGTGGTCACTTAAACTAATCGTACAGGCATCATGCATCACGGGCGCCCCAAGGAGGGATGCGCATGAATTAATAGCCGAAATGCCAGGAATCACTTCCAGCTCTACGCCCGTTTCTTTTTTCCATCCTTTTTCAATCAACACTTCATACACAAGGCCGGCCATTCCGTATACTCCTGCATCTCCGCTTGAAATGACCGCCACGGTTTTTCCCGCTTCAGCTTGCTTTACGGCTTCTTGTGCACGGCTTACTTCTTCGGTCATTCCTGTACTAATAATTTGCTGATTCGTTAATAGTCCTTGAATTAATTCCACATAGGTTTTATAACCAATGATCATATCACTTTCTTGAATGGCTTCTCTTGCTCGCTGTGTAATATGTTCAAAGCTTCCTGGGCCGAATCCAATAACTAACAGTTTACCTTTCATGCTAGCTCCTCCTTTATGCGTTACTTTTTACTTTGTCAATTCCTTCTATGGAGTCACTCTTTTCCGGAGAAACAAAACCGTTTTGATCATATTCATAAATAAGTGATTCCTTTATGCTGCAGCCTCCTGCTAAATGTTCTTCAACAATTCGATGAGCTACGTTTTCAGTGACCTGCTTGTACCAATCTCCTGAAGGGTACACGATAGCTACAGGAGCATCTTTGCATCTTCCGTTACAGCGCGTACGGGTTGTGTGAACCGCTTCATCTAGATTCAGTTCAGTCACTTTATTTCGAATAGCTTGCGTGGCTTCTTCTCCACCTTTTCTCATACAGCTGCTTCCATTACAAATCAATACGTGATGTTTTGTTCCATTTAAGTTCCACGTCGTCACACTTATTCGCTCCTTTACTAAAAAAACGCCTCTATCAATGATAGAGGCGCAGAAAAATTCAAACTAAGTTTTTGCACTTCCACCTATATCCCGTAGGGTAAGCTTCGCATTAGAAAAAGGCTGGTTTCCTGACTTCGATTCATCACCTGATTGCGCCTTCCCGAATACAGTGGCATATGCAATCAGCTCCTCTTCACAGTGGCGGGTACCGCGCTGGCTTCACACCAGACTTCCCATTTAACGCAATGTGAACATTGCGCACCTTTTTTGCACGATATGTAGTTTTGTGCTACGAGAAAAACCCGCTTCGCTAATATGCGAGCGGGTAAAACGTCAGAATAAAAGTGTACACGAATGCCACTTTAAGCCAACGTTTCCCTTCCCGCTCCCCGGAGAAATAGAAACTTCACAATAAAGACAGGTCTCCTGACTTGTGTATCATTCTACTTGAGAACCTTCCCGTGATTTTTCCACAGTGGTTATACTCGTTCGTCCACACTTACAGTTGCGGGGGCAGTACTGGTCTTTCACCAGTTTCCCTATTAAGCCTTCTTGGCATCTTTACTGTTGCTGTTTGATATATATGAACCTTTTAAACTATCAGAATAATAGAAGTAACTACCATATCATAGCGTACATTTTTTTTTATTTCAACTCTATTCTTTTCGTAAGATACAAGAAGCTATAAAAAAACAAGAGCATAAAGTCAGCTCTTGTTTTTTCATTATATAGCTACTAATGTTAAATGAGGATCATTATAATACACGACTTCTGAAAGAACTTTACAGCCATTTGTTTTTGCAAAAGCTTCTCTCGCCTGCGTTTCAGTTTCAAATTCAAACATTTTCATTTCTTTTCCAGCATATACCGTCAGTACCCACATGAAAAGATTCGCCTCCGATTATTGTAGTGATCGCTATATCCACATTATGACGAAACCATATCCTTTTGAAAACCCATTCTACAAAACTTGTCACAAGAAACTTTTAAAAATTTAAAAACATTTTAACTTCTGTAAATGAACAAAATGTACAAAAGGTTTAAGCCGTATTATACCTCTTTAAAAAAGGTGCTTTTTTTACCAACTGTTGCTTCACCAGTAAAAAAATATATAGTATTTATTAAAAAAAGAAGCCGGACAGCCGGCTTCTTTTTTAGGAAAGGAAAGTACAGACATCACTGTCCCGTCCTGCTCTTTGTTTTGCATAAAAATACACTAATTAAATATTCCTTTCTTAAAGCAGAACCATGTTCGATTGCACATAGTGGTAAAGAAGCTTGTACGTATGGTTCAATGAATCTTGATGCGTTCTCTCAAACGCATGAGAAGAATCAATTCCTGGACCAATTAAGCCGTGTACGATGTCATGCCCGGCACGAATAGCAGCAGAAGCATCTGATCCGTAAAACGGATAAATATCTAATTTGTACTGAATATCATGCTGCTTAGCTAGCTCCACCAAATGCTTTCTCAAACCGTAATGATATGGGCCGCTTGAATCTTTTACACAAATAGACACGGTGTATTCATCAGTAGATTGTCCATCTCCCATGGCACCCATATCAACCGCTAAGTATTCTACCGTTTGAGGCGTAATGTTCGAATTTCCTCCGTATCCAATTTCTTCATTATTTGAAATAAGAAAGTGCGTAGTGTATGGCAGTTCGATCTGCTCTTCTTGAATTGTTTTCACGAGCTGAAGCAATAAAGCTACGCTTGCTTTATCATCGAGATGACGAGATTTAATAAAACCGCTTTTTGTTATTTCTACACGAGGATCAAACGAAACAAAGTCGCCGACTTCAATTCCAAGACTGCGAACATCTTCTGCGCTATGTACTTTTTCATCCAATCGAATTTCTATATTATCTTGATTTCGCTCAGCTTTACCTGCATCTTTATACACATGAACAGATGTTTGATGCATAAGGATGGTCCCTGTAAATACTTCTCCTGCTGACGTTTCGATTTCACAATATTCTCCTTCGATGGAATTGTAGCGGAACCCTCCAATCAAGTCGATTTTCAGACGTCCACTCGGTTTGATTTCTTTTACCATAGCACCTAATGTATCGACATGAGCCGTCAGCATGCGGTGATGATCCGTATCTTTACCGGGAATAGTAGCGACTAAGCCTCCTTTTCGATTGCGATACGTTTGAATATTTAGCTCTTTTACATAGTCTTCGACAAATGAAATCACCTTTTCTGTATTTCCAGAAGGACTGGGAATCGAAACAAGCTTTTTAATTAACTGAACAGTTTCCGTCATTATGACACTTCCTTTGTCTCTCATTTCTTTTATTTTACCATATGTTTCAAAAAAGATAACAGGCAGCTCCAAACAAAAAAGCCAGGCAGCTGCCCGGCTTTTTTGTTTTAAGCTATGTTTGATTTCTTTAATTCATTTGTGTAATTTAATGATTTTTGCTTATCAAATTCGCCTTCAGACTTGGACATTACAATTGCAGCTAAAGCATTTCCTACTACGTTAACTGTGGTACGCATCATATCAAGAATGCGGTCAATTCCTGCAATAAATGCCATGCCTTCAAGAGGGAAGCCCATAGATTCAAGCGTAGCAAGTACAACTACAAACGATGCCCCTGGTACACCAGCCATCCCTTTTGAGGTTAACATTAGCACAAGAAGGAGCTGAATTTGATCCATAATGGAAAGGTCAATGCCGTACATTTGAGCAATAAACAGCGATGCCAGCGCCTGATAAATGGTTGAACCATCTAAATTAAACGTGTAGCCTGTTGGAATAACAAACGATGTAACCGATTTAGAACAACCGAAGTCTTCCATCTTTTTGATAAGAGATGGTAAAACGGCTTCTGAACTTGCTGTTGTAAAAGCAAGAAGCAGCTCGTCTTTTAACACTTTTATGAGCGTAAACATGCTTGTTCCAGCCATTTTAGCAATAATTCCAAGAACCACAAGCACAAAGAAAATCATGGTGAAGTAAACGGCGAACACTAATTTCCCTAATGGAATAAGTGATCCGACACCAAACTTTATAATATTAACACCAATAAGTGCAAATACACCTACTGGAGCAAATTTCATCACCAAATTAGTTACCCAAAACATTGCATCCAAGACGCCTTCAAAAAAAGCTAAAACAGGTTTTCCTCTCTGTCCAATCGAAGCTACGCCTACACCAAACAGTACGGAAAATAAAATGATTGGTAAAAGATCGCCTTCTGCTACCGACTGAAAGACGTTTGTCGGAACAATATGAAGAAGCTCCTGAGCAATCCCTGTACTTTCAGACGTTTTTGCCGTTGCCTCATATTGAGAAATATCGCTTTTTTCAATATGTCCCATATCAACCCCTGCACCAGGGTGGAATAAGTTCGCGGCAATAATCCCCACTACAATCGCAATGGTTGTAACAATTTCAAAATAAAGAATTGTTTTTCCGCCAAGCTTACCTAATTTTTTGATATCGCCTACTCCTGCGACCGCTACGATTAATGCTGAAATCACGATCGGTACGACAATCATCTTAATTAAATGAATAAATATGTCTCCAATTGGCTGTAAAATAGAAATGGCCGTATCGCTTCCGTAAAAGATAGCACCTACAGCTACGCCTAAAATCAGTCCAATTAGAATCTGAGTTGCTAGACCTAACCTTTTCACTTTCTTGCTCCTTTCGCACAGTTGACTTTCATCCATTGAGCATATGCGGTTCAACGAACCGTGTATAAATATACACCCTTACAGCACCTTATGTAAACAGCTCTTTACTAAAAAAATGTAAGGCCGCACATGCAAATTTTTAAAACTTACAGTTCTGTTTTATCATATCAAATGATTGTTGTATACCGAGATTTTTTCGCTGCGTATTTTTCTATTTTTGCTATTTTAGCGAATAAATTAAAAAAATAAAATTTTATATTGAAATATACATTTTAGGTTAGTATAATACGATACATGTTTATTTTTATTATTCGAATATAAAATTCTGAAAATTTTAATTATTCAACACGATAATAAAAAGCATTTATAATTTTGGAGGTTTTAATGTGTCAAACAAAGTTCCTTTTTCATTTATAGTGGTTATTGGCTTTATGCTTTTTGCCCTATTCTTCGGCGCAGGTAATTTAATTTTCCCTGCAATGTTAGGTCAGTCTGCTGGAAGCAATATTTGGTCAGCAAATGCTGGATTTTTAGTAACGGGTGTAGGTCTGCCTCTGCTAGGCGTTCTCGCGTTTGGTTTTTCCGGAAAAGAGGATCTGCAGTCTTTAGCTAGTCGTGTACACCCAGCTTTCGGTATTATCTTTACTACGATTTTATACTTGGCAATTGGACCGCTTTTTGCAATGCCAAGAACGGGAAGTGTTTCGTTTGAAATTGGCGTTAAGCCTTTTTTATCAGAAAATTCAGGTCACCTTCCCCTTATCATTTTCACGGTAATTTTCTTTACGATTACGTGCTTTTTTTCGCTAAATCCTGCGAAAATTGTCGATTTAGTAGGAAAAGTTTTAACACCTATTAAATTAACGTTTATTGGAATATTGGTAGTTGTAGCCGTTGTGAACCCAATTGGAAAATTTGAAGCACCAAGCGAAGCTTATACAACGCACGCATTCTTTAAAGGCTTCCAAGAAGGTTATTTAACAATGGATACACTAGCATCATTTGTTTTTGGAATTATTATTATTAATGCAATTAAAGAAAAAGGAGCAAAGACCAACCGACAAATCATCACAATTTGTGCAAAAGCTACGGCTATCGCTGCCGTTATTTTGGCTCTTATTTATAGTGCATTGTCTTATATGGGTGCTTCAAGCGTATCAGAGCTTGGACGTCTTGATAACGGAGGTACGGTTTTGGCTGAAGTATCAAATTACTACTTTGGCTCTTACGGAGGAATTCTTTTAGGTCTGATGATTACCGTTGCTTGTTTAACAACAAGTGTAGGCCTTGTAACATCTTGTTCATCTTTCTTCCATAAGTTGTTTCCAAGGGTTTCTTATAAGTTGATTGCTGTCATTTTATCAGCATTCAGCGCCGTTGTAGCAAACTTTGGCTTAACGGAATTAATCGCTATTTCGGTTCCAGTCTTAACAGCTATTTATCCGTTAGCTATTGTGTTAATTGCTTTAACATTCTTACATCCTTTATTTAAAGGACGTTCTGAAGTTTACCAAGTAAGCCTTCTGTTCACGTTTATCGTTAGTTTATTTGATGGCTTAAATGCTGCTGGATTCAAAATTGCCGCAGTAAACGATCTGTTTACATCGATTCTACCTATGTATGGAGTGGGTCTCGGCTGGGTAGTTCCTGCTATTGTAGGAGGATTAATCGGTCTTGGCATTACCTTCCTTCGTACAAATGATAATACGAACAGAAACACTTCAAGAAAATTGATTAAATAAAAAGAGGATGCAAATGCATCCTCTTTTTATTGTGGCGTTTTATGAATAAGGAGTTTTTTTCTCCATTAACTTCACTTCTTCCTTTAACACACGTTTTTCATATAGATATTTATCCGTTCGTTGAAAATGATATTTATCAGCTTTTTCTTATTCAGATGTGGTCAAAAGCACTCGAACATCAGAAGCAGCTGACACATCAAACGTTTCATTTTGATAAGTAGCATACGGAGCTACAAAAAACACTTCTTCAACAGCATCACGAGGAACTTCTTTTGTAAAAGTCGTGTCATTGTATGGAATGAATCCATTTGCTACATCGCCTTTATCATAGCTAATCAGCTTTACACACCCATTTTCCGTTTCATAACATTCGTAGTCTCGTTCATTATATGCTGCATACAAACCTTTTCGAATCATAAAAAAACATTCCTTTACATTGGTTTAGCAACCGCTGGTACAAATCGTTTTTCTTCTGCCACGTAGGTAGCTAAAAGTACTTCTTCCCCATTTACCACTTGATATAGTTCCGCTCCGTTTGCTGGTGGATAATAGTTATCAAATTTGAACTCTGGAACGGTTTCCCCGTTTCGAGATCCTGTAAACCCATTAAGCGTACATGGAGGTCCATAATTATTACTAATTAATCCCTTTTAGTAGGTCTCAAAAATAAAACACACCATCTAAAATAGATGGTGTGTGAAGTATAGTAAGTAATTAAGAAATTTGTTTAAGTTCTGATGAGAGTTTTAAAAACTCTTCTTTATTTTTCATCAATAGCGTGCGGTCGATTTCTTCTTTTAGCTGTGCTTTACGAAATTCTGCAATCGCCTTGTCTAAAATCATCTCAGCGAATAATGCATCAAGCACCTTTCCGTTGGATTTTTGCGGTGAATTAAGTAAATTCTTTTTCATAAGAAATCAACTCCTTGGCTTTTTTATAATATAACACAAATATTCTGACTTTTCAATCATTTAAACCAAGTATTTTACATCTATTTTTTTTCCACATAAAAAGGCCGCCCTTTTGTTATAAGGCGCGGCCTTTTATTACGAATCTGCGGCTTTTTCTTTTACTTCCGCATAGTAGTTTTCATATTCAATAAATTCAGGAGCTTGATGAGCTGCCATGATACCGTGGTAACTGATGTCTAAGCCCACTTCTTCTTCTTCTTCCGTAGATCGAAGCGGAACCACCAAGGAAATAACCTTTAACCCTATCCACGTCGTAACAAATCCCCAAGCGCATAGAGCAATTAATCCGAGAAGTTGAACACCTAATAACGTCCAGCTCCCTCCTGTAAACACACCGCCGTCTGTAGAAAATAAACCCACAGCCAACGTGCCCCATATTCCCGAAGCAGCGTGTACAGGAAAAGCTCCTACAGGATCGTCGATTTGACGTGCTTCGAGCCAGTTTGTAGCTGCCATCATTAATAAGCCGGATACAGCTCCAATAAAAATAGCAGATGGCGTATTTACAAAAGCGCACCCGGCCGTGATGCCGACAAGTCCGGCAAGCGATCCATTTATCACAGAAGGTGCATCTGAACGGTTGTAGCGAAATAAAGTATAAAATAAAGTAGCTGCTCCGCCTGCTGCTGCTGATAACATTGTGACAATAGCAATGTGACCAATTCTAACGTCAGTGGCACTTAGCGTACTTCCTGCATTAAACCCGAACCATCCAAACCATAATAAAAAAGCACCCACTGATGCAAGCGGCAAATTGCTTGGAAGAGAAACAGAACTAATTCCATTTTTCGTGAACTTCCCTTTTCTCGGTCCAATCATTATTGCAGCTGCTAAAGCTGAAAAACCGCCAAGAGCATGGATAACTGCCGAACCGGCAAAATCAAGCATCCCTAACTTACTAATCCATCCGCCTCCCCAAATCCAGTGGCCGGCTATAGGATAAATAAATGTAGTCATTAAAATCGCATATAAAAGATATGCGCGGAAATTAATTCGTTCTGCCACCGCTCCAGAAACGATAGAAATGACCGCAATCACAAACGCACATTGAAACAGCCAAAATGTTTCAAGCCCAATTGGAATGTCAAGGTGCGATAAATTACCTGAGAGCGCAAAACCGCTTTTACCGACGATTCCGCCTAAATCATCTCCGTACATTAATCCAAACCCAATTAAATAGAAACAAAGCGTTCCTATTGTAATATCAGCGAATACTTTCATAATAATATTGACGCTATTTTTATAGCGGACAAAACCTGCCTCTAGCAAGGCAAAGCCGCCTTCCATTAGCAAAATCATCGCGGCTGTTAATACAACCCACGTTGTATTTATCCCTAAACTTAGTTCATTAACACTCATATCCCAACGCCTCCACTGCTTTTTAATCGTTTTATTTCTTGTACAATAGCAGGCGAAAGCGTAATTTCACTTGTTTCTTCATTTTCCGCTTTTATTAATTCAAGAACTTCATGAAGTTCTCGCATTTGTGCTTTAAGGTGATCAATTTTTTTAAAGCGTTCCTTTACGTATACCATATACTCGACCGCTTGATGCTGACTTAAAGGACGCCCGGTAAAAAATTTGCGAAACGGTGATAGTGATTGATACCAAGCTTCTTCAGCACGTTTCTTCTCTTCGTATTTACTAATTTTCGTTTTTATATCTTCTATTTCTTGTGCTTTAGCTTCTTTTAACTTCATTATAAATTCAATTAATTTTAATTGAGGCAATGTAATGACCACATTATGATAAAGTTCATCCACTATAACCATGTTATATCTCCTTACATAAGATGTTATATTCTGATTATATGTAGAACACTATAGTAAGTCAATGTAATTTTTTGAAAACTCTTTAAATAGTAAATGCGCCCTATCTTTTTAATACTTATAGAATATTAAGTTCGTATGTGTTGAAATATGACGTTATTTGTTTTATCGTAGGAAGAGGAATCATGTTAGTTCCCTATTTTAATTTTATTTACCTAGGCAATTATTCGCTTTATTTTTTATAAACTTTTATTAAACAAAGGGTTACGAGGTTCTTCACTTATTTTTTCAACGAAATGAGTTGATTTTATCTCGTATTAAAATTAAAATAGAATTATGTGCAAGATTTCACAACTTCACAATGTAGTTTGAAAGTCTAGCAGATAACTAGGAACTACATATGCAACAGTATCCAGCAAAGGAGGACTTTTCATGTCTCAATCAACTATTCAAAAATCAGCTGCAGAGGAAAATGCTGCTGTACAAACAGAAGCGGCGGTTAACAAAGGTCAAGCGGATGTGTTAGATCAATTGTTAAAGCCTGAAGTACAAGAAGCTCTTACTGTTCTTGTAGATAATTTACCAAAATTATCTGAAATGGTAACGGTGCTTACAAAAACTTACGACGTTGCGCAATCATTATTAACTGACGACGTATTAAAAGAAGATCTACTTGGTGGAGTAAAAGAATTTATCGAGCCAGTAGAAGGAACAGTAAAAGGTCTTGCAGCTACTGCAATCGAAGCAAACGATCGTGCAGAAGCAAATGCTTCTAATTCAATCGGTTTATTCGGTTTATTACGCATGCTTAAAGATCCACAAGCTCAAAAACTATTCCGCTTTGCACAAGCGTATTTAGACATTACAAACGAAAAACAAAAATAATTTTCATTAAAAAGTGTGGACGGAGGATCGACTATGTCAAAACATATTTTAATTTTAGGCGGCGGTTACGGTGGTTTATTAACTGCAATGACAGCTCGCCAACACCTAAGTGCGGATGAAGCAAAAATTACAGTAGTGAACCGTTTTGCTACTCACCAAATCATTACAGAATTACACCGTCTAGCTGTAGGCGGCGTTTCTGAACAAGCGGTAGCTTTACCACTTGATAAATTACTTAAAAACTACAACGTTGATTTAAAAATTGCAACGGTAAAAGAAATTTCACCAGATCAACGTGAAGTATCTCTTGAAGATGGTACAAAATTAAGCTACGACTACCTTGTTACAGCTTTAGGTAGTGAAACTGCTTACTTCGGTATCCCTGGTTTAGAAGAGCACAGCTTCGTTCTTAAATCAGTAAATGATGCAAACCGTTTACGTGCACACGTAGAAGCTTGTATCGCTGAATACAGCAAAACAAAAAATAAAGCTGACGGTACAATCGTAGTTGGCGGTGGCGGATTAACAGGTATCGAACTTGTTGGTGAATACGCTGACTTAATGCCAAGCCTATGTCTAAAACACGGTGTGGATCCAAAAGAAATTTCTCTATACTGTGTAGAAGCAGCTCCTACAGTTCTTCCAGGCTTCCCTGCTGAATTAGTAGAGCGCGCTCAATCAAGCTTAACAAAACGTGGCGTTACATTCGTTACTGGTACACCTGTAACAAAAATGGATGCTACAACTGTTGAACTTAAAGACGGCAGCAAAATTGAAACAAAAACAATGGTATGGACTGGCGGAGTTCAAGGTAACTCTGTAGTTGCTAACTCAGGTATCGAAGTAAACCGCGGTCGTGCACTTGTAAATGAATTCTTACAATCTACATCTCATAAAGATGTATTCCTTGCTGGTGACTCAGCGGTTGTAATGGGTCCAGAAGGTCGCCCTTACCCACCTACTGCTCAATTAGCTTGGCAAATGGGTGAAGTTGTAGGCGTGAACTTAGCAGTAGCTATTCGCGGCGGAGCAATGGAATCATTCGTTCCTGTCTTCTCTGGTACACTAGGAAGTCTTGGACGCAAAGATGCAATTGGTACAATCGGCGGAAACAAAACGCAATTAAAAGGTTTACCAGCATCACTTATGAAAGAAGCAAGTAACGTTCGTTACTTATCTCATATCAAAGGATTATTCGCATTAGCTTATTAATCCGTCTTAAAACGAAAGAGGAATTTCCCTCTTTCGTTTTTTTATTTACATAAGCCAAGAAATAAGAAGCGGCAGCGTAACCAGCGATAAAATAGCACTAATAACAAAAGCAGATGCCGTTTCGTTTTCCATGCTTTCAAACCGCAAAGCAATCATCGCAGCTACAGCAGATCCAGGAAAAGCTACCAGTAAAATAGCTTTTGTCACTTCATCTGAAGACAGCCCTATCCATACTGCAATTCCGAGCATAACGATCGGTTGAACCGCTACTTTTAAGACAGCGATCCCGAGCGCGCCTTTACTGAAGTTAATTTTTCCAATTCCAATCGTTACTCCTACCGCAAACAAAGCTGCTCCGGATGTAATACTTCCAATTTGATCAAGCATATCCTGTAACAGTTTAGGTGACTGAAAGCCGCAAAGCGTTAAAATCACTCCAATTAACGGGACGCATGCCAAAGGCTCAGATAGACCATGCAAAATAGAATGAACCGTTACTTTGAATAAACTTGTTTTCTCTTCCCCTTCTTTTCTTCCCCTTTGGCCAACGGTTCCCAAAATCGTTGCCAACGGATCTAAAATCGCGTTCACCACGATTCCTGTGATGGCAATTGGAATCGCTACTGCACCTGCACCAAACAAGCCTCCAAGTACCGGAATGCCCATAAAAGCAAACGTTGGCTGAGCTGAGTTTAGAGCAAACATAGAAGAAGAAGTTAGCGTATGCTTCCCTGCATACTTCACGATGAGCAATATAATGAGATAAAACCCGACGATGCCTAAAATCAGCGCAACTAAAAACGGCCATTCATCTATGAGTGTTTTTCTTGGTGTTGTCGTCACACCTACAAATAAGTGTGCAGGAAGCGCAAACTTCGTTACTAATGTGTTAAGCCCCTTAGACGTTTGCTTGTCAAATTTTTTAAAATGCCCTGCTAAATAACCAAGCAAAATGACAAAAAAGATAGGCGCGAGAATGAGAAAAATTTGACCTATGCTCATTTATCATTCACCTCATTCATTTCTTGGCTTAACAGGTTTATAAACAGGCTGCCATACCGCTTCTTCTACAAGTTCAGCTACATTTTTTTCGGTAACAGTTGCTACGGTATCTTTTACAGCAGCATCGGCAACTGCCACAGCAACCGCCTTTGATACTTTTTGAAGATCTTTAATATTTGGAAGAAGCGTATCTCCTTTTGTATCTGTTTCTGCTATACGCGCTACTGCATTGGCTGCTTCTGCAAACATAGATTCAGTAAACTTTTGAGCGCGAACCACAATTGCACCTAAACCAAGACCAGGAAACACAAATGCATTATTAGCCTGTCCGATTTCGTAAGTGTGCCCGTTATATTCAACGGGTTCAAATGGACTTCCCGTTGCAATAAGGGCTTTTCCTTCCGTCCATTTTATAATATTTTCCGGAACAGCTTCAGCAAGTTTAGTTGGGTTTGAAAGCGGCATAATCACCGGGCGCTCTACATGCTTTGCCATTTCTTTAATAATTTCTTCGGTAAAAGCATCCGTGACGCCTGATGTTCCAATTAAAATCGTTGGTTTCACTTGCTTGACAAGCTCCAACAGTGAAATTTTATTTTCATCGCCCTTTTCCCATTCTTTAATCTCTTCATTTTGGCGAACATATGGCTGTTGAAAAGGAGCTAAATCTTCCATATCTTCCGTTAACAGACCTCTGTAATCATATGCCCAAAAACGATCATATGCTTCTTCTTCAGATAACCCTTCAAGCATCATCGCACTATGAATACGATCAGCATTCCCAATTCCAGCAGATCCCGGTCCAAATACAACAACCCGCTGATCTTTTAAAGGCGTACCTGTAATACGGACGGCTGTTAAAACGGCTGCAAGAGTAATTACTCCCGTTCCTTGAATATCATCATTAAATGTTAAAATTTTATCGCCGTATTCTTTCATAATGTGTCGCGCGTTAATATTACCAAGATCCTCCCAATGAAGAAGCGCTTTAGGAAACTTGGCCGTTATTTCTTTTACAAATTGAGCGATAAAACGATTATAGTCTTCTCCTTTTACTCGTTCATGACGATTTCCTAAATACAAAGGATCTTCAAGAAGCTTTTTATTATTGGTCCCCATGTCAAGAACAACAGGCAGTACGCGGCTTGGGTCAATTCCTGCTGCAGCTGTGTAGACCGCTAACTTTCCAACTGCGATATTGATCCCTCCTACTCCCCAGTCCCCAATTCCTAAAATACTTTCTGAATCCGTGACTACAAGCAAATCAATATCTTCGCTGTCGAGCCCTAAGTTTTCAATCGCCTCACTTAATCTGTCCGCTTCATTTACGGATAAATATAAGCCGTCAGGACGATGATATTCATGGCTGTATTCTTGAATAGATTGACCTACAGTAGGCGTGTAAATAATGGGAAGCATTTCACTTAAATGATCGGTTAATAAACGATAAAACAACACAACGTTCCGGTTATGCAGATCATTTAACGAATTATTTTTTTGAAGATCATTCGGCGCTTTTTCGAACTGCTCATATGCTCTTTTTGCCTGCTCTTTTAACGTTAAGACCGTTGGAGGAAGAAGTCCCTGCAGATGAAGCTCTTCTCTTTCTTCTTCAGTAAAAGCAGAGCCTTTATTTAAATAAGAAGTGGATAAAACTGATTTTCCTTTTAGTGAAGTTGAAATTGACCCATCTTTTTCTACTTTATATGCTCTCATGTTTTTACCTCTTTTCGTGAACAATTAGATAGGGTTAGGTTCAGCAAAGAGATATATTTTTAACCATTTATTTTTAATGAAAACAAAAAAAGAGATTGAGGCATAACTACATCAATACAATCTAAAGACGAAAAAACGGGATAAATGAAACCTGTGTTCAACCTAACAATAAAAAAATCCGAACGATTCATCGTCCGAATCTTCCTTACGCCAAAATACGTTTTTCCCGCTTCGTTTTTTATACCACGCTGTAGTCTTCCTCCTCACTTTCTGAGTAATTAGGTGGCTGTATATGTGAAGGCACAAGACATTCATAGCTTTCCCCTTCTAGTCTATCCTCCAGCTCTTGTTTAGCTTGACTAATCAGCTCTTGATTTTCTATCATTTCAATCGCCGTAGCCGCGATGGATTTTCCAGCCAATAACATCGCATCATGGGCATACTCCGTTTTCCCTTGAGCAACAGCTTGCCATGTATGAAACGGCGTAGCATAAGCCCACGTTGCGGTCACGCA
The DNA here is from genome assembly GCF_047872835.1 of Priestia sp. RMT2NF4. NCBI lineage: Bacteria > Bacillati > Bacillota > Bacilli > Caryophanales > Bacillaceae > Priestia > Priestia sp. RMT2NF4. Next base: position 795,783 of record NZ_JBLQZO010000001.1, read on the forward strand.
CTGTGCAGTGGGAACATTCCAGCTAACGTCTGCAACATCAGTTGATCCTGTCATGAAGGAAACATTTTTAGACATAGGAGCAATTTGATTGAAGACTGGATGATTTGCTAAAGCTCTGTCTAGCAGTGAACCCACTTGTTTTTTTGCTGCTTCTTTGTCTTCAGCGGATGTAGACTCGTAAATAGCTTTGGCAAAGACTATTTCTTCATGTTTCACCTCAGCCAAATTTATCTGCATCATTTGTTTATGCATCAGCTGCTCCATTGTTTGATTTGGAATCAGGTTCGCACAAGCTCCTTGAATTTCCTGTTCCATTTGCGTTTCGGTCATTAAAGCTGCTCCCTTTGCAATTTTCACAACCCGTTCATAAAGTTCTTGTACTTGAGATGGCTTCGGAGCACGGATTAAGTACATCACTTCCGCTTCTGCTTGAACAACATTAGGAGAGATGCCTCCACTGTTTGTGATTGCATAGTGCACCCGCGCTTCGTCTATCATATGTTCGCGCATATAATTTACACCAATATTCATTAACTCTACCGCGTCTAAAGCGCTTCTTCCAAGATGAGGACTAGCAGCTGCATGACTGCTTCTTCCTTTAAATTTAAAAGTTGCTTGCATAACCGCATTCGATGACGTATGCATGACACCATTAACGGTAGCCGGATGCCATGAAAAGGCGATGTCCACATCTTGAAAAAATCCTTCTCGTACCATATACGTCTTTCCGTATCCACTTTCTTCAGCTGGACATCCATAGTATCGAACGGTCCCCGGAACATTTTTTTCTTTTAAATATTCTTTTACAGCAAGCGCAGCTGCTAGTGAGCCTACGCCAAGTAAATTATGTCCACATCCATGGCCATTTCCATTTTTTTTGACTGGATCTGCTACTGCACACTTATCTTTTTGACTCAGCCCGGTAAGCGCATCATATTCACCAAGAATAGCGATAATCGGATAACCGTGCCCGTAACTTCCAATAAAACCTGTTTCAAGGTTAGCAATATGTGTACGAAGCGTAAACTCTTCTTTTTCTAACATGTCGCAAATTAGCTGTGCCGACTTATACTCTTCAAACCTCGTTTCTGCATATTCCCATATTTGATCACTGATTTGAGTTAGCTCGTGTCGCTTTTGTTCAATAAGTTGTTCGACTTTTTTGACAATATCCATGAGACACTCTCCTTTTTCCCTCATTATTTAACAGCATTTTGTGCGTTCACTACCACTTTTGCAGGTCGAATCGAAAACAACGAAATAGCACAGACAAGAGCGCAGATAATTAATAAAGCAAACGCTGCATTATAAGACCCGCCAAACGATTGTACTAAAAAACCAATAAGCATTGGTGTTAATACGCCGGCTGCTTGAGCCCCTGTATTAATAAAACCATTTGCTGAACCGACCACTGATTCAGGCAACATTTTTAAAGGAGCTGAAGCGATTAAAATCACATTAAATGAAAACAGTAAAGTTACTGCGCTTTGAAAAACGATAAACATGCCTACGCTAGGTGAAATAGCCATTAAGCAAAGAAAAACGCCCATCAGTAAACCAAAAACCGCTGCTATCGTCTTGTCTTTTCCTTCTGGAAGCTTGTCTAAAATAAAGCCGCTAACAAACATTCCTATAATGCCTACAAATGCTGGGATAGCGGAAAGAAAACCGATGTCCGTTAAATTCAAATGTCTTACTTCAGCTAAATATGTAGGCATCCACGACATGAGCCCCCAGTTAATAGCGTAAATACTGAAATAGGCAATAAATAAATTCCAAATCATCGGGGTTTTGATAATTTCTTTTAATGTCATCTGCTTAGCAGGAATAGCAGAAGCCTCTCTTTTTTCCCCCTGCTGCTTTTCTTTTAGTAAAAAAACAAACAGAACTGTAATAACAAGCCCGATGGCTCCTATGATATAAAAGATACTTCTCCAGCTTATTGTTTGCATCAGCTGCGTCGCCAGAATCGGTGTCACCACGCCCATAATCGTACCTGACGATAACAAAAAAGACATGGCTCTACTGCGTTCTTGCTGAGGAAACCACCCTGCGATTCCTTTTGACGCAGATGGAAAATAGCTCCCTTCCCCTAATCCAAATAAAAAGCGAATGATAATAATAGAAGCAAAAGACCAGGCCATTCCGGTAAAAACCGTAAACAAAGACCATAAAAGCACGGCGATTGTAATGACTTTTTTAAACCCAAAGTGGTCTGCTAGCCACCCACCAGGTATTTGCATCAGTGCGTATCCTGCAAAAAAACTGCTTAAGATGATGCCTGTAGAAGAAGCATTAAGGTGTAGATCTTTCGAGATATCTAAAATAGCGTAATTAATAATAAAACGATCTAAGTTTCCAAGCGACCAGCCTAAAAATAATAAAAATAAAATGATGTATTTCCAGTTCGACCTTGCTAGCATAAATGCACTCATCTCCTTTTTATTCCATTTAATGTAATGTTTTGTAACAAATCGATTCGTTACATAAATATTAAAAAATTCTGACTATTTTTTCAATGTGCATTTCTATATAATAAGAACTATAACTATGTATTTTTTTACATTAAGTAGTCTATAAGGGGTTGTTAATATGAGTGATTTATTAGCTAATATGAAAGGTTATCTTACATCTATTATTAAAAACAGTTCTTATCAAATTTGGACAAGTATTGATTCTGCAAATTTTAACATGATTTTTTCCAGTTCTTTATGCTCATCCCTGACTTACACTCCTCCCACTAGCCTACATAACGGCAGTGATTCCTTTCAAAAGCATATCGCATATGAAGAGTTCGAAGAAATTTACTTATCCTTTCCAAACCGGTATGCGTTTGTTGTTCGCATATTTGCTAAGCATGACTGGACACCACAACAAATAAAGAAGCTATCCGCTAACTTTTCTCCTTATGTGCTGCAAAAAAAGCTAGAGCGGCATGAGCACATTTTGAACGTACTTATGAAAAGCATTAAGGAAATCTCGCTTTTACAAGACTCTGACTATCTATTAACAAGAATTCTAGAAAATGCTCTTTCAGTTATTTCTGTTGCGGATATGGGCGTGCTGTGGATGTTTGATTCTTCAACTGAATTTCTTTTGCCTCGCGCCTGGTCCGGGGGGCCAAACAATGAAATTCAAAACATGAAAATGAAAGTTGGCGAAGGAATTATCGGAAAGACATTTCAGCATAATAAAAGCTATATGTATACGAACTTAGAGGATATAGTACGCGATTCTTCTACTATGACTGACGATAATATTCACTATCTTAATCAGTCCTATACATTTACACACATTCAATCTATTATTTCTGTCCCAATTTGCATGGAAGAACAAACGGTATGCGTACTCATTATTTATCAAAACGGTACAACTCCTCTTTTAAATGAAGAGGATAAAGAATTGTTAGAAAGCTTTTCCGATCAAGTTTCGATTGCTCTCTTAAACTCAGCGCTTTTTGAAGATGTAAAAAAACAAAATGAACTTTTAATACGCCGCGATCAAATTCATCGCACATTCATGAACGTTTCACTTCAAAGTAAAGGAATTGAACCGATACTTACCGAATTACGCCGAATGGTTACATCTCCCGTCACCATTGTAGATTTTGTTGATAATAAGACCTATGGCTTTTTAAAATTTCTTGATGTAGACACAAAAACAGCTGAATTTCACACGCATTTTGTTTTACATACAAAAGCTTGCTTTTATACTATTGAGTCACACAACCAGAAGCACAGCGTCTACATTCAACCGATACACGGCATTGATACGCTCTTAGGGTTAGTTATTCTGCAGACAAATCAAGAAGATCTTTCCTCTCTAGATCAAGTGGCACTCGAACAAAGCAGCTCTGTTATTGCACTAGAAATGCTGAAAAAACAAACGTTAGTCGATTTATTTTACAAGCGAACGCATGAACTATTTAGTGAATACTTATCATGTTATGACACCACTTTACTGTATCAAAAAGCAAATGAGCTAAACATTGATACAAAAAAGCATATTCTAGTCGCTCTTATTACCATTCGTTCACAGGCGGACCTGCAGCTCTTAAACTTACATCTTCATCGCCTTGTATCTGACATCAAATCGGTTTTCAGCTTAAAAGCGCCGGTCGTATACGGATTCGACACGAAAGTAACCATTGTATTCACGCTTGATTCTTATGAAGACCATCATGCTATTATCAAACAATTAGAAGATTCACTCTCAAAATGGCGTTACTACAATGAATGTCATGTAAAAATAGGGATTGGAAGTCGTTATTCTCACTTTACCCAAATAGAAAAAAGTTATAGTGAAGCTGAAAAAGCTGTCTCTTACCTTCTGTCTCAGCAGCAAGATGGATGCATGTTGTATGAGGAAATAGGAATTAACCGGTTATTTATTAATCAATCGAAAGAAGAAGTAAAAACCTTTATTGATGAAGTATTTGTCCCTCTTAAAAACAATCATTTGAATGATGAACCTTTAGAGCAAACGCTAGAAGCGTATTTTGATAACAACCGTTCTGCTTCACTTACAGCTAAGCAGCTTCATATTCACGTTAATACACTCTATCAGCGGTTGAAGAAAATCGAAGATAAAATGAACATATCATTTACAAATAGTGAACATCTATTAAAAGTGCAGCTAGCGTGCTATTTGAAAAAATTTCACTACAGCTAAAAAACCGATTCTTATTTTTAAGAATCGGTTTTTTCAGTAGAAAGAACAGCCTTAATTGATTGCTTCCAGCGGCTCAGTATCTCTTTGGAATCATGAAGCTGAAATTGAATGCCCGATGTTAAAACTGCATATTTTGCGTAATCTTCTTTAACAGCGGCTACTTCTCCCGTAAATAGCTCATAGCCTGATAACACAGGAGCTTCTTTTTTTAGCCAAAATTTAATGTAATAAGCTTTGCCTTCAACAACTAATGTAACGGTTGCCTTATGATTCTGTATCATGTTTTTTGAAGACGTGGTATCTTTCCATACTAACAGCTTGACGCGCGAAGAGCTAATAGCTACCAGCTCTCCTGCGCTAATCATTGCTGCATGAGGAAACCCCTCGGATGTCACTGTAGATAGCAGCATCGCATCATGCTGTTTCCTTTCTAAGTCTTTTCCATTTAAAAATACGCGCACGGCTTTTGGCAGCTCTGCTTTATTCATTTTACTTACCACCTTTGCTCATTAAGATCGGGGTGGCACAGGAGGCACGTGCGTTGCCAGCGGTACGTCTTTTGGATTGATTTTAAATGGTCGAGGGTATTTTTCAGGATTGGTGATCGTCTCAGGTTCAGAAGAACGCCAGGTAAACAAACACACGTTGCATAAGTAAATCTCCCAGGCTCCTTCAACTGGTGATTTAGATACTAAGTTCGCTTGTTTGGCTTCACATCTTGGACAAGTATGCATGTCGATTCCTCCTTGTTTATTTTTGCATCATATTCGTTAAGATTTTTTCCCATTTTTCAGTTTCAAGTGGTGTATCTAAAGGCTGCGAGTAGTGGCCTCTTGTTTCTGGTGCAACCGGTGTTGTAGCATCCAAAATCATTTTATCTGTAATACCAGCCGGATCAGATCCTGGATCAAGTGGCAGAACTGAGAGATTAGGCACTGTTATAACATCATGTTTTGGGTGCATTTTTGTCGATAGCGCCCACATGACTTGCGGTAAATTAAACGGATCCACATCTTCGTCTACTAAAATAACTAGCTTGCAATATCCTAATCCATGCGGCGTAGTCAATGCCCTCATACCAACCGCCTTAGCAAATCCTCCGTATCGGCTTTTCGTTGAAATGATAGCAACGAGACCATGAGTATACATCGCATTCACCGCTTCAATCTCTTCAGGATATGCTTCTTTTAGCTGCTGATATAAAGGAACGCTTGTATTGATTCCAATTAAATAATCTGTTTCTGTCCAAGGCATACCGATATATAGACTTTCAAAAATAGGATCTTTGCGATGGTATACGCGATTGATTTTGATAACAGGCATGCTTCTGCCACCGGAGTAATGACCTGTAAATTCACCAAAAGGACCCTCATACTCACGTTCACCAGCTAAGATTTCTCCCTCTAAAATCACTTCTGCTCCCCAAGGTACATCTAAATCAGAAAGCTGAGACTTCACAATTCTGTACGGCTCACCTTGAATAGCTCCTGCCATTTCATACTCTGATTGATCGTAATGAAGCGGCGTAGCAGCTGCTGTGACAATCGCGGGTTCACATCCTAAAGCAATTGATACAGGGAGGTTTTCACCTTTTTCTTCGGCTTGTTTCAAGTGAATGGCAATATCATGCTGTGGCACGGGCTGAATGCCTAGACGGTCTTTCCCTTTGACCTGCATACGATATATACCTACGTTTTGTTTGCCGAAATGCGCCTTATCATGCTGATCACGAGAAATAACGCACGCTTTATCTAGATAGTAGCCTCCGTCTCCTTGATTCAAGCGGAACAATGGCAAAAGGTCGAATAAGTTAATATCATCTTTAATTTCACACTCATGAAATGGCGCTGTTTCTTCTCTTTTCACTTTAACAGGAAATTTTTCATATCTCCGAGCAAACTCAAAGAACTGTTCTTTTACAGGAGTTGATTTAGGCAGTCCCATCATTAACGCGTGATTTGACCAGGAACCCATTACGTTTAGAGCTACCTTTGCGTTGTTATATCCATAAATATTTGTAAATAATAATCCCGGCGTTTGATCTCCTAAATTACTGATGGCTTGACCTGCTGAACCTAAATCCGGATCTGGCTGCACTTCATCTGTAATCGTCAGCAGCTGCCCTTCTTTATGTAGCGTATCAAGGAAATCTCTAAAGTCTTTATAAGCCATGTTTATTTTCCTCCTTGTGATAAATGTTTAATTCCATTCCATCTTTTTGCCTCAGGAAGCTCAATTCCTAATTGATCTAACGTTCGAACAGCAATATGCGTGACAATATCATCAATTGTCTCAGGTTTGTTATAAAAAGCTGGCATAGGAGGCACGAGGATAGCTCCCATTTTTGAGAGATCCAGCATGTTTTCTAAATGAATCGTATTCAAAGGCGTTTCTCGAGGAAGTAGCACCAGTGGCTTTCTTTCTTTTAACATCACATCTGCCGTTCTTGCTATTAAGTTATCTGCTAGTCCCATTCGAATAGATGCTAATGTTTTCATGCTGCAAGGACTTACAATCATTCCGTCTATACGAAATGAACCGCTCGAAATTTTTGCTGCTTGGTCTTGATATGAATAACAATAATCTGCTAGCGCTTCTACTTGCCTAACGCTATACGGTGTTTCCAGCTTAATTGTGGCATGAGCCCAAGACGACATGACTAAATGCGTTTCAACAGAAGCCTTCTTCAAAAGCTCTAAAATTCGAATACCTAGAATAGCTCCTGTGGCTCCTGTTATTCCTACAGCTATTTTCATTTCTTTTCCTCCTCTCTGCTTTGGTTACACATTTAACTTTACACTTATTTTCCATACAATTAAAATATTGATAAAGTATATAATAATACCTTTAAAGTATGGAGTTGAATATAGTGGAATTAAGACAGCTGCATTATTTTATTGTCATAGCTGAAGAATTAAATGTAACTAAAGCAGCCAAGCGTCTGCACATGGCTCAGCCTCCTTTAAGCAGACAGCTAAAGCAGCTCGAAAATAAGCTGGGCCTTTTGCTTTTTGAACGAAACAATAACAAGCGCTTATTGTTAACGGCAGAAGGAGAGCTTTTTTTAAAACGAGCGAAAGAAATTGTGCAAAGGGTCGAAAAATCAGTATTGGAAGTACAGGAATGTAAAAACGTAACAAATGAAAAGCTTGAAGTCGGATGTACAATCTACTGTGCATCAACGGTTCTCGATAAGCTAGCTCTTATTCAAAAACAGTATCCAAACAGTACTTTTAATATCTATGAAAACGAACCAGCTCATTTAAATGAGTTGTTGACGGATGGAAAGATTGATGTAGCAGTCACCACTACAGACTTACCTTATCAACAGGTAAAAACAAAAACACTTGCACCAGATGTCTTTGTTGTAGCAGTTCCCAAAGAAAGTAGTTATGCAACAGAAAAGATTTCAGTCGCTGAAATCGCTTCTCTCCCTCTTATTCTTCTTCGTTCAAATCGGGAAATAAGCATATACAACCGCATTATAAAGGAATTTAAAAAGATGGATATAACACCTAACATTTTATGCGAATGCCATGACTCAGCGATGCTTCTTAATTTAGTATGTCGTGGCCTTGGTGCTGCTATTGTTCCTTATTCGATGCTATCTTCTTTTTCACTAGAACATATTAAAATTTTAAGCATAGAAGATAATCCATTTGTAATTGAGCCTTTAGTTACGTGGCGCACCGATAGTTATCTCCCCAAAATCGCTCAAGAATTTTTAAAGCTTTTTTAAGTATAGATGCACAAAAAAGGCTTTGCTAAAATAGCAAAGCCTTTTTTATTTTATATTGATATATGTGACTACATTAACCAAGAAATTAATAGCGGTAATGTAACAAGTGACATAATGGCACTAAGTACGAATGCTGAAGCTGTTTCACCAGCTAGGCTATCAAAGCGCACTGAAATCATCGCTGCTACAGCTGAACCTGGGAACGCTACTAATAACACTAATTTTACGATGTCAGCTGATGATAGACCCATTGCTGTTGCAATTCCTAACATTACAAGCGGCTGAATAGCCACTTTTAAAATCGCAATACCAAATGCCGCTGGGCTAAATTGAATTTTACGGATACCAATTGTTACCCCAACTGCGAATAGTGCCGCACCAGATGTAATTGAACCAATTTGATCTAAACTGCTTGATAGTAAATCTGGAGATTGGAACCCACATAGCACTAATACTACTGCGATTAACGGAACACAAGCTAACGGTTCAGAAAGACCGTGTAAGATTGATTTAATCGTTACTTTAAATAAGCTTTCTTCAGAATCCCCTTCACTTCTTTCGCGCTGTCCAACCGTACCAATAATAGTTGCTAAAGGATCAAGCATCGCATTTACTACGATACCCGTAATAGCGATTGGAATTGCTACTACATCCGCGCCAAACAAGCTACCTAATACGGGAATACCCATAAACGCAAACGTTGGCTGCGTAGAGTTTAAAGAGAACATAGACGCGCCTGTTAGTGAGTATTTGAATACATATTTTGCAACAAGTAAGAAAAGAACATAAAATCCAATAATACCAAGAACTAATGCTAGTAAAAACGGCCATTTTTCAATAAGCGTTTGTTTTGATGTTGTTGTAATACCAACGAATAGATGTGCAGGTAACGCAAATTTTGTTACAAGCGTATTTAACCCTTTAGATGTTGTTGCATCAAACTTTTTAAAATATCCTGCTAAATAACCTAGCAAAATAACAAAAAAGATTGGGGTTAAAATAATAAAGATTTGACTAATTTCCATTTTTGAACACTCCATTGTTTAGATTAGAATCAATCATATAAATTTGCTTTCTTAGAAAGATAATTATCTTCTAAGGCTTGTCTATGGATATTGTTTACGTCAGGCCATTCATCTCCCCTTTTGCTAAACATCTCTACAAATATGAAGTAACGTATAATGGTTCATGAAAACGCATGGACTTTGTTTTTCTGCAATCATTTATTTACTTCGAAACTGTTCATTTAATCAATATCAAATCACATAAAACTTGTCATACAATACAGTAACTCTACAACCTTAGTAAAAACTTGTCATACAATCATGTTGTTGGCTTACTTAGGCTGAAAAAAAACACCTTCAAATGAAAGATGCTTAATCTTGTGACGAAAGAAAGCGACTTCTGATTGATGAGGAAGAATCTCTAAGAGTTTGAAACTCTCAGTTAAAAAGTTCCATAATTTCACAAAGTTTTTACAAACTATCTTACTTATTTGTATATTGCTTTCTGTGACGAATTTATGAACATGTTTTAACTTAACATTTGTAGGGGAATTATTCAATTACATTGCTTAAAATTTTAATGAAAAAAATATTTTAATCCTGTTTTTTTTACATAAAACGGATTAAAATAGTCATAAAGACCTATATATTATCGGTTAAAAAGAAGATGATTCATCTATCACCTTCTTTTGCTCACTTTATTTAATAATGACATTTTGATCATAACGTTACTTTATTTTAGCATCAATAATGGAAAAATTGTGTTCTTCTGAAAACCACGTTTTGATTTTTTCTTTTGCTTTCAGTTTAACATCTTCATCAATGTACATGGCAACTTGAATCAATGCAAGCCCCAGAGCTCCTAAATCATCTGTAAATCCAACTCCTGCTGCAAAGTCCGGAATTAAATCTAAAGGAAGAATAAAATAACCTAACGCTCCTATAATCACTGCTTTTGCTTTTGGAGGAATATCAGGCTTTTGCAGCGTGTAGTATAAAAGCAGTACGGCATAAACAACGTTTGCTCCCGCTTTTTTACCAAACTTTTTAAGCTTGTCCCAAAATTTTTCTTCCGAATAATATTTGGCTGTTTCCTCTGTACGAACGGGTACAATTTCTTGTTTCTCTTCCATATCGATCACCCTTTCATCACCATATGTACTTATTATAAACGATTATCTCTACCGAATTCCATTGAGAGCTTAAACTCCATAAACCTGCACAAAGCAGGCTTATGAATTTTTTAATGAGTAATGCTTCATAACGATAGTAACTAAGTCATTCAGCGCCGTTTCACTTTTAGAATGATTTTCAAACTGCTGAATGAGATCCATATGTTCAAGCAGCACTTCGTAATTACCCGTCATCTTTCTCAGAACTTCATATGCGGAACTATTCAAATCCACTTGTATTTTCAAATCCTCCAGCTGTACTAGATACTCATTCCAGCGCTGATCTTGTTCTAGCAGCAGCAACACAATTTCTTTTATCGCCTTCCGCACATTGGACTCCATCTTTTCATCTCCTTTGATACACAGATATAACAAAGTCTATGAAAAAAACGAGCTTTTTCATTCCCGTATTACACAAAAAGAGTTTCTTTTATTTTATAACAAGCCCGCTTAAGAGCTCTTCCCATACTTTATCATCGCGCAGCACGTCCATTGAAAAAATAGGTGCATGTAAAACACATGTATAAGGCAAGTCCCAGTTAGCTTCGGACAAAAGTTCTTTTTCACTGTTTGTCAGCAGCAGTATATAGAAATCGTTTTTGACCATTCCCTTTAAAACATGCTCTAATTCTTTCGCTTCTTCATACGTTCCACCCATACGAATAAACAATATACAAGAACTGGTCTCCATTGACGTTAAAAATCGCTCCGTTCTCCGTTCATATTTTTCTTTGACTTCATTATATGAAAGCCAGTTAGTCTCCATATTAATAGACGACGGAAAATCATGAGCAGAATCAATTTGATACACCTTATCACGCAGTCTAAGCGTGGAACCATCTCCGAAAGAACTGATATAGGTTAAGTGTTCATATACAAATAAGTCTTTACAGCGATTTTTCAACAGCTGATTGACATGAGAAAGAGAAATGCTAATACACCAATCAATCACCCCGGCTTGTTTTCGCAAAGAATATTTTTTCATATATATCCCTGGAAAACAGTTATAGCCTAAACTGTATATCATATCGTACTGCTTGCTTTTTAGTTCATTTAAAGTAACCATATTCATCCTCCCTTCTTCTATAAAATATGACAGTCTTTTATAGAAAGAGGCGGCTTCTGCCTTATACCGTACAAGCTTTTTGCGTTTTAGGAGCTTGTGTAATAAAAGAGTAAGGAATTAAAAAAAACAACCGAAGCAAAATATTTTGGAACTCGAAAGATTCTTGTTAAAATACTTGTATTCCATTGAAATAACAAGGCCTATGAAGTCTTTAAAGAAAGAAGATGAAATTGATGAGTAAAGCATTAAAAGATATTCCGATTTCCGTGTTAGATCTTTCTCCTGTAGTTGAAGGAGGAACTGTATCTGACTCACTTAGAAATACATTAGATTTAGCTCAGCACGCTGAAAAATGGGGGTATAACCGCTATTGGCTAGCTGAACATCATAATATGACAGGTATCGCAAGCTCCGCTACATCTGTTGTAATTGGTCATGTCGCTGGAGGCACGTCACGCATTCGCGTAGGCTCTGGCGGCATTATGCTTCCTAACCATTCTCCGCTTGTTATTGCTGAGCATTTTGGTACGCTTGAATCACTATTTCCAGGACGTATTGATTTAGGCTTAGGAAGAGCGCCAGGGACAGATCAGCTGACAGCGCAGGCGCTGCGACGCGACCGCAGAAGCGACGGCAGTGACTTCCCAGAACAGCTGGCCGAACTGCAAGAATACTTTAAACCTGCTTCAGAAAGTCAGATGCGTGTTAAAGCTGTTCCCGGTCAAGGTTTAAATATTCCGATTTGGCTCCTTGGCTCAAGCGGTTTTAGCGCACAGCTTTCTGCACAGCTAGGCTTGCCATTTTCATTTGCAAGTCACTTTTCGCCTAATAATACAATGACAGCTCTTAACATGTACCGTCGTTATTTTAAGCCGTCCGACGTGTTAGAGAAACCATATGCAATGTTAGGTGTAAACGTAATCGCTGCTGATACAGATAGAGAAGCTGAACGCTTGGCTACTTCTATGCAACAGCAGTTTCTAAATTTAATTCGAAACACACCGGGTAAACTAAAAGCTCCCGTGGATAATATGGATGAACTATGGACTGACTTTGAAAAAGCTTCTCTTCAACAGCAGCTGGGCTCTTCTATTGTCGGAAGTCCTGAGACGATTAAAGTCAAGCTTGAACAGTTTATTGAAGAAACAGAAGCAGATGAACTGATGATTAACGCTCAAATTTACGATCACAAAGCTCGCCTTCGTTCGTACGAAATTGTTTCTCAGCTGTTCAAATAATAAAAAGGCCGGACACGTCCGGCCTTTTTATTTGCTTTCTACTGCTTCAAGAAGTAAATCTGCAAGATGAACGGCCCTTACACTTTCTTCTACTCCTTCTCTGACTACGCCTAGCTTCATTTGAATGAGACAGCCCGGGTTTGCTGTTACAATTGTATGGGCATGGGCTTCTTTCACTTTTTCCATTTTATAATCTAAAATTTGCATAGACATCTCTTGTTCCGTTAAGTTATAAATACCAGCTGATCCGCAGCAATGAGCCGCATTTTCCATTTCATTAAACACCGTTCCGTTAATCGCTTGGATCAGTTTTCTCGGTGCGCTGGACGTTTTCATCACGTTTCTTAAATGACACGAATCTTGATACGTAATAATTTGACTTGGGAGCGATAACTTTTGTCTTTCTACAAACTGCTGCTGCAATAAAATCTCTGAGAAATCTTTGACTTTTGCAGAAAAGACCGCTGCTCTTTCTTTCCATTCCGGCTCATCTTTTAATAGATGATCGTATTCCACTAACAGCGCACCGCAGCCGCCTGCATTAAGAACAATATCATCCGCTTGAATGGATTCAAACGCCATAATATTTTGTTTTGCTAACTTTTTTGCCTGATCTTTTTCTCCGCCGTGCGCATGCAGGGCGCCACAGCACGTCTGCACTTCTGGTATAACGACCTTACACCCCGCTTTTTGTAAAAGTGCAATCGTCGCGTTGTTTGTTTCCATAAACATCGTGTCCATTAAACACCCTGTAAAAAAAGCAACCGTACGCTCTCTTGTTCCTTCTGCTTCAAATAAAAAAGGACGTTTCTTCATTTCTTTTTTTGTTGGCACAGGCGGAAGCGTTTTTTCCATTTGTGCTAAATTACCGGGCAGGACGTTTAATATATTTGTTTTTTGAACAGCTTTTTGCAAGCCGCTTCTTTGATAGAAAGCAAGGAGAGAATGTACATTTTTTAATCGTTCTTTATGCGGAAAAAGCTGTTCAAACACCATATGCCTGAGCGCTTTTACCGGCCATTTATGTCGTTTTTTCTGCTGAATAATATCACGCGCTTCTTCTAATAAGTGTCCGTACTTCACACCCGAAGGACAAACAGGCTCACACGCTCGGCAGCCAAGGCAAAGGTTCAATTGTTTTTCAACGGATTCATCCGGTTCAATAAGCCCATCTACAACTCCTTTCATCAAAGCAATTCTTCCGCGCGGTGACGCTGCTTCATATTGATTGGTTTGGCCATACGTCGGACAGCTTGGCAAACAAAAACCGCATCTCATACAATTCATTAACTCGTCATAATCTAACCGTTCTTTAAACGCTTGCTGAATGTCTTTTGTTGCCGTCATGAACGAACCACCACTCTTTTTCTCGTGTCTTTAGCAAAAATTTTCCCTGGATTCATAATTCCTTGCGGGTCCAAAGCATACTTAATTGCTTTCATCGCAGCTACTCCTTCTCCGCCCATCTTCAATGCTAAATACGGTGCTTTCATTTCTCCGACTCCGTGTTCACCTGTAATCGTTCCTCCAAGCTCAATGGCTTTATGAAAAATTGCTTCAAAAGCTTGTTCGACTCGGTGAAGCTCCTCTTCGTCACGCGCATCTGTTAAACAAGTCGGATGCAGATTTCCGTCTCCCGCATGACCAAACGTACAGATTTTAACGTTGTATTTTACAGCAATTTCATTAATCGCTTTGACCATTTCACTAATTTTAGACCGCGGGACGGTTGCGTCTTCTAAAATCGTCGTTGGCTTCATTCGTGCTAAAGCAGAAAGAGCTGATCTTCTTGCTGTACTTAACGCTTCTGCTTCTGCTTGCGAAGCCGCTACTTTCACCGATACAGCCTTTCCTTCACTGCAGATGCGTGAAATCATTTCAATATCGCGCTTCACCACTTCTGGCGGGCCATCTTGTTCAATCAATAAGACAGCGTTTACATCAGTTGGAAGCCCAACTTGGGCAAAATCTTCTACTACTTCACACGTCGGCTGATCTAAAAATTCAAGCGTAGCCGGAATAATCTTATTGGCGATAATTGCTGAAACCGTCTTAGCAGCTGCGTCCATGTCTTCAAACAGCGCAAGCAGAGTTTGTTTTGTTTCAGGTATTGGAATGAGCTTTAAAATGGCTTCTGTCACGACGCCAAGCGTTCCCTCAGACCCGACAAACAAGTTCGTTAAATCGTAGCCAGCTACATCTTTAGCCAGCTTGCCTCCTGTCTTAATACAATCGCCGTTTGCAAGAATTACTTCAAGACCAAGAACGTAATCTTTTGTTACTCCGTATTTTAAGCCTCGTAATCCTCCTGAGCATTCATTGATGTTTCCTCCAATGGTCGATATTTTCATAGAGCTTGGATCAGGAGGATAAAATAAACCTTTTGCCTCTACGGCATTAATTAAGTCTAACGTAATAACACCCGGCTGCACGGTAGCGGTTAAATTTTCTTCATCAATTTCCAAAATTTTATTCATTCGGTTAAAGGTAAGAACAATTCCGCCTTGCGTTGGACACGTTCCTGCGCTTAGATTTGTGCCTGAGCCTCTTGGCACAATAGGAACGTGATCTTCGTTGCATATCGTTAAAATTCTTTTCACTTGATCTTTGTTTTCAGGCATAATAACTGCATCAGGAAGCGACTGAAAGTTAGGGGTTGCGTCATAAGAATATACGAGTCTTGCTTCACTGCTATCTTGAAAGTTGGCCAATCCTACAACTTCAATGAGCTTTGCTTTTGTTCGTTCATTAAGCATAACGTTCCTCCTTATATATCTCTTAATCTTATTATAGTTGCAGAAGCCACGAGGGACTATAGATAAAAAACTAAAAAAAAGCGCTTTAAAAACTCATTTTTTGTATGTTTATCTAATGAATAGCGCACTTATTCTAGTAGAGACAGCGCAAGGTAAAAAAGCGTGAGACCCTTTACACTTTTAGGATCAATGTCTGTTAGTTCTTTCATTTGCTTCAAGCGGTAATGAAGCGTATTGATATGAATATGTAAATCAACTGCCGTTTTTTTTAATGATTGATCATTGGATAAATAGCATTTCAACGTTTCGAGAAGCTCTTTTTCTTTTAAAAGAGCGGAAAGCACTCGACTTAAGAATTCCTTTTTTACAGGTTCAGAAACGTCTTCTAAAATCATATCCATCAGCAGTTCCTCATAAAAAACAACGGTTTGACGTTTTGAAGCTACTTTAAGCGCTTTTTTTGCTTCTTCATATGAAGCATGCAAATTAAATTGCTCCGCTGGCTTTCCTACACCAATAGTGATGATAACTTGGTTGTTTGCTTGAATGTACTGCTGACATTTTTTTAATTCTTCTTTAAATCCTTGTCTTACCTTTTCACCTACCGCTTCTTTCAGTAAAAGTAAGCGATCGTATCCCCAATTTGCGATATAATCTCCTTCACCTTTATGACTTTCAAACCAGTAGCGAATTGTTTCTTGTACCTGCTGCTGCTTCTTTTTCGAAAGAGATGAGTCAATTTGAAACAGCGTGCAGCAATAAGGACTGTCTACTTGTACTCCTAAAATATGACCTCGTTCAATAAATTCTGCATCTACCTGCTGGCTATAAATCCATTCACGAAAAAAAGCTTCTACTCCTTTATTTTCCCATTCCTTTGTTTCTATGTAGTATGCTTCGCGAATAATTAACTCTGTTAATCTTCGAATAATATCTGCAAAAGGCTCAACAGCTTCTGGAGTACCTGTAATGCCAATAACGCCAATAATGTCTCCTTGATAACTGATAGGCAAATTAATTCCTGGCTTAACTCCTTTTAAATCTGCTGCTTCTTTTTTAGAGATATATAGTTTTTGCTTTTTTTGCATCACGTTCCACGCACCTTCGTGAAAAAAACCAACCCGCTTTTCTTCTGTTGATGCAATAATAATTCCGCGTGGATCCGTTACAATTACATGTTCTTTCATCACCAGCTGTACTTCTTTTATAATTTTCTTCGACAGTTCAGACACTAGCTGCACGTTGTTTACACCTCACCTATCATCAATTAAAAGAGCTGAAAGAATGGTTTTCTCTCAGCCCGCTTTTTTTATTATGCGTTCACTTTTTCAGCTTTTTTTAGCACGTTAAAAAACTCTTTCATAAATTTAGGTAAATCCGGCCAAGCTTGTCCGGTTACTAAGTTTCTGTCTACGTGGAGCGTCTGTTCAACAAATATAGCACCCGCCGCTTCTACTTCCGGACGGCAAGCAGGATACGCTGTCACTTCTCTGTCTTGGAGATACTCTCTAACCGTCGTTAACACGAGCTGACCATGACAAATAACGCCTAAAGGTTTGTTTTCTTTTAAAAAATGAGCAGCAATTTCCTGAACTTTTGTGTTCATTCGAATATATTCAGGCGCTCGTCCTCCAGGAATAATAAGTCCGTCAAAATCAGCGGGATCCACTTCATCTACAGAAGCATGAGAATCAATTTTATATCCCGTTTTTTCTGTGAATGTTTCCATTTCTGGAAGAAAATCATGAACAACCGTTTGGAGCTTCTTTTTCACGGGAGAGGCAATGGTACACTGAATATCTTCTTCTAAACAGCGATAATACGGATAAAAAACTTCTAAAGCCTCCACGGCATCTCCTGTTAAAATCAAGACACGTTTACTCATCTTTTATCACCTTTTCTTTTAATGTCGTCATTTACTTCTTCTCGCAAGCTGCTTTCCATTCCTGCTTTTCCCCTAGGAATAATAAAAAAAGCAGGGCCTTCATTCCTTTACTAGGAATGTCAGCCTTGCTTTTTATCTTGTACTCTTTTTAATTCAGCTGTTAATTCAATAAACCAAGCTTCGTCTTTTGTTAGCAGCGCAAGATCAATCAATGAAAGAATCTGCTCTTCGTGCGCCGTTTTTTGAAGGGGCAGCTTCTCTATTTTTTCATCCATCATGCCAATGGTTGTGCCGACCATTTTTTCATCATCACTTTTCACTACATTGATTAGTGCGGCTTTTTTAGATGGATTAATCGTTTTTATATATCCGTATATAAGTTCACCGTCGCGAGACTTTCCTTTGACCCAGTCGCCTACTTTTAAATTTCCTTCAAATAGCTTCACAGTCATTCTCCTTTCTTCATAAACATGCTAAGAATTAATGTAACGGCATATAGTATTCTAGAAAGTAGTGTAATCATAATACTTACAGTTTAGAAAGTCAAAGAATCTGTTTTAGAGCAAAAGGCTCGATATACAAAATCAGTGCAACAATAAAAAAATCCGAACGATTTATCGTTCGGATCTTTCTTCAACTACACTCAGCCTCTTTATTTGTTATACGAGTCCAGTTAAGCTGTAGATTCCAATGATTAAGAAACATGCAAGCGTTTTTATAACAGTGATGGCAAAAATATCTCGGTAAGACTGCTTGTGGGTTAATCCGGTAATAGCAAGCAGGGTAATAACGGCTCCGTTATGAGGAAGCGTATCCATACCGCCTGATGCCATCGCTACAACTCTGTGCATAACTTCAGGAGGAATATTGTATTGATTAATAGCTTCTACATACTTATCTCCCATCGCACTAAGCGCAATTCCCATACCTCCAGAAGCGGATCCTGTAATACCGGCTAAAATGTTTGTCGTAACGGCTCCATTGACAAGCGGATTTGTAAAGGTATGTGAAATACCATCGCGAACGGTTGCAAAGCCAGGAAGAGATGAAATAACGCCTCCAAAGCCATACTCAGCTCCCGTGTTCATCGCAGCGAGAAGCGCTCCGCCAATACTTGCGTTAAGACCCGCTTGGAAACCGGTGGTCACTCTCTTCCAGTCATACGCAATCGTCGTAATAATTCCAATAACAAGTGCTAACTCCACTGACCAAATACCAACAACTGCGGTTAAATCTACTTTTCCGAACGCTTCAAGGCCAATTTTGGCAAAATCAAAACCGTCTGGGTACCACTTTGGAATAGAAACAGTAAAAAATTTGTTTGCAACCCCTACAAGCACGAGCGGAACAAACGCTAAAATCTGTCTTGCTACGCTAGGTTCATATTTAGGTTCTGTAGAAGGTACAGACTCTTTTTCTAGCTCTGCAGCAGCTGCTAGTTCATTATTAAATCCGTAGTAGCCTTCTCCAGCTTTTCTTGCTTTTTTACTTCGACTTTCTAAATACCAAAGACCTAAGCTAAAAACAATAACTGATCCGATAATCCCCAGTGTCGGAGCAGCATAGATGTCTGTTTTAAAAAAAGTCGTTGGAATAACATTTTGAATTTGCGGTGTACCCGGAAGTGCATCCATGGTAAACGAAATAGCTCCTAATGCAATCGTTCCCGGTACTAATCGTTTTGGAATATTCGCTTCGCGGAATAAGTTAGCCGCAAACGGATAAACTGCAAACGCAACAACGAATAAACTTACGCCGCTGTAGGTTAAGATTGCTCCCATTAAAACAATCGCCAAGATCGCACGTTTAGCCCCCACGACTTTAACAATTGTTTTCGCAATCGATTCAGCGACTCCAGACATTTCAACCATCTTCCCGAAGACTGCTCCTAATAGAAAGACAGGGAAGTAGTTTTTAATAAATCCAACCATTTTCTCCATAAAAACGTTTGAGAAAAATGGGAGTGCATAGCTTGGTTCCGTTAAAATAACGGCTAGCAGCGCACAAAGTGGAGCAAACAAAATAACTGAAAATCCGCGGTAAGCAACCAGCATCAAAAGCCCCAGAGACAGCAAAATAATCAGCAAATCCATAACGTTTCCCCTTTCATCCCTCATTCAATTTGTCTTGAATTTATCTTATTTCTTATAAAGTGCAGACTCAAACTCATATTCATAGGACGTGTAATACAGCTGGATAATTTCTTCTGCCGTCGGTACAACCGGATGGTTAGCAGGACTTCCGCTTTGAATCGCATCCGCTGCCATTTTTTCAACCGCCGCATAAAATAGCTGACGATCAATGCCCCACGATTGAAGATTAGGAATCTCTAAGTCGATACAAAGCTGCTTGATGGCTTCAATTAACACATCTGCTCCTTCTTTTTTTGTATATGATACGTTCGGAAAAAGAGCTTGTCCTATTTCACCTAAACGATCGATTGAAGCCTCTTTTGTATAGTCCAAAACCGCAGGCAGGAGCATCGCGTTAGAAATACCGTGCGGCACATGGAATAACGCGCCAATAGGTCGTGACATACCGTGCACTAGAGCAACGGATGAATTTGAAAACGCCATCCCCGCAAGCATAGAAGCATAGGCCATTTCGTTTCTTGCTTGAACATTTTCTCCATTTCTGTACACAAGACGAATATTTTTCATAATTAACTCAATTGCTTGAAGCGCAAGTGAATCCGTAAAAGGATGTGCTTTTTTAGACAAATACGCTTCGACCGCATGACTGAGTGCATCAATTCCTGTAGCTGCCGTTACGTGTTTTGGACATGATAGAGTTAATAACGGATCAACAATGGCTGTATCAGGCAATAATTGAGGCCTTGCGAGCATCATTTTTACATCGTACGCCGTGTCTGTAATAACCGTCGCTTTCGTCACTTCTGAGCCCGTTCCGGCAGTCGTAGGCACGGCAACCAAAGGAAGAGGACTACCTTGAAAATCTTGTTGATTTTGAAAATACGTTCGTAGATGCCCTTCATTTGTCATCATAATGGCAACCGCTTTTCCAGTATCGATACAGCTGCCTCCCCCTAAGGCAATAACCACATCGCACTGCTCCGTTTTACATATGGCAAGCGCTTCATCTAGATGAATATCTGTCGGCTCTGAATTTACGCCTGTATACACGGCACAGTCCATGCCAGCCTCTGCTAAGTAACGACGACAAGTTTCTACATTGCCTGCTTTCGCCATAACGTCATCACTTATAAGCAGTGCCTTTGTCCCAAGCAGTGCAGCTTGTTCTCCAATTTTAGAAAATGATCCTTCTCCATATAAAACCGTGCGTGGTACAAGTAGTTCATAAATTCCCACTGTTTTTCCCCCTTTGTTATCTCGCTGACAATCTCTCCTTCCGTATTTTCATGCTGACTTATGTAAGCGATTTCATTTATTTGTGCAAAAAACCAACATGAACTTCGTTTTTCTCCCCTATTTATTCTCTTTTTGTATACCCCTTTCCTCTTTCATTCTAAAATTTCATCTTATATTTTTCAATCTTTTTTTGAAACTTTTTAAAAATTACAAAAAAAGCCAGAGGTATTCTCTGACTTTACCATTTAAATAAACTTTTGAACAGTATTATTTCGATTTAATTTATAAATCGATAGCAGGAAAAAAACGAGTGCAAAAGCTAGTAAAATGCTGATATTTAACCATAGGCTGCTTAATGCGACTCCTTGTTGAACACTTTTCAACGTGCTTAATACCCACGTTTGAGGAAGAAAGTCGGCTATTTTCTGCATCACATCCGGCATAAATTCAGGAGGGAAAAAGCACCCTGACAGTAAACAAGTTGGCGTAATAATAAGCGTTTGAAGGCCGTTTGCCGCTTTTGAACTTTCTGTAAAAGCAACGATTACAAGCGACAAGCCGATGGCTACTAGCCCAAACAAAACTAAAATAAAAAACAGCTGCCACACAGGAATGTTCATATCTACGTGAAAAAGAGTCGTAATACAAACAAGTGTAATCATTACTTGCAAAGTTAATAAAATCATATTTGCCAGAACATTAGATATCACGTATTGCCTTGCGCTAACTGGCGAAGCTAGCAGTCTAAAATACGTGCGCTGCTCTTTTTCTTTTGTGATAAGAGCCGATAGATTTACGGCAGAAAAAAGCATAAACATAATTAAATACCCAATTGTCTGCTTGACAATGTTTTGATCGGTTCCTTTGTCTTTGAGTGCATGCGTAGAGACGTGGAATGGCGCTTTTTGATAACTCTCATACATTTGTTTAAACGCAGCGTCATTGCCGCCTGCTGCTTGATTAAGCGCAGAAACATTATCAATATATTGATACAAATAAGACTTAATAAAGCCCGTTACTTCTGCTCCTTTTATCGAAGTAATCGTAATATGATCTGGTTTGTTCGCTTTGACGCTTTCAGAAAACCCTTTTTCAAAAGTAATAACAGCATCAACTTTCTTTGACGTAATCTCATGATCCACTTCTTTGGCCGTGAGCATTTTAACATTTGTTTTATGCAGCCCTTTTAAAAACTGAACGGTGTCTTTTGAGATATCCGTTGAGTCGTGATTGACAACTCCGATATTCACCGAAGTCCCTGCTGTATTTCCATAAATAAGAACGGACATCAAAATACCTGCAATAGGCAAACCAATAACAAGCACAAGTGTCCTTTTGTTTCTAAGCAGCATATTTCTCAGCATATTTGTAACAAGCCACATGATATTTTTCATGTTATAACCCCTCTCTTTTTCTCAAAAGCACAATGGCTGTGCCCAAGAATAAAATAGAGAAGCCTACATTCAACCCGATAACTGAAAGAGAAGCGCCGATATCATTTGTATAAATCAATTTAATAAGTCCATTATTCATCCAGGTTAAAGGTGATACATTGACGAAGCCTTCTCCAGCTCCATTTTGAAAATAGGTTCCTCCCACAATACACGACACTTGAATCACAACCATAATAATTGCTCTTGACGCCGCTTCCGTCTTCGTAAGGTAGCTAACTCCTAGTCCAAAGCTAATGGCAAAAAGAATCTGAGATACTAACATTACGAGTACTAAGAGTAAATGATCTCCCCAATTCGCATCAAAAAAATATTTAGTCGACATAATGACGACTAATACACAAATGGCGTGAACCAAAACAGTGCCTAAAATTTTCCCGACAAAAATTTCAGCGGTTTTAATCGGTGCGGCTACTAATCGAATTGCTGTATTTCGCATACGCTCTCCTCTAATTAAATAACTCGCTGAGATAGATCCGTACAAAACAATCATGGTGGTCATTGAAATAGCGTAGTAGTCTATTGAATTTGGCTGTTTTTGAGAATGAAGGGATGTTTCTTGAATATAGTCATGCTTAGACGCACGCAGCAGGTTCTCGACTTGCTGAGGATTTACTTTGGCCACTTCCATAGCCACGTTATACTTATCAACAAATGTACTTAACATACCTTGCACCACGTTAAATTCAATGCTGTTTTCTTCATTTCCGTAGAGATTAATGCCTCCGTCTTTCACTTCTACATAAGCTGTATAATGCTGCTCTTTTACTTCTTTTTTTCCATCTTGATCTTTTTTCAACGCTTTAAAGTGAATGCCCGATTTTTCTGCATGTGCAGCAAACTGCTTAAAAGCAGCAGATTCTTCATTACTTGTGTCGATTTTATAGAGAACATAGCTATCGTCTATCGTCATGTCGTTATTAAAGGCTTGAGACAAAGCTGTTCCTAAAATAAGGACAAGAGCTAGCGGAAAAAGAATCATAAAGATAAATGCACGCTTATCTCGCAGATCACTTTTCATTTCTTTCAAAGCAATTGCAATAATATTCATTCGTTATTCCTCCTTTCTTTTATAAATCTCTTAGACTGCGTCCTGTGAGCGTCAGAAAGACCGTCTCTAAATTAGGGGCTTGTTCTTTAACTGCTTTAATTTCGATATGATGCGTCATTAAATAATGAATGACCTTGTTTAAGTTATTCACTTCGGCGCTTGAATTAATTTTAATGATTCCATCTTCATACGTAACGGCTGTTACGCCTGGAATTTCCTTTAGACCGCTGCAATCTATATCGTCTGCTTCTTTTACTTCAATCCAAATGTCTTTTGTATCGGTGATAATCGCTTTCAGCTGCTCTTTTGTTCCTTCAGCAATAATTTTGCCGTGATCAATAATTGCAATTTTTGTACATACCTCTTCTACTTCTTCCATATAGTGACTCGTATAAATGATTGTGCTTCCCATTTCATTTAGCTTTTTTACAGATGTTAAAATATAATTTCGCGACTGAGGATCAATGCCAACCGTCGGTTCATCCATAATGATCAGCTTAGGGCGATGAGCAATTGCGCATGCGATATTTAACCTTCTTTTCATTCCTCCTGAAAAGCTTTTCGGATACGCCTTTTGTTTATCTAAAAGCCCTACAAACGCTAAAGCTTCTTCGACTCGTTCGCTAAGAAGTGATTCTCTTAATCCGTAGAGTCCTGCAAAAAACTTCACATTTTCATAGGCTGTCAAATCTTCATAAATCGCTAAGTCCTGCGGAACAATTCCGATGTTCATCTTTGCGAAATTTCGGTGTTTCTTTATATTTTTCCCAAGTACTTCAATATCGCCGCTGTTGCTTTGAAGAAGACTAGCTACCATATGAATCGTTGTGCTTTTTCCTGCTCCGTTTGTTCCTAAAAATCCAAATATATCTCCTTCTTCTACTTGTAAAGATAAATTATCTACCGCAATAAAATCTCCAAATTTCTTTGTTAATTTTTGAATGGATAATACGTTCATCATTTCACCTCTAGTGTGTTGGTATATCCTTATTTTATGAAAAAAAGGCAAACTTACGTCAGTGCATAAGTTCACCTTTTCCCCATGAGAAATCTCATTATTTACGTATGAAGTTTCTCACCTATCGGCAGCAGTGTGGTAACAGAAAATCCGTTTGTACCGTCGACAATCACCGTTCCGTTAATGGAAGCAGCGCGCTCTTCCATTCCTGCTATGCCAAGTCCTTTTTGAAACAAGTGAGCGCCTTTTCCATTGTCTTTGACTTCTACTTTAACCATTTTATTTAGTACGTGAAGCTCAATGGCAATCATCGTTGCTTCTGCATATTTTAAAGCGTTTGTAATAGCTTCTGTTATATTTTCATGAATAATTTTCCACTGAAGAGGCGTGATAAGATCTAAATTCCCTTTGTATACAAGAGGCATTGCGATACTATGCTTAGCCTCAAATTCACCAATAAATAATTTAAGACGGCTGATTCCTATTTGCTCAGCGGGAGGCTTTATACTTTTTAACGTTAACCTAATTTCTTCAATGCCTTCTTTCGAAATTGTAATCGCATTTTGAAGAAGAGACAGCGCTTTTTCCTCGTCTTGCTTCATTACGTGCTTTGCTGCCTCCATTTGAATAAGCGCTCCTGTCATTGAATGACCAATCTTATCATGAATTTCCTGCGATAGTCGATTTCGCTCTTCTAATTTTGAAGCATATTGAGACTGTCTCACATACTCTTTATTTTCATTCACGTGCTTTTGCAGCTTTTGCATACTTACTCTCATTTCATCGAGCTTTTGTTCATAATTGTTTGTCCGCTTTTGATAGATAGCTGCTCCTGTGTAAATAAAAAAAGTAAACGCAGCGACTAACACATACAGAGCTCTAATATCAGAGGGAACTAGCAGCACTGGAAGCAATACAAGCAGCACCATCCATTTTTTTACGATTGATTCTCCAATAAGCTCACAAAGGTTTAGCGGCAAAAGAAGAAAAAACAAAGGATGAAGTTGATACGCACAATATAGAATAAGGACAATTGAAAAAGCAATAAGCATGCGCTTGAACGCGCTCTTTTTCACAATAGACGCGGCGATATTAACACAGCTGTAAAGAAGCAGTGCTAACACAATAGCTGAAATCGAGTGTACATAATTAAACTGAATGTACGTAATAGCCAAAAACAGCATGAGGATGAGCTTGGTCATCATTAATCCGACTTCCATAGTCCTACTTCCCTTTACCGGTTAAATAGTAAATAGCAATTTGAGTACGGTGCTCAAGTCCCGTTTTACTTAAAATCGAACTAATATAGTTTGCTACGGTACCTTCTGAAATAAAAAGGGTTTTAGAGATTTCTTTATTTGAAAGCCCCTTGGCAATCAGTGTCATAATGCTTGTTTCACGCTCGGTAAACTGTGTCATATCCGCTTTTGACTCGCGCTCAGTTGCAGCGTTTAAACTCGATTTGATTTTATCAAGCACAACATCTTGCAGCACCGTATGTCCGTTGAACACGCTTTTGATTGCGTCTCGAATGCGCTCTGGCTCTGTATTTTTTAACAAGTAGCCTTTAGCTCCGTTTTTTACAGCATCAATAATATATTCATCGTCATCAAACGTAGTTAAAATAAGCGGCTTTGCTTTCGTTGACTCTGAAATAAGCTTTGTAGCCTCTACACCGTCCATAACAGGCATTCTTACATCTAACAATGCAATATCGACGGAGTGATTCTTGCAATATTGAACGGCTTCTTGACCATCTTTTAAAGTAGCGACAACGTCGAATTCCTCGTATGTATTTAATATAATTTTCATTCCTTCTCGAATAAACGAATTATCATCTGCAATAATAATAGTAATTTTCATTTCTGCAAGTGAGAAGATCTCACTTTTTTTCACATCCTTTTTTCACATCCATCCCGATGCTTCTCATTTATTGTAGCCATAATAAACCAAAAGTTCAATGCGATAGTTCGCAGTCTTTCTAAGCACTAAAAAAGAGCAAACCTCCGCAGGTTTACTCTTTTATCTCATTACTTCTGAGCTAACTTCATCACCGTCTCTAAAAGTACGTTTACACCTTTTTCGCATTCTTCCCAAGGAGTGAACTCTTCTTCACAATGACTTTTTCCGTTTACGCTCGGAATAAAAATCATAGCCGTCGGAATATAGCTAGCTAAAAACTGTGCGTCATGTCCAGCTCCGCTGACCATTCGCTTGTAGGAATACCCTAGCGAACGAACCGACTCTTCCACTTCATCACAAACCGTTTTATCAAACCACACGGTATCGCGTCCCCAAAGCTTGGTCACCCGCACTTCGCACCCTTCTAACAGCTCCGCTTGATCAGGCAGTGATTGAATAATTTTTTCCACGGATGCAATGACATCTTCATCCGTATGTCTCGCTTCAAGCGAAAAAATCACTTTATTTGGAATAACGGTATGAATATTAGGCAGTACGTTCATACGCCCCATTGTATAGACTAAATTTGAATCCAATCTGCCGAGCTCATGACGAGCTTCAGCAATCAGGTTATTAGTTGCAAATAGCGCATCTTTCCGCATATCCATCGGCGTCGTACCGGCGTGATCTGACTCCCCCGTAACTTCAATTTCATAGCATACCATTCCGAGCACGCACTCGACTACACCAATTGATTTGGCTTCTCTTTCTAAAATAGGCCCTTGCTCAATATGTAATTCTACAAATGCCGATGCTTCAGTAAGACGGTTACTTCTATCGCCTTCATATCCGCATGATTGAAGGGCTTGCTTAAACGTCACGCCGTCAACATCTGTCTTCTTCATCATAACGTCTTTTTGAAACTTGCCCGATAAAATACCTGAAGCCATCATAGAAGGCTCAAAACGCGCTCCTTCTTCATTCGTAAAGTTAACAATCATAATCGGCACCTTCGGCTTAATATTATGTTCAACCAGCGTCCTTACTAACTCTAACCCTGCAACTACACCGAGGATTCCATCAAACCTTCCGCCTTTTTTTACGCTGTCCATGTGTGAGCCAATCACAACAGGCGGCTTATCTTCTAGTCCTTCAAGCGTGGCGTAAATACATCCAAGGTCATCGATTTTAATATCCATTCCAAGATCCCGGCAGCATGAGCAAAAATAATCTCGTGCTAGGCGATCTTCTTCTGACAGCGCTAGGCGGGTTACACCGTTATTAGGTGTTCGTCCATAATCGGCAAATCGTTCAAGCGTATTTTTTAACCTTTCTCCATTCACTGCTACTTTTTGTCGTTGCAACTCAACCACTCTCCTCATTATTTGGTTATAAAGTGCGTCTAAGATGCTGTGTTAATGAATATCATTCATTATGACATAAAATAGGCGATATCACTTGAAGTCTGTTAGAACCCCTTCCATTGTTTTTGTAATGAAAGTGCGCAGCTTGCCTTATGTATCTATTAGCTTCAAAACGTAAATTTCCTGCTTTTTTCTATGAATAATGCACGCGTTATTTATGCATTTTTATTATAAAAATAGCGATAGGTTTTTTTCAAAAAAAAGAGAATTAGTTATTATACTAACTCTCCTCTACACACTTACTTTTTATTTGCTTTCTTCGCAATCGCAATCATTGTAGCCAAAACACCAACTGTAATAATCACAATAGCAATTACGGCAGTGGTAATAATAATTCCTGATGTCACTTCTGAAACACCCATTAGTTTACGTTCTCCTTTTGTGCCTGACCTATTTATCTAAATCAGCATATTGATCGATTTATTCCTATTATATACGAACTTGTAAAGAGACGAAATATGTGACACATAATTGACATACTGTTTATATGTTTTCTTTTAATTCTACGTTTTATTTAAGAAAATACGGGAATAATTCAAACATATATAAGAAATACTCTTTATTTCTTTAAAGAAGTATTGTAATATAAATGTAACAATTGTAATATTGACAGCATGAATGTTACATATATTTCAATGAATGAGTAGGAGGGAAATGGAAATGAAAAAATTTGGAATAATCTTAGCATCACTTGCTCTTTTCTTTTCACTAAGCACAGGAGTTACAGCTCAAGCAGCATCACAAAATCTATCAACGACTAATGCGGTAAAAATTGCAGCAAACGCAAGCAACCATTTCTGGAATGCACTTCATGGATCTAAAGGTAATTTATGTACTCAAAAAACATTTAATTATAAAGGCACTCAGTACTCATATCTTTGTCAAGATTTTAATACAAAAAGCAAACTAGTAAGCTACTTATCTGAAACGTTTACAAACAGTGCTATTCAAAAAGGATTAACAAATTATCGCTACATCACATATAATGGAAAGCTTGCTCGTCCTGTCGGTGACGGATTCAGCATGCTAGAGTGGAACAAAGCAAAAGCAAAACTAACTTATCAACGCGCCGATGTTCGCTCTTATCAATTTACGGTTCCAACAGTTGACGGAGGAAGTGTAAAACGCACCGTTACATTTTATAAATCTGGTTCACAGTGGAAAGTAAATAAGTTTGATGCTGTACTATAAGCAATATAAAAAACAAGGTCTTCTAAGGCCTTGTTTTTTTATGCTCTCTCTTCCGCTCTTTATTAAAGAAGTTTCACTTTATTTTCACCAACTCCCCTTATAGTATGGAGACACACTACTACTTATTCGATACATTGTCATCGGAGGATTTTATATGAACATACTACAAAAAAGAACGGCTTTTATCGTAACTGCAGCTTTTCTTTTAGCATTTGTTTTCAGTATCGTTTCACTATCACACTATAAAGGAGAAGAACATTTATTTTCAATTCAAGAAAGTCATCAGTTAAAAAAGATTACGAATGGTATATCTGCTCTTGATAATAACT
Source organism: Priestia sp. RMT2NF4 (assembly GCF_047872835.1). Classification (NCBI taxonomy): domain Bacteria; kingdom Bacillati; phylum Bacillota; class Bacilli; order Caryophanales; family Bacillaceae; genus Priestia; species Priestia sp. RMT2NF4. The sequence continues at coordinate 824,949 of NZ_JBLQZO010000001.1, forward strand.
CAAGAGATCATCGTCTTCCTTCAGGAAACGGTCCTGCTTCACCCAGCAATTCCGGAGAACACGTAACGCCTTTTCATAATCTATCTATGGATAACGGTGCCGGAAGTCAAGGAGCTAATAAAGACTATGAAACGCCGCTAGCTCTTTATACGGTGGGCTTTTTTATAGCAGAAGCTTTCGTTTACGGATTAGTAAAGAAAAAGAAATGGCATCATTCGATAGGGCATTCTCGCGTTATTTTATGGTCATTACTTGGCACTGGTTTATTTATTCGGATTGCACTGATTCCGTGGGTAGGCTCTCATATGGATGCGTCGCTTTTCAAAAACTGGGCATCGGTTGCGGCTAATCATTTTTCAAATTTCTACGCTAAAAGCGGAAGCGATTATCCGCCGTTTTATATTTATATCTTGTTTATCGTTGGGAAAGTTGGCAGTTTACCGGATTTTCAGCAGTATTTTTCGCTGTTGATTAAAATTCCGCCTATTTTAGCAGATGTTGTCACATCTTATTTACTCTATCGTTTAGCTCGTAAATACTTGGCACCTTCTTTTGCATACCTGTTAGCAATTGGGTATTTATTTAATCCGGCCATTTTAGTTAATTCAACGTTTTGGGGACAAGTGGATTCATTTTTCACTTTACTTATTGTCCTAGCCATTGTAATGATTACGGAAAAACGAATTTACGCGTCGGCCGTTATTTTTACAGCAGCGGTCTTAATGAAGCCGCAGGCGATTATTATCCTGCCTATTTTGTTTTTCGAGCTCATTCGCCTGAAGCAAGTGAAGCATTTCTTCGGCATTGCTTTAACGGCGGCTTTCACTGCTGGGGTGATTTTATTGCCTTTTTCAGTCGGAAAAAGTCCAACGTGGATTATTGATTTATTTTCATCCACCATTGGAGAGTACCCGTATGCTTCTGTTAACGCCTACAACTTTTATAGTTTAATAGGCGCAAACTATAAAGACAGCTCTGCAACGCTGCTGTTTTTCAGCTATCATACGTGGGGACTTATTTTTATCGTCGCGACAACTATTTTTTCTTGGCTTATTTATATAAAAGGACGGAGCTTTAAATACGCCGCTCTTGCAGCGCTTATTCAAATTTCAGGGGTATTTACGTTTTCTTCAAGCATGCATGAACGCTACTTATTTCCAGCAGCAGCGCTTGCTTTAGTGGCTTATATTTATTTAAAAGACAAAAACTTGCTTTACTTATCCCTTGGATTTAGCATCAGTATTTTTATGAACACTTTTTTTGTTTTATACGGCGACAGTAATATGCAAAACAGCACGTCATACCCGTTTTCTATGTTTGCTACGTCGATGCTAAACGTTTTGCTTGTTGTTTATTTAGTAAAAGTTGCTTGGAATTTAGTCCAAAAAAGTACGGTTTTAAAAACGGCATAATACAAAAAGCTCAGTGAGTATGATTGATCACTGAGCTTTTTTACATAACAAGCGACATGCCTGGCGCGTCTTCTTCTCTTTCTTGAAATCCTAATTTTTTATAAAAATGATGCTTTCCTTTTGCTGCAAACAGCTGAATCGATTCAATTCCGCTTTCTTGGCATTTCGTCAACAGCTCTTGAATAATTTGCTTTCCAAGTCCTTTGTTTTGGTACGAGGGATCAACCATCACGTCGCAAATAAGCGCTTGGTAAATTCCGTCTGAAATCATACGACCGAATGCAATCAATTGTTCATTATCATAAATACCGACTCTAAACCAGCTGTTGGCTGCCGCTTCAAACAGCTGTTCTTTTGTATAATTGCCTTTTTTACTTTTATGTAATCCGCTCGCTTCATGCAAAGCAGCAAACTGCTCAAATAACGGAACCTCTTTTTTTATTACGTAAGACACGTTCATTCTCCTCTCAATACCGTTGCTTTCTATATTATATTTATACATCAAAAAGAATAATAATTCAACATTTTTATCTAGTTATCCTGTTACCCTTTCTCCAAATAAAAAAACTGCCAAACGGCAGTTTTTTAGGCTTGTGCTGATTTTTTTCGTTTTTTAAGATCAATTCCTGCAATAATAAGCAAAATGATTCCAAGAGCGATCATGATTTTACTCACTGTTTCTACCCATTCCGGTGCGCCTTCAGCAAGTAAAAGTGAAAATCCAATGATATAAACCGGAAACCCAACGAGAGCCCAAGGGGATTTCACCTTCTTTGTCTTCATATATAGGATCTCCTCCTTCTTTACAGATTCTATGTAGGCTGTATATGATGAGTTTATCAGAAAAAATTGGAAACGACAAAGGAGATAAACGCATGCATACGTTGCCTCAAACATTTTGTGATACAATTACTCACCTTCACTCTCATAAAGGCCAAAAGTGGCTAACTGACTTTCCTCAGCTGATTCGCTACTGCGAACAGCGATGGCATATCACCATTCACAGTCACTTCCCTCTTTCTTACCACTTTGTTGCTCCTGCGCGCAAAGCAGATGGAAGCGAACTAGTTGTAAAACTCTTTGTAGAGCCTTCAGAGCTGCTTCATGAGCAAGAAGCACTGACAGCAATAGCTGGTGAGAACACGGTAAAAATAGTGGACAGCGATGCTGAAAAAGGCATTCTACTGCTTGAAAAGCTGTCTCCCGGATGCCCGCTTTCCTCTTTATCAACTAAAGAAGAGGCTGCGTTAATCGCTGCTCGGCTCATGAAATCTCTGTGGCGCATGCCTCAATCAGACTCCACTATCGAAGAAACAGCCGTTAAAAGAGAGAAGCAGCTTCGAGAGTATACACAAATGTATCCAAGCGGCATTGATTTTCTTTCTTCCGAAACGCTTCAACACGCGCTAGCCGTTTTCTCTGAATTAAACCGGACTTCTCAGCAGCTTTTTTTGCTTCACGGAGACTTGCATCATGATAACATCTTACAGTCTGGTGAAGCGTGGAAAATAATTGATCCAAAAGGGTTGATTGGAGAAAAAGAGTACGAAATTATCCCTTTTCTTTTAAATCATCTGCCTAAGACAAACGTAGCAGAGGCAATTGACCATCGAATCAATATATTTGTAAAAGAACTGAACGTAAGTAAAAAACGCATTTTACTGTGGGGATACGCTCATTCTGTATTAGCCACGTGCTGGTTAATAGAAGACCGCCAAGACGCCGCTTCTTTTTTACGTGCTATAGAAGCATTTCAGCACTTATTTGAGTACTATTACGGGCATAAAAAATAAGAGCCGACATTTGGCTCTTATTTTTTGCATTTCTCTGCGACAAGCTCATATGATTTTAATCGGTCAGCCGGATCATGCGTAATGGTGACAAGCATGAGTTCATCCGCTCCGTAGCGTGCTTGAACTTCTTGAAGACGGACGTGTACTTCTTCTGGATTTCCGATAATCATGGCTTCTTTCATCTTCTTCATTTTTTTCTCTTCTTCTTCTGTAAGCGGATAGCTGGCCGCTTCTTCAATAGAAGGCACGCCTTTTGCTTCCATTTTATCCTGCTGAATTTTCCATACGAGTGAGCTCGTTGCGATGCGATGGGCTTGCTCGGTTGTTTCAGCGCAAATGACCGATACAGTGACAATTGCATAGGGCTGATCTCCGCTCCGCCTTGGCTGAAATGCCTGTTTGTACTGATCAATAATAGCTGAACCGTCTTGTTCACTCATAAACTGTCCAAACGTATAGGCCATTCCGTTTCTAGCAGCGAGCTCGGCACTTTTTTTACTTGTGCCAAGCAGCCACGGTTCTGGAGAGACAGGCGGAAGCGGCGAAGCTGAAAGCTTGGCGTATTCATGTTCAGCTGGAAATTTATCGTCTAAAAACTGCAGAAGCTCTTCAACAAGTTCAGGCATTTTAAATACTTGCTGCAAGAAGTTATCCGACAGCGCATTTGTTGCTTCAGCCGATCCACCCGGCGCGCGCCCAATCCCTAAATCAACGCGCCCTGGAAACAGCGTTGCGAGCATGTTATACGTTTCCGCTACTTTATACGGCTTGTAGTGAGGCAGCAGCACCGCTCCCGATCCAATTCGAATTCTATTAGTTTGTGCGCCGATATAGCCAAGCATCACTTCAGGAGCCGAACAGGCAAGTCCAGACAAATCATGGTGCTCTGCAATCCAGTAGCGCTCATAGCCAAGCTTGTCACCCGCTTTGGCCAGCTGCATGGATGCTTCTAACGCTTCCGCTGGAGTCTGATGGGATGAAACGGGCGATTGGTCAAGTATACTTACTTTCATCACGCATCTGCTCCTTATTCGTTCACTTCAATTAAACTTAATGAAAAATCCCCTACCTGGCCTTTTTCATATAAATTTGTAAAAGACGTAGAGTACTGATGAATCGTTCCTTGGAAATCCAGATCTTCTTCTGGGACATTTACATGAAAAGTACCTTTATATAAAAGTGTAGTAATATCATGATATTCCTCACTTGTTACCTTAAAATCAACTGAAACTTTTGTTTTGCCTTTTACAATTTCTTGTTCATAGCTGTAAATTTGAATAGGCGTATCATTTAATACAATTTCTTGTACCACGTTAAATCGTCTCCTTTTTTAGTGCGTATGAAAAATAATAGCACTTGAAGAAGTCATGAGCAAATAAAAGAGCTTCTGGTTGCGCATGCAAAAAAAGCATGGCTTTTCGCCATGCTTGTAGTCCAAAAACGATCTTATACGCGCTTTGTACGCGTACGTTTGAATACGAAATAAAGAACAATAATCACAAATGCCGCAACCACAAACGGAAGCGTATATTTGCTTGCTACGTCTTCAATGTTCGCCCAGTTCTCCCCTAGCTTTCCGCCTAAGTAAATAAATAAAATCGACCAAGGAATCATCGCTAACACGGTTAAAGACGTAAACTTCCAAAACGGCATTTTAGCAATACCTGCAGGGATCGAAATAGCATGTCGAACAACCGGGACAAAACGAGCGGAGAAAACCACACCCGCGCCGTATTTAATAAACCAGTTTTCCGCAAGATCGATATGCTTATCATGAATAAATAAGTACTTGCCGTATTTTTGAAGAAACGGACGTCCTCCGTAGGCTCCAATCCAATATAAAAACCACTGTGCAATCGTTCCGCCAATAATTCCGGCAATGACTGCTCCTGGAAAACTAATCATGCCTTGAGAAATCATATACCCCCCGTAGGCTAGTACAATTTCACTTGGAATGATTTCAATCATTAAGCCGAGCGCAATACCTAAATAGCCAAGGCTCGTTAAAAAATCCAAAATACTCGTAATAAATGAACTCACCTTTAATCACCTTACTCATTCTTTAATAATTTTACACTACTACTATATTCCAACCATCAGTATAAAAGGAAACTATGAACTCATTATGAACAGCTTACTTCCCTGTTGACTGCCGGTACCTTTTCCTCAGCTCATGCGTATGCAGATCTGCTAGGCGGACTGGAATCGGAAGCTTACTTTCTTTTGAAATAAAATGCATCATAAGCTGATATGACATGTCCAAATCAATATAGTTTCCGCACGACAGAAAAATAGGCTTTACCCCTTTGGCTGTCCTTACTACTCTACCATAAACCTGGCCATCAATCACAATATCTTCATAAGCAGCCTCTGTATCTTCAGGCATAACGTAATCATGTCCCTTGATCTTTAAATAGCTTTTCCCAATTCCAACGGTAGGTTTATTGAGAAAAAACGAAGCATGTGTAGCTACTCCCATGTGCTCGTAGTGCAAATATCCGTTGCCATCAAATAAAAACACATCGGGCTCTATTTGAAGTTTTTTAGCCGCTTCAAGAATTAAAGGAAGCTCTCGAAAAGCTAGAAACCCAGGAAGATAAGGAACCGTTACTTCTCCTACACTGTGCACTTTTTCTACAACGTTTTTCATCTGATAATCAACCACTACAATGCTGCAAGCTCCGTAAGATATGCCGTTTTCTTCCCAATACGCAACATCAACACCAGCACAGTTATGTATATGCGTCATTTTGACGCCTGATGTTAAATCAATTTGTGCTTTTAGCTTTTGCTGAAGCGTCCGGCACTCCTCTTTCGTTTGCATCGTAAACGTATGTATGTACTGAATATCCATGTTCCATTCCTTTCATTGACTGACTCACCTATTATACAACTATTTTCTAAGAAATTCCTATTCTTTTTTTCACACCTTTTATTATAGCGCTGTTTCCTTAACGTTTGATTAAAATCCCTATTCGTTTACGCATTTTTTGTAAACATCGCCATGAAAAAATCCCTATTTTTCTTTACGAAATGTCAACGCTTTCTACACACTTTCTCTATATCAGCATCACATTTTTTCGTTACGCTATTTCTATACTAACGCATAGGAGAGAAACGTGATGAAAAAATATTTAGCTGGTCTAAGCGCAGTCGCCTTATTATGCTGTTCAATCGCCTCTTCTGCTTTTGCACGCACGGAAGAAAAACTTACAAATATCGCGCACCGAGGAGCCTCCGCTTACGCACCTGAAAACACAATGGCTGCTTTTCACCAAGCGCTAGAAATGAATGCAGATTACATTGAACTTGACGTGCAGCAAAGCAAAGACGGTGTACTCGTTATTATGCATGACCGTACCGTAGACCGAACGACAAACGGAAGCGGACACATTCGAGAGTTAACGTACGCGGAGCTTCAGCGCTTGGATGCAGGAAGCTGGAAAGACAATTCGTTTGCGAATGAAAAAATTCCAACTCTTTCACAAGTGTTAGATGAATTTCAAGGGAAAATCGGTATATTAATGGAGTTAAAAGCCCCGGAACTTTATCCTGGAATTGAAAAAAAAGTAGCTTTTGAAATCAACAAGCGAAAGCTCGATCACGTCATCGTTCAGTCTTTTAACGTTTCATCCATGAAAAAAATGCATGAGCTTCTCCCAAACGTTCCTATAGGGATACTAACTTCTTCACAGCGAGACGCAAGCCCAAATTCAATCCAGCAATTCGCCGCTTTTGCCACTTACTTTAACCCGTCTTATGACATCCTAACGCCTGCTCTTATCCACCAAGTCCATTCTGCCGGAATGAAAATATCACCGTGGTCTGGAACCAAGCGGCTTCCCGCTTCATTTTTGTGGAAAACAAAAAGTGACGGAGTGATTACAAATTATCCTGATGAAGTGAATTGGGTGCAAACATCAACAAAAATAGGGAAAACCATTCACGCAAGCTCCGCAAGCCACACTGCTCGCTTAGTTGGTGTAGAAAAGTAATAGCAGCTTTCTTTAATAAAGAGCTCTTATAGCCCTTCTCTTCTGTATAAATCTGACTTTCGATTGTCTAAATAGTTCAAAATTTCCTTTGAACTTGCCGAAGACGATAGGTCTATGTCAACAATCGCAAGATCCTCATTATTAAGAGATTTAAACAGACAGCGCCCATTAGGATTAATAACTTCACTTTCACCAAAATAAACATAGTCATCTTCTAATCCAACTTTATTAGCAGCTGCAATAAAAATATGATTTTCTAAAGCTCTTGACCTCAAATAAACGTGCTGATGATGCTCGTAAGGAATCATGTTCGCACAAAGAACAAAGACGACTTCGGCTCCTTTTAATGCTAGAATTCGCGCCACTTCAGGAAATTCCATATCATATGTAATCATTACTCCAAACTTTCCTTGAGGTGTATCAAAGACCGGTATACTATCTCCAGAAGTAAAATATGAATTTTCATGATCAAAAAGGTGAATTTTACGATAAGTTCCTACTATCTCACCTTTCTTATTAATAAATACAGCGGAATTATATATTTTAAAGTGGTGTCTTTCCGGAAAACCAAGAATAACTCCTATTTGTAATTCTTTAGCACATTTTTTAACTTTCGTGATTAATTCTCCTTCTACTGATTCAGCTAATTCCTCCACCTGTTCATTTAACAAAAAACCAGTCAAAAATAATTCAGGAAATAACACAAAATCCGCACCTTGATCTTTAGCCGCTTCCATCGTTCCAAAAACTCTCTTTAAATTTTTATTTTTATCATGCAAATTGCTTCTAAGTTGGGCTAATGCAATTTTTAATTGACGCATCCCTTCACCTCTTTAAAAACCTTCTTTTTTGTATACTTTTAACTTTTTTGAAATAGTAGACTGATCAACCTGCAATACTTCTGCTACTTTGTAAGTACTTTTGTATTCACCGTAAGCTTTTAAAATTAATTCTTTTTCTACTTGTCTTTTAGCTTCTTTCAAAGACATTGGTGCTTTAGGAGAAAATGACCAACCGTTTTCACGTATATTTTTTTCTTCTAGCACTTCTTTTTCAGTCATATTTGTGACGACAATTCTTTCTATCGTGTTTTGCAATTCCCTTATGTTTCCTGGCCATTTATATTGGATAAGCTCTTGTTTTACTTCATCATTAATTTCTTTTCGAAGATGATATTTTGTATTATATTTAAAAAGAAAATGATCAATTAAGATATGTATGTCCTTTTCTCGCTCTCTAAGAGGTGGAATAGTGAGCGGTACGACATTAAGCCTATAGAACAAATCTTCACGAAATAATTTTTTCTCAACAAGCTCCTGTAAATTTTTATTTGTTGCAGCAATTACTCGTACATCTACTTTTTTTTCCTCTGTACTTCCTACTTTTCGCACCGCGTTTTCTTGCAAAACACCTAGCAGTTTTGCTTGTAGGTTTAAAGGAAATTCCGCAATTTCATCTAGAAAAATTGTTCCCTTATGAGCAGCTTCAAATAAGCCGACTTTTCCTCCTTTTTTTCCGCCTGTAAAAGTTCCTTCTTCATACCCAAATAGCTCTGATTCGATTAAACTCTCTGGAATAGCACCACAATTAACAGAAATAAAAGGCTGCGTTGAACGTGTACTAGTACTATGAATAAATTTAGCAATTTGACTTTTGCCTACTCCCGATTCACCTAGTAGAAGAACAGTGGAGCCTACATGAGCAATTGTTTCAATAATTTTACTAATTCGTTTCATAGCAGATGATTCCATAATCAACTCATCGGTTTTATGCTGACCTTCATTTGAATAAGGGGTAAACATGCTTTGAGATATATTCGCTAATGTCACGATTTGATTTATGTAAGAGTTCGCTTGGACAAGGTGGAGGGTAAATAGATAGGTTCTTCCCTCATAGGTGCTTAATAACTGAGTAGAACCACTTGGAGCAGCAGTAAAGACCTTTTTCCACTGAACTTCTTCAAATAACATACTTTCTTGAAACAGCGATAAGTGACTGGTTTGTTTATTATTGATAGATACGGTATCAATGCGTCCTTCATGATTTATGATGACTACTATTGATTCGCGGGTACCTATTGAAGAATTCCTCATTATCCATTTCCTCCTTTCGATTGTTTCTAATGAAAAATCGCATCATTGATGATAAAAATCATCATCTTAGCTTTCCAAATAACCGTATAAGCAGAATATGACTTATTTTCTTTTTCTCCCTATTAGTATAATGAAAAAATTCATCTTTTTAAAGATTAAAAATCAGAATTGACTGAAAAAATACGTTGGCACACTTCTTGCTTGTATTTATAGTGAAAACGATTATGAGGAGGTATTTTACAGTGAATATTACAATTGCTCAGTTTTGTCCTGTACGAGGCAATAAAAAAGAAAACATTCGAAAAATAAATGACTGTATCAAGCAAGCTGCAAGCGAACAGGCTGACCTTGTTGTCTTTCCGGAACTTTGTTTAACAGGTTATTTTATTTGGGATGATATTAAGGAGCTAGCTGAATCCGTTAGTGGCGAAAGCTTACAGTTTTTACAACAAAGCTGCAGGAATCACAGCATCCACGCCGTTATATCTTTTCCTGAAGTAACAGCTAACGGGCATTATCATATTACATCAGCTCTTATAGATGATACCGGAGCTGTAATTGGTACGTATCAAAAAACACATCTTTTTGACAGGGAAGCTGAAATCTTCCGCCCAGGCAACACTTTACCTGTTTTCAAAACCAAATTCGGAATCATTGGATTAATGATCTGCTATGACCTTGAATTCCCTGAAGTGGCCCGAACTTTAAAAATAAAAGGAGCGGATTTACTCATCATCCCGCTTGCTAACATGAGCCCTTACGAAGATTATCAAATAACCTATTTAAAAAGCCGTGCTATGGAAAATGAACTTCCAATTGCTCTATGCAATCGAATAGGCTCCGAAGAAGATACATTCTTTTTTGGACATAGCGCAGTCGTCAACAGTAAAGGAAAAGTTCTTCTAAAAATGGGTAGCAAGGAACAAATATCGACAGTAGCTATTTCTTTAGAAGAATCAAAAGATCAGAAGCTTAATTACCTTATGCACAGAAGATCGGATTTGTACAAATAGACATAAGAAGATTAAAAACAATTTTTAAGGGAGGCGCAAAGATGGAAACGAAAAGAAATCAAGCAGTTCCAACTTTGAAGTTGTCACATATTGTTTTGTTTGGACTTGCTTATATGACTCCAATGATTGTATTTGGTATTTATGGCTTGTTGGCTGAAACCACTCATGGACTAGTTTCCACTGCTTATATAGTGGCTTTAGCTGCTATGCTATTTACGGCTTATAGCTACGGTAAAATGACTAAAGCTTTTCCTATTGCAGGGTCTGCTTATACGTATACAAGAAAATCCATAAATCCATATATCGGATTTATGATTGGATGGGCTGTTTTACTAGACTACCTGTTTCTTCCTATGGTTATTTGGCTTATCGGAGCCGTTTATTTACATACAGCTTTTCCCAGCATTCCTCTTTGGGCATTTGTACTAGCCTTTATTTTTATTACAACTGTTATCAATATAATTGGCTTAAAAGCGGCGGCGAGCGTCAATACATTAATGATGATTTTTCAATTGCTCGTAGTCGGTATTTTTATTTCACTAAGCATTATATACCTTATAAAAGGCTCATCACCTTTTGCACTCTTTAGCTTTAACCCATTCTTGAACGAGCATCTTACATTTTCGTTTGTAGCCGCTGGAGCTTCCATTGCTTGTTATTCTTTTTTAGGATTTGATGCTGTTACAACTCTATCTGAAGAAACCATTAATCCTGAAAAAACAATGCCAAAAGCTATCTTTCTTATTACACTAATTGGAGGCATCATTTTTATTGGAGCTTCTTATTTTCTACAGCTTGTTCATCCTGACTATACATCTTTTAAAAATATTGATTCAGCAGCATTTGAAATTGCCGTACAGATCGGCGGCAATTTATTTAGCTCTATTTTTCTAGCTGGATTAATTATTGCTCAATTCGCATCTGGCTTATCTGCTCAAACAAGCGGAGCCCGTTTATTATTTGCAATGGGAAGAGACGGCGTACTTCCCGCTAAGATATTTGGTTATCTTCATCGAAAGTCGAAAACACCCCTATTGAATATTTTATTCATAGGAGGCATTTCATTACTGGCCGTTAAGCTTGATGTAAGTACTTCTACTTCATTTATTAACTTTGGAGCGTTTTTAACATTTATTTTTGTAAATCTATCGGTCATTTTTCACTATTACTTCACGTTAAAAAATGAAAAAAAGAATCGTTTTCTTCTCTACTTTCTTATACCAGCTATCGGAGCAGCCCTTGATTTCTATCTCTTTATTAATCTGGATAAACACGCCTTAGTGCTAGGAAGCATCTGGACTGCCATAGGACTTGTATACTTAACTTTTCTTACAAAAGGATTTAAGCTTCCTCCTCCAGAAATGGATTTCGATGAAGAGGAAATAACGAAACCTTCCTCTCTTGCGCATCAAAAAGCTGCTGAAAAGACATTGTAACTTTTTTAAAAAAAGAGATTGAAACATAACGAAATGAATTCAATTTAAAGACGAACAAATGGGATACATGACCTGAACCTCTTGTGACACGGCAGTTGATTTCCGTGCAAGACTTCGCTTTCCGCGAGCGAGCGCTGAGCCTCCTCGTCGCTTGCGCTCCTGCGGAGTCTCATCTATCCCGCTTTTACCGCAGGAGTCTTCGTCTTGTCCTCCAATCAACTGCTAGAAGGAATTAAATAGATAAAACCTAAGTTCACCATCAAAAAAACGAACCACTAATCAAACATGTTGATTAATGGTTCGTTTTTCACTTCGTCTAAAACCAACGCTTCTTTTTACCTTCACAGCTCAAATAAACTTTCTCCGTCCTTATTCACCCAATATTTTTCTGTTTCTGGAATCAAAGCTGTAAAGTTTTCATACATTCCTTTCCAATCTCTTGGAACGTATTCTTCAAATGAAGCCGGTTCAGGAAACAGTGAGTAGAACGTTTTTTGATCAAAGTCCACTAAAAACGAAGGGCTAAAGTCTAATACGTCTTCTCCATCTCCGCTTTCTATTTTATCTTCAAACAGCTTTAAAAGAGTAGCTGCATCTACTTTATATGACTCTATACGTTTTAAAAAAAGCTCAGCATTTTCACTGCTAAGAACTTCGATTCCTTTTCGTTCAGGTTCAATGTACTCGTCAACGGCTGAATCACCTTCATTTTCAAAAGCTTGCGCAAACTTTACATAATCTAAGTACCATAGGTCTCGATCGGTTACATACCATTGAAACTGCTTTTTATGTACCACTCCGACAATTACGTTTTCAGCATATATAGGTTCTAGCATGAGATGGACCTCCTGGCTTTTATTAGCTTTGTGACCTGTTATATACGATTTTATTGGTCTTCAAGCACTCTCTTTTGTACTTTTTCATTCAGCTTCTGCTTTAAATATTCAGCAATTTCTATTTGTCCTCGTTCAATCGCAAATTCATAGGCATCCATATTTTTCATCGTATCCCCTGTATATGTTACAGTAATATCAATACCACTCTGAACAAGGTATTTTACAATATCAAGATGACCACCATAAATCGCTGAAAATAAAGGATTTCTACTCGAATCGCTTACATCTAACATTGCACCTCTATCGTATAAGTACTGAACTATGCTAAATTCACCTACACTCGCTGCATGTGCAATTGGCGCTGACTTTGGTACACCTTCATTTATGTTAATATCCATCCCGTATTCAACTAGGAACTTTACCATGTCAAGACTACCAGCTCTAGCAGCCACGTGTAGCCACGTTCCAAAAGGAGTTATAAGCTCAAGCAGCGTTTTATCTGTAATCAGAATCTCTTTTGCTTGTTCTGTATCACCATTCTTAATGAGATCATAGGTTTTAACTGCTTTTTCCTTATTATCCATAGAAACCTCCTAAGATATTTTTGTTCATAAGGCTTCTTCACCAGTTTATAGTATCAGAGAGATTCCTTTAATCTTCTGAAATCCCTTCCAGAATTCTTCTAATGATTTAGATAGGATTATGTGGATATTCTTTTAAATAGTGCTCTATTAAACTCTTACTCTATTTCAGCACATTGGTTCACACGCCCTACTCATATGCATTAAAATCAAAAATCCTCAATAGCCTGCTGTACTGAGGGTTTTACTCTTCACTTAAACTGTATTTTTCTCTATTTAAATTAACTCTATAATAAGCTTAAAGTATTTATCATCTTCCTGAAAAAAGATTTTATAACCTTCAATTTGATAAGCCTTGTACAAATACGCTTTTGCTTTTTCAAACTCTCCAAGCTCATAAAAACTTTCCCCTAACCGCAACAACAGAAAAGGATTTCCTTTCCCCTCAGGACAATTTAAGGCACATTCTAAGCTGTGTATAGCGTCTTCATAGTTTTGTATTGAAAAGTATGTATCACCTAAAGTGCCGTAAATCCACGTAGCCGCTGACCATTCTTCCTTTGGCTCTGGAACTAATTCAAGTGCTCGTTGATAAGAAGCAATCGCTTCACTCACTTGTTGCAGTTCAGCAAATCGATCACCTTCTTCACATAACTTGACAATTTGCTGGTGAAGTTGATCGTTCATTTCCATTACAGCATCTTCCTACTGAAATAATAAGGTTTCATCTTCATAATCCTTTTAGCAGCTTTATATATTTGACATCTTGCCCTTCGAACGATCTTCCTTCTGACTTTTTATTAGCAATATCAAAATTAACTACTGCTTAGCGCTTTTGTAATTCTTTATCACTGTAAATGTATCAATAATATCCCGTACAATATTGCAAGTGTCAGGATATCAACCTTTAGGCTGTGGAATTTCACCCCAAGCTTGTACCAATAAATCTATAGATGTTTCGTAATCATTATTTTCAAAGCATTCATCGCTTTTGGTCTTATATTTCTCAATTATCACTTGCTTTTCAGGGTCAATTTGTATCATTTCTTCCTCCACTCAAAATATCTTCATCTCTTTCATTTAATACTGCCTTCACTTGATCTCTTTCAAAAATCACCATATATTCATATGGTAAAGCTAAAACTTGAATAAGGGATGGACGAATCTTTAATAATTGATAAACATAAAAAGCCTCAAGCTCTTCTGTATCATCTTCTTCATTTACCGGCCCTATGTACCAGCCAGAATCTCCTCGTTCAGCTCCGCCGCTTCTTTGTAAGTAAATACTATCTACTTCTAGTATATTTTTAGCTACCACGACTTTATCTCTAAAGCTGACACCTTCACCATTTTTCATGTTTAACTTGCGCAAAAAGTGAACTTGTTCCAACTGCACCCATAGAGCAAGCGTTAAATCTTCTGTATAATCCTCAAAGGGATTCCCTGAATAGTCCGGTGAAAGAATGTAATACTCTTCATTCTTTACAGAAACAATAAAGTTCGACCACCCTATTTGTATCGAAAAGCCGTCAGTCCATTTTTCTCTTTCTATCGTTTCAAAGATACGAAATAGACTCTGAACCTGCATTTTTAATTCGTGTTCTGCTTGAACTACGACTACTTTATCCCCTATATTTTTAATGAATTTTTTCAATTATTCTTCCCTTTCTTTTTTCACTAATTTTGTTGCCAAATATATTGCGTTTGGACAGTACGTAAGGTTGCTTTCTATAGCTTATACCCATAAAAATACTTTTGTCCTTTTTCCCAGTTTTTAATGGAAAGATTATCAATATACTCCATCATTTTTTTATAATAGCTTGCATTCATAATTGTGCGGTAATCTCCAGGCACTTTTTCCCCAGTTAAAATGGATAATAAAGATGGAATCAACTCCATCTTTAATGGTTCTTCGTTATGTACTGCAATCATCGCTCTTTGGACTAATTTTTTTGCTAAGTCTCCGGGAAAAGCTAAATTTTGTTGAAAGTAATAACTTTCTGGATCATTCTCATTGCAATACTCAACATAATAGTCTCCTATTTCCTCCACAGTCGCCTCTTCTCCAATTTTTGCTTCATAGTCAAGGAAAAAATCAAGCGAATCCTTTATGATAATAGCCGTATCGTCAATTTCGTTCCAGTCTTCAAGTAAAGCCAATAAATATGGAACTACTTCAAGAGAAAGTGATGTTATCGCTGCGGATGCAAACGTATCAATAGTTTCTTCAGTACCTTTACTAAGAAATCGCAGGTTGTTTGAATCTCTTAAGTCGTCATGTGTTGCGATAGCGAAAAAGACCCTTATACATAAATTCAAAACCGCTTCATCTTGAGTCCCGTTCATCAATTGAATTAATAGCGGCTTTTGAGTAAAATCCCCTATTTTATATAACTCGATTAAATTAAATAAAATGTCCCTTTCTGTATGGCTTTTCAATAGATGTTCTTTTATTTCAGCTTGAGATAAAGTGGTTTTTTCACCAAACCATATACTATTCATAAGGTTTCTTGAGCCTACCATCATTACACCTGCTTTCGCTAAGTAAATTATCTATTTCAACTTTCCCTTTAAATATTCAGCAATTTCTATTTGTCCTCGTTCAATCGCAAATGTGTAAGCATCCATTTCTTTCATGTTTTCACCAGAGTATGTAATCGATATATTGATATGATTCTCAACTAACAGTTTAACCATCTCAAAATGACCGTTATATATGGCAGCAAACAGCGGATTTCTATCTGGTTCACTAATATCAAGTTCAATATTATGGTTAATAAGATACTTAGCAATATCTATATGTCCTTTTGCAGCCGCTCTTTCTAAGGCATTGGTAGAAAAAGTTCCTCCTTGTGCATTCACATCGATTCCAGCACGAATAAGGTATTGTACGATTTCTAAATGACCATGAGCTGCCGCTACATGTAGCCATGTGCCAAAAGGTGTGATCCATGTTAACATTTCTGCATTTTTCTCAAATAAGTCTCTTACCTTATTTAAGTGACCACCTTTTATAGCACCTCTAATAGCTTTTGTCATTTGAGTTATTGCCATTTTTCGTTTTCCCTCTACTTTCTACCTTGTAGAATTCTCTCCAAAATATATCGTCTCTCTGCTTGGTGTGATGCGCTGTAGTGTGGGGAGCTTATTGTCTATAGCAAGACTCGATTCGTTGCTTCTTTATATACTCCTACTAGTCTTCATTACTATGATTTTGTTTGATTTTATGTAAAAGAGCCATCACTTTTTCTTTATCATGGGCATGATCTTCCATATATACGCGGCAAATTTTGTGCAAGTAAGTTAAAAACGTTTCATAATCGACAATAACACTTTTGTCAGTGTCACCCGTACCGTCTAGAAATTCAATGCCGTTTTCAACATAGCCCTCTTCCCACGGCTCTAAGTCGTCTGAAAATGTACAAATGTGGTACTCATTTCCATAACCAGTTTCCTCTGAAAAATAGTGTAAGACTTTTAAAAATTTTTGATCTGATAAAGCGCTATAAAAACTTATCATGGGAGACAACGTACAATCTATATCATGAAATAATTCTACGATTTTCTTCATTTGTATCCCCTTTTTATAATTAATTGAATCAACATTTACTATTTGATCACGCCTACTTCTATGAGAGCCTCAAAAAATCCACAATTATTTTCATGCCCTACTTTAGCTGCGGATTAATGAAGCATAGCTAAAAATTCTTTGAATGTATCTGCAACAGGGTACGTGTTCGGCTCAAGCTCAGCAGAATTTTCATGATCCCATACACAAACGCTAGGGTTATCTCTTGAATTTCTATAATCTAAACACACAAAATCTCCTGCAAATAAAGTCGCGATTGGTAATAAAGCTACTCCCAATAAATCTCCATCATCTGTAAGCCAATCCTCTAATTGAGTCCATGTTACATCAATATCAAACGTACCGGCTTCATTGTTCTCTGGGGCTTCAAGAATACATAAAAACCTTATTAATACATAGCTATGACTCTTCACTTTAAAAGCTTTTGCTTCTGGAGAAGCCCCGTTATTTCTTTTTATCATTTGTTTATAGTCTGGAGGTAATTTCACTCTCCAAAACGCTTCCTTTTCAGCTAGTAAATTATCCGATGGTAATGGATAAATGATTGAATCTTTTTTTATTTCCATTGAATGTACTCCTTTTCTGTAGTATTCTTTCATTCCCTATTGAAATATGTATATTTAACATAATGAATTACACTATAAGCTGTTCATTTTTTATCTATCTTTTACAGCCTCGAGATATCTCTTTAGATGCTTTTGTCCTAGCTTACTTTTTGGCAAGATACCAAGGTATTCATATTCCCATATTGTCTTCCTAGCATGGGAATCTGCGGCTGAAAGATCATCATAATTAAATTGAATCGTAAACGTTTCTTTGTGATTAAAAATTAAAGTGAAGTTGATCCATGGCTCTTGGTTCTCACTTCCGGTAAACACTTTCCATAATTCTTGGATGCAGTCTAATAATTTGTTCCATTGTTTAACATAGTCTTCTTCACTTACAGCAAAAATTTCAGGAATGTCATGACTGTATATAATTTCATCACTGTTATTAGGATAATAATAGAAGTACGCTGTTTGGGCACCATCAACAACTTCACCATAAAGATAAACTTTAGAACACGCTTCCGGAATGGTCTCTATTACGATATTGCCTATGTCTTGATATAGCTTATTCACTTTTTCTTCGTTCATCTAACATTCCTCCTGCTGCCTTGTTAAATTGCCTAAGAAGCCCTAGCAAAATATTAAAGCCTATTATTACGTTTCACCTTTTCAAACCACTCATTAGCATTATAACTAGCGGTTTTAACATCATCATTTGTATAGACCAACTCGTAATTGTATTCCGCTGTAAAGTGGCCGCTCTTCACATCATAAATTAATCTCATCTCCGTTGGCATGTCTCTGTTATTTTCTTTACACAGCGCTTCAATTTTTTCAATATCTTCATTTAAAATATCTAATACCATAAATCCTCTTTTCGGAGATGTATCATATCTTTCATCCTCATCCTCTAAGGCGTCGTTCACTTGATGAGATTTTACATATTGATTGTTAATAAGATAAAAGAATTTACTGGAAATAATGTTTCCTTCACACGAAGCATAGATATACACTTTGTCGGCTCTATCGTTAATATATTCCATACAAATTGATATCATATCAGCTTGGAGTTCAGTGAATCGTTCTTCAAATTCTTTCATATGATGGTGCACCTCGCTTATAAACTTTTAATTCTACGCTTGTAAAATGTTCCCTTGATGCAATTCTTTAGGGTTAATTTAGTACCTTCATGAGGTGGGAATTTAACCACAAATACTGGATTTATGCTAAATTGGATTATTGGGATACTCATTTAAATACTTATTAATTTTCAGTCATCCTTTGCTTTAAATATTCAGCAATCTCAGTCTGCCCAAACTCTCTTGCATATTCATAAGCATTCATATTTTTGATATTTTCTCCCGTGTATCTAATGGACACATCTATTCCTTTTTGTACTAAATATTTAACTACTTCTTGATGCCCCCCATAAATTGCTCCAAACAGTGGATTTCTCTTCGCTAAGCTCACATCTAGTTCTGCTCCAGATTCTATTAAATACTTTACTATCTCTAAATTACCGGACCCAGCTGCTAGATCTAACGCAGAAGCATCAAATGTTCCGCCTTTCGCATTAACGTCAATTCCTTTTTCAACTAAATATCGGACGATTTGAAGGTTCTCTTTTTTAACCGCTACATGTAACCACGTACCAAATACATTCACGGTATTCAAAGTCTCTATATCATCACCTATTAGTTTTTTCACTGCGTTGATATCGCCAGTTTTAATGGCATTTCTTATCAATTTTTTACTATGGTTTCGGTCCACTATGCAAACTCCTTCATTATCATCTACTCAAATAGGATCATTCGGAAATTCACTATCGTACTTTGCAATTAATACTCTATCTTTTTCTTCACTTGCTTCTTCACCTAGATATTTACGTTTTCAAATTATCATTTGGTCACTAAAACTATACTTTGTATCGAACCAATTCGTATAATCATAGTGTATGTTCAACTTCCTGTTACTATCTACAGACATTGTAAATGAATACCAAAGCTCTTGATGATTATTTTCAAAACTGCTTCTTAATTGATTGCTCAATTCAAACAGTTTTCTTTTACATTTTTTAAATTCTTGTTGATCCACATGATACTCGAACGGGATTTTCAAGCTATACGTAAAACTTTGTGTATTCTGAGGTGTATTATAAAAAAATAAGTACCTCCTCCAGTTTCTGATATTTGAGCATAAAAATAAAACTTTCCCCATTCTTCTGGTATCATTTTATTCACTATTTCAGCTATTTTTTTATGTAATTGCTTCATTTCATTTTCCACTCTTTTCATGACTTCAGTTCGTTCAAATTCTATACCTACCATTCTTCCAGATTTAGCTGCTTGATATTGATATTTAGCTTCCTTTATGTATTTTAGACTTAGACCTAACTCTTTTCTCTTTTTATAATGCATCAATCAACCTAAGTTTAGTTACTAATTCATTATATTTTAAAAATATCAACCGCATCTCCTGGAGATTTATTAATAAGGAGTTCAGGAATGTTTGGATTACTCTTCTTTAATTTATATTTTTGAATGTTTGTTAATTCAGGATTGAAAGAAATAGCCTGAGATGTAAACTCTAAGTTTATGAGTTTATTGTAAACTTCCCCTAAAAAATTTTTCCAATTTTTCAAGGAAGAATTTGAAACCTCACCAGGATCTTCTAACATACGATACCCGTCTGCATAATGAAACATCAGTAAACCTGTTCCAAAATCACAAGCTGCATTTTCTAGAATAACTTTTGGCACTTCAAACCCACTATTCCAGTTATAATTTGCAGCAGAGTAATGAAGCAAGAGAGAGTTATTAGTATTCAATAAATAACTTATTATGTAATCCTCATCTGTCCTATTAAGTAACTGTTTAAGAAAATGAATATCGTCCTTATCCATAAGTTCTTGCCTCCTTTTTAAAAAACTCAAATGCTATAAATTATTGATTATTGCTGTTAAAATTTTCTTCATATCTTTTCATTTTCATCATTTGTTCTTTATCTTTTTCATCCGCTAATTCTCTACTTAAATATTTGTACTCGAAGATCCCGCATCTTCACTTTGTGCTTACTGCTTCCTTTATTTGTATAGCCTTAATAATTATTTAAATAGGATTATTTGGATATTCTTTTAAATACTGATCTATTAAACTTTTAGTTTTTTCATCCGCCGGTGCTTCATCTAAATATTTATACTTCCAAATCTTTTTCTGTGCTACAAATCCGTAATCTGTATTCAACCAATCTGTATAATCAAATGATACAGAGAACTTCCCTGTTTGCTCTAACATTAGCGTAAAAGAATACCATAGTTCCTGGTTATTTTCTTTAAAGATTTCCCTGAGCTGTTCACTAAGATCAAAAAGCTTATCTTCTTCATTATTAAATTCTAGTTCCGATATGTTAAATTGTTTTGGTATATCTAGACTATACGTGTAGCTATTATCTCTAATTGATTTATAAAAAAAGTAAACTCGCCCCCTGATTCATCAATCTGTGCATAAAAATAAAATTTCTCCCATTCTTCTGGAATCATATTATTAACCGTTTCTGCTATTTCTTGATACAATTCCTGTAACTGGCTTTCCATTTGCATAGAATTTATCTTCCTGACTGGTTTTCAACTGTTGCTATCCCTAGTTCTTCATCTTCAATTTGGTATGTTATTCTAACTGTTTATCTTTAACTTTTTTATGTTTCTTCAAATCCATGTCAAACAACTAAAAAAAGACACTATGATACTTATATATCGTAGCAACTATTAAGCTGACGCATCTTATGAACTCTAGCTTCACAAAAGAATTGGCGCTCTTCTTTGCACAAATATAAGTATTGGCCAAACTCAGGAAACACATCCCAGTTTTTTTTAAGGGTATTGTTTGTTTCGCGCTCCTCTACTGAACCATTCTTTAAATCTCGCTTTTCCATTGCTATGTAACCATCTTCTCGGAAATTCAAAATCAAACTACTCACTTCTGTATTAGTTTTATCATCATATTCCCAATACATGGCTGTTCTTAAAAAAAGCTTACCTTCACTCATAACTTCGAAATAATAATTTAAATATTTACGAATTAGTTCATCATAAAACCCTACCGAAACCCATTCATTTGTAATATTTATAATATACTTGTGCTTCTCATCTTCCCTTAGTACGACCGTATAGGGTTTATGTTTTTGGTGGTATGTGTATGCAGTATGCTCATCAAGAATGTTCCAAGGCTTCTTTTTGATATCTGACCATTCGTCACAATAATACATTTCCATAGTCACTTGTACACCTTCCCATAATATTTCTACTAACAGTGCTGTTTTTTTTCACAAATTCTTTATACGTTTCTGGTAAATTCATTCTCCATTTACCTTCCTTTTCAGAAAGCACAGTATCGTCCGGCAAGGGATAAATGATTGACCATCCTTACATTCCATTTGTATACCTCTTTAACATTGTGATGAAGTGTAATATTAAAAGGCGATATATCCATTTGGCTTCTGATCATCGTCCTTCTCATAAAATTCAAATATTAACTTGATATTCCTTGATGATGCTACCTTCATGAACTTTAATAAAGCATCATTCAAGTATACAAAATGTAAATATCTCAAAAAAACAACCAAAAGCAGCTGTCATCTAAAAGTCTCATCTGCTTATCTTTGAAGTTAAAATCTGCTTTTAAAAGTATAGCTAAATAATTACACATTTTTAGAAGTTTCTTAGTTATCTATTTCTCAATAGACTCATCAATAAAAGTCTTTATTGAAATTAAATCTACCCTTTTATCAGCATTCTTTGGATAGTTTTCTTCAAGAAAGTGTAATAGCTTATCTGAGATACTATTATTCTCATATACCTTTTCAAAATTTGTTATGAAGCTTTCAACAGTCTGATAATCAACACTTTCAATAGTCTGGGGAAGATACTTTTCTTTTTCATATTGATACGCCTCCCAGATTGTATATGCCAGAGCATTTCCAATACATATCCATACTTTTTCATTATCTTTATCATCGGCTAGTTGCATATAAGTCATGATATCTGTTTCATCTATGTTTTCTAAATATACATACAGGCTATCTGCGTCAAAATCCTTTAATTTTAGCCATTCCCAAGCTTTTTCTAATGACTCAACCGCTACTTCAAATCCTTTAGATTCAGAAATCTTGTTGATAATTAAATTAGATAGCGACAATAGATATACGACTTTAGCATCCTTGCTCAAATTATTAAATCGATTCATTTGATTTGGTGATCCTCCTTCATACATGGTTACCTTTTGAGTAATTTTATATATTTCGTGTCTTTCCCTTCAAATAACCTTCCTTCTGATTTTCGATTAGCTATATCAAAAAACTCTTTGGCAATTAAAAGGGATCCCACTTCATAATAAATAACGCCTGAAATAAACTCTTTTTCACCATCATCAAATCGTTTAAAGCCTGATGAGTATAGATGAGTTAGCCAATATTGGGCACTTTCATAGTCATTCATTATGATAAAGGTATCAATGATATCTTTTACCACCTCATAAGTATCACTATATAACCCTTTTGGAAGTGGAATCTCTTCCCACCCTTTGATTAATACATCAACAGATTGTTGATAATTTTTCTGTTCAAATAACTGATCACTTTTCACTCTATATTCTCCAACTCTTTGTTGGATATTTAATTCCATTTTCATTTACATTCTCCTTAATAAAATGGGATGACTTGTTAAGACTAAAGATACATTGTTATTTAATAGTTTTGCACTTATAAAATTTGACCAGATCTATTGATCCCTATCCTAAAACGTAAAAAACACCTTTTTCTTTCCTTTAACAATTACGTACTGTTAAAAATAATGCATTTAACTGCTTTTTGAGGTTTGCTGACTGTTAGTTCTCACTATTTGCTGTAGTGGTCTACACTTACTCATTCGTTCTCTTTATTTAATGGGTTCCATACACTGAGTTAAAATAATTTCATAAAATCTTCTCTTTTTATTGAGGTTTCATTGCTTTTACACTCATAATCATAAAAAACTAATTCCATTCTTTCAATTTCCTCTACTGTGATAAAACCGGTTTCAACTGCGCTATTCAAAAAGACAGTGATACTATCTGCACCGATACCTTCCAGTGCTTGCGGTACATATTTTACTTTTTCGTTTTTATAAGCTTCCCAAGATGTATAAGCGACGGCATCCACTAGTAGTGACCATAGCCTAGCCATATTCAAGTCTTCTTCTTCCTCAGCAAATTCTGAGATGCCTGTATAGTCTGCACTATCAATAAGCTCATAGAGTTCATCTCCAGTTACAGTATGAGATTCACCCCATAACCAACATTTGTCTAACGCTTCTCTACCTGCTGGATATCTTTCATCACCTTTACTTATTACAGAAAATACTCTTTCAGCAACAATTAAAACAACCCCAACTTTTCTTTCACTTTGTAAATTAAGAATGGATTTATTTTTCATAAAATCCTCCTTATGTTTATTTAATAATCTTTCCATTTTTTTAAACATACACGTAATTCATTTTTGAACTTTTTTATGATTGTCCATAAAAGAAAGCACCTGCTTCCTTTTATGGACAATCAAGTGCTATATGCTATATAAACTTACTTAGTCTATTTACACATTATTTTTTAATTATCTTGTAACCCTATTAAAATCCATTCATCTACAATATCCCAGAAATCAACACTATATTCAGGCTGGTCATTGGTGAACCACAGTGTTGCTCTATTATCCGTACAATTGTTCAAATCCACCGCAACGTATCCACCAATACCATTCTCAAAAAATCCATAAGTGGTATCAAGATTGATTTCTAATGGATGCTCTAAATCATCAAGAATCCCCCATTCATCTTCTTTAAAATAAGTTACTCTCTCTAACGGTACTAGACCCATTGCTCGACTTGGCATATAATAAAAGCCATTATGTAACTTTCCGTAAAATTTAACAATAGATTGCGGAACACTTGACCAGGCTTGTTGCATGTCTAAATCGTAAATTGATTTGTTTGGTATTCCCCCTTCATAATAAAGAATTTCGTCATTTTCACTCTTCACGCTATATAGAATGGCGTACTGTCCATTATCTATAATGAGTTCAACATCTACTAAATTCTCTTTTAAATATGAGATCGTATGACTTAATTCTTTTTCACATACCCGATTCCATAAAGCAATTATTTTATCTTTCCTCTCAATCTTGTCAGTTTCTATAAATACTTCCATCCATTCTTCCGGGATTTTCTCTTTCTCAATACTTAGTAAGTCTTCATTAGATACAAACTCAATACTTTTTCTGTATTGTTGTAGAAAAGATAACTTATTCACTTAGAATCACTCCTATTTATCCTCTTAAATTCATTTATTAAACTATATTTATTTTCTTCTGTTAGACTATTGTAGAAACCTAGGTGATTTTCAGTATTCATCATTTTTTGGGTCTATTTAAGCTAGTCAGTATATTTAAAATCATGAGTTTTCGGCTTTTCACCTGTCATATTAATTCAATACATTTTGTTTTCGTATCGACCAATGATCTTTAGTGATTTTTTGTGGAACTGGCTTCGTTTGAACAGGAACTTCCAAAATTAATTCTCCCTCTACTCGACCACCTTTTAAAGTGTTTAGGTTAAATTTACCAGAATAATATTTTTTAGTAAATTCACTTAAATAACTTAATGCGGTCTTTTCTTGTACTTCAGTCAGTTGAGTGAATTTCCTCGAGACAATTTCCCCACCTAGAATATAAGAATCAACAACATATTTCTTCCCATTGTTTTTTCACAAAATTGGGTATTGATTTCTTTTTAGATACTGCTTTACCGTTCTCTTTAGCATACTTATAAAATTATCATGTTCATTTCACCTTTCATACTGAAATACAAAAAGCACTCATCGTCTCTCTTAGACAATTAAGTGCTTTAAGTTTGCAAGTTTTATAGCGAGAGTGTGACACCCTTTACATGCTGTGACAAATCATACATTAAAACGTAGGTACCAATTTTACATACAATTTAAAATCAACTTCTATATCATTTTCAACACTTGTTCTTTCACATTTTCGTCAAACTTAGCTCCTTCTACATTTGCTCCTGTCCAAACTACATTGTCGAGTTTAGCACCGGTAAAATCCGCTTCTGTGAAATTAGCATTTCTAGCATCTACCGCTGATAAATTTACATTTTCCAAATGCGCTTTTTCAAATTTACTATTTGTCAGATTGGCACCGCTGAAATCCGTTCCCGTACAGTCGGCCTGTTCCGCATCAATTCCTGACAAATTTGCATGGCGAAATGTAGCATGATTTAAAATTGTTCCAACTAATTCTCCATGTGAAAAATCAGCCTCATCAAAACGAGTTTCAAAGCAACTACTTATATTTATCTTTGCATATTTCATATTTGCTTTAGAAAAATCCGCTTCGCCAAACCTACAATCTGCCATGTTAATTTCCTCTAAATTACAACTTCTGAAATCAGCTAACTCAAAATCGCAGTCATGAAACGCTGCTCTCATTAGTGAAGAGGCTCTCAACACAACACGTTTTGCCATAATACGCCTTGCCATTACTTCTGACAGGTCTGAAAAACTAAGGTCTAAATCACTCATATCTACCTGGTCTATAACCTCATCATTATATTGAGATCTATTTACTATTTCCATAACCCTTATTCGATCATTACTTTTCTCATCCATGATTACAAATTCCTTTCCTTTAATTTTCTAGATACTTCTTCCAAGCAACATTGGGCGAATACGTGACAACCATTCGACTTTCATGAAAACTTGGCACAGCTATTACTTGAGCTGGTTTTAAGTATTTCATTACATGTAACCAACGATCTAGCAATGTATCCCTATCAGCTTCTAATGGATTTTGTAAAAGATCCATACAAACTCCGCCCCATTCTAATTCCGATACGACAGCGGGAGTATTTAGTAAGAATTCTTTATCAAACATTTCCAAAACCTGACCACTAAAATATGTTCTAGCTCCTACCCCCAAAGGACCGTTAGGAAGAAATCTAACCGGTATAGGTAGAGATGAGATATTCATCCACTTTTGTAAACGTTCACGTTCAGTATTCCAAGGATTAGGTACTGGCCAACAAATTTGAGCTACTCCAAAACAAGGTTTTGCAACTTCTGCGATTTGATCAGATAGCACAAAAAAATCTGACCAAAATTTTTGAGGAATAGATTTTTGAAATTCAAATTTCAGAAATGAACCATAGTTCAAGTTAACTTCAAAGCGTCCTCTATAGTGCACAGATTTATCACGATACAGGTGAACTTCAGATACTTTACGTCCCGAAATTACTTCTTCTAGAATTTCCTCACGATTATATTCCACCCGTGCCGTTTCAGCGTTCCCCCAATGAGTAGGAGCAAATTTTTCATTTGACTCAAACACATCCAAAAGACGACCTAATAGCTCCTCTTCGTTAAAAGCTACTGTGGGGTACATTGAAATTGAAAAATAATTACCTTTCATTTATATCCTCCTTCCATACTAGATATCATATCAGTATGCAATTCACTGAATAAATCTTCAAATTCTTTCATACTACTTTTACTTCTTTAACACTAATAAAATGCTGTAAGGCCATGCTTACCATCAATAATGTTTTTAACTATAAATTTCTTTGTTTGCATATTACTCTCAGTATAAATGTTTTTAACGTCAACACTTGTTTTTTTGAAATATTTTTTTAAAAATTCAACCTCATTTCTCTTTAACTTTCTGATATTTTTCACATTCACATCGGATAATTTAAAAACAAAAAATTGCTCACAAAAAAACACTTGTTGCCTAAAAGGCAGTCAAGTGCTTATAGTTCATTTTGTAATATAGCTTTGAACATTACTGAACTGGTCCCATGAATTCAGTAATAATAAGAATATGTTCCTTCAATTTGACTTTTTTTAGATTCTCTACTTTTTCTGCTCCACCAAGCCCTAATAATGGAGTATAACCAAAACACTCATCATAAGCTGGCAACTCATAGTGGTCTACTGCTTCTGTATAAGGTGACCATTCTAATGATCTCCGTCTAAATGGTTCTTCCTCTAAAAATCTAATAAATAAAGAATATTTTGAAGCTAGCACTTTCGTTTTAGCCTTACGATAGTTAACCATCACTACATAGGACTCATTATTTTCATCCATCTCAAATAGTATAATATCACCCATGGATGTAGCAAAAATTGGAATGGCACCTTCATTTCTTAAATATGTGTCAGTTATCAACTCCCTAAAATCATCAGGGTTAATTACTTTTAAATAACCATTCAGAAGAGTTCCATATCCATATGTTTTCCACGCTTCAATCAATTCTTTTGGAAGATACTCTTTATATTTATTGATTGTTTCTTCTTCTACTGTTCCAATTTGCCGAAAATCATTGTATATATTCAATTCCTACTCCTCCCTAGTGTGTAAGCTTTACATTTTAATACGTGTTTTTTAGTTGTTCAGGCGTCATATCTTTAGCCATCTCTGCTATTCCTTCATCTCTAACAATATGTATCAAGTTCAAGCCTTTTTCCTTACAGTATACTTTGATTTCGTCTTTTTGATATTTCAACTTACCTGTCCTTGAGTTGAGAATTCTGTATACCCAACAACGCTTAATTTTTCAGCCTCCCGTTACGAAATTTAAATTTATATAACGCTTTTTTAACGAATAGCGAGTATTATACGACCGCCTCTTATAAAGATACAACCTAAAAATTAAAATCCAACGCAGAGTAAGAACACCTTTTTACGTTATCCATTGTTTATCGCCACGAGTTTTGTCAATCTCGTTAATTTTTTAACCACTCCATGTCATACTATCTCTAACATGTAAAATGTCACCTCGCCCATTTCTCGTTCTTGTTCGTTTCTCCAAGTGTTAATACGATACTCCATGATGGTACTACCATCATGAGCTCTCGATTCTCAAACAAGTCATTTTCTTATTATCTCATTTAAATATCAGCGAGTTTAATATTAATTAAAGTAAAAAACCTTGAAAGGCATTTAGCCAATCAAGGTGTGCGTTTTATTATGTTTTTTTAATCAACTAGTAACTCCAAGTAATATTTGTCATCTACTTCTATTTTTCTTAAAAATTCTTCAAGAGAAGTCGCAATTTGAATATCATAATAGTAAACCGGACTGCTATTCTTTTCATTTAATTCAATTGACATTAAAGCTGATTCACTACCTTCAAAAAATATTAGTTTGTTATTTTCAAATTCATCATAGATTTCTATGTCAGGATAAAACTCAAAATCATTATCTCTTAATCGAAAATCTCTTACGGAATAAGGATCCATAATACGATTTATATTATACTCTGAACCTTTAATAAACCCGTAGCCAACCTCTATATAAAAATTAACTAACTCCTTAGGAAATTTTAAATCGAGTTCCTTCTCAACCTCTTTTATTTCATTTTCAGTTACTGGATAAAAACTATTTTCTTGATTTGCCTTCATAGATTCGTATCCCATTATTTTCTACCTCCTTTAAATAGTGCATTTGCTGGTGAACCTGCTCCATGTATACCAGCTTGATGCTCATTTGGAAATTTTGCAGGATGCATATTCCACCATTCATGTTCTCCGCCAAAAGTATTTTCAATTATATGATGAGCATCATACTTATCTCCTTGTTTCCTAATTCTTTTACCTGTTTTTTCTGAAATAACATTTTCAGTATACACAGGCCACTTTTGCCCAGTATTTTCTTCCCACTCTTTAATTACTTTATTTTTTACTTTATCAAATTCTGCCCTGTGCTTAGCTGTTTCTATTGGTGACATTTTTTTATATTCTTTATTTCTTAAGGCTTCCTTCAACTTCTCTATTTGGTTTTTAGGTAACTCTCTGCCGGTTCGCCCTTCTATATCTCTAATATATTTTTTTATTGTATCAGAATCTATCTTATTACCCGTACCCTTAGTAACTTCTTGAACCTTCTCAACTTCTTTAACAACCGGTTTCTCCACTCTCTCCACATTCGGGTTAGCCACAAATCGTCCGGTTTCTGAATCTTGGTATCGCTTGGCAGTTGGGTTATAGAGAGCTTGCGCCATCTGCATCGTCTGCTGCTTCACATTCTGCAAGGTCTCTCTCACCGTCTGCTGGGCAAGTGATGGACCAGCCGGCACAAGTTCTGGCATGAGTCGTGGCATACTGCTGTCTAGGATGTTGTTATACGTTTTATGTAGCGACTGTGTCCAGGAGGCCGGTGCGTTTTTGACGCTTTGGTAGGCTTGCTTTGTGACGTTGGCAACGGCGCTTGTTCGAAGCGTGTTGCGCATGTTGTTGAGCTTTTCGGTTCCTTTGGTCGCAAGGCTTTGTCCCATTTTCCCCGCTACCTTCGTAGAAAGCGCTCCAGCTCCAGCAATTCCTAATGCTTGCAGAAGACTTGCTTTACGCTGCTCTTCACTGATTTTATTCCCGAACATGTCGCGTCCGGTCATGTATTCTCCTAGGCCGTTTGCAGCCACAAGACCGTAGAGGCCTTTTTCGGTTTGCTCTAGGACTTTGAAGGATTTGGCAGATTTGCAGCGTGATCGCTGCGCTTAGGCTATTCATTTGACTACAAATAAAAATGAAAACCCTTTGAAATTATATACCCTCACATAAAAGAAAGCACTTGCTGCCTGTTGTAGACAATTAGTGCTCTCTAACGAATTAAATAGGTCTGACGAATATATGAGTATTCACTCTAGTTTAGATACTATCAAACTACCTATTCTGCTAACATATTTAGAAATTTTTCAAAGCTGTTACTTACAATATATGTTACAGGATTTAAATTCAAGGATTCTTCATAATTTCAAACGTATACAATAGGCTCTTCAACATGGTAGCAATCATCTAAACAAAGTTCCCTGCAAATAAAACAGCTATGAGGGGTAATTCAACACCTACTAAATTTTCATCAAAAAGAATTCTTTCGTCTAATTGTGTTCTAGCTACTCCTATATCTTAATACTTATTATCTCTTTCTTACAATTAACTCAAAACTGTATTCAGCTTTAAGCCACTCTTCATATCATAAATTACCTTTATCTCCATTGGCATGGCTCTTTTACATTCTTTATAAAATTTTTATTTAAATGTAACTGCCTCCAATCTCCTATGTCTACCACCCAACATGAACTTCTTAATTCAAGAAAAGACATTTTTAACATAAAAAACATTTAAAAAAACCCTCAAAAGGCTATATCCAATCAAAGGTTTAATAATATTTTGCTGATTTTCATAGTATATATTATCTATTTTTTTAATCCTTAACCTTTATTTACACTAATGGAACTTCATACTAATAAATCCAAATCTGTATCAGTCACTAATATACAACCTTAAAAAACTACCTTTTCTCCTGAATCAGTATAAACAAAATACTTTTTATTATTTTCGCTTAGTAAAGTTATATCTGTACCAATAGGCATATCAAAAATATTTATTATAGCAGGTTCTATTTCAATAATCGTTCCCCAGTCGCAAACTGACATATTCGATGCATTTGCAAGAAATTCCTCTGTATCGATATCAGACAAAAATCTCCACCCATTATCAAGATCATTTACTGGTTCTTCTTTAATGCACCATTTTAAGTCCCCTATATTTTTTAGAATATTATTTGATACAACGCTACCGCCTAATCCACTACTTGTTCTCAACTAACCGCCTCCATGACTTTTTTCATATCCTCAGTTCCACGTTCTTCAATTATTCGCTTTAAAGAATAACCAAATTTATTGGAATCATTAAAATCGGGGTGTTTTTCCAAACAGTATAAAATTAATTCATTTCCATCCCTTGTGCGTTCTTTTAATACTTCTTGACACAGAGATAATATTGCAGAATTAGAAAATTTTTTATCTTTTAAATTTAAATCAACACCCATTTCAACTAACTTATATGCTAAGTCAACAGCGCCTACATAATTAATATTTGCTGCTAAATAGTGCAATTCATTACATCCTTCATTTGAAACAATATTAACTTTTGCATTGTTTTCTAGTAAAAACTTTGCTATATCGAACTTTCTACTAATCAGTGATTTTTCAAGTAAACTAATACCGTTTTTATCAACCGAGTTTATTACCTCTTCGATACATTTATTTTCAATCTTCAACTTTTTTAAAAATTCTTCGAGATTTCCAAACTTTATTATAGTCCAAAAATCAGCCTTGTTAATGTCCATTTACATCATTACCTCCCTTATTCATACTCATGACCTCGGTTAGTGCTTGGTAATTCTGGTCTATAGTTTGCAGGGTCCCTGTACCACTCTAAAAATTCTTTCTTTGTAATAGTACCATTCATATACAATTCGTGAATATCAGAATATTTTTCTCCTGGGATATGTCCCATATCCCACTGCCCATTTCTAGGTTTAGATTTATCCCAACCTATTTCGACACCTGATGGATCGTAGATTTTTCCATTAATAGGATCTTTAGCATTTTCCCATACCTGTTCAACTTGGCCCTTCCCATAACTTGGTCTACTGCTACTGTAAGGTTTCTTAGAAACATCACCATTTTCCACCACTTCATCCGTAACCTTTTGAATTTCAGGCTCTACTTTTACAGGTTCGTCAACTTTCCGAAGCGTTTCAACCTCAACCTCGTCACCCATCTTTGTAACATCGCTCTCTGACATAAACCTTCCGTCAGGTCCACGGTAGCTGTTGTGGTTCGGATCATATTTCACCTTCGTTACCATCTGCATCGTCTGCTGCTTCACATTCTGCAAGGTCTCTCTCACCGTCTGCTGGGCAAGTGCTGGACCTGCAGGTGCTAGCTCTGGCCCCAGTCTTGGCATACTACTGTCTAGGATGTTGTTATACGTTTTATGTAGCGACTGTGTCCAAGAGGCCGGTGCGTTTTTGACGCTTTGGTAGGCTTGCTTTGTGACGTTGGCAACGGCGCTTGTGCGAAGCGTGTTGCGCATGTTGTTGAGCTTTTCGGTTCCTTTGGTCGCAAGGCTTTGTCCCATTTTACCCGCTACCTTCGTAGAAAGCGCTCCAGCTCCAGCAATTCCTAATGCTTGCAGAAGACTTGCTTTACGCTGCTCTTCACTGATTTTATTCCCGAACATGTCGCGTCCGGTCATGTATTCTCCTAGTCCGTTTGCAGCCACAAGACCGTAGAGGCCTTTTTCGGTTTGCTCCAGGACTTTGAAGGATTTGGCGGATTTGTAGGCGTCTAGGGCGTGATCCGCTGCGCTTAGGCCTTTAGCCGTTTTGTAGATGGCTTTTCCACCTTTTGCGGCTCTTCCTACCCAGCCGACAACCGGAATGAAGCCGGCTGCTGCCATGGCTCCCGCTGCGACGCGCTGTGAGGTGGAAAGTTTTTCACCCGTAACAGGGTCCACGCCTTCTGCTGCTCGTTTATAATCATAATATCCGCTGACCTCTCCTGTAAAGGTAGAAACCGCGTCCCACGTTTTTTCATACCACGGCTTGTTTGCTTCTTCTTCTTGCTTTTTTTCCAGCTCGTATACTTCTTCTTGCTGCTTGTTGTAGTCAACATATGAAGTGGCATAGTCGTTTAGCTTTGTTTGAACTTTATACAGCTCGCTGTCGTGATAGGCTTTTTCGTCAAATGCAAGCTGATAGACACTTCCTCCTTGACTCGTAGCAAGCTCTAAGCCGCTTACTAGCGTATCCACTACCGCATAGAAGTCGTCCATTTCGCTGTATTCTTTTGACCATTCAGCGTCAAGCTGGTTCACTGCCTCAATTGTATCGGTGCGTTTTTTCTCTGCTTCTTCTATTTTATCGTTAAACTCACTCGTTGAAAACGCTGAAATAGAGACGATATCGTCAATACCGTTTAAAATACTCTGCAGATCGTCGTGCTGCTGCGCAACCATTTCTTTAGCATTGCTATTGGCGTTTTTTAGCTCTGTTTCTAAAAATGATTCAGTTACAATCGTGCTTCCTGATAGCTTTGCTTTTTCAGCTTTAACGTGAAGCGTTGAAAAATAGCTTTGCTGCATTTTAATTAAGTTTTCCCACTGTCCGGCCGTATCGGCGTGCTGCTTATAAAAAGATTTTATATTGTCAGCGCCTTTTCCTTCTAAGCTGCCATCTAAGTCCGCTACGCCCTGCAGCGCTTTTTTCAGTTCACCCAGCTGGCTTAGTAACTCATCGTAGGCTTTTTCCCTGTCTTTTGCTACATCAAACAGCGCTTTTGCATCGTATACCTTTCCCACAGTCATCCCCCTTTGCTGCTACGAATGGATAATAGATTCGTCTTGTTCTTTTAGTAAGTCTACATTAGATTTTGTATCTTTTACGTTTTTGTTTAGTGCTTTTATATAAGTAGAAATAAGCGTTTGAATTTCTTCTTCGCGCGCTTCCCATTTCTCTGTAGTATCAAGGCTGTTTTTTCCAAGGTCAGGCATTTTGCTAATGGATAAATTTCCAATCGCTGTGCTGACTGCTTCAAGCTTTTTGATAACGTCAGCGTGATCAAGCTTAATTGTCATGAAAACAGCCCCCTTCTAATTTCACTAATCTTGTTTTCTACTGCGTCATAGGCTTCTTCACCTTTAGCTAATAAAGAATCCGCTTCTCCAATAACGGCGTTCAAGCCACTCAAAGCTCCTTTTTCAGCTTCTAGCGCCCATATCTTTGTTTCAATTTCACGAATGTATCCATCGTAATCACCGTCTAAAATGCCTTTTATGTTGTCGTAGGCTGCCGTACGTTTTTCGTCAAAATCATCCGATAACGTACCCGTCCATTTGTCTCCCAGCTCAGGCTTTTTGATGTGTTCAATTTCTTTTAATGAAACAGCTTGTTCATGCTCAATTTTACTTTTAGCCGTTCTTAGCTTAGAAATTTTCCCTTCTACATCTGAGACTCTTCCAGATACTTCACCCAGCAGTCCGTCTAATACGCTTCCTAACCCCATATCGTTCCTCCTGTTCCGCACATTTCGAGTTTAATCCAATAATTATAAGTATAAAATTTGTCTCATTATAGCTAAATAGGAAAAAACTCTCTTTTTTATGCTTCTAGTTTCATGAATTGAGATAAAAATGGAAAATCAGAGAAAAAAGACTCATGTCTAAATACGTCATCCAACCATATACCGTTATCTAAAACAAAGAATAAGTAGAATAAAACCATTTCTTTGTACCCATACCCGTTTTTTCCCACAAATTAAAGCTTTGTGCGTAAAAAGACCAGCTTTACTTCGTTTTTTTACACAGCAAAAAACCTCTGCACATTCTGCAGAGGTTTTGTTTTACACTTGAACCGGCGTTGGTTCTTCAGCTGTTTGTTCGTGCTGTACAAGTCCGTAGTTTTCCCATGCTCGGCTTTTCCAGCGGAAAAACATAATAACTGCGCGCGTCCATTCATCGGCTGCGATGGCAAGCCAAATGCCAGCGAGCCCCATGTCTAAATGGAAAACGAAGAAATAACCGAGCGGCAAGCTCATCATGACCATCGACATCGCACCAATTAACACCGGATATTTGGCATCTCCCGCAGCCCGCAGCGAGTTAATCAGCACAATGTTCATCGTTCTTCCCGTTTCAAGCACAATGCTCAGAAGCAGCACCGTCGCCCCAAGCTCAATGATATGCGGATTGTCTGTAAACACGCTGATCAGCTGTGTTCTGAATGTCATCACCAGAACAACCATCATCATCGTTACGGCACTGGCCCATTTGACGCTTTTCCATACGCGATGGTACGCTTCATCTTTTTCGTTTCCGCCTACTAAACGGCCGACAATAATCGCTGTACCCATTCCAATTGCAATGGCAAATAAGTAAATGAACATTGAAATATTCATTGCGTACTGTCTCGCAGCAAGTGATTCTGCTCCTAGGTAGGTTGCATAGTATAAAAAGACAATTTGACAGCCTTGATACATCACTTGTTCAAAAGCCGAGGGAATACCGATTTTTAAAATTTTACCGATATATTCTTTTGAAAGCGTAATGTAGTATTGAAATTTCACTCTATATTCCATCACTTGATACAGCAGCCAAAAGAACACGATAAGGGCAACAAATCGGCTGAACGCAGATGAAATCGCTGCTCCTTGCACGCCCATTTCCGGAAAGCCGAACTTCCCGAAGATTAAAGCATAGTTTCCTGCAATATGAAAAATGTTCATTCCAAGTGAAACAAACATTGCCTGCTTCGTAAAGCCATGTACGCGAATAATCGCTGCAAGAGAGTTAATAATTGCTTGAAGAAAAATAGCTCCTCCGACGATGGATAAATAGCTTTGTGCATACATCAGCACGTCACCTTGTAAGTTCATCGCTTCCATCATATGTCTTGAAAACAAAAGAAAACCCGCGCTAATGACTAGCCCGACTCCTAAATTTAACGTAACGGCCAAAGCAGAAATCTTTGACGCTTCCATATACCGTTTTGATCCTAAATACTGAGAGACAACAATTGCCGCTCCGTTACCAATGACCTCTAACACCAAAATCGCAATGTGAAGGTATTGATTGGCTGCTCCGACTCCTGATACGGCATCATCCGACAGCGCGCTTAGCATAAAGGTATCAGCAATCCCCATTAACATAAAAAGAAACACTTCTAAAAAGATCGGCCACGTTAAGAAAAACAAATTCAGCTTTTCTTTTGGCCCTTTTTTTGTTTCGACCGCGGTCATCCCATCACCTTCTTTACCGATATCCAATTTCAAACAAGAAGTATCTTACCACACATTTCCTTTGTATACATCCCCTTTTTAGCACATTTTTTATTTTATTTGTTTAGGCATAAAAAAAGCCGCTTCCTTAGAGGAAGCAGCTTTTTTTCCGTTATTAAATTGAAATTTTCACTTCTGCGTTCATACCTGGAAGAACTTTATCTGATGCGTCATCAATTGAAATTTTCACCGGTACTTTTTGCGTTACTTTTGTGTAGTTTCCTGTATTTTGAGCAGGAAGCATAGAAGACACTGAGTTTGTTGCGCGACCGATTGCTTCAACATGGCCTTTAAAGACTTTACCTGAATCTCCGTCCACTGTAATGTCGACGCTGTCTCCTTCTTCTAAATCACCTAGGTCTGTTTCTTTAATGTTTGCATTGATATAGATTTTAGATAAATCAGCTGTTTGTGCTAACACATCGCCAGCTTTTACTAATTGATTTTGAGATGCGTTGTTTTTAATAATTGTTCCGTCAATCATAGACGTTACGTCTGTTGATTTTTCGCCTTCTTTTAAGCTTCCAACAGAATCACCTTGAGAAACGCTATCTCCTTCTTTTACATTCCATTCGCTTAACTGACCGTTAGCTGAAGCGATGACTTGTGAAAGCGGTGCTTCTACCTGCGCTTCATCTGTTTTAACGTAATTTGCTTTTTCGTAGAAATAATATCCACCAAAGCCTACTAGTAATAAAATCACAATGATTCCAACAATGTTAGTAACCAATAAACGACTTTTACTCATCGGAATTCCTTCTTTCTATAGTTAGTATATTATACAGAGGTTTCTTCTGTTTGAGGTGCCGGCAGCATTTTTCTTTCTTCTTGCGGCTCAGCTTCTTCTTGAACCTCTTCTTTTTGAACAAGAATTCTATTTTCACCGCTCCACGCTTTACTTAGTGAAGCAATGAGCATAATTACGCCTAAAATACCAAGCATGAAAAATAAGTTGTGATACGCATGTAAAATCGACGCTTTTTTAGCGCCTGCTACAACAGCCGTCACGGCCGATGTTTTTGCGTCTGCTTGACTCATTCCCATACCCATATAGCGTTTGATCATTTCAGATAGCTGCATCTTCACCTGAGGATCTACTGAGCTAATTTGACCTCGGAAATCTTCATAATAAATCGCGTTTTGTCGAACAACAAACCACCCAATCACAGGTGCTACAATCGCTCCTAATAAATTTCGAATGGAGTGCAGTGAAATGGAACGCATCGAAGCTTGATGTAAATCTCCGGCTAGTGCCGCTCCTAATGCACCGGATACCAGTGCCATACTAACACCCATACCAAAGAGCATAATGTGAACATATAAACTTACTAGTGATGTATCAGCTGATACATTCACCCAGCTAAATCCTACAATGACAATAAGAAGTGATCCAATTGCTCCAAGATAACCTGGACCAAATTTGTCATATAAGAATGTCGTTGCAAATGCTGAAATCAGTACCCCAACAAAAAAGTATAAATAAAAATAGGAAAGCGTGGTGTACGATGCATTTTGCACATTTTGCATGACGCCATTAATACCTGCAATTGCTAAGATGTATGCCATATGACCGCCAATGGCCATAATTGTACCCGCAACTGGTTTTACGGCTAGCAGCGATTTTAATGGTACTAACGGATTTTCAGCCGCTAAATCAACTAAGACAAAAATGACAACTAACCCTGCTGCAGCTAGTAAGAACGGCCACACTTGGATAGAAGCAAATCCTTCGTATCTTAGTTCATACAGTGGATAAACTAATAAAATCATAATAAGGCTAAGAATAAAGATACTTTTCTTATCCACTGGACGGTCTTCTTGCTGAGTTGGATCATGAGCAGGTAATACCTTATATCCGATAAACAGAGAGACAAGAGAAGCAAGTATTCCTAAAACAAACACCCAGCGCCAATTATCCATGCTAAGAGATACAGCACCTAAAAAGGCTCCAATCGCCGTTGAACCGAACAGTCCGCCGATCGCTAATACTAAAAAGAAGTTTCGGATTTTATTCGGAAACGAAATCAGCGCAGCTGGAATAATGGTTAAAAACAGCATTCCTGAGCTTAAGCCTTGAATCAGACGACCAAGGGATAAAAACGCCACATTTTCAGAAAAAACGTTGATAATCGAACCTGCTAAAAAGACTAAAACGAACGTTAAGTATGCTTTACGCACGCCATATTTTTTCGCAAGCATCGGACCAATTGGTACCCCAAGTCCAAATGCCAAGTTAGAAATAATAGATGGCAATAGTAAGCTTTGTGTACTCGCATCAAATCGATTTTGAATCAATACTTGATTGACCGTGTAAGATAAATTCAAAAAATACTGAGGGCCAATTGAAAATAGCGTTAAAATCGCCATAATTAAGTATTTAGGTACGCTTAAACCTTGTTTGTCGGAGGCTACTGCTGGATTATTCTGACTCATATTTATTCCTCCTTTTATTAAATTCTTTTCATATGACTAACAATTCCTTACATATTTTATTGTACAAGTTGTATCATGCAAGTTATAGCAGCACTACATATTATACATCTTTTAATGAAGAAATCAACTTCTTTGTTTCAACTTAAAAAGACTATTTTTCAATAGCCTTTTTGTTCATCTATATGTATTCGCTTTAACATCCATTACTGCGCCATCTTTTAAAATCAAGATTCAAGCGTGATAAACTTTTTTCCAGTGCCAAAACCTCTTCTTCCGACCAATTTTCTAACACTTCAGCATAGGCTTGTTTACGCTTGCTTTGTACATGCTGCAAAATATCTTTCCCTGCATCCGTCATTTCAATTAAACTAATCCGCCCATTTTCTGGACTCGGAAAGCGACGAACAAACTGTTTAGTCTCAAGCGCAGATACTTGCCGGCTAGCTGTAGATAAGCTCAGCTTTAAATTTTCAGCTAATGCATTAATCCCGAGCGGACTGCGCTGATCTAGCTCGCTTAACAGTAAATACTCAGAACGGTCCAAGCTTCCAAGCTTAGGACTGTGCGTCGTTGTTAGACGAACAAGCAGCGCAATTTCGTGTTCAATGGTTTGCAGCGAGTCTCGCTTCACCTCTGTCTCCCCCTTTATCTCATGAAACATTCTGTACTTTTTAATATGTTTACTATACCGCAACCGTTCGCGTGAACCAACCTTTTTTCCGTTTTTCTTCTATTATATAGAAAGATATCATAGATGAGGTACATTTAATTCCAACATCACAGGACAGTGGTCGCTTCCCATTACATGCGGATGAATAGTAGCTTCTTGAATAACATCTTTGATTCTCTCCGAGACGATAAAATAATCAATGCGCCATCCGATATTTCGTTCTCTCACTTTGTTCATATACGACCACCACGTGTATGCTCCTTCTTGATTCGGATACAAATAGCGAAATGTATCAAGAAATCCGCTAGCAAGAAGCGTCGTCATTTTTCCTCGCTCTTCTATTGTAAAACCAGAATTCCCTCGGTTTGGCTTCGGATTACGCAAGTCAATTTCTGCGTGTGCTACGTTTAAGTCTCCGCACAAAATCACCGCTTTACGGCTATTCAATTTGTTTAAGTACACGAGCAAATCGTCTTCCCATTGAAGCCTTTCTTCAAGCCTTGCTAAATCTCTTTTAGAATTTGGCGTATACACATTTACTACATAGCATTGTTCAAATTCAAGCGTAATGATACGTCCTTCGTCTTCCGATTCTTTATCCACACCGTATGAAACCGATAAAGGCTTCTGCTTTGTAAAAACAGCCGTTCCAGAATAGCCTTTTTTCACGGCGTAATTCCAATACTGATAATACCCTTCTAGCTGCAAATCAATTTGGCCTTCCTGCAGCTTCGTCTCTTGAATACAAAATACATCTGCATCCACTTCTTGAAAATAATCTAAAAAACCTTTTCGCACACACGCGCGAATGCCATTTACGTTCCAGGAAATCAACTTCATAAACTGTCCACGTTCTCCTCACTTGATTTATGTATCAGTGTTTAGTGTAGACAATTTTTTGCACGAGTTCAAATAATTTAAAGAGTACCCTTCTCTTTAAGGTATTCCTGATATTTCTTCTTATTTTATTTTCTGTACCTCAAACACTAGATACAAGAGGTGAAACATAATGTCAACAAACTACACGTATGAAAATAACGAACAAGTTTCTACTGTTTCTAAAAAAGAAGAGCATCCTACTAAAGAATGCGAAACACAGAATCAAACGGCGCTTACCAAAGAAGATTTTTCTTTAAATGATTCTGCCATTAAGCACTTCAGCAGATAATGGCTCCGCAAAAATAGAGGTTGAGACATAGTTAAGTAGGCGAAACCTTCGTTTACCAAACCAATAAAAAGATCCGAACGATTTATCGTTCGGATCTTCCTTAAACTATTCCTACCCTAAGTTCTTTCTTTACGAAATAAAGCTGCGAATCGTATCTGCCACAAGTTCATGATCTTCTTCTTGCGACATACCTGATACGGTAATGGTTCCAATTACGCCGACGTTTTTAACCGAAATTGGAAATGACCCTCCTACTGCTTCGAATTCCTGAGGATTCGCTGCGTAAAACTGCGCGTAAGAACGATCTTTTAACTCGCAGTACAGCTTCATATAATACGAGCTGTGATGGTGACGAAGAACGGTGTTTGATTTTCGTTTTATCCATTCTTCATGATCGGGAATAGCCCCTTCCATCGCATGTTGAAAGAGAGTTTGACCATTTCGTTTAATACTTACGGTTACTGCCTTACCTTTGCTTTTCGCTTCATTAATAATGGCCGTGCCGATCTGTAACGCCTGGTCATTTGTAAATTGATGAAAGATTAGTTCTTTTTCCTGTTGAACTACTTTTTCAAGCAGCGTCTCTGTCGAATGATTACTCACTGTTTCTCGCTCCTTAGTTAAAATAAACCGCTCGTTTTTCTTTGCTGCTTTCAAATGCCGCTTCGATAACTTTAACCACGTCACGAGCTTCTTCTGCTGAAACCGGAAGCTCTTCTCCTCGAAGCAGGCTGTCGGCGATTTTTTGATAATACATTACGTAAGAACCGTGCAGCGTTTCAATTTCTGTTGTTTCTCCTTCCCCTGTTGTCAGCTTACCGTAGTGTTCAGGACGATCCGCTCCCCACGTATCATCCACAGGCTTCTTGCCAGCTCTTAGCATATCTTCTTGGCCGTCAATTCCGTATTTGATATAGCTTGCTTTTGTTCCGTGAACTTGAAAGCGAGGCCCGTTGCTTGGCACAATGGCGCTTGAATGTAAAATAACACGAAGAGAACCGTATCCAAGCACTAAGTGGAAGTAATCATCCGTGCGTGCATGATCTCGCTGCCCAAACACATCAGCTTGAACAAAGTCAGGCATTCCAAAAAGATGTAAAGCTTGGTCAATTAAATGAGATCCTAAATCGTAAAGCGCTCCTGACCCAGGTCCTTCATTTTCTCTCCAGCGGTCTCGAACAGCTGGACGATAGCGATCAAAATGAGCTTCATACATTTTTACGTCGCCTAATTTCCCTTCTTCAATCAGCTGTTTCACTGTCAAATAATCATTGTCCCATCTACGGTTATGATAGACGCTTAGTTGAACACCTTGTTCTTTTGCTAATTGAATTAATTCATTTGCTTCTTTTTCGGATACCACCATCGGCTTTTCAACAATTACGTGCTTACCTGCGCGTAGTGCGTCTTTCACCATTTCATAGTGCATGCCGCTAGGCGTTGTAATAATAACTAAATCAATGCTGTCATCTTCTAGAAGTTCAGACAGAGTGCTCACTACTTCAACATCTTCTAAGTCGCTCTTTACTTTTTCAGGATTTGAACTCATTACCTTTGAAATATGAAATTCGTCTAACACGCTTAAAAGCGGCGTGTGAAAGACCGTTGCTGAAAATCCGTATCCTACTAATCCTACTTTTATTTTTTTCATCGTTTTTCCTCTCCTTTATCAAAATCTGTGACGATAAGCCGCACTTGATTTTGTTCTATTTTTTCTTTTACATCCGCTTCTGGGTCTTTATTTGTAATTAAGATATCAATGTCGCTCATATCACATACTCGATGTAAAAATTCACGTTCAAACTTCGTATGATCCGCAAGCATAATCACTTGTCTTGCACATTGAATCATCTGTCTTTTTAAAAACGCTTCTTCTTCACTTGGAGACGTAATAGCATCTGCACCAACGCCGCACGTACCTAAAAACAGCTGATCTACTTTGTATTCCTGCAACGTAGAAATCGTTCTTGGCCCGGTGACGTTACGGTTTTTCCCGTTAAACTTGCCCGGCAGCAAAAACGTATCACACGGGGTATATTGATCGAGCAAATCCACATTATCAATGGAATTTGTAATAACGTTTACATGCTTTACATCCATATACTTTGCCATCAGTGCGATGGTAGAAGACGTATCTAAAAGCACGTCATACCCCTCCGACATTAACGCAGCTGCTTCTTTAGCAATTTGTTCTTTCGCTTTGGTAGGCGTTCGCTCACTGTAATCGATGATATGACT
This sequence comes from Priestia sp. RMT2NF4, assembly GCF_047872835.1. Lineage (NCBI taxonomy): Bacteria > Bacillati > Bacillota > Bacilli > Caryophanales > Bacillaceae > Priestia > Priestia sp. RMT2NF4. The sequence goes on from NZ_JBLQZO010000001.1 coordinate 867,463, forward strand.
TGACGATAGCGTCGCTCCGCCTTTGACTCTCATAACCTCACCGTGTTCTTCAAGCTTGACTAAATCGCGTCTCGCCGTATCTTTTGAAACGGTGAACATATCGCAAATTTCGTCTAATGTAATCGTGCGGTGTGTGTGAAGGTATTCAATAATCGCACTCATGCGCTGCTCTTGATACACCCGAATACCCTCCTTTTTTACTTTGATATGAGCTAATTGTAGCGCAAAGAAAAGTTAAAAACCAGAAAAAAACTTAAAAAAATTAAGTATTTTGCTTTTTTAACTTAAATTATAAAAGTACACAAACGTCTTCTGGAAATAACTATCTTATTTTGGATAATACTTCTTTTATATCTGATACCCTTTCACGCTTTTGACTAATCGCTTATGATTTAGACTTCTAGCAAACAAACGTATGTGCAAAAAAAAGCGGGAATCTTTACGATTCCCGCTTTTTCGTTACATCTTATGTTCAAGCGCCTTGAAGTTTTTTTGAAATTGCTCCAAGCGAACAAGTCCTTCTTCACGAAGGCGTTTATTTTCTTCTTCAATTGCTTTTGTTTCCTGCATTCCTTTCATAATAATATTCCACGTTTGTTCCATCGTTTCTACTTTTACGCTAGGGGCACCGGACATTTTGGCGGTTTTAACACTTTGCTGTGAAATATTTTCTGCATTTCGAATGAGCAGTTCATTTGTGCGTTTGTCTAATTCGTTCATAGACTCCGCTACTAAATTTTGACGCTTTGCTGCGATTGCGTTAATGAGTCCATTTTTAAAAATAGGAATCGTTGTAATAAACGCCGAATTGATTTTGCCGATCAGCTTTGTATTTCCTCGCTGCAGCATACGGATTTGAGGAGCAGATTGATAAGATACTTGTTTTGCCATTTCTAAGTCATATAATCGCTGCTCCATTAGCTCAACTGCGTTTTTTAAAGTTTGAAGCTCCATTGCCGCCAGCTGATTTCCACTCGACGCTCTTTCTTCAAGCACCTTTAGCTCTTGTTTCAACTCTTCTACTTTCACTTCGCCCGCTACAATGTATTTTTCAAGCTCCATATAATACTGATAGTTTTGCTCGTAAAGCTGTTCAAGCGTTGTGGTCGAATGCTTCATTTCCGTTTCATATTTTGTAATCTCTACATATACTTTATCAATTTCAGAGCCCATTGTTTCATATTTTTGAAACAGCTTATCCACTATTTTTTGACCGCGTTTAAAAAGCTTAGAGAAAAACCCTTTATCTTCAACAAAATCCTTTGCATCAAATTTATCCATAATTTTTCCAAGCTGCTTTAATAATTGACTGGACTCTTCCATGCTAGACGATTTAATTGTACTAAGCACTTTTCCGGAAAACGAGGAAATTTCATTAGCTGTTTCTTTCCCGTATTCAAGCAGAGCCAGCTGATTTTTATAATCAATTTGTTCTGCCAAGCGACGTACTTCCGGCTCTTCTCGCAGTTTTGCTTTTACTTCGGTAGGCTTTGTTTCTAAAACTTCTTCGGCTTCGTTTACATCTAAAGGCTGTAATTCATTTGTTGCCATTTAAAAACCCTTCTTTCTTTAAAAGATTCGTTTTAACCATTTTTGAATGAGCGACGGTTCTTTGAATTCTTCATTAAAGCTAATATCTTCTAGCCAGTGCATATCGAAATACTTTTCTTCGACGAACGCTTCTATATCCAGTTGACCGGTTGGATTAAAGAGAACAATATCAACGCCGAATTCATTTAATAGAAGCAGTAAAGCTGCATCTTCACGCGTAAACGCTTCTCGTTCATTTCCATGATAAATAATGAGACGGGGTACATGCTGCGTATAATCAAACTTTTGAAGCATGCGAAGCACGTTGTTTGGAAGCTTCAAAGACTGATTAAACAAATACATTTGATGCTGATACGCATCTTCATGATCCAAGCGAAGGAGCTTTGAATGTGCACAATACCTAGAAATAGCTGCAGCGAGCCCTTTCTGAAGTCCGATAGGCAGCTCTTTATAGCGCCACCAGTTGCTTTCAATCATTCTATCAGGACTGAGCGTGCCATCACTTCCGAGAGCTCCTTGATAGTGAAAGTGATTATTTCCTTCTATTTTTTTAGCAAAAGGAACAGAATCAATCGTCAGAGCTAACTCATCTTCCGTTTGCATGAGCTCATGCACTTTACTCCAGTACTCTTTTCGGTTTTTAGAGATACCAAGTACTTTTGAAAACAAGACCGGCACGTGTACATATGGCTTGGACACTTGAAAATTAGGACGAATAAACGCCCGTTCTCTCATTAATAAAAAGATTTCATCATACGTCGTTTTAAGAGTAACTGAAGTTGGAAAATACGAACGAAATTGCCAAGGTTTATACAGCATGGACTCCTCTGAATGAAGCACTTGCTCAATTTCTTGAGAAGCTCGAAATGCTACCGTACCTTTTCGAACCGGTTTATCCGTTGGAAAAGGTACAAGAGAGCTAGTAGAAGGAAACGTATAAACCGTTGTTAAGTGCTGATTCTTATCTACTTCTTTTAAATGATCCTTTCCTTCTGGATGAAAGGTAAGGACGTCAAAACCTAGTAAAATTAAATAATGGAGAAAATACTGCTCGCTTTTATTTGCATCCCCATACCACATGATGCGAGGCGCGTGCTCAGGAAATGCTTTATCGACCATCCAAGGTTTTACATGATTCCACTGCCACTTTATTAAATCGATTAATACGCGTTGAAAATGCCCGTCCATAAAGCCCTCTGCGTGCTGTTCTTTAAAACACGTTAACGTTTCAATAAATTTTTCACGTACTCTTCTATGTATAGCGGGATTTTCTGACTTCACGATCAGCTTTTTCCCTTCTAAAAAAGCAAATAGCCGATTGACAGAAAGGCCGCGTTCTTCTTGATTAATTTTAAGGATCGTTTGTACTTCTTTTAATCTATCATTAGAAATGGACTTATCAAGCTTATCGTGCAGGACAAGGATCGATGGTGATGAATGCGCAAGTTCATAAAGAAAATCTGCGTACTCGTCCGCATCAAGATGAGTGCCTACATATCTGCCTGCCACTTGTTTATAGGTAGTTTGCTGCTCATTTTGTATAAAGTCACCTCGCAGAGAAACACCTTTAGAAAAAAGAGAAGTTCCATCCTCCTCGTTAAGATTAATCATATGAGGATCAATTAATTTACTCACACCTTACAGCTCCTTTCTTTTCAGACATATACATGCTAAAAAGAAAGGGTACTCGTTAAAGCACCCTTTCTTTTTCATTTATCGCATGCCTTTTTTATACGGATAGTCCGTAGTTGCGGCAAAGATTGGCCAATCCGCCAGAAAAACCGCTGCCAATGGCATTAAATTTCCAGTCGTTTCCGTGCTTGTATAGCTCACACACCACAACAGCTGTTTCGATTGAAAAATCTTCGCCTAAATCATAACGAAGCACTTCTTCATTTGTTTGGGCGTCAATGAGCCGAACAAACGCGTTGGATACTTGTCCAAAGTTTTGTCCGCGAGCATCTGCGTCGTGAATCGTGACGCTAATTCCGATTTTTTCAACGTGGTCAGGAAGAAGAGAAAAATCAACGGCGATTTGCTCATCGTCTCCATCTCCTGCACCTGTACGGTTGTCACCGGTATGCTCCACAGCTCCGTTTGGACTTTTTAAATTGTTGTAAAAAACAAACTCTTCGTCATTTACGACTTGGCTTGATTTATTGGCTAAAAATGCACATGCATCTAAATCGAAGTCCTGAGACCCAGCATATTTATTTGTATCCCACCCAAGACCTACTATTACTTTTGTTAAGCCTGGGTTCGTTTTGGTTAGGTCAATGCGCTGACCTTTTGATAAAGAAATTGACATAAAAACATCCTCCGTACATTTTCTTACTTTAATGATTAGGCGTTTAAACCAAAGTCGTTTACAAGTGCCGCCAAGCCGCCTTGATAGCCGCTGCCAATGGCATTGAACTTCCATTCTCCACCGTGTCGATACAGCTCGCCTACCACGACCGCTGTTTCAATCGAGAAGTCTTCACCTAAATCATAACGAATTAACTCTTCGTCATTTGTTGCATTTAAAATACGAACGTAGGCGTTGCTTACTTGGCCAAAGTTTTGACCGCGTGCTTCCCCTTCATGGATCGTAATGGTGAACGCAATACGTTCAATAGATTGAGGCACATTTTTCAAATCTACTTGAACCTGCTCATCGTCTCCTTCACCTACGCCTGTACGGTTATCTCCGGTATGTTCAACCGCTCCGTTTGCACCCGTCGTATTGTTGTAAAAAATAAAATCAGATTCTGAAGCGCATTTTCCCGCTCCGTTTAATAAAAAGACAGATGAATCTAAATCAAAATCGTTTCCACCGTCATACTTATTTACATCCCACCCAAGACCTACTACTACGTTTGTTAATCCTGGATTCGTTTTTGTTAAATCTACTTTTTGTCCTTTTGAAAGATTAATAGCCATTTCGTTTCCCTCTTTTCTAGTTGTTTATTTTGTATATTTGTTTGCAATTTCAGCCAATCCAGTATCTCTCGTTGCATCTCCAGTTGCTGAAAACTTCCACTCTTTTCCGTCTCGATAAATTTCCCCTGCAAATAAAGCTGTTGCTCCTGAATGGTCTTCAGATAGATTAAAGTGTACAAGCTCTTCGTTTTTAGCGCTGTCCACAACACGAATAAAAGCATTTTTAATCATACCGAAATCTTGGTTTCGCTCAACACACTGATAGATGTTGACTACAAACACAAGTTTATGTACGTTTCCAGGAACATTTTTTAAATTAACAAAAATTTGTTCATCGTCCCCTTCACCTGCTCCGGTAAGATTATCGCCTGAATGCTTGACGCTTCCACAGTTACTATGACGATTTCCAAAATACACAACGGCTGAGTTACTTACAAGTTTATCGTTCGAATTGAGCATAAGAACAGATGCATCGCAGTCAATCTCTGGGCCGCTTCCTCCAAAACCAAAAAAGCTGCGTTTTTTTACAGGATCCCATCCTAATCCAACCGTAATAGAAGATAACCCTTCTCTTCCCTTTGTTAAATCAATTTTCTGCCCTTTTTGTAGATTAATAGCCACGTTTATTTACTCCTTTACTATAGCGAACACATTCTTTTACAGGTTCTATATAACTTTACATAATAGCGTAGATAAATGAAAAAATAGTGAAATCTTTGATACTATTTTTAACGTTTACGTAAGTCTTCTTATGGAGAGAATACCACAATTTGGTGATTGTTTCAAAAATTAAGCTATGTTTTATAACGTAAATTCATTGACTGAGAGTTTAAAATTTAAGTTAAACTATTAAAAAAAGGCTGTCTCTAAACCGGAAATCCGAGTTATGAGACAGCCTTTTTTGGCTTATTGAGCTATTTTTAAAGTCGGTTCTTGCTGTTCAGCTGTTTTAGCAGCTGCCACGTTTTGAATACGGCCTTCAGCTTTGTATTCAAACGGGCTCTGAAGTGTTTTAATATAGTTTACCGTTGCTTGTAAATCTTCTGGTCCCACTTCCATATCTGACGAAAGTGCACCAATACCATACTTTTCATTTCCGTACATGTAGTTATTCACTACTACCGTATATTCTTTTTCTTTGTCGATTTTACTTCCATCTGGTAGCGTAATATCGACTACTTTATTTGTGCTTCCATCCCACGTATAGTTAAAGCCTGCAATATGGAAATCTAGTCCAGATGATGTAATTTGATTATTTAACACCGTTTCTAAATCCGCTCCGCTTAGCTTTACTTTATTTAAGACGTTGCCAAACGGCTGAATCGCAAACAAATCACCGTATGTCACGTCACCTGCATCAAGCTGTGAACGAACGCCTCCGCCATTCATTAACGCAAAGTCAGCGTTCATTTCTGCTTTCATACCGTCAGCAATTAAGTTTCCAAGCGCGATATCACCTGTTGCTCCGCTAGAAGGATAGCCTTTTGCCAAATCTGTAGATGAATTCCCAACCACTTGTGCTTTAATAGGCGCTGCTAAATCTTCGTACTTTTTCATAATGCTTGAAACTTCAGGATCTGGCGTATAGTCTTTTTGGTATACGGTCACAATTTTTGCATCTTTTTTCACGATGTCACCCGTGTTATCAATTTCAACGTCTACGTCAGAAAACGCTGAGCCGTATGAATAAGCTTGAACGATTAGTTTGTTATCTACTACTTTGTTGTTGTATACGTGATTGTGAGCTGAAAAGATCACGTCAACTTCATCGTCAACTTTTTTAGCGATATCTGCTGCATCAAACTCGGTAGACGTTCCATTTTGATTAGATGGATTATGAGCAAGTACAACGATTGCTTTAATACCCTTATTTTTCAGCTCTGCCGTATATTTATCAATTGCTTCTGCTTCGTCCGTAATTTTTAAGTTTTCATTTCCTTTACGAACAATCATGCTTGGCGTTTCTTGTGTTACAACGCCGATGAAGCCGATTTTCTTGCCGCCTACTTCTTTTATCGCATAAGGTTCTGTAATTAATTTATTCGTTGACGTATCATAAGCATTTGCCGCTACTACTGGGAAATTCATGCCGTCGTATCCTTTTGTTCCTTTTGGATGGTCTCCGCCTTCAATCATACGGTGAAGCTCAGCAATACCTTCATCAAACTCATGGTTTCCAAGCGTCCCTACATCAAATCCAAGCGATTCCATCACTTCAACCGTTGGCTCGTCTTGAAACAGCGCTGAAACTAGCGGACTTCCGCCAATCATGTCTCCTGCATGAACTAAAAGCGTATTCGGATTTTCAGCTTCTTGTTTACGAATAGCTGCTGCTGTATATTTCATATTTCCAGCTAACAGCGATTGGCCATTTGAATTGATTTTTGTATCTGTATCGAGCTGACCGTGAAGGTCGTTCATGCCTAACAGCTGAATCTTTGTATTATCTTTTGATTCGCCGTTTAAATTAATTTTGTAAATGCCGAATCCTTTGTCGTCCGTTTTATTTGTATACGTAATGTTACTTCCTTCAGTTAAATAGCTTTCTCCGCGCGGTGAGCTTGTGAACGTCACGTTAGCCGTTCCTTTAATTGGTGCAATGGACCAGTTATCATCAGCTGTCGGTGTAATTTCTTTTTGTTCGGTGATGTAGTCCATTAGAATTTGACGGTTTTCATCCGCTGAATCCACCACAAGCTCGCTTCCTTTTAGACCAGGGAAGTTTCCGCCTCCGCCAGCTCGGTAGTTATTTGTCACAACGATAAACTCTTGATTCGGGTCAACTGGTTTACCGTTATACGTTAAGTTAACAACTCGGCTTGAATCTGCGTGAATCACGTTTCCATTCACATCGTATTTTGCTGGTTTTGTCACGTCGATTTGGTATTGAACGCCGTCAATGACGTCAAAATTATAAACAGGGAAGCTTGGGTTTAATAATTCCTGCTCTTCTGTTTTGTTCGGTGTAATTTGATTAAACTTACCGGCAGACATATCAATCCAGTCTTTTACCACAGAACCCTTTACTTTGACCGCTTTTAACGTGTTGTCATATAGATACAGGTCGCCTGCGCTTCGAATCGTTAAGTCACCTTTTTTAATTTCCGTATATTCATCAACGCCGTTTCTTCCTGCTTTAAAAGGGGCTCCCACTGACAAAATCGGAAGGTCTTTATATTCCGGCTTGTTTTGAGAAACGTATTTTTCCACGTAGTCTTTTTGTGCATTTGTTACAACTTGAATAGAGGGATCATCTTTCACAAGAGAAAAATAGCTGTGAATATCATCCGTCGTTTTACCGATGGGTGTGTTCACATATTTAACCGTTGCATCGTGATCTTTTTGAACTGCTTTAACAACACCTTTATCCGGTTCTACCGTACTTTGCGTAACCGTTTTCCCTGACGCATCTTTTACGTCTTTATACGTTTCACGCGTGGACGATTGAGAGTTTACTACTTTCCATTTTCCTTTTTCTTCTTTTAACGTTAAGTCAATTAAGCCAAGTGACCCTCCGCCGTAACCTGCTTGGACAGCCGGAACGCCGTTGATTGTTCCTTTTGCATTATCAACGCCAGGAAGAGGCTTTTTATCTGCTCCAAGGAACAAACCGTCTAGCGAAGCTTCCGTTTTAGCAGGGAAGACTTTATGCGTATGCGAAAACGTAATAGCATCAATGCCTTTTACTTCACTTAATGAGTAAATGACATCTTCCGTGTTTTGCTTGTTGCTGCTAAACCCGGAGTGAGCCATCGCGACAACTACGTCCGCGCCTTTTTTCTTCATTTCTGGAATGTACTTGTTGGCTGTTTCCACAATGCCTTTTGTAATGACTTTTCCATCAAGGTTTGCTTTATCCCAATCGTTAATTTGAGGAGGCACAAAGCCAATGAAACCAACTTTAATCGTTCGTTTCTTTCCATTTTCATCGACGACTTTTTTATTCATAATTTTATACGGCGTAAATTTATTTTTGTCGTTTTTCGGGTTGTTGTCATGATCATCAACGTAAACATTGGCATTTATGTAAGGAAAGTTCGCGTCGTTATACGCTTCTGTTAAGAAGTCTAATCCATAGTTGAACTCATGATTTCCAAGTGTTGCAATATCGTAATCCAGCTGATTCATGGCTTTAAATACAGGATGAACTTCACCTTTTTTCAGCGGGTTAATCTTGGCTTTATACGTGCCTAGAGGCGTTCCTTGAATGAGGTCTCCGTTATCTACTAATAAGCTGTTTTTTACTTCTTTTCGAGCATTTTTGATTAAGGTAGCGGTTTTAGCTAAACCTACTTTTTCATAAGGGGCGTCTTTGAAATAATCATAGTTTAATAGATTCGTATGAACATCAGTTGTTTCCATCAGGCGTATATTCACAAGCGCATCTTTTTTATTGTGGCCTTGATGCTTGCTTTGCTGTGAGCTTTGTCCAGGGTGACGTTCTTCTGCTCCTGCCTGTGTAGTTAGAAGCGGCATTGATAATAAAGAAAGTGCCAGTGATGTAGTTAGTATTTTCTTCGTTTTGCTGCGTTTGTTCTTTTTCATCTACCATTCACCTTTCAAGTAAGTTATCATCGCTATAAATCTAGCAACTGTTCAAAAATAGTATAGCAGAAAAGATTTATAAAGGATGTAAATTTTTTGATTTTTTAGTAAACCATTTGTATGCGTTTTATTAACTTTTTGTAAACCGAAAAAATTTTTTTAGTTTCTCTCTTTAAAACAAAGGACTATAGTTTTTATTAATTGGATGAACCCTCCTTTTTAAATGAGTCTTATTACCTAATACATCAACGTTCCCACGTTCTCTTTTCATTCAAAAAAAATTTATTTCAAGCGGTGTGTATATATGTACTATACATAGGATGTGAAAAGCAGACATTAAGTTTGTCACAGCTTCTAACAAAATTTCGTAGATATAAAAAAGAAAGAGAAGGTTTTGTCTTCTAATAAATAGATATATTTATATAATTTTACATTTATAACATGGAAACGAGATTGAATTATAAGGCATACCTACTATATCAATCCAATCTAAAGCATCTATACACATGAAACCTACGTTCATCCTACAAATAAAAAAATCCGAACGAAGTTGATTCTCCATCAAGAATCGTGATTCATCGTTCGGATTTTCTTCAATTAGCACACTTTTGTCCCAGGTTTGTTTTTTTACTGACCTAATTCTTTAATTTGTTTCATAATACTTGATACATCTTGAATTGATTGAAACAATTCACTGTTTTTTAGCGCTTCTGGATTGAAGCTGCCATCCTTTATATTGGCTTCATACGCTTCAATTCCACTAATGATTTTTTCGTTTTGCTGAACAAGCTGATCGTGCACATCAGAAGCGATGTCAGGAGCTTTGGTTTGATTAAATTCTTCGGCTTTCCCTTTCATTTCCTGCAGCTTTTGCTCGAGCTTTTTTATTGCCTCATCGTCATTAACAGCTTTTTCCGCTAGAGGCGGTATTTCTTCAGCAAACTTTTGAGCTTCACTCACGTAATCTTTCGCATCGTTTGCGTAGTTCAACGTACTGCTTGTATCTTCAAGAAAAGAACAGCCGCCGACCATAAAGAGAACAGCAGTTGACATGACTAGCATCCACTTTTTCACTTAGCACTCAACCTTTCTTATTTTCTTTTCTACTATCTTCTTTTCGATTTTCGTTTCTTTAACTCTTTCATAATAATGGGTACAGCTTTTTTTATTCCTTTTTTTACAGCGGGGCTTTTTAACAGTCTCGATAGTTTTGACATTTTTAAGCTCCTCTCTTCTTTTGAAATAACAAAAAACACCTTTACCATATGTGGTAAAGGTGTTTGTATCCAGACCTTTACCAATGGCAACATTGGCAAAGGTCTCGCTAACAATTTGCATTGTCAATAAAGCCGGAGATAATAATCTCGAAATGACGACTTTACTGCAAGAGCTACTCCCCTTTGAGCAAAACAGCATTTTTTGTTAACACAATCATAACGTATGTTCCTGATTATCGTCAACTTATATGGAATTAATACACATCTTTTTTGGTAAATACCAGAAACGACACGAGCAGCCCGGCAAGTCCCCAAATGGTTAAAACACCTAAGGAAAATCCTAGTGTCATTCCTTCAGTCGGAGGAGCTGTGCCTTGCAGGTAAGAAGTTAAATTTAAATTGACCATAAACAAGTACTTAGCTGAATTCCACGAAGAAACCATACTGCTTAAAATCGTACCTGCAATCAAACAAGCAAGCATCACCCCCATACCAGCAGCCGTACTTTTAATTAAAACGGACAGCATAAAAGCAAGCGTTCCAACCACCAGGGATACAAACCAAGCAAGGCCAAATTCCATTAAAATATATCTCCACTGCGAAATTAAATGAACGTCCGCTGTATTCAAATCATTGCCCTGCACGCTAAATCCCGTAAGAATAGGCGCTGTCCAGCCTTTAAATCCAAATACAACGCCAGAAATGAGATACGACAAAACGCCAAACATTAAAATTAAAAACGAGACGGACATGACGAGCGTGATGTATTTACTAAGCAGGATTTTCCACCGTTTCACAGGCCTCGTCAACAGTACCTTGATGGATCCCAAGCTGTATTCTGAAGACACTAAATCCGCTGCAATAATCATAATCATTAGCGGCAGCAAAAGCTGAATGGCGTTTTCAATGAACCCTCGCACAAACGTTGGGGCTCCTGGTTCCGAAGGATTAATATCGTTATCTAAGTAATACTGCTGCTGCGCCACGCGAATTTCAAGCTGCTTGCGCCAATCATCTGAAATTTGGCTTCCGCTCAGCCGGTTTTGCGTATCGATAATTTCTTGCTGCAGCGTACTGCGCCAATCGGTCGTTCCTAGCTTTTCTTGAAGGCGCTGCGTTTCGCGAAGCTGAGCATAGGTGAACATGGAAATCAAAGCGCCCATAATAAGGGTAACGATTAACAGGCGCTTTTTTCGAACGAGCTTGATCATTTCATTTTGAACCAAACTAATCAATCGATTCGCCTCCTGTCATTTCGATAAATAAATCTTCAAGAGTCGGAAGCTTTCGGTTCATTTCTTTTACCGTTACTCCTGCTTGAATGAGCTGTTTGTTCCACTCTCCCACTTCAGCTTCTTCATAAAACGTCGTGACATATTCTCCCTGCACTTGCACAAAGTCCGTCACTTGTTTTAAGACGTCTATTCCCGCTGGCTGCGGATCTAGCTTCCACAGTAGGCGCTCCTGCTGAGTTAACAGGGTCTTCACCGATTCTGTGTGAATAACTTCTCCTTTTGCAATAATCGCTACTCGGTCACACATCAGCTGAATCTCGCTCAGCAAATGACTCGATACTAAGACGCTTAGACCTTCACTTTCAGCTAAAAAGCGAATAAATTTACGCATATCCCGAATCCCAGATGGGTCGAGTCCGTTCGTTGGCTCATCTAAAATGAGCACTTTTGGTTTTCCGAGAAGCGCTTGCGCAATTCCTAAACGCTGCCTCATGCCTAACGAATACGTGCGAACTAAGTCGTGGATGCGCTCTTGCAAGCCAACTAATGCCACAACTTCATGAATGCGTTCTTCCGTCATAGAAGGAATCATACGTGAAAAATGCTGCAGATTTTCCCAGCCGCTTAAGTATGGATACAGCTCAGGATTTTCAACAATACAGCCGATATGCTCCATCGCTTTTGTAAACTGCTTCGATACGCTGTATCCACAGATAGAAATGGAACCAGCCGTCGGGCGAATCAAGCCGACAAGCATTCGAATCGTTGTCGTTTTACCGGCTCCATTGGGTCCTAAAAAACCGAACACTTCGCCTCTTTTTAATTCAAAATCAATATTTTTGATGATTTCACGTTTTCCTATTACTTTTCTCAGTCCTTTTACGGAAAGTGTTACTTCACTCATATCATTCCCTCCCTTACCACGTAATAAGCGATGCTACACGTTCTGCGATCAGCTTGTAGCCTTTTGCATTCGGATGAAACTTATCAGTATATAAGTAGTCATCTACCTTTAACTGAAACAAATCAAAGGTCGGAACAAAAACAGTTTGCTTATAATTAGCGCTTAATTCGCTGCTTTTATAATTCCATTCTCGTACAATAGCCGTTGTCGTTTTTGCATCTTGCAGGTTACTAAACGGATTATACAAACCAATTAAAAAAATCGTCGCGTCTTTATTTGCCGAACGGATGCTTTTTAAGATGCTGTCTACGTTTTTTAAATAGTCATTTTCTAGCTTTTGAATATTGTTTTTATTTAAGTTTTGCAGCGTTTGTCCACCTTGAAATAAGTCATTTCCGCCAATCGTAATCAGCACGGTATCTGCAGACTTAATCTGCCGCTGAATTTGCTGCTGCTTTACTTGACTTGCCAGCTGCGAAGACGTTTGACCTTTTATTCCAAAGTTACTTAAGAGGATTTTTTTCTTCGTTTTTTCTTCAAGATTATCTTTTAAATACCCAACGTATCCTTTTCCCGCTGCGTCTCCTGTTCCTCTTGTCAGTGAATCTCCTAAAGCAACAATCGTATAATTTTTGGTGCTTTTGTTACTGCTGCTTGTTTCTTGCTTCGGCTTTGGCATTTCTTTTACAGTAGCTTTTGAGGCGCTAACATAATCATAAATAGACATTCCAAGCCCTGCTGCAAACAGCAGACACGAAATAATTGAAATAAAGGATACGATCCATACCCACTTTCCTTTCGCTTTCACTGGCTGCACTCCTTTTCGTCTTTTTAGTTATCTTTTTTTAGAGCTTCAACTGTTTTTAGTAACGCCGACCAGTCTAAATGACCCCAGCCATTTTCGACCCCTTGTTCATAGTGACCTTTCACAAGCTCTCCTAACGGAAGCGGCGCGGACACTTTTTTGGCTGCATCAATAGCCAAGTTTACATCTTTTAATCCAAGCTCCAGCTTAAATCCGGCTGGATCAAAGTCTCTTTTAGCAATTAAATTGCCGTAATTTTTATACACAGGAGATGCAAATAAGCTGTTAACCACTTCAAGAAACTGCTCCGCTTGCATCCCGTACTGCTCTACCATTACTACTGCTTCAGAAACAGCTTCTAACATCGATACTAGTAAAAAATTATTGCCAAGCTTAGCTACATTTGATAAGTAAGGCTCGTCTCCTACAGTAAAAATAGTTTGACCAATCGCTTCAAACAGCGGCCAAACGTGCTCTCTTGGTTCTTTATTACCTGCAACTATTACTTTGAGAGCCGCAGCAGCTGCTGCGTCGGGGCGCCCTAAAACGGTCGCTGCAACAAAATGCTGTCCTGATGCAGCATGTGCGCTTGTTAATTTTTCGGACAAATCTACGCTAATAGTACTCACAGAAACGTGAATACCGCCTTCTTGGAGGCCTGCAAGTATACCGTCTTGTGACATCGTTACTTCTTCTAAAGCCTCGTCATTGGAAAGAATCGTAAAGACAAGATTCGCTTCTTGTGCTGCTTGGGCAGGTGTCTCTACAACCTTTGCTCCTTTTTTCACAAGACTTTCCGCCTTTGAAGCAGTTCGGTTATAAATCACAAGTTCATGACCCGCTTTTATCATATTTTCCGCCATCGGTAATCCCATATTTCCTAAACCAATTAAACCCACTTTCATCTTTACCACTCCATTTCAGCGCTCAGTATGTACATTTATACTTGTTTTCTACCTTTAGAAAAACCATATTTTCATTATTATATAACTACAGTAAAAGCGAATACAAAGAATAGCCTTTCTAAAATGTTCAAAATGTGACATTTTTTAGACGTGTCTTATGAAAAACTTGTCAAAAAAATACGGATAGTTTTTAAATAAAGCGCTTGCAAGCATAGGAAATTTCTGCTAAGATATAAGAGAATTATTTTTGTTCGGTGGGGATGTATGAGTATTGTCACTTTTCGTCTTTAGATTTGAGCAAGAATAGTACCACAATGTGCGAGTCCGCACGAGGAGGCAACAATTATGGAACAAGGTAAAGTAAAATGGTTTAACGCAGAAAAAGGTTTTGGATTCATCGAGCGCGAAGGTGGAGACGATGTATTCGTACACTTCTCAGCAATCCAAAGCGAAGGCTTCAAATCTTTAGACGAAGGTCAAGCTGTAACATTTGACGTAGAACAAGGTCAACGCGGACCTCAAGCTGCTAACGTTCAAAAAGCATAAGAAACACAACATATCAGAAACAGATCCTTTAAGGGATCTGTTTTTTTGTGTACAAACATAAAAAAGCCCTGTTTTTCAACAGGGCCAGTCGGTACAAATACAGAAGTAAAGTTAATGGTACTCTTAGTATAGCACAAGATCATAACAATCTATACGAAATAATAAAATAAAACTTTCATCCAGCACGTTTACCTATGTTTATAGCTATTCCAGACTCTCTAGGGCGCTCGCAAATCGTTTAATTCCTTCTCGAATAACCTCTTCTTCCCCTCTGCCAAACGTAAAGCGAATAGCTCCGCTTTGAGAACTCAGCACGCTTCCTGGGACAAAGGCCACTCCTTTTTTAAGCGATTCTTCCAATAGACGATAGTCATCGACCGGCTGATTCACTTTGCACCATAAGTGAATCCCGCCTTGAGGCGAATCGAAAGATACTTTTGATCCAAGCAATTCGTTCAGACTCGACGACAGGGCATACTCTTGCTTTTTGAGCTCTTGTCTAAGCTTTTCAATATGAGAAGAAAACGTAGGAGAATCTAAGAATTGATAAGCAATCCACTGCGGAAAGATGCTATGACCAAAATCAATTTGCTGCTTAGCGTCTGCCAGGCGCTGAATTACTTGCTCCGGCCCCACTATCCAGCCGATTCGAAGGCCTGATGCAACAATTTTAGAAAGCGAGCTGATATAGAGGACGTTTCCGTTCTCGTCCATCGATTTCAGCGTTTGATGTACATTGCCATCAAATGCCGTGAGTGAATAAGGATCATCTTCAATAAGCGGAATGCCGTATTCTGAAGAAAGCTCTAGAAACCGCTTTCGGCGCGCTTCTGATAACACAATACCGGTCGGATTTTGATAGTACGGATTTAAAAAAACCATTCGAATGCGATGCTTTTTATGTAATTCTACTAAGTCGTCCGGGTTGGCTCCATTTTTATCTACAGGCAGTAAAAACGTTCGTAGACCTGCTGATTGAAAAAGTGGCAGTGAATAGCTATAGGATGGATCTTCAATCGCTACTGCATCCCCTGGTTTTAACAAACACTGCACAATCAAATGAAGTGCTTGCTGTGCACCTGATGTAATTAGAATAGAATTGGAGTCAGTGGAGATTTTCCGGTACTCATAAACATGAGCAGCAATAGCATCACGCAAACGTTCATTGCCGTGGGGATGATCATAGCCTAAATGTTCATTAAAAGGCATGCCCGCTAATATTTGCTGAAAATCTTCGCTTGGAAATAAGCTAGGAGCTAACTCTCCGCTGGCTAAGTTCACAAAATCTGTTCGCAAAGCCTCGCTTCTGATTCGCTGTACGAGCGGTAAATTAGGCAAAAATGAACCGTCTTCTACATATCTCCCCCAGTTTGGAATACGTTTTCGGGAAATTCCCCAGATGCTCGAACTCACTCGCGTGCCGCTTCCTTTTTTACGTTCTACGATTCCAAGTGCCTGCAGCTCTTCATAAGCAGCTACTACCGTGCTTCTGTTCACGTTGAGCTCAGCGGCAAGCGTTCGTTCTGATGGCAGCATAGAATCCGGTGGAAAAGCTCCCGATGAAATACAGCTTTCAATATATTCTGCAATTTGTTTATAAATCGCTTTTTTGCTAGCGCGATCTGGTCTCCAGTTCATGCGGCGTCAGTCCTTACATTTAAACTTTCTTAATTAGTAGTTTATCCTTTATCTCTCTTATCTTAAAGCAGTTTTATAAAAAAAGACCATCCAATTCGGTGTTTTTTTGCTCATCCACTTTATCAAAAATTATAATAGTAGCTATTTTTCATTTTTAGGTATTTTAGTTTACATAATAATTTTATAGTTAATCATATTGAATGAATTTCACCATGAAAAAGAGATTGAGACATAACCACACCAGTCCAATCTGAAGACGAACAAATGGGATACATGAGCCCATATGGGTTGCTTGGTACACCACATTTGATTTCCGTGCAAGACTTCGCTTTCCGCGGGCGGCCGGTGAGCCTCCTCGTCGCATACGCTCCTGCGGGGTCTCACCTATTCCGCTTTTCCCGCAGGAGTCTTCGCCTTGCTCTCCAATCAACTGCTAGAAGCAACGAAATACATGAAAACTACATTCACCATGCCAATAAAAAAACCCAAACGAAGTTGATTCTCCATCAAGAATCTCGATTCATCGTTCGGATCTTTCTTCAACTAAAATACTTTCGTCACAGCCTATTTTTTTATAAAGGCGGTAAATCTAGCTTGCCTTCTTGAAACAATTCTTTCACCATGTGCTTGGCATACCCTGTTGCTTGCCCAAGCGTTATTTTTGCTGGCATAGGCGCTTCGTTTGCATCAACGATTACATCGATAATACACGGTTTATTCTGTCTAACTGCACTTTCAAAAGCAGGCAACAGCTCGTCTTCCTTTTCTACTCGGTAGCCAACACCTCCGCAGATATCTGCATACCTAGCAAAATTCGGGTTTGTTAAATCTGTCCCAAATTCAGCATTTCCCATTACTTCTTGTTCAAATTTAATCATGCCGATTTTATGATTATTAAATAGCACTACGACTAGCGGAAGATTGTATTTAACAGCTGTAATAAAGTCAGCCATTGTCATCGCAAAGCCGCCGTCTCCACACACCGCAAACACCTGCTTCTCGGGATAAGCAATTTTTCCAGCAATTCCGCCCGGCAGCCCGCATCCGAGAGTGGCTAACCAGCTTGAAATCACAAACTGCTGATTTGTCATCCGAAAATGACGCGCCATCCATACTGTGACGTTTCCTACATCTACAGACAAGACCGCGTTATCATCCGCTACGTGCTGAAGCGCTCGAATCACTCGCTGAGGCTTGATAGGTACACTTTCTTTGGCTTCTTGGTTATCAAGCTGATTCCACCACTTTTTCATACGTTCTTGACTTTGCTCTAAAAACTGGCGATGCTCTGAGCGGCCCACATTTTCTAAAAACCACTGAACCGTTGCTTTCGCTTCTCCTGCAAGCCCCGCATCTACAGGATATCTTTTGCCAATTTGTGCAGGATCAATATCAATATGAATCGTTTTCGCATGGTCTGGCAAAAAGCCTGTAAACGGATAGGACGTCCCAATCATGATGAGCGTATCCGCTTCTTGCATCGCTTCATACGCTGGCTTTGTCCCGATTAATCCAAGTCCTCCGAGACAATATGGATGCTCATCCGGTATTGCGCCTTTTCCAGGAAGCGTAAGGACAATAGGTGCTGCGATTTTTTCTGCAAATGCAAGCAGCTCTTCTCTCATTTCATGTGTGCCTCGACCGGCTAGGATAACCGGGCTTTCCGCTTTACCAATCAAATCTTTTGCTTTTTCAAGATCTTCTCTATGGGGAAAAATGTCTTGCTTGACAATGATGCTTGATGTTTCTCGTGCTTCTGATCCAACTTCAAAACGAGGAATATCATCGGGAATGGTTAACACAGCCACACCTTTTTTAGCATACGCTGTTCGAATCGCTTGATTAACAACAGTCGGAAGCTGCTCAGCGGACATGACTCGCTGGTTATATACAGCCACATCATCGAACATTCTCTCTAAATTAATTTCTTGAAACGCATCGCTGCCGATGAGATCTGATTCTACTTGCCCCGTAAGTGCTAAAACGGGCGCTTTGTCTAATTTGGCATCATATAAGCCATTTAGTAAATGAATTGCTCCCGGTCCGGCAATAGCCGTGCATACACCGATTTTACCCGTTAACTTCGCATATGCAGCTGCTGCGAGAGCTCCCGCTTCTTCATGCCTTACTTGAATAAATTTAATTTTATCCTGGGCTTTGCGAAGCGGTTCAATAATTGAATTAATGGAGTCTCCTGGCATGCCGTAAATATGATCAACGCCCCATTCAATTAGCAGTTCAATCAGTTTTTCTCCAGCTTTTTGTTTAAACATATGACTACCCCTTTCTTCTTATATATAGAGATAGTGTGACCTGATACGCTCTTTCTTACTTATTTTCAGCCGTATAATTTTCGTTTTCTTTCGTTAAAAGAAGGCAACATCTTCGTTAAATTTTCTTCATTCCTTGCAATTATCATTATCTTTTGATATTCTATAAGAAGAATTATTTTTGTTCGGCAACAATCGATAGGTGAATACTTTCGTCTTAAAGATTTTGATCATGAGCAAGGATAGTAATACAATGTGTGCATAGCACACGAGGAGGCAACATTCATGGAAAAAGGTACAGTAAAATGGTTTAACGCAGAAAAAGGTTTCGGATTTATCGAGCGCGAAAACGGCGACGATGTATTCGTACATTTCTCAGCAATCCAAAGCGAAGGATTCAAATCTTTAGACGAAGGTCAAGCTGTAACATTCGACGTTGAAGAAGGTCAACGCGGACCTCAAGCTGCTAACGTTCAAAAAGCATAAGTAGTAAAAAGACTCTGATTTCAGTCAGAGTCTTTTTTTTATGTAGAGCTACGCATAAATTTTTTTAACATGTAGTTTGTACACGTTATTATAAATAGTAAACTAAAAGAGTCTCTTCATTCCGAAGAGACCTTTTGTGGAAGAAATAGTTGAAGAAATAAAGTGTGGATGTTGCATCGTCCTCATTTTTTAATAATTAGCACCAGCCGCCGCCGAAGCAAGAAGCGCCGATGATGATTAATAAGATGAAAAGTACAATGATTAAAGCGAAACCGCCGCCGCAGCCACCGCCGCCATAACCACAACCGTATCCGTAACCTCCGTAGTATCCCATGTGTTTCACCTCCATTTGCTATACTTTAAGATATGTGGATTTAGTTAAATTGCTCCTAATAATTCCATAGAACTTTTGAAAATGTTTGTCATACACTAAAATACTGAGCTTCTCAAACAAGTTCCACAAAGTGATAAAATATCTGATTTTATGGGCATTTACTCCTCTTTTCTTTATCTTTTAAAAATGTAATCGCTCCCTTTTTCATGAATGTACACCGCGCTGAATACCTTTAGTTATGTACACTCACACAGGAGGGGTTCAATATGTTAACACTCGAAATTTCAAAGCAAATCGTTAAAAACGTCTACCCTATTGTCTTATCGAATCGCAGTAAAATTTTTCAAGAGGAAGTGAGCGTCGCCGCTTTGCAAGACTACTTTGGTCTTGATCATGCCTTTAGCGTGTATGCAGCTGCCACCATTATTTATCAGCTAGAAGCCGACGGATATGTATCCAAACCTCTGAAGCGCAGCGAATACAAGCGAATTTTGCTCAAATAAAAACAAGCATCCCCGCAAGGATGCTTGTCTTATTTATAGCTATACCTGTCGAATAATTGCTCGACTCTTTTGTGATAGTCCGCAAGGTAATCAGAGAGCTCTGTTTTACTCAATTTATTTGCCTGCTCCTCAAATAGTGACAGCAGCGAAATTTTAATCATTTCCATTTCCGTTTCCGAACGATTTTCATTTCGCAAATCTTTTCTTAAATTCCACAGGCTTTGCTCCATTTCATGCTTTAATTGTTCTAGTGAGTGTGGTTCTTCAAATCCGGCACGAATGTCTTTTTTAAATCCACTCATCTTATCACTCCTCGCATTTGCACCTGCTAGACAGTATCTAATGTATACTATACCATAAATAACTATACGAGGCTTAAGCATGCATTTTAAGCAATTGGTCACAAAATAAAAAACATCTCTTTGGATGTCTTTACGTTACTTTTTATCTTACTTCGTCTTCTTCACCTTTTACATATTTAAAAAATGAATCAATCATTTCATTTAAAAAATCATTTCGATCTTCAAAATTCATAATTTCTAAAAACTCCACAATATCCTTATCTAAGCTAATAGCAGCAGGAACATAAGCAGCTGCTTCCCTTCTTTGCGGGAATGGAATTACATTATCTTTCTTCTTCATAAAACACCGTCCTTTTTCTGTGCTTTACTAGTGTAAGCTTTCAAGGAACGATTTGCAAGTCCCTCTGATGTAAAATTTTATATAAACATTCTTCTGAAAAGACAGAGTATATCTTTAGCTACTCAAGTAAGCTCATTTGACCTTAGCCTTTTTCGTGTTCTGGCGTCATATTAATAATTCGCCGCTGTTTTCTCTTTTCCTTTTGGCATATTTTAGCAAATTTAAACACAAATAGTTTAAAAGAGGTTTTTATTTCCTTCTTATAGGTTAAAGAAAGGAAACAACATTTTTATATGGAGGGGTTACAAATGATTGCATTAACTGGAAAAGTTGCGCTTGTGACGGGAGCTGCATCTGGAATTGGACGCGCTTCAGCCATTACCTTAGCTGAACAAGGAGCGCGCGTTGCTCTTTTAGACTTAGAGGAAGAAAAATTACAAGAAGTAAAAGAGACCATCATGGCGAGCGGCGGAGAGTGTATAGCCATTAAAACAGACGTATCTGACTCTGAAAGTATAAAAGAGAGTATCGAAACGATTAGCAGCTTATGGAGTCAATTACATATTGTTTCTATTAACGCAGGCATCAACGGTACGTTTTCTTCTATTGAAGAACTATCACCAGAAGATTGGACAAAAACAATTGATACAAATTTAACGAGTACTTTTTTAACCGTGAAGCATTCTATTCCTTATTTGAAAGCTCAGGGAGGAAGCGTTATTATTACTAGCTCCATTAATGGCAACCGTACATTTTCAAACATCGGCATGAGCGCATACAGTTCCTCAAAGGCTGGCCAAATGGCCTTCGGCAAAATGGCAGCTCTTGAACTTTCTACATACGGAATACGGGTTAACGTCATTTGTCCAGGAGCAGTTGATACAAATATTGAAAGCAATACATTCCGTCAAGAAGACAAATTAAAAGAAGTCGCGATTCCAATTGAATATCCAAATGGCAATCAACCGCTTGCTAAACGCTCGGCTAATCCCGAAGAAGTAGCAGATTTAATTTCCTTTTTAGCTTCTGACGCGTCCAAACATATTACCGGAAGTGAAATGTTTATTGACGGCGGAGAATCGCTGCTGTAACGTACAAGCCCCTGCATCAACGTCAGGGGCTTGTTTTTTTACTTTTATGAACAACGTCTACTCCGCCCGAAGCAGATATAATGCTGCCTGTAATCATATCTGAGTTTTCATCACAAAGAAACTCAATAATACGCGCAATGTCTTCTCCCGTACCTGATCGGCCCACAGGCGTTTCCTTGTCTTCTAGTAATCTTGCTTTTATGATATCACTTTCTTTCATGTCTCCTACAATATCTCCGGGACAGACCATATTGGCCGTAATCCCGTATTCGGCTACTTCTAGAGCAAGCGATTTGGTCAGAGAAGCCAGCCCTGACTTAGCGGCACTAAAAGCCGCGCGGTCCATCCATCCAGGGGTATGCTCTACATCTTGAAAACCGTATGTAATAATCCTTCCAAACTGCTGCTTTTTCATAATAGGAACAACAGCTTTAACAAAGTGAAAAACAGAGCTTAAATTCCCTTCCACCATTTCATACCATTCACTGTCTGTGTACTCTATTAATTTCTTTCTTTCAAATACATACGGACCTGCATTATTAATTAAAACATCAATACGTCCAAACCGCTCCATAGCCTGCGCAACGACATATTCAATATCTTCTTTATTTGTTATGTCTCCTTCTACAAACTGTACGTTATCACTATATTGATGCCATTCTTCTTGCAGTTCTCGCACTTTATTTTTATCACTGCGAAAATGGACGGTAACGGAATACTGCTTTTTCAGAAACTGTTCTGTTACTTTTTTGCCAATACCTTTATGACCTGCCGTAATTAATGCATGTTTCATCGACCTTCACCTCTTTTACTCTACTTCTCTACTACATATTAGACAGCTCCTTGATTTCTCCTTTACTAACGGAAAAAAGCCCTTGACGAAAGGGCTTTTCTTTTACGGTCTTAACAAAATTTTACCTGTACTTTTTCGGCTTTCAAGAAGCTCATGTGCTTTCGCTCCGTCTTTTAAGTCAAATACCACAGGATCAGTTAGCACAAGCTGACCTTTGCTGATCCACTCAAACAGCTGCTGTGAGCGTACTTTGCGTTCTTCATAAGATACAAGCACGTTCCACAGATCTCCTCCTGTAAGCGTTTTAGAGGTATCCATTAGCATACGCGGATCCACTGGAGCCGGATCGCCTCCTGCCATTCCGTAAAACACTACGGTTCCTCCTGTTTTTACGGCTTCAAAGCTTTTTTCTAGCGTAACCCCTACAGATTCGTAGGCAACATCTGCGCCTCGTTTCGTTACTTCTTTCACTTGTTCTACCCAGTTATCTTCGTACAAAAAGACATAGTCAGCCCCTGCTCGAGCCGCTGCTTTTGCTTTTTCAGAAGATGACGTTAAGCCAATAACCTGTCCGCCTAACAGCTTGGCAATTTGAACTAAAAGCTGCCCTACACCTCCAGCAGCTGCGTGAACAAGTACATAATCGCCCGGCTGAATGCTGTAGCTGTCTTGTGTTAAATAGTGGGCCGTTAACCCTTGCAAAAGCACAGAAGCAGCTGCATCAAACGAAATATCGTCAGGTACAGCAATTATTTTATCTTGTGGCACGGCAACAAGCTCTGCATTTGCAAAAGGAACGTCAGCAAAAGCAATGCGGTCTCTTACGTTAACATGACTTACTTCTGCTCCTACTTCTTCTACCACACCTGCTCCTTCATATCCTAAAATATATGGAGGTGTACCCGTTAAGTGATAGTTCCCTTTTCTTCGGTAAACATCCGCAAAATTAAGTCCAATTGCTTTTGTTCTTACTAGTACATCTGTTGGTCCAATAGAGGGATTCGGTATATCTTGATAGTGAAGAACGTCAGGTCCTCCAAATCTTTCAAATACTAATGCTTTCATATATAAGTTACCTCGTTTTCTTTATGTATTCCCTTTCATCGTAATTCAACGAGATAACAAACACAAGTTTCTTACTCAGCAAAAAACGCTTTGTCTCCTCATGAGACAAAGCGTTCTTTTACTTTGTTTGCGCTACAACTTCTCGCATTGTTCCATTTTTTTGATAAGACGTATGAAAAGAAAAGGCTTTTTCAAGAACGTGCGGTGTTTGGCCGCCTCGCGTGAGCGCTTCTTCGTAATACGCCATAAGCTGATCGCGATACATTGGGTGGGCACAATTTTCAATAATGCGTTTTGCTCGTTCTCTTGGAGCGAGTCCGCGTAAGTCTGCGTATCCTTGCTCTGTTACAATGACATCCACATCGTGTTCCGTATGATCAACGTGCGAAACAAACGGCACTATGCTTGAAATATCACCGTTTTTAGCAATGGATTTTGTTACAAAAATACCAAGGCGCGCATTTCGGGCAAAATCTCCTGAGCCTCCGATTCCGTTCATCATTTTTGTTCCCATCACATGTGTGGAATTGACGTTTCCGTAAATATCTAGTTCTAGCGCGGTATTAATTGAAATCAGCCCTAAACGACGAATGATCTCGGGATGGTTGGAAATTTCCTGCGGACGAAGAATAAGTTTACCTCGATAGGCTTCAAAATTCGAGAAAACTTGTTTCATTTTATCTGCTGAAAGCGTAATTGAGCAGCAGGAAGCAAACGTAACTTTTCCTGCGTCAAATAAATCAAACACGGCGTCCTGCAATACTTCGGAATATACTTCTAAATCATGAAACTCAGAATCTAACAAACCGTGGAAAACGGCATTTGCCACGGATCCAATTCCAGATTGTAAAGGAGCAAGCGATTCAGTTAATCGCCCTTCTTTAATTTCTTGGCGTAAAAATGAAATCAAATTTTGAGCCATCACAACCGTTTCTTCGTCAGGTGCTACAATTGTAGACGGTGAATCTAGCTGATTTGTAAACACAATACCCTTTACTTTATCTAAATCAATTGGTATGCCTAACGAACCAATACGATCATCGGATTTTTTCAAAGGAATTGCATCTCGCTTTCCTTGAGCGCCCGGATCATACAGATCGTGAATACCTTCTAACAGCTCTGGCTGCGCTGTGTTTATTTCAATAATAATTGATTTTGCATGCTCGGCAAACACCATTGAATTGCCGATTGACGTTGTTGGAATCATCATTCCGTCATCTGTGATAGAAACCGCTTCCAAAATAGCGAAATCTATTGAATCTAACACGCCTGAACGCACCCATTCAGAAGTATGCGATAAATGCTGGTCAATAAACTGAAATTCACCTTCATTAATTTTTTTACGCATCGTCGGATCCGCTTGAAACGGCAGGCGTTTGTTTAACATGCCTTTTTCTGCAAATAGCTTATCCACATCTGACCCAAGTGAAGCACCGGTATACACGCTGACTTTTATTGCCTCAGTTTCCGCTCGTTTCGCTAGCGCAAACGGCACAGCTTTGACATCGCCCGCGCGTGTAAAACCGCTTAGACCAAGCGTCATTCCATCTTGAATCCAAGACGCTGCTTCTTCAGCAGAGACAACGCGATTCTGTAATGCTTCATGCTTAATTCGATTACGTACGTTTTCCA
This sequence comes from Priestia sp. RMT2NF4, assembly GCF_047872835.1. Classification (NCBI taxonomy): domain Bacteria; kingdom Bacillati; phylum Bacillota; class Bacilli; order Caryophanales; family Bacillaceae; genus Priestia; species Priestia sp. RMT2NF4. The sequence goes on from NZ_JBLQZO010000001.1 coordinate 892,547, forward strand.
TTCTCTTCACTCCTTGTTTTTGCTCTTTTTACCATTTTACTGTAAAGAAAGCGTCCACAAGAGTTTTTGGAATGAAATGGACAAAAATAGCGACAAAACAGCATATTTGATGATAATGAAGCTAAATGACGGTTAAAACCCAAGCAGCTTTCGAAAATAACTGGCGTACGACTGACTGACCGGAATTTTTTCTCCATTGTTCATCACTAATAAAAAAGTCGAATGTGTATCAGGGTAAATTTCTTGAATTTGTGTCACATTGACGATAAAGGAACGATGACAGCGCACAAACTCTTCTTTTGGAAGCACATAATCAAATTCATTTAACGTGTATTTATGCGTACCCGTATACTTCTGTGCGTACACATAGGTTTTTCGGTCACGCGCTTCTACGTAGATGATTTTTGAGAAAGGAACCGGTATCCATCCTTCGTTCACCTTTAACGTCACAACTGACTTTCCGCTCGTTAACGCAGGAAAAATCGCCGTTACGCATCCTTGAACATCTCCTTCATCTAAAAAAGGCACGGCCATGCCGTAGTAAGGTGTGCCGAACACGTCTCGGTGAATAAATTCCGATACTTTTTGCTTTCGTTCTAATGCTTTATATGTAATCGTTCCTTTTTTTATTTGATCTCCAGGGCTGATTTTCAAATTAATTCGTTTGCTTGCTCGGTAATACACGTACGTTTCTAGATCTGAAACGGCAATCGACGCTTCATCGGAGAACAATTCACTGATAACATCTAGTAGGGCTGAGGCTTTAAATGGTTTCATGGTTTCACCTTCTTTTGTCTAGTTAAACACGTTGCTTCTTTATTGTAGCGCAAAAGCAAAAGCGATTGGGAGACAAGCATGGAATTTATCCTTTTAACTGCATAAAATTTCTATTTTTTCACAACATAAAACAATGAAATGAAGGAAGGGTGAAATGTATGGGCTATGCTGAATCGACGTTTCGAATCGCCTGTTCATTTTTTGTGTTGCTTCTTTTAACGCGGCTCATGGGAAAAACAGAAATCAGCCAGTTAAATGTATTTACATTTATTACGGCGATTACGATTGGTAATATTGCTTCTTCCCTTTCCACTGATAAGCGAGTAGAGATTGATAAAGGAGTTTATTCACTGCTAGGATGGACATTTTTAACAATCGCTATGGGCTATATTGGAATGAAATCGAAAAAAGCACGGCATCTTATTACCGGTGAGCCTAAAATTGTGATTAAGCAAGGAAAAGTGATGGAAAAGGCGTTAAAACAAGTGCGGCTAGATATTGAATCTCTTTTAGGCATGCTGAGGCAGCAAAACGTATTTTCCATAAAAGATGTCGAATACGCCATATTAGAAATCAATGGAAATCTTTCCGTTATGCAAAAACAAGATAAAAAGCCAAACGCGTGGTCACAAACGCTTTTATTTCCCACTTCAACCGGCGTTATTTACGACGGAAAAGCGAATGAAGATGCGTTGAAGGACCTGCACGTAGATCATAACTGGCTGCATAAGCAGCTCGAAAAAGCCGGAGTCAAATCAATTGATGACGTCTTTTATGCTGAGGTTCAGTCGGACGGATGGCTTTATATTGACTATAAAAAAGATAAATTTAACTCATAAAAAAAATCCGTACCATATAAGGCACGGATTTTTTATTAGCTTGCTTTTTTTACACGATTTGTAATGGTATCTTCTTTTGGTGATGTTTTGCGAATAAAGAAGGCTAAAACAAACGCGATCACACTTAAAATCGTTGCGATCATAAACGCATCGTTAATACCCATTGCTGTACCTTGATTCACAGCTTCAGCCATACTGCCTTTATCTGTCGGCAAAATTTGCTGATTCGTTACGATGTTTTTCACGTGTTTTTCACCTTGATTCATCATAATGGATACAAAGAACGCCATTCCTACAGCTCCGGCAACCATTCGAAGCGTATTAACCATCGCGGTACCGTATTTATTTAAGCTAAGCGCAAGCTCATTTAATCCAGCTGTAAAGATCGGCATCATAAGCAGTGACATCCCAAACATACGAACAGTATAGACAATCATGACATACATAAATGTTGTGGTTGTTTCAAGCTTTGTTAATTCATATGTTGTCACAACGGTAATTGCTAAACCAATAACAGCAAGCCATCTTGCGCCGAACTTATCAAACAGCCTTCCTGTAATCGGAGACATAATCCCCATTACAATTCCCCCAGGAAGTAGCAGCAAGCCTGAAAGAAACGGTGAAAAGCCGCGTACGTTTTGCATATAAATCGGCATTAAAATCATCCCTGAAAACATTGCCATCGTCACAATTACGTTAATAATTGTTGTCAGCGTGAACATGCGGTAACGGAAAATACGGAATTCAAGAAGCGGCTGATCAATTTTTAACTGACGGAAAATAAAGAACAGAATCGAAATACCGCCTACAATAAACATGGCTAACACTTCGGTGCTGGTCCACCCCTTTGTACCGCCCGTAGCGAAGGCATACAGCAAGCCGCCAAATCCAATTGTTGATAAAATAACGCCAAGCACGTCTAGCTTAGGTCGGCTTGTTTCCGTTACGTTTTTCACCAAAATAATAGCCGCAATTACGTTGATAAGTGCAATTGGAAACATCATAAAAAATAAAACACGCCATGAGTAGTGCTCAACGATTAAACCAGAAAGTGTCGGCCCTACTGCCGGTGCGAAGTTCATGGCTACTCCAAAAATCCCCATCGCAAAACCGCGTCGGTCAGGCGGGAATAACGTGAAAATAACGTTTGTAATTAACGGAAATAAAATTCCCGCTCCTGCAGCTTGCACGACGCGTCCCACTAAAATAACAGAAAATGTCGGTGCGATACCGCAAAGGAGTGTTCCTACTGTAAACAGACCCATTGCTGTAATATACAGCTGCCTTGTCGTAAATCGATTCATTAAAAATGCTGTAATTGGAATAACAATTCCGTTTACTAACATAAAGATGGTTGTTAACCAGTTCCCCGTAGCCGCCGTTACATGGAAATGATCCATCATTTGCGGAAGCGCAATGTTAATTAGCGTTTGATTTAAAAAAGCGACGAGCGCTCCCATTATCATTACGCCAAAAATAGACCGAGTTCGGGCTTGATCGGACTGTTGTGTTTGTGTATTCATTTTAACAAGACCTTTCCCTTTTAAAATTATCTGTATGTAAATCTTCAGATGACAAACAGGTTAAGAATATAGTTTATGTGTTCATTCTATTAATTTATGTCACGAATATTTAATGAACTTAATTATATACCGGATAAATATATCCGTTTCCGAAATATTTGTCAACAAATATGATCATTTTCGTAAAACTTTTCCATCAGTATATATAAAGTAGCTTGCCCTTTAATGAAGAAAAAAATGAGAGCCTTTCAACGAAGGCTCTCATTTCTTTAAGGAATACTTATTTTAAGATTTGAACTTTTACCGTTTTTCTTCCCCATTTTAACGCTTCTTTTTGAGAAGGAAGAAGAACATCAATTTTATTTCCTTTAATCGCACCGCCTGTATCAGCTGCGATTGCCGTGCCATAACCTTCTACGTATACTTTTGAACCAAGCTTAATCACTTTTGGATCGACAGAAATCACTTTTTGATTTGGATTCTTTTTTAAATCGATTCCAATCGCCGTTTTTCCGCTGCAGCCTTTGCAGTTCGCTGTGTACGCTGTTGCTGTTACTTTAAATTCTTTCACAACGTTTGAAGACTTCGCAGGCGCTGCTTTAGCAGGCGTGCTTGATTTTACTTGAGATACTTTTAATACTTGTTTCGGATGAATGCTGTCTGACTTTAAGTTATTCCACTGTTTCAGCTGACTAACCGATACTTTATATGTCTTTGCAATTTTGTATAGCGAATCTCCGCTTTTTACTGTATATGTATTTGTTGCAGCTGATGCACCACTTGCCACTCCGAACAGTGACATTAGAACTAAACTGAACGTAATCATTGTCTTTTTCATGTAATTGATTTCCCCTTTATCTACCAATACATAAAAAATAACACATGAATATTACAGTTATATTTCAATAACATGTCAATAGTTTGATAGTTTAGTTACAGTAAAAATAAATATTCTTCCTTTTAAACTAGTAAATTAATCACCTTAACATTTTAAAAACATACATATTTAGGAATATAACGGTGCTTTTACACACATTTATATTAGATTATTTCATTTGTAACATTTAACTGGTTCTAGAGGCTTATACTTTATTTTAAAATGGTTATTTAGAACATAGTTTATTTAAAATCAATAAATGCGTTAAAGGATCTTAATATAAATCACTTTTTACACCGCAGTTGATTTCCGTGCAAGACTTCGCTTTCCGCGGATGGCCGATGAGCCTCCACGTCGCTTGCGCTCCTGCGGGGTCTCATCTATTCCACTATTTCTACAGGAGTCTTCGTCTTGCTCTCCAATCAACTGCTAGAAGCGTATACATATATGAACCGCCATAACAATAAAAAATCCGAACGCGTTGGATTCTCCATCAAGAATCTCGATTCATCGTTCGGATCTTTCTTCAACTAATATAATTTTTTCATATCCTCTTTATTTGAAATTAAGATAACTGCAATACTTGTTAATACGGCTGCCACTGAAGCATTCTAGCTGCCTCAAACCTTTTTTCTACATTCGGCCAGTAAACGATTTTCCACCAATTATCAACGTATGGATCACGTTCATTTTTGTACTGTAAATAATATGCGTGTTCCCATACGTCTAATACGAGCAGCGGAATCGTATCCCACTGCGTGAGAAGCTGATGGCGCTCAGCTTGCAGAACTTCAAGCTTTCGCGAACGCGGCGACCATACTAAGATTGCCCAGCCAACACCTTCGACTTTTTTAGCGGCTTGAGAAAAGTGCATCATAAACTTCTCATAGCTGCCAAAGTCTTTTTGAAGCTGCTGCAGCAGCTGTCGTCTCGGTCGTCCTCCTCCTTCTGGACTCATAATCTCCCAAAAGATTGTGTGTAAGTAATGACCGGAGCCATGAAAAGAAGCTTCCCGTTCCCAATGTTTTATGAGGTCAAAATTGTTTGTGTTACGGGCTTGCTGCAGCATGAGCTCTGCTTTATTTAATCCATCGACATAGCTTTGGTGATGCTTGCTGTGATGAAGACGCATAATTTCCCGGTTAATATACGGTTCAAGAGCTGAATAGCTATAGCCAAGCGGCGGCAGCTCGTGCTGTCCTGGCGCTATCGATTCTCGCTCCCTGCCATCGTCTCCAAGCCGCTCTTTTAAAACTTTATCAATATGCCGCACTGCATTATTGATTTCTTCTAACGTATATTCGTTGACATCTTCTTCGCTTAAATATTCAAGAACGTCTTCTTGCGTGCGCGTTATATATGACGTTATATCTACTTCTGTAATGGCTTCTTCAAATACAGGATCACATACTTGTTCAAGCCAGGTCTGAACTTCCATCAAGTATCTTTTTCTCTCATCTTGATCGGCCATACTTCCCCTCCTTACACCTCATCTTCACTATCATATTCAAAAGAAAAAGCAACATAACTTCCTACTTGTATCTATTGAGGTAGAAAATTCGACATAAAAAAGCAAGAGCTCCTTAAAGGATAAACTCTTGCCTTTTTTCTTATATCTTCTTCGCCATATCCACATAATCAATCGTTTCTTGCTTACTAACAGCTGCATGCTTCAGCTTTGGGTCATAATAGAGCTCCACTTTTATATTATTGATTTCACAGTCATCTGGCATGTCCTGCAAATCCGTTAAAAACGGCAGCAAGTGATTGTTCATATCGTATTCAAACGCCCCGTTTTGCAAGTAATACACCTTTGGCACATAGTTAATATGGCGAAAAAACTTCACTACGTTGATTCTCTCACCGTATGAGGCGATCACTTCCTCTTCTGTCAGGTTAGGATAAGATAAATTAAACACCTGTTGAACCGGTGTTTTTAGCCATTTGGTTAAACAAGTCTGCGGATTATTGACAAGCGCTTTTGCTCCTTTTACGTACCCCGCTAAAAACATTGACATAAAGCCGCCGCCTGAAGATCCGTAAAATAGCACATTAGACGAACTCACCTGTACTTTTTTCATGAACTTTTCAATTAAAACCGCAATGTCTTTTAAATAAAAACGGTCGCTTGTCCCTTGCCCCCACGCAAGCGACACCTTTCCTAAATAAAGCGTAGGATCGTTATAATAAATAATTGAATCTTGGAATTCATTCATCCACGAATGGCGCTGAAAATATGGAGGACCTGCCGGCATTTCTTGACTTGCTCCTCCTCCTGAACCAAACACAAGCAAATGAGAAGACTCTTTTTTTAATCTCACCAAAAACTCAAACAGCACTCCGTTCCACTCGACTCCTACTAAAATGGGCTTATCAAACGGCAGCTGAAGTTCATCCAGCTTTTCATACGTACTATTTATCTTTTCATATTGATCAAGCAACAGCTCTGCAACTCACTTTCCTTAAAATGATCCGTCTTATGCGTCTGACATTGATCATGGCTCTGTAAAAAAAGAACCTGTTACAGTGTATGAAAATCAGTGGACAAATGTTTGTACACGTTATCAAAAATAGGCCCTACCTACATATCCTCCTAGGCTTCTGTCACGAAATAAAACTCTCTACATACGATACAGCATCATAAAAAATTCAAGGATAGGAGCTGGAGACCCTTGTCAACGCCCTATATGGATTACAATAATCCAAACGTACAATACTTTTCTGATGTGAACAAAAACAGACTTAATACGCGAAACGATCAAAATTACATTAACCGATTGGGCCGGGATGTGCTCAACACATTAGGAAATGTATCATTACTTGATATTTACTTAAGCAAAAGCCGCGTAGTCGAACCGCACTATCACCAAAATGCCGCTGAGCTTGTCTACTGCATTTCAGGCTCAGCCGTCGTTTCATTAATCAATCCGTTTAACAACGAAGTCACAAATATTCCGATTACTCCCGGTCAAGTAGCCAATATCCCTCAAGGCTGGTGGCACTGGGAAATTGCGTCTGAAGACAGTACGCATTTACTCGCTATTTTTGACGCTCCATATCCGGAATACATTTTTGGGTCTGATATTTTAAATAAGACGCCTATTGAAGTGCTTGCTCACACGTACTGCTTAGATCCGGAGCAGCTAAAGAAAACGCTGGCTCCGCTAAAAAATCAAACCATCGTAATTGGACCAACGGACGAATGCGGAGAAAAAAAACACTATAAAAAGAAAAAACAAGGAGGCCCTGTTCACCACCAGAAGCCTACTTATACGTATCCTCCGCCTCAGAATTCTTATTATCAACCTCAAAATCCTTATCACTATCGATACTGGTAGAGACAAAAAAACCCCGCTGCCAGTGCAACGGGGTTTTTTGACGAATACATAACGTTATTAATCTGTATATGTACTGTGAAAAGCGGCTTCAATATATGCAACTTGGAAATGATAATGTCCAATTAAATATTTCACAATATCCACTTGATCGATTTTGCCAGGCTTATCGACCATCGCTTCTTTCACCATTTTTTCAAATGTACCTTGATCAAATTGTTCTTCATGAATAACAATTGTTTCAGAGTACGTTTCGCCTTGCCCTTCTGAAATGCGGTAGTAATACAATTTCTTCACCTCAATTTATCTTAAATGTATGTATACCCTTAACTACTCATTTTAAAACATTTTTTCAGCGTTCTTTTTCCGCTTTACGATAGGCTGCGGCTTTTGCTTTTACGAGCAGCCTTGTAACCCAATACGCTACTAACGTTATTCCTATATCAATCAGAAAAATATAAAACAAGCTCATTCCTTTTCCTGAATCAATAAATTTAAAATGGTGTTCAAGAGGGGCTAGCCCAAATGAAAAAACAGCGCTCAGCAGAATTGTATACAGATAAAAATTCTTTTGGTGATTCGTACAATATTGATAAAGCAGCAGAAAGCCTACCGGCAAAATAGAAGCGGTAATATTCGTTGCGTTCGGAAGCAGCGGCGTTAAGAAAAACGTGTGCGTTAAATGACCGCTTCTCCCAAGTGCAATATCAATATATGCCCAGAGCATGTGCACTGTGTAACCGAAGAAAAACACCTCAAAGATCCTCGTCCGATCTACGGTAAAATACAACAACACAAGAGGAAGAACGAGCGAAGCAAGCACCACCCAAAACTGCCAGTTTCCAAAATCTGAATACTGATGCCAATACGACGATAATAACTCCTGCAGCTTATCGCTTTGTTCATGTATGTGTCCCCAGTATCGTTCATAACTCACTGAAGTAACCTCCTATATAGAGTCTCTGCTTATGTATGTACGAATAAGCTCCATTTTATACAGAGAAACATGGAAAGCGGCCATTTATTGCTTGTGATCACCCAAATAGGTCACCAGGAGTTCACGTTCAATGATTTTGCTCGCTTTTCGATCAACAGCGTACGCTTTTGCTGTAGACCTTGAGCTAACTGACGCGGATAGCTTCTCATCTTTAAAATGCAGCGCGACTCCGTCATCTACAGCGTAGCCTTCTTTCATTTCTCCGCTTGCCATTAACTCATGATACGAAGGTCTTCGATTGCTTTCTCCGTCGTAGTGAGGACAGTTGCTGCCCGTTAAAAATCCTAAACAGTCGATTTTAGACAGTTTATTGTTCATTGAATCGGTGACGCCTTCTTCAAACCAGCAAAGTGAACCTGCGCTTATTCCTGCTAAGATTATTCCTTTTTTATAAGCTTCTTTTAGAATTGTATCAAGTCCCCACTCTTTCCATAAAGAAAGCATATTCCTTGTATTACCGCCGCCTACATACAAAATATCGTGCTGCATCACATATGCTTTTAAATTCATAAAGTTTGGTGAAAACAGCGATAAATGAGACGGTGTACATACCAACTTCTCAAACGCTTCATAAAACCTTTCTATATAATTATCGGCATCTCCGCTGGCTGTAGGGATAAAACAGATTTTCGGCACATCTATATGAGCTTGTGAAAGTATGTATTGATCCAGAAGCAAGTTATCCGGCTCCATCGAAAAACCTCCGCCGCCCATGGCTATAATTTGTCTCATTTCAATCATTCCTTTCAAAAAAGTGATATAGGAAATGTAAATTCATACTATTTCAAACAAGAAGTTTTCCGTATAATGGAAGAGTGATAAAAAGGTGGTGCAAAGCTCTTGAAAATAGTACGAGCACTTTTACTAATACTAGGCATTTTTATTATCTTGTTTTGTATCTTTGGCTATATCGATTATAACGGTCAAAAAATGGAACTTGGAGCCAAACAAGAAAAAAACATTCCTTCTTCCATTAACACTGACGGGGGAACTATTACGCTATCTGCTATCAGTAAAAAATACGATAAAACGCAGTTTGGCTTTTTTGTTATTCAAAACAATTCGACGCATACCTTAACGATTCCTTATGAAAATACGGCGGATCACTTAAAAGACGGAAAGTGGTACGAAGTTGTGCTAAACGGATTGGAGTTTCCTGATAAAACTGTCACGCTGAAGCCAGGGAAATCACTCAAATTAGATATCGCAACTCCTAACTACAAAGTAGGAAAATATCGTTTTGTTCAACACTTTAAAGATGAAAACGGAAAAGAGTATGTACTAGCGGCTCCTTTTGAAATCGTTTGGCCGAGTCTTAAAAATGTTCTCGGACAGTTTGATTAAAGGTAAAAAGAGAGATTTAGAAATACCGAAATTTATCTCACCTAAAGACGAACAAATCGGGTGAATGATTAGTATGAATTGCTTGTTACCCCGCTGTTGATTTCCGTGCAAGACTTCGCTTTCCGCGGGCGGCCGGTGAGCCTCCTCGTCGCTTTCGCTCCTGCGGGGTCTCACCTATTCCGCTTCTCCCGCAGGAGTCTTCATCTTGCCCTCCAATCCACAGCTAGAAGCAGCTACCTTCACTATAAAAACAGAAAAAACGAACGGTTAATCGATAAACCGTTCGTACATTAATTCAACTTATCCTTGCCTCTCTTTATCAGTTCTGATTTAAAACACGAAGCGTAACTTGCTTTGTTCCGACTTTTACCGTCTCTCCGTTTTCGGTAGCTTCTGTCACATGAAGACTGTGTAGCAAAAGATTTTCTTGAAGCAGCGTTTCAAACTTCTCGACAGCTTTCTGCACTTCTTCGTCTCCGCTAAGCTCCAAATCGATACGTAAATTCACGGGTAAATCCAGCTTTTTACGATAGTCTTGAACCGCTCGAATTACTTCACGAGCGACTCCTTCCTGCACAAGTTCTTCGGTTAACGCCGTATCCAACACCGCAGTATACATGCCGTTTGAAGCAACCGCAAAACCTTCTTTTGGCACTTTTTCAACAAGTACGTCTGCCGTTTCAAGCGTTAGGTTTTCTCCTGAAGCAAGCGTAACACTTAGCTTGCCTTGTTCAACAAACTCTTTTCCTTTCTCTTCTGAAAGGTTTTTCAGCGCTTGGTTGACCTCATTAACTTGTTTCCCGAACTTTGGTCCAGCCTGTTTAAAATCAAGTTTTAATACGTATGAAACAAGTTTGTCGTCGTCTTGCTCCACGTTAAAGTTCTTTACATTAAGCTCATCTTTGATGACATCACGATATGCTTTCCACTCTACATCTTCTTCCGTTACCACAAGCGAAAGACTTTGCAGAGGCTGCTTTACTTTTAACGAATGCGTATTTCGGATGCTTCGGCCTAGTTCCACCACTTGAAGCACCGCTGCCATTTCTTTTTCCAGCTTTTCATTCACTTTGGTTTGATCACACACAGGATAGTCTGCCAAATGAACGCTTTTTCCTGTCAGATTTTCATGAATATCATCCGCAACAAACGGCGTAAACGGCGCTAACAGCTGACTAAGCGTGACTAACACTTTATGAAGCGTATCGTAAGCCGCTGCTTTTTCGCCGTCCATCCCTTCTGACCAAAAACGATCGCGAGAACGTCGTACATACCAGTTGCTTAGCTCTTCAATAAATGCCGCGATTTCACGAGCGGCACTTGTAAACCCGTAATCTTCAAGATGTGCTGTGACGCGCTTGACCGTGCTGTGCAAACGCGAAAGAATCCATTCATCCAATTTTGTTTTTTTCAATTCGTACGTTTGCTCAGGGTTATAGCCGTCAAGCTTGGCGTACAGAACGTAAAAGCCGTACACGTTCACAAGTGTATCAATCACTTTTGACTTCGCTTCTTGCACGACGCGCTCTGAAAATTTCTTCGGATTCCAAGGTGCACTGTCTGCTAAAAGCGCCCATCTAAGCGCATCCGCACCAAATGTATGAATAAGATCAACAGGGTCTAGCGCATTTCCTTTACTTTTAGACATCTTTTGACCGTTTTCATCTAACACGTGGCCAAGAGACAAAACGCGCTTATAAGGCGCTTTTCCAGTAAACAGCGTTGAAACTGCCATCAAGCTGTAAAACCAGCCGCGCGTTTGATCAATTCCTTCTGCGATAATGTCTGCTGGAAACTGCTTTTGAAACAGCTCGCTGTTTTCAAACGGATAGTGATACTGCGCAAACGGCATCGAGCCGCTGTCAAACCAAACGTCAATCACTTCCGGCGTTCGCTTCATTTTTCCGCTGCAGACCGGACACGTTAGCTGCACGTCATCTACGTAAGGCTTATGCAGTTCAATGCTGTCACCAACGGAATGAGACGCATGATTTTGAAGCTCTTTGATACTTTTCGGAGCTATTTGATGCGCACATTCCCCGCATTCCCATACGTTCAGCGGCGTTCCCCAGTAGCGCTTTCTGCTGATGTTCCAGTCCACCATATTTTCTAAAAAGTTACCAAAGCGACCGTGCTTGATATGATCCGGGTACCACGTCACGCTTTCATTGTTTTTCAAAAACTGTTCCTTCAACGCCGTCGTTTGGATAAACCAGCTTTCATTTGCGTAATAAAGAAGCGGCGAGTCGCATCGCCAGCAAAACGGATAGCTGTGCTCATGCTTTTCTTTATGATACAGCACGCCTTCATTTGCTAAATAACGTACGATATCAACGTCGCAGTCTTTCACGAAACGTCCTTGAAAAGGCGGCACTTCAGACGTGTACTGTCCTTTTTCATCCACTACGTTCACAAACGAAAAGCCGTTTTCTTTTACGACTCTGTAATCATCTTCACCATATGCAGGTGCTAAATGAACAACACCCGTTCCGCTTTGGTCCGTTACGTAATCAGCCGTTACGACTTCATGACCTTTTTCAACGTTCACAAAATCAAACGGCGGCTCATATGACATCCCTTTTAACTCATTTCCTTTATGATGAGATAAAACCGTATACTCTCCTTTTAACACTTTGTCTGCAAGTGCTTCTGCCACTATATACACGCTGTCGCCTTGCTGGGCTCGAACGTAGTTCATCTCTTTATGCACCGCAAGCGCCACGTTTGACGGAAGCGTCCAAGGCGTTGTCGTCCACCCTAAAAAATACTCATTATCGCGGTTTTTCACTTTAAATTTCACCGTTACCGTTAAATCTTTTACATCTTTATACCCTTGCGCCACTTCATGTGAACTTAATGATGTTTGACAGCTCGGGCAGTAAGGTGATACGCGGTGTCCTTTATAAAGAAGTCCTTTATCATGAATCGTACCAAGCACGTTCCATACGCTTTCAATGTAGGAATTCTCCAAGGTGATGTAAGGGTCTTCCATATCAACCCAATAGCCGAGCTGCTCCGTGAACGTGCGCCATTGTTTTTCATACACAAACACACTTTCCTTACACTTGTTGATAAAAGCTTCTACGCCGTATTTTTCAATGTCATGCTTCCCCGATATCCCGAGCTGCTTTTCGACACCGAGCTCTACCGGCAGTCCGTGCGTATCCCAGCCTGCTTTTCGGATCACTTGATGCCCTGTCATCGTTTTATAACGAGCCACCACGTCTTTAATCGTCCGGCCTAGCGCGTGCCCCACGTGAGGCAAACCGTTGGCTGTTGGAGGCCCTTCATAAAATACAAACGAAGGATGCCCTTCTCGATTTTGAACCGACTGCTGAAACACATTTCCTTTTTGCCACTGCTGCTGGATACGCTGTTCGCGCTCTTGCGAAGACTCCCTTACATTCACTTCTTTCATGTGATACCACTCCTTTTAAAGTTAAAAGCACACAAAGAAACCCGTCCCTATGACTAGGGACGGGTTTTAACCGCGGTACCACCCTGGCTTCTATTGATCCGTTCATCAATAGCACTCAGCAACGTACAATCATACGCGTTCTTTTTAACGGTAGACTACCGTTCAAACTTACTTATAGTTCAGTTTGACTTCTCAGAGAGGATATTCCCCTGCGGCTTGAACACTGGCTTTCAGCTATCACCAGCTCTCTGTGGAACAAACTTGCAGCGTACTGATTCTCTTCAACGAATTTGTGTGCTTTTATTAGTAGCTATTGTATGCGGTTTGGAAGGGAATGTCAATGTTTATGATATTTATGTATGTTTCTCCGTATAACGTAGCCATCTATTGATAAAATAACTGCTTACCACTGTTTGCTGTCTTTTTCACGCTCTCAGGAAAAGGAAATATACACAAAAAACCACCTCATTTAAGGTGGGTATTATTTGGCTCTCCGACTTGAAAGACGCTCTTTAAAACCAGTTAATAAACGGCGGAATGCTCTGAGGGAAATGAAATAGATTGCACGGATCATATGCTCGTTTCACTTCTCGAAGCTTTTTAAAATTCTCTCCATAATAAGCTGTTGGCCAATCTCTGATGAACCGGTCCGGCCAGTTCACATAATCTCCAGTTGTATATCTCGATAAAGCATTTCTTAATTCTTCAATCCATCGAATATTTGCTCGCTCTTCTGAAGGATGGCTCCATGTGGAAAGATATTCCTGTGCAATAATAGCATCTCTATAATAGAAGGCCGTTTCATTAGAGCCAACTTCCTCCACTGCTCCCCCAAGAGACTGGTGCCAAATACTAGATTTTTCATTCGGAGCATTTTCTAAAAAATGCTTCATTGTTAAAATAGCGTCTTTTGGAAAAGGTTTATTAAGAAAAGAACCTGACCTTTTTCGAGGGGCGGGTTGGTTTCCGCTCGGATCGTCAAAAAATTGTACAGCTTCAATATATGAAACTTCCTTTATTACTACTTTTTTAGGACACCCAACATCTATTAAAGGCTGCAGAAGTTCCTTTAACTTGAATGATGAACCAACGAATTCACCTTGAGCAATAATCTGATTCGCTTCTTTCGATTTTAACTCAATCTCCGAAGTTAAGCGCTTATCGGTATTTGTGGCCCAGTGCTGCCATGCATCAAAAGCAGCTTCGAAATCTTCCCATTCCCATGTAATTGAAAAGATTGACACCTTTGAAATAGGCTGCACCTTAAAGGTAAGAGACGTAACAATACCAAAGTTTCCGCCCCCGCCGCCACAACACGCCCAAAAGAGATCACTGTTGTGATTTTTATTTGCCTTAATGAGTTCAACTTCTCTCTGTTCATTTACGATCGCCATTTCAACTTCAACCAAATTATCACAGGTAAGCCCAAACAGCCTTGATAACATCCCAATTCCTCCGCCAAGCACAAGGCCTACAAGACCAACACTGCTTTCCGTTCCTGCAGGGATAGTCGTTCCCTTTTTCCATAATTCATTATATACTTTCCCTAGATTAGCTCCTGCTTCTATTTTTGCTGTCATGCTTTTACTATCGATCTTGATTCTATCCATTTCACTGACATCAATCACTAATCCACCGTTTACTAATGAAAAGTTTTCATAGCTATGCCTGCCGCTTCTTATTCGAAATGGGACATGATTTTCCTTTACCCACTTCAATGCATTTACTACATCGTTTGTATTCTGACAAAATACAAGTATTCTCGGAAATTTAGGCACACCTAAATTATTATTTGTTCTAGCCTGATCATATTCCGCATCATCAGGTGTAACGATTCGTCCAGTAAGCTTTGTTTCCTCCACGATATAACCCCTTTCTTAATACAGATAAGATGCTATATCCTATGAATTTTCTTCAAAAAAGACACACAGTTTAAAGGGAGGAAAAAGAGAATAGAAAACTTACTGGAGGAGTTCCTCGTATGCTTATCTGCATAACTTGAATCCTGAAGAATCCGCAAAAGAGATAATCATACCTCTACAACAAATAAAATAAATATATACAGAATACTCTCATGGGATTCGAAAGGAGAAATCACCTTTGACAACATATCGGATTATGACCTTTGATAGAGGCGGTACTTTAGGTGCTTTAAGTTTACAACTTTTGAATAGATTGGCTTATCAAAATCCCAAGTTAATTAGTGAAACTAATGTTTTTTCGGGAAATTCCATTGTTTCATTCACTGCTCTTGCACTAGCAAGCGGAAGATCACCAGAGGAGACGTTTCAGTTTTTCAAAGATCAAATCTTACCAGCGTTCAGCGTTTCCCGACCGGGCGGACCTGTTTTTAATCAACAATTACCCTATTCTGGTTTTATTAAAGCCATACGAACGTTTTTCCCCCGAGACCTTCGTCTTAGAGACTTAAAGAAACGAATTGTTGTGCCATCCTTTCACTTATTTTCACCAGAGCTGAATCGTTGGAATCCAGTGTTATTTCACAACTTTCCTGGTTCCCCCTATCTTAATGAAAAAGCAAGTGACGTAATACTTAGGAGCAGCGGTGCTCCCGCGACGCAAAGAGCTTATCAAAACTACGTGGATGGGTATACAGTAGCAACTAATACCAGTACAGCTAGTATCGCGTGTGCAGTGGGAAAAGCAAAGCAGCCGTTAAATCAAATTGCCGTATTATCCATCGGAACAGGTGAGCAGCCCACTCAATTAAGAAGAGATACGAAGGGATGGGGAATGGTGAGTGCGGATAACATACGCCCTGAAGATATGGAGGACCTGCCTCCGAATTGGGGAGTGCTTTTAGACCAATCGCCTAATGAACCACTGCTGCCTTTTCTTCAGATTATCTCTGGTGGATCAAGCTACTATGAATCAATGGTTAGCTCTGAGCTTTTAGGCAATCAGTTTTTTCGGTTAAATCCGCGGATTCCTAATTTCTCTAAAACGAATCCTTCGGTGGTACCCGCTCTTATTTCAATTGCTAATAAAACGAATTTACGGCCTGCGTTTCACTTCATTGAAAAAAACTGGAAGTGTTAATATTTTTTAAGAAGAGTATTGAAATACGGAATTTGTTGTTTTATCAACACAAATTCCTCTTTTATAAGAATTTAGCGTTTTTAACTAATTTCAATTTATTTATCATTTCTACCAGGATCAATAAGATCTTTTATTTCTTCTCTTTCAGATAACCCTTATACTCCAGCCCGGTTATTTTAATTCGCAAATTATCATGTAGTAATGTTTTCTCAATCGTACTCATTTTTCCTCATAAAAATTTACACTTTGTAGCATTTTTACAATACACTTGTTGATAAAAACTTCTACGCCGTATTTCTCAATGTCATGCTTCCCTGATAACCCGAGCTGCTTTTTGGATCACTTGATGCCCTGTCATTGTCTTATAACGAGCCAGCACGTCTTTAATCGTCCGACCTGACACGTGCCCCACGTGAGGAAGACCGTTTGCTGTCGGAGGCCCTTCTCGATTTTGAACCGACTGCTGAAACACATTTCCTTTTTACCACTGCTGCTGGATACGCTGTTCGTGCTCGTGCGAAGACTCCCTTACATTCACTTCTTTCATGTGATACCACTCCTCTTAGAGTTAAAAGCACACAAAGAAACCCATCCCTAGTCATAGGGAGGGGTTTCAACCGCGGTACCATCCTGGCTTCTATTAATCCGTTCATCAATAGCACTCAGCAACGTACAATCATACGCGTTCTTTTTAACAGTAGACTACCGTTCAAACTTACTTATAGGTTCAGTTTGACTTCTCAGAGAGGATATTCCCCTGCAGCTTGAACACCGGCTTTCAGCTATCACCGGCTCTCTGTGGAACAAACTTTCAGCGTACTGATTCTCTTCAACAAATTTGTGTGCTTTTATGAGTAGCTATCGTATGCATTTTGGAAGGAAATGTAAAAATAATCCGAAAATCCCTTCAATATTCTAGTTACTGGATAGATTTCTCAACCAAATAATTCTTTAATGATATTCAAATTTATTTTTTCATTAGTTATCACTATATATACCTTATAAAAACTTTATAAAATCATAAGCTAAACTATTGATCTTTCTTTCAATATTTATTATAATAGAAGACAAGCTATTCTAAAGCGAAAGGATGTTCTTATTTGGTAATGAAAGATATTAAGGTAGCCGAATTGTTCGCAGGCGTTGGCGGATTTCGTTTAGGCCTAGAAAATGCAGGTGGGTTTGATGTTAATTGGACTAATCAGTGGGAACCTGCAACTAAGAGTCAACATGCGTTTAATTGCTACGTAGAAAACTTTGGGGAAAACCCTTCCCATGTAAATGAGGACATTTCACAAGTATGGAAAGATATATCAGATCATGACTTACTAGTAGGTGGGTTTCCTTGTCAAGATTACTCAGTCGCACGATCTTTATCGGGTGAAAAAGGTATACAAGGAAAAAAAGGTGTTCTCTTCTGGGAGATCATGAACATCGTTCAATATAAAAAGCCAAAATATGTACTTTTAGAAAATGTGGATAGACTATTAAAATCCCCTTCTAAACAGCGCGGTAGAGATTTTTCAATAATGTTAGCAGCTTTTCGTGATGCTGGATATTGCGTTGAATGGCGGGTGCTTAACGCAGCGGATTATGGATTTGCACAGCGCAGAAGGCGCGTGTTTATTTTTGCTTATGCCGTAGAAACTGAATTTGCTAATCAACAATTCAAATTAAAAGATAAACAAGTTTTACACCATAATGGTTTCTTTGCTCCGGCATTTCAAGTCGAAAAAAAACCTTCTTTGAAACATAAAGACGCTTCCTTCGTTTTACCGCGAGACATTATAGATGTCTCAGATGAATTTAGTGCAATCTATAAAAATGCTGGTATTATGCGTGATGGAATGGTATACACCGCTGAACTTCTTCCCATAATAAAAAAAGCAAAAACGTTAGGTGAAATTGTAGAAGAAGTTTATAACGAATTGGGACCAGTTGACGAACGATTCTATCTAGATGAGAATAAAATTAATAAAAAAGGTCGTACTGAAATTGAAGAGCTACGTTATTTAAAAGGTCCTAAGAAAATTGAGCGAATTTCACAAACAGGTCATAAATACGTTTATTCAGAGGGCGGCATGGCTTTTCCAGAGCCGTTAACCTTACCAGGAAGAACCATGCTGACAAGTGAAGGAACTTCCAATCGTAGTTCTCATGTAATTGAAGACCCGTATACAAAGCGCTTGCGTTATTTATCTCCAGAAGAGTGTGAACGTTTGAATGATTTCCCAATAAACTGGACGAACACTGGTATGCCTGTACGCACTCGATATTTCTGTATGGGAAATGCTTTAGTTGTAGGTTTAGTTACACTAATGGGGCAAAGAATTAAAGATGTGTATGAGCTAGATATTGATAAATTCCATAAACAAGGGTTTGAACAACCTAGTATGCTTTAAAAAACAAAAAGACTTTCCTTACCCAAGGAGAGTCTTTTTATTTCTATTATCAACTAAGTCCTTACTAGTTAAATGGATAAAACTAGTATGTATTGCCTTAGTGTATTATACTAGGCCTAGTACTTATAATTTATACTTTCCAATATAAATTATACGAAAGGAGTGATAATATGGAATACTTAACAACTACGCAACTAATGAAAAAAGCACAAGAAGCCGAAGGAAAATCCTTTAAAGAAATTGATATAACAAATCGATTATCTAATAAGAATTCTAAAGGTGGATTAGGACAAGTAATAGAAGAAAGTTTATTTGGGTACAAGATTAACTCAAATGCCAAACCTGATTTTGAACATTTAAATGTAGAATTAAAGGTTACTCCTTTTAAACGGAATAAAAACGGAAAACTCGCGGCAAAAGAACGCCTTGTTCTAAACATAATTAATTACATGGAAGAAATCAATTATACATTTGAAACATCTAGCTTTTGGAAAAAAAACCAACAAATGCTTTTAATGTTCTATGAATGGTTACCCTACGTAAACAGAGAAGATTTAAAAGTTTTTAAGAGCGTACTGTTCACATTTCCCGAATCCGACTTAGAGATTATTAAACATGATTGGGAAATCATAACCAAAAAAATTCGGGATGGAAAAGCACACGAGCTCTCTGAAGGAGACACAAATTATTTAGGAGCTTGTTCGAAAGGTGCAAATAAGCAGTCTCTCCGATTTCAACCGAATTCCACAACACTTGCAATGCAACGAGCTTTTTCCCTTAAACAATCTTATATGACTGCACTGGTTAGAAAACATCTCAAAAAAGATAACTTAGTAAGCCTTACTACTTCCGGTGAATTAAAGAAAAAATCTTTAGAAGATATTTTAATATCTAGATTCTCACCTTATAAAGGGCTCTCTGCAAAGCAAATTTCAGAGAATTTAGGTGTAGCGTATAAACCTACTGGAAAAAGTTTTATTCCTTTATTAATCAGTTCTCTATTGGGAATCAAAGGAACAAAATTAGAAAACATAGAAGAATTTTCAAAAGCAAACATTCAATTTAAGACCATTCGGTTAGAACCAAATGGAAAACCTGAACAAAGCATGTCATTTAAAAATATTGATTTCCAACTTTGGACAAACGAAGAGTGGGAAAACAGTTACATAAGAAAAACATTTTATGAAACTAAATTTTTGTTTGTTATTTTTGAATTTGAAGAAAAGAAGAAAGATAATCCGAATCGAGAACCTTACTTTAAAGGTATTAAGCTCTGGAATATGCCAGTTACTACAATAGAGAATGAAATAAAGCAGCTTTGGGAAGAAGTTAATAGACTCATAGCAACTGGTGTACAAATTGAATATAAACCATATGGTAAAAAGTTAAGAGAATATAACAATTTTCCTAAAAAAAATTTTAATGGAGTTACTCATATTCGTCCAAAGGGTCAAAACGGAGAGGACAAAGTGACGTTACCCAATGGACAAGTAATAACAAAACAATGCTATTGGCTAAACGATACATATATTGCTTCACTTCTTAAAGATTTAAATTAAAAGTAGAGACTAGCGACAAATTCATTGTGGCTAGTCTCCTGTTCTCTAATTACATCAATAATCGACTCTTTAAATTAACCTGTCCTCTAATGAGGTTATGTTAATAACAACTGGTGAATTTTGTTTTAAAGTTCCATCTGCTTGTAGCATTGGTCCCGCTACAATACACTGCCCTTTCTTTAACGTAGATAATTTCTTTTCCCATTCTTTACGACTTATATTATCTTGAGAAAGGTTAGACGCAATTGAAATGACTTCATTTTCTGGTGGCATAAAGTATATTTTTTGACTTGAATTTTGAAGCCTTGAAATTTCATCTGTACTAAATTGACCTTTTAAGGATTGAGTGGCATACCAACCCGACCAACCAAATTTCCTTCCTTCAGTCAGTATTTTTGCACTAGGAGAATACTCACGGTGATCAAGATTCTGAGCTTCATCTAATACCACTGGTAAAGGTCTATTTTTATCTCCATGATTTAACTGGTGATTCCACATATCCCATAAAATGAATTCTGTAATCATCATTTGCACTTCACGACTGTATCCAGTTAGCTGAACGATAAATACTTTTCCTTTATCTGCAAGTATCTCACTCCAATTATATTGACCTTCATTATTAAATGGATTCTTATCAATCAACGGCTTAATTTGAGATCGTGCAGTCTTAGCCGGACCTGAATTGTCTTGTTCTAATTCATTTAAAAGAAGCTCCAAATTCATACCTTCTTTGTATTTATCTAACCCACGCAGTACTGCTTCATAAATAGCATTCTGTTGTTGAATACCTAAATCTTTAAATATAGAGGAGAAAACTGCTTTAATTCTTTCAGCAATATCCGTATTATCCTCATCAATATAAAGATTCACATCTAATTCTTTTTTATTACGTTTAAAAGGGTTAATTGGAAAGCCATCTTTTGCGACAATAAACTGCTCTAAGCGTCCATTTAACTTCTCTTTAAACTGCGATTCCAATTTTGAACTTTTAAAGCCATCTGTGTAATCAAAAATAATATTTGAAATTCCTTTTTGAGCCAGTTCAAGTAATAAACACTGTATAAAATAACTTTTTCCTTGACCAGATTTTCCTGAGATTAAAATATGTCTATTAGCTAATTCAGAATGACCATACTCCCAGTATATTTCTTTTTTTGAACCCTCAACAGTTCCTAAAAGCACTCTTACATCTTTTAAATCCACAGTGGAAAAATCAGTAGTCTCATTTTCAGTATTTTTATTTACTGCTTCTTCTGTAGCTGATATTGTAAGTTGGGAATGATTTATTATATTTTCCTTTACTTGTAACTGCTTAGCGCTGTTATAATTGTGGGATAAAAGCTTTTCAACTCTAATGTCCGTCTTCCCACCCATTATCTGTTCTTTTAATGCTTGTAGTTCAACCATAATACCTTCATATCCATCTTCTTCTGTTAATTCCACAATTAAAATATCATCTTCTAAATTAACAGCTCGCCAATTTTGTTCTTTTTTAAAGGATAATACTGCACCCTTCCCGATAAATTCTTGGAGATTATCAGCGATTTGATAGTTATCATTTAATAACTTCTCTTTTAGTCTTTCAACTTTTTCATATTGTTTCTCAGGCCAAATAGAATTCACGATTAATTTCTCTACATTGGAAATAAGCAGTTGAGAAAAGAAGTTTCTAAAAAACTTGTTTTTGAATAAGTACTCCCCATCCTCATTATGTTTAGCAAGTTGCTTATTAAATAAGTTATAGGTTTTATTAATTTGCTCTCTAGCCTTAGAAATGGTGGAATCTGGATTGTTACCTATCTTAACCTCTACAGGATAATAATGTAACTTAACATCTTCACCTTCAATTTCTACTCCTATTAATAATAAATCATCACTATGCATTCCATTGACATTTAGGTTCTTAGCCGAAAAAACGCCTTCGCTTTTTGTTAATCTTACTGCACCAGCAATACGAAGAATTTCTTCTAAAGAAACAGGGACCCAAAATATATTTTCATGATCTAACGTACTAATAATATATTTGATAGCTGAAATGATACTTAATTTTTCTCTAGAAAACTGGCCTTTGCTTCCAATAATACGAAGCAACCATTCTCCATTCAACGTATTAAAACTTTTAATAGCAGTTTCAATGCCATTATCTGTTACAGGTATATCTTTTGCGGATAGATATTGTTCAATAATTAACTTATATTGTTCAAATCTATTAGTAACAGTTATAGCATCATATTGAGCAGAAGAAGAGTACTGATCGCTGTAATGAATTACCAATAAATTTTTTGATGATGTTTGAAAGAAATTCAAATCGACATTTGGTTCAATAAAAGTCACCCAATATGACGCATCATATAAATGACTTAAGATATCTTCGTCATAACTCGCTGTTCTAGTTACAATTGTCTCATTTTTACGATAGGGGTTTGTCCCTCCACTTTCTAAGTTACTTGCCAACTCATTGAGAACTTTTGCTACTTGAAGAAGCGGATTTAAGGGCCCACTCACATTCTTCAATCCAAAACCTGTTCTATAATCATGCGTAGTCTCTAAGAATGATAACGAAGACAACAAGCCATCTAGAGAACTTCCTGCTCCAATCTCTTCAACTGTATTTCGAGCAGGTAAATCGTTGGAAAGCATTTTATAAAAAGAAATATGAGCATATCCATAGGCCTGATTATCCATAGGCCTATAGTATAAAATATTTTCTCTAATTAGACGTAATACATCTGTGGAATCAAGCTTTTTTGTATTCAACGATACCCCAAAAGCATCTTCGAATTCCTCCACATTTTCAAATGAAGAAAACCTTTCAAATGAACTTATTAAGTAGGGATTACTATGCAATGCCACTTCAATAGGTACAATCTCTGCTGGACCTTTTTTATCGATTTGTTTTTTTATAAAATTAATTAAACCTTTTACTACTTCCCGATCATTAGTAATGTTAATGACATTAATTTGAATAGGAGATTTGGAGTTTTTTATAAATAAATACTGAAAATGTTCTACAAACTGTGTAAGTTTTTCTTCTACTACATTAGATAAAAATGCGTTAGATTCGCCTATTGCAACTTTTTTTAGCGGCTCATAAATAAGCCATTCTGGGGCATCTTTCTGGGTAACAGGACGATAAAGATTTGCCCCTTTTCCATAAATATAAGGCAGTAAATTATTGGGATTTAATCTATTTAAGATATGCATATCTACCTTTTCATTTTTTAATGACTCAGAAACCTGTAGTTGATAAGCTACATTTAAAGGATGTAATGGAGTAAATAATATTCGATTATTTTCAATAATGCTTCCCAACTTAAACAAATTTTTAATTTCTTCTGGTAGAATAGTGTTTTCAGTAATATTAGCAATTTGGTTAATAAATATATTCACGTATGTAAGCGATAAATTGTATAATTCTTCATTCATATACGTTAGACTTGGTACTTGGTCATGAGACTGATAGTAATTTATTAAATTTTTATATGCTTGCTCTACGGACTCATGTATATTCAATGCAGAGTTTTCTAAACCTGTAACGTCTCTTCTAGCAAATAACAAGCCTTCAGCTATCCAAACATATTCATCTAGCAAGTATTGTTTGAATTCTTCACGAGCAGAAAACTCGACCGTCCCTTGCTTTAATTTATTGGTATTTTCATCGTATTGAAAGTCTTCTTGTCGCTCCCTTTTCAACTTCCAAACACGACTTCCAAATATAGGAGTTACTCGTGAAGTCTCTTCTTTAATAATAAAAGGAATTAAAGAATCCATTATTTGAAGTTCAAATTTAAGAGTATCGTCATTCCACGCAGAAGAGCTGGCAGAAATTCGAAATGCGTTTTTTTGTTCCTCAATTTTTTGATTCTCTTTTTCTATAAATAATTCCACTATACCATTGGATTTATCTCCAAAAACAATCTCATCTTCCTTTTTGTTAATAACAATTTTGCTTGTTCGAACATTTACTTCGTATAAAGTCTTTATATCTTGCAAGAATGGCGGTTCACATTCTACGATTACAATATTGAAATCATATTTTGATTTTGATTGATTATCATGTGCATATACTACTTGACAAAAAGTAGTATTGCCAGGTTGGTGTTCTAACGAAACTAATAGCTTTTTCCCTGAAACAACACAATGTCTCTCTGATTTTTTATGAATAAATTCTTTTTTTAACCGATCATCAAATTCAAAAGTTAAGTTAACTTCCTTCTGTTTAGTAGGATTAAACACAATAATATGACGTTTTTTTTGTCCAGCTTTTGTATCTTTGTTTGGCTTATCCCAATATAATAACTTTTCTTTAGTAAGTTTATATGGAGACTCTACATAATTAAGCATTCTTTGAGGCTTAATCCCTTCCTCATTCCATTCTTTAACTTTTCCATATTCCTCTTCTCTCCAAGTTTCTTTCTTTAGAGCATGTACGCCCTTGTCTCCAAAGTTCTTTTCCAACTGTACTTCAAGGTTCTCATACTCGTGAATATGTTGTACTTTCTCAAATAAGCTATAGTTATCTTCAAGCCTCTTTCTCATTTGAGTAGGTGTATATTGCTCCAGTGTTTTATCAAAAAATAGTCCTAAATGTGCGTAGTCTTCTTGATTGATTTGTCCCTGCCTTAGAAAACCAAGTATTTCTTCATAATCCCATAGAGAAGATTGAACAAAAGCTTCGTCTAATTTTTTAGAAAGATGAAAAATTAGTACTTCTTTATTAGCACGCTCTAAATGAGAATCTTCGATTTTCTCTTTTAAAGTTGCTAATACAGTTTTTACGTTAAATGGCATACCCTCTTTTTGAAGATCACTACTTCCCCCTCTAATACTGTCTAAGGTTTCATAACAAATGCTTAATAGAGCTGTATTTTCCCAAACACCTTTTTGTTCTCCTACTTGATTTCGTAACGTAACTAAAAAGTCAGGAGTTACACTTTCAGAAGTAGCTGCTACTACTACATTAGCCTTTCCTGGTAACTTCAGCAAAAATGTTTGATAGGGCGAGCCTTGTTGATGTTGATATTGAAATGATTGAGAAAATTCTGTTACCTGTAACACATTATAAAATTGATTTACTTGTTCTTCGTTATCAAATTGCAAATAAAAGCGTTCTCCTGCTTTGAAAGACGCTTTTTTTAAGTAATGAATTAGTTCATCTGAGAGGTACTTATAAAATTGGTTTAACATACTGAGCATCACCACTATCACTTTTTTTATCTAGTAAATTTAATTTATCTAACAATTTTACAACTTCTTCCTTAGAATATCTATCAAAATACATGCCGCGCTTTTCTAATTCAAAAAAGACTTGTTTAAGTGACTTTCTCTCATTCTTCAAGCATAAAGCAGTTAATAGTAAAAATAAGTCTTGAGAAACATTTAACATATACCCTAAAGATCCTCTTGTCTTCAAGAAATATTTTTTCCCAACCTCTTCAATTGATAATGAGTAACGGTTTCTAGGACCTTGCATACTAGGCTTCTGATATGCCTCTTCAATACTGGAGAATAGATTGTCCGTCAAAGACTGATAAGTAGAAGAAAATGTCTTATCTTCTTCAGGTAATAAAGAATGCAAACGATATTCTGTAATCCATTGTTCTAAAAGTTTCAAGAACAGTTCTTTTTGTTCTTGAGGCATTGCTTCATATGTATCCAACAGTTCTGAATATGATTGTGAATTCTTTGTACCCATTAATGTATTTAAATGTTCTAATGTATTGATATGAATTAATAGATTTCGAGCTGTATCTTTGATCATATGATATCCATATCCATATCCTTTACGATTTTTACTAGTAGCCTCCCAATCCAACGTGTAATAAACTTCATTACTATTATAGTAAGTTGCTTTAGACTGTTGAGCTAACTTCAATGTTAACTGTGTAATGTAGGTGAAATAATAATAACTTAATAGCAGTTCATAATGATCTTTAAAATAATCCTCATGCTTAACTAAAAATAAAAAATCCTTTTTAAAGATTTCAGAAAGAAAAGGAAGTTTACTTATATACTTTTTCTTTCGTTCAATATTCTCCAGTCCTTGCAATTCATTCAAGATTAGTTTTGCTACTAAATCATCTGATGAATGATTTTTAAACAAACTTTTAAATTCACTGTCATTGTCAGTTAAAATATCCGCTAAAAATTTAGCGATTTCCTGCTCTCCTTTCATTTCTGGCCCACTGCTATAAGGTAAATATTGAAATATATGTGGATGAAAAACTTTAATTTTCCCATTCTTTTGTTGTAAAAACATACGTAATATTTCATGAAAATAAGACTGATCTTCAGGTTTTACGTCTACCAAATTGCTAACATTGTTTATCAGTCTTTCTAAATCTAATTCTTCCCTCAATTCGTTATGGGAAATATAACGCGTAAAACCGCCTAATACACCTTCAAACCCTTTTCTAAATTTTGGTCTTTCAGTCCCCCTAGTCAGAAAAGGTAGAAACGTAGATTTCCGATTGATTGTATGTTTCAAACCAGCTTTTTCATTTTTAATAGACAAAGCGTCTTTTAGTTCTTGTAAATTGTTTTGTTCAATCATCTTTTATTCCCTTCTAAAAGTAAATTCTTCATAATCCTCATCGTACGTTAACTTAAACAGTGCATTTGATTGCAAATTTATAAACATTAATTCTGTCTCTTTATTCCCATGTTTCATTATTTTATCAATGAATTCTACAAATTGAATACAATCCTCTTTATCTTTTTTATTAGGTCTATACCCTTTAGAAATGTTAACCATCATTTCGTATAAAGGGTAATCAATGTCTATTGAGACTGGGTTTTTCTTATTTTCATCGCTATACGCTAACACGATTGTTAAATGAAAACGATTTAGCTTATCTTCGCTATTAGATGGCAAATGAGAAAAAGAAGGGTAAATATTTAAATACTGTGCCACTTGTATATCTTGATTTGATTTATCAATGTAGATGTAATTATCTTTTGGTTTACCATTCCATAGAAAAATTGAATCTTTTAAGAGCTTATACAATTTTTTTAGTCCAGAACGGTTTCCTACATTAAAATGGTAGAGATATATAAGGTAATCATTATAATTTTCATTGTTAAATATTTCTTTTTCTGATTTTGATAAGAATGCTGAAAAACGAATTAATGTTTTATTAAATAATTGGCATGAAGCATTACTTAATTCTTGAAAAGCCCCTAACTCTTTAATTTCAGAATCCCACTCTTCTAATGATTCTAAATCAATATACTGCTCAAATGTATGTCGAATATTAATTGAATTATTGAGCTCAATTAACATTTGATCAAATAAACTCGAGCGTACATGGATTGGATCCAATTGCGAGATAGCTGCTAATAATGGAGATTTTTCTTTCCCTTCAAAAATTAAATTTGGCAATAAACGCTCAGTTTTTTGAATTACATCAGCATTAAAATATTCAACATTTGCATCTGCAGGAATCAAAATATCATGAATAAAATTCAAAAGTGCACGTGTCGAAATGATAGTTTTATGTTTGATAATAACTTGAATTAGTAAATTCACAACATGTTTTCTAACTTGAGGTAGCATAAGTAACTCATAGTTTTCTATAAAAAATCCACGAATTTTATTGTCCTTATCTTTCCTATAGGCCTGGTAGAAAGGGTTTGTATCTAAGGGACTAATAATTTTCTCTAACAAAGTTGAATAATACTGAGATTCAGGTCCACTATCAGTCAATTCAAATGGTTGATAATCACTAAAACTGATTAATTGAAAGTTACAATCATTACGATTTTGAGTAATCATAGAGTCTTCAAAAACTTTACATTTTTCGATAAAATCAGCTAGTATCTTAAATTTTTCTTTACAATACGTCGACTCAATAAAATTATGAAGCACTCCTAAGTTAATAGCTAAAATTAATTTTTCTTGGGAACTTTCAATATTTTCATCACTAAATGGTTGCAATACTTCAGCTAACGTATCTAAAGAACTTTTATGTGGATCAAAGCTTTCTGTAGCATCATTGTGAATTACAAATTCATTTACTAACTCAGGATGCTTATTTTTCATGTATGCAAGTAAATGGGATTTACCATCACCTACACTACCGCATAAAAAAATTAATTTTGAATTCTCTTGAGTTACTGAAGAAAGCAGTGAGGTTTCTAAATCATCCTGTATAGAACGCTTTACATGTAAATACTCTTTAAATAAACTAAATTGATTTGAGTTTTCTATTGCTTCTTGCGAAGATTCTTTTAACTTTGACAGTTCCTGCAAAAGATAGCTTTCACCTTCTTTAAGGTTAAAATTCAATTCACAATTAGCAGTTTGCAATTTTTCATTTTTTAGATACTCTCTATCTTCTGTAGGTGCCTCAAGTTTTTTATCTGGCACTTCTACCGTAGCAGCAGTCGCCCTTGTCGCTTGTAGTAAAAGTTCAAATTTCTCTTCTAAACTAGAAGTTAATTTTTCTTCCAATTTATTAACTATATCTGGATTACTTTTAGGTTGAGGATATTTATATTTAGGAGCAACAAACGAATAATCACCATATACTTCCATGAACCAAACTGCTATTTCAAAGAGACGCTTATGCATCTTAAAAGCTTGATCTAAACCATACTCTAAATACTTATGGGATGCTTTGTTACCAAGATATCGAATTGTATCAAAAGAGCGAGCGATTTGATTTGTTAAAATTTCTTCCTTTTCTAAGTACTGAATTCGTTCAACTAACCTTAAATTATCAATACTCAATAGATCGTCATGCTGATTTGTGACTTCTTTCAATAACTCCTCTGAAAATATTCTTCCTTTTATTAGTACTGTTTGTGGATCTTGATAAAAGATTTCTTCAATATTTTCACAAAGCTCTGCTAGCTTTGGAAATTTATCTTGTAGAAAGATAAAATTATGTGTTTGCAATTACTACCACCTCAAAATATGTATACTTTAAATAATAAGAATTCGCTTTTATAATTCAGCAAATATCTTATGAATTTGATTTATTAACTAATTTTCAACCCATAGTTATTATAACGCATCTTTTACTATGAACCTAGGATAAAGTAATCACTATCTAAATTGGCGTACTATCCCAAATAATACCCATCACCCTCCATCACCTTCTCTAAAAACTCTTCCAAGGAATCGGCGATCTTTATATCATCGTAATAAATCGCATTGTTCTGCTCTTCACTTATTTCTATCAGCAGCAGTGCACTTTCATTAGCTTCAAAAAATAGTAATTTACCCTCTTCTAAATCTTCGTAAAGTTCGATATCAGGGTAAAATTCAAAATCGTTTACTTTTAATCTAGCGTCTCTGATTGAAGAAGGGCCCATGATACGGTTTATATTATATTCAGACCCCTGAATGAAGCCGTACCCCACCTCTAACAGAAACTTCCTTAACTCAAAAGGAAACTTTAAACCTAACGTTCCTTCTACTTCTTTAATATCACTTTCACATACGGGGTAAAATTGATTATCTTTTTGATCCGCAACAAAATCATACCTCATCATTTTCTCTCCTTTAGAACTTACACATACGTACACTCATTACACATTGCTTAACTTAATCCTCATCAGACAAAGCAAAAGCATCACTAACATCCTCTAATTCTTCCATGATGCTATTGAAGTCACCC
This sequence comes from Priestia sp. RMT2NF4, assembly GCF_047872835.1. Lineage (NCBI taxonomy): Bacteria > Bacillati > Bacillota > Bacilli > Caryophanales > Bacillaceae > Priestia > Priestia sp. RMT2NF4. The sequence goes on from NZ_JBLQZO010000001.1 coordinate 922,301, forward strand.
TCTATATGCAATAATTCCACCATCTGGATAATCCCCACACCATCCACAAGGCAAATACCCGGATCTATGTAATTTAAATATGCTTTCAAAGAAGTTATTTTTAGTACCATTAACCGCTCTACTAATTGCACAATTGTTTAAATCTGCTACGATGTCTTCAAAAAAGGCATCATAACCTTGTAGGCTCTGTCGTAAGTTTTCAGCTATAACTTCTACTATTCCTTCTAACTCACGAGTTTTTTCAGCATCCGTTAAATCATAATATCGCTCCCATACGTCACTCATTTTTAATTCTCTAATGTCTTTCCAACTGTATTCTTCTTCACCATATACTTCTTCATATGCAAGACATTCAGCCTTACCATAATCGTATATTACTTGTATTTTATCTACATCTTCTTTTTCTAGAGAAACCTGGCCATAATTTTTTGATAGCTCAATGACCTCTTCTACTAGAGTATTAAACTTACCACCATTATTCATTACTTATGGAGCCGCCTTTCCAAATTGTGATTCTTTCTTTTTTCCGAATGAAGCCTTGTATTATAAACCCCTAATCAATCCCGAGAGATTTTCGCTAATCCTTTCAAATGATTTTCTTTCATAATTTCCATTGCTTGCTTCACATTTACTATTCCTTTCCTCATCTTCTCGATAAACTATGATTTCTTCAGCTTTATTTTTCTTATTAATTCCTCAAGGGAATGCTCCAATAATGTTAATTCGTTTGTTTCATAATCTTCTATATAAACGTTTCCAGTCTTATTATCTATGTTAATGGCCATTTCGTCCGGAGAAATAAAACCTATCTGTATGTATCTAAATTCCTTTCCTTGACTTTCATCATAATGCGTAAGATGTTTAAAATAACTTTGTACATCCTTACCCGGTTCAACAGGCTCAAGGCATATATATTTCGAATGATAAAGACCTTCTAAGCTTAAAAATAAATAACTGTTAAAATACTCTTTAATTGAATGATGCAAAGGCATTTTAATTTCAGCTTCGATCATACTAAAGTTTTCAACAGCCTTTTTTTCTACTGGTTTCCAAAAAACATACTCTTCTTCATCAGGCTCACTTACATATAGCAGTGGATGTATATCTTCATCCCACGGTGCCTTTGGAAATGTGTTATAGTTTTCATTCCAATGATATAGCAGTTTCTCAAAATAATCCGTCATGGCCGCTTTTACACTCATTTTAAGCCTCCTATTCATACTTGCAAATCCGTCAAATCCAACACCCCCCTGTGTTTATCTATTAGGTTAGCTTTAACGTCTAGTAGATTCGTTACGACACAATATCCCGATACCCCACTTCTTCTACACCTTCATCTTCCATTTTAATTCCTATTCCATTTTCAATATCCCAAGAAACATCGCAAAGTAAACCCAGTCTTCTTTTTCCATTCTTCCTTACTCTTCTTACGATTAATTCCGTGGGCTCCACTAATTTTTTAAAATCTAAGACGGAATGAATGTTTGGAACAACCTGATCTGCTTCTGATTTATTAGCTATCATCTCTCTATACTCTTCATAGTTCTCCATATAGTAATCGTATATATGCTTTTCTGCCTTATTCATTATGTTTTCCATATCTTGAATAAAGTTAAGAAATACTTCTTTTTGTACATTTGAAAAATTAGTGTTTTCGTATGCATCAATGCTTAAAAGAATTTCCTTTTCTTCACCAAACATTTTAATCGTAGTTTTCCCTCGCCAAAAGTTGTTTTTATGTTCAAGCTTTCCAAATAACTCATCATTAATCCTTGTCATTCTAATCGCTCTCCTAGCTTGGCTTTTAAATTACATAGCCTGTTTATTTGTAGCAGCTACCGTTTTTTCTACTCTTCAATTAAATCCATGTAATACTCATTATTGTCTACAAATTTCTTAAAAAAATCTTCTAATGAGTCTGCGATTGCCGTGTCCATATAAAAGACTGGATTATGAGGTAATGTTAAGTCTAACGATATGTATACTCCTTCATTCACTTCAAAGAAAATAAGTTTACCTTCTTCGTCAAGTTCTTCTAAATCGAAGTCGAATTCAAATATTCCTTTTCGTAGTTTAGCATCTGCTATCGTTTTGGGTCCCATAATTCTATTGATTGCCGTATTACTTGGCTCCTTAATAAATCCATACCCAACGTCTAAATATAACTGCCGTAAATCGTTAGGAAAACGAATACCCATTCTTTCTTCTGCTTGTAAAATCTCCTGCTCAGATACATGATAAATGTTATTTTTCCCATTATTAATAAACGCAAAATCTGCCATTGCTGTTACCTCCTATGAGATGCCGTTCATACATTTTTTATGATCAATTAGATTCACTCCAATGGTGAAAACTGTGTACGATTAGCGAAAGTGCAAAATATCTATTTCACTTAAAATCCAGCTGAGAAATGAGCTCTTTTAAACTAGACGACAAATATTTATAGCTTTTCTCTTCATCGTTTTCTACGAAAATTTCTCCAGACTCATTATTCATAACAACTAGCATGCCATTGCTTTCAAAACCTAACGGAATGTACGTACTGTTTTCTTTTTCAAGAATATACTCCTTTACACGTTGACAAAATGTTTCAGGTTCTACACCGGGAATGACAGGATATAAGTTAATATTATACTGAGACACCCATCCAATCATTTCAAGAAACCAATACGCGTTAAAATAAGCTTTTACATCATTATGAAGTATCACGTTTATTTCTTGTTCAAACTGTTGAAAATTTGTATTTTCATACTTTTCTAGAGGCTTCCACGCTATATAGCCTTCTTCGTCTTGAGAACCTACATAAATATGTGCATCTGCTTCTTCATTCCAAGAAATCAAAGGCAACGTTCCATTGAACTCTTCCCATTTTCCCGTTAGTTTCTTAAAATATTGTTTCATTACATGTTTCAAAAGCTTCCCCCTACCTTATATACAACTATATTTCCAACTCGATATTCTCCGTCCCATTCACACGGAATATAACCGCTAAAATCCATACCTAACAATTAAAATAGGATTGCAGAAAATCAGAAAAGGTAGGCCACGTTGCCTCTAATTCTCCTTTTAACAGCAGCTCGTCTCCTCCTTCGAAATTAACTATGTACACGCTATAGGTTAAAGCATCAAGCACTAGTGCGGCATTAGCTGATATTTCACTTAAAATCAGATATTGTTTAGGAAAGCCGTATTCTCTTCGGGAAATAAGCGTATATGCTTCAATGTTATTTTCTTGATCTACTAAATCGAGTAATTCAAAAGGTACGTATTCTTCCCAGAATGGCCGAGCATACCGGTTATAAAATTCTGTGAAGGTTTGGGATACCTTTACTTCTAGCCGTGATAAAGCATCCTTTACTGCAGCTTTACCTTCACGTATATATATTTCCCCTTCAAGAGCTTGGTTCAATTTATCTGGCAACATCTTAATTTAACATTCCTCCTATGTCTTGTTTTCTACCAATTAATTGCCTATTCAACATTTACCGAAATGAATGTAGCAGCATCACTCGGAAAATCATCTAGAAATGCATCACAAGCTAACTTTTTTGTAATGATTTTACATAAAAAAACCGGTCATGGACAGTGAGTAAATATAATTTTCAGGCAATCTAGATTCATACACCACCACTTTCCATTCGGTGGGGCTCCCTTCAGTTAGCCAATATAATTCGTCACCATTCTCCGTATATCCCCAAGGAAGAACACTTCCATTTTGTGGATAAAAATGATGTTTATAATATTGAGGGAATTGAATATTAAACTTCAGTTCAAGCTCTTTTAAGGCCTCTTTATTTACTCCTGGATTTAACTTATGGCTACCTTCAACATATTTATTTCTTCAACAAATAGCTTTAGTTCAAGATTTCCTCAATAAAGCTCTTCGCCCATTTATAAAACCTCCTATTTATTTAGACTTCATAGGGATCTATTGTCTAACTCTTACCATTATCACCTGCATAATCTGACTCCCAAATAATCAGTAAAAGAGATACTCATACCTCTACAGCACATTAAATAAACATATACAGAATGATACCTCTCATGGAATTCGAAAGGAGAAATCACCTTTGACAAAATATAGAATTATGACCTTTGATGGAGGCGGTACTTTAGGTGCTTTAAGTTTACAGCTTTTGAATAGATTGACTTATCAAAACCCGAAGTTAATTAGTGAAACCGATGTTTTTTCAGGAAATTCAATTGGTTCATTCACTGCTCTTGCATTAGCAAGCGGAAGATCACCAGAAGAGACGTTTCAGTTTTTCAAAGATTACATCTTACCGGCGTTCAGCGTTTCCCGACCGGGCGGACCTGTTTTTAACCAACAACTACCCTATTCTGGTTTTATTAAAGCCATACGAACGTTTTTCCCCCGAGACCTTCGCCTTAGAGACTTAAAGAAACGAATTGTTGTGCCATCCTTTCACTTATTTTCACCGGAGCTGAATCGTTGGAATCCTGTGTTATTTCATAATTTTCCTGGTTCTCCCTATCTTAATGAAAAAGCAAGTGACGTAATACTTAGGAGCAGCGCTGCTCCCGCAACGCAAAGAGCTTATCAAAACTACGTGGATGGGTATACAGTAGCAACTAATACCAGTACAGCTAGTATCGCGTTTGCAGTAGGGAAAGCAAAGCAGCCGTTGGATCAAATTGCCGTATTGTCCATCGGAACAGGTGAGCAGCCCACTCAATTAAGAAGAGATACCAAGGGATGGGGAATGGTTAGTGCCGATAACATACGACCTGAAGATATGGAGGACCTTCCGCCAAATTGGGGAGTGCTTTTAGACCGGTCTCCTAATGAACCCTTGCTGCCATTTCTTCAGATTATCTCTGGTGGATCGAGCTACTATGAATCAATGGTCAGCTCTGAGCTTTTAGGCGATCAGTTTTTCCGGTTAAATCCGCGGATTCCTAATTTCTCTAAAACAGATCCTTCGGTTGTTCCCGCTCTTATTTCAATTGCTAATAAAACTAATTTACGACCTGCGTTTCATTTCATTGAAAAAAACTGGAAGTGTTAATATTTTTTAAGAAGAGTATTGAAATACGGAATTTGTTGTTTTATCAACACAAATTCCTCTTTCAGATAAACCCTTATATTTTAGCTGATCATGACAATTCGTTCGTTATTATAATCGTGCTTTTTTATTCTTGCTCGTTTCCCCTATTAAAACTTTACACTTTTCAGCATTTTCACAATCAACTTGTCTTGTTTTTCCCCTTGTTTATCTGTTAAATGATCTCCAGTATATTTGTAATAAAGCTCGATTACTTTATTCGTATTTTTATCTGCTATATATGCTACGTATGTATTTGGAACATACTTAATATTGTTCTTTACAACTTTTTCTTCAGTTCCTTTAAAATATGTATATGCTGAATCGTAATATATACTGATATGCGCTGTTTCTATCTTTTTTGGTTGATTCACATGTAGGTTCTTTTTGAACAGACTCTCTACATTTACCTCCTCATTTTCTTTTACCTTCTCTGCCAGTTCTACGTTCATGTATGAAATTTCATTTTTATTATTAAAGAAATTTTCGGAAGAAGCTACCCATCGCTCATAAAACTGACCGTTGATAGCATAGTCTTCTTTATTTTCATGAATTAACTGATACTCCTCTGGAAACCACATCGTATACTGCCCTGTCTTCGATTTAAACTCATAAAATCCATCATCTACTTTTTTATCTTTTTCTAAAAATTCTCGTGTAAAGTAATCATTAAAAGCGGGGACGTTTGGATAACCGGTTTCATTTATCATCCATATACCTCCTATTAAAATAGTAGCTCCAGCAATGACTGCACTAACTGTTTTGGTGCGTTTTTTCATCATAGCACCTCCTTTTACTTATGTTACGACCTATATTTTATACATGTTCGATACTACCATAATTCTACTAGAAGAAGCATGAACTTAATCAATGAAAGACTCACAAATAGTTCCTACCGCTCTACAAAAAAAGGAAAAAACCACTCCAACCACAACAACCGCTAGCTCCAAAGGAACTAGCGGTTATTCATAATCTCTCAAAAACCATTCACTCTTCCACCGGCTTCTGCTCATCTGTTAATGTATCAATTTTAGTAATTTGAAGTTTGTCTTTACCAGCAGTTTTCACATGGTAAATTCGTTCTTTCTTAAACTGCGTGCTCGCGTCATATGAGTCAGTGAACGTGTATACTTCGTTTGTATAAATGCTGTAGGTTCCGTCACCATGTGACTCTGTTTTTGTCACTAAAAATTGATCGTTAGCAAACGATACGTTTTTGCCGGCGAGTGATGTGATGTAGCTTTTCAGCTGTTTATACACTGGGTGATTCGAGTCGATATAGGGTGCCATCCCACTAAAGTCTCCACTGTTTAAACTTGAAAAGTACGCGGCTTTATAGGAAATAAAAAAGTTTTCAAGATCCGTTTTGCTTACAGCATCTGGCTTAGGCTGTTCATTTTTTAACGACGTCGTGCTGGTCGTTTCTTTTATATCTGAGCTTGTTTCTGCCGTTTGATTGTCACGATTCATATATACAATCGTCAGTAACAAGACAAGGACGATAGCTCCTCCTATTAAAATAGGAAAAGTGCGCCGTGATGATTGCTGCTTTTTGAGCACGGGAAAGTCTGCGTAGGATGGCAGTGTAACAGGTTCTATATCTACCTTTAACCGAGCTAACGGCTTTGGCATCTCCGTGCTTTTTATACTATTAAGCGGCTGAAGTGCTAAAAATTCTTCGTAGGTAACAATAAACTCGTTTACTGCTATTCCTTTATACATGCCGTAAATTCGGTTCCACAGTTCTCGACATCGAGTAGCCTTTATATCTTCACTCAGTTCGTTAAAAAATGGTCGTGATTTTTTAATAAAAGCCGCTAACCACGTTTGATGAGCGTCGACTTTGTGGACTGCATGTAGGTCGGTAAGTGATTGCTTTAACTTGGCGTGTTCATTGGCATCATGTTGGCAAATGACTTCTATACCATGTTCCGTTTCTTTCAGTACAGTAAAAAGACTCTTACTCATTTTTTCTTGTAGCGCATCAAACTGGCTGCAAACATCAGGCCAGTGCAGTTCGAGTAACTGTTTTTGTGCAGTTGTGGCTTTTCGAATGTTTTCATTTAGCTCATGCTGCTTTGTGCGAAAGGCGGTCGTTTTTTGTTTGGTCACTACTTTATTTTTGCTTAGCTGATGCCATTCTTGCTTTAAACTCTTGTCTTCTTCAAGTACTGTGGCTGTCGCTTGTTTTACATGTTCATGCTTTTTTTGAAAGTCAACGAACGCTGACAAATACGTATTCCAGTTTTCCTTCATTTCTTTTAACGATGACGTGTTAGCATGTTTTTCTGTTAGTTGAAAAAAGTCATTTCTAAACGCCACCATATCCGCTTCGGAAGAAAGTTCTTTTCCGAAAAGCTCTGTAACACTTCTATGTATGCTTGTTAACTGTTCAATCTGTCTCATATTGCTTTGACGCTTTTTTATGTACTCCGGATAGTCGCTTGAAAGAAACGTCACCATTGTATATTCACTGTTGTTCATGTTGTACTCTGTCCGTTCTTTTTCCAGTTCGTCATACACTTTTTGCAGATGACGTTCTACTATGGAGAGAAATTTTTCTTTATCCATCCCGTCTACTTCTTCTTTTAGCATGTTTAAAGATTCCGTTTCTCCAATAAGAAATTCCTTTTCCTTATATAGCTGTATCCATGCTTCTAGCAGCTGCGCTGCTGATTTATTCCAGTGGCTTGTATTCATCGTTTGCTTCACCTGTTGTTTTTATTTTTATCCTTTTTTAACTATACAGGAATTTAACAGAAATTCTATTACAGTTTTATTACTCTTGAAAAATCAGGTTCAAGCTTTCTAGAGCCGCTTCTAGCGTTTGTTTGTCTCCTTGATCGTAACTGTGTGCCACCAGCACTACGGTTGTAAATACGGCTTTCCATTTTGCCAGTCTGTGCGTTTCTTCGTCTACTTTTCCGTATTCTTTAAAAAAACGCGCTCTTCCTTTAGAAGGCAAAAAGCTATAGGCAATCGCTAGGTCAACTGCCGGATGACCAATATGAACGTCTCCCCAGTCAATAATGCCTGAAACCATGTTGGTTTGATCAACAATCATGTTTTTAATATGAAGATCTCCGTGAACTAGTACATGTTTTTCTTGATACTTAATTTCTTGTATGTCATTTACATAGTCTTCAAGAATCTCTTGTTTTGAATAAAGACTACGCTCTTTCATTTGCTTGACATACTTCTCTAGCGCAGGCTTTCGCTTCATCATATCAAGCCGATTTAACTCATCAAACGGAACACTGAGCTCTTGCGCTTTTGAGTAAGGATAGTGATGTAACGTGCGAAGAAACCTTGCTAGTACAGAAGCAGATTGTATGCGCTCTTCTTCTGTTAATCTTGCAGGCGGAGTTCCTTGCACGTAGTGATAGCCCGTAAACGGCCAAGGATATGCTGCATTCGGCTTACCGAAAAAAATGGGCTCTGCAATCGATAGCGGCAATTGAGAAGCAAGACTTGGTAAAAGCCGATTTTCCGTTTTTAGTAGTCCCACTGCGAGTTCTCGTCTAGGAAACCGGAAAACAAACCGGTCGTTTACTTGATAGACCGTATTGTCAAAGCCGTAGCCAAGCAGCGAAATTGTAGCGGGCGCAAGTTCTGGAAACTGCGTCTCGATTAGCATTTTGGCAAGCGGTGCTGATACGATTTGTTCTGCATCCCATGCATTTGGCACTGTAATCACCTTTCTTTGATGTTGATTTTGTACGTAAAGTATACTATAAAAATGAAAAAACCTCTGATTCGTTGTCAAAGGTTTTTTCACTATACGTATTAGACATTCACCGAGTTAAAAAACTGCGGTAAATGAGATTTATGCGCGTCTAGCATTTCGTCCAAGAGCTGCTTGGCAATAGTATCAGATGGGACTAATGGATTGATTGTCATTGCAACAAGCGCGGTATTGTAATCTCCCGTAACGGCTGCTTCGGCCGCGACGCGTTCAAAAGATTTGATTTGCTGAACAAGTCCTCGAACAGCTACAGGTAAATCACCAACTGCAATTGGCTTTGGCCCTTCTTTTGTAATCACGCAGCTCACTTCAACAGCAGAATCATTTGGAATGCTGGCAATTGCCCCATTGTTAATGGTATTTACAGGCTGAATATCGCCTTTATCATTATAGATAGATGAAATTAAGCTGCAGGCTGCATCGCTGTAGTACGCTCCTCCTCGCTTTTGAAGCTGAGGCGGTTTAATTGCAAGATTAGGATCTTTATAGAGCTCAAATAAGTCTTTTTCTAACGCGCGCACTACTTCAGCCCGTGTGCCTTCGAGCTCAGCTGCATTTTGTTCTTCTTGCAGCATCTCGTTTGTTTTATAGTAATAGCGGTGGTAGCCGCATGGAATAACTCCTAGGCCTTTAATAAAATCAGGATCCCATGAAACTCCTTTGATATTTCGCATAGACATCGCATTCGTCGGGTCTGCCATGGCGTCAATCACTTGATCTTTCACGCTCACTCCGTCTAAAAAGACATCTAATCCAAAGACCATATGATTTAACCCGGCAAAGCTAACCTGTACGCGGCTTTCGTCTACTTCTAGCGCTTTAGCAATCCCCATGCGAATACCTATTGGCACGTTGCATAAGCCCACTACTTTTTTATGATTGCTATAGCGTAAAATGGCTTCTGTCACCATACCAGCTGGATTCGTAAAGTTTACAAGCCACGCATTTGGACATAGTTCTTCTATATCTTTCACAATACTTAAAATCACAGGAATTGTGCGCAGCCCTTTGAATAAGCCGCCCGGTCCATTTGTTTCTTGCCCAATCACGCCATATTTTAACGGAATTCGTTCATCTTTCATTCTTGCGTCTAACAATCCTACGCGAAATTGTGTAGTGACAAAGTCGGCATCTTTTAACGCTTTTCTTCGATCCAACGTAAGATGAATATCAATTGGGACTCCTGCTTTTTCGACCATTCGTTTTGCCAGGTTTCCAACAATCTCTAGCTTTTCTTTTCCTTCTTCTACATCTACTAGCCAAAGCTCTCGTACAGGCAGCTCGTCATAGCGCTTAATAAATCCTTCAACAAGCTCCGGCGTGTAGCTTGAACCTCCGCCAATGGTTACAATTTTAATTCCTTTTGTCATTTGAATCCCTCCGCTATAATGAATGATTTTAAAATACGTTATACAATACTTTGCTGTTCTTCTGTTACCGGTGAACGATCTATAGAAGCTCCGGTTTCTTCTATAAGTTTTTGTTTGTCCCACATTTTAAAGAATGGAAAATAGACACCAAACGATACCACCATTAGCACAAGCTGCAGAACAGCCCCTGATATGCTTCCTGTAATCAAGTAGCCGCTAATCACCGGCGGCATTGTAAACGGCGTGACAATTCCTATTGGCTTTGCAACGAGGCCTATATCCATTGATACATACGTAATGATGACCGATAGAAGCGGTGCTAAAATAAACGGAATAATCATAATCGGATTTAATACGATAGGCATTCCAAAAATAACAGGTTCGTTGATATTAAAGAAGCCCGGTCCGATGCTTAATCTTCCTAGCTGCTTCATTTGCTGGCTTTTCGCAAACAGCACCATCGCCAACACAAGAGAAAGCGTAGTGCCGGACCCTCCTACAAACACAATATCGTTAAATTCATTCGTTACAATATGCTTTACTGGCTCACCAGAAGCAAGAGCGGTTGCGTTTTCCGTTGTTAGTGTAAGCCATACAGGCGTCATGACAGAACCAACAATCGTCGCACCGTGTAGCCCCGTACTCCACATAAGAGTAATTAAGATAAAAATCAGAATCGTACCGACTAAGCTTGTACCAATATGAGTTAAAGGCTGCTGCAGTAAAACCGTCACGACATTATGTAAATTCCCGAAGTCTCCGACGTTTTCTACAAGCAAACGTAGCATCCATATAACCATTACAGCGCCAAACCCTGGTATTAAAGCTGAAAATGAACGGGCGACAGCTGGCGGAACAGTTTCTGGAAGCTTAATCACGATATTTTTTTGAATAATCTTCCGGTAAACTTCTGTTGCGATAACAGCTATGACCATCCCCACAAAAAGACCTTTACTCGTGAACATCGCCGTTTGATAAGCTGTTTCGACCATAGCCGTTCCATCTGCGTTTTCTCCAATCGTATACGAAACAAAAGGTGTACCGACAAAGAAAGCAGCTAAAGACACTGCACCTGAAGCAAGTGCATCCACTTTATACGATTCTGCTAAGCGATAGGCAATCCCGAACGTAGCTACTAAAGCCATAATTTCAAACGTTCCTCTGTACGGATATAAAATGCTTGCTTTTAGCTTAGGGTGTTCTGTTAAAAAATCTGTGTAGGCTTGAAAAGGCAAATTGGCTAAAATTAAGAAAAGTGAACCGATAATAATAAGCGGCATCGTCAGGACCATACCGTCTCTTAATGCTTGAAGATGACGCTGCTGAGCAGCTTTTCCAGCAAGCGGCATAATATATGTTTCAAGTACACGATTCATTTTGCTCAATTGATTCCCTCCTATTTCGAAACTAACTGCTCAGCAGATTTTAGCACTTCTTCTCCGTTACACATTCCGTAATGAACCGGATTAATAACCTCTACTGGAATTCCTTTTTCCTCTCCTAACTTTTTCATTTGAGGAAGCAAGTAGCGCACTTGTGGACCTAAAAGTAAAATATCTGCATTATCGATATGATTTCTAACCGCGTCTCCTGGCACTGCCCAGATTTTGCACGTTGTCTCTTTTTCTTTTGCGCTTTTTTCCATTTTAGTCACTAACAAACTTGTAGACATCCCTGCTGCGCAGCATAGTAAAATATTCATTTCCAATTCCCCCTTGATCAGTGATTGATTAACATTCATAAGTGAGATGAGTATCTTGCTAAGATGTTTTCTTGTTACCTTCACTATATATTGAAAACGCTTTCAATTAAACGCAATATTTTTCCGTTACCAAAGGAAAAATATTGTTTGAATATTCTTTAAATTAAGAGAGAAAGGGATTGTAAATCAAATTGAATTGTGGTAGATTCTTAAAAAAGATAAGCAGCTCGCCCATCTAGGTAAGCTGCTTATCGACCCTTATTATAACCCAGTAGAAATTGTCTCCTGATGTGAGATTCCTAAGATGGTTACTTCTTGTATACTTATATTATCTGCAAGAGAAAGCGCATATATCTGATCACTTTCTTTTCCTTTGTACGATCTTTCTAGCTGTTCGTCAGGACCTGTATGCGGCTGCAACTTCACACTTTGCAAGCTCTTAAACGTATAGCCTTTTGTTTCTTCGCTAGTAAAATCTCCAAGAAGGAACCCTTTTTTATCATTACTTACTTGTATTTTTGCATATTCGGGCGTTTTGTTTCCGTTGATAAGGATTTGTTCTATTTCGTGAAATACAGCTTCTTTTCATTGTCTTTTTCATACACACGCATCCGCAAATTTCTTACAAGCTCCTATCAACTCTTCTTTTTTAGCAAGCTGACAAACCCACTCTTTAGGAATGCCATCCAGCTGATAATATGCTCCTGCCATAGTACCGGTAATAAAGCCTATTGTGTCTGTGTCTTCTCCTAAATTCACAGCGGTAAGTACAGCTTCTTTGTAGTCATCACTTTGCAGAAAAGACCAAAGAGATGCTTCTAGCGAGCTGACGACGTATCCGGTTGACCCGATTTCATTTCTCGCTGCGTGCGGCAAGCTTAGGTTTAACACTCGTTCATACGCAGAAAACTCTGCTTCATACTCCGTACCTGTTAACTGCTTTTGACAGAGATTTACCGCGTTTTCATATGCTTCAAAAGGCTCGTTGCCGTCAAGAAGACGAATAAGCAGCTCCACATATATAATGCAACCAAGCGTAGAGCGCACATGGCGGTGCGTGACGTGAGCAATTCTTTCTATTTCTTCTTTTCTTTTTGTAAAGCTAGGTTCATCACATAGTGTAAACGCAAGCGGGGCAATACGCATAAGCGCTCCGTTTCCGTTGTCGTATTCAGCGCTTCCTCCCCACTCTTCTTTAGGAAGCCCGCTTTTATAGCGGCGAATCGCTTCGCTTGTTGCGATGCCAATATCAAACATTTCTCCGTACGGCGTCCAGTAGCCATTCGACCAATAATTCGCAAACTTTTGCATCAAATCATATTCATCTTGTTTGTCTATTAAATTATCAATCAAGCACATCGTTAAAGACGTATCATCGGACCACGTTCCTTTAGGCTGGTTGTATGTACCGTAGCCGGTCATAGTCGTAATCCGAAATGTATCGCGTTTTTTAAACTCAACTGGAACGCCTAAAGCGTCTCCGACAGCTCCTCCTAGAATTGTAGAAAGGACTTTTTTATGTAGCGTCATGCAATCAACTCCTTTCTATTATTGTAATTGTTTGATTTTGGAATTTGCAAGAGATCTCTTGCCTAGACGCTTTTTCTTCTTTATAAAAAGGAATTTACCAGCGTTCATCTAATTTAATAAGAGGTAAAAAAACATGTGAGGTGTGGTAGATGATTCAGTTTTTTGAATACAATTGGCAAGTGAGAGATGAATGGTTTAGCTGGTGTTATCGACTTTCTAGAAAAGAACTGTTGAAGAAGCGGACTGGAGGAATGGGCAGCATTTTACAAACTCTGTTTCATATTATTGATGTCGAATACAGCTGGATACGTGCTATCCAAGGTAAACAAGATATCGTGCTTTCTTTTGAAGAACACGATACTCTTGAAAAGCTTCAAGCGCTCTCTTCTGCACATAGACCTGACATTGCCGACTTTCTAAGTCATTTGAATTTTTCTAACAAAAGGTACGTAACAGTCCCTTGGGATTCTACTTCTTACACAGAAGCTGACATCTTGCATCACATCATCATTCATGAAATCCATCACATCGGCCAGCTTTCTATTTGGGCAAGAGAAGTGAATAAACGGCCTATTTCTTCTCACTATGTAGGAAGAAACATAAAAGACATTCCTTCGTACTTCTCTAAAAACAATTGACCAACAAGAACAAACGTTCTATAGTAAATATATGGAGGTGAAAACGATGCGACCTGAACTTACAAAAGATTTACTTATCAAAGACTTTACCGATTTTTACTGGCTCAAAACCGAGCTGCAGCAATTTTGCCGAGAAAACAACATGAGCCCGTCTGGATCTAAAATGGAACTTTCAAAAAGAATTGAAGTGTTATTAACGACCGGTGACACTCAACAAATAACAACGCGACCTAAAAGACGCTCGTCCTCTAAAACACAAGCGCCGCTAACATTAGATACCGTCATTGGGGAAAATCACCGCTGCAGTCAAGAATTACGGGCTTTTTTTAAGAAAGCCATTCATCCTACGTTTCATTTTTCCACGTATATTCAAAACTACTTTAAAGAAAATGTAGGGAAAACCTATCGAGATGTGGTAAAAGCGTGGCATGAAGAAGAAAAACGAAAAAAGCAGCCTTCTTATCAAAAAGAAATTGCGCCTCAGTTTGAGTACAACCGCTTTATTCGCGATTTTTTTAACGATCCGAAAAACAAAGGAAAAAGCCGCGATGATGCAATTGCGGCGTGGAAGTATTTGAAACTTCAGCCTGGAAGCAATCAATACCACTCTTAAATCAAACTCTACATAAATAAAGAGCATTAAAACACCACCTCAAGAAAAGGTGGTGTTTGTGCACGCCTGTAGATTTCTTCATATACGCATGTGCTGTTTGTTACGGCGTAAAATCTTTAGCTATAAACAGACTCTTTTTTAATTAAACCAAGCGTCTGTGAAGTGGACGCATGAATTTCGTTAAAGAAGTCTGGATGATCAACTAATGACATGCCATAGGAAGGAATCATTTCTTTTATTTTTGGCTCCCACTTGTTCATGTTTTCTGGGAAGCATTTTTCCAATACTTCAAGCATAACGTGAACCGCCGTTGATGCACCAGGCGAAGCGCCAAGAAGTGCAGCAACAGAACCATCAGCGGCACTTACAACTTCTGTACCAAACTGAAGCGTTCCTTTTCCTCCGGCTTCCGTGTCTTTGATTACTTGCACACGCTGGCCTGCTACAACAATATCCCAGTCTTCGCTTTTCGCGTTCGGGATAAACTCACGCAGTTCTTCCACACGTTTTTCATTTGATAACAGCACTT
Organism: Priestia sp. RMT2NF4; assembly: GCF_047872835.1. Lineage (NCBI taxonomy): Bacteria > Bacillati > Bacillota > Bacilli > Caryophanales > Bacillaceae > Priestia > Priestia sp. RMT2NF4. The sequence goes on from NZ_JBLQZO010000001.1 coordinate 937,494, forward strand.
GCTGAATTAAATATTTTGTTAACGCCATTTCTTTGACGCCTGCTGCTAGCATGGTTAAAATATTATTCGGCTTTACAGAACTGATTAAGTCCAGGTTTGAACCTGTTTTTAAGAACTTCGGTGAAAAGCCGGCAAACGGGCCAAACAACAGCGTCTTTTTGTTGTCAATATAGCGTGTATCAAGGTGCGGAACTGACATTGGCGGAGCTCCGACTTTGGCTTTTCCGTATACTTTTCCGTGGTGCTGCGCAATTACTTCAGGGTTATTGCATACCATAAATAATCCGCTTACCGGGAATCCTCCAATATGCTTGGATTCAGGAATACCTGTTTTTTGAAGTAAAGGCAAGCTTCCGCCTCCACCACCGATAAAGATGAACTTTGCCGTGTGGTACTCAACTTTTCCGCTGTCTACATCTGCGACTTTTACTTCCCACATACCGTCACTTTTACGTTTAATATCTTTTACACTTCGTTTGTAATGAACGTGAACCCCTTTATTCTTCAGGTGGTCAAACAACATGCGTGTTAAAGCACCAAAGTTTACGTCTGTTCCCGAATCAATTTTAGTTGCGGCAATCGGTTCATTTGACGTGCGCCCCTTCATGATTAACGGAATCCATTCTTTTAGTTTGTCAGGACTGTCGGAATACTCCATTCCTTGAAACAACGGATTGTTTGACAGCGCTTCAAAACGCTTTTTCAGAAACGATACATTTTTTTCCCCTTGTACCAAACTCATATGCGGAATTGGCATGATAAAATCTTGCGGATTGCGAATCAACTTGCTGCTTACAAGATAAGACCAAAACTGTCTTGACAGCTGAAACTGCTCGTTAATTCGGATCGCTTTCGTTATATCTATAGATCCATCAGCTTTTTCTGATGTATAGTTTAGTTCGCACAGCGCAGAATGGCCCGTCCCTGCATTATTCCATTCGTTCGAGCTTTCTTCCCCTGCGTCTGCGAGTTTTTCAAATACTTTAATGTCCCATTCAGGTGCTAACTCTTTGAGTAATGATCCCAAAGTTGCGCTCATGACTCCGGCACCAATTAAGATAACGTCTGTTTTTTTCTGCACGTTGCTCATTATAACCTTCCTCATCCCCTATATTTGTAAAAAGATGTAGGCGCTCCTGCTTACGTAGTAAAAAAATTCAGGTGCGACCTAAGAACACACCTTTTTCTGTCTCACTTATAACTATATCACAGTATAATTGTCTGATGATTATAAACTATTCAAAAATGATAAAAAAGTGAGAAAATCGCCCACAAATTCCAAAAAACTTATTAAATTCCGTCTGCATTTTCTTTTATTAGGAAACTTTTATACCTACTTCTAAGTGGCAAAGCATTGATTAATAAAATAACAAACTATTCCAAAAATTCAGCTTAAAAACCAAAATAACTGCCTTGAAAATTTCACCTACTATAACTATACTCAGCCCAAAGAACAATCAGCACTATAAATAGAAAAGCCTTCATTCTTTTTGACTAGTTATACGTAGATGTATTCATATATGTATAGAGCACCAGCTCATCCAGGTTCATTTTTAGAAAAATAAGTATATATTGCAATGGCTAATTTTCAGCCCATATTGCAAGTTACAATATCTATGTCATATAACATACCATGAAATAAGTGAATAAGTAAATGATTATTCAGAAATTTATGTTATAAAACCTAACATGTATGTTGACTTTTACATAGGACATACTTAACAGTACTTTACATGCTTCTTTCATTTTAAATTTGTTTAATTGCCTTGTTCATGCGCCATAGTTGTTGCTGAGTTCAATCAAAATAAGCCACGATTAGCACGTGACTTATTTTGATTCTTATTGAGCTGGTTGAATATCATCTTGTGTAAACGTCCAAATACCACGATTTTTACTAAAACCGCTAAATTCAAACTTAAAATCGCCTTCTTTTGGTATATCAAACGTTGCAATACCGCTTTGTTTTTCTCCTGGTGAAATGTTTCCGTTCAAATGATTCTCTGTGGCACCAGAAACAACTGTAGCAAAGTATTGAGTGTCTTCTTTTTGAATATTAAAATGAAGTAGCTCACTTATTTTATGATTTTTCTTTCCTTTATTCTCAATCGTAATATTCATTTTGATAAACTGTCCATTTTTGTTTTTAGATAGCTCATCATCCGGTACGACTTGTGGAGAGTCTACTGTAATCGTAAGATCATCAACATTAGCAGTTTCACCTAATTTTTTGGTGACGGTATTGTATAATTTATCCGTTTTTTCTTTATCAAACTTCGCATCAACATTTAGCTCTTTATCGTCCGATTTCTTTTCTGATGACTCAGCTGAGTGTTTCTCGTTTCCACTAGCCTTTTCTGATTCTCCGCTCGAACAAGCCGCAAGCCCTAATACTAGGAAGCATGTAGTTGCTCCTATTAACCATTTTTTCTTACTCATTACGGGTTCTTCCTTCTTTGAATTAGTATTTTATGTATAAAGAGTTAAATCTACGTAACTCTTAATCCAAAAATAGGATATACCAAATACTAACAATCTGTCAAAAGTAAATATATTACAACTGTTCTATATATTAAATAAGGACCTTCTGCTCAAAACTCATTCATTAGACAATAGCAGTACTCATATACCTTAGCAAATTGCCATTCATCACGTACTTAAGTAATGTTTCTATTCCACTGAAGGGTTATGATCGGCTTTTACATGCTTTAGTCCTTCTATTACTTTATTCATTCGTGGCAATAAATCTTTTATTTCGTCTAATGTTAGCTCGTTTTGCGCTTCTTTTGGGTTAAATTTCCCTAACCTTCCTGTTATACCTATAATGTGCCCAACGAAAACTTGCTCATGAGTAATTGCAATTTCTCCAATAGCAGTATCCACAATAAAATCTTCTACCTTGCCTAAATTATCAAATTCATCCGTTAGTTTTGCTATAGCATATCTATACCCTCTACCTTCGTCTAACAATTCTTTATATGTTTCCTGAATTGCATCAAATATTTCATTATACTCCCAATCTTTCATGGTATTACTCCTCCTTTATCTCCGATTAACGCTTAAAAAACAAAGTTTTTCAACCTTGTCCTTTAAATGACTAGCTTATTTTATTTAACCGCCAAACCCCATAAGGGTTATAAAAAGGATCATCACTTTCAAACAGCACACACGATTCTGCCCTTAATTGAAAAACCGGAGCTTTAGGGTCGACACTAAATGTTTCTCCACTATTAAATACGGGATTTTCAATTAACGTATATAGGCAAAAGGTTTGAAACAACTCTACCGTTTCAGCTGGATTGGTATTAGATGTAGACGTTAGTAAATCTTTATAGCCGAAATTATGCATACCACAGGTGTAAAACACATCTTCTTCTCTGGACATTTGAACGAAAGCAGCAAATGCTCTGTTCTCTGTACCATTGTTAACGTATTCTATCCAATTATTTTTGGTAGTGGCCTTTCCAGATGACTCAACGCTCACTGCTAAACCGCCCGATTGAAGAACTGCCTTTGCGACACTCATAATTTCAATAACTTGCTCAAGTGATCCACCTTCTGCAAGAATATACACCATACTACGGTGACTTTGAAGAGTTTCAATATCGCCCTTTGTAAACGATCCATTTCCACCAAGCTCAAACGCTTCAGCTACATAAGGAATATGTTCGTCAACAAATTCTATTTGATACAAATATTCAGGCGTCTGTAATTTACCTATATGTTCCCCTAGGTATACAAACTCTCGTTGACTTTCGTTAAATTTGTCTTTAAATGCTTGTCTATCTTTCCATGTGCCCGGTATTCCCAAAATAATTTTCGGATTATTTTCCACGCTCTCACCCACTGATTAATTTATTGCTAGCTGTTCTTCAACAATAGCTTAAGCAAGTATTTTATTTTGTCATAGCTGACTTCATTAATTATACATTTCATCAGTTTTTCTTATATTTTAAAAAATTTGAAAAGCGCATAGCTGCTCAAGATTCACTTGAAATCAGGATTAACCTCTCTTCGTTCACAACTTCATTATTTGTGTATTCTTGCATTCTAATAGAAGGGATTAGTTTAAATTAAATATTTTCCTGCGTTAACTTTTGAGTTCAAAAACTTTGAGACCCCAAAGTTAATACATGTACTCCTCAGCAATCTTGTATACTTCTCTTTAAATTTAAGCCTGAGTATCTTTGATCTAGGTAATATAGTAATTCAATATACTTTTTACTTTGCAAATTATACGCCACTTCTTCAAAGATTTTACTTAAAAATGAAAGTTCTGTTTTTGTACAAAGTAGTAACTTTCTTATCTAACCTACCTTTTAATGCCACAAACTTTATCATTATCGTTAGTTTTCTAGCCATTCCATGTCATAACTACCTCTGCCATGTAACTGTCATCACTGGCTTCATGAGCTCTCTATTCCCCTACAAATTATTTTCTTATCGTCTCACTCAAATATCCGCTGATTTAATATAAATTAAAGTAAAAAACCTTGAAAGGTAATTTAGCCCATCAAGGTATATGTTTAAAGTGACGTTTTTATTTTTGATTATCCCTTTTCCATACACTTTCTCCGTTAGTTAAAAAAACTGCACTAGGGGGATCATCGTAAAGTGAAATTTCAACTAATGAACCTTTTTTTTGTATTAGCCAGTTGTATAAACTACTTTCCTCACTAGTAGGATGCGCTAAAATATCATTTACTTGAAATGCAACTGCATAATATTCGGTATAATTTGCGTCATCGTCATCTAATCCATTGTCTGTTTCAAAGAGTGTGTCTGGTTCACCAATAATCTTTAATCCACTATCCCACTCTATTATCAAGTCACTATCTTTATAATTTTTTAACGCTTTTATTAAAGGATCATATTCCATGTATATCCCTCTCTTTTTACTTTTTTAATGGTTCTGAAGGCACTATATGCGCTCCGTCCTTTCCGTAATGAATCATCCCTCTAGTAGTTTCAAGATATTCACCAGTATCACGATCGTAGTATTTTCCAATTGGTTTACCAAAGTCTAATCTTTCTTTTTTACCGTTTGGTAGTAGTTGACCTTTCCCTGCAAACTTATCAAGCAATTCTTGTGCTGTTTTATTATCGCCATAGAAAATACTCTTGTTTTTTCCATTTGCTATTTCTTGTTTGTAATTTGGCGTATTAGGAATATGTTTCTCTTGAGCACCTGGCTTTACTTTAGCTGGAAATCCATTTACTTCTCGGTAAGGTCCTATAGGCACTGACTTCTTTCCATAAGAAGGTACACTATTACTCTTACCCTTATCCCCACTACCGCTACTCTCTTCTTTAAACCTCCCTCTCTCTTCAACCTTCTCCACAGCTTTCGACTCGCCCTTGGAAACATCTTTAACCTTATGCTTGGTTACGGTCTTTTCTGCTTTGTTTACACGAAGTACGTATTCTGCTCCTTCGCTTCCGTATTTCACCACTTTCCCTGGCACTCTCGCAAAGCCGCCAAAAACAATTCCTGCTCCAGAAACAGAACGGTCAAAACTAGATAGTTCATTCCCAGTAATAGGATCGTATCCTACACTTGCTTCCCATCCACCTTTTACATTGGAAACTACAGGGACCATATCCGCTACAAAAGAAACAGCTGCTAAACCATCCTGTTGTTGCTTTTTGGCTTCCTCCTCATATACACTTCTTGCGATTTCAGGCTTTTTGTAATTCTCATATAGATACGGATACTTTTTCAACTCTTTTTCTAATTTTGCTTTAGAATGAGACAGTGCCGCAAGATCGCGCTGAACCTTTGGACTGTTTTCCTTTTGAATATGTTTAAAAACTTCTTTAACATGGGGAGCTTTTTTTTCAAGCTGTTCGAGCTTCTTTTTTTGATCCAGTGGATGCATCATTTCCAGCTCTTTTAGCTGTTTTAGTCCAACTGTTTTAATAACTTGCTTTTCTTTTTGTTGAATTTATTAGCATTTTTGTGTAGTCTAAAGCATAAATTTCTTACAAAAAACAAAAAGCACCTGTTGCCTTTAATTGACAATAAAGTGCTTTAAGCTTATATCTTAAATGTATAAAACCTCTATACAATCTTATTCAATAAAACTACCTAATTCCTCTTCCCAAAAACACCCTTTAGTTAAAGAGGCAGCGTCGATTTTTTGAAGTTGGCCAGAAATCCAGTCTAACAAATCTTTAGTTGCATTTTTTTCGAGATAAGCTCTTCTTCCGTTAACAGCCTTTACTTTCTTTATAAATTCTACGTAGACAAGTAAAGCTTCTGCAAACTTTGCTATCGTAGTATTTATTAAAACAACCTTATTATCATTATCATAATCTATATATACGAGCTCTGAGTTAGATTCATCAATACATATTGGATATCCACTACCAGTAAATCCGAAATATAAAAACTTATGATACGTCGTTTCTAATTTATTGTTTTTTTCAATTAATCTTTCTCCACCACCGCTAACTGCAGATTCAAATGTTAGAAATGGAGGAGAAGATTCAGGAAAACCTGCTTCAATTAAGAAATCTTTAGTTTCTTGGGATAAGGGAAGTGAGTTAATTATTTTTTCATCATAGTTAACCAAACCATATATGTCTTTATTCCAATTGTCTAAAAAATCTTGTGGTGAAATCATTTTTTATACCTCCACTAAATATTATTAATTTTCACTTAATACGTTATCTTAATGTTTACGGCTGCTTTTGAGACGTAAATACTTCTCCAATCTCAGTCAAGGGGTCGTTGTCTCTAATCTTGTATTCTTTTTCAAAATTGTGTATGCCTCCAAACCCCTTATGTAATGATTGTGGCACAGCAGCAGCTTGACCTCCACCACCTATATGATGATGTATCAATTTATCACCCTTACAATCTTTATATTGAGGAAAATACTTAATAAAGTCGTCATCTACTACAGGAACTAATCCGTTTTCAATCCTCTCAATATTTGCTTCACTAAAAAATTCGGGATGCTTATCTAATAATTCATTAAAGTGCTTAGAGGCACTTCTTTCCCATCCCGCTGCATTTGCTCCACTTTTTTTCTTTCCTTTATATATAGTTCATTTCAGAAACAAGTCTAGGATCGGCCCTATATTCTATTGGTACTTTTTCTATATCAATATCACGGTAAGCACGGATATCACTATAATCAACTTCATTGACTGTTTTAATTATAGTTTCACCCGTACCCTTAGAAACAGCCGCCTGATCATGAACCCCTTCAACACCCGCCTTACCACCAGGCTTTTCCACTTTCTCCAACGCTTTGGACTGACCTTTCGAAACATTCCCTATCTTATACGTCATTAACCCATTTAACGCTTTACCAAAGGTCTATCGAGGTAACGCCTCTTCTATCCCTACCAGTTGAGGTTGAGGACGTAAAGTCGGTATCTCAGCATCTAGTAAAGGTTTGATCTGCTTTTGAAACGGTTCATACACCTTTTCCGACCAATTGCTTGCTGCTTTTGGGCTAAATCTTTTGTTCAAGACCTACTTCCTTTATCACGTTCCCTTGTTTTTCTTTTCTTGTCAAGGTTAGTTAAATCCAGACTTACCCCTAGTTAGCTACTCTCATTACTTCTTGATCACTATATCTATTCTTCTTCGGATACCTTTTTACCAAATCCAACTTTATAAAAAAACCTTGAAAGGCGTTTAGCCAATCAAGGTAGTAATAAAAAATGTTAACATAAATATTTTTCTTGTCTATGTTCGTAAAATCTCATTTCCCAGCATGAATTTCATAATTTTTTCTTTTATAAAAATTTTAGCAAATCATTCATCCATCCTAAAGTGGAAGAACCGTCTCTTCCTAATTAACACTATTCAAACATTACACCAAAACTAACATTTTCAAAATTCAAATATGCGTTGCAAATATCAGAAGTATAATAGGGTTCAAGTTCTAGAATTTTTCTTGAAGTAATAAACAATCCAAATCCTGATATATCGTTACAATTTTTTTCGAATATTTGGATTTCCGTATCTGTATCATCATTAGCTACAATTATTTCTACATTTTGATTAACTAATTGAATAATCTTTTCATGAATCTTAATCAACTTATCAATTTCTACATATATATTTTCCTTTAGAAATTCTACGTCAATTATATCAAAATCAGTTTCATAATATTTACGATCATCATATTTATAGCTATTTACTTCTATATTTTCATCATATTGTTTCTTAAATATATTGCAAATCACTTCAATATCTTCTTTCTTTAATTCATGTTCTGAGAGAAGGGTATTAACTAATCTCACTATTTTACAACTCCTTTTTCAATTAAATATTTGTATTGTGAATCACTTAATTTGAAAGCTGTATTCATAGTTCCATCTGAGTTAATAAAAGTCCATTGTTTAGTAGTTTCGTTGTAAATATGCGTTCCTTCAACGTTTCTATATTTACCTTGTTTTTGAACTCCAGTATTAATCAGCTCTGAAACATCGTTTTTGAATAATTCCACACTAGATTTGCTACCATCAGGATAACTTCCAAAATCATTTCTGTGTTTACTGAAAGCTTTATCTATTGAACTTTGTTTGAATACAACATCATCAGCATTGTTGACAAATTTACCCGTACCCTTAGCAACACCCGCCTGATCATGAACTCCTTCAGCATTCGCCTTACCACCAGGCTTTTCCACTTTCTCCACAGCTTTCGACTCGCCCTTGGAAACATCTTTAACCTTATGCTTGGTTACGGTCTTTTCTGCTTTGTTTACACGAAGTACGTATTCTGCTCCTTCGCTTCCGTATTTCACCACTTTCCCTGGCACTCTCGCAAAGCCGCCAAAAACAATTCCTGCTCCAGAAACAGAACGGTCAAAACTAGATAGTTCATTCCCCGTAATAGGATCGTATCCTACACTTGCTTCCCATCCACCTTTTACATTGGAAACCACAGGCACCATATCCGCTACAAAAGAAACAGCTGCTAGACCATCCTGTTGTTGCTTTTTGGCCTCCGTTTCATATACACTTCTTGCAATTTCAGGCTTTTTATAATTTTGCTTTAGAGTGAGAAAGTGCTGTAAGATCTTGCTGAGCCTTTGGACTGTTTTCTAGTTCAATTGCTTACTCTTAAGGTGACAGTGCGGCTAATACTATTTGTATGGTATTGCCCTTCATGAGTTATGAACTTCATACAGTCATTTTTTATATTTTTCAAAGGTGTAATTTCTCACAAAAAAGCACTTGTTGCCTAAAATACAATCAAGTGCTTACAGTTAATTTTCGTTTTTTTGTTTTATCTTATATTACAATTAATATCTTGAATATTAAAAATGTATATTTAATTCTTCACGAATTGCTTTTTCTAAATATTCCTCAAAACTCTCTGCTATGATTTCTTTCCCACCGAAATTAAAGTCAAATGTAATAATTTCTATATTCGGTGAATTAAAGCCTACTGGATTTCCTGCACCGTCTATACCAATAGCAGTAAAATTCTCATACTCTTTAGGGAGTACCTTTCTAAAATGCAGAGATTTCTCAACAAATGATGGTGTCGCAACAAACTCTGCCTCTTTCAATCCTAAAATAATAGCCTCACCAACTGCTCCAGAACCATATCTCAAAAGAAATTCTTTAAAATCCTCTGGCAATTTTACTTTTAGTTCATCTTCTGCTTGGTTTACTTCCTCGATATTAAGAGGTCCTCCAAAGGCTTCTGGACACATTTCGAACTCTTCATCGATAGCATTTAATATTTCTATCTTCATTCAATGATCCCCCTTTTAATCATTTCATTGGCATATCTTGCCTTCCAATATTCTTTACGCCACTTATTAAATTCTATCCTAGCTTCTCCACTTCCAACTCCACCTGAATTTCCAAATGGATGTTGTCTTTTATTACCTAAATCATGGTATCTATTAGGCATCTCAATTATTGGGCCCTCAACTTTTTGTTCATGATGATGGAGTATAATTGTATCATTTGCTCCATCTTTTGGTGAGTAACCTTTTTTAAATGAATATATTAATTGTTTATCAGACATATGCGATAATGAACGCTGTGCTTTTACTTCAAACCCTCTAAAATTCGCAGCGAATTTATGAGTTTGATCATAGCCTTCTAGTGCTTGGTGAACATCTTTAGGTAATACTTTATAAATATCTTTTTTTGAATTTAATCTACCCGTACCCTTAACCACTGCCCCCTGATCATTTATCCTCTCAGCATTTGCCTTGCCACCAGGCTTTTCGACTTTCTCCACCGCTTTCGACTGGCCTTTTGAAACATTCCCCATCTTATACGTCGTTAACCCATCTAACGCTTCACCAAAGGTCTTTCCAGGCAAAGCCTCTCCTATCCCTACCAGTTGAGGTTGAGGACGTAAAGTCGGTATCTCCGCATCTAGTAAAGGTTGAAGCTGCTTTTGAACAGGTTCATACACCTTCTTCGACCAATTGCTTGCTGCTTTTGGGCTGACAACATTCCGCATATCACTCAATGTTTTGGTCCCTTTATGTGCAGGTACACGCGGAACGTTTGTTACCATTGGAACAGCTTTTACGGCACCTACTGGTTTCGCTCCTCCAATTATACTTGCAAACAGAATCATGCTGTTTTCCCAGTGCTCTTTTGAAAGAGGTTTGTCAGGATTAAGTGCCTGTTGCCCTACATCTAGAAGTCCCATCGTTGCGTGATTGACAAAGTCATACGGTGAATCAAACGATTTTTCCCCTCTTTCATCCAATCCTTCTTTGAGAGCGATAGCTCCATCAAACCCACCTACCGTCACAAGGTTTCCAAAGTCATACCAGGAGTTGTCCCATTTATCTAACCGCTGTTCTATTACGGTCAAAAAGTCTTGTGCTACTCCTTTATTACCCGTAACTGTACCTTTTGCTAAGGTGACAGCACCTTCTCCTACGTCCTTGACTAAAGCTTTTATACCGGTTTCTTCTTTTTTAGCTTTAGGATTTTCACAGATTTCTGTAAAGTCAAAGGATTCAGCTGTTTTTTTAGTCCCAACACTCCTAATCTGCCCCTGACGCACCACCGACTGCATAAGCATTCCCTCAACGCTCGTAGCGTTTTGAAGAATCTGTTGAGACGTTAGCATGCCCACAGTTGAAGAATCGTTGAGCGCCTGCAGGTATGGACTTTTTTCTAGTTCCACTGCTTGCTCTGCAGGTGACAGTTCCGCTAGTTTTTTCATGTTAGCAGGTGCTGTATCCTGCTGAATTTGCGTTAGCACTTCTCTTATGTAAGGCGAGTTTTTTTCAAGCTTGTGAATTTCTTTTAACTGTTCAGCAGGCGTCATTGCTTGAAGCTGAATCAGTTTTTCAATGCCTACTTCCTTTATCACTTTCTCTTGTTTTTCTTTTCTTGTCAAGGTTGTTGGAATGCCTTTTTCAAAAACCGAGACGCCTCCTGAATCGGTCATCGCTTTTTTCGCCAACGCGCTCAGCTCACTTACATTGCCCGGCTGAATGGAACCATTTTGAAACCCAGCTTTCACTTTAGAAAGCAGCGAATTTAAAGACGTCAGCTGATCTTGAATGACTGAAAGGCTTTGCGTTTGCTGTTCGTCAAAACGGACTAAACCATTCATCGTTTTGTCCGCTTTGTTTTTTGCTTGTTCTACTTCTGTTAAAAAACCTTGGTCGTTAAGCGCTGAAACAGAAGCAAGGTGACTGACTTTTTGAATCGCTGCATTCGCTTGATCGACAAGCGAGACGGTTGTATTTCTTGTTTGATTTAAATGCGCGGGAATAGTGTCTTGCAGAAAGGGCTGCGTAATGTAGCCGTCTTCGCTCGGTTCGAATGAGCGCAGCGCATGTGTGATTTGAGTTAGTCGAGCTTCATAGGAAGTGAGTAATGAATGATACAGCGTTAAAAAAGAAGCATGTCCCGTTTCGTAAAAAGACCGAATCGCTTCTCCTCCTTTTCCTTTAAACGCATCATCTAAGCTTGAAAATGCCTGAACCTGTGAAATCAGGCCCTGAATTTGTTCTTTTTGACTTTTAATAGAGTCTAAGATAGCTTGAATATTTTCGTGAAAAGCATCGACATCAAGTGTTTTCAATAACCTGTAACCTCCTAGCTGTATCGATGTAGAAAAACAACAAACGGTTAACGAACAAGCGCCCGTCATTTTTCTAAACCTAAGCGGACGCTCCTCTTTATAAGGCTTGCATCATCCGCTAGGTAAAACCTTTTTATTTGAATGCCAAATCTATGCTGGTTGAAAGGTTGTTTTTGATAGCTTTATATAAAATATGAACATTATTTAGCGGCGTTTGCAGCTTTTTCATCTGCTTCTTTTATGGACTGCACGGATTTTTTGGTGGCGTTCAAATCATCGAGGAGCGTTTGCTTGTAGTCCACAATTAACGTTTGCAGCTGCTGGTTCAGCTGGTTTAATTCATCGAGCACCGCTAGATCTTGTCCGCTTCCTACGTGAAACGGAAAAAGCGGCTGGAACTGCTGCGCAGCAGCGCTTAGGTCACTAAGCGTTCTATTAATTTCACCATCTATTACTTTAATTTCGTCTGCCATATTGCATCACACCTTATCTTTTGCTTCGTCTTCTTGCATTTTAATGGCGCGTTCCATCCCTTGTATATCCGATTGAAGCGCCGTAATTTTTGCTTCAATTGTCGCAAGGGCATCCGTCAGCTGACGGGTCAGCAAATCATCGTATTCGTCTAACATAGCGGTGCGGATGTCTTCAAACCCAACAGCAAGGCTGCCTGACCAAGTGTCGGAAGTGAGCTCTGGTTCTTTTACCTTTTCCTTTGCACGTTCAAGCTCGCCTTTAACTTCCGTTAACGTGTTTTTACTAGCGGTAAGCTGCTGGATATCTTCATGTGCCTGCTTCACTTGGGTATACAGATGAGCAACAAACATCTCATTCATATGATGACACTTCCTTTATATCTATCTCTTGGTTCTTCTAACAGTAATTCCCTTTTATAGCTTATCAAATAAAGAAAGAGAGCACATCGGCACGTTTTCTTATATTTTTTGGGAATAATGTAGGTTTTTAGTTCAATACCCACTCTTCAGGATAAAATAACCAAAACTATCTTACTATTGACAATTTATCAAGATTTTCGAACTACTTCATGTGTTATTTCCATGCCACTAAAAGGTCTTTTTACACAATTTTTTTGTTAAAACGCATTCATTCTTTCTATTTCCAAATATTTAAACATGCGCTAGTATATACATAATATAAAGAGGAGGTTGAGTATGAGAGAAAAGCTCGTAAGACTCGGTTATTTACTGGGGTTGGCTCTTGTTTTGTCCAGCATTTTATATTTCTTTGCATCGAACTGGCAAGGCTTTGACCGCTACACTAAAATTGCGCTGAGCGTGGGGCTGATGCTGCTGTTTTACGGAAGTGCATTTGCGGTGCGAAAGCTGCTTCCTCAGCAGGCGTTTTTAAGTCACTGGACGCTTTTGGCCGGCGCTCTTTCATTTGGATTAAGCATCGCGCTTCTTTCTCAAATTTACAACACGCACGCTGAATCGTACTGGCTGTTTTTAATTTGGCTTGTGCCGATTATTTTGTTTAGCTTTTTTACAAAGTATCAGCCGTTTTACGTGTTATCGTTTGTTTTATTTCAATTCACCATGGCTTTTTTTATTTCACCAACAGGCGCAGTTTCACAGCGAGGCGAACACGAGACGCTTTTACTTTACGCAGGAATGGCGTTTGTGAACTTACTCATCTTTTGGATCATAAAAAAGAAACAGCGCTCGTCTCCTGTGATCATGTATGCAGCGTTTTGTTTGTTTCACTACATTTTTTTAACTATCTCCCTGCCGGATTTCACAGGCAGCTCTAGCTTACGGATGGGTCTTATTATTTTTTATTTGCTGTTTTTACTAAGCTCCTTGTTTTATTTTTCAAAAGTGGAGCCGCAAAGGTCATTTTTAGGGATTTCCATTGTGGCATTTGCTTTATTTGTTATTGAACAGTTTTTCTCTTTTATTTTTAAACACTACGCTGAATGGTCACTGTTCTTAGCTTTAGGATTTGTGATTTTATTTATTGGTGCAAGCGTATGGTTTGTCAAATGGCTCACTGCTAACACGGCAGCACAAAAAACCTCGCTCCGCGTAATCAAACGAATAGCTGTGATTGGGATTACGGCCATTGCATCGGTCATCGGCAGCAGCTCTTTAGGAGGACTTGTCACACTTATTACAGGAACGTACCCAACAAACGGAATGCTTGTGATTGGCGTTTTGCTGATTGTGGCATGTTATTTAATTAAAGCAGATATTCCAACCGTGAAATATACGCTTTTAATGATGGGCGTATTAATTAGCGGCGGCGCTTCTTTTTTTGTGAACGACATTCTGTTTTTTATCTACGTCATCGCACTTGTAGCGCTTTTAGTATTCACAAAGCATACGCCCGTTCGCCTGTTGCTTTTTGTGCTAGTGCAAGGGCTCCTGTTAATAAAGGTTCCGACTGCTTACTATGACACTATCAAAATAGATTATGTGCTGCTCGCTTTGTTTCTATTAAATGCCGCTGTGTACACGATAAACGTACACCACGCGTTTAAAAAAGCAGCGCTGCTTCTTGCTTTTATCTTTTTACTGTCGCTGACTGAATTAAGCGAACCTTCTTTTTTAAATATTATTTACTGTACGGTGTTTTTTGTAATTTCGACCGTCTTTTTATTTGTGACGGTACGAAAAGAGCCAAAGTATGATTTTATTGTCGGCATGATCTTCTGGTTTGTTTTTTTAGCGATGAAATATTACGACTTTGTGTGGAATTTATTGAATAAATCACTTGTGCTTGTTGTTTTAGGTCTGATCTTTCTTTTCCTAAGCAGGAAATGGGACCTGTCAACGCCTGATCAGCCGCAGCCGTCGTTTCTTGACCGCAGCCGAACCGCTGTATGGGTCATCGTTCTTGTTCAGCTCATTATGCTGGGCGGCATTTTCACTAAAAACGAAGTGCTTCTTCAAAACGGAAAAGAAATTAAGCTCGCTTTACAGCCGATCGATCCGCGCTCGCTGCTGCAAGGCGATTATGTTGAACTTAATTACGACATTGCGCACGTTACCTTACCTCATGTGAAAGACGGAGAAAAAGTGAAGCTCGTTCTTCGCCCTGACAAACAAGGCGTGTATGAATACGCAAAAATCTACCAAGCGGATGATGACTGGAATAAGCCGTATACTTCTAAAGAAAAAGACGTTGTCATTACGGGCAGCTATCACGACTGGGGAATTCAGTACGGAATTGAGCATTACTTTATTCCAGAAGGAACCGGCAGCAAAGTGGAAAGCGAAGCTCGTTTTGCTACTGTACGAGTTGGAAAAAATGGAGATGCGATCGTTACAAAAGTAGGCAAATAAAAAAGCAGCTGCTTCAACATTGAAGCGGCTGCTTTTTGTTTTAATTGATAAATACGCTGATGATCATCGTTAGAATAAGAATCACAAAGAAAATAATGATTCCATAGCCAATCCATTTTATTCTTTTGGGCGTTCCTTTTACATTCATATCCGTCATTTTTCCTTCAATACGCTTTTGATGTTCAGTAACATCATTGTATTCATTGTTAGGTGAAGTGATATTACCCTTCCTTTCTATTTAATCGTTTTCTTTCTTCTAAAAGCTCTTCGTATCTTTTTTCAAGACGCTGCTTGTCTTTTCCTTCTGGGGTGATAGAAAGCTCGCTAATCACTTTTGTTAATTCTAGTTGAAGCGCAAGTTTCTCCGCTTCATTTTGCTGCTGTGACGCTTTTTTGCTTTTACCCGTGTCTTCAATCGCCGCGAGCTCCGCTTTGGACTGTTTTAACGTCAAAACATGCGTCGCAAGCTTTTTAACAAAATAGCGGTCGTGCGTCACAAATAAAATCGTCCCTGGATAAGCTTTTAACACTTCTTGAAGCGCTTCTTTTGTATGAAGATCAAGATAGTTGGTCGGTTCATCTAAAAGAAGAACGTTATAGTTTCCTAAAAAGACTTTTGCTAATGCCGTTTTGACTCGTTCTCCTCCGCTTAGCATCTCTACTTTTTTATACACGTCTTCACGTTTAAAAAGTAAGCGCGATAGCACCGTACGAATAAACTGCTCGGTGTACGGACTGTCTTCTTTAATGTTTTCTAAAATGCTTTTAGCGGGATCTAGATTTTCAAGGCGCTGATGGAAAAAGCCGAGTTTTACAGGCTTCGCAACCGTAATTCCTTCTGTTCGCTGCTCAATCATATTCAGCAGCGTAGATTTTCCGGCGCCGTTTTTGCCGACAATCGCTACTTTCGCTCCTGGCTTCACACCGCCTTTTAGTTTTTGAAACAAGATATGATTACCAGCTGATGCTGAGACTTTGTCAAAGCTTAGTACCTGCTTGCTGTGCACTTGGTGAAACTGCGATAGGTCAAAATGAATTTCTTCCATTTCTTTTGGCTTTTCTTTTTTCTCCAGCTTTTCAATTCTTGTTTCAATCGCTTTTGCGCTTCTATCTAGCTTGGCTTTTTGTTTTCCGACCGCTCGTTTATGAAGTCTCGCTTCAGAGTTCCCCATACGGCTCGGCGCTTTTTTAAGCGACTTTGATTTTTGGCTTTTTTCTTCAGAGGCCAGTTCAAGACGCTGCTTTTCTTTTACATACTGTTCATATTCAAACTGCTGTCTTTCAACCGCGTGTTTTTTTTGCGTCACATATTCTTGATAATTGCCTTCATAACAGTGAATTTTGCCGCCTTCTACTTCCCAAATAGACGTACAAAGGCGGTTTAATAATTCTCGGTCATGTGAAATCAGCAGCAGACTGCCTGTAAAAGACTTCATTTCTTCTTCAAATTTTTCTACGCCTTTTACATCTAAGTGGCTCGTTGGCTCATCGGCTGCAAGCAGTTCCGCGCCGGATGAAAGAGCAGATGCAATTTTCTTTCTTGTTTCTTCTCCTCCGCTAAGAAAGTCCGCTTCAGTTGGCACACTCCACTGACTTTTCATCTCAGGAGAAACGGCAGATGTAGGTTGAACATCAAGCTGCGGAATCAGTGAGGAACGGCCATATGTTTGCACAATCCCTTGATCTGGACTCATTTTCTTCATTAAAATATGAAGCAACGTCGATTTGCCTTCTCCGTTTTTCCCAACAATTCCAATTCGCTCTCCGCGATGTACTTGAAGCTTCTCCGCTTGAAACAGCAGGCGATCTCCATAGCTTTTTTCAATATTTATAGCTTCTAACAATAACATAAAAAAACCTCCCTAGGATTTCTAGAGAGGATTAGAGGTCATAATTAGGCATACGCAAATATGCACCCTTTTATAGAGTAAAAAAAGGGAGAAATCACTTCATATAAGACATATAGAAATGGCACCTAAAAATGTACAGACTAATCCTATCTAGACAAATGTTCATTTAAAATAAAGTTTTAAAAGAATGTCTAAAAAAATAGGATTACTTATCCATTGTCTACGGTACCTTTCCTTTCTTAGTATAAAATGACTTGCTTCTTACAGTGTATGATGAAGTTTTTTAAATGTCAATATCGCTTTGGATGATATTCCCTTCTTTTCCTAAGCACAAAAGATCCTCAGCTGATCTCAGCCGAGGATTCTTTTCTTACACGTATTGGTTCACTTTCCCTGTAAAGTCAGGCAGCCACTCGCCGTGGGCTTCAATTAAATCATCGCACATACGAATGATGTCATCCATAGATAATTCCGCATTTGTATGAGGATCTAGCATCGCTGCTTGATAGATGTGCTCTCTTTTTCTAGTGACCGCTGCTTCAATTGTTAGCAATTGCGTATTAATATTCGTACGATTTAACGCCGCAAGCTGCTCAGGTAAGTCTCCTACATAAGTCGGCATAATGCCGCTTCGGTCTACAACACATGGAACTTCTACGCACGCTTTTGTCGGCAGGTTACTAATTAAGCCTCCGGTATTTAATACGTTACCCGCAAATTTAAACGGCACGTTTGTCTCCATTGCTTCAATAATTCTAGAGCCGTACTCATGTGAACGTGTATGAGTTAACTGACTGTTGTTAACCATTTCTTCTCTCATGGATTCCCAATTGCTGATTTGCTCTTCGCATCGGCGCGGATATTCATCAAGAGGGATGTTAAACTGATCAACAAGATTTGGATATTTATGTTTAATAAAGTATGGATGATACTCTGCGTTATGCTCAGACGATTCAGTAATATAATAACCGAACTTATCCATTAGCTCAAAACGCACCATATCGTGATGCTTTGTTCTTTGTTTTCCTTTTGCCAGACGCTTGATTTCTGGGTATAAGTCTTGTCCATCTCTTTTTACTTCTAGCAGCCATGCCATATGGTTAATGCCTGCAATTTTCTCTTGGATTCCTTCATGGTCCATTCCGAGAGAATCAAATAAATCTTTTGTACATACTTGAACACTGTGACAAA
This sequence comes from Priestia sp. RMT2NF4, assembly GCF_047872835.1. Taxonomy (NCBI): domain Bacteria; kingdom Bacillati; phylum Bacillota; class Bacilli; order Caryophanales; family Bacillaceae; genus Priestia; species Priestia sp. RMT2NF4. The sequence continues at coordinate 955,877 of NZ_JBLQZO010000001.1, forward strand.
GGCCTACCGTCTTTACATTGGTATAGCGCAGCATTGCACCCGTTAGTGTTGCCATTGGATTGGTGTAATTTAAAAACAGCGCATCTGGACATACTTCTTCAATATCTTTTGCAAAATCAAACAGCACCGGAATCGTGCGCAGTGATCTGAAGATTCCTCCAATTCCTACTGTATCTCCAATCGTCTGACGCAAGCCGTATTTTTTAGGAATTTCAAAATCAATAACGGTGCTTGGTTTATAACCGCCTACTTGAATGGCGTTAATCACATACTTTGCTCCTGTTAAAGCTTCTCTGCGGTTCAAATAGGCTTTAACCGTAATATTCACTTTGTAGTTTTCTTTTAGATTGTTTAGCATATTTTCCGAATCTCTTAAACGCTCAGCATCTATATCGTAAAGTGCAAACTCAAAGCCAGCTAAAGCAGGCACAAACATGCAGTCTCCTAAAATATTTTTTGCAAAAACTGTACTTCCCGCTCCGATAAATGTGATTTTAGACATCGTCATCTTCCTTCCTCGTATTGGTTTTATCCTTTTACAGATCCTGATGAAAGCCCTGCAATAAAGTATTTTTGTAGCACTAAAAATAAAATGGTCATTGGAAGCATCGCAATGATCGCAGCTGCTCCTACTAAGCTAAGATTATTTTGATTTTCGGCAAAAAAGCTCGCTAACGTAACGGTTAATGTATGCATTTCCTTATCTTGAAGGAAGAAAATTGCAAACTGATAGTCGTTCCAAATATAGACGCTTGCAATAATTAAAATAGACGCAGTAACAGGCTTTAGCAGCGGAAATACGATTTTAAAGAAAATCGTTAACGTGCCGGCCCCGTCAATTCTTGCTGCTTCCTCGAGCTCTTTAGAAATAGTGGAGCGAATGAAGCTCGCATATAAAAAGATCGTTAGCGGCAAAAATGCTGCGACATTATTTAAAATAGCAATTTGATACGTGTTCATCATCCCCATATTCACAACCATTTTGTACAGCGGAACTAGCGCTGTTAAAGGCGGTATTACCATCACGGCGATAAAGATAAAATAGACGTACTTATTTAGTTTCGTTTGGCGTCGCGCTAAAGGATACGCAGCCATTGATCCTAAAAAAATAAGCAGAATCGCCGAAACGAACGTAATGATAAATGTATTAACAAAAGAATTTCCTAAGTTCGCTTGCTCCCAAGCCGCTGTGAAATTTTCAAGGTGTATGCTTTTTGGAAATACCCATTTTGAACTAAAATCCCCGGTTGCCTTTAAAGAAGTCGTAACTAGAATATAAAAAGGGACAATATGAACGAGCGTTATACAAAGCGCTAGAAAGGTAAAAAATCGTTTTTTCCGTTTATTTGTATAGTCCATCACGCTTCTGTCTCCTTTCGCTTAAAGTACACAAGTGCTGATAAGCTAATGACTAAAATAATGAGCGCCATGCACACACCTTGAGTTGCAGCATAGCCGGCGTCCTGTCTTCTAAAATATAAATCATACATAAAAGTAGACATTGACTGCGATGCATCTCCAGGCCCTCCTCCTGTCAGCGCAACAATGACGTCAAACAGTTTTAAACCTCCGATAATATTTAAAACGACGTTAATTGTAATCGAAGGCATGAGCAGTGGAAGCGTAATGTTTTTAAACTGCTGAAGAGCCGATGCTCCGTCAAGCTGCGCCGCTTCGTAATAATCTTTTGAAATACTTTGCAGCCCCGCTAAATAAATAATCATCGCAATTCCAACGAATTGATACGTATTGACGAACACAATAATCCAAGAGTTAAGCTCCGGAGTCCCCAAAGCATTAATCTTCTCAAAGCCTAAAAATACAAGAAGGTCATTTAAAGCGCCTCCTTGGTAGGCAAAAAAGAAGTACCAGATATACCCCATAATAATTGGGCTGATAATAACTGGAAGGTAGACAATTGTTCTTGTTACAGCTTTCATTTTAATGCTTTGATTGAGAAGCAAAGCATACAACAAGCCAATAATGTTTTGGAAAATTGTACTGCCTATTCCGTAGAGCAGCGTATTTTTTATCACAAGCCAAGTCGTTGGGTCTGCAAGCAAACGTTTATACTGCTGGAGCCCAATCCAATCGTATGTTTGTGAAAATCCATTCCAATTAGTAAAGGAAAGTCTAATTCCGTTAATAAAAGGATAGATAATAAAAACGGTGATAATTACTAAGCCGGGAAGGTACATCCACCATAAAGAAGACTCTGTTTTTAATTTTTTCTTTCGTTTTTCCGTATCTCTTACTACGGAAACCGACTCTTTCCTGACTATTTCATTCATCGTGTTCACTCCTATTTCAGCTTGTGTTGAAAAGAAGCAGAAGACTATCTCCCTGCTTCTTAGCGAACAAGGAACTTTTGCACACTATTTTATTGTTTACTGAGACGCTTGTACTCTTTTTCCATCTCTTTTGATAATTGCTTTGGCGTTAAACTTCCCGCTAGCAATTCTTGACCTGTAGAAGACATCACTGCCCACATACCGCTCGGTAAATACTTTCGGTCGAAGTATGGCTCAACTTTAATATCGCTATACTTATCGTAGTATTCAGAGTAGTAGTTTTGGGTTTTATTGTTTGTCAGAGCCGATGCTGAAGACGTTCCTTCGGCAATCTTTTTGGCAACTTCCGGCTGTGACACAAATTCAATAAATTTTTTCGCTTCTTTAAGGTGCTTAGAATCCTTCCACGCAGCAAGGGTAAAGCGCTCTCCGCCAATCCAGCTTTGCGTGCCCCCTTTATGAATAGCAGGCACCGGTACCGTTCCTACTTTTACTTCAGGATTTAATTCTGTTGCATCCGGTCCAAGAGATCCGCCCACAAATGTAAAAGCAATTTTATTTTGAGCCATTAATTCCGTTGCTTGAGATACTTTTGCGGTTAATACATCTTCATTCAGCAGCCCTTTTTTCTTCATTTTTGCCATTGTTTCCGCTAGAGGCGTATAGTTTGACCAATTGAATGTCCCTTTTTCCAACTGCTTAGCATAGTTCTTATTTTTTGCTGTAATAAGCTGAGGTGTAGCCAGCTGATCAAACACTTGAGCAATATTGCCATTTTCCCCTCCTGGGATCCATAGAGGCGCTACTTCTCCTTTGCTTTTCTTTTTTACTGTTTCTAACGCTGTTATAAATTCATCCATTGTGTTAGGAGGCTTTATTCCGTATTTTTCTAACAGCGTCGCATTATAGCTAATTCCGTCTTTTGCTTGATTTAAAGGATACGCATACACTTTGCCGCTTTTATCTTTTAAAATTTGATTTAGCGCCGGATCCAAATGCTGAACCCAATCCATATCTTTTAAATCTGCTACATACTCCCCGTAGCGAAGCTGAGACCAGCCGTGCGTATCAAATAAATCAGGCATATCATTTGCACCCATTTTCACACGAAGCATATCTTCATAGCCGTTACCCGGAAAATTCGCATCAATTTTAATATCTGGATTTTGTTTTTCAAATTCTGTAATCGCGTTTTGAAGCGCTTTTCTCTCGCCTTTATTACTCATCGTAGAAAAAAGCGTTAGCGTTGTTTTCCCATTTCCGCCTGTTGCCGCTTCTTTATTTCCGCAGCCCGCTGCCACAACAGAAAAGACTAGTAATAGAACAAAAAGATACGTAAGCTTTTTCATTTATCTTTTTTCCTCCTTATACTCTATCAAGACACAAATAACTGAATATTCAGTTATTTGTACATAGACAAATTCATTGCACAACGAAATAAAGTCACTTATAATTTAATCCTATACTTTTACAAAGGTTCAAAGAGTCCTAGAAATGAAAAAGCTTTTTCATCTACATATTTATCTGCCAATAAGTATGTAGTTTCTAGGGCTTTTTAACCTGCCTTTTTTATGATTTTTTCTATTTTTCTTCCCCCTTATCACTCTTTATGTATGAATTCTGCTTTTCTATCACCCCCTTTCAAGTTATAACTTTTAGGTTACTGCTTCTTGAGCAAAGCTCCGCAGCTTTCACGGTAAATTAGTTTGGTCGGCACCATGACTTTTAAAGGAATGGACCTGCCGCTTAACCGATCTACTAGCATTTTAACAGCCTGCCTTCCCATTTCTTCGGTATATACTTTAACTGTGGTGAGCGGCGTGCTCGCAAATGCTGCGACATCCACATCATCAAAGCTTACAATCGCTACGTCTTCAGGAACCTTTATATTTGATTGCTGCAGGGCACGCATCGCTCCTATCGCCATTGCATCACTTGCGATAAAAAATGCCTCAGGAAGATTTCCTTGCTTAATCGCTTGTCCCATCAGCTCATATCCTTCATTCATTGAATATTCGCCGACATAAACTTTCTCAGAATCGAACAGGCCTTTTTCATGCATAACGCGTTCAAAAACCGTTTGACGCTGATCTTCAATAATAGAACTTCCATTGATATAATGTTCTCTTTCTGTCCCTCCGATATAGCCAATTCTTTTATAACCGAGGTCAAATAAATGATTTAATGCATGTTTAGTAGCTTTCTCAAAATCAATCATGACCGAATCGTACAAATCCTCATCCGCTTTGTGATTGATAAAAACAATAGTATCTAAATGATTGCTCACTTCTTGAACCGTTTCTGGACTAACTCTTCCCACTACAATTACTCCATCAAGATCCTGCAGCAGCTCTTCTTGCTTCATGCCTTTTAGTCTAAATGACTTTACTGTAAAAATTTCTTTTTCTGCGCATTCACTCTCTATTCCATGGCGAATAGAAGAGAAAAAAGGGTCTACTAACTCTTCTTCAAGGGATTGAGCAAAAATGATACCTATCCTTGGAGCTTCTATGTCTTTTCCGTTTGCCGTTCCTTTTCGTATCTTCACGGGCGTATATTGCAGCTCCTTGGCTGCATGAAGAATGCGCTCACGAGTAACCTCAGATACAGAAAGCGTATGATCATTATTTAGTACTCTGGATACGGTTGAACTGGAAACATTAGCGTACGCCGCTATATCTTTTAAAGTTGCCATCTTTTTACCTCTCTATTGTAATCTTCTATTTTTACTAAATATTTATCTCTTATATTGGAAGAATAGCACATTAATAAAACGCTTTCAATAAATAATTTTAAAATTTCAGTAAATTTATTAAAATATTCTCCAAAATTCTTCATTTCTTTTGCTAGTTCCGCCGTTAAAATGACAAAATCACTGCTATTACTACTTTATTTTTATCACACTGCACTAAAACTTAAGTAAACTTTTAGTAAATATTAATTTTTGTGAGAATTTGTTCATATTTGATATAAAACGGTTTGTTGGGGAAAATAAAAGGAGAAATACTGATAAGGAAAGAGAGAGCCTATGATTAGCCAACATTCTTATTTTCAACAATGTCTGCCTGCCCTTCAACAATTACATAATATGAATTTCACGAAAGAACAGCTGTTGCAAAAAGACTTTTTAATTCGGCAAGAAAATGGATTAAGCATGTATTACTCACCTCATAACGACTACATAAATCCAGACGCTCATATTTTCATTGCGGGCATCACACCAGGCTGGTTTCAAATGAAAACCGCTTTTAAACAATGCGTTTCCAGCCTGTCCCATCATCATCCGCTTGAACAAGTACTGTACGAAACAAAAAAATCCGCTAGCTTTAGCGGAACGATGAGAGTCAATTTAATAGACATGTTAGACAGGTGCGGCGTTCAAAAAGCGATCGGTATGGACAGTGCCGCTGAGTTATTTGCTTCACAGCGAGATTTACTGCATACAACTTCTGTACTGAAATATCCCGTGTTTTATAAAGGAAAAAACTATACGGGCCATCAGCCGCCAATTGAACGATCAGCGCTTCTTTCACACTATGCTTTTGAAGTGTTTCCACAGGAATTGAACGAAATAAAGAATCCATGCTTAATCATTCCGCTAGGAAAAGCAGTTGAAAATGTTTTAAGAAAACTTTCGCGTGAACCTTCGTTTTCTCGGCATACGTATTTATTTGGCTTTCCTCATCCATCCGGAGCAAACGGACATCGAAAACGGATATTTGAAGAACACCTAGATGAATTCACGGAAATTGTGGAGGATTGGGCTGTAAAAAGAAAGAGCTGAAACTAGTTTTGCCTCTTTCTTTTTGTAATTTAAGCCTCTTTATTTCGGGCGATATTTGATGCTTTATTACGCAGCCCTGCCCTCATAAAAATTCGTTCTGAAATAAAAGCAGCGATAAAAAATAAAGCGACTAGTCTTCCTAACGTGAACACCAATGAGCATACAGCAATTAAATGGTAGAGCGCTGAAAACATAGGCTCACGTTTTTCACTTGTTTTTTTAATTGAAACGTTCACGGCTAATTCAATCACAGCGGAAAGCAAAATGAGCAGTGCTATTACTTTACCCATCCAACTAAAATCACCAAATCGAGTAGGAATATCAAATACTGGCAGGTTAAGATCCAAATGCAGCCACCGATCTATATAGCTGAAAATAATAGATACAGCAGCTAAGAATACGCATAAAGTCCAAACCTTCACGACGACAAATCCCACCGCTATTTTTCTAATCATAAAAGAATATAGATACTCCAAATTATTTACCACTCCATTTCTCTATGTTTTTAAGAACATTAGGAACCTTATTTGCTATAATTATGTAAAAATACACCTACACGGAGGTCCGCTTTTATGTTAACAAATTTAGAAGAATATAATAACCCTCTTTTATACGACGATGAAAATGAGCAGTATACAGAAGACGTTGCTTTTTTACTAACAGAAGCAGCTAAGGAAAGCGGAATAATCCTTGACTTAGCTTGTGGTACAGGACGTGCGACCATTCCATTAGCAAAAGCGGGACATTCACTGATTGGAGTAGATATTCACCCACCCATGCTGCAAGAAGCACAAAAGAAAGCAGAGGCTTTAAAGCTATCTGTTAAATGGGTAGAACAAGACTGTACCAAACTCGACTTAAAAATAAAAAGCGACTTTATTTATATCGTAGGAAATTCATTTCAGCATTTTCTAACAAATGAGGAGCAGCACGCCTTTTTACACCACGTTTATATGCATTTGAACGATGGTGGAACCTTTATTGTTGGAATACGTTTTCCTTCTATAGAAGAGCTAACGTCAACAGCCGCCGAAGAGTATTGGAAAAGCTATCAAGATTCCGACACCGGATATACAACAGACGTCTACATAAGCAGCCACTATGATGCCATCAAACAAATTCAGCATAATCTCACAACTAGAAAGATAAGAGATCACGAAACAATCATAAAAGAAATAACATCGAAAATAGATTTACGCTACACGTTCCCGCAAGAAATGGAACATCTTTTAGCACGTATCGGATTTATGATTACGAACGTCTACGGAGATTGGAAAAAGAGCGCTTTGACCAACCAAAGCACTCAAATGATTTACGTTTGTAAAAAACAAAGAGTCAATTCCACTCCTTAACACGGTTTATAGCCTGTTTATTTCTAGTATTACAAAGAAGGATACACATATCACCTTAGCTTTTTCTTCTTTTGGCATCTCCTTCTTTTTCTTCTATTTCTCGTTCATTTTGCGCTTCGTGAAACTCTTCTTCTGTTTGTGCAGCAAGATAATCAAACGGCGTATAGTAATTACGGGGAAGCTTTCGATGCCACACCGTTTTAATCATAATAATCATCAACGGAATACTCACCATTAAAATAGCGGCTAAAACTAGTAGCGAAAAAATCATAAATTATTTCCTCCTGCTTTATGAACCCTACCTCTTAAAATAACAAAGCGGATATCCTACACCCATTCACTTATATTCAATCTACATTTACTGTCATCAGTATACGAGATTCATGAGTAACAAAACCGTTTTTTTCAAAGAAACGTTCTGGTTTGCCTTGGCCTCTTTCAGTAGACACATAGACTTCTTTCACTTCTTTTTGTATAAGTAGCTCTTTAAGGAAAGATAAAAGACTCGTTCCTATGCCAGTTTGCTGAGTGCTGCTTAACACACAAATTTCATTTACATAAAACGTCTTATAGTTCGCCCACTGTTCTTCATTTCCTACTATAAATCCTATGAGTTTATTATTTTCACTATGAAAGAAACCTATCCCTATGTAACCTGGAGTTTTACTGATATCGTATAAACGAGCATAAGCAGTGTTTATACTCCAAGGCTCATTCCACGGTGACCCACTAAAAACATTTGTATAGATGATTGCTGCTTCTTCTAATTCTTTATCGGTTAGTAAACGAACTTGACTTTTCATCATTGCTCCCCTTTTCTCAACAGGTCTCTTGAAACTCATTCATAACGTTCAATAGTTCTTTTAAATCCTCTATTATATATGAATCTGTAAAACTTCCGTCAAAGAAAGCGTCTTTTTTCCATACAGCATGCATGCCCGCGCCTCTTGCGCCAAGCACATCATTTCCTGGATGATCCCCGATATATACACTTTCTTCAGCCGACACATCAAGCGCTTTTAACGCTCGCAAAAAGATATCTTTATGCGGTTTTTTAATGCCTTCTTGCTCGGAAACGAGTATAGTATCAAAATAGTGATCAATTCTAAGCGCCTTAATATTCATCCACTGAAAGTCCGTAAAACCATTTGTGATCATGCCTAGCAACAACCCTTTTTTCTTTAGCTCTTTTAGTACATGCTCCATATGTAAAAACGGAACGCAGTGAGCTGGAAAATAGTGAAGGTAATCATCTAGCATCTCTTCCCACGCCAGATTCGAAAGATCATATTCGTTCAAAAGCTGCTGATATACTTTGTCTTTCCATACGTAGCCTTTTTGATCCAGCTCAATAAATCTAGATATGTATTTCTGCTTCGGTATGTGTGCTAGCTCTTTACTATAACGCTCATACTGATCTTGAATAAAATGTTTTAACGAACTGTCTCGGTCTAATAGTGTCCCATCTAAATCAAAAATAACGGCTTTAATCATGATTTGCCTCCTCTATATATAAATCATTCCAGCGATTGGTTAATTATAACATTTATAGCTATACAGCTAACTAGATTTAATTCTTCTCTATAAAAAAGGAGACCTCTTGTTTGGACTCCTTTTTCTTATATCCTTTATTTCCTTGTACTTGAATTAATAGATGTATCTATAAAATCATTTACATATTTGCTAATTTCTCTGTACTTTGTCCAGTGTAAATAGTGATGCCCTTGTAAAACAACTAGTTTTTGCGACGATACGTGACTTAATTGATTTTGGTAAAACATAATATTTGATTTTCCTTCTTCTTTTTTGTCTATTTTTCTAGTAAAAATCATTACGGGCATTTTTGAAGGAAACGACATATCGAGAGTTTTATTTATATTGTTGTTCAGCTCTTTTGCTTCATCAATGACGTTTTTGTTGTAGCCTTTCCAGCTGGAGATTGCTTTTGTCATTTTTAAATTTTTTGCTGTATACGTTCCTTCTTCGGCTAGCGGTAGATACTGATTAGGACTAGTAAGCAGGGCTAAGCGCGCAAGTCCACTTGGCGCTAAAACACTCATCAAACTTGGTATATTCGGCGTTTCTTCTTTAAAATAATCCAGCGCTTTTGGTAACGTAGGATCTATTCCAATAATTGCTTTTACTTCATCTGGATATTTATTAGCGTAATACATGCTGTACACGCCAGAAACTGAGTGCGGCATTAATATATACGGACCTTTTATATCCGATTTTTGCAAAGCTTCTCTCATTTCGCTTACACTATTTTCTACCGTACGTTTTTTATTCGTAATGTCACTCCATCCGTATCCAAATGCTTCTACTACCACAACTTTATTATCCTTCGACAGTTCATTTACTAACGGTTCAAAATCTAGTGCAGGCGCAGCCGTTCCCAACCCGCTTAGTAGTACCATCGTATTTTCCCCTTTACCTTTTGTATATACATGAATATCTCTGCCATTAACCTCTACTAATTGACCAATAGGCGGGTACTTTTTCTTTTCCACTGCCGTCATTACTTGATTCGTTACAATCCACATGATGCATATCCCCAATATAGCTACTATCACGTTTCGTAGAATTCTCAAGAACCTAAACTTTTTTTGCACGTTTACCTCTCCTTTCCGTAAGTAGCAGTTAGTAAGCTGACGAGAATGCTAGCGAATCTTTGTAACTGCTTACTTACTATGACGCTTTAGAAAATGTTTAGTTCTATTTCCTATATAAAATTTAAAAGAATGATAGCAGCTTACTTCAGCACTAAACGAAAAAAAGGCCTCTTCTTATGGTAGAGACCTTTTACTATTTATTAAAAAGCGAACAATAAAAACTGTATCTCCTTCACTTGATGCCTAAGCGTATAACTGACGCTACGTTTTTAGCCGTTCTTTCAATATTTTCATCAGCTTTTTCTAGCGCTTCCTGAAGAGACACTGCCCCGGGCACGACGCTGAATAAAGCAGAAATACCATGTTCATACACAGCTTCACTTCCCGCTCCAATGCTCCCTGCTATCGCTATCACCGGAACGCTATGCTTTTTTGCTGTTTTGGCTACGCCAATGGGTGTTTTTCCGTAAATGGTTTGTCCATCTATTTTTCCTTCACCGGTAATGACAAGATCGGCATTTTTAATATAGCTTTCTAGCTGAGTTGCTTTAATGACGATGTCTACACCTGGCTTTAACTCCGCAGATAAAAATGCCAGCAGGCCGCCTCCTAGTCCTCCTGCCGCTCCGGCACCAGGAATACTTTGAATATGAATACCCATTTCTTTTCCAACAATCGCTGCGTAATGAGCTAAATTACGGTCAAGCTGTTTAACCATATCAGGAGTCGCACCTTTTTGAGGACCAAACACAGCGGATGCTCCGGTTTCACCCGTTAACGGATTGTCTACGTCGCACGCCACTTCTACTTTGACTTCAGCAAGCCGAGAATCCAAGTTTGTCAGATCGATAGAGGCTAACTGAGCTAAACTGCCTCCTCCTTCTTTTATTTCTGCTCCGTTAGCATCAAGAAGCTTTGCCCCTAAAGCTTTTGCCATACCGGTTCCTCCATCATTTGTAGCACTTCCTCCAATGCCAATGATGATATGCTTTACTTTGTGATCTAACGCTTTAAGAATGAGCTCGCCGGTTCCTCGCGTTGTTGTGATAAGCGGGTTTCGTTTATCGACAGGGACATGATGAAGACCTGAAGCGGCTGCCATTTCAATAACAGCCGTGTTGCCGTCTCCAAGAATTCCGTAAAAAGCTTCAACCTCTTTACCTAAAGGTCCGGTTACTCGCGCTTGTATAATATCTCCACCCGTTGCGTCTACAAGCGACTGAACAGTTCCTTCTCCTCCATCTGCCATAGGTACTTTACTAATCTCCGCGTCTGGAAAATGAGATTTTATTCCTTTTTCAACCGCTTCACAAACATGCAGAGCCGTTAAGCTTTCTTTAAATGAATCCGGTGCAATCACAATTTTCATAGAAACACTCCTTTTTGTTTTTACCCGTATAGCTTTAATACACCAAATATAAGCGTGGATACAATTGCCATAATGAGTCCAATCAGCGATTCATAAGGGATTAATTTTAAACGTTCTTTTATTTTCATATTTACACTTCCGCCCGTTGCGTGGAAAAAGCTTCCGTGCGGAAGGTGATCAAGTACGGTCGCTCCGGCATGAACCATAGCAGCTCCGGCTAAAGCAGAAACGCCTAGCTCTAAAATCGTCGATCCAAAAACTTGGCTTGCGACTGCTGTTCCTGCCGTTGTCGAAGCCGTTGCGGCTGACATAAAAATACCTGAAACCGGTGCTAAAACATAAGCAGGCAACCCAATGGCAGACAAGCCTTGAATGATCACGTCTTTTAGCTGAGAGTTAGCAATGATTCCTGCTAATGTCCCCGTTCCAAGCAGCATAATGGCTACACCTGACATTTTCCCTAACCCTGAAATAGCGTATGTATTAAGCTGTTTTCCTTTTTTCATCACAATGGCACCAACAATCCCTCCTGCAGGAAGAGCAACCATCGGATCAACATTAAGATCAAAAAGCGGACGCAGCGCCAGCAGCACGATGGTAACAATAGGTGCTATGATAGCCGTTAAAAACAGCGGTAAGCTGCTTGCATCCACTGTATCTATTTCTTCAGCTTGAACCATTGTTCCTTTTTTCACTAATCGTTTGGCTACTAGATAAGTGGCCGCTACGCCAAATACAGCGGGAATGATTCCTGCAGCCATCACGGATGTAAGCGGAATATTAAATGCATCTGAAGCAGCAATAGCGTTAGGATTAGGAGACATTAAATTCCCTGCCTTTCCCCCTCCAATCATTGCTAATAAAATAGCTGGCTTTGACATACCCGTACGTTTAGCAATCGCTAAAGCAATAGGCGCCACTGTGATTACAGCCACATCAACAAACACGCCTACTGTCGTAAGAATGAGTGTGGCTAGCGCTAGAGCTAAAAGCGCTTTTGTTTCACCTAGTTTTTTCACAATGGTTTCTGCTATAACCGCTGCAGCACCTGATTCTATTAATACCCCGGCCAATACCCCAGCTGCAAGAATTCGCAGCACTGCAGGAATGATGCCTTGCGCTCCTTCAATCATTAAATTAACGGTATCAGCGATATTAACTCCGCCAATCAGTCCTCCAATTAAAGCTCCGGCTATCATTCCGTATGCTGGAGCCACTTTCTTTAAGATTAATATAATAGCAATTACTAATGCACAAATAGCGCCTAATGCGCTTACTTGAACGTCCATAAAGCATCCCCTTTCTTATTTCTTCTATCCCCAGTGCTAATTGTAAGCGCTACCTTTAATTCTTTCATTAGTCACTTCAACAAAAAGAGACCTTGCTATCGCAAGATCTTTTATGCACGTGCACAATTATGAAATTTTAGATAGCAGTAGCGCTACATACAGTTCGAGAAGGTCTTTTACTTTCCTTGGATCTTTTCCCGTGATATCTTGAATTTTATCTAGACGGTAGCTTAGCGTATTCCGATGAATAAAAAGCTTTTTAGCTGCCGTGCTTCCTTCGCCATTTTCTTCTATGTAGATCGTTAACGTTTCGATAAGCTCTTTTTTCTTATCATATTCCTTAAGCTTTTCATAGTATTGCAACAGATCATGATTTTCTTGAAAACCGGCGCGTTGACGTAACAGTACGGGAATTTGATAATCCGAATAGCTGTAGAAATCAGCTTCTGGATGAAGCTTTGAACCAACAGCAAGCGTATCTTTCGCCTGCTGATACGATACATGAAGGCCTTTAAAGTCAGCTTGAACAGATCCTGCAGATAACTTACACACCATACCAGACGCACGAAGCTGTTTTTCCAGCTGTTCAGCATAGCTGCTAGCGCTGCCCGCTTCTATAGATTTCAATAAAACCACTCCGTCTGGAAGCATAGCGTATAGATCATTATTAGCTATGTATTTCTTTACAACCTTCATAACTTCATGGCGATTTTCAGCTTTAATAATTAGTGCCATTCTTGGAAGGTATAAGTTAATATTAAACCGATTCGCTCGTTCAAAAAATAAGGAATCCAGCGGCTCTTCTTGTTGAAGAAGCTGATGAACCACCTCTTCTTTTAATCGTTCATCCCACTGAATTTCCTCTATTAAAATCATTTCTTGAAAAATCATTTCAGCAGCCATACGCACAAGCTCTCCGTAATTACGAATCTGTTCTGGCAGTCCTGTTAATCCCACGACTCCAACAATTTCTCCGTTAAAGAAAATAGGCAAATTCACGCCCGGTTTGGCTCCGCGCAGCGAGTCAGCCTGCTGCTGAGTAATTTCGTAAGAACTGCCGCTTTTTAATACCATTAGCGCTCCTTCGTGAATTTGGTCCATTCGCTTTTTGTCACCAGAACCAATAATGACTCCTTTTTCGTTCATCACGTTAATGTTGCAATCAATAATCTCCATTGTTCTACCGACAATTTTCTGAGCTAATTCTTTTGTTACATATCTCAAGCCTGCTCCTCTCTTTCTTTACATTCCCATCTTTTTAGTTTCTTTATCAAAGTAGAATGATCGATACCTAATTCTTTCGCTGCCTGCCGGAGTGATGAACAATGTTGAATAGTTTCTTTAACGAGTCGCTGTTCAAACTGCTCCACTTTCTTTTTTAGAGGTAAATAATCACATTTTTCATCTTCATGATAAGTATGAAAAGGTAAATGATGGGCTTCAATTGTTTCTCCAGGAACAGACACAATCATATTCTCCACCATATTTCGAAGCTCTCTTACATTCCCTGGCCATTGGTAAGCTTCTAATACTTGCTTCGCTTTATTTGATATGCGCTTTTGGACGTAATACAAGCTGCAAAAGTAGGAAACATAATGATCAACCAGTAAACTGATATCCTCTTTACGTTGAGATAGAGGCGGAAGGCTGATTTCGACTACCTTTAAACGGTAGTATAAATCTTCACGAAACCTCCCCTTTTTAATAAGCTCTCCTAGATGTTGATTTGTTGCCGAAATGATTCGTATATCGATACTTTTTGTTTTAGTTCCTCCAATTTTCTGTACCTGCTTTTCCTGTAACACTCGAAGCAATTTCACTTGCAAGGAAATCGGCATTTCACCAATTTCATCAAGCATCAAGGTTCCGCCATCAGCGAGTTCTAACAGTCCTATTTTCCCTTCTGTTCGAGCGCCAGTAAAAGCTCCCTTTTCATAGCCGAACAACTCCGATTCTAGCAACGGCTCAGGAATGGCTCCGCAGTTCACTTTAATAAATGGCTGATTGTTTCTATCGCTTGAATCGTGAATAAGGTTAGCGACTACTTCTTTTCCGGATCCTGAGGGACCTGATAGAAGAATACTTGTAGGAAACGGAGCTACTTGTTTGGCTTGCTGATAAACCAAGTTCATCCTATTGCTTTGAAACACTAGGGGCTGTTCCGACCCATTCACGTTTACAGCGTATTTATTTGCATTCATATGCGAAAACTCTTGTACCTTTAACAGCTCTTTTTTAACTGCGTTTAACTGTGTAATATCCTGTACAGTGGTCACAACGAGCTCTATTTCACCTTGTTTGTTAAACACTGGATTTCCTGTTACCATAACGTCTCTTTCGCTTGAAATGGTTTGCATAATAGAGCGCTGCTGTTTTTCTACTAACACAAGTAGGGAAACAGATTGATCAATATATCCTTCATCGATAACGGTTTGCATATGCTTTCCTAATACGTCTCGTTTATTTGTTCCTGTGATTTTTTCATAAGCTTCATTTACATATATCGTTATTCCCTTTTTATTTACTACATATATTCCGTCCGTAGAGAATTCAATGATGGCCTGTAACGTTTCCTTCGTCAAATCTTTTTTCCCTTTAAAAGAAGTCATTGTTTCGCATTCCTTTCTTATGGTGAATTTCCGCCAACATATGGTGAAACTTTTCACCACTAACCATTCAATGCACAATAGCCTTTTTCCTTCTAAAAGCGGTGAATTTTTTCCGCGCTTGGTTATAAGAACCAAGGAAAACTGCGCTAATATTTACTTTTCAAATACTGGCATAAAAATTGCAGTCTAGTATGTTGAAAGAATAGGAAAGAGTCTATCCATTTTAAAAAGGATTATTCTCTCCAGCATATAGGGTAAATGTAGTATAAAGTCATTTTGAAAACGCAAACAAAAATTCAACTACGTTTAGGAGGCTATTATATGTGTAATATTATCAAACCTAACCCAAAGCTTTATGTGATGGACAACGGCTCGATGCAAATGGATAAAAACTGGATGCTTGCAATGCATAACCCAGCAACTGTTAAGAACCCTCATGCACCTACGGAATTTGTAGAGCTTCCAATTTATACTGTATTAATTGATCATCCTGAAGGGAAAATTCTGTTTGATACAGCCTGCAACCCTGAATCAATGGGACCACAAGGGCGTTGGACTGAAGCAACTCAACAAATGTTTCCTTACTCCGCTACAGAAGAATGTTATTTACCAAATCGATTAGAACAATTAGGGGTTGACCCTAAAGAAATTAAATTTGTTGTTGCCTCCCACCTTCATCTTGATCATGCCGGCTGCTTAGAATTGTTCACTAACGCCACTGTTATCGTTCATGAAGATGAGTTAAACGGCACTCTTCAGTCTTATGCACGCAATCAAAAAGAAGGTGCTTACATTTGGGCTGACATTGACGCCTGGATAAAAAATGACCTTCGTTGGAAAACGATTAAACGAAACGAAGATACCATCAAACTGGCAGAAGGAATTAATGTCTTGAATTTTGGAAGCGGACATGCTTGGGGTATGCTTGGTCTTCATGTTCATTTGCCTGAAACAGGTGGCATTATCTTAGCATCCGATACAATCTATACAGCTGAGAGCTATGGTCCTCCTGTTAAACCACCCGGTATTATCTACGACTCTCTTGGATATGCAAACACGGTTGAACGTATACGCCGTCTAGCCTATGAAACTAATTCGCAAGTTTGGTTTGGTCACGATGCAAATCAATTTCAGCAGTTCCGCAAATCTACTGAAGGTTATTACGAATGAAATCAAGCAGATGCTTAATATAAAAAAATTTTCTATAAATCGGAGGGCAAACAAATGACCATTTCAAAACTAGTTTTCACCCCTCTCAGCTACACAGGATGGGGATCACTTCAGCAACTGCTTCCCGAAGTAAAAAAATATGACCCAGCTCATATTTTAATCGTCACAGATCCCGTGTTAAAAGACATTGGACTTGTAGATAAAGTGAGTGCTCCTCTTATCCAAAATGGATACGAAGTAGATGTATATGCAGATACGGCACCAGAGCCGCCCTTAGCGCTTGGTGAAAAACTCGTATCTTACGCAAAAAGCCGAAAATTTGATTTAGTCATTGGAGTTGGCGGCGGCAGCGCATTAGATTTAGCAAAACTTACGGCCGTTTTAGCCGTTCATGACGGAGCTGTAGAAGAATATTTGAACTTAACTGGCACGAAACAAATTACGGAAAAAGGGCTTCCAAAAATTTTAATTCCTACGACCTCCGGCACGGGCTCAGAAGTAACGAATATTTCTGTATTATCTCTTGAAAGCAGCAAAGACGTCGTGACCCACGACCATTTGCTTGCAGACGCCGCCATTGTAGATCCCGAGCTTACGCTGAGCGTTCCTTCTAAAGTAACGGCAGCTACAGGGATTGATGCATTAACTCATGCCGTTGAGGCTTATGTATCGGTAAATGCAAATCCAGCAACGGACGCCTTAGCCCTAAAGGCTATACGCATGATCAGCTCTTCTTTAAGAACAGCTGTAGAAAATGGCGAAGATAAAGAAGCACGAACTCAGATGAGCTACGGAAGCTATTTAGCAGGTCTCGCTTTTTTTAACGCTGGTGTTGCTGGTGTTCATGCACTTGCATATCCATTAGGCGGACAGTTTCATATTTCTCACGGTGAATCAAACGCCGTACTGCTTCCATACGTTATGGGCTATATCCGCAGCAGCTGCGTGACAAAGATGCGGGATATTTTTGAAGCACTAGGCGGAAACGCTACTTCTTTATCAGAAGAGAAAGCTTCTTATCAGTGTGTAAAACAACTGCAGACACTTGTTGAAGACGTCGGCATTCCTCAAACCCTTCGCGGCTTTAATATTCCAGAAAGTGCCCTTCAAAAGCTGACAGAAGATGGCGTCCAGCAAAAACGAATTCTTGCTCGCAGTCCTTTGCCTCTTCATGAAAAAGACATACGAGCTATTTACCAGTCGGCTTATGATGGAGCTATAGTGGAACCTATGCACTAAAAAACTCCCCCTTATATAAGGGGGAGTTCTATTTATGCTGCTTTGGCTGTTGTACCAAAACGATTTTCTTTTGGATCGCTAGGCTGGCAGAATAACACAATTAGCCAAATACCGCCGATAAGTGGAACCAATGTAATGAGCTGCCACCATCCGCTTTTTCCCGTATCGTGGAGTCTTCTTGCTCCTACCGCTAACGATGGGACTGCAACCAATAACGAATAGATAACCGGAAGAAAAAGAGGCTTATCAATAACGAACTGAAGGGACGAAAGAATAAATGAAATAACAAAGTTAACTAACACAAACATCCAGTATTCAGTTCGGCTTGCTCGACCAGAAAATACCCCGTAATTTTTTAACACCTTTATGTACCATTTCATCTGCAAAACCCTCCTTTTTTATCATATAATTGTAAATTTATAGTTTATATATCCTTTTTATTCAAAAAACAAACCGTTAAATAAACAAATAACGACATTTTTTATCCAAAAGAAAAAACTTCTTTAAAAAAAGAAGTTTTCTTAATGTATTATGCTTTTTCTATTTAATCAAATCATTTCGGTCTTCCATACTTGGCGGTTCCTCAAGCCATCCGTTTTTGGCCATGATTTTTCCCCCTTCTTGCCCGTATGTTAAAATGTCTTTGGCCGTACTGACAAGTGTAAGGGGAAGATCTCCACGCAAACTAAAGGCAGTGCCTAAAGCGTTGCTTCCCAGCCCGAAACTGCAGAATAAACTCACGCAGTACATCATCAGCTTATCTGAAAAAGGTGCTACTTTTGATTCTGTCGCTTTCGCTCCCCAAGTAGCAGGCGTCTGAATATCGCTCTCCAAAAGAATCTTGCTATAATCACTTACAACTTTTTTAGCCAGCTCTTTTCCTTTTACAAAGTACTTCTTCACTTCAGGTTCATTTGCTACTTGAGCAAACCCTGTGATCATTTGCATGCCCAAAATGTTGCTTTCGATAGCGTAATAAATATGTGCTACCTCTACAGTATTTAATACCCGTTTACTCGAAAATAGATGGATTCCATCCATGTAATCTGTGCCTTCAGCAAACTTCGCTTTTTTAGGCACTGAGACAGCTGGAGGTCTTGGAAGCACGTCTTTTTCCTGAAGGTAATCTACACATTTGTCATACACATCTTGTGTGAAAGCCGTAAGCTTTTTGTAAAAAGAGATCATGTCTTTTCTGTAGGACATGGTTAAATGCAGCGTATGTAGACCCATACTAATTTCTTTTAAAAGGCGAAGAAACATGATATCAAACATCTTATCATAGAGCTTAGGAACGCCTACATTTACGTCTTTTTCTGTATACCCAACCGGTATGGCAGCCCCTTCATTCTGTAAAATTGTTTTGATATCTTCAATGTAGTTCACCACTTGCCTATACGTATCTTGCATAATTTCTTTGGCCCCGTCATCTTCTGCCCGTGCAATAAAATATTCCAAAATCCTTTGGGTCATTGTTTTTTGCTGATAGGTCATCCAAAGAGTAGCAATTTCACTTGAACTTAAGGGTATTTCTTGACTCATACACTAAACCTCCTGCTAGGGATACATAGAGCTCTATTTATTCAAAAGTCGGCATCTGTACAAGTGAAGATTGTATTCTACTTTAACGTTCATTCACGTAATCAGATACAAAACTCTGTCTCTTCCTCAATTAATTCTGCTTCATTTACTATGCACAAACTGGAAGAATTCTATGTATTTCCCCTTGCTTTTAAATGGAGGAAACAAAAAAAGCCCCTTTCCATTCAAGGCGCTTTTTCAAAGAAAACGGTTTTATTCCGTCGTATCAGAAATTCTTCTGTAGCTTCCGCACTTTTTTAGATATTGAATAATATCTTGATCTTTTACACGCTGAATAGCTGATCCGAACAGCTCTGCCGCTATCTGCATACGTTCATGTTTATGTTCAATGGTCATAATATATCGAAGCGCATCCACAACCGGTGCATTGTGACGTGTACGACGAGTTATGTACTCGTGAATGGCTTCATTTAACCCTTCCGATTCCGCTTGTTGAAACTCAGGCTTTCTTACTGCTTGACTATATACCACTTTTTTGACACTCCTTCTCCTTGTTTTTAATCAGGTTTTATCTCTCTTTTATTTCCAGTTCCCTAACAGAAAGAAAACAAAACATGCAATCTTACTTTTTTATAAAAATAATTATTTTTCATATAGTTCTAACAGACGTTTGTGTATCCAAATAGCAGCTTGTAAACCTTCTCCCATCGCTACCGTCACTTGTTCAGAATGAGCCACAATGTCTCCTGCTGCCCACACACTTGAAACATTTGTTTCTTTTGTACGCGGATTTACGATAATGTGCTGATTTTCTAAAAGTTCTGCTCCGAGCTCATGCGCTAATTCTGTTCGAACTTTATTTCCTCCGAACGCTAAAAAACCTCTTTCACCATAGACGATTTCATTGTTTTCGAGGATGACTCCTTTTAACATTTCTGCTTCAGCTATGATTTTTTTTATTGCCGCTTCTTTATAGGTAATTCCCTTTTGCATCAAGGTATCTGCTAAAGGTCCAATCTCTTTTTTGTCATGATTAATGTACGTAATGTCATTTGTCCAATATGTTAACGTAAGAGATAAACTGGCTCCTGCTTTTCCTGACCCTAGTACTAATACCCTTCTATTATTTACTTCATACCCATCGCAGTCGGGACATACATATACGGTTTTTCCCATACAGTGATATAGCTCTTGCTGAAGTTCAGGCGGAATCCGGTCTACTACTCCCGTCGCAAACAGTAAAGTAGCTGCTTCGTAGTTCGCAGAGTTTGTAATGACGTTAAACCCTTCTATTTCTTTTTCACACTGAAGGACACGTTCTTCTGCAAATTGAATGCCGTAGCTTTTTGCTTGCTGCCTCCCCGTTTCTCTTAGAGTTTGCCCGCTTATTCCCTCAGGCCATCCCAATATATTTTGATAATTTTTGCAGAGATTGGAACGTCCATCTTTTGAATCAATAACCAATACACTGCGCTTATATCTTCCAAGCTGAATAGCAGCTTGAAGTCCCGCAATTCCTCCACCTATAATGACGCAGTCATACTTGTCTGCCACAGCACATCACCCCAGCTTTTACTATTTTCTAAACGAAAGCTTCAGTTTTTCATTATCTGTTTTTCTATTATTTTTATACGCTTTATTGTCTTTATTTTTTGAAGTCATTCTACATACAAAAAACCGCCTCGGCAGCTACCCTGCCTAGAGACGGTTTTTTATAAAATGAAAAAGACGATATTACTCATTTTTCTTTCCTGCTTCTTTTTCATTAATTTTAGTAATCAAATCTTCTTTATATACTTCACTATCTTTCCCGTAGCGTAGACGACTATGACAGTTGGGACATAGTGCCGCAGCGTCCTTTGGTTTAGCGAGTCCGCTCTTTGATAGCTTTGAAAGATAGTACATTTGCAAAAAGGAGCTTCCATCTTTTGCGATAAACGGCGCGCTTTCTCCGCAGGCTTCACAAATACCCGCTGCGCGTTTGTGAACATATTGTCCAAGAGCTGCCGTTTGTTCATAAATACTTGTCTTTTTTTCTTTCCCTAACGCCATATGACGAAGCTGTTCAGTTGAATAAGCTGAAACATCCAGCTGTGCTGCTTTTTCCTCAATCACGGAATTTCGTTCAAGTTCAAAAATAATGGCTTCACGCAGCTCTCCGTCTGAATCCCACATAATTTCTAATTGATGATTGATATACGTCACTTCATCAACAAACTCGACCACTCCCGGCTCCACGTAGTGAAATAAATAAACGGCTTTTCCTGATAAAAAATGTTCACGAAGCGCTTTATTGCCTTTAATGAGCTGCATCGATCCTCTTTGGCCTTCCCCCGTATAGAAAAAAGCGGTTTTATCTTTGTTCCATCCGTGCCCTGTACCGTATTCACTTCCGCTTTCTTTTGTGAAAATAAAAATATATGGATGCGCTTTTGGCGTTGATATTTCGCTTTGTTCCTGTCCTTTATAAAGCTTATGAATTTGTTTTCTGCGATAACGATGTCCTTTTTGAAAGAAATCTCCGCGCTGTAAATCCGTAATCAATGAATGGCCTCCTACTGCGGTCCTGCTTTTATAGTACTTATAGCTCTACTATACACTAATTTTTGTTTTCTTTGCAGATCGTTTCTTCTATCTATTGGATTTATATCATGCAAAAAAAGCAGCTGTATGGACAGCTGCTTTTTTTGCTATAGTCAATTTTGCACCGTGTAGTCTTCTCCTAGCCATTTTGTGCTGAGTTTTTTTAACGTCCCGTCTTTTTTCAGCTTTTTAATCGCTTGGTCAACTTCCGACTTTAACTTTTCGTCTTTTTTGTTAAACATAAAATACACTTTTGAATTAATCACAATATCTCCAACCGTTTTTTGCTGAAATTTTAGCGCTTGATTGCTAAAATCGATGGAAAATGGTGTCGCAAGCGTAGCATCTGCTCGGCCTGTTTTTAATTGAGTGGTAGCATCATCCGCACCTTGACCGGCGTAAACTACATCGATTTTATTGCCGTGTTTTTTATTATATTTGTCTAGATAGACAGCCGCATTGCTTGTAGCTCCTACAATCATTTTTTTCCCTTCTAAATCTTTTAATGAATGAATATCATTTCGAGTTTTAGGAACTGTTACATAAAGCGGAGAATAATTATATGTTTCATCATTAAATAAAAACTTTTTCTTTCGCTCAGCGTTCTGAGCCATGTTATGAGCAATCATATCAATTTTATTACTTTCTAAGCTAAGAAGCAGATTTGAAAATTCCATCGTTTTAAATTCAAATTTATAATCCTTTAACTCTTTGTCGATCGCTCTTACTACTTCTACATCATAACCGGTCAGTTTGCCTTTATCATCAATAAAGCAAATGTTAGGAAACTGAGTGCCCGTTCCAACAACAATCGTTTGAACATCTTTTTCTTTCTTTTCTCCCGCACTTGAAGATGCGTTTGTTCCGCATCCTGCCACGCTCACAGCTACTACAATTGAAAGTAAAAACAGCCAATATTTTTTCATACGTTCCTCCCCTGAATCCCTCTATTATGTAATAAAAAGAGGCTCTTGATAAAGCATCTGCTTCATCAAGAGCCTCTGGTTAACCAGTGGGCTTACTTCGTGTAAGATTATTCACATCATAATACTAGTTAACCGATAAATCAAGTAGGTTTTAAAAAAAGATTATCTTGACAGCTCAGTGTCTACCGCTTAAGATACAACTAATAAAACAATAAAACTACATATCTACCAGTCAACTGGAGGCAAATGGACACGACAATATGTGTACGTTTGCTTTTTTTATTGTCGTCCAGCATTTTATCTTTTGGAGGTAAAACGTATGAAATTTGCTTTATTTAGTCTTATTCAAAATATCCCGAACCCGGTTACTGGAGAAACATTAACTGCTCAAGAAAAATTTCAGCATGTGTTAAATCAAGCAGTGCTTGCCGAAAAATTAGGTTTTGATGCTTACGGAGTCGGCGAAAGACACGGAGCTCCTTTTTTGTCTTCTTCTCCTCCCGTTGTTTTAAGTGCAATCGCTGCTAAAACGTCACACATTCGTCTTCTTACTACCGTTACCGTTCTAAGCATTTTAGATCCTGTACGAGTAGCTGAAGATTACGCAACGCTTGATCACCTGTCGGGTGGACGGCTTGAACTGATTATCGGAAAAGGCAATGACCCGCGTCATTATCCGCTTTTTGGCATTACAGAAGAAGAACAATGGGAGTCTCTTGCTGAAAGATACGCTCTTTTAAAACAGCTTTGGACAGAAGAAAATGTCACGTGGAGCGGCCGTTATCGTCCGCCTTTAACTAACGTTACGACTCAGCCTCGGCCGTTTCAGCCTTCTATTCCCGTTTGGCATGGAAGCGCGTCAAGCCCGCTGTCTACAGAACTTGCAGCTAAATACGGAGAGCCTCTATTTTCATCCAATTCTTTTCACCCTCAGGCTAAATATAAAGCGCTGATTGACCATTACCGCGAACGTTTTGCTTATTATGGCCATGACCCACGCAAAGCCATCGTCGGTTCAGGGGCAAGCAGCCTATATATTTCTAATACAACGGAAGAAGCGATTCGCCGCTATCGCCCGTACTATAACGCGTTTAGCAATACAGAGGCAGCGAAACATAATCAATCGCCGTTCACGTCACTAGAAGATATCGTTCAACACGGTCCTGCTTTAGTAGGAAGCCCGGAGCAAATCATTGAAAAAATAATAGATTATCACAACGCTTATGGAAACGAAGTGCTGAGCATCAGCGTAGACGGTCTAAGCGAAGCAGAACAGCGCGAACAGCTAGAGCGCTTCGCAAGTGATATTGCACCTGTTCTTCGAAAAGAAATTCCCAGCAGCGTATGGGAAAATGAAAAAAAGAGATTGAGACATAATGAAATCAATCCAATCTAAAGACGAACAAATCAGATACATGAGCTGAACCGCTTATGACACCGCCGTTGATTTCCGTGCAAGGCTTCGCTTTCCGCGGGCGGCGCTAGAAGAACCTATACACATAAAATTCACGTTCACAATCACGCTATGAAAAAATCCGAACTAATTGGATTCTCCATCAAGAATCTTAATTAGTTCGGATTTCCCTTCAACTAAATTACTTTTGTCCCAACCTCTTTTTAATTTAGATACAATTCGCACGTTTAGTTTACTAACTTTTTAAACTAATAAACTACTCTGGTTAAGACGCCTGCGTGTCTGTATCGTAAATATTGGCTGTTACTTCGCTTCTTTGACAAAGTAAGATGAGCAGCCAAATGCCTCCAATAACTGGAACAAAGTTAATTAAATACCACCAGCCGCTTCTTCCTGTATCATGAAGTCGGCGAACAGTAACGGCAAGTGAAGGCAGAATCATTGCTGCTCCGTAAAGTAATACTAAAATAACTCCAAATACTGCAAGTGAATCGATAAAAACCAAGATATATGGAATGATCATAAAGATATAAGCAAATAATGTAAACATCCAATACTCCGTACGCGTTGCTCTTCCTCGAAACGTCGCATAATTTTTTAACGCTTTTATATACCAGTACATTTTTAAACCCTCTCTTTGTTTATTAAATTAAACTACCTAACCGTTTAATTCCTACGCAACTTTATTAGGTACATCAAACCGGTTTAACTGCGACTCACTCCGTAGACAAAGAAGAATTAATAGACAAATACTTCCCGCAATCGGAATAATAGTAGTGAGCTGCCACCACCCGCTTCTTCCTATGTCATGCAGTCGACGTGCCGTCACAGCAAGGGATGGAATGAAGACTGCAACAAGATAAACTATACGCAAAAACGGAGGCATATCTGTTATAAGTTCAATAGCTGAAAGCACACACCATATAATAAAATTAAATAAGACAAACATCCAATACTCTTTACGTGTTGCTCTTCCTTGAAACGTTGCATAATTTTTTAGCACATGTAAATACCATTTCATACAAAAACCTCCTTTTTAAACCGAATTTTGTAAGACAAGCTTACTAGCAGTAATTACCTTAGCATACAAAAAATTAATTTCATATCCTATTTTTTGAAAAAATCCCAAATGGTAATATAGATATAGGAGAGAGATGGATAATAGTTAGTAATAAATACCCAATAAATTCAGTTAAAAAACCATTTAATTACTATAATTACTTTTAATTTATAAAATGTTTTTTTATAACAAAAATCCTGCCGTATTAATCGGCAGGCTCTATCTTTACTTACGTGCGGTAAAAGTAAGGTCCACATGAGCTTTCATGAGTAATCACATAAGTCCATGTAAAGTCTTTATCTACGACATATAAATCTTCTAAATACATGTTTGTATTTTCACTTAAATCAGCGCTTGTTAGATGCTTACATTTAGATAGCTGCAGCACTCGTTCATCATGCTCAAACAGCAAATAACAGTCGTTCTTAACTTGGTTCTCAAACGCTTGAACCGCTTGTTCCTCTTGCAAGCAAGGAAGCTTTTCATAGCTAAACGTATGCCACAGAAACTGATCCATATAAATTTTCTTTTTTTGCGATGCGCTTAAAGCATCTGCAAATTCATTTTCCCACCGCTTCCGGAAGAATTCACCTTGATTCGATAATTTTTTAACAAACATTCCTTTTTTCTTTAACGCATCTTTCATTTTCACTGTGCTTTCTCACCCTTTATTCTGTATTCATTTCTTTTTATCGGCTTCTTAGCTTATTTGTCCATTAGTACCTATGCGTTAGATTCCTTGTTTTTTGACTAAACTTATTTTATAAAACGCCGGCTTTAACGTGCACAAAAACAATACAACCGTACTTAAAAGCATGATCAGGCTTCCACCAATTACAGCTCCTTGAATTGAAACAATGTGTGCAGCCATTCCGCATAGAAAGGTCATCATAATAATTAGCAGTGACTCAAGTAGCCCATAGATACTTCCTACTCTCCCCATCATGTCAACGGGAATGCTGTTTTGATAAAAGGTTTGAAAACCAGCACTTGCAAAAGCTAACGCAAAAGATAAGCTAAAAAATCCCGCTCCCATGGTTTGAAAAGAAGACGAACACGCATACAGCAAATAGCCAAGCGATACTCCTACACTGCCGGCACCTATTAGAAAGTTCGTGGACAGCTTCTTAGCAAACAGTGTATTAATAACTGCGCCAATCATAATACCAGCGCCTGCTACGCTTACTAAAAATCCGTATTCGCTTTCGGATAAATGAATGACTCTTGTTGCAAATGAAACTTCAAGAGAATCAATTGCCGTGGCCATGACCATTAAGAAACTGAACAATACATAAATGGTGATAATGTATCTGTTGGCTCTACTGAAACGAAACACCGCTTTCCAATCTTCTCGAATGGTGTTTACAGAGAGTTTATTTTCTTTAGTTTTTGTTTTTATATCTAAGTTAGGCATTAATAAAGTAACCATTCCTGACAACACGAGCGCTGCAGCATTGGCATAGATAGCAAACGCGGGCGTTCCAACCATAAATAACGCACCTGCTGCGGCCGGACCAAGAAGAAAGCCTCCTGAGTCAATCAAACTGCGCAGCGAATTAAATCTTTTTCGCTTTTCAGTTGGAATAAGCTTTGTAATATAGACCATCGATACCGGACGAAACATCGAACTTGCCATACTGATGATAAATACCAGCACATAAATGATCAGTATGGATGAGAAGAGCGGAAGGCAAGCAATGACCCCGGCGCGCATCCAATCTAAAACCATCATAAGCTTCCGTTTGTTCATGCGGTCAATTAAGCTTCCAGACCATATATTTGTACATAGCGCAGCAAGCGGCTTTATCATGTATAGCCCTGAAATCGCAAGCGGCGAATTCGTCATATCAAGCATCATGACATTTAAAGCGATCAAATAAATCCAGTCGCCGATATTGCTAGTGCCAATTCCAAACAGCAATAAACACGGGTATTTCCAAGACAACAGCTTACTTTTCATAAAAGAAAGGCCTCCGCTTCACTATTGATTTTTGTCAATAAAAAAATCCCACCCCCAAGACATGTGTCTTAGGGGCGAGATTATGAATCGCGGTGCCACCCTAGTTTGTTCATATGTCGCCATATAAACCTTGTCGAGTACGGCTTTCGCTTATACTCTAGCTTTGTAACGGAAGCAGCCGTCGCACTATCACGTTAGATCCAATGCGCTGCTCAGAGGCTTGTTTCAACAGCGTTTTTCTTGCTCCTTTTCAGCTTCCGGAGCTCTCTGCTAAGAATACGCGCTGTCTACTTTTCTCTTCACGGCATTTAATTTCTAACATCTTACCATTATTATCTATTTTTTGTAAATACTTTATTTCAAAATCATTTTTTTCGGCTGAGAAAAGAATAGTCGGTATCCTACGTATACAAAATAAATGATGGAAGCTACCAGCACGATTCCCCACATATTGTACATATCTTTATTTCCCCATACGCCCGTTAGCGAAAACAGCGCTGGAATTGTTAAAGTAACCCACGACTGTACAATCGCCACTTTCCCTACATATGCAGATACATCTTTTTTGCTCGTATTAAGCACATAAAATAAAAACCATAAAAACGACCAAAGAATCCATGTAATGGCGTTTACGACGTCATGATAGTGAACAAGAGAAACCGTCACGTACACTAAAGCGATAATCGATACCCAAAGTGAGTAGTAGCCAAGCCCTGTTC
The DNA here is from genome assembly GCF_047872835.1 of Priestia sp. RMT2NF4. Taxonomy (NCBI): domain Bacteria; kingdom Bacillati; phylum Bacillota; class Bacilli; order Caryophanales; family Bacillaceae; genus Priestia; species Priestia sp. RMT2NF4. The sequence goes on from NZ_JBLQZO010000001.1 coordinate 983,796, forward strand.
CCTGCATTCCCTTTAATACCGTCACGCCTACATATAAATACGTAAGGCCAAATAAAAAGATTGCCGTTCTTTCATACAAAATCCAGTTGCTTTGATCTGACGTAATAATTAAATAAAACGGAACAATAACTTGAAAAGCTCCAACAAATAAGTTAAATACGCCTACGTTTTTTTCATCTGCTTTTCCAAGCAGCATGAGTCCGTTTAAAAATAAAGCTGCACCTGACAGCAACAGTCCAATTTGATCCATTTTTCAGTAAGAAAAGCCCCCAGCTTTTCTTGTCCTCCTCTGTGTCGATGTTTTTCTTTAGGATGCGCGGAGCTATGGTTTACATGTAAAAAAGAAAAAGCAATTCCTTTTGAAAAGGAAACTGCTTTTCTTTCTGTTTCTATTACACTTATAAAATGAAGCTGACAACAATCGCTGACAGTACGCTTACAAGCGTAGCTCCATACAGTAAACGAAGACCAAAGCGCGCTACTGTATTTCCTTGCTTTTCACTTAAGCCTTTAACCGCTCCTGACACGATTCCAATTGATGAGAAGTTAGCAAATGATACTAAGAATACGGATACAATTCCAAGTGTTTTAGCACTGAATGTTGAAGCCATATCTGAAAGACTCATCATTGCCACAAATTCATTTGTTACAAGTTTTGTTGCCATAATTCCGCCCGCTGCTACTACTTCTGAAGCAGGAACACCCATGATGAATGCAAACGGTGCAAACACATAGCCAAGCAGGTGCTGGAACGACAGACCAAACAGCATTTCAAACACGTTATCAATCGCAGCCATCAGCGCAACGAAACCAATCAGCATCGCACCTACGATAATCGCTACTTTAAATCCGTCCATAATATATTCGCCAAGCATTTCGAAGAACGTTTGCTTATGACCTGTTTGTACCTCTAAAATATCTTCTTGATCCGTTACTGTGTAAGGGTTAATGATAGAAGAAATAATAAATCCGCCAAATAAGTTAATCACAATTGCTGTTACTACGTATTTTGGTTCAATCATTGTCATATAAGCACCAACAATGGACATTGAAACAGTCGACATAGCTGATGCACAAAGCGTATATAAACGGTTTGGCGGCAGTTTGTCTAATTGCTTTTTAACGGTAATAAATACTTCTGACTGACCTACAATGGCAGAAGCTACTGCGTTATAAGACTCTAATTTTCCCATTCCGTTAATCTTACTGAGAACCAACCCAATCCATTTCATAATGAAAGGAAGAATTTTAAAGTGCTGTAAAATCCCGATTAAGACAGAGATAAAAACGATTGGAAGCAGCACGTTTAAGAAAAACGGCATTGATCCTTTATTCGCGATTCCGCCAAATACGAACTCTACGCCTTCATTTGCGTATGAAAGCAGCTTTCCAAAAACGCTGGCAATCGCATTAATAATAATCAAGCCAAACTTTGTGTTTAGAAGTAAAGCTGATAAAAGAAGCTGAATCACAACCATAATAACGATTGGTCTATATTTGATTTCTTTACGGTTATTACTTGCAAGATACGCTAATCCAAAGACAACGAGTAATCCTAAGATGCCAATTAAATATTTCATAGTATCCTCCACTGCTTACTTATTTTTGTAAGTCTTTTGATGAAAAATAGCCTGGTAAGATTTCGTTAATGTTTGTAATCACAAAATCTCCTTTTAGGTTTGCTAAGATAATTTGTGTGTGATCATCACAGAACTCAGCTAATACTTGTCTGCATGCGCCGCAAGGAGAAATTGGGCCGTCCGTATCTCCTACAACTGCAATAGCTGAAAACTGCTTGTCCCCTTCTGAAACAGCTTTAAAAATAGCCGTTCGCTCAGCACAGTTCGTCAATCCATAGGAAGCGTTTTCAATATTACATCCACGATAAATCTTCCCATCGGTTGTTAAAAGAGCTGCACCAACATGGAAGTGAGAATACGGTACATGTGCTTGTTTGCTTGCTGCGATTGCTTCATCTATTAATTGTTTTGGCTCCACAGTCATCATCCTTTGCTTAGTTTACAGCAGGTTAGTTAGTACTAACCTGCTGTCATTTATTAATAATCAGAGTTGCTTAATTGACCTTTTGCAATTGATACGCCAGAGCTTGCACCAATACGTGTTGCACCAGCTTCAATCATTGCTTTTGCATCTTCTAAGCCTCGAACGCCGCCAGAAGCTTTTACACCTACATCTGGTCCAACCGTTTTTCTCATAAGCGCTACGTCTTCTACCGTTGCGCCTCCTGTAGAGAAGCCTGTTGACGTTTTAACAAAATCAGCTCCAGCTTTTACAGCTAGCTCAGAAACTTTTGCTTTTTCTTCGTCTGTTAAAAGAGCTGTTTCAATAATTACTTTTACTAGCGCTTTTCCTTTTGCAGCATCCACTACTGCTTGAATGTCGCTTTGCACTAAGTCATAGTTTTTATCTTTTAACGCGCCGATGTTGATTACCATATCTACTTCATCTGCACCGTTTTCGATTGCATTTGTTGTTTCAAATGCTTTTACTGCTGAAGTCGTAGCTCCAAGAGGAAAGCCAATTACCGTACACACTTTTACTTCTGGAGCATCTTTTAATAACTCAGCTGCTTTTTTTACCCACGTTGGATTTACGCAAACTGAAGCGAATGAATATTCTTTTGCTTCTTGTGCTAAAACCGTAACTTGCTCTTCTGTTGCATCTGCTTTTAATAATGTATGATCAATAATACCCGTAATGTTTTGACTCATTTTGTTCTTCCTCTCTCTTTCTTAATGAATTTCTTTATAAATTAACGTTGGAGCTTCTACTTTTTCAGCGACCGTGCTGTAAGAATCATAAACGATATCCATTACTTCCTGTACATCCTCGCTATTGCTGTGGATTGTAACAAGAGAGTCGCCTTTTTTCACTGAATCTCCAACTTTTTTATTAAGCATAATACCAACTGCTAAGTCGATTTCAGATTCTTTTGTTGCACGTCCTGCACCTAGCTTCATTGCTGCTACGCCAATTTTTTCTGCAACGATTTCTGAAATGTATCCATCTTCTTTTGCTGGTACTTCAATTTTGTGCGCTGCATCCGGTAATTTAGACGGATCGTCTGCCACAGAAGCGTCTCCGCCTTGTGCGCTTAAGAATGTTTTAAATGATTCTAATGCTTTTCCGTTTTTAATTACTTCTTGAAGCATTGCACGCGCTTCGTCTAAGCTGCTTGCTTTTTCAGCAAGTACAACCATATGACTTCCTAATGTTAAGCAAAGCTCCGTTAAATCTTCAGGGCCTTCGCCTTTTAACGTGTCGATTGCTTCTTTCACTTCAAGCGCATTACCAACCGCAAAACCTAGAGGCTGGCTCATATCTGAAATGATTGCTTTTGTGTTTCGGCCTACGCCTTTTCCGATTTCAACCATTGCTTTTGCTAATTCTTCAGCGTCTTCAAGCTTCTTCATGAATGCGCCGTTCCCCGTTTTTACGTCCAAGCAAATGGCATCTGCTCCAGCGGCAATTTTCTTACTCATAATTGAGCTTGCAATTAACGGAATCGAATCAACCGTTGCGGTTACATCACGAAGCGCATAAAGTTTTTTATCCGCTGGCGTTAAGTCTCCGCTTTGGCCGATAACGGCAATTTTATTTGTATTTACTAAACGAATAAATTCTTCGTTTGTAATTTCAACGTGGAAGCCAGGCACTGCTTCAAGTTTATCAATCGTACCGCCAGTATGTCCTAAGCCGCGGCCAGACATTTTAGCAACCGGTACATCAACCGCAGCTACTAAAGGTCCTAATACAAGTGTTGTTGTATCACCTACGCCGCCTGTGCTGTGTTTGTCTACTTTAATACCTTCAATTTTTGATAAGTCGATTTGATCGCCTGATTCAACCATTGCTTGCGTTAAATTTACGCGTTCTTCCTGCGTCATTCCTTGAAAGTAAATCGCCATCGCAAATGCCGATAGTTGATAATCAGGTAAATCCCCTTTTGTATAACCTTCGATAATAAAATCGATTTCTGCTTTATTTAATTCATGTCCATTACGTTTTTTTTCAATTAAGTCAACCATTCTCATGACGTTTTCCCCCTAAAAGTATCTGCATATTGTGCATCCACTAAAACGTTTTCAACAACTTACACCCTTACTATATAATAGCTTTGAACAATTGTAAACAGATATATTTACATTTGTTCAAAAATATTTATAGCTGCTGTTTTAGTGAATAAAAAAAGACTTCCGCACTCGGAAGTCTTCCCTTATTTTTCAGCTTTTATCACAAATGACAATACGATTCTGTACTTATTCTTTACCTTTTTATAAGGAATCAATACATATGGCTGAACAGGCGGCGTAAATTGTTCAATTCCTTTTTGATTAGCATCAGGAGAAAAGTACATTCTTCCCCACCGTTTAATGATATAGCCCGTGGTTCCTTTAGCAATTACCCCGTCTTTTGAGACATCTGTTTGAAAAGGATACCTGTTTCGCTGTGCCTGCAGAGATGACGCCGAATAAGATGCAATATCTTCTACTATTTCAATGCGATGAAGCTTTTGCTCTTGAAAAAACAGCGTCTTCATCTCCTTTACTCTTGTTTATCTAATAAAAAGCGCGCCGTGAACTGATCAGTAACGAGTACATTTGCAAATTTCCCTTGCAGCGCTCCGTAAATGCTGTCGATTTTCTGATCCCCGCCAGCTACTAAAATGGCGTACTCTTTCTTCTTAAGCTCCTCCAAATCAAGTCCAAGCGTCCGTTCATCCAGGCTTTCATTGCAAATTTGTCCATCTTTATCAAAAAAGCGTGAACAAATGTCTCCTACCGCTCGGGAGGAAATCATCTCTACATCTTGTTCGGAAAAGTAGCCAAGCTGAAAAAGCAGCGAATCCGTTTTGATGGGGCCCGTAGTAAACACGGCAATGTTGGCTTGCTTGCCTAAATCTAAAATGCGCTTAATATGACGATCCGTTTCCATTGCTTTTTTGACTACCACGTGATCGACAATCACAGGCAGAGGAAGATGCATAGGAGGCGTATTGTATGCCTTTCCAAATAAGTACATAATTTCAGAAGCATATGTGCTCGTTTCCGAATGGCTTACTCCGCCTTTTAACTGCACAACCTGCACGTCATTCACATACTTTTGTTTTAAATCGATGGCCACTTGATAAAGAGTTGTTCCCCACGTCACCCCAATAATATCTCCATCTTTTACGATGTCATAGAGATAGTCAGCTGCTGCCACGCCTAGATGACTTTTAATAATGTGATTTTCATATTGAGGCACCGGTGTGACGATTGCTTTTTTTAGATTGAATTTTTGTTCAAGCTGAGAAGACAATTTTTCACTATTGATAGATGAATCCACAATTTTAATTTGAACAATGCCTTCTTCTTTTGCTGTCTGCAGCAATCGAGAAACCGTAGGCCTTGATACACCAAGCTTTTTTGCAATTTCACTTTGATTATAATCAAGAATATAATACATCCTTGCCGCTTCAATCACTTTATTAAATTTCTCTTGATCCATCTCCATCGACTTGTTCTCCCTTACCTCATGAATTTCTTATCCCAATTTTACCAAACTTATGTCTTTAGTTTACTTGTTTGATGAACAAAATTTCAAGAGGGGATTTTGTAACTGAGATGAAAAGAGAAATACTCGGGTTTAAGAAGACCAGTTTTCTACGTATCCATTCATTCCAGCATACTCATAAAGAGCTTCTAATTTACGCTCCGAATAATAGTTAAAATCATTGTGAACTGCTGTTAATTTAAGATTCTCATTACGAACAAACATCTTCTCAAGATATAAGCTCTTAGCAAGTTTATTGCTCTTTTTTGTGTTGCAGCTTTGACAGCTTAGCACCAAATTCCACATATTATCTGATTGGATATAACTCCATGGAATAAAATGATCTACATGAGTAGCGATGCGTTTATCAGAAAGAACTTTCCCACAATAAAAACATTCTTTTGTTTCATATTTCCAAAGGATGTTATAGAATGCATGCAGCGATTCGCGTTTTGATATATTTTCCACTTTCAACAAGACATCTTCCAACTTATTTTTGTCATTATGCTTTTCTAAAAATTTCGCCAAATGATAATTGGTTAAATGAGTAACAATTTGTCTATATTTTTGTAAAAAAATATAGATACTGCTATTAAACTTTATGTATTCTGTTCTTTTATCAAACTCATAAACAGAACCTTCCATATCTCCGTATAACGCCCCTACTACATACCTTGCCCCCACTTTTTTAGTTCTTTCTACTAATTGCAATTGAAGATTACTTGGTAAATGATCAAATACTACTTTATTGGGGATACCATGCATTAACTGAAATTCCTTTAACTCTTTTTGAATTCCAGCTTGTCTGTTGGACGTATTTAATTGATTCAAATCATGATGAATAACCAAGTTCCAATATATTTTAGCAAATGAAAAATACACTTGATCAAACGTGAGGACTAACCGATTGTCAACATTATATAGGTTTTCAATTAAAGCTTTCATCAATCCATATTTATATGTTGTGGTAAAGTGACCATTAGCGAAAAATTGATTAATGATCTTCCAAATTTCTTGTTCTGTTAAATAAGTTTTTTTTATTTCTCCTACTTTTAAATTGAAACTCACCTGCCACCGCTCGCTCCTTCCACTATTGCACCACCAAACTACGCTTCTTCTGTTTCCACTAAATAAATTCGACCATCAAACTTCCCGCGCTCCTTCGCCTTCTCCTCACGCACTTTCTCCAGCTGTTCTGGCGTGGCTCCGTGCACAGCTGCTAGCGCCTGCATAACTTCCAGTAAATCTGCGAGTTCTTCAATAGCATCTTGATGGGTTTGGGCTTCTATGTATTCTTGAAGCTCTTCTTTTGCCTTTTCCTTCAGCTCATTTTGATACTCCTCTCGCTGCAGCACGCGTGATTTGAAGGTGTTTCCACTTTGCTCAATCATTGTTGGAATTTTATCTCGCACTAGCTTGTTATAAGTAGGCATTATTTTTTCCTCCATCTCTTACCTTTCTAGTAAACTAGTATCTTTCAAATTCTGCTTTGTTTCCGTTAAACACATTTAAATCAATAAACGTTTCTTTACCTTTATAGCCGCTGGCACTCATTGCATTTGGAATTACCCAGCCTATACTCCATAGTAGAAATATAAAACTTACAAGAGCGGCTAATATAACTCCTACGGCAAGAAATCTGTTCTTCTTTTGATTTTCTTTATCTATTGTGTTTACCCCCTTTTTTAGAAAATACTTCTAATATTCTAACATAAAAAGGATTTTTCAAAGCAAAAGAGCCTACCAGTCTTTATTTGGAAATATAAAAAACCACCTAAAATCAGGAGGCTCTTCTTTTATGCTGCGTCTTCAGATGGTTCATTATCTTTGGCTGCTTCTATAAGTAAGAAAATAGCCGTTAAGATGTGCATGATCATGCCGACAATTGGAATCCACGCAATAGCAGAACAGACAATTCCCATGATATGCCCTGTCCGAACTTTGTTTGTTTTAATCGCAAATACTAAACCTACAATATGCAATGCGAGCATTAAAATAAGCGGCGTGTAGGCTAGGCCAATAACCAAGGTCCCGCCTAGAATTGGAATCCCCCAAAGAGCCTCTAATCCTCCGCTGACCCATTTCAATATACGACTTGTTTTTCCCAATGTATCCTCCCCCTTTGTCTTCAATGTATGCACAGAGGTTTTGTTTCTGAACGGTTGTATATGAAAAAAGTGGCAAAAATACGTGTACTAAAAATAAATCGATAGTCCCATATAAAGATACGTTTTTATACGGGACTAGTGTAGTAGTGGAAAATGAATGAGAGGAAAAGGCTTTGTTTTACATGTAATAACGAGGAGCTCTTCGTCGAGAGAATGAAGTAAACATCAACAAAGAAGCCGAACTCAAAATGTAAGCTCGGCTTTTTCTTATATGATAAATAGAAGTATTATAAAATGTTTTTTGTATTAGTGTTCTCGACTCTTCTCAAATTTTTCAACAGCCTCAAAATCAAGCTCGGCTGATATCCAATCGCCTTTTTCCGGGAATTCTAGATTTCGAACGACTATTTTATTCGGCCCTTTTTTTTCTAAAATTTTCGCCTGGCAGTTTTTGTACATAACTACTTCTCGTTCTTTGATATCTGTCCACAACAAGTGCAGAACCCCTTTCAATTTTAAGAAGTTAATATTTCGAAACACTGTTTTACATTTTATTATATTTTTTTGGATTTGTTAATTTTTTTGTCTTGTTTTTCATAAAAAAATGATCAAAACGCTTTTTCCTACTACAATATACCCAAAATATCTTTTAACCTTTAAATATTTATGTTATATTTTTAAAATTGTATTACAAGTTTTTTTGTTTTTGCCTTTTCGTTTCTTCTCTTTTCTTCTTTTTACATATTCATAATAGACATATCAATCTATACTAATACGTATTAAGGCTTAAAAGTTCAAAAATATCTTAACATACTAAAAAGCATTGGGTTGTTCCACTAGAAATCCAATGGAATTTACAAAAACTCCACCGAAAAAACTAGAAGCCTTTAGCCATACAAAAAACTGCTTTTACCGCATTTATATTTTAATGAATACTAACAACACAATTTGAGGTGCCAATAATGAACGTACTAACAAACGCTATAATTATCTTATTAGCTTATTTAATTGGATCAATTCCTTTTGCTTTAGTGATTGGAAAAGGGTTTTACAAAACCGATGTTCGTAAGCACGGAAGCGGTAACTTAGGAGCTACTAATACCTTTCGCACTTTAGGAAAGAAAGCAGGTATTATAGTATTGATCGGCGATATAGCAAAAGGCTCGCTAGCCGTCTGTTTACCGCTTATGATGAATAGTCACTTGCATATGCTTGTCCCTGGATTTATTGCTATTCTTGGACATAGCTATCCGGTTTTTGCAAAGTTTAAAGGAGGAAAATCTGTAGCGACTGCCGCTGGTGTATTCCTTGCATTTTCACCATTAGCTTTCATTCTAGGGATTCTTGCTTTTTTAATTTCTCTCAAAATTTCTAAATACGTATCCTTATCTTCACCTATTGGCGCATTGGTTGCCTTTTTAGCATCAATTTATGTAGGTGATGTTGTACTAATCGTATTTGCAGCCGTTATTTTTGTTTTCATTACATGGAAGCATATTAAAAACTTCAAACGAATTAAATTAGGTACAGAGCCTAAGGTTAATTTTTAAACGTCATGAAGTTATTGACTAGTAATCTTTAAATATGTTTACCAAAAAGGTGTTCATGAGTTGAACACCTTTTTTTATTATTTTAGTACGCCTTGTCCCAAGATAGACGTAAATTATGAAATTTATTTTTAAAAAACGCTCTGGATTATAGAGTAAACAATGCATTCCATTTGATATTTACAATTTAACTACTTAACATAGTAATCTTTTTAGTAAATTTGAATAAATAAATGAAACCTTTCCTCTCTACTAACCGTATACCTATCATGCACGTATTAGTTAAAGGAGGAAGACTTGTGCTAAAACGAATTTCACTGTTTATTTTCGTTAATATTTTAGTATTAATTACAATCACAACGATTACATCTTTATTAGGTGTTCAAAGCTATATGGGAAGCGGCGGTTACGGCGGCCTGCTGGCATTTAGCGTCATTGCCGGCTTCAGCGGCGCGATTATTTCTCTTATGATGTCACGCTTAATGGCAAAGTGGATGATGGGTGTTCAAGTTATTGATGAACGTTCCCCTCAAGGTGAATACGAACGATTTGTTTTAGAAGAAACGCACCGACTTGCATCTGTGGCAGGATTAAGAAAAATGCCTCAGGTCGGAATTTATCACTCAGCCGAAGTTAACGCGTTTGCAACAGGGCCAAGTAAAAGACGCTCGCTTGTTGCCGTTTCAAGCGGAATGCTGGAACGAATGGACCGCGATGCGATCAGCGGCGTTATCGCTCACGAAATAGCGCATATTAAAAGCGGTGATATGGTCACAACTACGCTTCTGCAAGGAGTATTAAATACATTCGTTATTTTCTTCTCTCGTTTAGTAGCCAAAGCGGTGTCAAACTTTGTGCGAGAAGAGTTTGCGATGGTTGTTTATTTCCTTACATCGATTGTATTTGAGATTCTCTTTAGTATCTTAAGCAGCCCAATTATTTTCTGGCATTCAAGAAGACGTGAATTCAAAGCTGATGAGCTTGCAGCTAAACTCGGCGGCAAGGAAAAAATGATTTATGCATTAGAATCGCTTCGTCATACTACTTCATTAGTAGATGACCGTCAAAAATCAATTGCCGCTTTTAAAATTAGCGGTAAAGAAAAATTCTCACGCTTATTTTCTACTCATCCACCGCTTGAAAAACGCATTGAGCGCTTGCATTCACTATAAGCAGACAAAACCAGCTTCTTTAAAGAAGCTGGTTTTTTTATGTTATGACTGAGGAGCAAGTACGCGTGCAGCTTCCCACAGTAAGACGCCGTCTTTATTTTTTGTTAATTCCACGTAGCCTTCTTTTTCTAGATACGTAAGCTGGCCGTACACTTCTGAGAAAATAAAGTCAGGTGCTTTTTGATACATATCCGGGAAAAATGCAGCGCTGACTTCAAGCGTTGTTTTCTTTCCTTCCCCCATCGCTTGTAACACGCGCAGCGCCCATTTATGCTGCTTTTGAATACGTTCCATAATTAAAGAATGAATGTCACTAAGCGGTTCACCATGACCGCTGTAAATCAAATCAATGTCGTAGTTCAACGTTTTTTCTAGAGACGCTAAGTAGTCCAATAGCGGCGTTGGCTTAGGGTTTTGAATAGTTGGCTCTAAATACGGGTTTGACGGGACTTTTGGCAAAATATGATCTCCGCCAAACGCGACTTTTTCTTTTCGATTGTAAAACATCAGCTGACTCAAAGAATGTCCCGGCGCTTCAATTACTTCCCACTCATTCGCATACGGAAGTGTATCGCCTTCTTTTAAATAGCCTGCCAGCTTCTGCCCTTTAGGTGAATATACTTGAATTGCAGCCGTTGCTTTACGAAGCCATTCTTCCATTACATCATCACTGACTCCAAACTCCGTAAGAAAATTACGATATAGCTCACTATGCTGCTGAACAAACTCTTCATCTTGATAAATCCAAGGCTCCACAAGCTTATGACCGTAAACCGGTATATCACTCGGCAGCCATTCTAAAAATCCAGTGTGATCCGGATGCTGATGAGTCAGAATAACTTGTTCAATATCCGTTACTTTATATCCTTCTTTACGAAGCGCCTCTTCAAAAACGCTCCACGCTTCTTTGGTTTTCATACCTGCATCAATTAACGTTACCTTGTCTGCTTTTAATAAAAACACATTCACTGGTCCAATTGGAAATGGCGTAGGCAGTTCAATGCGTATCACTTTATGATCTAAACTCATTTTACCAAACCCCTATATCTGCATTCTTTTTACTTTTTTATACTGTTAAACGTCTTATTCTTTTAATTAGTCAATTTCCTGCTAACGTCTACCTGTAAAAGTACTCTGAGGAGCAGTCATTACATAGCTCTTTGCACTCGTACAAACAGTCACATAAACTCATACTATTAATAGTTTAGCAGGTTTGAAGACAAATTGATAAAGGAATGCTTTCCAGTGCGCTTATTTAAAGCAAACGAATGGTTCATCAAACGAAAAAAGTAAGATAGAATAAAGAGACGAAATGATGATATAAGGAGTATAGGTTATGATTAAAGCGATTTTTCTTTTTATCTTAGCAGGTCTTGCTGAAATTGGCGGAGGCTATTTGATTTGGCAGTGGCTGCGCGAAGGAGCTTCGAGCTGGTTAGGACTTCTGGGCGGTATTGCTTTGGTGCTGTACGGCGTCATTGCTACGTGGCAGTCGTTCCCTGACTTTGGACGTGTATATGCAGCTTACGGCGGTATTTTTATTGTTTTAAGCCTGTTTTGGGCGTGGTGGGTTGATAAAAAAATGCCCGATACATACGATTGGATTGGCGGACTTGTGTGTCTGATTGGCGTAGCGGTTATGCTTTGGCCAAGAAGTTAAGTAACCACACAGGAAAGAGCGCGCTTTCTCCCTTTTTGTAAGAAGAAGCAAAATAAAAAGAGGCTAGGACATAACGAGTTGAATCCAATCTAAAGACGAACAAATGAGAGACATGAGCTGAACCGCTTGAGACACCGCCGTTGATTTCCGTGCAAGACTTCGCTTTCCGCGGGCGGACGCTGAGCCTCCTCGTCGCTTACGCTCCTGCGGGGTCTCATCTGTTCCGCTTTTCCCGCAGGAGTCTTCGTCTTGCCCTCCAATCAACGGCTAGAAGAATCTAAACAGGTGAAACCTACGTTTACCCTAACAAAAAAACGAACCACTCATCAACATGGTTGATAAATGGTTCGTTTTTCACTTCGTCTAACATACTTTTGTCCCAGCCTCTTTTTATTTATCACTTATTAAATCTGCCGAAAAAGCCTTTTCTTTTTTCCTTAAACGTATTAGGTCTATGTAAGTTAAATAAGTGTTCGATGCCATTTTCCATCATCTTTTCTAGCAACGCTTCTTGTCCATGCTGGAAATAGTACTCCATTTCTTCTTCGTACAAAGGGAGAAGCGTATGGAAATAGACTGGCCACTCTCCGTGGGTTTCTTTTCCGTTTTCAAGATACGGCATCATAAATGCCTCTTGGCACTGCGGCAGAGGCGGCACGACCATAACACCACAAAAGCCGCTTTCTGGTGAATACGGTTGAACCTGTAATGGCAGCTTCACTTTTTCACCTGTTAACGTTCGTTCATAGGTATCCACGTAGCGATCCAGCTCTTGATTTGGAAATACCATCCACTGACCAATCCAATTCATATGGTTTACTGCAAAGCTTCCTACTTGATGCATGACTTGTGGAATCCAGCTGTACCTTTTATCTTCAAACGGATCTTGATCTGCATGCATCACCAGTTCAACGTACGCGCTGTCTAATCCAGGGGGTGTCGGCAGGCGAAGCGTACTATAACCATGTGTTGCGACCGTATAAAACGGCACTGATTCTGTAGGAGCCATTTCATAAAAACCTGCCTCTGTCACCTCAGCTGATTCTGCTTCGACACGGCGGATAATCGGCCCATAATATGCTTGTAAGTGAGCTTCCACATCCTCATCGAGCGATTCCCGAACAAATGGATTTAACTCTTCAACTGATGCTTCTTCTTCTTGTGATGACCATACTTCATAGAAAGTAAAACCGGTTAAATCACTTTGAAGGATATAATCGCGTACGTCATCTGATACATAAATTTCTTGAGAGATTATTGGAAAATCTCCGAAACGATGCTTGGTTGATTTTGTACGGAAAATATGACTCTTTTTCAATTCGTTTTCTATAAATGCTATTTGTTCAAAACCACCAAACTTATTAGGTATCGAATTTTCATAATCAATACATTCTAAAATATTTGTAATATTAATTGCATAATAATTATCATCATTATGAACTACCTGTAGTATTTCAGCACTGTCTGTTAAATAACGGTCTAAATGCTGAGTAGCCTTTTGTGAGAAAATAGGGGGATTCGAACGCCCTTTATATGTTATATAGTCCTTATACTCTCCTTCTTGAAAAGTTTCCATTACAATAGATTCCCAGCTGTGCTGAAGAGACTCTCCCATAAGTCCCCTATCAAAAAAATCTTCATTCTTTTGTTTATTCTTTGCTGTCAGTTGAACAGCTTCGTCGGTGCAATACATTTGCCATATTTTCATCAGATCACCTAGTTCTTCATTAAGCTTTTTATATGTACTTACACGCTCTTTTGCATAAGCAAGCAGCGAACTTGCTTCATACACTTTACCCATTAAATTCCCTCTTTTATCACTGTAATTAGAAAACCATCAAACTTTTTGTATTTAATCAAATTTTTCCCTATATTATCCATTATAAAGTTTCAGCTAACCTATCTAAATAGGAATATCTAACCTTTTATACACAATTAATTTCTATAAAAAGGATAAAGATACAAAAATATTACATTTTTGATTCCACAAAAAAAGACAACCCAAAGGTTGTCTTTTCCATTACTTCAACTCAGCCCATCTTTTATCTAATGATTTTAACAGCTCATCTTCAGATGTTTGGCCGCCGATGTATTCTTGTACATCTGCTCCAAATTTTTGCGTTACGCCTTCAGGGAATTTTGTCCATTCCCAAGGAAGCGTTTTTTGATCCTTAGAATATTTAAGAAGTTCTTCACCTAAAGGTCCGATGTCTTTTGCTTCGATTGACTTAAAGGCTGGAATGTACTTGAAGTCTTCTATTAGCGCTTTTTGACCTTCTTTAGATGTGACCATCCAGTTTAAGAAGTCTTTTGCTGCTTTTTTATCTGCCGCTGGTGCTTGTTTGTGAATAACCCAGTTGCTTGGAACGTCAATTGCAAGCTTGTCAGATGCAGCTGCATCGTCGCTTAGCGGCATAGGTAGAATCCCTACATCCATGTTCGGCGTAATTTTATCAAGCATTGGCTGAATCCAGTTTCCTTGCTGAATCATCGCTGCTTCACCGTTCGCAAATTTCGTTACTTGCGTGTTATAGTCCGTCGTTAACGGATTTTTATTTCCATATTTCACTGTTAAATCAAGCAGCTTTACATACTGTTTGAACTGCTCGTTTCCTGCAATTTTCGTACTGCCGTCATTTAATCCTTTAATAAATGCATCCGGATCTTTTTGACTGGCAAATGGAATGTTTAAGCCGTGGTTTCCAAGCACCCACCACTCGCCGTAGCCGATAGAAAATGGCGTAATACCGGCAGCTTTTAGCTTTTTAGCCGCTGCTTCTAATTCCGAATATGTTTTTGGAAGTTCTTTAATGCCTGCTTTTTTGAACAGTTTTTTGTTATATGTAAATCCATAGCCTTCAAGACTGATCGGCTGTCCATATACTTTACCGTCCATCGTCATTGGAGTAAGTGTGTTTTCGTACGCGTCATCAATCCAAGGCTGATCCGATAAATCTTCTAATTTATTTTTCCACGTTTTCGCCTCTTGATATCCTCCGTTTGTGAAAAGGTCAGGTGCATTGCCCGACGCAAACTGCGCTTTTAAAGCTGCTGCACCGTCAGCTCCTCCACCAACCGTTTGGATATTGAACTTCACGTTTGGATGTTCTTTTGTATATTGATCAGTTAGAGCTTTTAGCTGATCTGCAATTTCTACTTTTCCTTGAAATACATCTACTACTACTTGATCTCCGCCGCTTTTTTTATTACCAGATGCGCTTTCGTTTGAACATGCGGTTGAAAATAACAGCGTAGCCGATAAAACACCTACTGCTAAAGGCCATTTTTTCATTTTAAATGCCATTTTCCGTTCCTCCCTATTTGCTGCTGGTTTTGATGCCTCAGCCTCAAAACCAGCCCTGTTGCCGCTTCTATTATTTAATTGAACCGCTTGTAATTCCTTTAACAATGTGTTTTTGCATTGCAAAGAAGAAGATTAATAGCGGGATAATACTGATTACAAGTGCTGCTAGTGCTAAATCCCACTGCTTTGTATACTGACCAAAGAAGAAGAATGTCGCAAGCGGAATCGTTCTTAGCTCAGGATCTTGCAAAACAAGAGACGGAAGTAAGAAGTCATTCCAAATCCATAGGCTGTTTAAGATGACGACAGTCACTGTAATTGGCTTTAATAACGGGAATACAATTCTCCAGAATACGCCTAGACGTGAGCATCCGTCGATGATTGCCGCTTCTTCTAGCTCAACTGGAATTCCTTTAATAAATCCGTGGTATAAGAAAATCGTCATACCTGAACCGAAGCCTAAGTACATGATCACAATACCCCAAATGCTGTTTAACAGATTTAAGTTTCCTGCTACTTTTACAAGTGGAATCATGATGGATTGAAATGGAATAACCATTGCCGCTACGAATGCCATAAAGATAATGCTGCTGATTTTTTTCTTTGTTCGAACCAGCATGTAAGCTGCCATTGAACAGAAGATGACTAGAACTGCGTTACTGATGACTGTAATGATCAGCGAGTTGCTAAGCACTTTTAAGTAGTTCATTTGGTTAAATGCATTAACAAAGTTTTGAAACTGAATCGTTGTTGGCAGTGCCGATGTGTTTGATAAAATTTCTGCAAATGACTTCAGTGAGTTTGAAAGCACGTAATAAAAGGGAACCAAGAACACCAGTCCAAGCAGGACCGCTAAAATTTCAACAATAAAGGTTTTGCTCGTATATTTGTTTCCCATTACGATTCAACCTCCTTCTTCTTCGTGTATGTTACTTGAATAATCGTAATCGCTGCTACGACGATGAAGAAAATTAAGGCTTTTGCTTCACCTAGACCGTATCTGTTATTCACAAATGCTTCTGTATAAATGTTAAGCGCTAACATTTCTGTTGATTTGAATGGACCACCGTTTGTTAATGATAAGTTGACATCAAATACTTTAAATGACCATGAAATCGTTAAGAATAAACAAACCGTTACTGCCGGCGCTACCATTGGAATTGTAATGTGACGAAGAATTTGCCATCTGCTTGCTCCGTCAATTTTTGCTGCTTCAATCAGCTCTTGCGGTACGTTTTGCAGTGCTGCTGTGTAAATAAGCATGATATAACCTGCTCCTTGCCATACACTTACAATCACGATGCCCCAAAATGCTGTTTTTGCGTCTCCCAACCAAGGAAGTTCAAAAAGCGAGATTCCCGTGATTTGTCCGATAGATGCAAATCCTTTTACGAAAATGAACTGCCATACAAATCCTAGTAAAAGTCCGCCAATTAAATTCGGCATAAAGAAAACCGTACGTAAAATATTTCGTGTTTTTAACATTTGAGTAACAAGGATTGCTAACACGAACCCAACCACATTCGTTAAGATAATCGCAACGACCGTATATTTTGTTGTGATCCAAAACGACTGCTGAAACTGCTTATCTTCGGTGAACAAGTACTTGAAGTTATCAAGCCCCACCCAGTTAATCGTGCCGTTTACTCCGTTCCAGTCTGTAAATGAGTAATAAATCCCTGTAAAAAATGGTATAAGTACAATCACACAAAACGCTAAAAGTGCGGGCCCTACAAATAGAGCAAATAAACCTGCATTTTTCAAATTTTTACGTTTTTTCGTATTAACTGATGGTTCTCTTTTAAGTTCTTGCTCTAAAGGAACATATTCTGTCTCCTGTAATTTACTTTGGCTATTCATCTTACTAGCACCTCCCTATGTCTTATTTTAGCGAAATCCGCTATTTATGAAACCGCTTTAATTGACGAGTAGGGTGTAAAATATTGACCTTTGTGCAACATTTTCTCCCCTGTGCACATTTTACATACTTTTCTAAAGCATGAAAGAAATAAAAGAAAAAGCTAGAAGTGGACGACATATCTTCTTATCTTATACACTAGAAAAAAGATGTAGTTGGGAGGAACATACTCATGACAGCAAAACGAGCGCTAATTACAGGTGCCAATTCAGGAATGGGGCTGGCCACAACGATTGAACTAGCTAAAAAAGGCTTCGAAGTCATTATGGTATGCCGAAATGAAGAAAGAGGAAATGCCGCTTTAGAAGAAGCGAAACGCCAAAGCGGATCGGATTCCATATCTCTTATGACCTGTGACCTAGGTTCTCTTGACAGTATCCGGGCTTTCAGTGAAGACTTTACGTCTCGCTACAGTGTACTTGATGTGCTGATTAATAACGCGGGCGTCGTGACAATTAAGCGGGAAACAACACAAGACGGATTTGAAATGATGCTTGGTGTCAATCATTTGGGTCACTTTTTATTAACTAATTTACTTTTAGATCCGCTGAAAAAATCTCAACAGGGACGCATTATAAACGTTGGATCCGGTGCTCATAAAGCGGGAAAAATAGACCTCAACAACCCTCACTTAACAACAGGATTCGGAATATGGCGAGGATACTCTCAGTCTAAATTAGCAAATAACTTATTTACGGTTCATTTAAGTAAAAAGTTAAAAGACACCTCTGTAACCGTAAATTGCCTTCACCCCGGAGCCGTTTCTACCGCTATCGGCGTTAATCGTCAAACAGGTTTTGGAAAAAGCGTTCACGCCGTGCTTCGCCCTTTCTTTTTAACACCTCTTCAAGGTGCCGAAACAGCTATTTATTTAGCTGACAGTCCTGAAGTGACGCATATTAGCGGCGCTTATTTTTATAAAAAACGCGTGACTCCTCCTTCTTCAAAAGCAAAAAATGAGCGGCTTGCAGAAGAATTTTGGGACTGGAGTGCGCGCGAAGTTGGTTTATAAAGTAGATAGATACGCTTGGGAAAGAAAAAAGTAATGAAAAAAGGTCAGCTTTTCAGCTGACCTTTTCGTATTAAAAAAACGTTAGTCCTATAGCAAAAATAAAGCCTGATACAATTAAGGTCGTCACGCAGTAGCCCATTATATCGCGTGCTCCGAGCCCTGCGATAGCTAGTGCAGGTAGTGCCCAAAACGGCTGCGCCATATTCATCCATGCTTCTCCGTAAGCAATGGCCATCGCAGCGACTCCCGGATCTACGCCGAGCTGTTCAGCTGCCGGCATAATAAAAGGTCCTTGTACAACCCAGTGTCCTCCTCCTGACGGAACAAAAAAGTTCACAACGCCAGAACTTAAAAACGCAAGAAACGGAAATGTCGTTTCATTTGAAATCGAGATAAATGCGTTTGTTAGCTTCCCGCCTAAGCCTGATAGCTCCATCATGCCTTGAATACCTGCGTAGAATGGAAACTGAATCACAATCCCAGCGGTTCCTTTCGCAGCATTGGAAACGGCATTCATATAGGATAAAGGCGTGCGGTGAAGTAAAATACCCGTCGTAAAAAACAATAAATTCACTGTGTTGATATCCATTTTAAAACCGTTTGTAGCAAAATAATAAATTAAATATGAATACCCAAGAAGTGCAATTGTTAGACTTAAAAACCTGCTGTTCTCCATGCGTACAGCAAATGTTGGCTTAGAAGAAGTTGTCTCAACAACTGTAGCCGGCGCCATTTCATCTTCTGCCAATAGTCTTGGATCAATTTCTACCACTTCTTTTCCCGTCGGCATCATCAGTCTTGTCATAATAGGCAGGACAATCAACAATCCGAGGGTAATAAATAAGTTGTAGCCTGTAAAAATTGTGTCTGAGAGTGGAATAAGTCCAGCCGTTTTTTCCATTGGGTTTCCAGGTGTAGCAGCGACAAGAGGAATCGAACCTGACAAGCCTCCGTGCCATGTTAAAAACCCTATGTAAGCACAGGCAATTAAAAACCGATAATCAGATCCCGGCACGCGTTTCGCTACTTCTTTCGCAAACAGCGCACCTACAATTAAGCCAAACCCCCAGTTAATCATACAAGCCATGGCTGCGCCTAGCGTGACCAGAATAACCCCTTGCGCCGGAGTTTTGGCTAACAGTGCTATGTTTACAAGCCACTTCTTTACAAGCGGCGAGCTAGCAAGCGCATGCCCTGTGACAAGCACTAAGCTCATTTGCATCGCAAATGCAAGAAGGTTCCAAAAGCCGCTTCCCCAAAACTGAACCATCTCAATCGGCCCGTGAGGAGTAAAAACAATACCTGATACAAATAAAATCAGCGTCAGGATTAAAGCAAATACAAACGGATCAGGTAAAAAGCGCTGAACAAGCGCCGTGAAGAAATTAGATAACGCTTTCATTTTACTCCTCCTTTACAGGAATACTCCTGTGAATAAATGTCGACAAGCATCTTTAATTATACATAATTTGTTGAAAATTGTTAATATTTAGTTTAAATAAAAAACCCTTCTGTTTTCCAGAAAGGTTTTACACACTAAACGTTTGAATAAGAGTTGGCTCTCCGTCAAGTTCAATTTTCTTTTCTTGAAAGGAAATATGTAAGCTTTCATAAATATGTTTCCAAAATGAAATAGCCCGCTTATTGCCTGCAAGCTCAATAATCATATACGTTCCTTTTCGATGAGAGAAAATGTCTTTTACCGTTTCAGAAGCAATGCCCTGCTTTCGGTATTTGTTTAAGATAAAAAAATCATTGATGCAGTAATCTGCTTCTTGCTGAAGTGCGGGCTGTTCAAGAAGTAAAAAAAAGCCCGTCAGCTTATCATCTACTTTAATAAAGTATGGCGAGAGGCCTTCTACTTTCCAAAACAAGGGCAGCTCTTCAAAATAAAAAGCTCCATCTTCGCGAATATCTAAAGAAGGTGTATACGCAGATAAATCATGGAGATAAAGAGAATACAAATTTTGCAAAACGCCCGCTTGGCTTTTAGGTACTTTTTCAATCGTAAGCATTCTTAGTTCATCTCCTTCTTTTCCTATCATAAGGGTTTTTTGTGAAAGTTTACAGTAAAAATGTTTGAGGCAAAGTGAAGATAGATAGTCAAAAAGCTCTTTTTTTATTTTGTAGATGTATGAAACGCAATAAAAAAACGATCATCTCCGGTACTGTACGCTCCGTCTGATAATCGTTTTTTATGTTTTGTGTGCTGATGCTGAAGTTTTTCCTTCTTTGTTTTGGTTTTGCGCGTTTCCATGTCTGCAAATATAAACAGGCTGCGGTTTAATTCTGGATTTCGTTTTCCTTCACGCGTCATTTTATCACGCATTTTTTTTGCTTTTGACTTTGCCATGTAGCTTCCTCCCTATATAAACGATGTATACACATCTTACTGCTTTTTTATAAAATGTCAAGTTCAGAAGCACTGATGTGTTAACAGTGCTTCTGTATAGTCATGACTCTTTATTTTTCAGCATATCATCTAATTTTTGCTCCATTCTCTGAAGCCTTTTTTCATTTGCCCCCTGCTTTTGAATCAACCTTTTTAAGCCTATAATAAATGCAATTATTACTCCTGCTATTCCTATCAGGATCAGCAGCATAAGAATTTGAAAAATAATATCACCTATATTAACCATAGTTCCACCTTTTATCTATTTTTTTACATTATATCATTTTTTTAGTTATTTCTGCTTTATTTTATAAAAAAAAGCTCTCAGTGCTGAGAGCTTCATTTACTATCTTCATCGTAGACCGTCCACTTTTCCTGTTTGATTTGATTGGAAACATCAATCAGTTTATTTTTCACTCGATCCTTTTCTGCTCCTGTTAAAGGCGTAGGTCGGTAGTCGTTTCGCGCCGTTGTGGAAGAAATGCGGAATGGAATCACATTGATGTCTTTATTAGTCGTTAGCTTTCCATCTTTAATCGTAAACGTCTGCTGAAATACAAATGTATCCTTATCACTTGGATTTTTGTTTCCGCCAAACATAAAGTTTCCTAAGCTATAGACAATAAATTTATTTTTGTATTCTTCAATTCCTTGAACAACGTGAGGGTGATGACCTAAAATCAAATCTGCTCCGTTATCAATTGTATACTTCGCCAGTGCCTGCTGCGCTGTATCAGGAACATAGTGTCGTTCAGATCCCCAGTGGAAATGCACAATAATAATTTTAGCGCCTTTTTCTTTTAAAGACTTAATTCCGTCTTTAATCTGACTTCTTACTTCTTTTGTGTCATCCCAGCCCGGATATCCAAGCAATCCTACTTTGACTCCCTTTACCGTTGTAATATATGTATCTTCATAGCCAAAATAGCCTATTCCGCTTTTCTTTAAGTTTTCTCGTGTATCATCATATCCTTGCTGTAAATAATCATGCGTATGATTATTAGCCAAGTTAACGGTTTCAATACTTCCTTGTTTTAAAATATTTACAAACGAAGGATCACCTTTAAAACGAAATGTTTTACTTGCTTTTTCCGTCGCAGTTGTCAGCGTTGTTTCTAAATTAACCGTTGTTAAGTCATCTTGCTCAAAGATCGATTTTACATTTTGCGTAAAATACGGCAGGCCATTTCTTGCTGCTACGTCGTTAAAAGTAGAATCGTACCCAAAGCTTTCATCGTTTCCTAAGGTAAAATCTCCTGCTGCGCTAACTTTAATAGTTGTATTGATTGCGTCTTTTTTCTCTTTTTTACTCGCTTCTTCTTTAGACTTTACTGTTTCTTCTTTTTTCTGCGGCTCAGAAGAGGTTTGTTCTCCTGCTCCTCCGCACGCTCCCAATAAAAAACACAAACTTCCATAAATAACAGCTTTTTTTAAATACTTGTTCATGTAACGTTAAAACCCCTTTTTACGTTTTAATAACTGTGTCTGGACTTGGTGTTTACTGCTTATTTCGCCAAATACATACAATTCTCCTGTTTTATCGGCAAAATAAGTGAAATTTTTATAAAAAAAGGAAGTTTTTATATTCTTTTTGGGTTAGAACAAGAGGATTTGGCTAAGAGAAAAGTAGCGCAAACGCTGCGGATAAAACTGATGAGCTGTACTAAACTTCAAGTGATTCACAAAATAGCAGAGCGATTCCAAACGGCACCTAAAATAAAAACCTCCTTTGCTCATGCAAAGAAGGTTTTATTTAAACTTAACAAATCGAATCATTAGATTTAGGATTTTTGAGTCCAAATAACGGGCGGATAAATAGTGCTAAGCCTGTGCCAAGCATTGCCATAACCATCCATACCCATCCATGAAGACTAAATGAAGCAATGCCGCCAAAGTAAGCGCCAATGTTACAGCCAAAGGCAAGACGCGCACCATATCCCATTAAAAGGCCTCCCACAACAGCTGCTCCTGCAACGCCAGGTTTAATCTTTCCTGGTTTGAACGTTCCTTGCGCCGTCGCTGAAATGAAAGCGCCTAGTATGATCCCAAAATTCAATACGCTGGTAGAGTCTGCTAGCACACTTTGCGTTAGCGCTTCTCCATTTGCACCTTGGAAAAATCCCCAGCTTGATACATCTATTCCAGCTGCCATCATTGCTTTTCCGCCCCATAAAGCAAAAGCAGAAGTAATACCCCAAGGATTTCCTCTTACAGCCAGCGTTAATGCATTTAATACAGCCAGCACAATCGCTGCAGTGAATAGAGGCCAAGAGCCGCGAATGATCTTTTTCCACCCTTTTGTCGTAGGAAGCTGCTTCATCATAGGCGGATTTTTCTTTTTGGCAATTTGAATCGTAATCCAGTAAATCGCTGCAAACGCGATAAGCTGTACAATCCAAGCACCAAAATAACCAAGGCCTGTCGATTCAGCTAATGAAATAGGAGGAAGCGAAGGTTGTTTTTGCCAAAATGGCAAATGATACGCCCCGAACATAGAGCCTACAATAAAGGCTAAAAGCGTTAAAATCATGGAAGAAGAGCCACCGCCTAACGAATACAGCGTTCCTGAGGCACATCCATTTCCTAGCTGCATGCCAATTCCAAACATAAACGAACCAACTATCACGCTGACTCCTACAGGTGAAACATATCCTTTTGGCGTTACCCCTGTAAAGCTAAAGCCTGTACTTAAAATAATAGCAAACAGCGTTGACGCAATCGCTAGCATAAGCATATGCGCTTGCAAGCCTTGAACGTTGCCGACAGATACGAGTCGGCGAAATGCTGATGTAAAGCCAAAACGTGCGTACAGAAGCGTCATTCCTAGTGCTAGACCGATAATAAATAACACACCTTGCGTCCAATCAGTCGTTAGCACAATCGCTAGAAGTAAAATAACCGCTGCTATAACCCCTCCTGCAAATAACGGCTTTTGCATAGGGCTTAATTCTGTTACAACAGTAGTTGGCTTTGATTTATATGATGAGTGCAACGTTTGTGCCAAATCATCCACTCCTTTTCTGATAGAAATACTAAGAATTAATATTTATCATCTTATAGCACTTCCCTTTCTCTGTAAACTATTTAGCAAAATGAAAGTGAATTGTTTATTTTTTGAGTATTCTTACTTTCATTCATACAAAAAGCAGAAGTTTCTGTTCTTCTGCTTTTGGCTGCTAAACGTAAATAGAATGAATCTCTTTTAACGGTTTAGGATTAGGCTTTGCAAAATAATACCCTTGAAACAAATCATACCCCATCTCTATCAGGCATTTTAAATCTTCTTCTGTTTCTACCCCTTCTGCAAGAGCCTGTGCCCCCATTTTATGGGTGATAGCTAACATCTCTTGGGCCACTTTTTTCTGTTTCTCATTCTTACTGACTCCGTTTGTGAATTCAAATGCCAATTTCACGACGTCAGGCTCCACTTCTAAAAGCCGATTCAGCGTATTATAGCCAACTCCTACGTCATCTAGCGCATATTTAAATCCGTGGGAGCGATAATAATTCAAAATGTTTTTCAAATGCTCAATATCTTGAACATCCTCCGTTTCAATCACTTCAAACACAATTTGCTCGGGCTTTATATTCAATTCTTTAATTAATGTAAATGTAGATGCTAAGCAATGCTCAGGATTATATATTGCTGTAGGAATAAAGTTAATAAAAATCAGCTGATGATCAATAATACTAGCATTTTTTACAGCTTCTAAGCGGCAGGCTCGGTCAAGAGCGAAGGTTTTATTTCTTATTTGAGCAGCTTCAAACATTTTAAAAGGAGGTATAATACTTCCGTCTTCTTCTAATCCTCTTGATAAAATTTCGTGGCCAACGATATGCACGCGTTCATGATTAACCGATACAATCGGCTGATAATACGAGCAAATTCGCTTGTCTTCAATCAGCTCATCAATCCACAAGGCATCTTTCATTTTTTGGAAAGCGGTGATTGGCTCCATACGCCGCAGGTTTTCAAACGGGCTCCGCTGCTTGGCTTCTACAGCCCACACATGCCGAGGGTCTAGATGCTGATGAACATAATCCATAAAACTCCAAAAGATATCTTCCCTCATCCAGATCATATCTTCTCCAAGAGTCTTCCATTGGTTTTGAGAAATATCTTTAAAGTATTTTTCCAATTTCTTCACATCCCTTGATTGCTGAAAAGAAACCGTATATCCTGTCCTAATTGGCAGACACGCGTCGCACCCCATAGCTCATCTTCTCCCTCATTTATCATCAGTTTTTTGTATGTATACACGGATAGTTCTTAGGAACTATACCACTTTTAAGAAACTTGCAAACCCTATTTTTCCGCTAAAATAGAATGTACCAAAAAGTTTTGGTAAAATGATAGACGTGTTTTATTGTCTACATCATAAGACGCACTTGATAAAAGGAAGTGAACTATACATGAGCAAAAACCGTTTTACGAAGTGGTTTTTATTTTCTTTACTACTCTTTGCCTTAAGTACTGGAGCAATGTATTATACGCTCTATATATCGTACTGGGCGTATTCTATTAAACTGTTTTTAATTGTGGTGCCGCTCTTTACATTATTATCGGTTGCTTTTGGTTCGTTGGTAATCGTTCATGAGCGCAAAAGAAAACGCGTATTTCAGCTACAAAATGAAGGAGGCATTTCCAAAAATACGTTTATTCAAGGTTTTTCCGAAATAACGGTAGGAGCAGGCTGCATCTTGGTGTGCTTTTTTCTCTTTCTTTATTTTCTGATGGATTATTAAGTACATATAAAAAAGACGAGCAGGCAGCTCGTCTTTTTATTTGGATCTTTCTAGAATATCTCGAACGCTTGCATAATCAAGCTCTTTATAAGTACCAACACCTGGTTTTACAAAGGTCTTTTCAACAATCGCATCAAATTCAGAGTCATCAATATCATAGTCACGCAAGCTGTTCGGGGCTCCTAAGTCATTCCAGAAAGTGCGAAGCGCTTTTGCACCTTCCATTGCTGTTTCTTCATCGCTTTTTCCTTCTGGGTTGATGCCAAATACGTTTACAGCCAGTTGTTTTACACGAGAAGGATCTTCTTTTAGCACATGCTCCAGCCAATTAGGGAACAAGATAGCAAGGCCGCCTCCGTGGGGAATATCATACACGGCCGACAAAGCATGTTCAATACGATGAGTAGCCCAGTCTCCCCCGTCCGTTCCGTTTGCTAAGCTTCCGTTAAACGCCGTCGTGCTTATATACATCATCGTTTCACGATACTGATAAGAAGTCAGATTTGTAAGAAGCTTAGGACCTTCTTGTACAGCTGTTCTTAGCAATGATTCAATAAAACCGTCGATCATCGGCGTATTTTCTGTGCGGTGAAAATAGTGTTCAAGCGCATGCGACATACTATCAACAATTCCATAGACTGTTTGGTCGCGCGGCACTGAAAACGTGTACGCCGGATCTAAGATAGAAAAGACGGGAAATACATGAGAAGACGTCCAACCTAGCTTTTCTTTTGTTTCCCAATTTGTAATAACAGAAGTTGAATTCATTTCAGATCCTGTTGCCGCAAGTGTTAAGACCGTTCCAAAAGGAAGAGCACCTGTAATCTCTACTTTGCGTGTAATTAAGTCCCATGTATTCCCTTCGTACACGGCTCCAGCTGCGATAGCTTTTGTACAATCAATCACGCTTCCTCCCCCAACGGCTAAGAGAAAATCAATGTTTTCTTTTTTACATATGTCAACGCCTTTAGCTACCGTAGTCAAACGAGGGTTCGGTTCTACACCAGACAGCTCGTGAACAACTGCGTTAATAGACTGAAGTTCAGCTTTCACTTCGTCGTATACGCCATTTTGTTTGATGCTTCCTCCTCCGTATACTAACAGAACGTTTACTTGTTTAGTGTAAGAAGCAAGCTCTTGCGATAGCTTCGTAATTTGATTTTTTCCAAAGTATAATTTGGTAGGATTGTGCTGCAAAAATATATTCATGTTCTACACCTCTAGTTTTCTTTTCTTGTAAAAAGTGTATCACGAAAGCAGCTTCATCATTATTGAAGATTCTCTATATCTATTATCAATATTTTTGATAACCTTCTTGTACAAGTGAAATGAAGTGTTGAATGGGTGCCGTCAGCCATTTTTTCTTTTTGAATATGAGCTGTGAATAAAGATAAAATTCTTCATGGTCAAACGGGATTTTAATCAGTTTTCCATTTTCAATCTCTTGTTTTACCGCTATTTCTGGCACAAGAGCAATACCTAAATTATCCGCTACGCACTGTTTAATTGCTTCAAGACTGCTAAATGAAATCACCGATTGCATATGAATACCCCTGCTGCGCATCATCTCTTCTAAAAGAGTACGATAAGGGCAGCCACTCTCGGTTAAAATGATGGTTTCACCTTCAAACTCTTCCATTACAACGTTGTTTTTTTCACTAAAAAAATGCGAAGGCGAAGCAATCATAACCATGTTTTCTTTTCGAATAGGAATCACTTCTAAACTTGAAGAGGTTTGAAGGCGATCAAGCAAAACGGCTACGTCATACTTTCCGTCAATAATCCCTTGTGTTAAATTTGGACATAAACCCGCTTCTAGCATAATCTTTAGAGAAGGGTGCTGCTTTTTTAATTCACGAATATACGGTGTAATAAAATAAGCGGCCAGCGACTCCACGGTTCCTATTGAAACTGTTCCTCTAGCATCTTCATTCGTAGTAAGGCGCTCTTTTGCTTCATTTAATAACTCGGTTACTTGATTCACATAATAAAGCAATTCTTCACCAGGCTGAGTCAGCTTCATTTTTTGTCCTGTTCGTTCAAATAGTTTTTGACCGTAATGATCCTCTAATTTTTTTATATGAGTGGTAACGCTTGACTGAGCATACCCTAACTCCTCGCCCGTTCGTGTATAGCTCCCCCACTTCGCTACTTCTTTAAATGTATATAAATAGTTAATATCCATGTGCTGCTCCTTATGTACTGCTGTTTTGTTTCGTTATCCATATGCTAAAGCTGTTCTTAATCAGAACCTATACGTAAATAGAATCACAGTACAGTATAAGCGAACTTGTTTTGCCAAGCAATTTTATCAACCTTAAAAATTCTTTTTATATTAGGCAATTACGTCGTTTTTTGTTCATAGAATGAAAAACAAACTTATGAAAAGAAAGGGTGTATCTCGTGACAGCCTACAAAGAAGTGCTATATAAAGGAAAACGCTTTGTACTGATTCACGTATATGATTCAGGGTACTGTGAAATTCGACCGATTGATCATGCTTTTAAAGTCGAACTTGTGCGATTAGATGAGATAGAACAATGTGGATAACAGTCATGAACGCAGCCATTGCAGCTGCGTTTTTGTTTGTATTATAAACAAGTGGATGAGATAAAAATACCTGAATTGGCTGGCCTTTTACATAATTTCTTCCTGTATACTTTGTAACTAAGGATATCCGCACTTATTTACTTTTTATACTTACACGAGGTGATGACATGAAAAAAGGCTGGCTGGAATGGATATTATTATCCGTTGCGTTAATTTGGGGAGCCAATTATACAATCGGAAAATTTGGAGTTGCTCATATGTCTTCTATCCAATTTAGCGCGCTGCGTTTTATAATGGTTGCTCCTATTCTTTTACTTATTACAGGAATCGTAGAGCGAGGCATTCGGATCGAAAAGAAAGACTGGGGACGTTTAATAGCGGTCAGCATAGTAGGCGTTACACTCTATCAAACGCTGTTTATGGTATCTGTTAAATATACGACAGCTACAAATGCTTCTTTACTTATTTCGATGTCTCCTATTTTCACAGGAATCTTAGCTATCTTATATAAGCATGAAGCTTTTTCGTTAAAAACACAGCTAGGCTCTGTGCTTGCTTTTTTCGGTGCTGCGTTTGTACTGCTGTTTGGTCACTCTAGTCATGCGCTGTCGCAGCTTGCATGGTTCGGAAATATCATGGGGATTGTAGCGGCCGTTGCGTGGGGCTGGTATCCAATTTTAGCAAAACCTTTAGTCGTAAAATATTCTGCTTTGCGCGTAACTGCCTGGTCTGCTTTGATCGGAGCTATTCCTCTTACTGTCTACTGTCTTTTCACCTATCAAACGCTTATCTGGCCAACAGATATAGGCAGCTGGAGCTCTTTGGCATACTCTGTTTTGTTCGTGACGGTGTACGGGCTGGTAATGTGGTATGTAGGAATTGGAAAAATTGGATCTACAAAAGTAATGGTTTACATGTATGTTATTCCTTTGTTCGCCGTTGTCTTTGCTGCTGTAGCCATTGGAGAAACCATCAATTCCATGCAGCTGCTTGGAGGACTTATTATTTTTAGCGGTTTGTATATTGTTAAAAAAAGCCCTGCTCCTAAAACAGCTCTCAAACTTAAAAAAGCAAACTAAAAAGAGTAACGGGTTCGGTTGATGCAAAAAAACAAGCTAAAAGCCATGTAATTAAAAGCCTAATTAGCATCTATTTTAATAGTGAATTAGCAATATGAATGGTAACGAATAACGCTCAGATTTTGTCTGAGCGTTATTCGTATATTATTTTAATGTCCTAATTGAATTAAGCCCCCGTTGGTTTTATTAATAAACATTTAGTATGTTGATTAATTTTATGATTTTTTTATCCTCACCTGGGTCAACGTGAACCAGCTTTGCATTTCGAATAATATCCTCTGTGTAATTTTTCATAAAATCCTTATCTACCTGAGCAGAACTGGACCAATGTGAAGGAACGTTGTACACGTTAATTGTACCATTTCCGTTACTACTATAAGTCACTGAACCATCAACAGAACGAGAACCCTCTAATGTAACAACGTCTTTTGGATAGCTAGCACTAGTATCGTCATAAATATTGACTAATTCTCCGGCTGAAATGTGGCGAACATTTAGCTCATCTATCTCTTGATTTGGTCCTAGCTGTAACCAAATTCGAGCATATTCAATTTGTTTGCTCGAATAGCTAGACTCTTTTTAAACTGTATTCATGAGTAATTTTATATTGATTATATACGCGTTTAAAACCGGTTCGTTCATAAAATAACTTCGCTTCCTCAGTATCTGTATAAAGAACGAGGCTGTCGTAGTAGTTCTCTGCATAGTGAATAATTTCTTTTAAAAGTCGCTTACCTATACCCTTTCTGCGAAACTGAGCTGAAACATAAAATCTTCTTACTCTTCCAACGTTAGCACACTTACTGTAAGGATCTTGATTAAGGGCCGCTACGGCTATTAATTCATTTTGTTCACCGTAAACTCCCCACAGTCTTTCGCCTGTTTTATTAAATACGTTTTGCCCGCTTTTATACTCCGCTATTAGCTTGGTAAGAAAGAAAAAGCCTTCCTCCTGGCTTTCTATTAACAGCTCTTTTATATCATGCTCCATAAGATACGTTAGCGTGATGATCTTCATATATTCTCTCCCCGTTCAACAGGTGATGTTGTTTCCACAGACTGCTTGTTATGAACTAATACTGCAATACCTATGAGAGACGTTACCAGCAATAGGAAGCTTGCAAATAGATATACAATCCTCACCCCAAAGAAGTCCGCTACTGTACCTACAAACGCGATAGAAAGAATAAACGCACCCTGTACAAGAGTTGATTTTGCCGCTATTACTTTAGAAAGAACCCCACTGCTGCAGGCATTTTGATAAATGGTTTCCTGCGCTGCGTCTCGAAGCTGATAGGCAGGACCCATCATTACCAAAAGTGCTAAAGCTAAATACGGGTTCGTTACTAAGCCGTAAAAACCGGTTAAAACAGCATAACCAATTGAGCCCGCGAACATAAGAAGCAAAAGCCTTCCTTTTACCATAGAAGACATTCGGTACACAATAATTCCTCCGACTATGCTTCCAAAATAATACGCACCGTTTATATATCCCCACCATACTTCTCCTTTTCCAAGCACTTCTTTCACAAAAGAAAGAGTAATAGCCCCAATCCAAATGGTTCCAACGAGTGATTCAGTTATGTCCATTATAACGAGTGCTCTGATGCGTTTATGTACCCATAAAAAGCGCCATCCTTCCATTAGCTTTGCCACGCTTCGCTTTTCTGGCTGCTTGTATCTATGAGCTTCTTTTATAAACAGCAAGCAAACAAACGAGAACAATAAAAGACCTGCCGTTATACATAAAGAATAAGTGAATCCTGTTAAAGACAAAACGAAACCACCAAGGGACCACCCTGCAAATAGAAAGGTTTGGTCAATTGTTGAAAGCAAACTATTCGCCTGCATTCTTTGACTATCACTTACTAAGCTGCGGACAACCGACGTTTTAAAAATAGTAAAAAAACCGTTAAAAAAAGAAATGATCCCAACAATGACAAAACACATCGCTAGTACTGTGACTGTAAATTCTTGTGTGAGTAGCATATACAATCCAGCGAGCATTCCTATTTGCATAACCTGTACAGCCCGCATAATATGAATAGATTTATATGTATCCGCTAGTAAAGGTACGCTAAGACCACTAAGGAGGCGAGCAAGTAAGCTCGTCATCGTAATCATTGATGCAAGAGCTGTTGAACCGGTGTTTTGATTTATATAGGAAGTGAGGGCCATTGTATAAAGAACAAAACCTACATTTGTGGTTACTTGACTTGCTGCTAAAAAATAAAAACGCTGAGTCAATTTTTTCTCCTTTCCGTTAGGCGTAACATACAAAGGGAGAATATTTTTTGTTAATTTTTCCCTTTTTAAACTATAACACTATTTGACGAAATCCAAAACTATCTATAATTTAGTAGATGGAGGTTTTTATGTTTAAATATAGTTTTCTTATTGTTCTTATTGCTTTTTTACTTATTAACTTTAACGGCCAGGAAAATCAAATTGTAGGTGGGAGAATAAAAAAAGAGCGAAGTGAGGTTTTCTTTGGAGAATATGACAGCTTTACAGGCCGCTACTCTCGGAGCATTAAACTCAAAAAAGGCGTAACCTACGCTTTTACACTATCTAAAAACACTAAAAGTGGAGACCTTTCTCTATATGTAGAAGATCCAAGACGTACACGTTTCTTTGAGATGACTAATAACTCTCTTTATCTAACACCCGAAAGAACGAGAAGATATCGTATTAACTTTATAGGCTCTGAGCATAAAGGATCTTTTCAGCTTCACTGGAAAAGCAGCGTTCAAAGGGATGATAATGAAACATCTGTTTAATGCCATGTGATTTAGACAACGTTTAAACGAGGAGGAATGGTTTATGATGATTAATCAAGCTGTCCTGTACACTCATCTATTGGACGAAATGAAGGATTTTTATGTAAACTCTCTCGATTTCCCTTTAACCGCCGTTTCGGCTGATTCTTTTTCCATTAAAGTTGGTGAAAGTGAGCTAACTTTTAAAGAAACTTCTCTACATACAAAGCCCTTTTACCATTTTGCTTTTAATGTTCCAGCAAACCGCTTTATGGAAGCAAAGAAATGGGCTACTCAGAGAGTCTTCCTCAATACAGAAGAGAAGAAAGATGAGATTTATTTTGAAGCATTTGATGCTCATTCGTTTTATTTTGAAGATCCTGCTCATAATATTGTTGAATACATTTCCAGATATTCAGACTGCCCGCCATCCAACGACCCCTTTTCTTCTAAGTCGCTTTTAAGCATAGGAGAAATCAACTTGACAACGCCTCATGTCCGCTCTGTAGGGACACAGCTTATTAACTCGGGTATCACCGTGCGCAACAACAGGCCATTAAACGAGAACTTTAACTTTTTAGGAAGCGACAGTGCGTTTTTTCTTGTAGGGGCGCCTAAAAGACGGTGGTTTTTTTCGGACCGAGACTCTGAAGTTCATCCATTAACGGTGAAGGTCAATCATTCTTTAACAGTTGCGCTGGACGAAAAAGGAATGCTGAAGATTACACAATAAATGATTGTTTTTTTAATATAGCCATGTAACAAGCGAACTTGTTACGTGGCTGTTTTTGTTCAAAATTCAGCTCGTACTCCACCTATAGGTTTTGTATATAGTTTTCGATGTCCTTTCTATTCATCAGCATAAAAACCTTGCAATCCTCATCGTTTCTAAGCTTTTCAAACCGTTTTCTCATCTTTTTTTGCCGCTCTCTGTACGTCGTAAGAATAAATGTAAAAAATGACCAATCTACTTTTTCAGGACATCCTTTTGCCATATCTTCACGCGTTTTTCTTGCATATACAATCCTCCGCTTTATCACTCGGTACACACAAACGATTAGCGGAAGCTCTAAATAAATAATGGTATCTGCACGCTTCACTCGCAGGTCATACGAATTGCTGTAGTTCCCGTCGATAATCCAGCTGTCTTTTTTTACAATGTGCTCCTGCAATTCTCTAAAACTATCATTGTCTCTTTCCGTCCAGCCCGGCTGCCAATACAGGCTGTCTAAATGATGTACTTCTAGATCAAGCTTTTTCCCTAATTTCTTGGCAAATGTGGACTTTCCTACTCCTGGAGAAACGCCCATTACCAGCACTCTTTTCATCTCATCACCTTACCTTTTTAGAAAATAAAGCTAATTGAAGAGAAGGCAACTGTTTATACTGACTCGGTGCACTAAAAGCAGACTGCTGTATAAAGAAGCTTCATGTTAGCAATTTTATTCACATAATTTTCAGATAACATATAAACATTCATCATAAATTTCTGTATTCCTTCTTGCTTTGTAGTAAATAGGTTGCTTTTATTAATCGTTTCCTTTACCTTAAATGTGAGTATATAAAAGTAAGGTGAAAAAAATGAATGCATCTATGCTAAAGAGATTTTTACGAAACCTCGGGATTTTTATTTATATTGTCATCGCAGCTATTAATATTTACTTAACGAGAAATGACTTGGGCGATATGCTTACTCGCCTTGTGCTGTTGACTATTTTACTTCCTTTGTTTTTTAGTTTTGTGTATGCGTTAGGAAAATCACATTTTAAAAGACAAGAAGAGCTCGCTGAACAAGAGAAGAAAAAAGAGTAAAAAAAGCCTTTTATAGAGGGGATTCCCCTTTCTAAAAGGCTTTTACTTTTTTTCATATAACTGAACATTAACTACATCAGGATTAACGTGATACTGCTTGGCAAGTTGATTTACGACTTGCTGAATCTCCTTCTTTTTATAGGAAGAAAGTTGTTCGGCGGGCAGAAGAACGAGAACTTGAGCTTCCGCATAGTCATTCAGCACTCTAACCTCTTGAAAACCATACTGCGTCAAAGCTGATTTTAACTCTTTTTCAAAGTCGCTGCTTTCTTGTGGGACGGCTATGGAGAACCGATTGTAAGAAACTAGCGAAACCTCTTTCTCTTCAGGCTTTGTATACACCGCCCAAGCAGTTGTCAGCACTGTGACAGCAATACCAACATTCAATACCCACACTTTCATACCATGAACGCCCCTTTTAATCGAGTTTGTTCATGATATGAAAAAATTTATTGGTTCATGCGTTATCTTCCTAGCCATCCTCCGTCTACGGCAAGCAAGTGCCCGTGAATATAAGCAGACGCATCAGATGCTAAAAAGACGACCGCTCCCTTAAAATCATCTGCTTGTCCCCATCTTCCTGCGGGAATACGTTCAATAATTTGTCTGCTGCGCGTTTCATCGTTAATAAGTGCTTCATTCATATCAGTAGCAATGTACCCTGGTACAATTCCATTAACATTTACGCCTTTTGCTGCCCATTCATTAGATAAAGCCTTTGTAAGCTGAGCAACTCCGCCTTTTGCTGCGGCATAAGCTGGAACGGTAATACCTCCTTGGTAAGAAAGCAAAGATGCCATATTAATGATTTTTCCGCTTCCTTGTTTAAGCATTTGGCGGCCCGCCTGCTGACATAACAGCCATACGGTTTTTAAATTAACGTTCATAACAGCGTCCCAATCTTCTTCTGCAAAGTCTACAGCGGGTGAACGTCTTTGAATGCCCGCGTTGTTCACTAAAATATCGAGCTTGCCAAAATAAGCAACAACCGATGAGATTGCTTCGCTTACTTCAGAAGCATTTTCTAGATCACAATTAACAATAAAACATTTTCTTCCGAGCCGTTCAATTTCTTCTTTTACTCCAAGAAATTCCTTTGATCTCTGCAGCAGAGCGATATCCGAACCTGCTTCTGCCAAAGCAATCGCCATTGATCTTCCAATTCCTCTTGTTGCTCCTGTAATCGCTGCCACTTTACCATCTAAAGAAAAAAAATCTACTGTCATTGTTCATTCTCCTCTCCGTTTGGTGCAAATAAAACCTTAAGTGATTCATCAGGCCGCTGCATAAACTCAAACCCCGCTTGAATATCTTCAAGCTGCAGTTTATGAGAAATTAAAGAATCTGCTGCTATTTCACCAGTTGCCAGTAAATCAATAGCCGTCTGAAAATCTTCCCTTGTATAACATCTCGTTGTAGTTAATGAAATTTCCTTAAAGTGCATTGCTGCTAAATCTACTTCTGGAGCGCTTTTGTATACGCTCACCACCACAATCTCTCCTTGAATACGGCTTGTTTCAACCATTTGTTTTGCTGTAATTTGATTTCCGGCTACTTCAAATACAACGTCTGCACCGACGTCATTCGTAAGCAAACGCACTTCTTTTACAACGTCTTTTTTCGCTGCATCAATTGGTATAAAGCCAAGTTCTTTCGCTTTAGTTAAGCGATAAGAACTAATATCTGAGATCATTACTTTTTTTGCTCCTGCTCGTTTCGCGATCATCCCGATCAGCAGTCCAATAGGTCCTGCCCCTAAAATGACAGCTTGGTCTCCTACTTTCAACCGCGAGCGTCTTACTGTATGTACGGCAACCGCTACAGGTTCTGCAAGAGCTGCATGATCGCTAGACAGTTTCTCTGGCAAGAGGTGAAGGCGGTTCACTGGAACAGCCACGTGCTGTGCGAATCCTCCATCTTGATCAATACCAATTAGTTTTAACTTCTTACAAACGTGAAACTGTCCTCTTACACAGGCTTCGCATGTTCCGCAGCTAAGCGTAGGTTCAACTGCTACCCGGTCACCTAAAGAAAATTCCGTTTCTCCTCGGATCTCCTCTATCACTCCGCTGAATTCATGCCCCATAATAAGTGGTGCTTGTGCTCTGGGGTGTTTTCCAAAATAAATCATCATATCCGTTCCGCAAATTCCAGCATGAGATACCTTTACAAGCGCTTCTCCTTCTTTTATAACCGGTTTCGCTTTTTGCTGCATAACGGCTTTTGCTTCTGAAACATAGACACCTGCTTTCATTTCTCCATCCCCTTTTGTATACTTGTCGACAAGTTAAAGAGAAAAAGGTCCAAAAACATTTTGAATCTTTTATCTCTTTTTTATGCTTCATTCAAAAGTGAAGCTGTTATCGTATTTCGCGTGTCTTCAAAGTGACGTTTCACTTCATCTTGAATACGTTCTGTATTTTGAGACTTTAATGCCTTAATCATTTCATGATGCTGCTTAATCAGTGGGAGCACAGCTGCTTTATCATCTCGAAACCTTTTTTCAGTCGTAATTAAAAGAGCAGCTAAAATAATTTCACGGATGCTTTCCCACAATTTTAATATCCGCTTGTGGTCTGCTTCGATAATCACGAGCTCATGAAACCGCAAATCTTGATAAGCAAACTCTACATAGTCATCGTATTTAGCTGCCATCTTCATTTGATCAATGCTTTGCTCCAGCTTTTTAATAAGCGAATCATGGTTGACTTCAGATAAACGTTCTAAGACAAAGTGTTCTAAAAGCAGACGAACATCGTACAGCTCGTTTAAATCCCTAGTTGTTAAACCAATAACAACTGCTCCCATTCGCTGTAAATCAATGAGCCCTTCGTTTGAAAGGATCCGCAGCGCTTCTCTTATAGGAGATCGACTCATTCCAAACTCTGCCGAGAGCTGATTTTCTGATAGTATGGTTCCTTTTTTCAGCTCGCCGCTCATAATTTGAATTCTTAATTTGCTTACCACTTGTTCTCCCAGCGAGGCTCCGCGAAGCCATCTTTCCGGATAGGTTACCTTTTTAATATGTCATCACTTCCTTAGTCAACTTGTATACAAGTATTCAAGATTTATTATATAGATAAGAAAGCTATTTGTAAACGTTTTCTTTATAAAATGTATATTTTTACAATTCTTTCTTACACTAAGAACTACTGATAAATAAAAGGTGGGAAGATGAATGAATCAAATTATATTGTGGGGGATTCTTGTTATTCCATGGTTTTTACTGCTGCTTCTTGATAAACAGCGAGTTAAACGATTTTTTACTGTAGGGTTGTTTGCTGCATTAATGATGACAATCGCTTATCAAGTAGCGGAAAAAATGCACTGGTGGACGGTTCAAGAAAACGTATTTTTTCTTACTAGCATGGGAGCAACGATTTATTGCCTTCATATAGTGATTACGATCTTTGTCTTTTACCTTACGTATCCCGGGTTTATCTTGTACATAATTGTTAACGTGATTTTGGATTTGATTCATGGTTATGTTATTGTTCCTTTTCTCGCTAAAATCGGGCTTTATAATCTGTATGAAATTAGTCATTTTGGGCTTTTCCTTGTCATGACTACTGTAGCCATTATCCTTTACTTGTTTCAACGGCTGCTTGACTTTATATTTGAGGAAATCCCTGCATAAAAAGCCACAGCAAACGCTATGGCTTTTTATCAATAGAAAAATGGAATAACTGTATCTCCGCGAATCGGTTCAATAGCCGCATGAAACTGAATTCGCAAACTTTTTGACGTTTCGATGTCAGCGGCATCCATGACGTGAAAATGAATGTGAGGTTCGGATGAATTCCCAGAATTTCCACACCTTCCGAGCAGCGTTCCTTTACGAACCACGTCTCCTTTTTTCACAGAAACCGACCCTTTCTTCAAATGTGAAAGCACACTGTATTCTTTTCCTTCATGCTCAATGATAACGTGATTTCCTAAAGGATTTTTTTTATTCGTGTGTCCTATTTCATTATCTTCTTGGCCATCAGCTGCTGCGATAACGACTCCTTCAAGCGGAGCTACAACCTTTTTTCCATATGCATAGTAATCTTCGTTTTTCATTCCATCATTTTTATAGCTTTGCTTTCCTTTTCGCACGACTAAATCATACGCATACCTTTGGTTTTCGACTGGATGGTGATAGTTTAACACCTCATGCTTTCCTCCCCAATAGACAAACCATTCACTTTGAATCGGCATTGTATATTTGTTTGTACTCCATCGCTCTCTCTCTGAAGATGATTCTATAGGAGCAAGCACAAGTGCTTGTATAATGTTATGTTCATCAAACATAACGCTGATGGTTTTTGTCTGCGTAGAATTTATCCAAATAAACTGCTCAATTTGAGGGGTTAAATAAAGATTTGTTTCTAGTCTGTAGAACTGTTCTCCTTGATTAAACAATTTGCTCTGCTCCAAAAATTGCTGAAGCGAAACTTGACGTTTAAATTCTTCGCTTACACAATCATAAAGCTTCTTAAAGTCCCCTTCTGCAAATAAAGTTCCAAACTCTTCTCTGATATTCACTTTTCTCTCTGTATCCATCATTGTAATCCACCCTTTTATATGTATTTCAATTTGTTTGAATTATCTATAAGTAATACGTTTTATGTTATAAAAAGGTTTCATTTTCCAATTATTCTATCTCAAAATCTTCTTCTATGCCGTATTTACAATTTTCTCAATCCATTTTATACTTATTTTACAAATATTTGAAAGGAGGTGCAGCATGATGAAAATAACGTTAAATAAGAAAATCAAGCTGCGCCGGGTAAGTGTTTTTGGCGCTTAGATTTTAAGGAGATTTCACAATGAAAGTAGCATTAGTACGTCATTACAAAGTAAACAAAGGGCTTCCAGAGAATCACCGCTTATCCACCGATGAACTAGTGGCTTGGTTTCAGGAATATGATGAATCAGATATTACGTATGGAGAGACTGATTTGAATAATATTGAATGGAAACGCTGTTTTTCAAGCGATATGCCACGAGCACACAAAACGGCAAAGCATATTTATAAACAAGAGATTACTCTTCTTCCGGAACTTAGAGAAATACCTATGCCCATTATTCCATTAAAATTTAAACTTCCTTTTATTCTCTGGGCATTACTGTTTCGCATGTCCGGACTCATCAACAAACAAGCTCGTAAAGATATGTCTGAGACTAAGAGAAAAGTAGCAGCAGTGCTAGATCGCGCTATTTCCGAGTCAGAAGACGATTTGCTGATTGTCAGCCACGGAGGCATTATGAAGTTTATGCGTAAAGAACTTATAAAACGCGGCTTTAAAGGGCCTCGGTTTGATATTGCTGTTAACGGAAAGCTTTATCTTTTTGAAAAGCAATAGAATGAAGCTTACTAGAAAAACATTCATAAAAAAGTCGCAGAGATCAGTCCCTGCGACTTTTTAATAACCATTTTCTTCAATTGTTAATGCTTCACGCAAAGCGATATCTTTTCGGATATTATGAGCGATTTCACGCGTGATTTCTCCTTTTTCATAAAGTTCTTGCACCGTTTCCCGCTCGGTATGAAACGCTTTATAACATAAATCTCTCGTTGCTTTTTTACGTTTGCCTGAATTATACTCCGTACTCTCTTTTCTAAGTCTTGCCATGGATCTATGGTATTCACTAATGATAGCAAGTGAAATCATTCGATTTTCTTCGTTCATATTTTCTTTAATGACCTTTATTGCTTCTTCCATCATTTGAATACGTACTTTGTTCACTTTGCTTCTTCTTCGCAAGCTTTGTTTTCTTAAAGCCTGCTTATTCGGTGAAAAAATTCGGACTAATAATAATAAAACTTTTTTAAACCTCATCCAGCTCACCAATAATTTGTACCTTACACGATTGGTTACAGCCATTTCAAGCTTGTGCGTATGTTCCAAACAAATATACGCTGTCTCACGGTCTATTTTTTCCTCTTTTAATAGCTTTTCCACCAATTTCCCCTTGGCCTGAAGAGCCAGCAATCGAATTTCTTCTTCATACTGTTTGTTTTCAGAGGCTTCTAAAGGATGAGTTTTAACAATGATGTTATTAATCGTTGTATTATACGTTGAAATTAACGAAAGGGCTGCTCCACGATTTTCCTCGGTCATTTCTCTTTTTAACCGCTGAATAGCAGCTTTGTGCACTTTGATGCGTGCTTTAACCTCTTTTGTATTGCGCTCAGGCTTCTTCGGCGCCTTTTCTGTTTTCGCAATAACAGGTAAAAGAATGCTTGCCGCAACTAAGGTTAACAATATAACGCCTGCTGCTAGAAAAATAATCAGAGAGCGTTCCGGAAAATCACTGCCGTTATCAAGCGTATATGGAATCGAAAACGCTCCGGCTAACGTAACAGCTCCTCGTACACCTGAAACCGTAATAATGCCAATAGACCGAGGCTCAGGTTTTAGATGCTTGTTATTTTTGTAATACCAGCCTACTGACCATGACACCATCACCCAAATAAATCGTAGTACAAGCAAAAAGACAGTAATAATCAAAATATAAAGAAGCACTTGTCCATTATTAAAGTTTGGATCTTGAATAATTGCTTTCGCCACTTTTGGTATTTGCAGACCAAGCAGTACAAACACCAAACCATTTAACAAATATAAAATAACCGTCCAAGTACTTTTTGATACTACTTTAAGCTGCTGGTTAGGTGATTCCTCTCGGTCGCGCTCAATCGCATGCACAATGCCACCTGCTACAACTGCCAAGATTCCTGATAAATGAAAATGCTCAGCAATGTAGAAGACAACAAATGGAGTTAGAATTTGTATTAACATATGAATCGTAATATCTTCCATTCCTAAACGTCGAACAAGTACACGCAGTCTGATAATCAAAAAAGCGATAAATGCTCCTACAAACAAACCGCCTAGCGCTACCCAAAGGAACTGAAATGTAGCATCTACGATGGAAAAGACGCCCGTTACGGTAGCAGCTACTGCTACTTGAAACGCTACAAGACCAGAGGCATCATTCATCAGCCCTTCGCCTTCCAGCAAATGCATAATTCGCTTAGGCAGCTTTACTCGGCTCGCCATAGCTCCAACAGCCACTACATCTGTTGGGGACAAAATAGCGGCTAGTGCAAATGCAGCCGGTAACGGAATGGAAGGAATGAGCCAATTGATTAGATATCCCCCTACTGCCACCGTTACAAAAACCAGTCCCAGCGCTAGTAATAAAATAGGTGTACGAAGCTTCCAAAGAGCAGCTCTTGACACGTTTTTCCCATCATTAAATAATAGCGGGGCAATAAATAAAATAAAAAATAATTCAGGCTCCAAATGGACATCTCCGCCAAATGGCAAGATAGCAAGCCCTGCTCCCAAAGCTATTTGAACTAATGGAACAGGAATAAATGGTACAAAATGATTAATGATATTAGATAGACCAATCAAAGCCAATAAGACTAATATCGTCAGAAAAAATTCCATAAAAACAATCGACTCCTACTTCTATTTACATCCTTTTAAAGTTTCACGTTATCTCTTTTCGTTCATTTTATAGTGTTTAGTTTACGCTTTTTCTGCCAAAAAATGTTGCGGGTTATTAAAAAGTGCTCTTTCTTTTCGGTAAGTTTATTTCTACGGAGATTAAGGGAACAGTATACATGATATTCTTTATTTACCATATAAATCAGCTCATCAAACTTTTATAAAGGAGGTGTTCCCTTATCCGTTTCAACGGGGTAAGGAGATAAATTTGGAAACAGTAAATGTCATCTTATTCATCGTATTAATCATATTAACAGCCTTTTTTGTTGCAACGGAATTTGCCGTCATTAGGGTACGGTCGACTAGAATCGACCAGTTAATTGAAGAAGGAAACCGGAACGCTTTAGCAGCAAAAAAAGTAGTATCAAATTTAGATGGTTATCTTTCAGCCACACAGCTGGGCATTACGGTTACCGCACTAGGTCTAGGATGGATAGGTGAACCTACGGTAGGTCATTTATTAGAGCCGCTTATTGACATGCTTCCTTTTGCTACATCACTTTCGCATGTCATATCTTTTGTTCTTGCTTTTTCGATTGTCACATTTTTAAATGTGGTAGCTGGAGAACTTGCGCCCAAAACGGTGGCGATTCAAAAAGCCGAACAAGTGACGCTGTTATTTTCCCGTCCCCTTATTCTTTTTTCTAAGTTACTTTATCCGTTTATTTGGCTTTTAAACCACTCAGCCAGAGGCGTTGTCGGATTATTTGGCCTGAAGCCAGCTTCTGAAAATGAAGTAGCTCATAGTGAAGAAGAGCTTAGAATTATTTTATCTGAAAGCTATGAGAGCGGTGAAATTAATCAATCGGAGTTTAAGTTCATGAATAATATTTTTGAATTTGATAATCGTACGGCTAAAGAAATCATGGTGCCTCGTACAGAAATTGTTAGCGTATCAGCAGATGAAACGATAGAAGAATTCTTAAAAATGGCTAGAGTAGAGCAATATACTCGCTATCCAGTAGTTGTAGATGGAAACAAAGATCAAGTGGTGGGATTAGTTAATATTAAAGAAATATTAGCTGATTACATAAAAGAAGATGATATTAAACCGCGTACCGTGCAAACATATATGAAACCCATCATTCAAGTTATTGATTCCATCGCCATTTACGACTTATTGCTTAAAATTCAAAAAGACAGAATTCACATGGCCATCTTAATAGACGAGTACGGAGGAACAACGGGGCTTGTAACGGTAGAAGATATTTTAGAAGAAATTGTTGGTGAAATTCGTGATGAATTTGATGATGATGAAATACCGGACGTACACAAAATTAATGAAAATCACTACGTACTAGATGCGAAGGTGTTGATTGAAGAAGTAAATGATTTACTCGGAACAAATATTGAACAAGAAGATGTTGATACCATTGGCGGCTGGATGCTGACCGAAAAGTTTGACCTTGCTAAAGGTGATAGCATCAAAAACGAAAGTTTTTCATTTAAAGTCATTGATATTGAACATCACCATATTAAACGAATCGAAATAACAAAGGAAAAAAGTACGGATACCAGCTAATTATCCGTACTTTTTTTGATGCTCTTTTTTCATTTGCAAATACTCTTTATTCTCTCGTACCTCCTTCCATTTTTCCATAAAAATAGATGCCGATTCTGCTTTTTGTTCATCAATTTGCCGTTCGTTCCGCTCACCGTCTTTGTTGTATTTCTTTCCGCCTTTGTAGTTCGCGTAGCGCCTCGATCGCGTGTATCCCATTTGGAGAAATTTCCGGGCCATGTCCATTCCAACAAAATCACTTTTTTCTTTGTAGGTTAAAAAAAGCTGATAGATGGCGTCGGCGGATTCCTCAGCAATTTCAGGTGTACGAAAACGCCAGTGAGGAAGAATTTCACTTTTATATGGCTCAACAAGGAGAACTCCTTGTTCTCCTTTTCCTACTCTATACTTTTCAGGATGTTTTCTAAAATCGATATGTTCAAAGTCAAGTGAATAATCAAATGCCACGGCTCTCCCCTCCTTTTTTGATCTCTACCCTTTACAAATGAATGATAAAACTTTTCTTAAAGAAGTTTTTCACATGCAGGTGCGGGTAATAATAGGTGGATAAGTATGGCTAACTTTTTTCTTCATACTAAAAGAAGTCCGAACTTATTAAATCATGATACGGGAGATTTCGTTATGTCAATAAAGCTACAGCAAAATCGAATAAAAGCTAATTTTTGGATTACTCCTTCTATATACGGAATTGTTGCTTTTGTTTTAGCCACTATTAGTACATTTTTAGATCGATATTTGACAGCTCACAAACAGTGGTTAAAGCTAGTTCCTTCCGTGTTTCTAACGGATAAAGAGCTTGCTCATACTATTTTAAGTTCAGTATCAAATTCCTTATTAACGATGACGACGATTACCTTTTCTTCTGTTTTGGTGGTACTGACCACGTTTGTAGGTCAGTTTTCTCCTAGAACGATTCAAAATTTTAATACAGATGCCAAAACTCAGCGCGTGCTTGGCACTTTTATCGGTGGATACGTATACGTGCTTGTACTGCTCATTCAAGTTCGCAGCAACCAAGTCAGCAATACTTTTATTGTTCCTTCATTAGCCATCGTGGTAGCATTCATTTGCTTAGGGATGTTTGTGTTTTTGATTCACCACGTCATCAACTGGATTAAAGTCGGAAATTTAATTTCAAACATTGCAAAAAAAACGATGCTTACCATTGAAGAGAGACGGCTAGAACAACAAAAGCACCCCGAATCAAAGAATGAAATACAGGTTGATTTTGATAGTGAAAACACACTGCAAATTAAAAGTAACAGACAAGGATATATTCAATATATCGAACTCAACCATTTAACAGCACTAGCATCTAAATTAAATGTCATTGTTAAACTCGAAAAAGCACCCGGAGAGTATGTAGAAGCAGACACACCGTTATTAACTGTGATCACTCACAATCAATCGTTAGAACGTGAAAAATTTCTTCATTGCTTGTTTATTACAAATGATCAAGAATC
Organism: Priestia sp. RMT2NF4; assembly: GCF_047872835.1. Lineage (NCBI taxonomy): Bacteria > Bacillati > Bacillota > Bacilli > Caryophanales > Bacillaceae > Priestia > Priestia sp. RMT2NF4. The sequence continues at coordinate 1,027,898 of NZ_JBLQZO010000001.1, forward strand.
GATCCAAGACGTAAAATTAGGTATTCAAAAACTAAGTGAAATTGCATTAAGAGCTATTTCACCAGCTATTAATGACCCTGAAACAGCTATTAACTGCATTGAACAGCTCACGCAAGTGTTTATCAAACTCGGACAAAGCTATTCTTCTTCTCCTTATTATTGCGATGAAGAAGGACGTATTCGAGTGCTGCTAGAAAAACCTTCTTTTACGGATTATTTGTACAAAGCGTTCTATCAAATTCGCCATTATGGAAAAGAAGATGTTTCCGTGATGTCTGCTGTCATTAAGGCATTAACTGTAATCGCTGAAACAAATCGCTCTGCCATCAAAAACGACGTGTGGTTTTTTTCTTCCTATATCGTAGAAGGACTGCAAAAGGAAGAGTGGCTTAAAATGGACAAAGAGTTTCTTAATCAGCTTCTCAAAAACCTTGCAAAAGCTTGTGAAAAAAAATGCGGGTCTATGTTGATAGAATAAAAACCAAAAAAAGCCGCTCATCAACTGAGCGGCTTTTTCTTACGATATAAAATGCTCTATCTTTTCTCTCTTTTTCACTATTATGAGTTTATCGCTATATGACGTACAAAGGATATGCAAAATTTCAGGTTTACTTTGCTTTTTGAAATCTGAATTCCACTGAAACATTTTAATGAAAATAGAAAACGTGGGTGCATAATTCGCTTTTTCGATTTTAGCTTTTTGCAGAACATACCTTTTGATAATAAACCATATTCTTCTTAGGTAATGGGTATCGAGAAAAATAATAAGGTCAGCTTCATTAAAGCTTTCATTCACCCACGTATAGTGTACACCTTCTATGATCCATCCTTGTGAAGCTGTAATATGATGTAAACACTTTTTTCTATCCGCTTCACTTCTTCTTTTATCTCCTTCATGTGTTCGTTCCCACATAATATTATCAAGTTCGTAGTGAGGAACTTCTAATCTATGGGATAACAAACGGGCTAGAGTCGTTTTTCCACTTCCAACGGATCCAACGATATGTATTTTTTTACATGAAGCGCTTTGAATACTTCATCTCCTCCTACTTCAAACCTGTTCTTTTATACATATTGTATCATTCAAGTTCTTTTTCTCTAATGCAAACCAAAACGTTTTATGCTAGTATTTTATGGTACTTGACTGACAAAAGGAGTGAAAACACAGTGCCTAAAACCCTTTTTGGAAAACTTACGCTGTTTTGGATTGGACTATTTTTATTAATTACAGGTCTATTTTTTTATTATAAATATACAAACCAAAGGTTTACAGCTGCAGATTTATTCTTTCGCGCCTCTCCTCCTTTAGCTACTATTGGCTTTCTTTTAAGCGCAGCCGGACTATATGAAGAACGAGGAAAAAACAAGCTAATTCCTCTTGTTGTACTCACCATTAGTTTTATCATGCTCTGCCAAGCAGGCTATCACTTTATCCATATGCATACTCCACCGCCGCGTCCCTGACTTTGTCTCATTCTCATTTATAAAAAAGCTCTTCGTTTAGTATATTAAACGAAGAGCTTTATTTTCTATTCAAATAAACGCACAAGCTTTTTTGTATAGGGATGCCTGTTTTTATCAAATAGCTGTGCACAATCAAATTGATCGATAACCTCGCCTTGCTGCATAACCATCATGCGACTGCTCATAAATTTTACTGCTGCTAAATCATGCGAAATAAAAAGATAAGACAGCTGAAAAGTCTCCTGCAAATCTTTTAATAAATTTAAAATCTTTGCTTGTACCGTAACATCAAGGCTCGCTGTTGGTTCGTCTAACAGTACCAGAGACGGACCTACGCTAATGGCACGCGCAATCGCTACACGCTGAAGCTGTCCTCCGCTGAGTTCATGGGGATAATTCAACGCATATTCTGCGTTAATTCCGACTTTTTCTAACAAATAAAAAGCGATTTCTTTTTCATTTCTGCTCACATGAGATAAAAATGAAGGAACGGTTCGCTGCTGCCGCAAAGGCTCGAGCAAAGAATCGATGATTTTTACTTTTGGATTAAAAGAAGCCGCGGGGTTTTGAAATACCACTTGCATGCCTAGACGAGCTTGCTGCAGTTTTTTCCCTTTTAACCGGTGAAGAGGTTTCTCTGCAAACCATACTTCTCCCTGCTGAGTCTCTGTTAACCTTAGCACGCTTTTTACAAGCGTACTTTTTCCGCTTCCACTTTCTCCGACAATCCCTACACATTCCCCTTTATCGATATGCAGGGAAACATTATTTAGCGCTTTAACGTCTTTATACTGTTTCACAAGCTGCGTGACGCGTAATATATTTTTTTCTTTCATATCTCACTCCTATATCAACACTTTTTTCTGCGTATCTAACAATCGATCAGGCGTTTTCCGTAAAGAAGGAATGGCGTTAAACAGTTTTTTTGTGTAAAAATGACGCGGAGTGTGAAGCAGAGATTCGATACTGTTTTCTTCCACGATTTCTCCTGCTAGCATAATGGCTCCCCGGTCCGCATATTTCCGCACATGACGCAAATCATGAGTAATAAACAGAATGGCACAGCCAGCTTCTTCTTTCAGCTTATACAGCAGCTGAAGAACTTCAGCTGCTGCCACGCTATCTAAAGCCGTAGTTGGTTCATCTGCGATAATCAAGGCAGGCTTCATCACCAGCGCTAAAGCAATCGCTGCTCGCTGAAGCTGTCCTCCGCTCAGCTGAGCAGCATAGCTTTTATACACGCGTTCATTAGGTAAATTCACCGCTTTTAAAGCCTGAAAAATGGCGGCTTTCCTGTCTTTTTTAGACAGCTCACTATGAGTACGAACCGTTTCATCAAACTGCTTTCCAATTGTTAAAAAAGGCGTAAAAGCGCTTCGATAATCTTGAAAGATATACGAAATATCTTTTCCAAGGATAGGAGCCTCTCCTTTCTGTTTAAAGGTGATAGAGCCTTCTTTAAGCGTTACACCTGAAGGCAGCAGCCCTCCTATCGAAGAAGCAGTGATGCTTTTCCCGCTTCCGCTTTCTCCAACGAGCGCCATCCACTGTCCTTGTTCGATTGTGAAAGAAACGTCTTTTATGATTTGTTTTGTTTTATTATAAATGGCTAGATGCTTTACTTCTAAAACGATGACGATCACCTCTTTTATCGATTAACTTGATATTTCCCTCGAATATATTCATCTAAAGCTGTAAACGTCAGCACAAATAAAATAATGGCCACACCTGGTATCAACATTAGCTGCGGAGCATTGTAAAAGTAAGCCCTGCCTTCATTTAGCATCGTTCCCCATTCCGGAGTAGGCGGCTGAGTCCCTAGTCCAATATAGGATAATGAGGCCATCATTAAAATAATTTTCCCTATATCCAGCGTAGCAAGAACAAGAATATGTCCCCCGACGTGAGGAAGAAAATGGCGAAGGATTAAAGGTAGTGTTCCCACTCCGTTTAATTTAGCAATCAGCACATATTCTTTTGACTTCTCTTGAAGCACAATACTCCGCACTACCCTTGCATAACTAACCCACTTTACAATAACCATTGCAGCAATTAAGTTAAATAATCCAGGCCCTAACAGTCCGCTTAAGACAATGGCTGCAATATAATCAGGAAAAGCTAAAAAAGCATCTACAATTCTCATTAAAAAGCGATCTATCTTTCCTCCAATATACCCTGAAACTAAACCAACCGGGACTCCAATCAAAAGAGAGAGCGCTAAGACAAGAAAACTAGTTCCAATCGTAGTCTGAGCTCCAGCTATGATTCGTGAAAAAAGATCTCTGCCTAAGTGATCAGTCCCTAGCCAGTGATCACTGTTGGCTTTTTGAAGCCGGTCTTGCATATTGACTTGTGTGGGGTCCATTGGTATTAGCTGACTTCCAAACAGACAAAATAAAATAAGCACAATACCACACATGCTTATTACTACAAAAAGAAGCTGCGGCTTTTTCACGTTTTATCCCCTCCCTTTACATAGAGCTGGGGATTTACATATTTGTAGCTCAAATCCACAAGTGAATTGATTAAAACAACAAACAGGCCCATCCACAAAATATACCCTTGAATCATAGGATAATCACGATTCATAATCGCATCAATAACTAATTTTCCAATTCCAGGATAAGCAAAAAGCACTTCAATAATAACCGTTCCTCCAAGTAAACTCCCTAAGCTTGTCCCTAAAATGGTAAGAATGGGTGTTAAGCTATACCGAAACGCATGGAAAATAAAAATGCGGCTTTCACTTATTCCTCTTGCTCGAGCAGATCGTACAAAATCTTGTTTCAATCCTTCTAGCAGACTAGCTCTAATCATTCGCATATACACAGCGGACATGGCAAAACCAAGTGTTAAAGAAGGCAGCACAAGATGGGCTGCTGTGCCTGTACCCATTGAAGGAAGCCATTGAAGACGTACAGAGAACAGCTGTATAAACAAAAGACCGAGCCAAAAGCTTGGAATAGACGCTCCAATTAGAGAAATACTTCTGCTGAGATAATCAATCCACTTATTTGGATATAGTGCTGACAGCGTTCCGAGTGGCACAGCTATTAACAGCATCACAACCAAAGATGCAACCGTCAAGCGCAGCGTAGCCGGAAACTTCTCAACTAATTCGTCGATGACAGGCTCTTTTGTCATATATGAAGATCCTAAATCAAACTCAAAAAAACGCTTCAGCCACTTTACATATTGAATATATACGGGTTCATTAAACCCTAGCTCTGTTCGCAAACTATTTATTTGTTCCTCAGAAACTGCCACGTCATCTACGCGGAGCATTTGCTTAACTGGGTCTCCTGGAGCCAGCTTCATTAAAACAAAGCTGAGAAACGATAGGATAACTAAAAAAATGAGTAATTCTATTATTCTTTTACCAATTAATTTCATATCTATTTCACATCTAAATCCTTTGTTATCACATAGTATTCACTTTTGGCTGTAACCCAATTTTTTACATTGTCTCTATAGGCTACAAAATTGTTCGGGTGAACAATCGAAGAATGCAGCGTTTCCTTTTCTGCTATTTCTCCCGCTTGTCTTGCTAACTTATTGCGCTGTTTTTGATCAACGGTTTTATTAAGCTCATCAATAATGGAAGCTAATGCTGGTTCATGAAAATGTCCAACATTAAATGCCCCTCCCTCCGTATAAAGAGCATTAAAGAAATATCCTGCATCTCCTCGCGGCGCGGTTACTAGGCTGTATGTAACGATTCCCCAATCATCTTTTGTTGTCATATACTCATCCATATTTTCCACTTGTTGAATGTCTATTTTCACACCAATCTTTTTGGCTTCTGACTGAAGCATTTGTGACATTAAAGGCAGTTCTGGACGATAAGGGTATGTAACAAGCTTAAAAGAAAGTTGTTTTCCATTTTTTATTGCTTTTCCATCCTTGAGTATATAACCGGCTTTTTCTAAATGTTTTTGAGCCTCACTTGGTCCGTAGGTTTTCGTTTTTTGATCGTTCGAAAAATCCAAACTATCTAAAAATGGACCTGCTGCTGGTGAACCTTGACCTGCGAGCGCTGTGTTGACAACATCTGTGGGATTTAATAATACATCAAACGCTTTTCTCACATTTTTATCTTTAAACGCTTCTTGCCTTGAATTATAGAAAAGCATTTGATTTCTGAGGCTCGGCTGTATATCTACTATAATAGATGAATCTTGTTTTAAAGTATTTAAGCTTTCAATTGCCGGACGATATACAATATCAGCTTCACCTGATTGTAAAGCAGACGTGCGTGAATTTTCATCATCATTAAATGTTAACACAACTTCATCCAATTTTGGTTCCCCGTCCCAGTATTCTTTGTATTTTTTTACTTTCATTTCACTATCCGGTTTAAACGAAGCTACTTTAAATGGTCCCGTTCCCACTGGCTTACTTTTTATATCTGAAGTATCTACATCAATAATTGCCGTGTTTGGATGAACAAGTTCAGAAGGCAGCGTAGCAAGCGGCTCTGTTGTTGTAATGATCAAGATTTGGCCACTGGCTTTCATTTCTTTAATTTTAAGTGCACTTTTCATTGCTTCGCTTTCTTTTATCGTTCTTTCTAACGAATGTTTCACGGCTTCAGCATTCAGATCCTTGCCATTTTGAAACGTAATCCCGGCTCTAATCTCAAATATCCAGGTCGTCCCATTATCTTCTGTTTTCCATTTCTTTGCGAGCCATGGTTCAATCTGTAATTGCTCATTCACTTTGACTAGTGTTTCCGCAATGCCAGCTCTTACAGTGGTGTAATTTAACTGTGGATCGAGCGTGTCACTTGGAAAATTCGATACAAAAGTAAGTGATTTTGTTTCCCTCTCTTGTCCGGTACTCGCGGATTTACTCGAACATGCCGCTAGCATACCTATCGTAGCAAGCGTTAAGCATAGCAGACTTATCTTTTTTTTCATATAAACCCTTCCTTTATTAAAAGCTATCCTTTTTTATGTACTGTCTCTAACTATAATTCCCCTCCTTTAAATCGTAACGATTATTATTATCATAAAAAGTTTAATTTGTTTACCTTACTTTGTCAACAAAGGTTTTTAAAGGATACAGGTGCTCTAACATCTGTTTTCATCCGTTATGATGATTGAATTTATTGATAACGTATACAAATGAGCAAAAAAAACAAAGCCTTCTCGAGGCTTTGTTTATGCAGGGTATTTTTTTCTTTTATATTTCCACATCATATATCGATAACGAATCGTGCAGCCTATACAATACCCCATCAGCGCTACACCTGCAGCAAGAATCACCATTATACTAAATAAATAGCCGACAAGCGTATAACCCATTAAAAAGGAAATGAAAGCAACTCCCACACATATCGTTGCAATCCATTGGTTAAAAAGCTGCTGATCCCGGTCTTCCATTTGATAAGAAGAAGCAGGCTTTCGGAGAAGCGTTTTCCCTGCCATAATTACGGGATTACGCTTTGTTGCAAGTGTGACTACTCCAACGAGAAAAGGCAAAAGTAAAAGCCACTTTGCCGCAAGTAAAGCGATCAAAACCGTTATAACGATAAAGAGTTGATTAAGCTGAACTAATGGTTTGGGAATGCTCATGGAACTCCTCCTTCTTAAAACCTATTATACAAATTGGTTTACTAATTTAAAAGAAAAAGCACTCCAAATGAGCGATAAGACTCATATAAAAAAAGTTACATAATTTCACTAACGTACTTTAAGATCAGTATCGTAAATAAAATCAAGACAACGTATCGTAAAGAACGGATTCGACGTTGAAGAAGACGTTTTACATGCCTTTTATTACGCATATGGGTTCTTCCTTTCGTATATTGAATTGTCTTTAGACACACTTATATCATACTTTTTCGGAAAACACCAACGTCAGAAAAAATTGCCAAGAACCACAGCTTTATGCGCTTAAAAAGCCTTTTCCAATTACGTCTCGTACATCGTGTACAATCACAAATGCTTCATCATCAATTTTTTTAATTAACTTTTTAAGTTTAAGAAGCTCTTGTTTATTAATGACAACGTACAAAATTTCTTTTGATTCTTTTGTATAGTTCCCTCGACCGTTTAGAATCGTTACCCCGCGATCAAGCTGTTCATTGATTTGGTCCGCTACCTCGTTTTTGTTGCTTGAGATAACGGTAACGGCCTTTTTGGCATCAAATCCTTCAATAACGAAGTCAATTACTTTTGTTGTAATGTAAAGCATGACGATCGTAAATAGTAACTTTTCGATTCCAATAATAAAATAAGAAGCCAATACCACTAGTAAATCAACAATTAAAAGTGCATGACTGACTTTCCAGTTTAAAAACTTATTTAGAATTCGAGCAATAATGGCTGACCCTGCTGTTGTTCCACCAACTCGCAAAATCATTCCAATTCCAACGCCTAGCAGTACACCGGCAAAAACCATGCCAATGAGCTCTTCGTGAAGATGAAGACCCCAGCCTTCAGTTACGTGAAGAAAAATAGATGTAGTGATAATCGTAATCATTGTATAGACGATGGTTTTTTTCTCTAAAAATTTATACCCTACGATAAGCAAGATACCGTTTAGAATAAAGTTAGTGACGCCTGTTGAAAGATGCGTTGTATAATATAAAATAATGGATATACCCGTAACGCCGCCTTCACCCAGTCCTATTGGAATGACGAACATGTTAACTGCAAGTGAAAATACAAACGAACCTATTAATAAAAAGATGACATCTTTTACTGTTTTACTCATCAATTAAACCCTCCTCGGCATAAAAATTCACATAAAAAAGCCCCTTCTCCAAAAGAGAAGAGACGCTTATGTTTAGTTTTTATATTACGTATTCTTAAATTGCCATGTATGACTATAATATGTTCACATACGTTTGTCAAACGGAAAGTTTATGCATTATGTGTAACCAAGGCTATGAGTCATTTATCTTTTATGTATACTAGGAATGTTTTAATTTATTTAAGCAAAGACGGATGCAGGAATTAGTCGACTCAATTAATTCTTTATCGCCTTTTTTCAATCGAATTTCTAACGCGCGTTGAAAATAGTGATGTGCTCTGGAAACAACCCGCTGATCAAGTAAACATTTTCCATAATGCTGATAGACAAAGTCTTCATATATGTGAAGGTCTTCATCTGCTTTTAATTGTTCAATGAGTAGCTGAAACGTTTCATTCGCCTTATCCCACTGTTCTTGCCAGTGATATGTATGTCCAAGTCGGATTGTATTCAAAAATTCACCTATTGTATCAGCATGTCGGTCATATAGATAAATGGCCAGCTGCAAGTGTCTTTCACTGCTCGTTAATTCTCCAAGTATGCGCTCATATACACCAATATGTCCATATGTTTTAGCAGCGGCACACTCATCCTCTTCTTCAAGAGCTCGTTTCTTTAAATAGATGATTCCCTGCTTCATTTGGTGTGGGTTAACCGGAACTTCTCGAAGCTGTTCATTAAATCGATAACTCATATTAAACGGAAGATCTCTGATGTTCATGCACGCTCCTTTCATGTGGCACATCAGCAAACATACTTTCATGACCGCTTGCTTATGGTCCATTGGATGTAGGATTCTTTCCATTTTGATACGTTTACGCGATTTACAGGAAAGCTCAGCAAAAGTGCTGAGCTGTTGGTTCTTATTATTTTACTTATATATCCATTTTATCACAAAAAATACTACCGTAAAGATGATCAGGCAGTCTTCATATAAAAAAATGGTTTTTTATCAATAAAAATGGTTTTGTGCTCTTGAAAGCCTATACGCTGATACAATTTTTTGGCTTCTATGTTATTGTATTCAACGTTTAACGATAAAAACATCTTACGCTTTTTGGCTTCTTGCTTGGCTACATTTAAAAGAGCCGTTCCTATCCCTTTTCCGCGGTAATCTTCGTCTACACACAGAGAATCAATATAATAATCTCCATGTTCAGTTTCTATATCAATTTCCCACGCTGGATTATTAAGTTTCGCACGCACAAAACGCTTAACTGGTTCATAAAGCGTTTGTAACATACTTCCTTCGTAGCAAAGCATAAGTCCAACTACCTTCTCATCGACTTCTGCGACTGTAATATGATGATAGCTATAGCGATTCTTCTCAGACAGAATAAACGCTTTAAGTCTTAAAAGCGCTTCTTCATTCGTTGTAGCCGCCGTATGAGAGCGTGCAATACTCCCAAGCATGTCATAAAGTAATTCCGTTACAGCAGAAGCATCTTCTTTTCTTGCTTTCCTTATTTTCACGATTTTCAAACTCCCTTTATTCTCTTCGCTTGCGTTATTTGTAGCAAAACTTCTTACCTATCTACTTTAACACGAAAAAGAAAAGAAAGAAAAAATTAACTCCTAATCTTCCTTTCATTGTATAATTAATGTATATTTTCAAATGAATGGATGATGACTATGAAAAAACGCTGTCAGCAGAAAGATAATACGATGAGCGGGAGAGAACTTATAGCGGAGGTTCTTTTACAAGTGCCTCAGCTGCTCATATGGCCCCTGCGTCTTCTTATACGAATTGGCCGTTCTTTGTTGGATGGTATTTAACAAATTAGGTAGAATCTAAACCATTAAGGCCGCTCTAGGTCTGCCTTAAACATCAGAATATATACAAAGAAAAGACAGAACTATTATGTACAGATAGTGGTGATTACTAACATATGTTCACGTTCTTCATAACTTACAGAAGCACCCTCTTCTGTAATGCCTTCGTTGAACTCATAATTTTCATCATACATCCCGTTCGAAAGCACTTAACTTCTGCTCCTAAATGTCTCCACATTACCAGGGTGCTTTCCAAGCGGTAAGCTCACGCCGCAGCTCATTCAATAACGTTGTCTGCAGGTTCCCAGCTATTTGATTTTTTCGTTGTACTAGTCCTATGGGATAACTTAGCTGCATATCATTTACTTTTCTTACATTATTATTGTATCTATCGGTACGTTATTAGGCTGGTTAAAAACTCCATCTGTTTCCGCAGTGAAGGATGTATCAGGAGCACTGTTTTATACAGCATTTATTGCAGGAGTATTAGCCTTTTTTGTTTGGAATATCGGGAATCGACTGATTACTCCTGTAAATGGTATTCTATTTATGAACATGGTTCCTGTAACTACTTTTATTATCTCCGTTATTCAAGGTTATCACTTGTCTACATTTGAATTAGCTGGTGCACTCATTACTGTAGGAAGTTTGATTGGCAATAATTTATATACTCGTAAAATTAACAAGAAAGAAGCTGTACATTTTACAGAAAGCACAGCGAAATGACTATTTTCTAGTTCAATAAAATAAAAGAGGCTGAGACATTACGAGATGAACCCAATCTAAAAACGCACCACTCATCAAACATGTTGATGAGTGGTGCGTTTTTCACTTCGTCTAAAATACTTTTGTCTCAGCATCTTTTTTGCATTGATTCTGTCATAAGCTTTATTTACCTCATACAAAAGACAACAATCTCGATCTTTACTGAACTCGAAAAAACAAACTCAGCAATTACTGAATTTCTTTGTTAGTTCTTTGCTTTTGTGTATCCTGCTTCTTGTGCATCTTTTTCAGTACAGAACCAAATGACGTTGTTCATTGTTTGATTGTAGTGTGCCCCTGTTGGCACGTGATAAATTTTAGAGTTTTGATTTCCTTTTATTTTACCTTCGCAGCTTGTGGCAGATTGAGTATCTTTTCGATTAGAAGAGGACTGATTTTTTACAGCATCCGTATTATATCCTTTTTCTTGGGCATAGTTTTCAATACTCCAGATGCCTTTTTCGCTTTTTCGAGCCTGCTCCTGTATTTTCTTAAATTCGTCTACGTACTTTGTGTTAGGAGGAAATACCGCTACGCGGGCTAGCCCTTTTGCTAGCAGCTCTTCATTGTATAGCTCATTGTCTATCCATATATACGCAAGTAACCGTCCATATTGATCACGTTCTTGCACATCAAATTCAAGAGTGATCTCCTGCCCTTCTAGCCTTTTTTTCGTGTAAGCAGATGCTTCTGGACCAAAGGGCTGTACGCCTAGTTTGGGATGCTTTGTTTCTGGAGTATCGACAAGAAGTAGTCGTACGCGATCCGTCTTTCCGTTCAGCATTTTTACTTTAAGCGTATCGCCATCCACCACTCTTTCTACCGTAGCTGCCTCACCTACTACGTCTTCACGACTTGCTTTAGAAGGACTATGGTCTTCTTCTTGATCTGATGAAACTTCTACTTGAACTTCTTGTTTTGTATCCGTAGAAGGTGTGCTTGAATGACTTGCCTGCTCATCACTGCATCCAGTAAGAAGCAGCATAAACATCGCGATCATGATGTAAATAATTGCTTTTATTTCTTTCAAAACCCGGGTCCTCCTTTAACACATTCCCTATCTACTATATAAAAGTAAAATGATTTTATAAATAGTGTAAATCACCTAAAAACAAAAACTCGTGAAAATACCTTTCACGAGTTTTTCGCGCAGCCTGTTTTAAAGTCATTATTTTAAATAGCATCTATTTTATTTTTATTTCACGACACATTTTTCGTTTTTGTGTATCCAGATTTTTAATCATGAGGATATTTTACACTACAAATACATTTATCGTCTACCGGCTTATAAGAATAAGGAATAGCCGCACAAATAGAATAAGTGTGAATATTTCAATATAATAACTGACTACCATGATGACTATTTTTTTGTAACATAAATAAGAGCCCTTACTAACAATAGCTAATAGGACTCTTCAAACCTTTGTTTTTACGATCGAATTTTTTGTTTGCGCATCCACTGGGTAGCGACCCACTTTTCTCCTTTTATAACAGGAGCTCCCCCGTGGAGAGTACGGTCATTAAGTTCAGCATCACTATAAAAATATTCAAAGTACACGGCCATTCCCTTTGTCGGAGATACGGAAAGACCCAGCTTAGGAAAATAAGTTTCTCCTCCTTCTTCCACATCGTTTAAGTACATAACCAATGTACTAATACGGTTATTTTTAGATGCTTTACTTGCAGAAGTGAAATAGTCGTGATGCGCTTTGTATTCTTGATCAGGCAAGTATTTTAAAACTTGAAGGCCTTCAGCATATTCAATAGACGGTCCCATTATCTTAGAAAGTCTCTTTTCAATTTGATGTACAAGCTCGTTTTCACTTTCTTCAAAAAACATGCCGCTGCTCGTTCGAATACTGTTTACTTCACGTTCAGCTCCAATTTTTGATCGCTGCATTTTATCTTTGGATAGCTGTATAAGTTCGTCACATTCTTCGGTACTTAGGACATTTCCTAAAACTAGAACAAGAGGCTCTTCAAATCGAGCAACAATATTAATCTCTCTGTCTTCTAATTTAATTTTATTCCCTGAATGGCTAAAAATCGTTTGTTCTTTCGTTAGTAAAGATGTATTAGTTGTAATCATCTTTTATCGGCTCCTCAAAATAGCTATTTTCCAATTCTTCACTCCATTATATGTAAACGCTTACTAATAAGAATTATATCATGTATACGAAGTAAATTCTGCTAGCAAAGGAAATAAATAAAAAGAAGCCCGTTATATAACGGAGCTCCTTCATTTTTTCTTATAGATTTCACTTATATTTTAAACACTTTATAAAGCAGCCTAAAAAAATTCTTTTAATCTAAAGCATACGTGCCAAAGGCCGCCTAAAATCATCGGTACGCAAGTTCTTTTTCACTTAAATTCAGCGTTTGTGCTGTAGAAGCATGAATTTCGTTAAAAAGCGCTGGATTTTTTACCAGTGACAAGCCGTAAGAAGGAATCATTTCTTTTATTTTTGGTTCCCAGTTCTTCATATGCTGCGGGAAACATTTTTCTAGCACTTCAAGCATAACATGAACGGCAGTCGAAGCGCCTGGCGAGGCCCCGAGCAATGCAGCAACGGAACCATCCGCTGAACTCACAACTTCTGTACCGAATTGAAGAGTTCCTTTACCTCCGGCTTCCGTATCTTTGATTACTTGTACACGCTGACCCGCTACGACGATATCCCAGTCTTCGCTTTTTGCGTTTGGAATAAATTCGCGAAGTTCTTCCATACGCTTCTCATTTGACAATAGCACCTGTTGAATCAAGTATTTCGTTAAGCCCATCTCTTTGACGCCTGCTGCTAACATCGTTAAGATATTATTCGGTTTTACAGAATTGATTAAATCCAAATTTGAACCCGTTTTTAAGAACTTTGGTGAAAATCCGGCAAAAGGTCCAAACAGCAGTGTTTTGTTGCGGTCGATATAGCGTGTATCAAGATGTGGAACCGACATCGGCGGAGCGCCAACCTTTGCTTTTCCGTACACTTTCCCGTGATGCTGCGCTACAACTTCGGGATTATTGCATACCATAAATAATCCGCTTACCGGGAACCCTCCAATATGTTTGGACTCAGGAATACCCGTTTTTTGGAGTAAAGACAGACTTCCGCCTCCTCCTCCGATAAAAACAAAGTTCGCCGTGTGATATTCCTGTTTGCCGCTATGAATATCATGTACTTTTACTTCCCACGAGCCGTCTGCGGTACGTGTCAGATTTTCAACGCTGTGGTTATAGTTTATTTCTACGCTTTTACTTTTTAAATGTGTAAACAACATACGAGTTAAAGCTCCAAAGTTCACGTCCGTTCCTGAGTCAATTTTGGTTGCCGCAATTGCTTCAGTCGATGTACGGCCTTTCATAACAAGCGGCATCCATTCTTTTAACTTTTCAGGACGATCCGAATACTCCATCCCTTGAAACAACGGATTATTTGATAGCGCTTCAAAACGTTTTTTCAAAAAGGATACGTTCTTTTCTCCTTGTACGAAACTCATATGAGGGATTGGCATAATAAACTCTTGCGGATGATGAATTAAATTACTGCTTACAAGATACGACCAAAATTGCCTTGAAAGCTGAAACTGTTCATTAATTCGCACTGCTTTCGTAATATCTATAGATCCGTCAGCTTGTTCAGATGTATAGTTCAACTCGCACAGGGCAGCATGCCCAGTCCCTGCATTATTCCATTCATTGGAGCTTTCTTCTCCTGCATCTGCGAGTTTCTCAAATACTTTGATTTCCCATTCCGGCACTAACTCTTTTAGTAAAGATCCCAGCGTTGCGCTCATCACTCCGGCCCCAATTAAGATAACGTCTGTTTTTTTATATACATTGCTCATCACAATCTTCCTTATCTTTTATATTTTAAAAAAGCACCTTTTAGCAACACGCCTGTTCTACCTGACTCTCTATAAATTAAGTATGTCTGACAAGTTGTCTGTCTTACATAATGGGAGTTTTTATACATACCCTTTCATCTTGTCCTTTTTTAACATGCTCAATATCACTTCAGCGGTTTCTTCAACTGCTTTGCCTGAGACATTAACAATAGGACAACCAATGCGCTTCATAATTTTCTCAGCATAGTCCAGCTCTTCAAGGATTCGATCTACATTGGCATAATTGGCTTGAGACGCTAAACCTAAATTTTTTAATCGTTCTTTTCGGATTTCATTGAGCTTATCCGGTGTAATAACTAAACCAATACATTTATTTTTTGGAATAGTAAAAAGTTCATCAGGAGGCGTCACTTCTGGAACTAACGGTATATTCGCTACTTTAAGACTTTTATGAGCTAAATACATAGAAAGTGGCGTCTTAGATGTTCTCGAAACACCAATCAACACTAGATCAGCTCGCTTGATGCCTCTGAAGTCTTGTCCATCATCATATTTAACAGCGAATTCAACTGCTTCTACTCTTCGAAAATAGTTATCGTCTAATTTTCTTGTTAATCTCGGTTGAAGATTAGGTTCTTTATTAAAGGTTTGGCTAAAGGCACTCATAAGAGGGGTCATCAAATCAATGGCTACAATTCCTTCTTCTTGTGCCGTTTGGTCAAGATACTGTTTTAAAGGTGGGATGACGATAGTATACGCAATGATGGCTTCGTTACACCTTGCTTCGGCAATGATATTATCAATATTTTCCTCATTTTCTACGTAAGAAGTATTTTGAATTTCAATATCTTCTCCACTAAATTGAGTTAAAACTGCTTTTACCATCAGCTCAGCCGTTTCACCTACTGAGTCGGAAACTATATAGACAATTTTTCTTTTATTCACATTAAATCTTCCTATTCTTTGATTTTGATAGTTTAATAACGCTAATATTTTTATTTAGCAGCTTACAAGATACACAATTTAATAGTAATGAATAGATAAATATGCTGGTCACTGTGATTATAAACACTTTAACAAAACAATTAAATTAAGAATTTATGTCATACTAATTATGAAATAAAGATAAATATGTTATACTATTTTCATTAAATGTTATATTAGCATTAAATATACGGAGATACAATCCCTTTTCTGCGCATTTTATAAAAAGTTTGAAGAAAGAAAAAGTTTAGATTTTAAAATGTTTTATGCTTTGGCATGGTGGCACTCATCAGGGCTGAGAGGTGTTTTGCAGGGATAGGTACGAGGATAGTTATATAATTATGTTGTTTATAAATAAAAATAATGAACGGTTTACTTTTCACCTTATGTATACTAAAAACATCGCCTAAAAGACGATGTTTTGAAGAGCTGGTTATAATGCATTGTCGTGAAATAGATTCATTTTTATAAAACGGGATTACTTCTAGTAGCTTTTTGTAATAAAAATTTAGAAAGATAATGAGATACGCCGTTTTCGTCACAGTTAAATTCCGTTATGTCATCGACAATTTCTTTAATATGATCCGGCGCGTTTTTCATAGCTACAGCGTAGCTGGCAAACTGAAACATTGGTAAATCATTGTTGCTGTCGCCAATTGCTAGAATGTCTTGCTCGGGCAAATTAAAATGTTTTAGCATTTGCTGAATTCCCGTTGCTTTATTTACGTTTGCCACCATCACTTCGACATTGTGTTTAGATGAAGTAGAAGTTGTAAAGTCTGTTTCTTGCTTGAGTTTTTCAAGCTCTTCTTTCCATTTATCGATATGCTCGTGCGTTCTTGCAAAGAAATAGAACTTTGAAAATTCACTTCCTTCTACGGAATCTTTCCAGTCAATTTCTTCTTTAATTGCTTGTTTACGAGAAAGCCATTCGTTAATTTCCACACTGTCTGGCTTTGGCTCTTTAATTTCATTTTCAACATACGGCTGATCTTGTTTTAACGTCACGCGAGGTGTGCCATACGGGAAAAGCTCGTAGTATACCTTGTTCGCTCTTGCTTTTTCAATAATAGTTTCCACCAATTGAAGTGAAAGCGAATGCTGAAAGACTGATTCTTTTCCTACGTATCCTGCCATACCATTTGATGTGATAAATCCATCTACTTGAAAGCCTTCAGGAACTAACTCTTCTATTTCATCAAACGCTCTTCCCGTAGCAATAAAAACAAAAATTCCCTGTTTTCGTAATTCGTCAATGGTTTCTTTTGTTTGAATACTTACTTTGTTGGAGCGATTTAATATCGTACCGTCCATATCTAAAAAAATTGCTTTAGGTTTTAACAACATATTTATTCCCCCTATTTGTAAAAAGATTGTACTTGGCAAGTATAAACTTTTCCATTTTCAAACTCAATGAATGTACTTTGCTTTTCTCTTTTATAAAGCTACTATAATACTCTCCTTACATCTAAAATTGTACAAGCGCTATAAAGAAAGAATTTTATATTTGCAATAAGCCTTTATATACTAATAGCTGGTTAGGCTAATTTGATATAAAACAGCATTCACAAAAACGAATTTTCCTTTTAGCCTTTAGAGTATCGTTCAAAAAAGATATAATAAGAGTGTTACAGATTAAATACATACAGAGGAGGTCAACATGAACGAACCATCCAATTTTTCTCCTTACCTTATTAAACAAATCAGCGATGCGATCGATGACAATATCAAAGCAAAGTGCATAGACTTTTTATATGATTCTCATTCGTTTTTTTCGAATGAAAAAGATTTTATAGAAGACTACATTTTAAATATATTGCAAGATACGTTTGTTTTAGAGAATAAATTAATAAATCCTAAGGAAATACGAAACCCAGCCTACAAAAGAAGACAATCAAATAAGAAAAACTGGCTGCAAACATTAAAAAAAGATATTAAAGCAGAAAAGCCTAATCCTATTTTTGAAGACATTGAATTAGCCAAAAAAGTGATGGATAAAAAAGTGGATACCGAACACTTAAAAAAGCTGTTTGGCGTGGAAAAACCTGAAGATATTTTAAAGATAAAGTTAAAAGAAGTAGAGGCATGGGCTAAAAGCAAAAAAACAAACATTACCGATTTTCCTTATTTAGATTCAAAAATGAATTATCAAATAGAGAAAGCATTTCACACGGACTTTACTTTTTTAATTGCGGAAATCATCTTAGAAAAATACAATGGAAATTTAAGCAACTGGATTGATAAACGATTAAATTCGTGGGTAGAGGCGCCTATCTTCTCAAACGAAAGTCATTCTCTTAAAACCAATATGGAAGTTAAAACAAACTCCCAAGAAGTCGTTTTATATAATGACTATAAAGTTGATGAAGAATATTTCATTCGCACCATTATCCCTGTGAATGATAATCAAACGGTTCTTTCCAAACGAAATATGGTTTTAGACCCAAAAGATTCCCAAATTATCCAGTTTGCTCTTTCACAGCGCGACGAGATGTTTTATAAAGAAAAAACGGTGACTCTTGATTTAGCGGATATCGTGAAAGAAATTTATAATTCAAAAGGTGTAAAAAACTATGAAGCCGTTGAAGCCCGCATTATGAAAATTGCCAGATATCACGTAGAAGGTGTAGCAAAGAAGAAAAATTCCAGAGATACAAAATTTGCGATCAACTTCTTTCAAAAGGCTGTTATTGAAACCGATGAAGTAACGGGCAGACGATATGCAACGATTGTATTTAGCGATGATACGCATCAAGGCTTTTTAAATCAGCAGTTTGTACAAATTTACAGTGATGTTATTAAAAAGTTTAAAGATAACTCGCTGTCTTCTTTACTGCTTTATGCATTTCAAAAAGAGCGTTTAGACTGTTATTTACAAGAAAAGTCTTACACTCATTTTTACCCGTATCAATATTTTGCTTCAAAAGTTCGTTTTCGTTCAAAGAAAATTGATGTAAACCTAAAATTAATTAATGAATCTCTAGCAGAATTTGTTAGCAATCAAGTACTGATCCAAAGTTATCAGCAAAAACTTCAAGGATTTGAAATCTCTTTTATTCCTCTTCAAAATTATGAAATTCAAGACTATTTTGGAGGAGAACATAGAGAAACATTGGAAGGGTAAATCATTCCCTTCCTTTTTTATTTGACATTTTGCCATTTTCGTCTTTTTGATACAAAATCTCCCTCTATTTTCATTTCATAGTTTGGAAGTTTTGTCATTTTTAACGTACTACACAAAAGCTTTTGCCGTTTTTGACGTACTCCTCCGCTACTTTTGCCGTTTTCTGCGTACTAATTACTGTCTTTTGCTGTTTTTGACGTACTACTTTGCTTCTTTTGCTGTTTTTGACGTACTAAATTCATTTTATTTACTCGTCATCACTTATTAATTGTTAATTATTCTCTTTTTTTCGTAAAACAATCCTACCTTTTGCCATTTTTGACGTACTCCTTCACTACTTTTGCCGTTTTCTGCGTACTAAACATTGCTTTTCCCTTTGTTATGTCCTTTTCAAACCCTATTTTTTATTTTTTTCGCAGCATATATAAAGCTTTTGCCATTTTTGACGTACCAAACGATAACTTTTGCTGTTTTTAGCGTACTACCAGGTCGTTTTTGACGTTTTTCACGTACTAAAAATAGCTTTTGCCATTTTTGACGTACTATTGAAATTCATTGTGTTATTTACAGCGATCAGAGAAGTGATTTTTTTCCCTTTTTTTAGGTGAATCGAGATCACTTTTGCTGTTTTTGGCGTACCACTCTTCACTTTTGCTATTTTCGGCGTACTATATTGAGCCTTTTGCCGTTTTTTACGTACTAAAACGCATAAAGTTTTTTTTGATTTTTACTGATCGTAACAAACACTGTTCTACCGGCGCTTGCTTGCTTTTGCCGTTTTTGTCGTACTAAAAAACCTATACGCTGAATCCCTTGCTATGACAGCATTCTTTGAACCTTTTGCCGTTTTTCGCGTACTACTCGTTCGTTTGCGATTCTGTTTCTTATTGATATAATTTTCACAAGGTATTCTTTGTTATTTTACCCTAATAAATTATTGTTGATATGAAATAGATTGGAGGGATTCTCATGATAAAAAAAGAATTTGCGAAAATTGGAAAACAAATTATTCGCCAATTGTCTAGCACCGTAGAAAAATATAAAGATATTGAAGATCACATGGACCTAGACGCTCATGGGAACCCTACAATCAAAACAGTGGCAGAACATCACCGTTTATCTAAATCTCAAATTTCACAATTAATTTTTTATCACTTCCTTCACGTTGATGAAAGAGGTATTATTTGTGATGTTTCTGAAAAAGAGATTGCAGCCGCTTTGAATTGTACAGTTCGAACAGTTCGCAACAACAATGTAGTATTAGCAGAAACAGAATTAATTTCCTATTCTCGCAGCGGCAAAGGAATCAATATTTTTATTGTTCCCTACCCTCAATATTTTGAAGAACACGGCTTTGGGTTTATGGAATTAGAATATACTCGCTTTGAAGAACTTATTCTAATTGAAAACGTAAATGCCCTTCGCTTAGAGCTGCGCAAAGAATTGGTTTATGACAACGATACGATTAAGCGTCAGTTTAATCCTGGAGAAAACACTTCAAAAATTAGCTTTAATGACTATAAAATTTTTACGCCGAAATATACTCACTACAAGGGTATGATGCAAAAAATAGCTGAAACGCAGGCGAGCGCATTTAAAACCGTTGTCCAAGGATCTACTATTTTCTTTGTTTTAAAAGACGGAGCTAAAAATGGCAAGATGTCAAAACAAGAAAAGAGAGATCAATACGATGCGGCGATTCGACGTACTATTGAAGAGACTTTTGTAAAATTATCTGGACACAGCACAGATTCTACAGGAATTGTTATGTCTTCATTCCAAAACGAAGACATCGCTGATTTGGTTCAGCTTTCTTTTGAATATGGTATTGAACGAGTGAAGTCTGCCCTTTATACATTGATTGAACAGGCCTTCTTCAGCCATGATGCTCAAGTCGTTGAAAATTACGGTGGGAAAATCCGTACGCTCATTCGAAAAGAGCTTTCAAAAAATCTTCAAGATCAAGTCCCTGCCGAACTTACAGCTTCATAAGGGGCTTCTTTGGCATGCCTTTTTTTTATTTTCTATCCCTTCTCCTCTCTTTTTGATACAAATAGTACAAACAAACACCCATTTTTTCAGCTCTCAAATTTCATTATCCTATCTATATAAACGTAATGAGTTTAAATAAATGATATTTCTTGTGTATAACTATGGAATATTACTAAAAAAACACCTTCATACTTATCCACAAAAGAAAGAAAACATATTCAATGACTGTTAGATCATCCTCTTTATTAATAAAAACATCCCTTTTATTTTTTTATTAACGATAATTTCCAGGTTATTTACTCTTTAACATAACTACTTTTACCCACAGTGGAAATAATTCATACTTTTAACAGCAATCTTCATACTATTGATTTTAAAATCCATCTATTGTAGAAGAAAAAACATAGTAAATAAAATAGATTCCATATCTACTACGATAAAAAACATCCTTTAGCCAAAGGATGCTGTTCACAAAAAAGGGCTATTTTCCACACAGTTATTTATTGAAAAGCTATTTTCTTTCTAACCCTTGATATCATTGGGTTTTTAGAGGATTTTTCTTTCTTTAATATCTGTATATAATGTTTGCTAATAAGATCTATACTAATCTCTGCTATAAGATTTTATTTAATATTTGTATAAAGAAATGTTTTAAAAATATCTATACCTGAGGATTTTCACTTTTTCTAAATTAAGGAGTTTTCATTACATATACCAAATACAAATAAATTAAAATAAAACAATAGTTCAAACGCCTCTTAATAAATTCTAGTAGTATATTTTTTAAAATAAATTATACTATTCAGTAGAGAAAAATTTATAAAGCAAGAAAGGGACTTAGTCATGAAATACATACAGTGGGTACAGCAAACTTTATTTAATACCGGTAGGTGGATTGACATTAGTGAAGTAATCATAAAGATTATCCTCATTTTTATCATTGCTCAAATTGTCATCCGGTTTGCTCGCAGTGTCATTAATAAAATCTTTGATTTCAGATTTAAAACTAAACTGCTGAGGTACAACGAACGAAAAGAAATAACGCTGAAAAAACTTTGTCTGAGCATTGTCATGTACGTTGTGTATTTTATTGCACTTATTACGTCTTTAGAGGCAATCGGAATTAATATGAAAGCACTTTTAGCTGGTATTAGCGTAGCAGGGTTTATTACAGGCTTAGGTGCACAGAATTTGATTAAAGATATTTTAAATGGGTTTTTTATTCTATTTGAAGATCAATTCTCAGTAGGAGATCACGTATCTATAAATGATACGAAAGGAACTGTTGAAGAAATTGGATTGCGCACGACAAAAATTCGCGGAGTCGACGGAGAGTTTTATTTTTTTGCTAATAGTAACATTACAAAAGTAGCGAACTACACGCTCGGTGAAATCCCCGAAATACATACACCTGAACAAATAAAAACTCGTGAAGAATAGCTTCACGAGTTTTTATTTACGACCGTTGTAAAGAATTGATCATATGATGTAAGGTGATAATCTGCTTCAATATCGTTATTTTGAAATGCACATGTTTTAATTCCCAGTTCACGGGCAGGTTTTAAGTCGAGTTCGCGATCCCCAATTACTAAATCGAGCTGATACTTATCGTGAAGATAGGCATAAGCTCCGCTATCAGGCTTTCGTTTGTAGCCATCATCCTTTGTAATAATCTCCGTGAAGTAGTGCTCCATATTAAAAAATGCCAGGATATCAAGCGTAGATTGTCTAGACTTGTGCGTAACAATTACATTTGTATCCGCAAAGCTCAGTACGTCTTCTACGTGAGAAAAAGCAGGCTTATCTTTAGGATTGATTTTTTGTTCGAGCACATGGAAGTGTTTATCAAACAAAGACTTTTCAATATCAAAATGCTTGATTGCTACGTCAGAAGATATTTTCATTTGTTTTAAAATATCATCTTCTGAAATCGTTTGATCTGTTAGTAATTCTTTGAATGCTTTCACGATAGTCGGATAGGTATCAAAGATGGTTCCATCAAAGTCCCATAAAATATTCATTTTCGCTGTCTCTCCTTTTTAAAAACGTAACGATTATACCAAATTTTTCACTGCTTGTCAGTGAATCATTTTGTCGTCGTTGCATTTAAAGTAAAAAAACTCGTTTTATACGAGTTTTTTTACTTTATTAGCTGCTGCTGCACCCACTCCCGCAGCTAGAGCTTGAACAGCTGCTGCCGCTGTCATGATGGTGATGACCTCCATCGTTGTGGTGATGGTGGCGGTTGTCTTCCCAGGGGCTTGAACAGCTATACCCACTGTAAGAGGCTGTCTCTCCCGCATACATCGTCTTTTTATATAGCAACAGTTCATTCATATGGCTTGAAAAGTTGGTAGCTTTGTAGAGAGAATAAAAAACAAAGCCTTGAAGAAGAAGTTCGTTTGATACATTTCCTTTTTTAGCCGCTTTTTTAAAATAAGTTGATCCGCCCGTTTTTTTTCTTTTTCGTGCAGCAGTGACTTCTTCTTTTAACGTTTGAATCAGGGCTCTCTGCTGTTTTTCCCATTTGCCGTTTCTTAAAAAATAGCGATCTAGTAATTCATCTTCTGATAACCTTTGAAAATCTTGAAGCGTACTTTTATCAAGCGGATGCTGAAAAAATTTCCCCCAAAGCAGTCGGCTGTTACCCGTTATGTCAAACAAATGAGCATACATCCAATCGAAGAACGCTCGCTTATCCGGCTGTGGGGATGGAGCTGTTTCTACATTTGGCTGGTGATGCAAAAAGCGGTTGAAAAAGTGTTCTGTAAAACGCTCATAATCTACTGTAAACATAATCATTTCATGCCATACTTCATCCACTTTTGCACTAAACATCGGTACGTCTTTGATGACTGCATTTAATAAAAAGTAGCGCTTCATCTCAAAAAACGTCCATTCCACTTCATCGTCTTTTGTATTTTTTCCTTTCATGCGCTGTTTCACTTGCTGAACATAGGCTGCCGGTAAAGAATCTTCTAGTGAATGAACAATATCTTCAAAGCCATTATCTTTATATATTCCGAGCTCATCTGGAAGCTCCTCTTTATACAAGCGAAATCTTCTCGACTTTGCAACCCCTTTAATAATCAAAACTAAAAGAATTACCGCTACTACTATAATTGCTGCTATCATCTTCTTCCCCCTGTATCGTATCTATATATTCAATATTTTACCACATTCGTAAAACACAAAAAAAGAGCTCAATTAACTTGAGCTCTCGTCATCATCGGGTATCTCGTCTACCTTTTCTACTTTGACTAGACCTTTCGTGCTATATTCAAGATCAAAGTATGCTTTAACGATATCCCCTTTTTTCAAATTACTTGGAATCGGTTCATTTAAATTTTTATCGGAAAATTTAATGCCCGTTCCTTCTTTTGTTGTTCCGCTGTATGTACCATTTTCGATTTTTTCAATAGTAATATAATACACTCGATATTTGTGCGCTTCCTCGTCGCCTTTCGCTTTTTCTTTAACGGTTTCTTGTTCAGGAAGCTTACTCAGTGTTTCTTGGGCCTGTCCAGAAGTCGGCTCTGCTGATCGATTTATGAATTGCATCACAACTAACACTAAACATATAACTACTAAAACTAATAATAATATCTTTTTTGCTGATAAAGACAATGAACTGTGCCTCCTTACACCTTTATGTATATCATGCTGCACACAAGAGATTATACACGATAAAGGATTAGAAATTGGAATAAATTCTATAAAAATAGTAAAAATATGAGAAAGTACCTAGAATTTTTTACGCTTTTCTGCACTTTTTTGAGATAGAAAAGAAATTTGGTACCTTATCCTTAAATTGTAACTGATTCACTTCATTTTCGGAAAGAGTTTTGCCCATTTTGTCGTAAAAAAGTCATAATAAGAAGGAATATCACACCATATTGTCGAACGTATGTATATACTTATAATGAACTGCCGAACTGCTTTTCTCTATCCTCATTGTTGAGGCAATATGGCAACTGGAACAGCTTGCTGTTAAATTCAGATTACACATCTATACTCAGGAGGTGGAATGCAAAATGATGTTTGCACTTATTGTTGTGGTTGGTATCGTAGCACTTGGCGTAGCTAGCTTCTACGTCATTAAGCGACCTCAAGGCGCTGTTGATCCTGAGGATCGCAAACCGCTTGTTTCTGTAAACGGGCATGTTAAATTTGCAGAAGGAATTAATCAAATTTCCATATCTAAAATTGACATGTACGATCAGCGTCTTGTTATCAATCAAGTAGCTATTATTCCATTTAACCGTATTCAACGAGCAGAATTTTCAAAGGTTGTCAAAAATGAAAAAGGCCTTCACGGAGCTCCTGTTCAACGCTATTTCGGTGAGTTAACCATTCATTTCACAGACAAGAACGGGCAAGAAACCTACATTCGCTGTGAAACACCGAAAAAAAATCAATTTCACCTCATCTACCAGTACGATTTAATGAAAAGACAATTAAATAAGCGTCTTGGTCTTGAAGATCAGCAGCCTTACCTTACTCTTCAAGAACCATACGAACTATAAGAGAAAACCTCCCTTTTTCACATATTATTTCACTTCCCTGTACATACTAGAAGCGAAACTGAAAATGGGAGGTCATTTCAATGGATTTCGTCCGTTTTTTGCAATATTTTTGTTCAATCGCCGGCGCTCTATGCTTGGGGTTTACCTACTATCACATGTTCAAGCGTGACGCTCCGGTTAAAAAAGAAGAATCACAGCAAGGTGGAACTGACTAACGTTCACCTTGTTTTTTTATTTCCAGGCATGTGTGCTTCGCATTTTGTGGTTGAAAGTTAGATTACTTTAATCATTTGTAAAATCACGGGCGATTTTTCTAAAGGAATATCCTCTGTGTTAATGATAAGAAGTCCTTTTTGGACGCTGTAATTGGAGGAAGGCTGCAACACACCGTTTATGAATAGATTACTGTATGAGTAGCTCTCAGGATCCAATATACGCTGAGTGCCATATTCTTTTAACGCATCTTGATCTGTAAAGATGCGCTTGCTGCCTCCGGCTACGGTATAGTATTCAAAGATGCGAACTTTTTTCGGGAATATATACCTAAATTCCTGCTGAGGCAACACGGGAAGCTTAATAAAAGGTGTTGAACAAGAAGGTGCATACTTATCGCAGCCGTAAGATTTTTTTTTCAAGAAAGACTCTCCTTCACAGATGTACTTAGTTTAGTTATAGTCTTTAAGAATTAAATTTATGCCATTAAACCTATTCCTCAGAAGGAACAAATGCATATATTGAAGGATAGAACATGAAAGGAGGTAACACATTTATGCCTCTTCAAATTATGAAACTCGCTATAGCCGCTGCTACCACTGTAACAGCCAGCCCAACCGTCTCACGTTTCTTTTATACAGCAACTGCTACAACTACGGGTGCAACTACTTTAACAATAGATGCCGCTGACTTTTTTGGTGATACAGGTGGCGCGGCTACTGCACTTCCAGCTTTAGCTACGGATAACAGCTATTACAATGTGTATATCAACGGCGTTTTACAAATGGCTGGCCTTTCCACATATACGCCAGGAGCCACGGGTGTCGGTTCTTTAGCTATTACTGTTCCTGCAGGATCTAGCGTTTTAACAGGTTCTCCTATAGTTTTGGAAGTTGTTAACTTTGCTCCTGATTCTACAACTGATGTACAAACTTAAAAATAACTTGCTACCGTTTTATTTTAAAGCGTAATCGCGTGTAAGATATATAAAATCTCAGTTTTACAGAAATTTAGTGATCACAATAAAAGCTTCTGCGGATGTAGCGCAGAAGCTTTTATTATTGTTATTTATTTAATTCAAAACGCCCAGTTCCCTTTTCTAAACACAGGCTCGCTTGTACCGTCAGCTTTAATGCCGTCGATGTCCATTTCAGCTGAGCCAATCATGAAGTCAACGTGGGTGATGCTGTCGTTTGCTCCGTTTTGTGATAGCTCTTCTTTAGACATCGTTTTTCCGCCTTCTAAACAGAAGGAATACGAGCTGCCGATGGCTAAATGGTTGGATGCATTTTCGTCAAACAGCGTGTTGTAGAAAATGATGTTTGACTGAGAAATTGGCGATTGATGCGGTACTAAGGCTACTTCTCCTAAGTATTTGGCACCTTCATCTGTTTCAATTAGGTGCTTTAACGTTTCTTCGCCTTCTTCTGCTTTTACATCCACAATTTTTCCGTTTTCAAATGTTAGCGTGAAGTTTTCAATTAAGTTTCCTGCGTAGCTAAGCGGTTTTGTGCTTGTTACTTGACCATTTACGCCGTCTTTTTTTGGAAGTGTAAATACTTCTTCTGTTGGCATATTGGCCATGAACGAGTTACCCTCTTCATTAACACTGCCTGCGCCCACCCAAATATGTTTGTCAGGAAGTTCAATTGTTAAATCTGTTCCTGGCGCTTTATAGTGAAGCTTAGAAAATCTCTTTTCATTTAAAATGTCTACTTTTGTATGTAATGAAGCATTATGCTCTTCCCATGCGGCCACTGGATCTTCTTGGTCTACGCGCACAGATTTAAAAATAGCTTCCCATAGTTTTTCTTGCTGCTGTTCTTCTGGAACGTCAGGAAATACTTTAGCTGCCCAGTCTTTCGAAGGAACAGCTACGATGGACCAGCTGATTTTATCAGATTGGATCGCTTCACGGAATTTTTTCATTGCTTTTCCGCTTACTTTTTGGAACGCAGCAATACGTTTGCCGTCTACTCCTTTTAGTAAGTCAGGACCGCTTGAAATTACAGATAAAACAGCGCCTCCGTTTTTCACAAGCTCTTCTCTTGCCTGAGCTTTCCAAGCAGGAAATTCATTAAATACAGATTCATCCGCTTTTTCATATTTCAAACGAACTAAATGATCGTCATGCCAGTCTACATCAACAGACTTTGCTCCGGCTTCGTACGCTTTTTTCGCAATCTCACGAACAAAATCAGCGGAAGAAATATCAGCATTAATGTTTAATACTTGCCCTTTTTGAATGTTTACACCGACTTTTACAGCTAGCTCGGCGTACTTTTCAATATTGCGCTCAAACTGTTCCATAATTTATCTCCTTTACGTATATATTCTAACAACTTTATTGTATCATGAATAAAACATCAATTAAAAATCCTAGCCTATAGTTTACATAATATAATTACGTTATTTTACAGATTATTATATAGAAAAAGTTTGTTCTCTAAGAATCAGAACAAACTTTTGTCTTTCACAGATTCCGTTTTGTAGCCGAGCCGCTCCGAAATGTTCTTGCCTATATCAACCATGCGTTCTTGAAGGTACGTTAATCGCTCATTGGTCATACGCATCGTAGCACCGGAAATGCTGACTGCAGCAACGACTTGACCAAGGTGATCAAAGATAGGGGCTGCGATGCAAGTAATTCCGTATTCATTTTCTTCTAAATCCAGCGCATATCCCTTTTGCTTCACTTCTGAAAGTTCCCGGAGAAAGCTTTCTTCATCTGTAATGGTGTGATCGGTATGAGCTGGTAAGCCTTTTCTTTCAAGAATGCTTGTTACCGTGTTAAGCGGTAAAAAAGCTAGGATAGCTTTACCGACAGACGTACAGTGCATAGGCGCTCTTTTCCCCACTTTTGAGTGCATGCGCAGCGTCTGATTTCCTTCTAGCTTTTCAATATACACTACTTCACCTTGATCGTAGACAACAAGATGAATAACTTCATTTGTCTCACTTTCAAGTTCTTGCAAAAACGGCTTTGCTTCCGTTCGTAGATCAATAGAATCTAAAAGCTTTGAACTTACTTCTAAAAACTTATACCCAAGCTTGTACCGCCCGCTTTCTTGATCTTGTTCAATATAGCCATACTGAGCAAGAGTAGTTAGAATACGGTATACGGAGCTTTTATTAATGTCCATTTGCTTTGCAATTTCTGTCACCCCTACCCCTTCTCTTTCCATGCTGACAATTGTGACAATGTCCAATGCCCGGCTTACAGACTTAACCATATTTTCTCGCTCCATTTTTCCTCTCTCCTCTATGTGTCATTTTACTGCCGGGCATTTTTTATCACTTTTATACGTTTACACGTTCTTTCTCTGCAACAAACGGATTTTGGAGGGTCCCAATTTCTCGGATGGTGCATGCAATAACATCGTTTGCGCTCACCAGCTCCGCGCCGACCGGACTTCCTGTTAAAACCACATCTCCCGGCTTAAGGGTCATAACAGTAGATAGGTAAGCAATCATTTCTCCAACCGAAATAATCATTAAATCTGTCGAGCTGTTTTGTTTTTCAACGCCATTTAAAAACGCTTTTACATGAATGGACTTAAGATCAAGCTCTGTTTCGATTACGGGGCCAAGAGGCGTAAATGAATCAAAGGATTTTCCAATGGTCCAGTGCCCGTCTTTATGAAAATAATCCGGAGCCGTTACATCGTTTCCAATTGTATACCCAAATATATAGTCCTGTACGTCTTCTACTGCGATGTTCTTCGCTTCTTTTCCAATAATAACTGCAAGCTCAGACTCAAACTTGACGTGCTTAATGGCAGTTGGAATGACAATGTCTTCGTTTGGACCAATCACAGAGGATGTGGGCTTAAAAAAGAAGACAGGAATAGAAGGCATTTCTTTTGGCAGCTCCGACTTTGCAGCTGCATAATTAGCGCCTATTCCAATAATTTGATTCGGCTCTAAAGGAGCCAAAAGCCTTACTTCACTCGGTGAAAAAGTCTGCCCTGTATAGTCCCACTTCTCAAATATATTTCCTTCAATAACGCTGATCGTATCCTCTTTTAGTACACCTGTATGACGACTATCTTGTATAGCAAACCTTACAAATTTCATGACATAACTCCTTTTCCCATTTGCTTTGTTTTAATAAGGATCGTAGGTAGTCAGGTTCTTAAGATGTAAGTACAGCCTGCCATCTCTATGCTGACAGGCCGTTTTTTTACTGTTTTATAGCTGCTTTTGCCTTTGCTTCGATACGACGGCGGTGTAAAATGGGCTCCGTATAGCCGTTTGGCTGATCATAGCCTTGAAATACTAAATCGCAGGCTGCCTGAAAAGCAATGGATGCGCTGTAGTTCGATGACATTGGCTGATACAGAGGATCATTTTCATTTTGTTGATCCACTACTTTTGCCATTCGCTTTAGCGTTTCCGTTACTTGTTCTTTTGTACAAATCCCATGATGAAGCCAGTTGGCTACGTGCTGACTGGAAATACGAAGCGTTGCCCGGTCTTCCATTAGCCCTACATTATTAATATCCGGTACTTTTGAGCACCCTACTCCTTGGTCGACCCATCTTACTACATAGCCGAGTATTCCTTGAGCGTTGTTGTCTAGCTCCTGCTGGATTTCATCTTTGCTCCAATTTGGTTTTTCGGCCACAGGAATTTGCAAAATGTCATCTTGTAAATCAGTGGACTTAGTAAGCAATTCGTTTTGAACATCTCTTACATCAATTTGATGATAGTGAAGAGCATGAAGCGTTGCTGCGGTTGGTGAAGGCACCCATGCCGTATTCGCTCCTGCTTTTAAATGCCCCACTTTTTGTTTCAGCATTTCGGCCATCATATCCGGCATTGCCCACATTCCTTTTCCGATTTGAGCGCGGCCTTGGAACCCGCTTGCTAACCCTACATTTACATTAGACTGCTCGTAGCCTTGAAGCCATTTAGACGCCTTCATATCATTTTTACGAATAACAGCTCCTGCTTCCATAGAAGTGTGAATTTCGTCACCTGTTCGATCCAAAAATCCAGTATTAATAAACGCCACTCGGTCTTTTACTTCTTTGATGCACGCTTTTAAATTAAGCGTTGTGCGGCGCTCTTCGTCCATTACGCCAATTTTAATCGTATGACGCTCAAGCCCTAGCATATCTTCAATTGAATTAAATAACGTGTTGGCAAAAGCCACTTCTTTGGAGCCGTGCATTTTCGGTTTAACGATATAGATAGAGCTCTTTTTAGAATTTTGATACGTACCGTTTTTAAGCAAGGTGTGTTTGGCAATTAAACTAGTAATCACGCTGTCTAAAATACCTTCATAGATTTCTTTGCCATTTCGATCTAAAACAGCGCTGTTTGTCATTAAATGCCCAACGTTTCGAACAAACATAAGCGAACGGCCAGACAGTGAAATCTTTTCCTTGTGGGGAGAAATATAGGTACGGTCTGGATTTAAACGCCTTGTCATGTTTTGACTTCCTTTTTTAAAAGTAGACGTCAAATCACCTTTCATTAATCCCAGCCAGTTGCGGTAAACGTCTACTTTGTCTTCTGCGTCTACTGCCGCTACTGAATCTTCACAGTCCATAATCGTCGTAAGAGCTGCTTCCATTAAAATATCTTTTACACCCGCATCGTCTGTTTTACCAATCGAATCCGTACGATCAATTTGAACTTCAAAATGCAGGCCGTTGTTTTTGAATAAAAGAGCATCAGGGCTTTCTTCTTCCCCTTGATACCCTACAAATTTATCTTCTTCCTGTAACTCTGTTAAACTGCCATCGTTTAATTGAGCAACAAGCTTTCCATTTTCAAGACTGTACTGAACCACTTCTGCATGAGAAGACTGAACGAGCGGAATAACTTCATCAAGAAAATTCTTTGCAAACGCAATAACTTTTTCTCCTCGAATTGGATTATAAGAACTCGTGCGCGAAGCTCCATTTTCTTCACTGATTGCATCAGTGCCGTAAAGTGCATCATAGAGACTACCCCAGCGTGCATTAGCAGCGTTAATAGCATACCGAGCGTTATTCACTGGTACCACAAGCTGTGGTCCCGCTTGATAGGCAATTTCGCTGTCTACTCCTTCTGTACCAATAAGAAAATCTTCTGCCTTGTCTTCTAAATAGCCAATTCTCGTTAAAAACGATTTGTATTCGTTAAAGTCACCGTCAGGATTTTCTTGATGCCATGCATTAATTTGAGCTTGAAGCTGATCACGCTTTTCTAACAAACGTTTATTTACGGGTGTTAACTCAGTTACTAACGCTTCAAAATCAGACCAAAAATTTTCTGTACTTAGGCCGCTGCCCGGGAGAGCTTCCTCATTAATAAATTGATAGAGAACTGGAGCTACTTTCAGATTTCCAACTTGTTTGTAGTTTGTCACCGTCTGTTTCCTCCTCTTACTTCTTTACATTTTTAAATTTGGACGCGCTTTCAATTCTTTTTGCCAAAATGGTTAAGACGAACATATGCGGTACTGTTTCTTATTACAAAACAGCGTTTTATTTTTGTTAAAAAAATCATATCATCGAGCGAATGTATTTTCAAGAATTTTCTAAAAATAACCCACTTTTTTCTTTTCTTTCTTGACTTCAGCGCAGCGGCTGGGACTTGGAAAAAGCTTTCCTGCATTTAATAGATTTTTAGGATTAAATACTTCTCGTATATTCGTTTGTGCTTGAATTTCATCTTCATTAAAAACAAATCGCATTTCTTCTTTTTTTTCAATGCCCACGCCGTGTTCGCCGGTAATCGTTCCTCCTACTTCTGCACATACTTGCAAACATGCGCTTCCGGCTTCGAGTGCTTTTTCAGTTTCCCCCGGCTTTCTAGCATCAAATAATACAAGCGGATGCAAGTTCCCGTCTCCAGCGTGAAAAATATTGGCAATGCGAAGGCCAGATTCTTCGCTAATTTTGTTGATTCGCTTCAGCACTTGAGGCAGTTTACTTCTTGGAATAACGCCGTCTTGTACGAGGTAGTCAGGGGATATAGCTCCCATCGCTCCAAATCCTGTTTTGCGATTTGCCCACCACCTGGCGCGCTCTTCTTCACTTTCAGCTACTTTCACTTCCCGTACGTTTTGTTTTTTACATACGTCTAAAATACGTAGAATTTGCTCTTCGATACCGGCTGAAATGCCGTCTACTTCAATTAATAAAAGAGCTTCAATATCTCTAGGGTGTCCGACTGGAAACGCAGCAGCTTCCACTCCTTCAATGGCGGTTTTATCCATCATTTCAAGCGCAGCGGGCACAATGCCGGCTGATATAATGTCGGATACCGCTTGACTGCAGTCTTCTACGCGGTCGAAATAGGCAAGTACCGTTTGTTTGGCTTCGGGGTTTTTCAAAATGCGCACCGTAATTTTTGTAACGATTCCTAACGTCCCTTCTGATCCTGTTAAAAGTCCTAATAAATCATATCCCGGTTCATCTGGAATACCTTGCTTGCCAAGTTCAATCACATCTCCATTTGGAAGCACCACCTCTAGCCCTAAAATATGGTTGGTAGTTACGCCATATTTTAGACAGTGTGCCCCTCCCGCGTTTTCCGCTACATTTCCACCAATGGTGCAGCAATACTGACTCGAAGGATCGGGTGCATAATAATATCCTTTTTCAGAGATTGAATTAGTTAACTTAAGATTAATAAATCCGGGCTCTACAACGGCACGTCTGTTTTCATAGTCGACGCTAAGCAGCCGCTTCATTTTTACTAAACTAATAATCACTTCGTTATTAAGCGGAATCGCTCCTCCGCTCAGTCCTGTGCCTGCTCCTCTTGCAAGAAAAGGCAAGTCATGTTCATTGCAGTATTTAACAATGCTAGAAACTTCTTTCGTATTTTTAGGAAATAACACCGCTTTAGGCAAGTGTCTGTGAATAGTAAACCCATCGCAGTCGTACGCAAGTAAATCTTCTTTGTGATACAAAATAGAATGAGCATCTACTAGTTGAGAAAGATTTTTCACGTGAAGATCTTTTATTCTATTTTTCTTCAACACGATGCGCTTCCTCCTCTTCTTTTTGATAGGCCCACTCCAAAAGCTGTACCGTGTGAACAATTTGCTGACTTCGTCCATATTTTTTCACTCCTACTGCCATCTGCAGCATACATCCTGGGTTTCCCATTGAAATCATTTCTACGTCAGGGGGCACATTTTCCATTTTATTTTGAAGCACGGCTCCCGCCATGTCAGGGTTTGTTAAATTATAAATTCCTGCGCTTCCACAGCATCTGTCTGCGTTAGCCATATGAACCATTTCAACTCCCGGAATAGAAAGCAAAATATCTCTTGGTTCTTCTCTAACTCCTTGACCATGAGCTAAATGACAAGCGTCGTGATACGTAATGCGCGTATGCAGCTTCGCCTGCGGAGGGCGATATCCCGTATCGTGAAGGTATTTTGAAATATCCTGGACTTTTTTAGCAAAGACTTCGGCTTTTTCAAGCCACTCTTGCTCTTCTTCTCTAAATAGTTCAGGATACTCTTTTAACATGCAGCCGCATCCCGCAGCGTTTACAATAATGGTATCGGCATGCTGAAACGCCTCTATATTTTTTTTGGCAAGCTGCCTTCCCATGTCTCGGTCTCCTGCATGAACGTGCAAAGCACCACAGCACGTCTGAGAATGAGGAATAACAACGTCGTTTCCGTTTCTTCTTAATACATTAAGAGTCGCTTCGTTAATATCACTGAACATGACGTCCATAATGCAGCCCGTTAAAAAAGCAACTTCGGCTTTTCTTTCGGCTTTTGCTTTTAGAACGCGTTCTTTTTTATATTTTTTTCGAACAGAACGGGTAATTTTAGGCATTACATGTTCCATTTCTGTTAGATGTGTTGGCATCATATTTAACATGCCTGTTGTGCGCATCATTTTTTGCATTCCGCTTTTTTGATACAGCTTCAATAGACTTCCTGCAGCTTCTAAGCGATGAGAATGAGGAAAAAGTTCTTTTAGAAAAAACTTGCTAATCATTCCTTTCCATCCCGTCAAAGGCATCGCCTGACGAATTTGGCCGCGAGCTTCTTCAATGAGTCCGCCAACGTCTACATTTGCAGGACAAGCAGTTGTACAGGCACGGCAGTCCAAACAAGCAAATACAGGATCTGTAAACTGTTCATTCACGCTTATCTTTCCTTCTGCTACCGATTTGATAAGGTGCACGCGTCCTCTTGGTGAATGCTGTTCTTGCCCCGTTATTTCGTAAGTAGGACAAGACTCCAAGCACATTCCGCAGTGTACACAATCCGCCCATTTTTTTTCGTCTGGCGCGTCTTTCCACAAATAATTGCTAACGCTTTGACATGGAGCATCTTTGATATCCGCTTTCGCTGAATTCACTTAGATTCCTCCTATAAATCGTTTATAGTTAAGCACATTTTTAGCGTCCACCTTTGCTTTAATTCCTGCTAGTAACGGAAAATGAGAAGGTTTTTCCCCCCACACATTTACTTTTTGACGCAGTATAAAAGGCAAATGTTTAACGACCACATATCCTCCGTACGTTTTAGCCGTTTCAGTAAATGAAGTGATAACGGAAAGAATGGCTTCTTCTGAGCCCTTTATGTAGACTGAGCAAAGACCGTGTCCAACTCCTCCATGTGCTTTTACCAGCATGGGAAGGGATGTTTTTAAAGCAGTACTTTTGTTTATCACGTCAAGTACATTCATATTTGGTACACCGACTTTTAAAGTGGCTTCCGTTTCCTCTTCGGAAGAACAGCATGCACCATTTGGACTAATGTTACTAAAAAATCCCCAAAATACTTCGGCTTCTTTTTCATGAAGCACTTTTAAAATCGTATCAGACGGCTGAATGCTTTTGATGTAATTCTCTTGATAATGAACGGAACTTTCCACATCTTCAAAGCTGATTACAAGCGTAAACAGATGCTGCCCTATTACATCTTCAGCTAGAGAAGGATTTAATAATTCCAAGGAAACGGGCTCTATCATGGAGTCTAAGACTTTGCTAACAAACGCATGAACTTCTTCGATATTGCCTGTTGAAAAAGAAAGAAAAAGAACGCTTTGATACTTGGGCAGCGGACGCAGCTTTAACGTTATTTCGGATATAACGCCGAGCGTTCCCATTGAACCAATAAACAGCTTATTCATATCATAGCCAGCCACGTTCTTGACGACTTTTCCCCCTGAACGAACAATGGTTCCATCTGAATATACGACTCTCATACCGATTACTGCATCTCGAGCTGATCCATAAGACAAGCGCTTTGGGCCACTTTCATTCGCTGCAATAACTCCGCCGATTGTAGCGTAGTCTCCTAGAGCTGGATCAAGTGAAACTTGCTGATTGTACGTTTTTAAATACGTTTGCAGCTCTCCAAACGGCGTACCAGCTTTTACAGTAACCGTCATATCGCCTACTGTATGTTCAACAATTCCGCTGTATTCAGTCAGCGAAAGCAAAAGATCTGCTGTGTCTATAAGCCCGCCAAAGCCTTTTTTGGTACCGTTCCCTTCAATGACGACTTTTTTTCCGTGTTCCGCCGCATACCTTAAAACGGCTGCTATTTCTTGTTCTGAAGTTGGCTTAACATGCACGGACCCGTTATTTCCAAGGAAGTGATTCATATGCTGTTCTTCAAGTGTGGAAGGATGAGATAAAATGGATTTTAAATGACCTGGAAGTTCTAACGTACTCAATAAATTGACTCCTCTCGTTTTGTAATAGCAAACAACGTTTCACTAATAACATACAGAAGTGCCATGTATAATACGACTGAAAGTAGTAGATTAATAAGAAGAATAATTAGTAGAATAGATGAAAAGATATATTTTAAGCGCTTACAATCATTTAATCACCTATTCTTGGGATTTTCAACCAGTATTTTCTTCTTATCAACAAAAAAATGTCCGTTCTTTAGAAAAAAAGTTTCTTTTAGTACTTGCCTATCACGAAAGTATTAGAATATAATGTAAGCGAATTCATTTTTACATAAGTCATCAGATGACCTTATCATCGTAGTTTTAATGGTTTCGTTTTACTAAATTCGTAGTTCACTAATTTGAAAATGAGGTGTTAGTTATGACATGGACACAGCAGTTCACTCCTGTAGGAAACAGCGTCATTTGGTCTTCATTAATCGCTTTGATTCCTATTCTTTACTTCTTTTGGGCTCTGGCTATTAAACGAATGAAAGGTTATATGGCTGGGATTACAACCTTACTGGTCGCACTTGCCGTTGCGATGCTTGCCTATAAAATGCCGGCTAGCATGGTTTTTATGTCAGCTAGTCAAGGAGCTGTATACGGTATACTGCCGATTGGATGGATTATCATTACATCCGTTTTTCTTTACAAACTAACTGTAAAAACCGGTCAGTTTGATATTATTCGTACCTCTGTCGTATCTATTACAGAAGATCGCAGACTTCAAGCTTTGTTGGTTGCTTTTTCGTTTGGGGCTTTTCTTGAAGGTGCTGCTGGTTTTGGCGCACCTGTTGCGATTTCAGCAGCTTTGCTGGTAGGCCTAGGTTTTAATCCGCTGTATGCCGCGGGCTTATGTTTATTAGCAAATACAGCACCCGTTGCTTTTGGTGCAATCGGTATTCCTATCACGGCTATGGAGGGTCCTACTGGAGTAGCGGCAATGGAAATCTCTAAAATGGTAGGCCGCCAGCTTCCTTTTATTTCTGTATTTATTCCGCTATATTTGGTTTTTGTAATGGCTGGATTTAAGAAAACAGTAGAAGTACTCCCTGCTATTTTAGTATCCGGCGTCTCTTTTGCTCTTACACAGTTTGTCAGCTCTAACTTTTTAGGACCTGAACTTCCCGATATTTTATCGGCACTCGTTTCACTTTTTGCGCTCGCTATTTTCTTAAAATTCTGGAAACCGAAAACAACGTTTCGCTTTCAATCTGAAAAAGCAGCACATGAAGTAGCTTCCGCTTCGGCTGAGCCAAGAGAAACTCAAGGTCAGCCCGCATTCACGGGGGCTCAAATTGCAAAGGCGTGGTCACCTTTTTTAATTTTAACGATCTTTATTTCCATATGGGGAATTCCTCAAATTAAAACCGCTCTGACGGGACATTATGAAGGAACTAACGCTTTTTTGAGCGCTATCAATTCCGTCGGACATTATTTAACGTTTATGCCAGAAGTACCTTGGTTAAATAATTTAATTTTAAATGGAAATGGAGAACCAATTGCGGCAGTGTATAAGTTAGAATTACTAGGCGCTGCGGGCACAGCTATCCTGTTGTCTGCTGTTGTCACAAAATTTATCGTCAACATCTCTTGGAAAGAATGGTTTATTACGTTTAACGAGACGTGTAAAGAATTAGTGCTGCCGCTGCTTACGATTATGTCCGTTGTGGCATTTGCTTACGTGACAAATGCTTCTGGAATGAGTACAACATTAGGACTGCTATTGGCTAAAACAGGCGCGTTATTTCCCTTTTTCTCTCCTGTACTCGGCTGGCTTGGTGTTTTTATTACAGGATCAGATACATCAGCCAACTTATTGTTCGGCAATTTGCAAAAAATCACGGCCACGTCTATTGGAATGGATCCGCTTCTTGCGCTTGCAGCAAACTCTTCGGGCGGAGTAACCGGTAAAATGATTTCACCGCAGTCCATCGCTGTCGCCTGTGCTGCGGTTGGGCTGGCAGGAAAAGAATCCGATCTGCTTCGTTTTACGGTGAAGCACAGCTTATTTTTACTGCTGATTGTCTGCATATTAACATTTTTACAATCTAGTGTATTATCGTGGATGATTCCTTAATCAAAAAAGCTTCCGCAGCTAGAGGTGAACCTCTGCACGGAAGCCTTTTTCTTTTAGTTAAGATCGATTAATGGCATATACAACAAATAAAACTATGTCTAGCAAAATCATGACAACACCGACAAGCAGCCAGATGTTTCCTTGCGTCTTTTTCTCTCCTTCTTGCATTTCAAACGCTCGAATAGCAAATACAATTCCAAGGGTAAACACGAGAAAAAACAGCTGACGGTAATCAAAAAACGACAGTACGACAAAAATTAAAGTGAAAAACACCATAATCATTTCTAGGATCCGATAAGGCTGCTTTTGACATGCTAATAATAGTTTCATTTCTTGACCTACTTTCATCCCGTTTCTAATAGCGTTATTTTACTATTAATTTTAAATGAGATGTTAGTGTTTCGGGCACTGTTCACTGTTTTGTAACAAAAAAAGCGTACGTTAGCTAAACGCACGCTTCTCCTTTTATTCATTTACATTTGGATTCATTGGATTATCCATCCCTGTTTTATCTTGAATTTTTTTATAGATAAAATACGTGTAGACGGCAATTAAAATGGAGAATGCCCACGTAACGGCTTGACGGAATACAATCATGTTCCCGTACCCTTCTACTCCGTACTTTTGAATCAATACGTATTTTACAATTGCTAAAAATACATAGCGACCTGCGAACAGTACTGTAAGCCAGTTCATCATTTTGAATAAATCAGGCTGGTGGAAGAGCTTAAGAGAATCTTCTCGCTTATAGCCCATTAAGTACGCCGTATCTACAAAAAAGTACAAACCAATTGGCTTTTTTATCACAATGGTAAAAAGGACAACTACAGCCAGTCCAATCATAAAGTATACTTGATTGTTTAACATCGTCGCTGCGTTTCCTGAAATTAAATCAATAATGGTACGTGCCAGCAGCGTAATGACAATAAACAATCCTGTTACGTTAAACTGGCGATCTTTAATAAATGTATAAATGGTATACACAAACGCTGGTGCTGTTGAAAGCAAAATGGCATAGTAATCACCAATAATGTCTTTTCCCTGATTCCATATTAGGTAAGGAATAGCGATATAAAAAAGTAAATCAAACCATACTCGTTTTGTATTGTTCATATATAACTCCTTTAAAAACGTTGTTCCTGCTATTATATGGGATACTACGCAAGAAAAAAAGGCTTTTACCTGGAATGTTATGAAATTTTAATCATTTATGTTTAGATCCAAAGCGACAGGGAAAACGATTTCTAGAAAGACTTCAAGAATTATAAACATCGAAACACTTGAGCAGCAATACATGTGCCACAAGTGAAAAATGCTGAAAGGATTGATTCATTATCGCACTTCACCTAACGTACACGTCAGAAATGGAAAAGGCCATGCAGCTTTCTCACGGCGTGGGGTATGCTGAATATAGCCGTAAACTAGACAAACGTCTACAGGTGGAAAAAGAACGGGAAAAAGATTATCAGGCTAGCAAAGATATACTTCGTGATATTAACCAGCATCGATAATAAAAAGCCGCTTGCTACTCTTGGTAGCAAGCGGCTTTTTATTTACAAATGAACCAAAATTATACATAATAAGGAAGTGCGTGTATCAAAGAAAGGAACTTACTTATTATGATGGAAAAATTACTGATTATTTGTGTATTTGTAGGAATTATTCACATGATTGAAACACTAGCCTACTCTGTGAGACTCGCGG
Source organism: Priestia sp. RMT2NF4 (assembly GCF_047872835.1). Taxonomy (NCBI): domain Bacteria; kingdom Bacillati; phylum Bacillota; class Bacilli; order Caryophanales; family Bacillaceae; genus Priestia; species Priestia sp. RMT2NF4. The sequence continues at coordinate 1,067,783 of NZ_JBLQZO010000001.1, forward strand.
GCTTGAAAACTGGAAAACTAGTCGTGGCCCTATCTCTTTTTAATATTATTGTCATCGTTTCAAGAACAGCTAATATGGTGCAAGCTCCGCTGACCGGCAAATTAGGAGATGCGGTCCAGTCTAAAGAAGATTTGTCCCTTCTACTTCATCAGCTTCAAACTATCTTGCTCGCGGCCTCTATTGGGACAATCGCAGGTGCTCTTTTAATTCCTAGCTTTGTATCAATCTTCTCTCGCATGATTTCACACTTAGAAGTAGCAGGATCTGTACCCAAAATGATGAAAAACATTACTTCCATACATACCCTTGAGAAAGCAAAAAAACACGTGAAGCGTCCTAGGTGGATTATGCTGTCTCAGCTGCGAATAGGCGGAGTGCCCAAGCGATTGCTTCTTTTAAATTTAATGGCTACGACCATTTATACAGTAGGTGTTCTTTCCACTCTTTATGCTTCTACGCTCGAGCCTACTCTTTCTAAATCGATTCTGATGTCTTCTGGTCTTATTAACGGACTAGCGATGATTACCCTTGCAGTGTTTGTAGATCCGCAAGTAGCCATTCTAACTGAAAAGGTAATGAAAGGTGAATCGACTAAGCAATCTATGAATAAAATGGTTGGTACACTCGTCATCTCTCGTTTATGCGGGACAGTATGTGCCCAGATTCTCTTAGTCCCCGCTGCTCTTTATATCGCTTGGATTTGTAAATTAATTCCTTAGAAAAAAGACTTCGTTTCAGAAGTCTTTTTATACATATTCTACTTTTTTGTATCTATAAACAGCAGCAATTAAAAGAAGAAAACAGCTCACTAATGTAACAACTACGGTATAGGTGACACTTTGTGACCAGTGCAATTGTTCAAGTATACGACCGGCGTATTGTGACAGCGCCGCAGGACTCCACTTTAATTGATTCGTAAACAAAGTACTTAAAAATGAAAGTGACGCAATAATCAAAATGCTTACTCCAGCAATTCCTCCGCTTTGTAAAAGAAAGGTTCCAGCTGCCACTAGCACGGACAAGATAAAAATCAGCCACAGGCTGTATAAAAGAAAGCTAACTATCATATGAGTCCAATCCACATGTGAAAATAAAAGGTTTGTATAATACCACGCTGCTATATAGCTTATAAACATTGAGCCAATAACCAGTACGATTTGCGCAGCCCATTTACTCATAATGTATTGAATGACGCTCACCGGTCTCATCATAACAAGTACAGCCGCATGATTTTGTCGTTCATTTGAAATCATATTCATGCTTGCTAGTACAATCAATAAGATTCCTATTGTGCTATATTGTGAAAGGACACCTTGCAATACTTCTTGACCGGTGGGCGTAGGAAGTTGAATAATTGCTCCTTTTGGCAAATTTCCTGCCATGTCAATGATTTGTGGCATATAATAATTCGTTAAAGGCTGTGTGATGCCTAGCAAAATTAGAGAGATGGGCAGCCAAATTGCTTTGCCGTTCGCAAATAATTCATGCAGCTCCTTTTTAAATAAGACTCCAAATATATTCATTTATTCATCACCTCTAGATACACATCTTCGAGAGAATGCTGTTTTCGTTCAAATAAAACAAGATTTGCTTGTTGATCAACAAGCAGTTGAAGCAGCAGCTGCTGCTGAGATGTATCTTTTACACTTACAGTGGCTTTATAAGGAGAATGAAACAGCACCTGTTCACTTGGCAGACTGCTAAATGATGCAGGGAGCCTTTCTTCTGTTTCAATCGTAAAAGCAGGATCCGCAAACTCTTGGCGCAGCGAACTCTTTGTTCCATTCCATTTCATGCGTCCGTTTTTAATCATAATCATGTTATCGCATATTTGTTCTGCATCATGCAAAATGTGAGTTGAAAAAAGGATGGTCGTATCTTTTTTTAATGTTTCGATAATCATTAGGACATCTTTTCTGCCTTCAGGATCCAAAGCCGAAACGGGTTCATCTAAAATTAGCAGTTCAGGTTTATGTAACAAGGCTTGAGCTAAGCCCAAACGTTGTTTCATTCCTCCAGAAAAGCCAGCAATTTTCTGCTTTTCCTTTCCTTTTAAACCTACCGTTTCAAGTACTTCATCTATTCGTTGGGAAAGCACATTCTTTGAAATGTTAGATAAAAGACCTAAAAAAGTTAAATACTGCTGAGGCGTCATCCAATTAAAAAATGTAGGATGCTGGGGCAGAAAGCCAATAAATGATCGTACGTCTTGATGCTGTTTATCTTCAAAAGAAATTTTCCCTTTATTAGGTGCAGTAAGACCTGCAATCATATGCAAAGTAGTCGTCTTACCTGCACCATTAGGGCCTAACAATGCTGCACATTTTCCTTTATCGAGATTAAATGAAAGGTTATCTACAACGGTTATATTACGGTACGTTTTTGTCAGTCCTTCTACTTGCATAAACATCTTCGTTCCACCTCACTGTTTTTTACGTCCTAAAACAAAATATAAAACGGGACCGACTGTACTTACACATAAAATGATGAGTCCCCATAACCATTTTGGTCCGTTTGTCTCTTCTTGCTTTATGCAGCTTATTAACGCTGGAATCATTAAAAGCAATTGTAAGAATAGAATTGGAGCAATTAACAACCAGTTAATGTCCTTCATTTACATCCCCCTTTTTTTTCGTGCTGGAAGCCAAATAATAAAAAACCAATAAAAAAGCGTTGGCATTGGAATTTGAATCAGTCCCCATATTCCCCAAAACCATGGATGGGCGCCGCGTTTTTTTGCATTGATAAAAAGTAGAAAGCTTTGAAGAAGGAGAAATGGTGAAATAAACAGCACAATAATCCATTTTTCATTCATTATAAAAACATCTCCTTTTTTCGTTTATAGTGAAAAACGATAAAAGAAAGAGGCGCAACAATGATGCCAATTACCTCAATGGCGATAAATAAGGCAGGTATTTGTAAAATAGCCGTTGCCATTACCGTTAAAATAACAAGTGCTGTTAATGTAAATAAGCATAACTCTTTTCGAAAAGCCTTTTTCTGCTTTTGTTTTTCAATAAGAAGTTGCTCTTTAATGACGCGAAGAGAAATACGTTCATGACTTGCTAAACTCTCTAGCTGCTCCCAATCTTTTTTTAAAGAATGTAAGGACTGATTGTCATTTTCTTCCCTCATTCTTTCCACTCCTTTCTCAGTATATTTACTCCTTTATTTACTCTTGATTTGACCGTTCCTGCTCGCATATTCAGCATATGGGCAATCTCATCGTATGTATATCCGTAATAATGTCGAAGCAAGACAGGAATTCGAAAGCGTGAATCGAGTTCATTAAAATCGGAAAACATCTCGCTCCACTCCACTCCTTTGTATTTAGCTTTCCACTGAAGCTGATGCGATAAAGCCTGCTTTATTCGCTGAAGACTGCTTTTTTCACGTTTTTGCTTGCGCAAATAATCCATGTACAGTCTTGAAGCAATGGATATCATCCAAGTCGAAAACTTTGCTTCATTTTTGTATGAAGAAAGATTCACGTAACACTTCATCATTGCTTCCTGACACAATTCACTGCATAAGTCCTCATCTAATGTCAGCTTTAAAAGGTATTTATATAAAAATGAATGATAGCGCTGAAATAATAATGAAAAGGCATCATCATCACCTTGTAATGCTTTTTGGACAAGGATGAAATCATCTTGTTCCAAAGCGGTCACCCCTCCTTTTTGTTTCATCACCTATATGACGCTTGAGCGATTGAAATCGTTCATTTTTTATATAAAAAAAACGCCCCGCAGGACGTTTTTATTTAGTACGAAGCATTTTTAATCCTTCTTCATCTTCTTCTAATGAATAGACTTCATCGTTTTTAGCGAATAAAACACCGTGGAAGATTTGAAGGTCATCATCACAGGCTTCGCAAAATTCCTTTTCGCCTTCGTTCCAAAAGCTAAAGAGCGCTAGTTCATCACTTCGCACGCTTGCGTATTTTTGATGAAATTCATAAATCATCATCGCGTAGTAGCGAAGCGCTTCTTCTTTTTTTTCAAATTCAATGGTTTCAATAATATCTTTTTCCCAGCCTTCTAAAAAAAGCCAAGGTTCACAATCACTTTTTATTTTATGAACTCTCCATTTATCTGTCATGATTGAACATCTCCTTACTTACAGCTTACTTCTAAAAATTCTCTTTTCCTTATTATTCAGCAAAAATAACTTTGAATCAAGTAAAACGGAAAAAAACGCCTATTTTTAGGAAATAGGCGCTAACAAGTTGGCTTAATCTGAACTTCTTTTTTATATTAGTAATAGCCCCTTAAACTATAAGGAACTAAACTGCCCGTATAATACTGGGTAACAGGAGGGAAAACGCCGGCTGAAGGCGTGATTTTCCCCCACCAAGATGGTTTTTTGCCCCACCAGTTATCCATCGCTCCATCAGGTGACACGACAAATCCAATTGGACGTGCAAAAGAAGGCATAAAATACGGATAAAACGAATACTGAAAAGGCGTGTAGAAAGAAGAGTAAAACATCTCTTTCCTTATCCGTTTCCGAAGCCGTTTTGGTCAGAACCATCCGGATCGAGCGTATTTGTATTAGAAAGTCCCGAATTTGTATTTACACAAATTCCTGTATTTGAAGACCCTGAACCTTGCGCAGTTTTACTGTTACTTTTTGGAGAAACATAGTACGTGTCGCCAAATGTAACGACTCCTCCTGTAACATTTGGAATCACTACATGATTAATAACAATCGGCATTATCCTCACCCTTTTTATTTTCATCGTGATGTAATATATGAATAATTTATCAAAAGGGTTATAAATTAATGGATATAAATAAAAAATCCCCCTGCAGAGTGGGGTATTTTTACGCTTTTACCTCTTTTTTAGAATGACTTAATTCATCTCGAAGAATATCAAAATCTCGTTCTGCTACTTCTTCAATTTTAGTATACAACTCATTCTCTGTTAGAAGTCCTTTTTCTTCAAGTATTTCGACAAGAGCCTTAAACTTTATTCTAGATAAAAGCATTTCATTTACCGTGCTCTCTGTTGGACGTTCATTTTTCACTTGTTCTTTTTCTTTAACAGGTTCTTGCTGCAGCTTCACTCTGAAAACAATATTTGTATGATCTGTAATTTCAGGTGACTGATAAAATGTGCTATGCGAAATGTTTTTTAGTGTTAGCGTTTCTTTTGTCTCCATATTTGTTACTTCAAAGTACGTATCCTCAAAAAATGCATCATATTTATCATAAGCTGCTTTGCCTACAACCGAAAAAGAAAAGTTTAGCCTTTTCAACTCTTCACCTGTATTCGCATCAGTAATCATTTTTTCTTCAAACATATCAACGTGAAAATTTACGTTATTAATCATTAGTTGTGTCAATTCAATCGCCTCCTTCTTTATTAATACGACATGGAGTGACAAGTTCCCTGTTTTTTTATATAAAAAAACATCTCCCAAAAATGGGGATGTTTTTCAAAGAGCTAGAAAAATGCTTTTTTTAGCTCTACAATTCTTCTTCTGCTTTGTCGTATTTGCGTTCGTGCGCCGTATCTTCTTCGTTATCACGAATGGTTTTTTGAAGCACAAAAGCGGACATCGTTAAGTATAATGTTCCAACAGCATAATAACCTTTTACCGGTAATGATGCATCTAAGGTATAAATTCCTATAAACATAGCTAATAGTGCTGTAATAAAAGCTGTCCATGCTAAAAATGTAAAAGCTGCTGTATTACGCTTTTTCATCGTATGACCTCCTCTTTTCCTTTTTCTGTTAAGCGTCGCTTTCATTTTACATTGTAAAATAATTGTTGTCATGGGTATTTATAGTCAGTTACCCTTTTAATCAGAACAAGAAACGGAAGAATTTAGGTCTTACATCCTATTTTTATCATAAAGCTTTTTTTCGAAATGATGAGATATATGGAATTTCTCTTTAAAAGTATGTTCATTCGTTTTCATTAAGAAAAGCTCCATTTAATTATTGCAATAAAAAAATCATCGCCGAGACGATGATTTTTTTGTTTAGCCTTCAAAGTATTCTTTATAAAAGCCGCCGACTTGGCCAGTGTTATCAACAACAAAATAAAATTCTTCTGTTTCGTTTTTTACATCATATGTTTTTCCTGCTGTTAAAACATTTTCAACCACGAATTTTTTTGCATCTGTATGTATGCATTTTACTTGTTTAATTGTTGGACGATCGTTCCATTCTAAATGAATCATGTATGTACACTCCTTTGTTTTCATTCAAGATTCATTTTATCTTACTTGAAGTAAAAAAGAAACGGAGCGAATTTAAAAATTAAAAAATTCGCTCATGCACTTTTTTTTTGGTAACTGTTGCTTGTACAAACTGTGCCGTTTGTGCAACAATTGTGTCTTTATCAAAATCCATCGACGCAACATGGTAAGAGTTTCGAAGCATGTACTGTCTTTTTTCTGCTGATTGAATATGGTTTAAGATATAAGCTGAATTCTCAGGCGGTACTACGTTATCAACGGTTGATGTTAGTACTAAAGCCGGGCATGTTACATAAGATAAGCGTTCTTTTGTTTCGTCCATTAAAGAAAGCAGCTCACGCATAGAGCGCACTGGTACTTTGTCGTACGTAATTTCATGTACGTTTGGATCCTTAATATCAGGATGATCTTCTTTTAAATAACGAGGCGTATGACGAGAGCGGTAAGGTTCCATTGAAGGAATGGACGTCATAGCCGGATTGATTGCAATAACTCCGTCAAGATCTAATCCTTGGCTTGCTGTATGAAAGGTGAGAGTGCCTCCCATGGACTGACCTAAGATAAATACATGACGGCATTCTTGCTTCAAACGCTGATACCCATTTAAAAAGTCCTGCTTCCATTCCTCGTACGTTGTTTGTTCAATATCATAGTAGTGAGTACCATGTCCCGTTAGTCGCAAACCGTACACAGTAAAACCTTTTTTAGCTAATTCTTTTCCGATATATTCCATACTTTGAGGAGTCCCCATAAATCCATGAGAAACAAGTATACCAATGTCGCTGCCTTTATAATAAAAAGATTCTGCGCCTTGAATTACGTCATAACGTTCCATTTTCTTCACCCTTTATCACAAATTTTCTGACTAAATGAACTATCTTTATAATACACCTATAATTCCTATAAGTCAACTGGGGTTTTTATTTTTTTACGGTTCAAAAAGAACGAAGCAAGAATTATCTCTTGCTTCGTTCTTTTTGAATATGTGGAAATACTAGCTCAGCAAACGTATATGCTTCTTCTAGATGCGGGTATCCTGATAAAATAAACGTATCAATTCCTAGCTCTTTGTACTCTTTTAACCGATCCGCTACAATTTCAGGACTTCCAACAAGAGCGGTTCCAGATCCTTCTCGTGCTAAGCCGATTCCAGCCCATAGATTCGGAGCAATCTCCAGCGCACCTCGATCTTTTGTGCCGCTGTGCAAACTTGACTGTATTTTTTGGGCAGTGGAGTCAAATGACGCAAACTTATCTTGAAACGCTTTGATCGTATCATCATTAACATGTTTAATTAATTTATCTGCAGATTCCCACGCTTCGTCTTCCGATTCTCTTACAATAACGTGCAGTCGAATACCAAAGCGAATGTCCCTGCCTTCTTTTGCAGCTTTTTCTTTCATCTCATCAATTTTCGTCTTGATCACTGCAGGAGGCTCTCCCCATAACAAATATACATCTGCATGCTTTGCGCCTACTTCTTTGCCCGCTGGAGAAGACCCGCCAAAGTACAGCGGAGGATACGGTTTTTGGACAGGAGGCGACGGAATGTACGCACCTGTTACATCAAGATGTTCTCCTTTATAGTCCACTTTTTTTCCTTCCATTACATCTCGCCAAATCGTTAAAAATTCATCTGTTAACTCGTAGCGTTTATCATGGCTTAAATAGTTGCCGTATGTTGCTTGTTCCACGGGATCTCCTCCCGTCACAATATTTAACATAAGTCGGCCGTTTGATATTTGATCGAATGTCGAAGCCATCCGTGCTGAAAGTGTGGGAGACATGACACCCGGGCGAAGTGCAATTAAAAACTTCAGTCGATTCGTAACGGAAGCAAGTGCCGATGCAATCACCCACGAATCTTCACAATTTGAACCAGTAGGCAACAAAGCACCGTCATATCCTAGATAATCCAGCCCGTGTGCGATTTGCTTTAAGTAGTGAATATCACTTGTTCTACTTCCTTCGGTTGTGCCTAGATAATGTCCGTCGCCTGCTGTAGGGAAAAACCATAAGATGTTCATTTCCATTTCCTCCTAAATATTCTCGTATTCTATATAAAGCGTTTTCATATTATTTGTTCAATTCTTGTCCGCTAATTACAGAGATGCATTTGTATATTAGCGTATGTAATACGACTCTTTTTATTTATTAAATTAGTAAAATCATAATACCTGTTTAACCTATATGTCAAGTATGAATTGAAATAAAAAAACAAGAATTAAAAATAATTCTTGTTTTTTTATTTCCTCATACGTGAAGCCATCGCATTAGCAAGAGTTGATTTTGTGGATATATTTTCAAACGATAAACCTAAATGAGAAGCGGTAATTGCGATTTCAGGACGTACCCCAGAGATCGTTGATTCTACGCCTATTAATTTTAAGGCATCGATCAGCTGGAAAATCTGATGAGCAACCATCGTATCAACAATAACCACTCCTGAAATATCAATATAAAGGTGATTCACTTGCTGTTCAGCACAGCGAGTTAGCGTATTTTCTAAAATTCGTCGTGCTCTTGCTGTGTCGATATCCCCAACAAGCGGAAGAATCGCAATATGATCGCTCAATGGAATAACTGGGGAACTCAGTTCGTTAATCAGCTCTTTGTGTGCTTCAAGCAACCGTCTTGAATGCTGATGGTGCTCTTCAACAAATTTATAAACGGTGATATCAAACACGCGTACAATCAATTCGTTCCATTCGTCTAGTTCTTCTTGCGTAATATCTTGGTCATACGCTTCTACAAATTGATTTAAATATGTTAAATACTGTTTTCTAACTCGGAAAAATTCTCGAATAATATAATGAATAGGCGTTCTTACATGCTCTCCGTCTTCCGCAATCTTTAAAATCCACGTTTCAAATGAATCAAAAAATTCTTTTTCACTTTTTATAAATACATCGGCTATGTATAAATGAAATTCATTATTTTGACCTTTTAATACTGAAATGACTTCCGGATGAGTAGATGCATAAACCGATTCTGGGTCATTGTCTTCAAGGCTTTCATACCATTCTTCCGTCAGTTGATCTGCATGTTTTAAGAAAAACATTCGAAGTGCTTCATTTTTATTCAAAACAATTCCCCTTTCCATACGAGCTACTACTATCATTATAATTCAACTTTTTCCCCCTTACTAGTTTTATAAAAAGAGGAGAAAGAAAATTTTTAAAAAAATACGTTTAGTTTATTGATTTTATGCTACATTGAAAATGGCTATAAAAACACGAAGGAGTTTTCAAATGATACGAACGTTAGCTCTTATGAACGATAACAAACTTGTGAAACATATACAATTAGATCAGATTCACGACCCCTCTATTCAGTACTATTGGATTGACTTTAACTGCCCTTCTGAAGAAGAAGCGCTGCTGCTTCAATCATCCTTTCACTTTCATCCGTTAGCGATTGAAGATTGCTTTCATTTTCTGCAGCGTCCAAAACTCGATTATTATGAAGGATACAGTTTTTTTGTCCTTCATTCGTTAAATCGGCAAACGTTAGAAGCTGAAGAAGTTGATCTTTTTATCGGCGATAATTATATGGTTACTTTTCATTTTCACCCGTCAGCTGCAATTGATAAAGTATGGGAAAAGCTGCTTCATACACCTTCGATTCAAGAAAAAGGAATAAGCTACCTTGCGTATTCTGTGATGGATAAAGTGGTAGATGAATATTTTCCCACTGTATATCAAATTGAAGATGAGCTGAATGATATAGAAAACATAGACGCAAAAAAATCCATCTCTGTTTTAATGGAAGATGTATTTAAACTTCGAAGTGATTTGCTAAAAATCAGAAGAACCATTTTGCCTATGCGCGATTTATTGTACCGTGTTATAAATTCTGAACGCTTAGATGTTCATCCTGAACAAAAAAGGTATTTTAAAGATGTCTATGACCACTTATTAAAATTAGCCGATATGATTGAATCAAACCGGGAAATGACGTCTGATATGCGCGATAATTATCTTTCTCTTAATTCAAACCGGATGAATTCAATTATGATGACACTGACTGTTATTTCATCTATCTTTATTCCCCTTACCTTTATCGTTGGCGTATACGGAATGAATTTTGAAAATATGCCTGAGCTAAAGTGGCACTATGGCTATTTCTTTGTACTTGGCTTCATGGGATTGATAACGCTTGGTTTAATTCTATGGTTCAAGCGAAAAGGCTGGTTTAATGCTGATAAAGAGTAGAAAGATTGAGACATATCGAAATCAATCCAATGTAAAGATGAATAAATTGGATAAGTGAGCTAGTGCTATCAATTTCCGCGGCCGGCCGATGAGTCTCCTCGTCGCTTACGCTCCTGCGGGGTCTCCCCTGTTTCGCTTTTCCTGCAGGAGTCTTCGCCTTGCTCTCCCATCAACCGCTAGAAATCCTGCATACATGAATCCTACGTTCATCCTATCAATGAAAAAATTCGAAAGGTTTCGATTTCTACTAAGAGTATGGATTGATTGTTCGGCTCTTCCTTCAACGAAAATATGTTTGCCTAAACCGCCTTTCTATGTGATGATAACTAGTTATTTCCCGAAAATATTTATAAACTAACGTGCTTGCGTTTCCTTTTTCTGAAAAATTTCATAAGATAGTGAAAATAATGCTCAGAAAGGAGGCTGAAGTAGTGGATATTAAAGGCGAACACTTGCTAATGGATGCGTTCGAATGCGATGAAGTGATATTAAATGATCCCTCACTTTTAAGGCAAATTCTTATTGAAGCTGCACTAGATGCAGAGATGGAAGTTTTGCACTGTTATTTTCACCAGTTTACGCCCCAAGGCATTACAGGTATTCTCGTATTAGCTACCTCTCACTTGTCTATTCATACTTGGCCGGAGGAAAACTACGCTTCATTAGATTTTTATACGTGCGGAGACAAAGAAATAATTGAAATTGGTTATGCGTTGCTGAAGCAATTAGCTTCAAAAAAAGCTGTTGTATATTCAATTTCTCGCGGAATTCAACACGCCGAAACTCTAACAAAAAATCGTCAGCATGCTGAAAGCACTCGTCTTCTCGATCGTGGAGATGACTCAGATCACGTTAGTCTACAGCAGATCTTATCAGGTCAGCATGACATTTTGTTTCATCAAAAAAACCGTATTCAAGATATTCAGCTAATCAAAGCATCTGATATTCGAATGTATTTGGATGAACAGCTGCAATTTAGTTCATTGGATGAACATGCGTACCATGAAGCTCTTGTACACCCTATCTTTGCAGCTTCCTTAAGTCCTCGCCGCATTCTTATTCTGGGCGGTGGAGATGGTTTAGCTTTACGAGAAGTCCTTAAATATAAAGAAGTTAAAGAAATAGACCTTGTGGAAATAGATGCTGACGTTGTAAATGCTGCGATGAATGTAAAAGAATTAAAGAAGTTAAATCAACGCTCATTTGAAGATTCTCGTGTCACCGTTCATATTCAAGATGCTGTTGACTACCTCTCTTTGAATTCAGCGTGTTATGATATCATCATTATTGACTTTCCTGATCCTACTAATAAAAAAATAAGTGCGCTTTATACAAAAGAATTTTACACACTTCTCCAACGTTCACTATCGCGCAGCGGCTTGGTCGTGTGTCAGTCAAATTCTCCTAGAGACACACCTATCGTTTTTTGGAGCATTAATAAGACGATGAAAGCTTCTCAGTTTTATACGTTGAGCTACCACACCATTATTCCCTCTTTTGGAGATTGGGGTTTTCACATCGGCTCGAAAACATCTTTGTCTGCCCCTATACTCTCTACTGATGTTTCATCTACTACGCTGCCATCAGACTTTACTAAGCTAATGCGTTTTTCTCCTCATTCTCTTTCTAAAAAACAGTTTGCCGTTGTGAACTCTGCTGAGCACTTGGTTCTGCATAAAATATTTAAAAAAGAAGGCTTATATTTGTAAAAAAGAAAGCTTGGCTTATACATTCCTTTTCTTTTGACATACTAAGATAGTCTCGTCATCACTGCGCGTTAGAAAGGATTGTTATGAGAAAAAATTTGGTTTTTGTTATCTTATTGCTAACTGTTATTTTCCCTTCCCCCGCTTTTAGCCAAGTGAAAGTACCTATACTGATTTACCACTCTATTGATTCCTACACAGGCCACGGGGAAAAAGAACTGTATGTGACACCTGAAAATTTTGAGAAACAACTTCTTTATCTTAAAAAGCAAGGATATACGCCGCTAACATTTGAAAAATGGCAGGAACTAAAGCATGTTAAAAAACCTATATTTATTACATTTGACGATGGATATAAAAACAATCTTACTATCTTGCCTATTTTTCAAAGAACAGCCAGCCCTCAATTTCATCCAGCGGCTACAATTTTTGTAATTTCAGATTTTATCGGTCGTCCCAACCGTTTGTCTCCAGCGGATCTAAAAAAATTTGTTGATTCAGGATTTTTTTCTATTCAGTCTCATACCGCTACTCATCCGGATTTAACTAAGACGAAAAATTTATCCTATGAGCTAGCTGAATCAAAGCTGAAAATTGAAGCCATCACGAGCCAGCCCGTTATTGCTCTTGCTTATCCCTACGGAAAGGTCAATAGCCGCGTAGTGGAAGAAACAAAAAAGAATTATACATTTGGTCTTTCAACGATTCCAAATTTTTTTACTGAAAGTGGACAAAAAAATGAAAACTATCTTATTCCCCGTCTGTACGTCACGTATTCTACAACGATTGAAGATTTTGCTAAGCTATTAAAAGAAAACTAAAAACCCTTTTCTTAAAAGAAAAGGGTTTTTAGAATTTTGTTATTTCCAGTCCTCGCTCTTGCTGCCATTCAGCATAAAAAACTTCGCTGTATTCCTTTATTTTCTTGATTGCAAGCTGTTTTTTTAACCACTTTTCATCTACATTGGCTTCTTTTAAATTGCCAGGCACTACTTTTCCATCCATGATTAAAGCAATAGGTAAATTAGTTTGAGAATAAGGGATGTTTAAATCATTTTTCGTCGGAGGGCCGAATTCATGTTTAGGAGCGACGCTCACCTCTCCATTCGTTTCTAAAATGACGTATTCTGCTTCATACAGTGAAAAATACCCTTGCTGTCTCATTAGATGCTGAAGCTGATTCAAGTCCAAGTTGTTTTTCTTAAGCTCTTTATAAAGGATTTTCCCTTTATAAATAATCATTGAAGGTTTTCCTTCAAGAATTCCTCTAAACCCTGTAAAGGTTTGAGATAGCTTTGTCACTGCGTAGATCAGAAGCCCCCAAATCAAAACGCTATAAAGAATTTCAGTTAACTCTACTCCTTTTTCAAGAGCTGCATCCCCTACAATATTTCCCAGGACAAGCGTTGTAATAAAGTCAAACGGAGTGATTTGAGCAAACTGTGTCTTACCTAAAAGCTTCAGCATAATAAATAGCGCTAAAAATCCACATATCAGTTCAATCGCAATATCTTTATACATTGATACCCTTCCTCTATAGCAAGCATGTTATAGTATCAGTTTGTATCATATGTGAGAGTGATAAACCTGACTTTTCATTTTTCTTTCCTTCGTTTTCCAGCTATAGAACTTTTGATTAAGCTTTTGTCTTACTTGCATAGGTTTCTAACGTTATATATTGATTAAAAATGGATGAGGCTGCCTTTTTTCCTACATATCTAAGGTGCCATGGTTCGTATTTATAACCGGTAACTTCTTCTTCACCTTGAGGATATCGAATAACGAATCCGTATTGATACGCATGTTTTGAAAGCCAATGAGCTTCTAGTGTATCAGCAAAGCAGTCTGCTGCAGCACATATTCCCTTTCCTCCTGTGACATCGATTGCTAGTCCCGTTTCGTGTTCACTCGTTCCTGGGTAGGCGCTATAAGTGCGTGCTTGTTCTTCACCGTCTCGCTTTGCGTAAAATGCAAAAAGCTCTTTTTGCCGCTCGTGAGATCGATAACCAGATACGCCAAGTAAGCTGATACCCTCTTTTTCCGCGTCTCGAAAAAGTTCTTCAAGCGCTTGTGCCGCAGGCTTTCTAAGCATTCGTTTTTCTATTTTTTCGTTAAAGATAAACGGAACGTCGGCATAGACTAAATCGGAAGGCTGGTAAGATTCAGGAAGCTGATGCTTTTTATTAACTAAAGCCGTAACCGATTCTGGATTGGCTATTACCACTGTTTCGTCTACATTAGATTTCGTTAAAGATGAAGAAGCTGATGAGCTTTCTAGTTTTTGAGCCTGTCCATTTTTTGTGAATTCTCCGACAGGCTTTGATGAAGAATTGCTTGTGCCGCACCCTGCTATCATCAGCGCAAAAGCTAAAGAACAAATAAATAAAAAGTATTTCATGATGTCTTACTCCTTCCACATGGCTTTTGATACGCTATAAAAGCCTGTAAAGAAAGAATAAAACATAAATGTTTCTGTCTTTTATTCAGTTGTTTCAAACTTGTAAACACTCTTAAAGAAGTTTAGTATGCGTAAAAAAAAGACTGCCTAAGCAGTCTATTTCAAAAAGATAATATACGTATGAACTTGATTTTGCGTAAAGCTCGATGCAACTAGTTTATTTCCTGATTGACTCCAGGCAAGCTGATCAGCGGCATAGTCTAAATTTACGTTTAAGTGTGTAACATCTCCTGTTAATCCATCTGCTATGAATATCCCTTTATCTCCCTCTTTTTCAGAAATAAAATTATAAGCTAATTTCGAACCGTCGGGAGACCAGCTTACGCCAAAAATTTGAGTGGACAGAGCAAGCTGAAAGGCCTCTGATCCTTTTAAATCTGTGATAGACAGCGTTCTCGTTTGGGCATCTTTTTGCTGAACGAGCGCTAATTGCTTTCCATTTGGAGACGGGATAATAGAAACCACATTATCTCGGATTTTTTCAGGGTCCGTCTGTTCGTTATGAAGAAAAAAAAGCTGGTTGTTTACACCAATATAATAAATGCCACCTATCCCTTTAACTGCATCTAAGATTCGATCGTCTCTGTGCAATAGAGGTTCTGCTTTTCCTTTTACATTTGCTTTAGAAAGCTTTCCTTCCATTGTAATAAACATTACTTCTGAATTATTAAGCCACTCTCCGCTTGATGGGTAGAGAAGAACATTCTTGATTTCAACTGTTTTTTTTGTTTGAACGTTCATTATATAACCAAATGTATCTTCGCCTTTTGCAACTTTATAAAAAAGATATTTACCATTTGGAGAAAGCTTCGCCGCATGTTGAATTTCATTGCTTGGATGCAACACAAAAGTAGACTTGTTTTTTAGATTATAAGTAGCTAAATTCTGCGCATATACCTCTTTGGGACCGAAATCGTGCGACCGAAATTGTTTATTTTCTTGACTAACAATCACTGTGTTTTCATTCAAAAATTGAAACGCTCTTACTCCGTTAATATCTTGAACGTCTTTCACTTCTATTTTTCCATCTTGATCTACGTGGTCCAATACAGTAATTTTCTTGTCTGGTTTTTCAACCGTTTCTCTATGACCTTCTCCTTGGCCGCATGATGCTAAAATAAGAAAAGTGCTTGCGATATATATCATTAATCTATACCGTTTCAATAACGGTTCACTCCTTTTAGCTAACTCAGTTCTCGTTTTTTAAAGGAAACGACACTTTAAAAGTTGTCCATGTAGAGTCAGAATGATGCAGCTTGATAACCCCGTTTTGTTTTTCAGTTAAATCTTTGGCTAATGCTAAGCCAAGACCTGTTCCTCCGGATAAACGCGACCGATCTTTATTTACGGTGAAAAATGGTTGGAATAATTTCTCTTCTGCTTCGGGTGGAATTCCTATTCCGGTGTTGGCTACATCTACAATGATAGAATTCTCTAAAGTATAAGATGCTACTTCCACTTTTCCTCCGGGTTCATTATATTTAATAGCATTGTCAATTAAATTAATAAAAATGTGTATTAAGCTTTCGCGATCAGCCCAAACAACCGCTTCTTTTATATTTGTATGAAGAGTCAAATCAAATTTAGCAGCTTTTCCTTTCATACGATCGCATATGTCTTCTAGAAGCCGTTTCAATTCAACTTGCTCTGGTCGCTGCTCGAAATCATATTTCTCAAGTGCTGAAAGCTTTAAGATTTTATCCACCATTTCATGGAGGCGATTCGTTTCTTTACGAATGTTTTGCACACCGTCTTCCATAAGCTGAGGATCATCTCGATACATATCAAGTAAGTCAACATAAGCTTTGATCGATGTTAAAGGCGTCTTAAATTCGTGGCTGATGTTACCGATAAACTGCTTTTGCTGCTGTTCGAGAGACTGCAGTTTCGAAATGGCGAACTCAAGCTTTCTTTTTTCTTTATTCATTTGATCGATGTTTTTTTCAATCGACGTACTCATAAAAAACAAGCCTTGACTGAGCTCTCCGAGTTCATCGCGCCGTTTGAAGGGCACATCAGTTAAATAATGGCCTTTTCGAATCTGCTGTGAAGTTTTTTGAAGCGTAGCGATGAGAGAAGCAATGCGATAAAAATAAGCATAGCCAATTAAAAAAGCTGCTGCCGCTGCAATCGTTCCCCCCATACGAAATAAGTGCCTAATGTCAGCTATAAACTGCTGATTATTTTTTAGAGAATGGTCAAAACGAAGGACTCCAATAAATTGATTCTCGATTGACACAGGTGCAAAGTAAATAAGGGAAGAACCCGAGATTTGATAGGCTATTTTTCCTTTCAAAGCATAGCTAAGCGTATCAGAAACATCCACATCTTTTTGGCCGATGGGAATAGAGCTTCCTGCTTCCTGTCCTTTTTGATTATATAGGACTGTTTGCATTCCGCTTTGTGATGCAATTGAAGATGCAAGGCGCTGTCCTTTTTGCTGAAGAAAGGAATCTGTATTCAGAGACGGGTCACCTGTTACATAACTTTGATGAATCGTTTGCTCCGCTGCTTTGCTTTTTTGAATAAGTTCACTTTCTAGCTGATCACGCTGATTGGTCTCAATTCCTTTTAATACGAGTACGCTCAGTACGGTTACTGTTAAAATAATTAAAAAAGCAAGAACGAGTCCCATCTTAGCTTTTAGGCTGATTTTCATTCATTGATCCCTGCAGTCGCTTTATATCCAACCCCGTATACCGTTTGAAGCAAATAAGGCTCTGCTTCTCCTACTTTTTTTCGAAGGCGCTGCATGTGAATATCTACCGTACGTGTACCGCCTGCATAATCCATTCCCCAGACAAGATCTAGTAAATCTTCTCGTGTGTACACTCTCTCTAAATTGGCAAGCAATAAAGCAATAAGATCAAACTCCTTTGGTGTAAGCTTAACTAACTCATTGGCAACATGTAACGTGCGCTGAATTAAGTTCACTTTCACTTTTCCCACCGTGATTTCTCCCACAGCTTCAGGAGCTTCATTTTTTTCTATTCGCCGAACAAGTGCTTTAGCTCTAGCTACAAGTTCTCTTACATCAAATGGCTTGGTCATGTAATCATCAGCGCCTAACTCTAAACCTAGAACTTTATCGACGATATCATTTTTAACCGTTAACAAGATAATCCCCATTCCTCTTCGATTCTCAAGTTTTCGGCATACTTCATAGCCGGTTAATTTTGGCATCATCACATCTAATATCATCACGTCAGGTCGAAAGCTTTTTACTTTTTC
Organism: Priestia sp. RMT2NF4; assembly: GCF_047872835.1. Lineage (NCBI taxonomy): Bacteria > Bacillati > Bacillota > Bacilli > Caryophanales > Bacillaceae > Priestia > Priestia sp. RMT2NF4. The sequence goes on from NZ_JBLQZO010000001.1 coordinate 1,085,602, forward strand.
AAGTGCTTCTTCACCGTCAGATGCTGTGTCTACAATATATCCTTCGCGCTTGAAAGCATAAGATACCGCTGTGGCAATACTTTTTTCATCATCTACTACTAAAATCCTTTTATTCAATGTATCACGTACTTTCATTTGATATTTCTCTTCGTCTATCTTATCAAACAGCTTTAGCAAAAACATCTCCAAGTTGTTTCGAAATTGTAAACAAAAATAAAGAGATTGAGACATAACAAAATCAATTCAATCTAAAGACGCACAAATGAGATAAAGGAGGCTTAGTATGGAGCGCTTTTGACACCGCGGTTGATTTCCGTGCAAGGCTTCGCTTTCCGCGGGCGGCCGCTGAGCCTCCTCGTCGCTTGCGCTCCTGCGGGGTCTCACCTGTTCTGCTTTTCCTGCAGGAATCTGCGCCCTGCCTTCCAATCAACCGCTTGAGTAAACTAAACAGATGAAATCTACGTTTACATGACCATAAAAAAATCCGAATAAAGTTGATTTTCCTTGAAGAGTCTCGATTCATCGATCCAATTTTCTTTTAGCTAAAATCATGTTGTCTTAGCCTTTTATTAGCGTTATTATTCATTTGTAAAAGGAAGGGTTTTATGAGTATTCAAATATTGATAAAGAAGCTCTATACGCTGTTCGCTGCTAATAAAACCGATATACCCGTCCGGTCTAATAACATACAGTGCATCTTTTTGAAGCCCTGCTTTCTTCATATAGGGGTTCCAAGAAAACTCATGCAAAGAGAAGCCTTTTTCTCTCATGCTCTTTTTTAGCTTCTGTGCTGCTGTTCCATAGACGTGTATTTGCCAGTTTAAGGACTGTAAAGATTCAAAATTCCCTTCCACATAAGGTAACCGATCACCACTTTGTACGTTTGTCCCTTGTCCGCTGCTTAGGTTACTATTTCGATATTTAATGCGGATTTGAGATAAAATTGTAAATGCTTTGTGACGGGGATAAGGAAAGCGAAATAAAAAGGATAGTACAGGCGGAAAGATATGCTTTCTAAAAAATTGACTCGTTTTATCTCTTGCCACCATTCGCTTAAAAGCGCGATCAGTTGTATTTACAAGCAGCTCTGCAAAAGGTAACCTTTCTTCTTCGTATGTATCTAATATGGAAAGTGCCGCTTTGTGTTGAAGGACAGCTGCTAATTTCCATGAAAGGTTGATTGCATCTCCAATTCCTGTGTTCATTCCTTGGCCGCCTGCAGGACTATGAATATGGGCTGCATCTCCACTTAGAAAAATACGCCCTTGTCGGAAACGACTTGCTACTCTGTGATGGATATTGTATGTTGAGAACCAATTTATATTTTCAATCTCAGCACCAAATGTTTGTTGAAGAAAAGTTTGAATATTTTCAGCTTTTATATCGTTTTGATCCAAAAGAGCTGAAGGAATAATGCCGATCATTCGATACGTTCCTTTACTTCTAACAGGCATACAAATCAAAAATTCTTCATTGCTAAATGAAATACTGATTTTTTGATCCTTCATCACTTCACCAGAGCCGTGAACATCCATCACATAAAAATGCTGTTTATATTTTTCTCCTTTAAACTCTATATTCATTTGTTTACGAACTGTACTGTGTGCTCCGTCACATCCACAAATATACTTAAAATAAGCGGTTTCCTCTTGCTGGGCTTTTAATAAAGTTTTTACCTCTTCTCCGTGTTCAGCTAGAGATAGTAGCTCCGTCTTCCATTCTACTTCAATCCCAAGATTTTTTAATTTTTCAAGCAGAAACCGCTCGTGGTCGTCCTGTGGAAATGTAAGAACAAAAGGAAAAGGACTTAATCCTTCTCCTAAAGATCCTAGATGAACTTTTGCTTTTATTTTATTCTTTACTCGGACGTATACATCTTCCATCTTAATCCCGCGGTCTATGACTTCATCTGCAAAACCGAACTGCTGATATAATTCAAGGGTTCGCGGTAAAATAGCCATTGCCCGGGAGGCTTGCCCAGGCCCTTCGTTTCTATCAATAATTCGAAAAGAAATGTTATGTCTTGCTAAATTATAGGCCATCACAAGGCCAGTAGGTCCGGCACCAACGATTAGGATTTGTGGCTTCATCATTATCTCTCCTTCTCATTCAGTTGCAGTATCTTTATATTGAGCGAGACTTCTCTTTTTTTACAGAAGATGCAGGTAAAGCAGAAGCAAACAGAGCACACAAACTTATTAAAGAGATAAGAGCTAGAGCGGATACAGAATGATTCCATGTCAGATGTTCTCCAAAGAAAAATAGTTCTCTTACGCCATCTACCATAAACCTCATTGGCAGCCATGGATAAATCCACTCTCGATAAAAATCAGGCATAATTTCTGGGGCCATTGGAAGCAGCGGTGCGCCAAAAAATAGAATAATAACGAAAATCGGAAGTCCCTTTAGTCCTAACCATGAAAGTGCGGCTGATATCAAGGTGAAAAAACTGAAGTAAGCAATAGCTAAGAATAGTGCTGTATCCAAAAATGAAGGAACGCTTATTCCAACTACTTCAGCTAGCCACGCTAGCCCGAAACCTGCAGCTAAAGCAAGTGTAGCACCAATGATTACGAACCCTATTTGGTTAACAATTTTCTCTTTGCGAGAAGAAAACGTGATTTTGTGGATGCTGAGGAAGACAACTGCTGCCCCTGCTATGCTTGCCATCCACAGCGGCTGAAATAATGAAACGGGGGCATTTCCGTTGACACTATGAGTCCCTGTTTTATTGACGTTTATCACTGTCTTTTGAATCGGTGTAGCGAGTGCTAATGCTTGGTTTGCACTTAGTTGCGTTCCGCTTTGTTCAAATCTTTTCACTAGTTGCAAGCGCATATTTTCATTCATCTGATCAACTGCTCCGTTTAGCACCTGACTGGCTAGTGTTGAAGCAGCTGTATTCATTCCTTGATTCACTAACAATCTAATAGCAGGTGCCTCAGGCTGAGCCGTCTGAAGAGTCGCCTGTTTTTTGGTGAAATCTTTTGGAATGATAAGCGCTCCGTAGTATTTTTGATTATTTAACCCTGTTTCAACTTCTTTAGTAGTTGATACAAAAATCCATTTAACCGAAGCCTGTTCAGCGCTTGAACTCTTCATATTTTGTTTTATATGATCTCCTATATTTACCTTACCCTTTGCTGGAACTGTCATTCCTTCGTCGGCATTTACAAATGCGATTGGCAAATTCTTAGGTGCTTGGCTTACTGAAGGAATTAACGTTAGGGTAAAAATGAAAATAACTGCTACCACTATAATTGGTGAAAGATATATAAGCTTTTGATTACTTAATTTCATATAGATATCCCCTTCTTTAAGCATATACACGTTGACGGAGAGATAATGTACATGCTGTTGATTAGTGATCACTATGTAAATTATAATAAATTTACCTGCATTCTCAATATGCAATAATCATGGGAATGTCGCTTACTTAACACAAAACACATAACTGTTCATTATTAAAGAAAAAAGTAGGTGTTTAAAAACTGTGGGGAATTCAAAAACAGATCGTAGAATTATTCGAACGAAGAAATTTATCCGAGATGCTTTAACAGAATTAATGGAAGAGAAAGGATTTGAAGGCGTAACGGTCAGAGATCTGACGAAAAAAGCCGATATTAATCGAGGAACTTTTTATTTACACTACCAAGACAAATACGATTTGCTTGAAAAAAGTGAAAATGAAGTCATTCAAGAGATAAAAGAATTTATCAAAAAAGCAAATCCAAATGAGATTGTATCTGCTAATTTGAAAGAACAGCCTTTGCCGTTTATTATTGCGCTTTTTCAATATATTCAAAAGAATGCGCGTTTTATGCAGGTTATGCTTGGTCCAAAAGGCAACCCTGGCTTTCATCTTAAAATTAAAGAAGTTATGAAAACCAATATGCTGGAAAAATTAGAGCTCATGGATAATAAAACGCCTCCGCTTGTTCCACTTGAACATTTAATGTCTTATGTAACGTCAGCGCATCTTGGCGTCATTCAGCACTGGCTAGAACAAGATATGAAGCAGTCACCTAGAGAAATGGCTCTGACACTCGCTAGCATGACTTTTTTGGGTCCTGCTTATGTTGCAGGCATTAAGCGAACATAAAAGAACCTGCTATTCTCTCGAAGAATAGCAGGTTCTTTTTATTAACCTTCTAGTAATAAAGATTCTGGATCTTCTAATAGTTCTTTAACAGTAGCTAGGAAGCTTACGGCTTCTTTGCCGTCAACGATACGGTGATCGTAAGAAAGTGCAATGTACATCATCGGACGATTTTCGATACGCTCTTCATCAATTGCTACCGGACGAAGCTGAACTTTGTGCATTCCTAAAATACCAACTTGAGGCCCGTTTAAAATTGGTGTAGACATTAATGAACCGAATACACCGCCGTTTGTAATTGTGAACGTTCCACCTTGTAAATCTTTTAATGCTAATTTGTTGTCGCGCGCTTTTTTCGCTAAATCAACGATAGATCCTTCGATACCAGCGAATGTTTTACGGTCAGCATCACGTACAACTGGAACAACAAGACCGTCTGGAGCTGACACAGCAATACCAATATCGTAGAATTTTTTAATTAATAACTCGTTGCCTTGAATTTCAGCATTTAATAATGGGTATTTTTTAAGTGCTGCTACTACTGCTTTTGTGAAGAATGACATAAAGCCAAGTCTTACGTCGTGCTGTTCAAAGAATTTGTCTTTGCGTCGTTTGCGAAGAGCCATAACAGCCGTCATGTCTACTTCGTTAAACGTTGTCAACATAGCCGCTGTTTGCTGAACTTCAACGAGACGTTTGGCAATTGTTTGACGACGACGTGACATACGTTCGCGTTCAACAGGTTTGTCGCTATTTTCACTTGCCGCTGGAGACGGAGATACCGGGTTAGCTGGCTTACTTGCTTGTGCCTGCTGTTTTTGCTCATTTGATTTTTGATCTGCATATGAATCAATATCATGTTTACGCACACGGCCAAGAGGATCAGTAGTTGGTACTTGATCTAGCTTGATTCCACGTTCTCTTGCTGCTTTGCGAGCTGCAGGAGAAGCAATCAGCCATTGTTTTTGATTTCCTTGTTGAGGCGCTTCAGCTGCTGGCGCTACTTCTTCAACTGTTTTTTGCTGAGCTGGAGCAGCTTCTTGTTTTGGTGCTTCTTCTGCTGGTTTTTCTTCAGCTTTTGGTGCTGCTGGTGCTGAAGCTCCTTCTTTCGCTTCAAGACGTGCAATTGTTTCACCAACTTGCACTGTGTCGCCTTCGCCAGCAAGAAGTTCTGTTAGCACACCAGAGTCTTCAGCTGTAATTTCAACGTTAACTTTATCTGTTTCAAGTTCAACGATATAATCGCCTTTTTCAACGAAATCTCCTACTTGTTTTAGCCACTGTGCAACTGTTCCTTCAGAAATTGATTCTGCTAATTCCGGTACTTTAATCTCTCCCATGGTTCATTCCCCTTCCTTATCGTGTAACAACGTCGTTAGCAATTTCATTTTTAGTTAATGCATCTTGTAAAATACGTTCTTGTTCTTGTCTGTGAACTGTTGGATCTCCTTCAGCTGGACTTGAGCGTCTTGTGCGGCCGATGTAGTCAACAGTAGCTCCTTCTGGTGCTACTTCACGCAGTCGATCTTCTACATAGTTCCATGCGCCCATGTTTTCAGGCTCTTCTTGTAACCAGACAATCTCTTTTAAATTTTTATAGCGAGCAAAGATTTCAGCAATTACGCGTCTTGGGAACGGATAAATTTGTTCTAGACGAAGAACGTGTAGCCAATCTTTATCATCTTCTGCTTTGTTTAAGCGTTCCGTTAACTCACTGCTGATTTTTCCGCTGCACAGAACGATTCGTTCAACTGCATCTTCTTTTTTGCCTAATCCAGGCTGTTCTACTACTAAGCGGAAAGAGCCTTTTGTAAACTCTTCAAGGTTTGACACACTAAAAGCATTACGAAGCAAACTTTTTGGTGTCATAACTACTAGCGGTCTTACTTCTTCGCGCTGTAAAATGGCAGCTTGTCGTCGAAGTAAGTGGAAATATTGCGCAGCGCTTGTTACGTTTGCGATTGTCCAGTTGTTTTCTCCAGCTAGCTGTAAATAACGTTCTAGACGAGCGCTTGAGTGTTCTGGCCCTTGACCTTCATGGCCATGTGGCAGCAATAAGACCATTCCAGATTTTTGTCCCCACTTAGCACGACCTGCTGCAATAAACTGGTCAATAATAACTTGACCTGCATTGGCAAAATCACCGAATTGTGCTTCCCAAAGAACAAGCGTTTCAGGAGCAAATACATTATAGCCGTATTCAAATCCAAGCACTGAACCTTCAGATAATGGACTGTTACGAATATCAAAGGAAGCGCTTACGTTCTTCATTGCGTGTAGTGGTGAGTAAACATCCCCTGTCTTATGATCATGAAGAACAAGATGTCTATGTGCAAACGTACCACGTTCAGAATCTTGGCCTGTAATACGAATTGGCGTGCCGTCTCTTAAAATCGTAGCAAATGCAAATGCCTCACCCAATGACCAATCCACGCTTTCATTTTCTTCAAACGCTTTGGCACGTTTAGATAAGATGCGATCAAGTTTTGGAAATACGTTAAATCCTTCAGGGTATTTCACTAGCTCTTGATTCACTTCAAACAGCTCTTCTTTTGTAACAGATGTATCAATATCTGAAATTCCTTTGAAGACTGCTTGTGGCATTTCCATAATTCTATGTTGTTTTTCAGCTTTTGGCGGTACTTTCTCATAAGCTGCTTTTAACTTCGCTTGTAACTCTTCATTAATTTGATCTGCTTGACCGCTTTGAATAACGTTTTGTTCTTCGAGCTGCTTTGCATACATAGCACGAACGGTTGGACGTTTTGTCACAATTTCATACATCTTCGGCTGCGTTACAGACGGTTCATCCATTTCATTGTGGCCAAATCGACGGTATCCAATTAAATCAATCAAGAAATCTTTGTTAAAACGTCTGCGATACTCATAAGCAAAATAAGCAGCCGCTAAACAGGCTTCCGGATCATCCGCGTTTACGTGAACGATTGGAATTTCAAACCCTTTTGCTAAGTCACTTGCATATTTTGTTGAACGAGAATCGACGCTTTCTGTTGTAAATCCAATCATGTTGTTAGCAATAATGTGGATTGTTCCACCTGTTTGATAACCAGTCAATTGATTTAAGTTCAGCGTTTCTTGTACAATACCTTCACCAGGGAACGCAGCATCTCCGTGAATTAAAATCGCGAACGATTTTTTTACATCTTGTTTCGGGTATCCATTCACATCACGCTCATCTTGAGCCGCTCTTGTAAACCCTTCCACAACCGGATTAACAAACTCCAAGTGACTAGGGTTACTAGCCAATGTCAAACGAGCTCGAACTGTGTTCTCTGCTTTAATTTGTTTGTCGGCACCCAGGTGATATTTTACGTCTCCCGTCCAGCCGTAGTTGATACCGATTGAACCTTCTGAAGGAACTAATTCCTTGTTAGGCGCATGCTGGAATTCCGCAAAAATCATTTCATACGGCTTGCCTAATACGTGTGCTAATACATTTAAACGTCCACGGTGAGCCATACCGATATTAACCGTTTTTGGGCTTGTTTCCACTGAGCGTGCAATCAGTTCATCTACAAGTGGAATTAACATATCTACGCCTTCAATAGAAAAGCGTTTTTGTCCGACAAATGTACGGTGTAAAAATTGTTCAAAGCCTTCTACTTCTGTTAAACGCTTTAATACAGAAGTTCTTTTCTCATTTGAAAGAGGTTGGAAAATAGCACCTGACTCGACCATATCAGTCAGCCACTTATTCTCTTCCATGTTATGTACGTGATGGAATTCAAACGCAATGGTTTTTGTGTAGACATCTGTTAAATAGTTAATTGCGTCTAAACCATTTTTGACGTGTGATGGCGCATTCGTACATAAAATATCAACCGGAATTGATTTTAAATCTTCTTGCGTTAAATTGTAATCTTCCAAGTGAAGCAAGACAGGATCTTTCTTCTCGCTTTCAAGAGGCTTAATTGACGCGTATAGATGACCATAAGCACGGATGTTTTCCGCTAGCTTAATAGCCGATGCAATTTTAGATGTGTTAGCTGAAGGTGCAGTCTGTGCGTATTCAGCTTGCTGAACCTGCTCACTTTCGTTTAATGGAGGAGCACCCCAATAATCAAATAATTCTTTTAAGTCTGGATCTACTAGATCTGACTGCTCTTCATATAACTCATACTGTTCTAATACATAGCCATAGTTCGGACCCAAAAATCCTTGCCAAGGCTCCCCTCTATTCGACGTTTCGTTACCCATGATAAAACCCCCAACGAGTTATAATAATTGTCGTACTCAACAATCTTTCCATTTTGAATGTCGATTACCTTATCGTCTGACATCTTTACAACGAGTGATAAATCTCACTGCGTGTGTATCTGATATCTGCTTATATTTTACCACTCTTTTACTCGTCAATCAAAATGAAATCGCTATATTTCTTTAATTTTTTTTACTTTTTTAATAGTCTTACTACTTTTTGAAAGCGTTTTATAAGTAAAGCTGATTAAAGGTCGAATCAGGTGTTAATTAATTGTTATTGACCTAGCTTTTGGCGAAATTAAATTGCTTGAAATATATTTTATGACTATTTAAAAAAAGAAGCAGTGTTTTGCTTCTTTTTTTAAAACTCATCTACGATTTTTTCAACGTCTTTAAAATAACTATCATCTACTTCTGTAAGCTTGCTGCTTTTCGCCGCTTCGAGTAAATGAGTGAACCAAGTTACTTCTACTTTCAAATGCATAATCGTGCGCATAATGATTGACAGATTTGCAATGGAATGATCCACCTTTTTAACTTGGTACAAATTTTGCATTTTTTCTAAATAAGCTGCCGTTTCCTCAATCTTTTTTTCTAAAGCAGAAGCCACTTTTTTTTGATCCACGTAAGAAGTAAATGAAAGAGCAGCATAAACAGGTCTATGCATATGCTCTTTTTTTAACAGCTGTTCAAAATAAAGGCGTTCAAATTCTTCTCTTCCTGCATCCGTGATAGAATAAACGGTCTTTTCAGGTCTGTTCGTCTCTCGAATCACATCGACTACTTTCACCAACTGATCTTTTTCGAGCGTATCAAAAGCGTAATATAAAGAACCGCTTGCAAGTTTAATATAGTGCTTCATTTGTCTTTCATTAATGGTTTGCTGAATTTCATAAGGGTGCTTATTTCCTTCCATTAATAAGCCCAGTATGACTAATTTAACACTCATAACACCTTTCACCTCTTGACATGCATCTTATTTAGTAAAAAAAGCACGAATAAATTTGTGCCTTTTCTATTTTTGAGCTGCAGGTTCCTTAGCTTCTACCCGCTTTTTAGGGGGAACTTCCACTCGTTCATTTCCCATTAAAAAGACAGTAATAATAGCTACTGCAATTGGAATAAGAGCAAGCATAAATGCATACGTGATCGATGTAGACATAGCATCAACAATCTTATCTAATATTTGAGGCGGAATGCTGTTTCGGGCACTTGATTGAAAAACTGCACTCGGATCTCCTATTTGAGAAAATGCTCCTTGTGATCCATTTCCCATACCTTGAAAATTGCGCTGCAGCTCATTTGTAAATGTATTGCTTTGAATCGTTCCAAAAATCGTAACTCCCAGCGTCATTCCTAAAGAACGAGCAAATGAGTTTGTTGAGTTGGCAGAACCTCTAAACTGTGGATCTAGCTTATGAGTTGACGACGTTGGTAAAAGAGAAAAGCTAAACCCTACGCCAAATCCAGTCAAAATCATAAATACCGTGAGCATCCAACGAGGTGTATCAGGTTCCATTGTTCCTAACAAGAACATTCCTACTGCAAATGAAAAAACGGACATAATCATCAAGTTTCGGAAGCTTGTTTTTGTGAGAAAAATCCCGCCGATCGCACTTCCTGCTACTGAGCCTAACATCATCGGAGTTAAAATTAAACCTGCATTTGTAGCAGAACCTCCGTAGACAGCTTGAACGAAAATAGGAATAAATACCGTTAAAATAATAAACGTTGCTCCGTATAAGAAAGCGAGAATCTGTGATGTTGCAAATAAACGGCGCTTGAACATCCAAAATGAAATAATCGGCTCTTGCGCGCGCTTTTCCACAAAAAAGAAGAGTGACAGCGCCACAGCAAAGATAGCAAAAAGAGATAAAATTTGCGGAGAAGACCACTCATACTCTTTTCCTCCAAGTTCAAGAGCAAACATTAAACTTACTACTGAAATGACAAGAGTGGCTGCACCAGCCCAGTCAATTTTTTGCTTTTTATGACTTTTTGACTCTTTATAAAAGCGCATAATAAAAAATAACGATAAAAGTCCAATTGGCACGTTCACGTAAAACACCCAGTGCCAGCTGATGTATTCCGTAATGTAAGCACCGAGAAGTGGACCAAATACGCTTGCTGAGCCAAAAACGGCACCTAATAATCCCGTCATTTTCCCGCGTTTTTCAGGAGGGAAAATATCAAATACGATGGTAAAAGCAATCGGAAGAAGCGCTCCTCCTCCAATTCCTTGAATCGCTCGGTAAATACTTAGCTGCACAATGCTTTGTGCTAAACCACACAATGCGGATCCAAGTAAGAATACGGTTAACCCAAAAATAAAAAACCGTTTACGGCCGTACATATCAGATAGTTTACCAAATATCGGCATACCTGCCATCACGGCAACCATATAAGCGGACGTAACCCAAACAAACTTATCTAATCCGCCTAGATCAGAAATGATTTTCCCCATAGCCGTCGCTACGATGGTGTTATCCATGGCTGACATAAAAATACCGAGCAGCAATCCTGCTACGATAAAACGAATATGTTTTTCTGATGAAACCATTTCAGTTCCTCCTTTCGCGTCATCTTTTTGATGAACAGAAATGATAGCTACTTAAATTATTATATTCAAATTTGAGTATTTTACAATCTTAAATGTGCTATTTTTTAGAAATAAACATAACAAAAGCGTAATGGATTCATTACGCTTTTACTGTGAGCTGAGGTTCTAATTCGATCTCTACATTTCCTTGAATGGCTCTTGAAATCATACAGGACGTTTCTGCTTTTTTTATAAGTCGATTGATTTTCTCTTCTTGGGCCGCAAATTTAGGTGTGACGATCACGTGAGGTTTATGAATGATTTTTTCGTACGTAAACACACCATTCGTTACGTCCACGATAGCTTCTGATTCCATCGTTAAAGCCTCCTGATGGATTCCACTTCTTTCTAGCATCGCTGCAAGCGTGATAATGTAGCAGGTGGCTGCTGCTCCTAGCAGCATTTCATCTGGATTTGTCCCGGCTCCTGGCCCGTCCATTTCTGGTGGAATAGAAATGTTTGTTTTTAATTGCCCTGCTTCAATTGTTCCCACTTCATTTCGGCCTCCTGGCCAATTTGCTTGCAAATGAAAGTGATGTTTTGCCATAGTGTATCCTTCTTTCTTCTATATAATGATGTATACTTAGCGTACCTTTTTTGCTCATAAAATAAAAGTGTTCTGCTTGTAATAGCAAAAAGACTGCTAAACGTGCAGTCTTTGTTGTTCTCTAACTTAAAGGTACTTTCTTTTCGCTTTCAACGACAGTTTTGATTAATGAAGGCAGCCAGTCCTGCAGGTTCGTAAATGAATATCCCCAAAAGCTAGCTTTTTCATTGCTCATCGTCCAAGAATGATCTACTCCGTACGGAGAACTATTTTCATCCGTTAAACGAGAGGTTGTTCTTGCTGTTTTATCCGCTGCTTGTTCAATATATGAAAATAAATTTTTGAGTGAAATGGTACCATTTGAACAAGCGTTAATCGGCCCTTTTAGCTTCTGTTCTGCACACCAAACTAAAAATTCACCTGCTTCTTCCTGTGAAATGAAGTTCATTTCTGCTTCAATAGCCGGTACACCAATTTCTTCTCCATGCATAATTTTTTCTATGTGAAAACGCAAGCGGTCCGTATAATCATCTTTTCCCATAACAATTGGAAAACGGACAGCTGTTACCGAAAACGGTGCTTTTTGAAAGAATACTGCCTCGGCTTGGCGTTTTCCTTCTTGATAGGAAATATTTTCACGGCGTGTATATGAAATAGGATACTTGTATGGATCAAAATCTTCTTCATAACACGTTTTTTCTAAAGAACCATATACTGAAAGAGTCGAGGTAAGTACATAGTGACTCGTACTATGACGAAAAGCTTCAACAGCAACAGCTGCGCCGTGTGAAGAATAGCATATTTGATCGAAGATAACATCCCATTTTCTTCCTCTTGTTGTTTCGATTATAGAATCTTTTTCTACACGATCAAGAAAAATTCGCTCAACTCGGTCGCCGAAATCATCCGGTGTTTTACCTCGCGTTGCTAACGTAACCTGTACTCCTTTAGAAAGCAATGTCTGAACTAAATTTTTTCCGAAAAAACGCGTTCCACCTAACACAAGTGCTGTTTTCATCTTTTTCTCCACCTTTCATATTTGATATGGGTGACCATACCATTATTATCCAACTTTTTCATCCATAAAGCTATGAATCTTTCCGCTTATTTTTTTGTACTTCCACCTATTTTTTCGCCACTGTCGTGTTAAGATGTACATATCTAACCAAAAGGAGCGACAGCGATGAATCCTTCTCCACTTCCCCTTAACGAACGTCTTGTTATTCTTGATATTATTCGGGGCATTGCTTTGCTGGGCATTTTTTTAGTGAATATACCGGCTTTTACTTCTCCGATATTTATTTTTCAGCTGTACAATGTTTCTTATAAGTATGAAGGAATAGATGCTTATATTGATTTATTCTTGCAGCTGTTTGTCCAAGGGAAGTTTTTTACCATCTTTTCTTTTTTGTTTGGACTTGGATGCGGAATTTTTTTGCATAGAGCTGAAGAAAAGCAGTACTTTGCCGCTGCTTTATGGTCAAGAAGAATGGCTTCTTTGCTATTAATCGGGCTTTTTCATCTTGTCTTTTTCTGGTATGGAGACATTTTGCATGTGTATGCTATTGGCGGTCTTTTATTATTCTTTTTTTACAATCGAAAAGCTAAGACGATTTTGCTGTGGGCAATAGGCTTGCTATGCTTTTTTTATCTTTTGGCTTGTATGCAGTTTTTTACTCCAGCACACGTCTTGCAGGAGGCTCAGTGGGAGTATAAAGCTTTACATGAACATGTCTTAACCCAATATTTATCCACCTACAGGCAAGCAGACTATTTATCTTGGCTGTTTTATCGTTTGAATGTTGAAGTGGTGCCTATGCTATTAAATCTACCGTTTTCTATCTTTCCCGTATTTTCTATGTTGTTATTTGGCTTATATACTGCTAAAAAAGGATTGGTACATAATATCGAACAAAATCGTTCTTTTTTAAAGAAAATTCAGTCAATAACAGGCGCAGCAGGTTTCACTTTAACTATTATTCTGGCCATGCTAAAAACAGAGATTTTAAGATACGAACTCTATCAGCAGGCGGCCATTCACCTTTTTACAAGTTTGAGCGGCATTTTTCTATGTTTTTTTTATCTTACCACCTTACTGTTATTCCTGCAATTTTCTCCTTACGCTTCAATGCTGGGTCTTTTTAAGTATAGTGGAACAATGGCATTAACAACTTACCTTAGCCAAACTTTAATTTGCCTGTGGATGGTTCGAGTCTTTGGTTTATACGGAACTCTTACCTTAACGGAAAGCACGGTTATTTGTCTCATCATCTATACACTCCAGCTTTTTCTTAATAAGTGGTGGCTTTATTATTTCTATTACGGTCCGTGTGAATGGTTATGGCGGAGCTTTACATACCGATCTCTCCCGCCTCTTAGGCGGAATAGAAAAGCTTCAGCTTAACAGCAAATCGGCCTTCAAGGTTGAAAGCCGATTTGTCTCCTTTACTGCAAAGGCGGTATAGTTATTCGTTTAATTCCATTTGTCTCAAACTCTCGTATATAATCCATTTCTCGATGAAAAATTTGCATAAAAACTTCATTTTTTATTTCTTTAGTGGGTCCTATTTGCTCTATCACATCTCGTTTAGCCATGCGATAGGCTAGCGCTTCCCAAAACACTTCGTTATCGTATTCTCCAATAATATCTTGAAGAGAATCTTCATGTTCTTCTGTAAACATAACCTCACTGTTTAGCGTGTGAAAAGGTCCTTTTTCAAGGAAAGGCTCTGCGTGTGAAAACATTTGTTTTTCTACATCCGTATATTCCTGTGCATGCTCATCTTCCACTCCAGAACATGCTGTGACCATCCAGTTACCTAAATAAATTAAATCAAGCAGTTGAAAAAAGTGCGTTTCAGATAGTTGAAGTTCAATATCGTTTTTTACAGGAGCTTTTGACATAAGCGCGGATCTCTCCTTTAATTTTGAGGGTAGTTGCTACTAAATAAAATAGCTAAAAGGGTTAATATGCAGGCTAGCAGGAAAACTGAAGAAATGGCTTCACCTCTTTTCTGTAGTGTAAAAATAGAGGTACTGACATCCAAAGAAGTGAATACGAAGGGTGTAAACTTATCATAATCGAAATAAAGACAAGATACAAGACTTTTTTACTAAATTTTCTGACTATTTTCGTCATAAATACCTATTTTTGTTTTGTTTATACTAGAAAGGTCCGAAATTTGTGTGCTGAGCTGTTCAAAATAAAAAAGCGCTGAACCAGGCGCTTTAACGGTGTAAAAAAATAGATAAACCAATAAAAAAAGCAGCTAAAATAAAATCAAAAATCCATTGCCACTTCTCACGTTTTAACAATACGTGCTCTACCCCTGATAACAGCGAACTTATACTAACCAAAACAAAAATAAAGCTTAATTGGTTAAACGAAAATTTAGTGACAAAATTTGATACAAGTATGACTGCTACGGTGATGAACAGTGCCATTTGACTTATAAGTACCCATTTAATTCTCTGTTTATATCCGTCTTTTAAAGCTTGTAATAAATCGTTGCTGATCACTCTCACTAAACCCCTTTTGTATTCCTATCGTCAAAAGTAAGAACGCAGCAAAAAACGCTTATCTGCATCTTAACTACTTAGCAAAACTAGCTATTAAATTGAAACATAAATATCAACTTGACTGCACTCAGGATCAATACAGCGTTCATCATATAATTCAAAGTCTATTTTATAGGCACGATGATTTTTTTTAGCCCACTCGCGAATATAAGCCCAAGCCTCTACTACTACCTGTCTAGCTGGCCCAACAGCTGTTGTAAACACCATATATTCACCTTCTGGGATGATGAACTCTCTCATATCATCTTTGAGTTCGCCGCCAGGTAAAACTTCATATCCTAGAGCAAATGTAAAATCCATTTTTTGATTATATTCAAATTCTGTATAAAGAGCAAATGTATTACCATTTACTTTATTGGCGATTTTATTAGCTAACTGTTGTTTATAAAAAGTCTGCCAGTGCTCAGGAATAAGACCTGTGCCCGTTTCTTCCACAGGTTCATCTGTTCGAATAGGCACTCCTACAACAGTAAATTCATTTACCTTGACTACTTTTTGACTTACGACTAAGTCAGTCAACATATTGAGCCCCCTTAATTCTTCTTTTTCTGTAGTTACAATGAGGGAAATACTTCTTAATATGCATTTTATTTGTATTCAAAGAAAACGTCAACCTTTTATGCAAATCCCTTAACGAAGGGGCTGAAGATCATTCTTCTAAACTATAAAAAAACGATTCTATTTTCTTTGTACACATCATACGTATAAGATACCCCTAATTTACAATAGAGTGAGGTAAAAAAATGAAGATCATTGAACTTGCCGAATTCATTAAAACAAGTAAAAAAACAACTAAACTTGCTCTCTCCTCTTCTACAGTACAGTATACATTAGAAACAGATGATTTGAAAATTGAATTAAAAACAGGCGGCACGAATAAGCGAATCGTGTTTTTTCGCATCTTCTTAAAAGGAACGTACAAGGATTGGATTTGTTATCACCGGAACGAACATCATATTTACGAATTGTATCAAAATATTCCTTTATCTCCTAAAATGCAAAAGCAGCTTTTGTATGCTATTGCATCATAAAAGAGCTGGCTTAGTTAGCCAGCTCTTTTTCAATACATTAGACGAAGCTCAAGCCAATTAGGTTTTAAATGACTCATTTTTTATCAAAAAAACACCGGAAGCTTTGGGGTCAGTCCCTTGCTCCGGTGCTTTTCTTATTTATGCTGTAGCTTTGTAAACGAATGTTTGTGCGGCTTTGCATGTAACTTTCCCTTTGTCCATTGAATCCCTCTGTATAAATAGTACGAGCACCAAAAAACTGCTGGGACGATAAGTACATATGCGACGATACTATTTGTAAAGAAAGAAGAATCTATGGAACGAAGCAATCGATAGGTCTCATTTAAAATACATATATGCACGACATAAATGCCAACTGAATTTTTCCCAACCTTTGAAAAAAACGAGTTTTTGCCAAGACTTGGACTGCTTAATACGAATAAAAACAATGATGCCGATAAAAAAATCGTAGAAATAAAATAGTCTCCGGGCTTGCTGTGCTGGATATTGACCAACCAGTAGCGCTCGGCGATCTCTAACGCTGAAAACACAAAAAAGCTGGCTAAATAAATCATGGGCCTTACGTTTAATACTGACAGAATTTGCTTACCATAAAGGGCAAACATAGCTCCTAATACTGTATAGAACAAACCAAAGAACAGGGCATCTCTCGTTTGAAAAGAAAGTGGAAAAAATAAAGAATAAGACTGTCCAAATAACCCAGTTACATATAATACGGTGCTGATAATCATTAATAAACCGATCTTTTTCCATCTTTGAAATAAGAAAACGATGACAACAGCCCAAATTAACGCAATTAAGTACCAAAGCTGAAATCCGCTTGTGTCACTTCCATAATAAAAGATATCTTTGAATGTGATGGATGATGTTAAATAATCAGCTACTGCATCTTTTCGCTCTGCTAATGTTCCGTGGTTCTGAAATAAGCGCAGAACTACACCAAACAATAAATAAAAGATGAACCAACATGCATAAAGCTTTGAAATATTCCACGTGTATTTTTTTAAGTATGCAGAAGGTTTTGGATGTTTTTGAATTTTATTCGTAAACAAATACCCTGATACAATAAAGAAAAAAGGAACCGCGAATCGTGCAAATGTGTCAACAATGACATCTAGCACATTTTCCTGGTTCCCTAAAAAGAAATCGTCATGTGATGGATTAACATGAATACAAACCACAAACACTGTAGCAAAAAACTTAATAAAATCAATTGAATAATTACGTTCCATCTTGTTGTCAGCTCCTTAAAATAAACTCGAGCTCTATTTTAGCATAATTATCCAAACGAAAAAGACATTTTGGTAAAATTAACCTTATAGTCATGGAAAAATTTTCTTAACTTCCAATATTCTAGTCTTGTTTACTTGTATGATGTCTTTCAATATTCCAAATAAATGATTCTAAAGAACTACAAAACAAAAAACAGATTACCGGTAACCTGTTTTTTAAATTAACATTTTCCATGCAAACTTCTTATCTTGTTTAATATCGATTTCTTTTTCATGTAAAGCCTGCACATGCTGTTTAATTTGTTTGAGAAACAGCATTACTTCTCCGCTTGATACGGCAGCTGAGTTGAGAGATAACGAATGTTTTTTAGCAATTTTTAATTCCTCTGTTTCCACTGAAATACTCACGTGGCGAAATAAGTGCCAAGGGTAATAAACTGTTTTAAAAGATTTTGAGAAATAAATTCCTTTAGAACAAACGGTAATCCCCTCGGTTTTTTGAAGAGGATATGTATTTAAATGAGCTACAATTTTTTCTTTTGCAGGTAAATAGAGCCTGTTTCGCATCTCTTTTTCAACTTCTTCACATAGTTGTCCTGCTACCGACAACACATCTTTTGGATCAGGTGTTTGATGAATTTGAAAAGATGAACAAATAGAAGTTAATTCTTTTGAGGATACACATGGATATATATAGTCTTGACACATATATTCATGGGAATGAGTGCGAATAAATTTCTTGATTTTTTTTAATAGAGATACTAGCTTTCTAGCTGAGTAATCGTTTTGATTGACTTGAAATTTCTCCACGTCATTAAAACAAATCATTTCTTCTTTTCGAATGGTAATGGATTGAATGTTAGCGAAATCTTCCCATAACATTTTTCCTTTTTTCATCCCTCTGCTTTTCCAGTAAATCCCCTTATTTGTAAAGCAAATTCCCCTTTTATCTAGGCCCGCTATAAAAGAGCTGTGTAAATACGCAATTATTTTTTCTTGGGGCTGAAACTGAAAGTATTTGCTAGCCATTTTTTTGTAGAAACTAGGTATTTGCATTACATAAAATTGACTTTCTCTATAGATTAAGCATAAGTCAGTCAAATAATTAGTTTTCAGCGTCGCCACGCTCTCACTTCCTTTTTGAGTGTAAATAACCGTACCCATTTTTTTCTATTACTTTATAAACGTTTTTTGATGAAAAAAGTTTCAACTTTTTTTGTTTTTTATGAAAAAGCTTTAAATTGAAGCATTCCTTTCATCTAGGAGGTTATCTAATTACTCACTTATTCAATAATCTTATTTTAAACGTTCCCTACTTAATTAAGAAACTAAACCAGATAATAGCAATGCTTACCTGCTTTATCCAAATCATCCCCTGTGAACAAAAATAAACCGCAGCGTTAAAACGCGATGCGGTTTGTTTTTTAAGCTAAATAAGCTTCTTTTATTTTTTCATTGTGAATTAATTCCGGTCCTTTTCCTTGCAAAATAATTTCTCCCGTTTGAATCACGTAGCCTCGGTGCGCGATTTGCAGTGCTTGATAAGCGTTTTGTTCAACGAGCAAAATGGTCATTCCGCTTTTATTTAATTCCATAATGATTTCAAATATTTGTTCTACAATGATGGGAGCAAGCCCCATAGAAGGTTCATCTAGCATAAGCATAGAAGGGTTCATCATAAGCGCTCGCCCGATAGCTAGCATTTGCTGTTCACCGCCGCTCATCGTTCCTCCTTTTTGAGTCAGCCTTTCTTTTAATCTCGGAAAATATGTGAGTACTCTACCCATATTTTCTTCTATTATTTTTTTATTAGAAAGTGAGAAGGCTCCAATCGTTAAATTTTCTTTTACCGTCATCTTAGGGAAAATTTTTCTTCCTTCTGGTATGTGAGCTATTCCTAGCCGGGCCGTTTGGTGAGGAGGGAATTTCGTGATGTGGGTGCCTTTATACACGATACTACCTGCTTTGACAGGAGCTTGACCGCTAATGGACTTTAATGTGGTAGATTTACCGGCTCCATTGCTTCCAATAAGAGTCACAATTTCTCCTTCTTCTACATCAATCGTTATTCCTTTAAGCGCTTGAATTCCTCCGTAAAAGGTGTCAACTTCAGTTAACTTTAATAGAGTCATGTGCTTTTCTCCTTCCTTTCTATCTCCTCTGCCGCTCCTTTTCCTAAATAGGCTTCGATCACTTTCGGGTGCGTACGGATATGTTCAGCATTTCCTTCTGCAATTTTTATTCCATGATCTAATACAATAATATGATCAGAAATTTCCATGACGAGCTTCATGTCATGCTCAATTAATAAAATGGTTATTTCCCGGTCTCTTCGTATCGTGTGAATAAGATCCGTCAGCTCTTTTGTTTCACGCGGATTCATACCAGCAGCCGGTTCGTCTAATAATAACAGTGAGGGTCTAGTAGCTAACGCTCTCGCAATTTCGAGTCGGCGCTGCGCTCCATATGATAAGTTAGTGGCTACTTCGTTATATAAAGCTTCTAGCCCAACGTATTCCAACAGCTTATACGCTTCTTTTTTAGCTGCTTTTTCCGCTCTTCTTGCTCGAGGTAAATTCAACAGCGTTTCAAAAGTGGTTGCTTTCAAATGGTTGTGCATCCCAACTAACACATTTTCTAAAACCGTTATATTACTAAACAACCTGATGTTTTGAAATGTCCGAGAAATCCCTTGTTTTGATACGCTGTGAGGTTTTAGCCCTGTTATGGATTGACCATTTAACATAATATCACCTGAGGTTGGCTGATAAACACCTGTCACCATATTAAAAAACGTGGTCTTTCCAGCGCCGTTTGGTCCTATTACAGCTGTTATTGAATTTTTTTGAATATCCATTGTTACGTCTTGATTGGCAACTAAACCACCAAAGGTCTTGGTTACATTTTTCACTTCTAAAATAGACAATTTCTTTCACCTCTATAGATTGACGTTTTTCTTAGCCGTTGAAATCACAGGCTGTATTTCTTCTTCAGCTTCTTCTTTCAACTCTTTCAAATCGAACGTAGGCTGTTTAGCAGGAAGCAATCCCTGAGACCTGTATAGAGCAAATAAAATAAGAAGTCCGCCAAAGATAAATCGCTGCATTTTAGCTGGCGAAAGTGCATCCGGTATAGAGATAACTCCGTTTAAGCTCAGCTGATTAAACCAATCCGTGAGCTCCGTTAATACTTGAAGATTAAGAATGGTTACAACCGCTGCTCCAAGTATGACGCCCGGAACGCTCCCCATTCCTCCTAAAATAACCATCACTAAAATCGTAATAGATTCTAACAGCGTAAAGCTGGTTGGATCGACAAACGTTTGCTTCGCGGCAAAAACAACTCCCATCATGCCTGAAAATGATGCACCAATAGCAAACGCAAGCAGCTTTGTTCTAACAAGGTGAATTCCCATCGCTTGAGCGGCAATTTCATTTTCACGAACCGCTTTCCACGATCGTCCTACTTTAGAATATTCAAACCGCCGTACAATAAAAATAACCGCAGCTAAGATGACTAATACTACATAATAGAACTGACTTGGATATACTAAATTAATCCCAAAAATAGAAGGCGGCGTCACGGAGGACAGCCCCATTGCCCCGTTTGTAATATTGATCGGTTTATCCAAATTGTTAAACACAATTCGAATAATTTCCCCGAATCCAAGCGTAACGATAGCTAGATAGTCTCCTTTTACGCGCAGCACAGGTATACCAAGCAAAACTCCAAATAAAGCGGCTATTAGGCACCCTGCAATGATAAAAAACCAAAAGCTTTCTCCTGATAATGGGTACGTACCAAAAGGCATAAAATTAGCAGCTTGATTAGTCGCGAAAATTCCATACGTGTAAGCCCCAACTGCAAAGAAAGCAACAAATCCCAAATCCAATAATCCGGCCAATCCGACTACAATGTTCAACCCAAGTGCCATAGCAACATAAATGCCTACTAGCGTAGATACTTCCATATATGATTCATAAGCAGGGCCTTGGCTAGCTGAAAAAGGAAGCAGCACAATTAAAATGACCCCTGCTATTAGCCATTTTAATTTAGTAGAAAGAGACATAAAGTACAGAAGTAATAATGAAAATAAAAGAAGTAAAAATGCGACGACGGACTTTTGGGCAAGCATTAAACTACCGCTTGTTGCAATTACATATATAAAAAATAAAATGATTTGCGCCTTTTTGTTTCCTTCAAGCCTACTCATTAATTTTTTCATCGTCATCACCTACACTTTTTCTGTAACGGCTTTTCCAAATAAGCCTTCTGGTTTAAAAATTAACACCAAAATCAAAATAGCAAATGCAAATACATCTTTATACTCTGCTCCTAAAACATTGCCGGTAATTGTTGATAAATTCGCAGCTGCAAACATTTCAAGAATGCCAAGCATTAGCCCTCCAAACATTGCGCCTCGTATATTGCCTATTCCTCCTAAAACTGCTGCTGTAAAAGCCTTTAATCCTAATATGAAACCAATGTAAGGGTCAATTGTTCCGTAATGAAGCGCAAATAACACGCCGGTTGCTCCCCCTAAAGCCGAACCAATAAAAAAAGTAAGAGAAATAACTTTGTTTACATTAATGGACATGAGTGAAGCCGTATCGGGATCTTGAGCTACGGCTCTCATTGCCATTCCCCATTTGGTTCGATTGACGAAAATTTCGAGTCCGATCATTAAGCAAAGAGCAACAATTAACACTACGATAAACGTTACTTTAAATGTAGCATCATCAAATGATGATGAAAGAGAAGAAGCGTTAACCGATACTTTTCCTGAAAATAAAGCAGGGGTATTAACAATATAATTACCATTCTTAAGTTCCGTAATGAAGCGCACAAAATCCTGTAATAGAAACGACATTCCGATAGCTGTAATAAGTGTAATCAGTTTAGAAGACTTGCGCAGGGGGCGATAAGCCACTCTTTCAATTCCCATACCAAGAAACCCAGTCGCAACACTCGTAATAAGAAGAACTAAAATTAACGTCACAACAGCTGGAAAAGCTGCAATCCAACCTACGCCTGTTAATCCTATTAAAATAGCGGTTCCGATAAAGGCCCCTGACATAAAAATTTCGCCGTGTGCAAAATTGATGAGTTCTAAAATGCCATATACCATCGTATAACCTAGGGCAATAATTGCATATACAGCTCCTAATGTTAGTCCGTCGATTAACACTTGCGGCAGCGTTTGTATAATATGAGCAAACATATAACCTCGTCCCTTTCGTCCTATAAAATCAATTTTAAGAAAAGAAAGGTACGGAACATCCATACCTTTCTTTTCTAAGGTTTACTGTGAGATTTCCCCTTCTAATTTAGCTGGATATGAAGGAGCGTCAAACTTATAGATAAAGATTTTAGCGTATTTATTGTCTCCTTTCTCATCAAATCCTACCTTCGTAAGTTCTCCTTTGTATTCTTTAATACCTCGTACAGCATCACGCACTGCTTCATGAGAAGGAAGCTTTTTATCATTGTCTTCAATTGCTTTTTGAATACCTTGAAGCATAACCTTCATGGAATCATACCCGTATACAGAATATGACTCTACTTTTTTATTGAATTTCTTCTCATAATCTTTAGCAAATTGTGTTTTGGAAGCATCTCCTGCTACTGACGTAAGGTACGTATCTTTTACAGCATCTCCAGCAATATCAACTAAAGTTGAGGAGTCTAAGCCATCTCCTCCCATAAATTTAGCGGTAATTCCTTTGTCACGAGCTTGCTTAATTAAGAGTCCGCCTTCTGCGTAGAGCCCTCCAAAATAAACGAGATCTGGCTTTTCTTTAGAGACTTGATTTAACACACCGTTAAAATCTTTTTCTCCAACTGTAATTCCTTCAAATCCAACAATTTTTGCCCCTTCTTTTTCAGCCGCTGTTTTAAAAGCGTCTGCAAGCCCTTGTCCGTAGGCTGTTTTATCTTGAATGACAAAAATATTTTTTGCTTTCAACTCTTTAACAGCATATTTCGCTCCTGCAGGCCCTTGGAAGTCATCACGGGCTACAATGCGGTTAACTGTTTTTAACTTTCGGTCTGTTACATCCGTTGCTGTACTTGCAGGAGAAATCATTGGAATTGAGTATTTCTCATACGTTTCAGATGAAGGAATGGTAACTCCTGAATTTAAATGTCCTATTACGCCATAGACAGCTTTGTCTGATCCGATTAACTGAGCGTTTGCTACGCCTTTTTTAGGATCGCCTTGGTCGTCATACGGCACAAGCTGAAGTTTATATCCTAATTTTTTAAACGTGTCTTTTTCTTCATCAAGAGCTAGCTGAGCTCCCAGTTTGATCGCTTCACCTAACGTTGCACTACCTCCTGACAAAGGGCTTTGCGTAGCAATTTTAATAACATTGCTGCCTTTGTCTTCTCCTGATGTACTGTTGCTGCCACAGCCAGCTACCAATCCTACTGATAAGACCGTTGTTGCTAAAATAGATAACATTTTTTTACTTAGCATGTAGTAATCGTTATAAAACGCGTAATAGCGGCTAGTCTTTTATAACGATTTTCCCTCCCTTTGTTCGCGTCTAGAACGCTTTTTATCTTTTTGGCAAATGTCATTTCTGAAAACGGTAAAAAAGCTTGCTGTTTATGTACACTGATTGTCACATCCTTTCATAATAGATTCACTCTCCTATACAGAGAGAAACTAATAAAAGTAAAATTATAGTCATTTTTTACTATTATAAAAGGATAAACAGCACTATTTCACCAAACTTGTCAGTAATAATGACACATATTTTTATAATTTTCTTAATTTTATAAAAATAATTTTAATTATATTCACTTGTTTTTTGCGATATACTCCTTGACCGTATATATAACAAAAAAGCATGTCACCATAAGGAAACATGCCTTGTAACTATTCAACCTAAAAAAAGGTTGAGACATAACGAAATGAATCTAACCGAAAGACGGACAAATGAGATACATGGGCTGGCCGGCTTATGACACCGCAGTTGATTTCCGTGCAGGGCTTCGCTTTCCGCGGGCGGCCGCTGAGCCTCCTCGTCGCTTGTGCTCCTGCTGGGTCTCACCTGTCCCGCTTTTCCCGCAGGAGTCTCCGCCTTGCCCTCCAATCAACTGCTAGAAGGACAGAAACAAATAAAACGATAGGCATCATCACAAAAAACAAAAAAAACGAACCACTCATTAAATATGTTGATGAGTGGTTCGTTTTTCACTTGGGCTAAACTACTTTTGTCCCAGCCTCTTTTTATGACCCTTTGTTTTCCGCTTCTCCCCGAGTTTAACTATTGTTTCGTAATGCCTGTGATCCCTCTTCCCCTGTTCGGATCTTAATCGCATTCTTTAATTCATAGATAAATATTTTCCCATCCCCAGGCTGACCTGTATTTAGTACTTTTCTTGCTTTATCAACAACGTCGGATACGGGAACTTCGCACACAACAATTTCTACTTTAATTCGGGCGTGCATATTGTCTTGTTTTTTGACCCCCCTGTAAAGTTCCGTAATGCCTTTTTGCAATCCGCACCCTAACGCATCTGTAACCGTAATACCGCTCACGCCAATTTTTGCTAGTTCTTGCTTAAGCTCTTCAAACTTTGAAGGGCGCGTAATAATTTCAATTTTTGTTAAAACATCACTCACTGTGCCCACCCCTTTTACATATTCGATTCGTGATACGCTCTTTCACCGTGCAGCGTAATATCAAGCCCGAGCGTTTCTTCTTCTTGTGTTGCGCGTAGAGATACTACCAACCCAACCACTTTAACAATAATGAAGGTAGCGATGCCGACAAATAGATACGTTGCTACGATAGCCACCAGCTGTTTCCATAGTAGACTTGGGTCTCCGTAGAATAAACCATTCGCGCCGGCATCATTTACAGAAGTTGTGGCAAATAAACCCGTTGCGATACCTCCCCATGTTCCCCCAATACCGTGAAGACCAAATGCATCTAACGCATCGTCGTAACCGATTTTCTTTTTAAGTGAGAAGATACCCCAGAAACAAACTGCTCCGCCGATAAAACCAATTACAATAGAAGCAAACGGTGTAACGAATCCACAAGCTGGTGTAATAGCTACAAGTCCAGCAATCGCTCCCGAAACGGCTCCAAGCAGCGTAGGCTTTTTATTAATAATCCACTCTACTACAAGCCAGCCGATAATTCCTGTTGCTGCCGCTGTATTCGTGTTAATGAAAGCCGTCATTGCAACGCTGTTAATAGTTAAGGAACTTCCAACGTTAAATCCAAACCACCCGAACCAAATCAGCATTCCGCCTAAAAGAGTTAGCGGTAAATTGTGAGGTGCTGCAGCATCGGCATTTTTTCGTTTTCCAACAACAAGAGCTAGAATTAATCCTGCTACACCTGATGAAATGTGAACGACGTTTCCGCCAGCAAAGTCAATAGCTCCTAGTTCACGAAGCCATCCGCCAACTCCCCAAACCCAGTGTGCAACGGGTGCATATACAAATAATGACCATAGGATAGCAAATAAGATAAATGCTGAAAACTTCATGCGCTCTGCAAAAGCACCAGAGATAATAGCTACTGTTAACACAGCAAATGTTAGTTGAAACATCATAAACATGTTATGCGGGATCGTTGCGCTGTAGTCCCCGTTTGGAGTGAATCCAACGCCTTTTAATCCCACCCAGTCCAAGTTTCCAATAAAAGCATTGCCACCGGTCGAAAATGCTAGAGAATAGCCAGCTACTATCCAAAGAACAGATATGACAGCTAATGAACCTACGCTATACATCGCGGTACTTAACATGTTTTTACTTCGAACCATGCCTCCGTAAAACAATGCAATAGCTGGTGTCATAATCCAAACCAATAATGCCGAAAAAAACATAAATACTGAATCGCCCATTTGCATGATGATTTCCCCCTTAAGTACGAATAAATAACCCCTAAATTCAATGTTAGATTATATAACATATCTTGTTATGTTTACTATCATATTTGATTTATATGTATTTAGCAACTACTTTTTGCAAATTTATTCAGAAAACTTTTGTTTTTAAAACTCTTTTCTTTTTGTTATTTATTCTTCTATGTACACAGAAGCTGCAATATTATTTGTGTTTGTTAGAATTTCTGACATAAAAAATCCTCTTCTACTCCAAGAAGAGGATTTTTTTTACAAATACATATATACACCTGGTCCTAAAGGAATACCGAATACAGCAAAAACAATCAACATTACAATCCAAATTCCTAAGAAGGCTAAAGTATAAGGAAGCATAAGTGAAATGATGGTTCCAAGTCCTGCTTTCGGCTCGTATTCTTTCATAAAGGCTAAAATGACAATCATGTATGGATTTAAAGGAGTGATTACATTCGTAGACGAATCCGCTATTCGGTAAGCTGCTTGAATAAATCCAGGATTGTATCCTAACAGCATGAATAATGGAATAAAAATAGGTGCTTCTAGTGCCCATTGAGCAGAGCCGCTAAAAATAAGAAGGCTTAGAACCACAGTTAAAAATACAAAACCAACCACAACTGGAAGTCCAGTTAGATTTAGTGCTTTTAATGCATCCGCTCCTTCTACTGCAATCCACGTTCCAATATTAGTCCAATTAAAGTAAGCGATAAATTGAGCGGCGGCAAAAATAAGGACAATATAGCTAGCCATATCTTTCATCGAATCAGTCATATAAGCAGGTATATCTCTAGAACTTTTGATTTTCCCTACTGTTATTCCATAAACAGAGCCAACTACCACAAAAAACAGCAGCGTAATCGGAATGATACCATCTAAAAAAGGAGATGGAACAATTCCGCCGTCTTCATTTCGTAGAGGAGAGTTGGGCCAAAATAAGAAAACAGCTAGTACAACGACATAAATACATGTAGCAACGATACTGTTTTTTAATCCTTTTGCTTCTACCTCACTGATTTCACCAAAATCATTGCGTTTTTTCCCTTTATAATTACCCAGTCTAGGTTCTACAATCTTTTCAGTGACGATCGCTCCTATAATAGTTAAAACGAATACAGAAGCCGCCATGAAGTACCAGTTCGCTGCAGGACTGACGGCAGCGCTTGGGTCGATTGTTTTAGCAGCTTCAGTAGAAATGCCTGATAACAATCCGTCGGTTCCGGATATAATAAGATTCGCTGTAAAGCCTGATCCCACCCCAGCAAATCCTGCTGCTAATCCAGCAAGCGGGTGTCTTCCTACTGTATAAAATATCATTGCGGCAAGCGGAGGCACGATGACAAAAGCAGCATCTGCGGCTAAGTTGGCCATAATCCCTGTAAAAATGATGGCGTATGTAATAAGAGCTTTTGGAGCATTTAAAATCGTTTTCTTTATGGCCACTTCAAGCAGACCTACTTTTTCTGCAAGTCCGACTCCAAGCATCATAGCAAGTACAAGTCCTAGGGGCTTAAATTCAGTGAAATTGGTCAGCATCGATGTTAAGATATACTGAATGCCTTCATGCGACAACAAACTTTTAATTGGAAGAGTCTTATTAGTACCAGGATGGACCACTGTTACTCCCATACTATTAATAGCAACAGACGCTAATACGATAATAAGCGCTAAGCATACAAACAAAATAAAAGGATCAGGTAGTTTGTTTCCGAATGCTTCTACTCTTCCTAATAGTTTGTCTAGTAAGGTTGTTGGATGTGATTTTTGCTCTGTTTGCAAATTAGGTTGTGCCATACTTTCTCTCCCTTTTCTTTTAGATTCTTTTTGTTTTTTTCCTTTTAATTACCAAAAAGACTATTAGTACATAATAATCTGAATATTTATATTATTCAAGTATTATTTTTGAGGAATTTTTATTTATCTATTAAAACTAATAGCATTTAGATAAATAGAAAGCCAGAAGATATCTTTTGAATCGACAATCAAAAATAACAAAAAGCTCTCCGTTTGAAGAGAGCTTTTTGTTATTTCGCTATACTAGATGGGGCAGACTCTTTTCCTGACTCGTTAACAGCTGTTACATAATAACGAGACTGAGATGCGTCGGAGTCGGCAAAGCTTTTTCGCTCAAATTCCGAAACGCTGCCAATATGGACAAATGTTCCGCCTGGGTTCTTTTTATAAATTCGGTAACCGATAATATTGCCTTCTCGTACCGCGTACCACGTAAGCAAATTACCGCTCATCTTTACATGTGTGGGAGGTTGTGGTGCAGTTGCTTCACGCTCCAATTCTTTTGCTTGGTCAGCTTTTAGTTCTGTATATACAACTAACCTCTCTTGATGGGTTCCTTCTGCACGGTCAAACGTGCCTGTACACGTAATTAGATTTAAATTACGTTTGTTGCTGTACCCAAAAATTTCGTTTAAAGGTGCCTTATCTCGCGGATAGCTTTTTGTACGTTTAACAACAAAGGTAAGCGTGGTCCCCTGTGCATCTCTTACGGTAATTTCATCGTCTTTTTTTAAGTTTTTTAGATTGTAAAAGACGGCAGGGCCGGTTTTACTGTCTACGTGTCCTGCTAGTACAGCATTTCCTTTTACGCCAGGTTTAGCTCCTGGTTCAAACCAAGCAACTCCATTTTCTGTAGATGGCGCTGCCATTTCACCGCTGTCTAATAACCCTACTTGTTCAATTGAAGCCTCCACATGAATAGCTGGAATGGACACTTTTGCAGGAATAATTCCTTTGAATTCTTTGTTTAACTGTTTGGCTTCTGTTTTATGCTTTTTTAATACAGCAAATTCCTCTTCAAGCGTTACCCGGCTTTTTAAATCCTTTGATTGTGCTTCTTTTTCTTTTTGCTTAGCTGCATTCTGTTGCTTCATTTCTTTTGCTTCTACCATTTGTTCTTTAAAATATAGTCCGCCGCTAACAAGCAGGACTAAACTTAATATACAGTAGGCGAGAACAATCGCTTTTTTCACATCGTCACCTCGTTTCACAGCTGTTTATAAAAAAGAAGAGAGAACAACCTCTCTTCTTTTTTTAGGACTCTTGACTTGTAATTCATAAGGAAAAGGAGAAAAAATATTATTTGCTTACTGGTTTCTTGCGTAAAATAACTCCAGCTGTTAATACAGCTAACGAACCTAGTGCAATATAGATCGCTGTTAGTGGGTTCATCGTTGATTCAGATGCCCCGCCCATACCTGTTTTCGGCATATCTGTTGGCATAGCTGTCTCAGCAAACTTATCGGGATTTTGTTTTACAATCGCTTCACCTAAAGCTTGGCCGACACCAAACATTAATTTATACCCTTCACGGTACGTATCATAACTTCCAGCGTAGTCGCCGGATGCATATTGCTCAAATGTTTTAATAACCGTATCTTCATGTGCTTTTATAGCTGCCTGTGCGTCTGCAGTTGGAAGGTTTCCATCTGTTGCTGTTCCTAAGAATGTACCAAATTCTTGCGCGAATTTATGGAGCTTGTCTTTAGCAGCTTTTTCTCCTGCTTCATCGCCTTTTACTTGTGCACTTACTAGTTCAGCTTGGGCATTGATGTGATCTCCTTGCCAAATTTTTTCGAATTGTGCAGCCCCTTCATCGCCATATACTGAACCGATTGCAGCTTTAAAATCTGCTGTGTTAGCATTTTCTAACCAGCTAACATAGTCGTAATCTTTTGAACCGTTGAACCCTTTTTCCATTCCCATTGTTGCTAAAGCAAAATGTTCTGCTGCTAAGCTGTTTAATGAAGAACGTAAATCTGCTGCTGGTGTATCTACTTTGGTATTGTCGAATTTATCAGGCATTTGCGTTACGATTGCATTTGATAACGCTTTACTAATGGCAAACATTTGCTGATATCCTTCGCGGTATGTTTTAGCGGCCGCTTCGTAGTCACCTGCTACATAATCTTCAAATGTTTCTTTTACTTGGTCTTCATGTACGCGAAGCGCTTCTTTTGCTGCATCTTCAGGTAGTTTGCCTTCCGTAGCAGTACTTAAGAACTTAGCAAATTCATTTACGAATTGATTTACTTCTTTATCTACTTCAGCCATGGCTTCTTTGTCATTTTCTTTTGTTGCTTTTACAAAATCATCTGTGTAATTGTTATGTTCTCTGAAAATTCTTTCAAATTCAGCTGCTCCTTTATCACCATAGACAGACGCAATAGCAGGCTCCATGTCAACGGCATTTTGGTCCAATGCTTTAAACGCAGCGTCAGCGTCTTTAGAACCGTCATAGGCTGTTGTCATAGCGGCAACGGCAAGCGTAAAGTGTTCAGATAATAAGTAGTCTAAGTTCGCTCGTAAATCTGCAGCTTTTGTTACTGCCGTTGGTTGTGCTTCCTCTGCGTTTGCAATTGTGGGCATCAATAGTGAAGCTCCTAATACAGGGATCATTAACTTTTTGCTTAATTTCATCATTTTCCACTCTCCTCATTTTTAGTTGATGTACGCTACTTTTTTCATTCTTACTACATCTTAAATCATTAAACAGATTGAACATTTTGAATATTCTATATATTTTATCTTCATGTTCTCCCGTATTTAATGACTCTTTTTAGGAAGTATTCTCTTTCTATCTACTAAACGATTGGCGAATGACCTTGGATCACTTTTTTAAAACTTTTTTAAGATGTCATTTTCGTCAAGAATTCCTTCCCTTTCTACTTATCTAACGAACGCTTTGTTCAGCTAGATCACTTTTTTTGAAAAAGTTTTTAACCGCTTTTTTTCAAGAAGTACTTCCTTTTCTACTTACCTAACGATCACCTTATTCTGTTGGATCACTTTTTTAAAAATTATTTTAAATTCAAAAGAAAAAGAAAGGTTTCTAGAGGAAACCTTTCTTTTTCTCTTTACTTATTTAAAAAATTCCACATCACGCTGTTTACTTCTTGAGGCTTTTCATGCTGAGGGGCATGAGATGCTTCAGTTAATCGGTGAACAGATATGTTTGGCACATATTCTTCAATACCATCTAAGTTTTCAGGCATAAAAGTAGGATCTTGATTTCCCCAAATAATTTGTACCGGGATGTTTAACACTTCTTCTTCTAACGGAAACAAAGATTTTCTTCGAAGGTCTTCTTCCGTGAAAATCTTTAAATTGCGGTAATAACTTAGCATGGACAGCACAGAGCCATTTTCCCAAGAGTTCATGTATGCTTGAACATCATCAGCTGTTAGGTATCCTTTTTTTACACCTGGGTCGATCACAAGCTTACGCAAACCTGAGAAGTTGTCTCGTTCCATATAGTCCTGTGCTTCTTGTTTTTGAAACCATTTCATATACTCACTTGCTTTTTGCTGATTTTTATTTGTTCTAAGCTCACGCATAAATGTATAAGGGTGCGGACCGTTAAAAGCAATTAATTTTTGTACATATTCCGGGTAGCGATAAGCGAATGTCCATCCGATTCCTGCTCCCCAGTCGTGTACAACTAGCGTGCAGGAGCTATATCCTAGGCCTTCAATCACTTGGCGAATATCTTCTACTAATACATCAATCTCGTATGATTCTAGTCCGCTTGGCTTTTCAGATAAGTTATATCCTCTTAAGTCCAGAGCAACTGTGTGAAAATCATTAGAAAATTCATCTATCTGGTGTCGCCAAATATGCGAAAAGTCAGGAAACCCATGAAGAAATAGCATAAGCTCTCCTTGTCCCTTGCTTATGTAGTGCAAATTAACGCCATTTACGTTTATATACTGTTTGCTCATTGTTCATTTCCTCCTTTTATGTAGCTGTAGAGCAGTATAACGCTGTAAAAAATGAACGTCAATTCATTTGCTTCGTTCACTTCTTTTTAGTTTCTTTTATGAATATAGTTAATTATTTAGAGTGGATTTTTTTGAAGGAGTGATTAACAATGGCTCATATCTACTCAAAAGGCTGGTTTGTTCAGCAGTTAAAAGCGGCCAATATCTCTAAAATTGATGGAAGAAAGCTAGAAAGTTATAAAACCTACATTCTTCGTAATTTATATACTGAGCTTATAGAACAAGGTAAAATCAACGGCTAAGAGAGGTTGAGACATAACGAAATGAATCCCATCTAAAGATTTACAAAATGAAATCTACGTTTGTTCTAACGAAAAAAACGAACCACTAATCAAAAGTTTTGATCAATGGTTCGTTTTACATTTCGTCTAACATATTTTTGTCCCAGCCTCTTTTTTTACAGCGATTGCTCAATAAAAGATAGTACGCGCTTTACATATTCTTTTTTGTATACATGATAATTTTGAACGTGTTCTGCTTTATCAGTTTTCCAGAAGTGAAAAGCATCCGGGTGCGTTTTAGCCATTTTTTCACTTTCAGTGTAAGGAATTTTTGTATCTCCTGTGCTGTGTATAAATAAAATGGGTCGAGGGTAAATATGCTCGACTGCTTTAATAGGACTAGCTTCAGCAGGATTTACATCTGCAATAACAGGAAGAATAGCAATGGTTAGCGGTGTAAACGGAAAGTTTGGTAAATGAGACCATACAGATAGATTTTCTTTTAAATAAGAGGTTAAATCGCTAAAAGGACTATCCGCTACTACAGCTTTTACGTCGTCATCTTGAGAAGCTGCTAATAAAGAAGTGGCTGCTCCCATTGAAATGCCGTAGAGCACAATTGGCTCTTTTGTTGTTTCTTTCATTTTCTGAATAACGCCTAATAAATCGAGCTGTTCTTTTACACCAATCGTCGTTTGATTTCCTTCTGAGTCTCCTGAATCTCTAAAGTCAAACATGACTACTCGATATCCCGCTTTTACAAATTCTTTACTCAGCGGCAGAAAGCCAGCTCCTTGTGCTTCACGGTTATTTCCGTATCCATGTGACATAATAATGGTCGCTTTTGGCTGTTCCGTTGGTTCAATCATCCATCCTTTTAAATGGGTTATTCCGTCTTTGCTCAAAAATACTTGATTGCTATAGTGCATGCCGTAATCACTAGGATTTTTCACAGCAGGATTTTTATCTAGTTTTGTCAGGCTTATGCCTACATAAAGAGAAATGGCCGTACAAAGTACAAAACAAAGAATAACAAAGGATATCAGGCTGATCCATATTGTTTTTTTCTTTTTACCTGTATTTGTCTGTCGATTTAGAACTGGAGTCAAGCTCGTTCCTCCTTTTTATCTAAGATCATCTTTCCTATTCTTATTGCTGCTTCCCTTTCTCCATTTTAAAGCTAGCCCATCTATTTTATGAATAAAATTCGTTTTATTTTCCACATATTTTTCCGGTTCAAAGCGATAGCGATGCGCTAGTTCTGTTTTCAACGTTTCGTATTCTTTTGCTGCATCAGGGTGAGTACGCAGATAATCTCGAAACCATATATGCCGATTAATTTCTGGGTGGCCTTTTTCATAAATATGAACGTGATGCGTTCTTTCATTTCCGCCTTTTTGGAAGTATCGTCTTCCTTTTATGCCGTTTTCACCTTTCGCTTCGTAACCAAGCTGTTCCATCTTTTGATTATATGTATCTACTTTTTTTATATCTTTTACTTCAATAAGTAAATCAATAATCGGTTTTGCGCTTAAGCCGGGAACAGCAGTGCTTCCGATATGATGAACCTCTAAAACTTGAGCTGACATTATAGTTGTTAAGGTGGCAGCTTCTTTTGAAAATTCCTTTTCCCACGCGATATTATGAGGTGTCAGCTGAATTTCTCTTACGGACTTCATCTTCAATTCCTCCTTTTGTAACGAAAAAACTGCTTACTATAGAATAGCCTATAATAAGCAGTTTTTCATCATTTAACATGTTATTAAGTTTTATCTAGCAAACGCCTGCTTCGCTAAATTAACAACCGTCATATCATCCATTGGAGGGTTGTGGAGCCCAGCACGCACGTCTCTATAATAGCGCTGCAGCGGATTACTGCGCTGCAAGCTACGCGCTCCTACTATGCGCATGGCTTTGTCAACAACCGTACAGGCACTATTGGTCACTACGTGTTTGACAGCTGCTAATTCTCCCGCTAATGCTGCTCGGTCGCTTGTTTCATCCCATTTATTTGCCACGCTGTACATAAAGTGACGCGCCTGCATGAGTTCAAGTTCCATCTCTCCGACTAAACGCTGCACATTTGGCAACTCGCTAATCGTTCCTTCAATACTATTAGGCGAATATTCTGTAGCAAATGCGACAGCATAATCTCTTGCTGCGATGGCTGTACCCATGTAGCAAGCTGGTATATGAAGCAACCAGCCGCTTGGCTCATTCTTTTTAAAGCCACCTAGGCGTTCAACAAGAAAGTCTTGTTCAATATCGACATTTTCTAGCACAAGATCGTGACTTCCTGTCCCGCGCATTGCAATCATATCCCATGTTTCTTCTATTGAAAGTCCGCTTGTTTCACGAGGAATTAAAAATAAGCCGATCTCTTCTTCACCTTCAATGCTTGCTTTTACTAAGAAGTAATTTAACACCGGAGACATCGTGGTGAATGTTTTTCGGCCATTGATTCGCCAGCCTTTTTTTGTTTTTACAGCTAGCGTTTCCGGTTTGCCTCCTCGAGTAGGACTTCCTGTCTTCGGTTCAGTAGCAGCGGTATTAATAAGTGCACCTTTTTCTATTTCTTTAAAAATAAAATCGAGCATTTGCTGACTCCAAGGCTGTTTTTCACGCAAGTCCATTGTAATCCCCATATGCCATCCAATACTAAGAGCCGTAGAAGCGTCCCCTTGAGCAATTAATTCTTGAAATAATAAAAAATCATAAAGGCGTAATTCATCTCCTCCATAGTTGCTTTCTAGAGAAAGACGTGTATAGCCAGCTTCTTTTAACTCTTGAATATTTTCAAACGGAAACGTACCTTCTTCATCTATTTTAAAAGCTCGTTTCTTAAATTTTTCGACTAGAGGTAGCAGTTTTTCGTACGTAGACTTTTGATTTTTATTTACAAATGAAACACTCATTTGCTTCATCTCCTTTTTATATGACAGAGTGTCCCTATCGGATTAATATATAGTTCTTATCATAGCATACCTCATCTTTTCTGTGCATGTTTGGTGTGTTTATCTTTCTCGTTAAATCTATTCTTTTTCCAATTTAATGGTCTGTTTTACCTACACATTCCATACATTTAATGGAATAAAAAGAAGGGAATGGTGTGAATGAATCAATGTCCAAAATGCGGTGCCAGTGCAAGCACAGATCAATTATTTTGCAATAACTGCGGCTTTTCTTTCACCGTGTCGCCAGCTGCAGCTAAGCATAAAAAGAGCTGGTATATTGGCGGGGGTATTGTGCTTATACTTCTTTTAACTTTTGTATTTTATTTCTTTTTCTCTGGTTCAGAAGAAAAAATGGCCGACCGCTTTATTGAGGCATTGGAATCGAAAGATACAGCTGTGTTAAGAGAGTTATTAGACTCTTCGCAGTCTACTATAGTTATTAATGACACATCTATTCAAGCTCTGTTGGATGCAACTTCCGATGGTTCTATTTTACGAGACGTTGAAAATGATTTGAAAAATAAATCGAGTATCTACTTTACAATAAAAGAACAGAAACATTCACCACTCTTCAAAAAACAGTACGTGGTTGTGCCGTCATCATATTATATCTCCCTCACCACGCCAGAGGATGCAACGGTTACAGTCAATGATACAAAACAATCCATATCCAAAAATCAAACGCAAAAAATAGGGCCTTTTATGATTGGAAATTACCCGCTTACAGCTTCTTATGAAAGCTCTTACGGAAAGCTTACAGACCAAACCACTGTAAATTTTCACCGTCAAAAAGAAGAAAATATATCTGTTGTATTTAAAGGGGCTTATGTTACAATCTCATCGAATAGAGATGACGCTATTTTATTCGTAAACGGAAAAAGCACGGGGCTTCAGGTGAATAGCTCATCACAAATAGGGCCTGTTGCCACGGATGGAAGCGTCACTGTTCATGCAGAAGTGCAAAAAGGCGGCACCACGTTCAAAAGCAGTCCTTACACCATTCAAAGTGAAGAAAGTATTATATTAAATATACAAACGCCCCCCGTTGAAAAGGAAAAAACCGTCATAAAAGAACGAGAAGTAATCGTGCCTGGGCCGCGCTCTTATGCTACTTCAAGCTCTTATATTCTTCCGGGTTCGGATTCTTACAAATTAAGTTATGGTGATATTAGCAGTTTGAGCTCGAGTGAACGAAGGCTAGCTCGAAATGAAATCTATGCGCGGCATGGGTATGTATTTAAATCGAAAGATCTTCAAGCCTATTTTTATGAAAAGTCATGGTATACGCCTGATTCATCATTTAGAGACTCCTACTTATCAAGCGTTGAAAAATATAACGTTGATTTTATTAAATCATATGAATAAAGTGAACTCCCCTTTACCCAGGGGAGTTTTTTGATTGAAGCGAGTGCTTACTCCTACGTTTTTTTACATACCATGATCCCTACATACGTTAATAAATTTTTTATAGCCTTCTTCATTCTTTTCACTGTAAAATATAAAGTAGATGTACATAAACTTACTACACGCATAAGGAGAGATGGAGAATGAATGGAATTGGACGACTTCCACAAAAGCTTAATGGACATTTGATTTTAGAAAATATTCAAGAAACCATGATCATTGCAGATCAAGACTATCGTGTGCAGTGGATGAATGCAAGAGCAATTGAAACACTTCAGCCAGTACTCCCAATCTACCAGTTATCTCATATCGAAGAGTTAATTGGAAAGCATATGGACTTCTTTCATTCCAATTCTGAAGAAGCGGAAAATTTACTCACCTCTCTTCATACAACCTACAGAACGCGTATAACGATTGGCAGTCAATACGTAGCAGAAGCTGTGATTCACCCCATTGATACAAAAGACGGCGAGCGTTATGGCTACTTGCTTATGCTATTAGACTTTACAGATCAAGCCGAAGCAGAGCTTGAAAAAGAACGGTTAATTGAGGATTTGTCCACTCCTTTATTAAAGATATGGGACGAGGTTTTAGCTGTGCCCATTACCGGTAAGATGGATATAGAACGTGGAAAGAAGCTAACTGAAACGGTATTGGAGGCAGTTGTAAAAGAACAGGCGCGCTATTTGCTTATTGATTTATCTTCCCTTCATTCATTAGATGAAGAACACGGTTATTATATTAACACGCTCCACGATGCTTTGCGTTTGATTGGTACCACTTGCCTTATTGTTGGTCTTTCTTCAAAAATGGCTCTGTCGCTTGTAGATTCTCAGTTTAATTGGCGAACATTTTCCACTGTCCAACAAAGCATCTCTTACATTTTAGAAAAAAAGAATTGTCGTATTGCACCCATTTCATAAGCCCATCATATCATTAAGTAATCCTCTCTCAATCGCTTTTTCCTTCAATCGGAAAAGGCGATTTTAGTTATGAGGAATTGTGAACGTTTAGGCACTTATCATCATAGGATACATTAATCAACCATAGAAAAGGGTGAGAGCCTATGCCAAGTGTTATTAACATTTATAATTTAAAGATCAACAGTATCTCAAGCAACGGTTCTGTCAACATTGGCGAAGCACTCCATAACAGTCACACGGCTCATTCAAAATCCACTGGTACGAACTCTTCTTATGGCGATGTCTCACCTGCTTCCTCGAAAATGCGAAACATTTATATCGATCCTGATACAAATGACCAAACAGATATTGCAAACGTTGATCATGTCAATGGTTATCAGCAGTGATATAGGGCAATGCTTGTCAACAGCATGACGACAAACGGTGAATACATTCTCTCTGAACGCAATAGGCCGTTGGAGTAGAATGAATAAAAACAGTAAGGAGTCTCTTTATGCCTCTTCAAATTAACGTTTTTAATATCGTAACAAACGGTGTCACGCAAAACGCAAATATTGATTTCGGTTCCACCATTCAAAACAGTCACACGGCGAACTCAAAGTTTAACGGCGCAAATTTCTCTTTAGGTAACTTCTCTCCTACTTGCTCTCAAATGAATACGGGCGTGTTAGATCCTGACGTAAGCGATCAAGATCAAATTGCAAACCCTTCAGCTCCAATTGGAAATCAAATTTAGATTTAACGATTTTGTCGTTTTACTTGGCACATTACAAGGAGGTGTGTAAATATGTTTCCATTTGGAAAGTCTCCGTTTAAAGGAATGATGGAAAATATCCCAAAAGGAATGGCATCTAAAGACATGAATAAATATATTCAGCAAATGATTTCTTCTACGATGTCCCATTCTTTTCCGGATTTTATGCAAGGAAATGAATTCTTTAAGCAGGCCCAAGACATGATGAAAGAACAGCAGGATGTGGGAAATGAAGGTCATGGACAACAGCTAAGAAGATTTGATTCAAACGTCATTAATACATTAGACGAATGCATTGTTCAGTTAAAAATTCCTAACCGCGATATTGTATCAAGCATTAAAGTCTATCATACTCCATACGTGTGTACGATTGAAGGAATAGATGGAGAAGAATCCTTCAAAGAAGAAATTCAGCTTCCTTGTTCGGTTCGCAAAAAAGGTACACGCGCCGTATATCGTTCCGGGGTGTTGGAAATCCGGATGCCTAAACATGTTAATATTCCTATGTCTCAAATAGACGTCCACGATTTAGATTAAAGTGGACGTTTTTTTCTGTTTTCATGCATACATATAAAATAGAAAGCGGCAAAAGGCCTTGTTTTATTTTTTTAAAGAAGGTGACAAATATGAATCATGGAAAGTTTAAAAAGTGGGCAGAAACGTTACAAGAAGAAAACCATACAAAATTTTGGGAAAAGATTTTTGACGATGATCCTGAAGAAAAGAATGATACGGAAGCAGATGCTTCTCCTCAAATTGTAAATGAGTATCGAGATTATCCTTTAATTGATGTATACGAATGGGCAAATCAACTGTTAGTTGTGATTGAAATACCCGGTGCTAAACGAACAGACGTCGAATTGACCATGCATGAAAATACTTTACACATATCCGGTTCATCTCTTTTAACGATGAAGGATGCAAATGTTCTTCACAAAGAAAGACGTGAAGGAACGTTTCAACGATCAATCATCCTTCCACCTGCTGTAGGGGAAGCGCCATGTCACGCATCATTTAAAGATGGTCTATTGCACGTGAAATTTGATTTGTAATTTATTGTGCAGAACTATACGTAGCATGAAAGGCAGGGAATTTCATGTTTTCTAAGTGGTTTAAACAATCGCCTAAAATTGAAACAGTCCGCAAAATAAATCCGTCTTCCCTTCCAACCAAAAAAAAAGTAAGTCCCATAGACCAAAGCTCTAATCAAAAGCGGAAAGAATTACCCGAAAAGATGAAAACTAAAAAACAGTCTAATCTAAAGAAACCCCCTCAGCAGCCAAAGAAGTTGCCGAGCCAAACGGAGCCTAAGACATCTGATGAAGTTGAATTCACAAAACCTGTTCATTCGTCAGATTCAGCGCTGAACCTGCAGGGAATTATTGATCAAGTGACGCGTTTAACCGACGCGATTCCTAAAATAGAAGAGCTTCATCAGCAATTACATGAATCAGCTCATCTTATTCAATCATTGTCTCAACTGCACGAGCAAACAGCTCATTTACTTTCGGCTATGCAGTCAGCTCCTAATTTCGAAGACATTCAAAATCAGCTCTCTGCGTTAAAGGAAGAATCGTCCAATACAGCTTTATATGAGA
Organism: Priestia sp. RMT2NF4; assembly: GCF_047872835.1. Classification (NCBI taxonomy): domain Bacteria; kingdom Bacillati; phylum Bacillota; class Bacilli; order Caryophanales; family Bacillaceae; genus Priestia; species Priestia sp. RMT2NF4. The sequence goes on from NZ_JBLQZO010000001.1 coordinate 1,125,442, forward strand.
TGGTGAAAACTCTTGACAAAAAGATTGATGAAGTAACTCAGCCAAAGCAGTCCATTGTTGTTGAAAAAATTATGGTGGAAAAAGTATTGTTAGACAAAATTGACCTTAGTAATAATTTTGGCCAGCTAGGAATTAAAGATTTGACCGGCCACTTAAACATTGGTACAACTTACAGCGCTGACTCTGATCAAGTGGATGAAGAAGTCAAAGACTTATTCTCTGTTAAGCTAAAAGAAAAAAAGATTGATGAACATACAACTGAGACAACGATGAGTTCAGGAGGTGAAACAGAAAAGCCTGATCACTCCGAAGAATAAAAAATGACCGCTACTGCTTATTTAAAGCAATTGTCGGTCATTTTTGTTTCCATAAATAGTTGTAATTCTTTCTGTAGGCGTTCCATTAAGAACGCTGAAATTTCTTCTTGATTTTCTTCTTTATGATGAGATGATGCTACAACAATACGGCCTGTTTTTCCTAAGAAAGCCCGGTATTCAATTACCTTCATCGCAGCATGAAGTAAGTTCGCGTCCGAAAGCGGTGTATTTGTTAGTAGAACAATATTCATTTCATTCTCTTTTTGTCCATGTGTCAGTACAGTCAGCCACGAGTAACCTTTATCGTCTTTTAAGCGAACTTCATGACTAGATAAAGACGCAGATTTCCACGCCGTGTTAGAACTGCTTTGCTGTTGAACAATTTCTTGACACCAGTCTAGACCTGTTTCATTGGAACCCAGTGAAAGAGTTCTCAAAGGACGAGCAAAGGATAAACATAGCTTGCCCGGTTCCTTTTGCAACTGATACAACTCATGGAAGTCCGTCTCTGGATATTGATACGGGGGCACAAAAGCAATTTGCCGCTTGTTCACAGCGGGATGGTGAAATACATGCAAATCAACGCCATATACTCTTTTTAACGTAGCTGCATCCTGAAAAATGGCATCCATCCCCGTTTCTTCTACTCTTCCATCTTTCAATAATACGGCATTATCTGCAAACAGCGAGGCAATGTTGAGATCATGCAAAATGGCCAGAACCGTCAAGCTCATTTCCTGCTGTAACGTTTTTAACAGCTGAAGCAGTTCCATCGTATGTTTTACATCTAAGTGATTCGTTGGTTCATCAAGAAGTAAGTAGTCAGGTTCTTGCGCCAGTGCTTTAGCAAGTAAAACCCGCTGTTTTTCTCCACCGCTCAGCGATTGAAAGGTATGATTTCGATAGTGCCAGACGTTTGTTAATTTCATCACGCTTTCTACCACTTCTTCATCCTGTGCTGATACAGTGCTAAACAAACCTTTTGCCTGATAAGGATAACGTCCAAGTGAAACAATTTCTTGAACCGTAAATTCTAATCCAATTTGATTTTCTTGCGTCATGACTGCAACTTTTTGCGCCAGTTGTTTTGGTGAATAAGCCTTCACGGACTTCCCTTCTACCTTCACTTCTCCTGATTGAGTGGTTAATACATTCATAATTAAGCGAATAAGCGTTGTTTTTCCGCTTCCATTTGGTCCTAGTAAAGCAACAAAAGAACCTTTGTCTACGGTGAACGTGATGTCACGAACGGTCGGTTTCTGCTTATCGTATCCTCCCGTCACATTATATAGTTCAATCATGATATTCCTCTTTTCCGCATACGTTCTTTTACAAGCAGCAGCGTAAAAATTGGCGAACCAATTAAGGCGGTTACGACTCCAATCGGCAGTTCACGAGGTTCTAATATCGTTCTTGCTAATAAATCGGCTAAAACCAAATAACTTCCTCCGATTAAAATAGAAAGCGGCAGTACATGCTTATGATTAGCTCCCGCTACGAGACGCACTACGTGGGGAATAACTAAGCCAACAAATCCAATTGCCCCAGATACTGATACCGCAGCCCCGGTTAATACGGATGCACCTATTAAAATCATTCTTTTTTTCTTCTTTACGTCTATCCCCATAAATTGAGCGGATTGATCGCCAAATGCTAAGCCGTTCAGCTCTTTCACATGTAACAGCAGCATAATCGTACCGACTAAAAAGAACGGCCCTAAAATTTGAATATGCGACCATCCTCTCATTGATACGCTTCCCATTAGCCAATATAAAACCTGCCTTACATCTTCTTCAGGAGAAAGAGCTACAATTAATGAAATAAGCGCGCTCATAAAGGATGATAAAATAATCCCCGCTAAGATGATGGTTTCATTAGCCAAATTGCCGCTTGCGAGTTTCGTAATACCAAAAACTAAAAGAAGAGTAATAAAACCAGATACGATGCCGACTACAGGCAGCGTGAAGATAGACAAACCAAAAATACTCCAGTGAAAATAAATTGCCATGACAGAGCCAAGGGTTGCACCTGAGGAAACTCCGATCGTGTAAGGATCCGCAAGAGAGTTTCTTAATAGCCCTTGAAAGGCAGCCCCTGCTATTGAAAGCGAAGCTCCTACTAAAAATGCCACCAGTACTCTTGGAAAACGAATTTGCCAAATGATTAAATCCATGTTTTCTGGACCGTGATATAAGGATAGTCCGGTAAGGTGGCCAATAATAATTTTGATTGTATCTCCTACGGTTAACGAAACTGTACCAATAAATACTCCCATAATCACCGAAGTACATACAATAAATAAACTGACTATGTATAAAATAGATGCTTTGTTTAAAAAAATACGTTTAAAAATCAATACTTTCAGCTCCTCTAGGAAACGAGGCGTGATGTTTTACATTACATTAACCATTCATTTTCCTGTCCATAAACCATGTTTCCATCCTACATAGTATTGGAAACAATCATCTTTTATTTGTTACGAGTGCTAGACTGTTGAACTAGGCAACGTAGAATAGCGTACTAAAGTTCTCGGTGAAAAAACAAGCGAAAACCTCTACAAGCTACACTTTTTGTGCTTGCTCCGGGCTTTTATAGTTGTCTATTAAATGATACAGCTTTTCCATATCTATAGCTTCTCTCACATATGCTGCTGCTTTTGAAAAAGACTCCTCTTTTTGCAGGCGACTGTTGAATGTATCCGTAATAGGCGGCAATTTTTTATGTTTACGAATTTGATTAAGCAAAGCTCTGCGCAAAGCATCGTTATGAAACACATCATGAACATACGTGCCAATGATGTTGTCTTTAACCGTTCCTTCTTTTTGATCATCTACCACCGCAAAGGCTTTCGTCATGCTTTTAGAAACCGTCTTTCCCATATGAATTTCATAGCCTTCAATCGAAACCTTCTCACTCTCTAACTGAACATATCCAGAAACTCTTTCTGTTTTTTTGCTGGTTGTCATAACGGTTTCCACTGGAAGCAAACCCAGCCCTTTAATAGATTCAATCCGGGACTCTACTGCATCGGGGTCCGTAATTGTCTCGCCTAACATTTGATATCCCCCGCAGATGCCAATAACGTGAGCGTTCGTTGCGTTCAAGACTTGATTAATGGCTAGAGCCAGGCCGCTTTCTTGTAAAAACTGCGCATCTTCAATCGTATTTTTGCTTCCTGGTAAAACAATTAAATCAGGCGTACCTAGTTGTGATGGCTTGGTTACAAGTCTCACATGACAGTCTTCTTCTAAGCTTAGAGGATCAATGTCTGTAAAATTTGAGATGCGAGGATACGAGATAACCGCAATATCGATTTCTTTTAACGGATTTACAAGCGTTGAGTAATTTCTGAGTGATAGCGAATCTTCAGCGTCAATTTCCACGTCGTGCATATAAGGAATCACTCCTAGTACCGGAACTCCCGTGTATTCTTCAAACCACTTCAACCCCGGTTTTAAAAGCTCTAAGTCTCCTCGGAATTTATTGATTAACACTCCAATTACTCTAGGTTTATGTTCATCTGGAAGCAATTGAAGAGTACCCACCAGACTCGCAAAAACCCCTCCTTTATCAATGTCTCCTACTAACACAACAGGGGCTTGGGCTATCTTTGCTACGCGCATATTTACCAGTTCCCGATCGTTCAAATTCACTTCAGCAGGACTTCCAGCACCTTCAATCACAATTCGATCATAATGATTGGCAAGCTCTTTATAAGACTCCGTGATAACGTTCAAACCTTCATTAAAAAATTCTTGCCGATACTGAAAAGCAAACATATTACGAAGCGGTTTTCCATGAACGACAATTTGAGATTCATGATCACGAGTTGGTTTAATTAAAATAGGATTCATATTGGTTGTTGCTTCTACTCCAGCCGCTTCAGCTTGAATTCCTTGCGCTCTTCCAATTTCTTTTCCATCCATTGTAATGTATGAATTAAGCGCCATATTTTGCGATTTAAACGGTGCAGTTTGATAGCCGTCTTCTTTAAAAATACGGCAAAACGCTGTAGCAATCATGCTTTTTCCAGCGTCTGAGTGCGTTCCTTGAATCATAAGAGGTTTTCCTTTTTTCACTTTTTCCACTCCCTATCACATAAAAAAACCTTAACTGTAAAAGTCAAGGTTTGGTCATGCGCTCATTAACACATTGTCTTGACTTATTTCTCCCACCGAAAAATAAGGGGTTTTTAAAAGCAGGTCTCCTGGCTTATGCTTCATTTTACTTCTGCATCCTTCCTAGTTTGACTAGTGGGTCTTTGCAGGTTCATCCACATTTACAGTAGCGGGGGCTGCACCGGATTTACACCGATTTCCCTATTATCCTCCTTAGAGGCACTTTTAAAATCATTTATTCTTTATTGTAACGAATTTTATAACCATTCACAATAACGATTTTCTTCTATTATTATATATTACTGTGTTTATACTTATTTGGGTCTCGTATGCTATAATAACAATTATTTTCCAAACATCTTATGAAATAGCTAGGAAGGTGCTCGTAGTTGAAGAAAAAAATCATTTATATCTTTATTAGTTTGCTTGTTCTTTACATAGCAATCATGTCTTTTTGTATGTATCAAACCGCTCATCAGCCTGTTCCGCAAAAAGCAGATTATGTGCTCATTTTAGGTTCCAAAGTAGACGGAGATCAAATGTCTCCTAGTTTAAAAGAACGAGCAAAAACGGCTTTATCTTATTTAAAGACTCATAAACAAACAAAAGTTATCGTAACGGGTGGAAAAGGATCCGATGAAGAAATTTCTGAAGCAGAAGCAGCCTATCGTTTTCTACGAAAAGAAGGAATTAAAAAGAATCGAATGATAAAAGAGGATCAGTCAACTTCTACTTTTGAGAATTTCACTTTCACTAAAAAGAAAGTTGATATTCAACACAAAAAAGTCGTGCTTGTTAGCAGTGATTTTCATTTATTTCGCGCCTCTATTATTGCCAAGCGTCAAGGTTTTGACGTTTATCCTTTAGGTGCAAAGACACCAAATTCAATTAAACTTCAAGCCTACTTTCGTGAGTATGCTGCTATCTTAAAAACGTGGCTGTTTGATAAATAAATAGAGTACACCCCTATACAAACGAAAAACACGGCATGAATTCATGCCGTGTTTTTTATTAATCATCCGTATCGATAACTGCTTTTGGTAAACCCGTGTATTTCGCCCAGTAGAAAATACCGATTGAAACAAGAGCAATTAAAATTAAGTCAAGCGGGTTGCTTAGCACACCTTGTCCTCCACCAAATGAGCCTAGGTAAGAGATAACAAGCATAATAATATAATAAGCAACTAGCCACCAAGCAGATTTAAGCTGCTGTGCAAATTTTACAACGTCAGTTGGTACGTATTTCTTAAATGCTACGTAGATAACAACCATTAGAAGCTGTGATCCTAGAAGCCAAGAAATTGTCGTCCATCCTGACCAATATACGATGTATGAACAGAAGATAAATGACACAGGAGCAATAACGCTCATGCCTTTTAATTTGAAAGGCTTTTTAAGGTCTTTTGCATTTACTCTGAATGCAGCAGCTGAAATTGGCGCAATCGCATAAGACAGAATAAGTGCTACTGAACATACGTTTACTAGCGCTTCCCAAGAAGGAAATGGCAGTGTCCAGAATACGGACATTCCAAACGATAGCCATAGTGACGCACGTGGAATTCCTGTTTTCTTATCTACTTTTGAGAAACGTTTAAATAGTGTTCCATTACGAGACCAAGCATAAACTAAACGAGAAGTTGTATTCATGAAGATGTTCCCGTTACCGCCTGGTGATAAAATAGCATCAAAAATAACAAGCGTTACTAACCAGCCAAGGCCTAAAATAAGTGCAATATCTTTAAATGGTAAAGAGAATTGCTCTTGAATTGTTCCCCATCCTCCTGATAGCATATCAGCCGGAATGTTACCAATGAACAATACTTGCAGTGCTGTGTAAATAATCGCTGAAAGTACAATACAGATAATGAGCGCGATTGGAATATTACGCTGCGGGTTTTTAACTTCACTGGCTACAGAAACAATAGGGTGAAGTCCTAGGTAAGCAAACATAACGCCACCTGTTGAAATGGCTGCTTGAATACCATTAAAACCAAACGGAGTAAAATCGCCAGTTGTAAAGTTAGCTGATTTAAAGTGATAAGCTAACACGACGATAATTGTAAGAGGAACCGCATATTTGAACACAGATATAATAACATTTGACTTAGCAAATGCTTTTACACTTACGTAGTTAATGATAAAAAATAGCGTTAATAACGCGAACTGAAATAACCAGCCGATTGTAGTAGGCGATTCAGAACCATGTTTAGTTAGACCAGGAAGCCAAAACGCAACATACTGACGTACAGCCGTTACCTCGATGGCAATCAAACTTGTGTAAGCAATAATGGTAATGAATGAAATTAAGTAACCCACTAAATGACCATGTGAGTAAACCGGATAACGGATAATTCCACCGGTACGCGGCAGCGCTGCTCCAAGTTCAGCATACACTAAACCGATAAGTAAAATAATGACTCCGCCAATCAGCCACGAAAAACTTCCGGCTGGACCAGCCTTTGACGCTACGTTACTAACCGCAAATAACCAGGCGGAACCAAAAATAGCTCCCATCCCAATTAACGTTAGGTCAAGTAACGATATTGATTTTTTAAACTTTCCTTGATTTCCTTGATCAGACATAATATCCTCCTTTAAAATTTCCACTCCACATATCTACGCCCTTGCGTCCGATATGGGATTCTTTACATCATCCTCCTCTTACTAAGACCTCACAAGTGGATATGTTAACAAATATTCTCTAAAAAACCAAGTTAAAAACTTTATTTTTTTGTAAAACATCGTTGAATTGCTTATGTATAGCGCATAAATTCCACAGAAGATTTGAGGACTACTCCTCCTATTTAACCGCATTTTTCTTAGGTTAAACATAAAAGAATATTCAAACTATTTACCGTAAAAAAGGGTCTGAGATATAACGAAATCAACCGCTAGAAGCAGCTACATACGCAACACCTACGCTTGCCATACCAATAAAAAAATCCGAACGATGAATCGTTCGGATTTTGCTTTAATTAAAATAATGTTGTCCGTGCCTTTTTTTGCTTATTTAAATACTTTTACACGTTCACTTAGTGGTTGAAATTCTTTTTCACCCGCAGGTGACACGGGATTACCAAATGGCATTTGAGCAATCAGCTTCCATGAACTTGGAATATTCCAAGCTGCTTTTACTTCATCGTCAATCAATGGATTGTAATGCTGTAAAGTTGCTCCTAGGCCTTCGAGCTCAAGAGCTGTCCAGATCACATGCTGCAGCATGCCTGATGATTGGTTAGACCAAACCGGGAAATTTTCGCTGTAAGATGCGAACTGCTTTTGCAGCCCTTCAACTACTTCTTGATCTTCAAAGAAAAGAACTGTTCCATAGCCGCTTCCGAATAAGTTCATTTTTTGATCCGTATCTGAAAAATTTTCAGCTGGAACAATTTTACGAAGCGTTTCTCTCGTAATATTCCACACTTTATCATGCTGTTCGCCAAATAAAACGACTACGCGTGCGCTTTGGGAATTAAATGCTGAAGGAGTATGTTTCACCGCAAAGTTAATAATTTCTTCAATTTTTTCTTCTGACATTTTTACATTTTTATCAATTGCATAAATAGAACGTCGGTTTTTAATTGCTTCATAAAAATCTTTTCCAACCTGTTGTTGATCACTTGATTTATCAAATAATTTATCTAAAAAACCCATTTTCCACACTCCTAATTGTTTGTTTTTTTAAGCTTAAATTGCATGTTTATACCCTTCCCCCTGATAAAAGGAGATAAACAAGATATAATGAATTCTTATATCTCTAATTCGAGATATTAAACCAAAAAAATATTAATTGAAATTTAATTACTTTATGTAACTTACTTTACAATGATTATTTTGTTCTGTCAAGCGAAAATTATTATCTTTTTCTTTTCTTGATTATATGAAAAAAGACTGCTAAATACGGCAGTCTTTTTTCGTAGATGCTTAATGTTCATAAACCATCTTTCGCGTCATTCCCCCGTCTACTACGAGGTTAGCTCCTGTTACAAAATCATTTTCGGCGTTTGTTAAGTACATACACGCTCTTGAGATATCCGCTGGCGTTCCTACCCGATTAGACGGATGCTGCGTATGATCGATTTCACGAAGGCCATCGTAGTCAGATGTCTCAATCCATCCTGGAGAAATAGCATTTACCGTGATGTTGTCATCACCAAGCGAAACGGCAAGTGCATGAGTTAAAGCAACGATTCCTCCTTTTGTAGCAGCATAGGCTTCTGTATCTGGTTCAGACATTGAAGCTCTTGTAGAAGCTAAGTTTACAATGGAGCCCCCGCTTTCGTTTTTCCTCATCACTTTAGCTGCTTCGCGAGAACATAGAAACACGCTGCGCAGGTTCGTATTGATAATGTCATCCCATTCATCAACGGTTAGCTCATACGGTGATTTCCAGCGGGAAACGCCTGCATTATTAATCAAAATATGTATCGTTCCATACGTACTGACCGTTTTTTCAACGAGATGTAAAATGTCGCTTTCTTTTCGGACGTCTGTTTTTACAAAAATGGCTTCTCCGCCTTGTCTTTGAATAGCTTCTGCGTGACGCTCGCCTTCGGTTTCGTCCACATCTGCCAATACCACTTTTGCTCCTTGTTTTGCGTATGTGCGTGATACATCTTTTCCTATTCCATTCGCAGCTCCGGTAACAACAACAACTAAATCTTTAAATGACATAGCATCTCCTCCTTATACGCTTTATTCACTTTTTTCTTCGTCTTTAAACAAGTGATCCGTGACGAAAAGAGCAAACGTTTCAGCCGTTAACTTGCATCCAGAAGCTTTTGGGTGACCTCCTCCTCCAAGGTGCCCAACAATTTCGGCTAAGTTGATTTCGTCTTTTACTGCACGGAAGCCAATCTTTTGGCGTCCCATGTCCACCATAACGGAAAAGTCGATATCTTCGTTTTCTAGACACAGTGCATTTCCTAGCTCAGACTGATATGTATCTGCAAATACAATGCCTACGTTGTACGCTGTTTTAGCAATTTCAACACTTTCTTTTATGATTTGTTTTTGCTTGTCGTAAATATATTTTTCAATCTTTTTTTCTTCTGCTTCTAGTAAAATTTCGTGTTTGTCCGTAAACGTAAATTCTTGATTTTCAGTATGGTACGATTCACGAAGCGTTTCTAGAATGGTCTCTTTAAATTCTTCATGCGGGATTAGATAATATAGGTGATTGAGGCGCTTTGCTTTCAAATTATTTTCATGAAACCAGTCCCACGTATCAAATAAGCGCACAAGTTCTACATATTCATCAAGCAACTCCGTTTTTTGAAGCATGTTGTTGCGCACTAAGTAGTCGTAGAAAAGAGATGTAGCTGCTGTCTTTTTACCGTTTTCGTCTTCTGCAATAACATGAACCCAATCGTATTTCTCAGCTAGTGGAAGAGCAGAGATATGATGGTCAATAAGAGTGATTTTCTGGCCTTTTTTTACCAGTTCATTTAATTTTTCCGCTACTTCATCGTTTACGCTAATATCCGTTATGTATAAAGCTGTGTCTCCATCGTTTTCTTCTTCAATAAAATGCGTCACTGTGTCATTGATGCGGCCAATGCTTACCGTGCTGTAATCAAAGTTGTCGTCGCCAAACGCTAACCGACCCAACAGTGCTGGACTTACCCCGTCTAAATCGTTATGTGAAATTAATTTTATTTTTGTCATCAATCAAAACTCCTTTATTTTCAGTCGCCTTAGTATATGTACCGGCTTGTATATTATAGCAATTTCAACATAAAAATGCTGTTATTTACTTTGAAGAGAAGGAATATCTTCGCAATAAACAAAAGTGAAGTAAACGTTTAGACTTACCTGTATCAAAAGAGAGTGAGACATAACTACATCGATCCAATCAACAGCTAGAAGCAACTACACACATGAAACCTACGCTCACCAATACCAATAAAAAAATCCGAACGAATGTGATTCTCCATCAAGAATCTCGACTCACCGTTCGGATTTTCTTTTAACCAACCTACTTTTGTTTCAGCCTATTTCCACTTACTCTAAATTGCTGTGCTGCTTAAACGCCTGTTCATGATCCGTTTGGTTCAAATTCCCGTATTCTAAGCAAATCGTATCAAACACAACATGAGCACATTGATCAAACAATGAACCAAGCGGCTGAATAGAAGCGGCTTCATTTTCGCTTCGGTATTTGGTTGCAGCGGGAATGTGCAGCAGCTCATCAGTATGAGCAGTTAATGGTGATTCTGTACTAGCTGAAATGCCGATAACTGAACATCCTACTTCTTTGGCTTTTTTAGCTACGCTCACCACTTGCTGTGTTTTTCCTGAACCAGATACAGCCACCAATACGTCACCCGCTGCAATCGAAGGAGTAATGGTCTCTCCTACAACGTATACTGTTGCACCTAAATGCATCAGTCTCATCGCAAATGATTTGCCCATTAACCCGGAGCGACCTTCGCCTATAACAAAAATTCGTTTTGCTTGGTAAAGTGAAAACGCTACTTCTTCTATTTGCGGTTCTTTTATGTGATTCATTACGGTCGTAATTTCATGTAAAATCGTTTGTGTTTTTGTCATTATACGTTCCCCCTGCTCATAAATAAGTCTTGAAATTCAGCAGATGCCTTTGCCACATCCGCACTTTTTGTAATCGCTGATCCAATAATCGCGACGTCCGCTTTCATTTGAAGTAATGATGCTGCTGAGGCTGGATTAATTCCTCCTGCTACTGCTATTTGCGCATCTGAATGAAAATACTGCCGCAAATTTATTTGACTCAGCGATTTTCCTTCTTTTTCTTGCTCGTCTTTGCTGATATGATGGCAAAAAATAGCGCTTCTATAAATACTTACTTGCTTTTGCGAGCTGCTTGACGTGTTTAATAAATCAACCATCATTTTTTTATTCCATTTTTCGCTGACATTTGCACACGTCTCTATCGTGGGTAAAGGTGATACGCCCATTACTGTTGCTATATCTGCTCCTGCCTGATAGCACATTGTAAATTCATACTCTGCGTTATCAATCGTTTTGATATCTGCTACAATCATCTTGTGCGGAAATGCCTGTTTGATTTTATAAATGCTTTCAATTCCATACTCTTTTATAAGAGATGTACCTACTTCAATCCAATCAACATAGGGTTCTGCCAGCTTGGCAAGGATAATAGCTTCTTCAATTGTGACGCGATCTAATGCTAATTGTATCTTCATCTTTCTTCTCCTCACTTTCTACTAAACCGGTTTAGTAACAACGTAAAAAAAACGAATATTTTGATGAGCTAAAAAGAGCACGCCATAGGCGCTCTTTTTAGCTTAATACGACAACGTTGTTTCTCGAATAATTAATTCACATTCATACTGGTACTCTTCATAAGCTATCTTTTCTTTCAAAATTTGTTTAATAAGTAAATCTGCTGCTTTTGTTCCCATGTCAAAAGCAGGCTGCGAAATCGTGGTAACGGCAGGCGTTGCTACATCTGCGTAAGGAATATTATCATAAACAATTAAAGATAAATCATTGGGGATATTAAATCCGTGTTGTTTAATAAATTTCTGCACTTCAATGAACACTAAATCGTTTCCAGCCAGCAGCGCTGTCGGCGGATTATCGGCTGCAAATAGCTTCTCCAGCGCTTTTTGCATGTCCGCTTTTTTGCAGTTAATAATCATAAATTCATTTACAGGCATATTGGCTGATGTTAACGCTTCTTTGTACCCTTCTACACGTTCAATCCGGGGTGTAATAGTTAATGGTTCTGTAATGATCGCTATATGCTTATGTCCAAGCTCGAGCAGATGCAAAATAGCCTGTTTTGTGGCTTCTTGGTTGTTCGCCACTACGGATGGAATTTTTCCTTTTACATCATGAATTTTACGATCCATAATAACAACCGGATATTCTTCTTTGATCATCTGCTCATAAAGAGAAGTATTGGCACCCGTTGGAAATAAAATAAGGCCATCTACTTGCTTTGCTTTTAACATATTAATATATTTCTTTTCTTTATCAGGGTCATCATCTGCGTTGCAAATGATGGCATGTATATCTTGCGAATGGCAATAGTCTTCAATGGCACGAATGACTTCAGTAGAAAATCTGTGCATAATATTTGCGACAATAATCCCGATCATCGACGTTCGCTTTTGTTTTAAGCTCCGTGCTAGATAGTTGGGCTGATAGCCCAGTGTATCAATCGCTTCTTTAATTTTCTTTCGTGTTTCTTCGCCCATATATTCGTATCGCTTGTTAATGTATTGTGATACGGTGCTTTTGGAGACATTTGCTGCTTTTGCGACATCAAGCATAGTAACTTTTTGCATCATGATCCGTCCTTTTCATTCAATCCCTAAAATTATGCTACTCCTAGTGTAAACGAAAAAAACGAAAAAGGAAAAGCCTTCTTGATAGCAGAAGGCTTTATTTATTAAGCGTACGCAAGCCTAGCTTCTTGAATTTCATGAGTAAAACGTTTCGCTTCCCTTGTTACTTGAAGTAAGTATTCAGGAGTTGGAAGCTGCTTTCCATCCACTAATGTGCTTCCTGCTCCAATAGCAGCTGCTCCGGCTTTAATATAAGCTCCCGCATTCTCAGCCGTAACGCCGCCTGTTGGCATTAACGGAATATGAGGAAGCGGTCCTGCTATATTTTTAAAATAAGCGGGGCCTACTACGCTTGCCGGGAAGACTTTAATCATATCTGCGCCGCATTCATAGGCTGTTAAAATTTCAGTAGGTGTAAAAGCACCCGGAACGCTAATGACTCCGTATCTTTTAGCCGTTTTAATTGTTCGTTCGTTCACCGTAGGGGAAAAAATAAATGACGCTCCTGCCATAATGGCAATTCGTGCTGTTTCTTCGTCTAGAACAGTTCCTGCTCCAATAAACATCGAATCGTCAAATTCATTTTTCAATTCTTTAATAACCTCTACGGCAGCAGGGTTTTCCATTGTGATTTCTAGATTTGTTACTCCGCCTTCTTTTAACGCGTAGGCAAGCGGAATAATTCGCTCAGCGCTTGCTCCTCGAATGACCGCTACAATACCGCTACTTGTAATTTTCTCAATATGCATCTCAATTCTCCTTTTCTATCATTACATTAAGCCGTTGTTTCAACTGGCTTCACACTCTGAACTTCTCTTGGCTTTTTCGTTGCGACAATGGTTAAAACTGCCGCAAGGAATAATGATCCAGCCATAAAGATATAGGAAGCGCCAAACCCTCCTGTTGATCCATTTAAAAATCCTACAATATAAGAACCGGCAAATGAACCAAGTGCCCCCATGCTATTAATTAAAGCCATCGCTCCTCCGGCAACATTACGCGGTAAAATTTCAGGAATAATCGCAAAGAACGGTCCGTACGGAGCATACATCGTTCCTCCGGCGATAACGAGTAAAGTAAAAGAAAGCCAGAAGTTGCTTGTGCCAACTAAATAAGATCCGTAAAAGGCAAGAGCTCCTACTAATAAGAACGGCCATACAAATGCGCTTCGTTTTAAAAACTTATCTGACAGATATGAAACCGTTAACATTAATACAACTGCTAATACGTAAGGAACGGACGCTAACCACCCTGTCTTCACTATACTCATGTTAGGCGCTGCTTTAATAATAGACGGCAGCCACATAACAAATCCGTAGACGCCAATACTCCATAAAGCATATTGAATGCTTAATAAAATGACAGTACGATTTTTGAAAGCTTCTTTATAGCCTTTAACAGGTTTAATTCCTTCTTGTTCTTTTTGCAGCGCATCGTGTAAGTCTGCTTTTTCTTTTTTCGACAGCCAGCCTGCATCTTTTGGCTCATCGTTTACTAGTTTCCACCATAAAAACGCCCAAATAACAGCTGGAAAACCTTCTAAAATAAACATCCATCTCCAGCCAAATGATTCTAGCAAATATCCAGAAACAATTGACATCCAAAGGACCGTTGCCGGGTTTCCTAAAATTAAGAACGTGTTGGCTCTAGAACGTTCTGCTTTTGTAAACCAGTGGCTTAAAAAAACGAGCATAGCAGGCATAACGGCACTTTCCACTACTCCTAAAGCAAATCGAATAACAAACAAAAATCCGACGTGGCTTACCATACCTGTAGCTGTAGCAAGTGCTCCCCATAAAATCAGAGACCAAAAAATCAGCTTTTTGGCGCTTTTATTTTCAGCATAGTGAGCGCCAGGAATTTGGAAAAAGAAATAACCTAAGAAAAAGAGCGATCCTAATAAAGACGAAATACCTGGCGTAATATGAAGATCTTCTGCCAGCCCTGCTGCTGCTCCAAACCCGTAGTTTGCACGGTCTAAATATGCAAGGCTATACGTAATAAATACGATAGGAATTAACCGAAGCCATCTTTTTTTTGCTAGCTGCTGTTTCATTATCACTTCACTCCTTGTTTTTGGGATTCCATATATTTTTGCAACTGCTGTTCAGTTGGATATCCGTCGTTATCTCCAGGGCTTTGTACAGCTAATGACCCAATAGCATTTGCTCTCATGACAGATTGAGTAAGAGCATCATGTTGAAGAAGTCCGCTTAACAGCCCTACTGCAAAGCCGTCTCCTGCACCGACTGTATCCACTATTTGTTTGACTTTTATTCCTTCAACCATTCCTTGCTCTTTAGCCGTCTTAAAAAAGGCTCCTTGTTCACCTAGTTTAATAACGACAAGCTCTACGCCTGCATCTAAATAGTAAGAAGCGATGTCTTCTGGGTTTTCGTATCCGGTTAAAATTTTCCCTTCTTCAATGCCTGGCAGAACGTAGTTTGCTTGTTTAGCAGCTTCGTTGATTGTAAAAATCATTTCTTCCTTCGATGTCCAAAGAGTCGGTCGCAGGTTCGGGTCAAAGGAAACCGTTCTGCCAGCTGCTTTCATCGAGGTAAGCGCGTGTAGAGCAAATTCACGCATGCTTGCTGACACAGCAAGCGGTATTCCTGTCATATGCATGTGTTTTGCCGCTAAAAAATAGTTTCGATTAAAATCGCGTGGGTGCAAGTGACTGGCTGCCGAATTTTTTCGGAAGTAACAAACTTCCGGATCTCCCACTTCCACTTTTGATTTAATTTGAAAACCTGTTGAATGTTCGCTATCTACTAGTACACAATCGGTGTTGACCGACTCCTCTTGTAGCCGTTTCATAATAAACGTACCGAAAGGATCATTGCCGACTTTGCTCACCCACCCTGCGCGCAGACCGAGACGAGCGAGACCAATTGCTACATTTGTTTCTGCTCCGGCTAGCTCTTTTGTATAATGCTTAATCTCATACAGCGGTCCTGGTTGTTCTGCCATGAACATCGCCATTGCTTCTCCGAAGGTAATAACGTCTAATGAATTCATTGCACTTCCTCCTGTTCTGCTGCTTGCACCAATGAAATGAAGCGGGGGATTTGTTCCGGTTCATCGATTGGAAACTCTAAAGCTTTAAAAATCGAATGAGAAAACCCTTTCAAAATATCTTTCCACATTTCATTTGAATCGTTTGATATAGAGGTTGTTACTAGCTTTCCGCTATTCTTTATTACGTGTTTAATATGAATATAGCCTACAAATGACCTTAGCTTTTTGATTGCTTCCTGGGGTCGTTCCTGTACATAAAGCCAGTTACCAATATCAAACGTCATGGAAACAGGAATTTCGTAAGCGTTATCAAAAAATGCGTGCAAAGATGCTATGTTGCCTCCATAACTGGTTTGATCGTTTTCCACAAATAGATGTAAAGCTGGAAATGCCTGCAATAGCTCCTGCAATTCCCCTATAGGTGATTGTGGCTGATAAAAACCAAGAGAAACTTTTACCCACTGAGCGCCAAGTGATACGGCTTCTTCAAGAATAGATTTTAATTCTTGTTTGTTTAACTCTCCACTTTCTTTCCACAGTTCGATTGGAGCCGAATATACTGTAAAAAGCGGATATCTTTTTAATTCTTTGGCAATAAGCTCAATCTCTTGATCTACTTTTTTCATTAACTCTCTTCGAATTTCCACTCCATGTACTTGCTGTTCATATATTTTCCCAATCATGGTGTGCTGAGAGCTTGTCGTTTCAAATGCATTTAAAGGAATAATGATATGATTCATAAATCGACCTACCTTTCTTATTATACTAGCTAACCACTTACTAAACCGGTTTAGTAAATCGATTTATCTAAATTATAAGACTATTGAAAGCGCTTTTCAAGCCTTTTTTATAAATTATAAAAAAAAGAAACAACACGGCGTTATGCCGTGTTGTTTCTTAGTGATCTTCTGTGCTTTTTACTAAATTGCGATCTTGTTGATAAATATCATAGATTAAGAAACTAAAACCATAGTACAAGACCATGATTACAACTGACTTTGTCATGATAAATAAAGCGCCTAGCCCGATACCAACTAACAGCGTCTGGACACTCAAACGGTCACGCTGAAAAGCTAGCTGTGATAGGAAATAACCAATACCAATTAAAATAGCCAACACCCATGTATTTTGAATGGCTAATACATAGTGACTATATAAATAAAAGCTAGGAAAATAGACGGTGCTTTCTACGAAGCTGGAAATACCGCTGTATGCAAGCCACCACTTTTGCTCTCTTTCTGTTTTAGGAACGGTTGCCTCAATTGACGTGGGCATCTCCTGTTCCACAAAAACCGTTTCTCCATGATCTTTCATCCATTGGATCATAATGGAAATAATAATAAAACCTGCAAAGATTAAAAGCAGCAGATATTCAATCCACGCTGGATACGGAGCCGTCCGGTGAATCGTATCTAGATATACTCCCTGCAATCCTAACATAGAAAGTGGAACCGCATGGTATACCATCACCGCAATATAAAATAGTAAAATTAGCACATAAAAAAAGAACTGTTCTTTGTAGTAGCGAATTTTTTTGCCTTCTGAAGCAATTCGCTTAACAGTCACGCTCTCCAAGTACGGACGAATAATGCTTATGATAATAATAAGACACGTAAATACAATCATATAGTTATGTAATCACCTTTTCAACTTCATTATGTAACATTTTTTTCCATCCGCGAGAACAGGTGGTTAACAGCCTCTGTCCTTTCTTATAGTACCAAAAAACTAAACTTTTTGACAATCCTGATTTATCAATTAGGAAGATGAAATAAGCGTAGCTACATTGATACCGCTAATTGTGACCATAGGAGATCCCCCGCCTGGGTGAGTCGTTCCTCCTACAAAATATAAGTTTTTAACATCTTTTGAGACGTTGCTTGGACGAAGAAAACTATCCATTTTCCGATTTGAACTCACTCCATACAAAGCGCCTTTAAATGCACCAAAGGTTTGTTCAATTTCACATGGAGTAACAATTCGTTCATGTACAAGCGAGGGCTCAATATCTAAACCAAACTGAGAAAGCTTGCGATAGACAACCTCTCTGTAAGCTTTCATTTTTTCTTGATTCTCTTCTTTTACAGCAGGGGCATTCACTAAAATAAATAAATTATCACCCGGAGCTACCGTGTTATCGGTATACGAAGAATTACAAACGTAAATGGTAGGGTCGGTTGGAAGCGTTTTTTGCTGAAATAGTTCATAGAATTCCTGCTTGTAATCCTGAGAAAAGTACACTTGATGATGAATCAGCTGAGAAAAGCGCTTTTTAACTGCTGCCATAATTACATAGGCTGATATGGAAGGCTCAAACTCAGCTGCTTTTTTGTTTTTAAAATGAGGTCTATCCTGCTCTTTTACGAGTGCCGGATAGGCTTTTAGCAAGTCCCCGTTTACAATAACGATATCCGCGTCTATCTTTTCTTCTCCATTCACTTCCACTCCGACAGCCCGCTTATTTTTTACTACTATTTCAGTCACGCTGCAGTTTGTGTACAGCTTTCCTCCAGCTTTTTGGAACACATGCCCCAGCCCTTTTGCAATTCTAGTATTTCCTCCTTTTACATAGTACACCCCGTCATTCATTTCTAAGTGTCCAATCAGTGAAAAGGTAGCGGGCGATGTATAAGGTGAAGATCCAATATAGGTTGCGTATCGATTAAATGCATTTCGAATGTTTTCATTTCGAAAAAAGCGCTGATGAAACGTATCTACTGTTTCAAACGGCCTTACTTGCAGCAGTGCTTTTAATAGAGAAGGGTTTGTGTAATCTTTCCATGACGAAAATGTCCGGTAGAAAAATTGACTTTTTGCAATGTCATATATTCTTTTTACTTCTTTTAAATAGGCCGGGTATTGTTTAGCAGCAAAGGGGTCGAGACGTTCAAGCTGCTCAATCATTTTTCGTTCGTCGATAGACATGGAAAATTGTGAACCGTCGGTGAAGAAATTATTTGTATGATTCGTTAGTTTGACAAGAGGCATATAGTCTTCTGCACGTTCGCCCGCTTGCTCAAATAACCACTGAAAAACTTCTGGCATTGTAATGGTATTAGGCCCGAAATCAAAAGAATATTCTCCTAGCTGCACAGGCATCATTTTTCCGCCTACGTGCTCGTTTTTTTCAACGATTGTGACATCGAACCCTTTTGTTTGAAGAAGAACTCCTGCAGCTAATCCGCCTAATCCTGCCCCTACAATTAGTACTTTTTTCATTGATAATGCCTTCCTTTCCATTCATATCCCTGCTTTTTTCGTTCACGCTTCATAGAATGGTTCATGAGCAGCATCAGCACAATTGCCGACGCCGGCATAGTAAGAAACAAAAGCCCTTTTTGCTGAGCCGACCGGTCAATTAAAAACCGCTGAAAAAGCATAATGCAAAAAGGAAGAATCCAAAGTATGTTGCCTGTAAGAATTCCTGCTATAAACAAAGGAAGCGGCAGCACATAGTACCAGGTAAAAAAAACGCTCAGTATCCAAACTGCTTTAGCGGATCGGCCTAGACCAACAAAGATATTTTTAGCAAACCCATTCCATACTTCTTCAGTTGTTTTATACATATAACAGCTAACGTGAGACGTAATATTGGCTAAAATAACGCGCTGTTTCTTTTTCTTAAAAAGCTGAGCTAGATGCACATCTTCTACTAGTGAAGTTTTAACAGCTTCATGTCCTCCTGCGATCTCATAAGCTTCTTTTTTTATAAACATAAAAGCACCGTGAGCTGCTGAAGCTTTGCTCACCTTGTTACGGTTCGCTACCACAACCGGTAAATAGCTAAAAACAACCACATGCTGAAGCGGAACAACCAATGCTTCTAACCACGTTTTTACGGGAAAACGAGGAAATCCTGTTAAAAGAGCGGCTTTTGTCGCTTGTGCGGTGGCTAAAGTATGTTCTAGCGTGCGTTCTTTGAGCTGTACATCGGCATCTACAAACAATAAATAGTCTCCATTTGCAGCTTGCGACAGCTGATGACAGGCATGAACTTTTCCTACCCACCCTTCTTTCAGCTCTTTTCCTTCTATGATGGTAAACCTTGAATCCCCTTGAATTTCTTTCCACAGCTGTGTTCGTGTTTCATCTGTGGACTGATCGTCTAGTATGACACATTCTAGATTGCTGTACGTTAATCCTTTAACAGAAGAAATGATTCGCTTTACATTTCGTTCTTCGTTTCGCATTGGAATCAAAATAGAAATGAGAGGCTGAGGTGTTTTTGAATTCAACTTGTATCTATTTAATTTAGGCATTGCTTGAATATTTACAATGGTCAGAAGCAGCATCAAAATAAATAAAAGCATATAGTAAATCATTCTTTCACCTTCGCTTTCCACCACGTTAACCACTCGCTAAGCGTCTTTCGTCCTTTTAATAAAACCGTAAATTCCTCATCGTTTTCTTGAATGATTTTTTGTTTTTGATGATCGAGCTGAGCAGTGACTGCACCGGCTAGCGTTTTAGTTATATCTTCTCTTGCATTGGCTAAGTCGTAAAAAACAGCTTGCCCTACCCAGATAAAAAGCTCGGGTCGCTGATCATGGCGAAACGTATAATAATATGTAATGGGAATAACTTCAACGTCAGATTGCTTTTTTAGAAGAAAAGCAGGTCCTTCAGAAAAAGCTAACGGTCTTTTCTCAAGATGCTCTTCTTTTCCTTGAGGAAAAACAAGCACCGCTTTTTTATCTTCTAACAGCCTACTGGCAAACCTTAACGATTCCACCGTATGCTTCGGAGACGCTGCATTTACTGAAAAAGCCCCGATTCGTTGAAAAAAAGGAAAATCCTTCATTCCTTGTTCAGACATCATAGCGTATAGATCTGTTTTTAATACCGCGTTATTTAAATAAAATGTCACTAAACCGTCCCACCAGCTGGAATGATTAGCAATTAATAACATTTTTTTATCTTTTGGGAGCTCTTCTATATGTAAATGAATACGATAAAACTGTTTTTTGAGCTGATATGTGACAAACAGTTGAAAAAAGCGCTCAAATATTGAGTTTTTCTTCGGATAAATCATAAGCGAGTCTCCTTTTTATACACAATATAAAGAATAAGAAAAGGAATCATCGTCAGCCATACCACAAGCCACAGGCCATTTACTAATGCTACAATTACAAACATCATGACGACTGCACTATACAAAAACACCATTCTTCTTTCCCATACCGGCTCTTCTTCTTTAGGAACCTTAGCTAAAAAGAAATATACGACCAGCTGAATGAAGAAAGACAGTAAAAACCAGCCGGAGAAATTGGATAAAGGAATATTATAATAAAAGCTGTCCCCTTCCCACACCCAATATTGTTTAACAACATAGGCAACGGGATCAATAGCCAAATCCATAATAACAGCAAATAGCGAACTAATGACCGCATAGGCAATTCCATGGACAATAAACGGCAGCTCCATGCGCTTCATAATTCCGAGAGCTAATATTCTGCTTGTGATTACGACCATAAACCAAGCCGATCCAATGGTCAGAGGAACTCCTAAGATTTTAGCGCCAAAATCTTTTTCATAATCGTAGGATCCAAACAAAAACCCATGTTTAACACCTAGACTTTCGACATAAATAGATGCGCCTGTCACAAATACGGCAACGACCAGTGCCCGCCTTACTCCATAGGCTTTAGCTAGATAAATAAGAGCAAGAAGACTGCTCAAGTGTAAAAAAACAGCATTTGCCCATTCTAACCATGAAGGCAGCAAATCAAATGAAAGCAAAACGACTCCGCATACGTACCAAATAAGAAAAAAACGATAAATACCATTTGTGATCATCGATTCACCTTCTCTCCAGCTTCTTTTTATCAAATTGCTATTATATAAGCTTGTACACATTCTCTCCATTTTCAATGTGCTCTTTTCTATGAGTAGAACACACTCTCTTAAGATTATGTGAAAATAGCCACTGTTAGTACGTTCCCTAAATAAGAGACTTTATTACTTATTTATAAACAAAAATAAAATAAACGTCCATTAAAATCTACGGATGTATAGATTGAAATGACGTTTATTTTTTCTTATGTATATACACTTCTAATAGCTTTTTGGCAATGAGTCCAATAACCAGTCCCGGTACAACAGACAGCATAGGGAGCCAAATTGGGCCTATAAAAACACCGTTGATGGTTGTCACTGAGGAATACATAATGCCTACTGTAACAAAATAAGCACAGGAGACAAAAGGAATAAATGTAAATCTCGATGCGCCGTTTTCTGCTTCTTTAACAGCATCCCAAATTGCAAAAAAATATAAACATGGATAAAACATTAACCACTGCATGTTCATTACCTCGAGGGATTGCTTTGTTTCCCCCAAAAAGCTTAAGCGAATGCCTTCATTAAAATTTGCGCCCATATTAATGAGAAATTCAAGTACAATAAACAAAATTCCTTTTATATGTTTTTTGTTTAGTAATTGTCCAAAGCCTGGCAACGCAATGCTCCATAAAAGAGCTTCTAGTCTAGTCACGTTCTATCCCAACATTTTGACGTATAAAAGAACTCCACAGCATGATATCAGTAGAAATTTTGTCCATAGTTATCAACCTCACAATAATTTACTTATAGTTTTTGTAAATGTAAAATTTTTATACTACATCTCCTTTAATATTTGTAACTTATTGTAAATTGATAAATGTTTTAGCTATTCAACCAGACATTTTCGTTTAGAATTTTCTGTTTATTAAAACAAAAGCGTGCGATATACTAGTTTTATACGTACGAAAGGATGAGAAAGCTGACATGGAAACAAGTTTTTTTTCAATTTTAATACTAGGATTTTTTTTAGGAATCAAGCATGCTCTAGAACCAGATCACATTATCGCTGTATCAACCATTGCTTCAAAAAGTAAAAAGCTGTGGCGCTCTTCGCTTGCAGGAGTATACTGGGGGATTGGTCATACGCTTACGCTGTTTATTTTTGGCATGATTTTAATAGTGTTAAAAAGCAGTATTTCTGAACGTATGAGCATGTCACTTGAATTTTTAGTGGGCATTATGCTCGTTTATCTCGGTTTTACATCGTTTCTGTCTTACAAAAAACAAGTGCATACGCATCACGAAAAAACGTCTTACTTAAAGTCATTAGGCATTGGCTTTGTTCATGGACTGGCCGGAAGCGCAGCGATGGTTGTAGTAACGATGAGCACCGTTACTCACGTATGGCAAGGTGCGCTGTACATTATCATTTTTGGAATCGGCACTTGTCTTGGCATGCTGTTATTTACGACGGTTATTGGAATTCCATTCGTTACAACTAAAAAGCAAGTGACGTTAAACCGCTGTTTGATGCAGGTAACAGGTGCTGTCAGCATTATATTTGGCCTCTATTATATGTATAATTTAGGTGTAAGCGACGGATTATTTAGTCTGTGGTTCTAACAGAGCATAAAACATAATGAAAATAATTCAATCTAAAGACGAATAAGTAGGATAAATGATCTGGACTGCTTGTTCCACAGCTGTTGATTTCTGTGCAAGACTTCGCTTTGTCCTCTAATCAACGGCTAGAACGAACTACATACGGGAAACCTACGTTCACCCTACCAATAAAAAATCCGAACGAATTTGATTCTCTATCAAGAGTTCAGCTCGTTCGGATTTTTCTTTAACTACTATACTTTTGTACAGGCACTTTAATACTTACGCAAAAGTGATACTTCAGCTTTTAATAACTCCTGCCGGAACAATCCGTATACTTTGACGATTATCTCTTCCACTTCTTGTGTACTAGCAGCTAGTATTCGAATAGCACATCCGGAAATCGGAAGTGCGGAAGCTCCTGCTTTACAGCCTGCCTCTTCGCACAGCTGATGTACTTTCGCTATAAATGCGTCGTCGGCGTTTGGATGAACAATAATAATCGATCCAAAATGAGTATACCCTTCCATTTTCATCATGCCGCGCAGATGGTTTTCTGGCTTCAAGTATAAGTGATCGTATACCTTCAGCTGCTTTTTTACATACAGTTTCAGCTTGGAACGCATAGAGGTATATTGAAACAGCTGCCCATCCGGCGACCACCCCGGGGTGATGCTGTCACACATAAACAAAGCAGCGTTTTCTGCCATATGAACCGTTATTTCTTGGACAAATGCAGCATTTTCATACAAAATAAGCGGGTCTGGTATATATTCCATGATGGATTGTTCTTCAAGGGTTATGCACGTTTCTTGTAAAACAGCTGCGTTCGGTGTTTTGTACACCTTTGTCGCAGATTGAGTAGTAGCAGTCAGCTGAGCATTTTTCTCGACCGTTATCATCGTTTTGTATTTGTCTCCACTCACGTATCCCCCGCCTACGTGAAGCATATAAACAAAAGGTGATTCAGGAGTCATGTAAATAGGTCTGGCAACTTTGAAAGCCCCGTAATGATAAGTATCTTTAATAACCGTTCGCTCACTGTTTCTTTCTGCACGAAGCTCTAAATAACCCGTGTAGCTCATGATTCAAGGCCGATTAAAAAGGCCTCTTTTTTGATCCATTCTATCACTTGATTGAGCCCTTTATCTTCTTTTAAATTGGTGAAAACAAAAGGCTTGTGCCCTCTCGCTTGGATTGTATCTTTTTCCATTACTTCTAAACTCGCTCCTACATATGGGGCTAAATCTGTTTTGTTGATAATGAATAAATCAGATTTAATCATTCCTTGACCGCCTTTACGCGGGATTTTTTCTCCTTGTGCTACATCGATGATATAAATTGAAAAATCAACGAGCTCTGGGCTAAACGTTGCGGCTAAATTATCTCCTCCGCTTTCTACAAAAATAAGTTCAACATCGGGGTGACGTTCCACTAACTCATCAATTGCAGCAAAGTTCATGGATGCATCTTCTCGAATAGCTGTATGAGGACATCCTCCTGTTTCTACTCCTACGATACGATTTTCTGGCAAAATACTGTTTTTTACTAGAAACTGTGCATCTTCTTTTGTATAAATATCGTTTGTAATGACTGCCATACTGAGCTGCCCTTCTAGCGCACGCGTTAATCGTTCTACTAACATTGTTTTTCCTGCACCAACAGGTCCACCAATTCCAATTTTAATTGCATCCATTTTTTATGCCTTCATCATTCGAAGGCCTTCCCTCCTTTTTTATGACATGAACAATCGAACATGCAGTTGTTCATGCTGCATTTGAGCAATTTCTAACCCTGGTGTCACGGCACCAAATTCCTCTTGATCTGCTTGCAAAATATGCTGAAGCGCTTGCTGCAGCAGCGGCTGAAAAAGAACGAGCGTTTTTTGCCCATCGGTTTGGCCGATTGGTATGCCGCGAACAGCATTTTGAATTAATGAAGAGATGCTAGCGTACAAATGACTTAAAATTGCCTCTTCTTTTGTAATGTTTAACTGCAGGCTGGCTAATGCAAATACAACAGCAGGATGTCCGTACGCCTTCTTTGCTTTTACTTCACTCATATACTTTTCTAAATAAGAGCCTTGAAATAACTCTAAGCAAAGCTTTAACATGCGCTGGCCCACCCGTCTTGTCCCTTCTCTTGTTTCTTTTGACAAAGCAAGAGCGTATAGTTCATGATCAATTCTCATAATTTCGTTAAACTGGTCACGAACAGCATACTCATAAGCCAGCCTGCATGCTAAGCCGTCCGTATACGTCAGCTGAACATCAAGGTATGTACGAAGCGCTTCTTGAAAGGTTTCTGTGTCGTAAATTTGATTTCGCTGAATATACGTTTCAAAACCAAACGAATGCGAAAATGCACCCGATGGGAAATTTGAATCACATAGTTGAATCAGCGAAAGCAATGAATTAGTCATGACTATGTCCGATATGCTTAAAAGCTTGTTTTACTTTTCTTTTTTCGCGCTTATAGGGAATGTTGAGCTGCTGAAGCAATTCTTCGACTAAATAATCGTACTGTACAAGCATGTCTCCACCTTCAAACTGCGCCGGCAAATGGCGGTTCCCAAGCTGATGAGCAATTTCTCCCATCTGCTGAATATCAATCGGCTGAATGGTCAAAATATCGTCTGCCAGAACTTGCACAACAATCATATTGCTTTCATCCATAAATAGTACATCGCCATCAACTAACTCGCGGTTTTCTTTCAGACGAATTCCGAGTTCCTTACCGTGATCTGTTACAACGCGCTGAACGCGTTTTACTAAGTGATCACTTTCGATATATACCTTTTCTATATGTGGAGCTCGTTTTTCTAATGTTGCTATATTTCCGATAATTTTTTCGATTACCATTTTTTCACCTCAAAATAAAAAGTATCGCTGCGCCATAGGCACAACTTCTGCCGCTTCACATGTAATCATTTGTCCATCTATTTTTACTTCGTACGTTTGGGGATCAACTTCAATCTTAGGCATTTCTCCATTTAACTTCATATCTGTTTTTTTTAACTGACGAATATCTTTTACTGGTTTAAGCAGCTTTTGTAACCCTAGTTTTTCGCCCACTTTGTTCTCATACGCTGCTTTTGACACAAACGTAACGGAGGTTTTAGCTCTTGCTTTTCCATAAGAAGCAAACATCGGACGATATAAGACCGGCTGTGGGGTTGGAATTGAAGCGTTAGGGTCTCCCATTAAGCTGTGAGCAATTAAACCGCCTTTTACAATCAAGTCAGGCTTTATTCCAAAAAACGCTGGCTCCCATAGGACTAAGTCAGCTATTTTCCCTGTTTCTACCGATCCTACGTATTCGGAAATTCCATGAGCGATAGCTGGATTAATCGTATATTTAGCTACATAGCGTTTGACACGTGCGTTATCGCCGACTTCGCTGTCACCATCAATTTTTCCTCGCTGCTTTTTCATCTTATCAGCTGTTTGCCACGTTCGTGTAATCACTTCTCCTACACGTCCCATTGCTTGAGAATCTGAAGAAATCATACTGAATACACCTAAATCGTGTAAAATATCTTCAGCTGCAATCGTTTCTTTGCGAATGCGGGAATCAGCAAAAGCGATGTCTTCTGGTACAGCAGGATCAAGATGATGACATACCATGAGCATATCTAAATGCTCTTCAAGCGTGTTGACCGTATAGGGTCTTGTTGGATTAGTTGATGATGGAAGCACGTTTGGAAAGCTTGCCATTTCCATAATATCAGGTGCATGCCCGCCTCCAGCTCCTTCAGTATGGTAGGTATGAATGACTCGATCACCAATTGCTGCAATCGTATCTTCAACAAAGCCGCCTTCATTTAAAGTATCTGTATGAATCGCAATTTGAACATCGTACTCGTCTGCTACTTGCAGGCTTGTGTCGATGGCAGATGCCGTGGTTCCCCAGTCTTCGTGAAGCTTTAGTCCAATTGCTCCTGCTTTAATTTGTTCAATTAAAGGCTCTTTCGCACTTGCATTTCCTTTTCCTAAAAAGCCAATATTCATCGGAAATGCTTCAGCGGCTTCAAGCATTCGTTCGATATGCCACGCTCCGGGTGTACAAGTGGTAGCCTTTGTTCCTGTAGCAGGTCCTGTTCCTCCTCCAATCATCGTTGTCACGCCAGAGGCAAGGGCGGTTTCAATTTGCTGCGGACAAATGAAATGAATATGCGCATCAATACCGCCGGCGGTTACAATTTTCCCTTCAGCTGCAATTACTTCCGTACTCGCACCAATGATGATGTCTACTTCATCCATCAACAGCGGATTACCCGCTTTTCCAATAGTTTGAATGAGTCCATCTTTTATTCCAATATCTGCTTTATATATGCCTGTATAATCAACGATAATGGCATTTGTCAACACTAAGTCCGCTGCTTCACTTCGCGTTGCAAGAGGGTGCTGCCCCATTCCGTCACGAATCACTTTTCCTCCGCCAAACTTCACTTCATCTCCGTAGGTTGTGAAATCTTTTTCAATTTCAATAAATAGCTCTGTGTCTGCTAAACGAACAGCATCTCCAACGGTTGGTCCAAACATATCTGCATACTGACGTCGCGACATTTGAAAACTCATCTTATGCATCTTCCTTTCTATCAGAAAGCGATCTGTTTGTTTTATTGTTCAGACCGTAAATTTCTCTTGTTCCGGAGAAAGCAACCAGCTCTACTTCTTTTGCATCACCTGGCTCAAAGCGAACGGCTGTACCGGCTGGAATATTTAAATGATAGCCAAGCGCAGCTTCGCGGGGGAATTGGAGCGCGGCATTCACTTCAAAAAAATGAAAATGTGAACCTACTTGAACGGGGCGGTCGCCTCTATTGATTACAGTCACGCTAATTGATTGCTTTCTGTTATTACATGTGATCGGTTCTTTTTTTAAGACGTATTCCCCTGGAATCATATTTTTCCCTCCTCTTAACGAATTGGATCGTGAACAGTGACGAGCTTGGTTCCGTCTGGAAAGGTAGCTTCTACTTGAATATCATGAATCATTTCCGGAATACCTTCCATTACATCTTCTCGTTTTAAAATCTTGGTACCTTCTCGCATTAGCTGTGCTACCGTCTTGCCATCGCGAGCTCCTTCCATAATTTCATATGTAATAATCGCTACTGCCTCGGGATAGTTAAGTTTTAATCCTCTTGTCTGACGGCGTCTTGCTAAGTCTGCAGCTACGACAATCATTAATTTTTCTTGTTCTCTCGACGTAAGTTTCAATGAAAGCTTCCTTTCTGCTAATCTATTTTCTTATTAACATCAAATGTGATATTTTCTAACACAAACACACAACTAATTATATTAAATTTTCTGATAAAAAACAAAGGATTTATATCTTTCGATAAAAAAAGATGAGCATATTTGCTCACCTTTTACTCTTCTGAAATCACTTGTGTTTTCCATTTCTGCAGGTGTTTCCAACCCAGACCTTCAGCTAGCTGACGTTTTGCATAGTCTACTCCTTTTTCAATAGAAGTTTCATAGCCAAATAAATAATAGCGCAAGCCGGCGTTTAATACTACTTGATTATAGACATAAGTCAGTTCGGAAGAAGATTCACCCTCCAAAATGCGCGTCACATATGCCGCTTGTTTTTCAACACTTATTTTCTTTTCAAAGTGTTCTTCTTCCACAAACAGTCCGTATTCTTTTGGATTGACAATAAACGACTCCATCTCTCCTTCTGAGATAGTAAAAACAAAGCTGCTTCTATGTACAGGTACATCTTCAGATCCTTCTATACCTTGCACCACGTATACATGTTTAAACGGGAGCGAAGCAAAAATGGGCACAATTTTGTTAATGGCCGTGCGGTGAAAAGCGCCCATCATTAAAGAAGAAGCATTTGATAAATTTAATAGTTTTTCAACCGTATTAATTAGTGTTCTTACGCCAATTTCATGACGAATTTGTTTGATGCGACTAAGAGGATAAGAGATTGTTTCAGCATTTACAAAGCCAATTTTTAATGTTTCTAACGTATGACCGATGTCTTCAATCGTTTGAGCTTGAGGGATCTGTAATGAATGAAGTACATCTTCAATAGTTGTTCCAAACTTTGGAGGAAGCGCTTCTGTACAGTGTAAAAAAGCTGGCACACCTCTTTCAGCTAATAAAATCGATACAGGAATGGTCGCAAAAAATGAATTTCTCCCTGCATAAGGGCTTGCAAAATCAATTGATTTATCTTTTAACGGCTGAGACAGCGGTATCTCTTTTGTTTTTTCACGAAAAGCATGAACGAATCCCAATAGTTCATCTGCATTTTCGGTTTTAATGCGTTCCGCAATAAAAAAAGCAGCGACCTGAGCATCCGTAGCTTGTCCAGAAGCGATTAAGCGAGCTGCTTCTTTTGCTTGTTCATACGTTAAGTCAGTTGATCCTCTTTTTCCGCGCGCTATTTCTTTGATAAATTGTTGCATATCGTACACTTCCTTTTTAACTGAATATTTGTACATTGTATCACATATTTCCTTTGTTCCTTAGATTATCTTCTATCAGGTACGCAAACTGCTAAAAAATATGAAATTAAAGGAAAAGTACTAGTTCTTTTATAACCTAATATAGTATAATCTATCTGCTATACTATTATTTGGATATTTGGGGGACTTTACAAATGAAAAAAGAGAAACTACTTGTACCATTTATAGCGGCATCCGTTTTAGTAGGAGCATCGGTGACAACGCCTGTTTTTAGTCACTCTGCTTATGCTGCTTCTTCTGTCAGCGTTTATCAAAAAGACGTTAATTCGCTAGCAGATTATTACGCACCATTTTATAAAACCGTAGAAAAAAAGCTAAAAGAAATTGAAGGAATAAAAGATGACGAAAAAGCGTTAGCCGCATATGATCAGCTTGCAGATCAAATTGACCAGTTTCTAACAAAGACCGATAAAAATTACGCGATGAATCATCTTAATTCAGAAGCTGATCAGCTTCAAGGGTATTTATATGACAGCTTAATTGCTCTTTACAATTACATTGTGGATCTTGAAGACTATGCGTATGGAGATGTAAGTGACGCGGAATTTAATAAGATCTCTGCAAATTTTGAAAAAGAAATCAACGCATACAATACGCAATTTCAGCAAAAAGCGAAGAGCTATAAAACGAAGCGAAAAGTAACGTTTAGCGCAAATATGAGTTATTTGCTTGATGAAGATATTCAACCTTCACCAACAGCTCCATCTACACCCGCTGATAGCAATGGCACCTACACGGTGAAAAAAGGAGACACGCTTACAGCAGTCGCTAAAAAGTACGGCATGACGGTAGCTGAATTAAAAAAATTAAACAATTTAAAAACAGATGCGCTAAAAGTTGGACAAGTGCTGAAAGTGAAAAGTGCAAGCGCACCTTCGCCGGCTCCAGCACCTCAAACTTCTGTTAGTACAAAACAGCAGCAAATTGTATCGTATGCTAAAACACTGATCGGAAAGCCATATAAATATGGAGGCACGACACCAAAAGGTTTTGATGTATCGGGGTACACACAGTATGTATATAAAAACGCGGGCTCGAATATTTCTATCCCCCGTACAGTAGCAGATCAGTATAAAAGCGGAACGGACGTAAAGCAAAACAGTCTGCAGGCTGGAGATTTAGTTTTCTTTAAAAACGGCAAATCCGTTTCAGTCGTAGGAATTTACCTAGACAAACAAGAATTCATTTATGTCAGCAGCAAAGGCGTTAAAACGCAATCACTTTCAACAGCGTACTGGAAAAACAGCTATGCGGGCGCAAAGCGTATTATAAAGTAAAAAGAGGTGCCATAAGGCACCTCTTTTGTTTTACTAGCTATGTATTTCTATACTAGACTAGCAATTTTATAAAGAACTTCTTAGTTCATAACCGTGATTTTAACAGATTTTCTTCCGAACTGTTGAGCATCACCTTCAGAAGGAACGAATACATCGATTCGATTGCCTTTAATTGCTCCACCTGTATCGGCAGCTACAGCTTCACCATAGCCTTCTACATAAACTTTCGAACCTAACGGAATAACACTAGGATCAACAGCGATTACTTTTTGGTTTGGATTTGCTTTTAAATCCACTCCTGTAGCAGTTGTACCGCTACATCCAGCACAATTAGCCGTATAGGCAGTTGCTTCAACTGTCATTGATTTGCCGCTGGCTTGTTGTGACGATTCAGCAGGTTGTTGTTGTTTTTGAGCTTGTTCAGCTTGAGCTTGCTGCTGTTCTTTTTGAGCTTGTTCAGCTTGAGCTTGCTGCTGTTCTTTTTGAGCTTGTTCAGCTTGAGCTTGCTGCTGCTCTTTTTGAGCTTGTTCAGCTTGAGCTTGCTGCTGTTCTTCTTGAGTTTGTTCAGCCGGCGCTTGAGCTTGCTGAGTTTCTGGAGCAGCTTGGGCTACTGAAGGGCTTGATTGCTGAGCTTGGCCGTTTGGAGACTGAATTTTTAGTTGTTCGCCAGGATAAATTAAATCTGACTTCAGTCCGTTCCATTCTTTAATTTGATCTACCGTCACGCCGTATTGCTGACTGATGGACCATAATGTATTTCCTTGCTGAACTTTGTGCGTCATTTCTTTTATAGTAGCTACGTTTAATTCTTGATTTGGATAAATAATATTAGATGTTAAGTTATTTGCATCTTTTAGCTCGTCTACGCTCACGCTGTGCTTTTGAGCGACTTTCCATAACGTATCACCTTTTTCTACGTGATACGTTCCGCTTGTAGAAGCAGAAGCTGCACCTACAAATCCCGCTGAAAGGATTGCTGTTGTTCCTAGAGTAAATATAAATTTTTTCATTACGAATACCTCCTTATTTACTCAATGATTGAATGATATCATCCTCACATTTCACAGCCGTTACAGAGCTATGCTACTTTTATTACAAAACTTAACAAAAAGGAACGTTTAAACGTAATATTTCTGATAATTTGGCTATATGATGAAACGTTTCTACTTTTTACTGCTTTTTATTGTTGTTTTAACCAAAATAGTTAAATTTCTCTATCATTGCTGGCTATGCCTCTTCTTTTTTATTGACCCTTTAACGGGTATATTAAGTTTTTTTCGTAACAAAAAAGAGGTTGGAAATGAATCCAGTCAACTGCTAGAAGGAACTACATAAATGAAACCTATGTTCACCATAACAAAAAAAGCGAACCGCTCATCAAAGATTCTGATGAGCGGTTCGCTTTTCAATTCGGCTAAACTACTTGTGTCCCAGCCTTTTTATTTCTTATTAAATCCTTGCTTTTCAACAAATTCTTTCATATACATACGCTTAGGATTGGAAAGCATTTCAGCCATTTGACCAGTCCATGTGTCTTGGCGTTTGCCATTTGTTCGTTCGTTGTAATAAGCAGAAATTTCTTCGTTATACGTCGTTAATTCTTTTTTCGTCTGCTCATGGTTTGGCTCATATGTTTCTTCATGATACACATGTTTAAATGGTAAGCGCGGCTTTTTATCCGTCATACCCGCTGGATGTCCAACCGTTAGACCAAATAACGGGATTACATGATGAGGCAGTTTTAACAATTTGCTTACTTCTTCTAATTCGTTACGCAAACCGCCAATATAACAAGCTCCAAGTCCCATTGATTCAGCAGCAAGCGTTGCATTTTGCGCAGCAAGGGCAACGTCAATAATAGCTACCATGAACTGCTCTGTGCTTTCGAGCGCTGTCGATAAATCTTTTTTCTCCATTTCTGCAATGACATCATGACGATGAAAGTCAGCGCAAAATACAAAGAAGTGTCCATTTGTTTCTACGTAAGGCTGATTTCCTGCTAATTGGGCAAGCTTTCGCTTCGTTTCTTTATCTTTTACTCCAATAATGGAGTACGCTTGAATATAGCTTGATGTGGAAGCTGCCTGTGCGCTTTCTACAATCGTCTGAATTTGCTCTTCCGACAATGGTTTGTCTTCATATTTGCGAATAGAACGATGATTTAAAATCGTTTCAATAACTGAGTTCATATTATAATCTCCTTTTACTTCATTTAACCTTCTACAGATGTTATATCTACAGTTAGTTTATCGAATGTAAAAAGAAATAACCAATGTTCTGCTTAAAATTGATTTTGACTTGTCTCATATCGATACAGCTTAAAGTGATCTGCAAGCACGCGATCTACTTTTACTTCTAAGCTGTCTACATATTCGTCCATTCGTTTTATCAACCGGTTTCGTTTCACATCATTTTCTAAAATGTTCTTAAGCTGCTGTTCAAAGGCTTCAGCATCATTAAGCGGTATCAGCAGCTCTTTTTCTTTTAGATATTCAATGTTAATTTGTTCTTGACCGGGAAGAGATGAATGAATAAAAATAGGTAGTCTCTTATGAAGGGCTTCGCTAATTGTAACGCCTCCTGCTTTTGTGACAATGGCATCTGCTCCTTCATATAAATCATTCATTTTCTCTCTTGATTTTACATACGGGACCGCTTTAACTTTCGGGTGGTTTAGTTTCACTAGTTCTTGATACAACTTTTTATTTTTTCCACACAGCACATAATACATATACGTACAGTTTTGCGGAAGCTGCTGAAGCATTTTGCGTACATTCCCAAGGCCCGAATTTCCGCCGGCAATCAGGATATGCTTCTGTGGCATGAGATGGTCAATCCGTCTTTTTAAAAACGCTTTATGAACGGGAATGCCCGTTACATAAATAGAAGACTCTTTTACACCGTGAACGTTTTGTAGAAATGCTTTCGTATCCTGATCAGGCACGCAGTGAAGCTCGATTCCATTTTTACCCCATACGTCGCTTACTAAGAAGTCGGTGTATACGTTTATAATAGGAAGATCAATGATTCCTTTTTCTTTTAAGCCGCTTAATACACAGGAAGGAAAGCTGTGTGTGCAAACAATGACGTCGGGCTGCTCTGCATCAATTAATTTCTTCATATGATATTCGATAATCGGCCACTTTTTCACGACAAAATCATCCATCGTATGGTCGTTTTTTTTGTATACATGCCCGTAATAAAATTTTTCAAACTGCTTTGGAAAAACAGAAATCCATTTCATGTATATCGATGAAATCATTTGTTCAAGCGGTTTGCTCCAATAGCTTAAACAATCAATTTTTTGACAAATAACGTGAGAAAAACGTTCCATGATGGCATCCATAACGGCGTCTGCTACTTGGTGATGACCAGATGGCATCTGAAAAAGCGGCAAGAACAGAACCTTCCTCATTGACCATCCCTCCTCTCAAGACGTTTTCGGTTTCTTTTTCTTTTTATAAGTAAATAAATAACAAAAAAAGCTACAGCTCCCATAATGATATACGAAATATGAATCCGGTCTCCTACATAGTAACCTAGAACGAGAAAAGAAAGGACCCATACTAGACTGCCTACCACCGATAACAGCAAATAAAGCAAAAACGGATAGCGACTTATTCCTGCCATATATGGGCTAATTTGACGTAAGCCTGGAATATATAAACCAAATAAAATGGTCCATATCCCATATTTATGGTAGCTGCCGCTTGCCGCTTCAATTTTCTCTTTGGTTAACCCTACGTATTTTCCGTATTTATCAAAAAATGGGGTTCCCGCATACCTTCCTAGCCCGTAAGCAGTAAGCATTCCAGTTATAACACCTAAAAAAGCAAAAAGAGATGATTCGTATAAGTTCAGCTGATGTTTGGCAATAAACATGCCTAATAATATTAAAAATGATTCTTCAGGCGCTGGAATTCCAACGATCCCACAAAAAAGTACAAGTAAAATAACAATATAACCATAGGAATGTATATACTGAGAAATAATTGTTAAGTCCACTGCTCGCTCCTCTATTTACGATTGATTCATCAATTGCTGCATGGTTATACTTTCATACCCTTGCTGTTTTAAGTAAGGTAAAAATTCTTCTAACGCCGCAATCGTCATTTCAGGTGCTTTTTCATCTGCTCCCGGGGTATCTCCATTATCGTGTAAAACAAAAATGGCTCCATCTTCTACTTTACGCATTAGTTTTTGAACTAATGCCGTTTTCGTTGTTTTTAGTGTCCAATCCTGAAAGATTCCTGTCCAGATCACGAGGTGATATGGCTTGGCCATTAATAAACTGCTCATATTTAAATGTCCCCACGGCGGACGATAAAAAAGCGGCTTTTGATTTGTTACTTTCTCTATAACCTGTGCACATTGATGAATTTGTCTTTTTAATTGCCAAGGTGTTTGCGTCCATGCACTCACGTGACGATGATGATGTATAGCTACTTCATGTCCTTCATCAATCATCCTGTTTAAAATAGACGGGTGTTTTTCCCCTAGTTCTCCCACAATAAAAAAAGTAGCTTTCATTTCATGCAGTTTGAACAAGTCCAAAATTTTTGGCGTATAAACAGGATGAGGCCCATCGTCAAATGTTATAGCTATTTTATGCTTTTTTGCCCCTTTTATTATGACTGATGAATGATAGCGACGGTAAAGGGTTTGCGAAATAATGGTATATACACATATAACCATTAGAACGAAAAGTAAAACAATAAAAAAACGAGTCATATGCTTTTAACCATCCTTTTGAATTTAAATCCTGCATTTATTATAACGGTTTACTCAGACTTTGGTTTCATTTTTTTGTGATAGAAGCCAGGAATTTTAAAATAATTTGATACTTTACCTAAAAATAGCTGTTCTGCAAGGATATACCGGAAATAAAATGATATCATAAAATTTCCCTTCATTCAGTAAAAAAAGTACTTTTTACCATTTATATCTATCTTTTGTATGATAACTGTCCTTGTTTTTTGAAAATAAAAAAACTTCCCGCACGAGTGCGGAAAGTTTTGAAATTAAAATTTTGACCGATACCATTTTTCAGCTGCTTCAATTTCTGTTCGTGTTAACTGATGTCCAAATGATTCCCAATGGACCTGTACGTCCGCTCCGGCTTTTTCTAAAAGAGCAGAAAGTTCTTCCGTTTCTGATGCTGGGCAAATAGGATCGTTTGTACCTGCGCCGATAAAGATAGAGGCGTCGGTCTTAGGCACTTCAATTCCTCTTCTTGGAACCATCGGATGAAGAAGAGCCGCCCCTTTTAAAGAATTCTCATAATGAAACAGCAAACTTCCTGCAATATTGGCACCATTTGAGTAGCCTACAGCTACGATGTTGTGTCGGTCGAATGAATATGTTTCAGCCGCTTCATCTAAAAATTGATGAAGTTCTTTTGTACGTTCAATTAAATCTTCTATATCAAATATTCCTTCTTGTAAACGTCTAAAGAAACGGGGCATTCCGTTTTCTAGTACATTTCCTCTTACAGATAATACGGAGCAAGAGGAATCAATCATATCTGCAACAGGGAGCAGATCTTGTTCTGTACCTCCTGTACCATGCAACAGCAATAAAGTCGGTTTCGTCTCGTCCGTTCCTTTTTTAAAAATATGTTTCACGTATATCCACTCCTTTTAAATATCTCGAATTAAAGATAATTTTATTATAAGAACTTTCGAAGCATTTGTAAAGGAACTACTGTCAAAGAAATACCTGTATGTTTTGCTGGCAGTATCACATAATACTGAATAACTTCATATGGCCATTACTCATATGCAGCTAGGTATTTAATTCGTTTGACTTACAGCGGGTAAAGAAATATTCCACTTTTATCTAAGTGCTCCCGTCAAAAGGTGGATAATAATTAAAACTCGCCCGTCCTCCTTCGTATAAAAAGTGCCCTAGTCTGATAAATTAGTTAATTTTTTCTTTATTTCGTTACTTTCAACAGATATCAGCATTTATACCCGAGCGTACTAAATCGTATTTCTTATACGTGTTATAACAACTTTTTTCTATGAGAAACAGAACGTAAAATACCCCCTTGGTTTTTCATAAAGGGGAACAAAGCCCCGAATGGTGCTTTATACGACTTTATTTGACAAACACAAATTTATGGGTAAACTAAGTTCAGATGATTGTATTTCACTTTGTTTCAGTTTAATAAAAAAACGAAGCATCTGCGAGTAAGCAAAAAATAACTGCGTAAAGAGCTATTTATGTCAATCATCTTATACCCTAAAAACTTACCTGCACTTGAATAATAGCCTTTATTAAACTTAGCGCGTCAGCTTTTAAACGTTAATACTTTATCACCCATCTCTTTGTTAAAAGATTGAATGGGTCAACAAACTTCAGCATTCTTTACATAACGACCTTGTAAAGACGAAGAATGTAGCTATGTGTGAACATGGAATTATTACTTAGTGGAGTGAACCAACATGAGGAAATTTATTTTAGCCTTTTTAGTCGTTGTTTTAATTGTAATGCTAGGAGTTACCTATGTATTAAAGCAATTTCAGCAAACGGCTGATTTATCTTACTCGAAACTGCAGTCGGTTCAAAGTACGGTAGTCTATGACAAAAATGACCGTAAGATTGACGAATTGTATAAAACCGTTCCCCGTCAAAATGTTTCGAGCAATGAAATTCCCGATTATGTAAAAATGGCGTTTGTTGCAACGGAAGACCGTCGCTTTTACAAGCATTTTGGGATTGATTTACAAGGTATTGGCCGCGCCCTTTTTAAGAACATTGTAACAATGAGTAAAGCTGAAGGCGCAAGTACCATTACACAGCAGTTAGCAAGAAACCTTTACTTATCTAGTGATAAGACCATTAAACGTAAAGTAGATGAAATGTTTCTATCACTAGGCTTAGAAAGACAATTTACAAAAGATCAAATTTTGGAATTATATTTAAATCAAATTTATTTCGGAAGCGGTGTATACGGTATTGGTGCAGCTTCTCAGATTTATTTTAATAAGCCTGTATCAGATTTAACCGTAGGCGAAGCTGCGCTTTTAGCAGGACTCCCAAAAGCGCCGAGTACGTATTCACCAAGCAATAGTACAGAAAAAGCAACAGCCCGACGAAACGTTGTATTGAAACTGATGCATGACCAAAACGTTATTAGCGATACTCAGTATCAGCAAGCGTTAAACGAACGCGTAGTCGAGCCTAGTATTCCGGTTAAAAAACCGAACTCAAATCAAGCATTTATTGATTATGTAATTAAAGAAGCTGCTCAACAATATGGCGTATCTGCTGATGACCTTTATAAGGGTGGTTATGCCATCTATACAGATTTAGATCCTAATTTACAGGAATCGATTAATAACTCTGTAGCAAATCATACGTTCCGAGATGATGACATCAACAGCAAAGTAGAGGTTGGGATTTCAGCTGTCAACCCTAAAACAGGCGGGATTTCAGCGATGTATGGAGGACGCAGCTATGAGCGAAACGGCTTAAACCGTGCTACAAGCGGCTATCAGCTTGGTTCAGCTATTAAGCCTTTAGCCGTATACGGTCCAGCATTAGAAACTGGAGATTATACACCAACTTCACTCTTAAGTGACGAACGACAAGACTTTGGCGGTGGATATAGCCCTAAAAACGCAGAAGGTGAATATCAAAAGCATGTGACAATGCGTGAAGCACTTACTCGTTCACTTAACGTTCCAGCTGTTTGGCTTTTAAAACAAATTGATATTGATACAAGCGTAAAATTCATGGAAAAAGCTGGACTTCCTCTTGAAGATGACGATAAGTCAAAATTAGGACTTGCTCTTGGAGGAACGACGACAACGTTCTCTCCCCTTCAGTTAGCACAAGGATATACAACCTTCGCTAACAAAGGCGTCATGACTAAGCCGTACGCAATTCGAAAAATTGAGATGCGCGACGGTGAAGTGAAAAAGCCAGACATTCAGACAGAGCGAGTAATGAGTGAAGAAAATGCGGATACAATGACATCCATGCTGCAAGACGTAATTGAAAAAAGCTATGGAACAGGTGTTAACGCTCGTTCTTCACGAGATGCTGCAGGTAAAACCGGTACCACCAACGACGTCAAAGATGCTTGGTTTGTCGGGTATACCGATGATGCAGTCGTTTCTATCCACGCTGGCTTTGATAATGCTAATTCTACGCAAACAACGAAATACTTATCAGGCGGCGGCGGACAAGACCCTGCTACACTGTTTAGCTCAATTATGAATAACTGGTAACCAAAAAACCTCCAACTTCACTGTTGGAGGTTTTTTTAAGATAAATGCGTTTTATGCTTAAGTGAAAAAAAGGAAACGTTAATGACTTTGCAAATCGTTACATAATGCAGAACGGTCAAAACAACCACGCCACAGTTCATCCCGATAATAATGCCCTGCATGCCAATATTTGTTTGTGATCCTAAGAAAAACATCAGGGAAAAAGAGACAATATGAGACCAAATCGTATGATAAAAAGCATCTTTTACATAGCCGAGTCCAATTAAATAAGCTTGAAGCGGGACGGCAAAGAAGTGAAAAAGAAAATACGGCCATAAAGCCTTTAGATAGTACACGGCTTCTGTAGAATGAAAAAACAAGTTAGTAAGCGGCTCAGCAAAGAAATACATCGCCACTATAGACGGAATCCCATATAAAAATGTCATTTGCATACTTTGAGTCAAAAGTCTTTGAAGCTGTTCTTCCTGATTTTTCGCATGAGCTTCAGATACAGCAGGTATGAGTGCTACTAAAAGAGAGTGAGCAAAGAAAGCCGGAAAAAAGCCGATCGACATCGCTACCCCTGTTAGCATACCAAAATGCTGCGTTGCCCCGGTTAACGTCATGCCCGATAAAACGAGCGCGTGTTTGATTAAAAACGGCTGAATAGCATTACATACCGCATTAAATAAACGCAGTCCCGTGGTCGGAAGTGAGACGCCTAACAGCTTTTTCCGAATCTCACTTGGAGAAAGCAGAGGCCTGTGCCCTCTTGATAAAACACTTAACTGAGTAACATACGTGATAAAAAAATAAAGCAAAATAACAGCTTCGGTTCCAATCAGTGTACAAATCGCAATAAACAGAGACATTTTAACATCTGTGAAAGCGAACATTTGAAAAACAACAAATAAAATAGTTAGCTGAAAGGCTTTGCGAATAAAATTAGACACAGCGATGGTCGTCATATTATTTTTACCCGTAAAATATCCACGAAGCACCGCTGAAAATGAAACAACCGGAATGAAACATAGTACAACCCATTTCAAGTAAGGATGATAGTGACTGAAAAATGGAAAGGCTGCTAATACGGCCAGTGTAATAAAAAAGATCCCCAAGCTCACAGCAGTCGCAAAAATGGTGGCATGCTTCATCATATGCTGATGTTCTTTGCGATGATGTTCAGCAAGAAATTTAGAAATAGAAATAGGCAGTTCTAAGTTGGCTACGGTGGCAATAAGAAAAATGATAGGAAGAACAGTCATGTACATGCCCATGCCTTCCCTTCCTAATTCTCTAGCAAGTACCATATTTACAAGAAATTCAATTAACTCTCCTGCAAAGGCAGCACCTGCTAGAATAAACGTTCCTTTCAAAAAAGTGTTCATCTCGTTATCTCCTCTATCTCCCGTCCTTTTTCATCACTACCTCTTCTCTCTATGTATATGACAAGCCCAATACGAATTATTTGTCTAATTGTATTTTTTCGGTGTACAAGTTCTTGTATAATGTTCAACCTATGTGAAAAAAAACCGTTATATACCTTTTTTACATAGGAAATTCATTCATTTCTTATCTTTTGGCTCTTGAAACTTACATAGAAAAACAGGAGACTGAATGAACCTGCCGATTGCTAAAGGAAATAGAGCATGTTGTTTTAATGTAACAAATTTACATATTAGTTAAGCGTCTTTATTCATCATTTTCTGGGGATGCACTTCTTTTTTTGATACCGAGGCGTTTTTGCCTAGCACAACCGAAAAGACAACAATTATTGCTATAGCAAGAGTAAAAAGTGTAATTGATTCGCCTAGAAATAGAGCTGCAAACAGAATCATTAAAAATGGCTGCAAATATTGAACCTGGCTAACTCTGGCTATTCCCCCCATAGCCATCCCGCTGTACCAAGCAACGTATGCTAAAAATTGACTCACGACTGATAGATAAATCAAACTAACCCACGCTTTTAAAGGCGCATGAAGCATTTCAGCTGTAATGCTTAGTCCCACTGGAATCATAAAAAATGGCGCACCGATGATAATGGCCCAAGCAATTACCTGCCAGCTGCCTAATTCTCTTGCTAACACCCCTCCTTCTGCGTAGCTCAGTCCAAGTATCAGCACCGCTGCTAGTAGAGCGGCATCGGCAAACTGCAGTTGACCAAATCCGAGGTGAAGAGCATACACGATAACAGCTGCAGAACCAATCATGCTTGATATCCAGAATTTGAAAGAAGGACGTTCACCTCCTCTAAACATCGCAAAACCGGCTGTGGCTAATGGTAAAAGAGCGAGTTCAACCGCTCCGTGAGAAACAGGCAATGATTTCATTGCCCAGGAAGTGAGCAGAGGAAACCCTAAAACTGCGCCTAAAGCAACGATCAGCAGACTTTTAAATTGGCGAAGAGAAGGAAATTTTTCTTTTCGTACAATCAATATCACAGCTACTAAGATAGCAGCTATAGCTGTTCTTCCTAAACCGGCGACTGTCGTTCCGAAATACTCGACTGCAACACTTGTAGAAGGAAGGGTTAAGCTAAAACAGATAACGCCTACTACCCCTAACAATAAGCCGATTTTCTCTCTCGTTTCTTTTTGCATCTTACCCTACCCCTGTCTTTTTATTTTTCAGAACTGTACCATTTTTCTAAAAAAAGTTCTGATATAATTAAAAGGATAGCGCAGGACAACTAGTAAAATAAATCATTCTTTTACCTAACTGTACGGGTACAAATTAAAGGAGTAGGACCTATGAGTTTGAAATATCTAAAAATCATGGAAGAAATTAAGCTTGGCCTAGCAAATGGATCGCTTATTGCAGGTGGTAAACTCCCTTCTGTTCGCCGACTCTCCCACCATTTTTCGTGCAGCAAGAATACCGTTATTAAAGCGTACAGCGAATTAGAAAAAGAGCATTTAATTTATTCTGTTCCTAAAAGCGGCTACTACGTTGTGGCAGAATTTCAACATAGGACGAATGAAAATGAAGTGATTGATTTCTTGTCTGCTGGTCCAGATAAAAACGTTATGCCTTATCTTGAATTTCAGCATTGTATAAACCAAGCAATTGAACACTACAAAGAAGAGCTTTTTACATACTCTGATCAACAAGGCTCTTACTCATTGCGGGTACAGTTAGTGAAACACTTGCAGAGCCTACAGGTGTTCACTCAAGCTGAAAGGTTAGTTGTTGTATCTGGGTCTCAGCAAGCTCTTCACTTATTAGTTTCTATGCCATTTCCAAATGGAAAAAATAATATCCTGATTGAACAGCCCACTTATTTCGGTTTTATCGAGTCTCTTACCCTGCACCAAGCTACTACTTTTGGGATCGAGCTATCGATGGAAGGGATTGATCTTGATCGTTTGGAGTACATTTCTCGAAATAATGACATAAAATTTTTCTATATTATTCCAAGATTCCATAATCCTCTTGGACATTGTTATACAAATTTCGAGAAGAAAAAAATCGTGGAGCTGGCCGAAAAATACGATGTATATATAGTCGAGGATGACTTTTTGGGCGACCTTGATCCCGATGCAAAATCAGATCCTTTATTTTCTTTTAATCCTTCTGGACGAGTCATTTATATTAAAAGCTTTTCAAAAATTTTTCTTCCTGGGTTACGCATTGCTGCTATCGTGCTTCCTTCGTTAATGAATAGCAACTTTTTACGATATAAATTCAGTTCAGATTTTAATAGTTCAGCGCTTTCCCAAGGCGCTCTTGAAATTTATTTAAAAAGCGGCATGTTTACTAGTCATCTTAAAAAGATAAAAGAGGTATACCATACCAAAATGCAAACTCTTGTAGAAGCATGTGATTCACTGCTGCCCGCTCATACACATTTTTCTAAGCCGCCTTCAGGATTCTATTTATCCATTAGTTTGCCTGAGCATGTGAAAGCAAAACAGATCGTCCACATGCTAAACGAGCAGCACATATATGTTGATGATGCTTCTAGATTTTTTTTACCAGAATATAAACGAGACACGCTTCTCCGATTAAGCATCTCACAAGTAAATAAGAATACGATCAAACGAGGGATTGAACAGCTGGCTCAGTGCATTACTTTAATTGATGATAGAAAACATCATCCTATTCCTAATAACCTTTTCCCCTTGTAGAATGGGAATTTAACGGACATACTAAACGAAAAGAAGCCAAGGAATTAGCATCCTTGACTTCTTTTATTTAACCGTAACGGTTATAAGAGGCATGTTATGCGTCCCTTTTGCAGAAACATGTGACTGCACGGTATATGTGCCAGGCTCAGAGAAAGATGTTTGTATCTCATATACACCTTTTCCTATTTGTTTAGGCTTTAACATCTTCCCTTTCCCTTCGCCATCTTTTTTCTCTATTTCAAATTCAATCATTTCAACGTCATCATTTTTTACTTTTTCGTCTCCATATGTAACTTCGGCTTTGTAGATACCGTTTTCATTTTTCTGTAACTTCTCTGGGCCTTGAAGGTTTACGTCCAACGGTTTTGGCTGCTCAGCATTTGTGCTTTGAGCAGGTTCCTGACCACAGGCTGTTAAAAGTAAACAAAGACTGATTATAGATATACTTATTCTTTTTTTCATGTATTCATCTCCTTTTTAAACCCTTTGTTTAACTATAACGCGTATTGCAAAGAAAAAAATGAATTTTTTTAAAAAAGAAGGATTTTTAAAGATTTTTTAAGAAAAAAAGTTCATACTGATACTAACTAGTTTTTTCCAAGGAGGAAGAAAATGAATTCCGCTAAATCTCCAGCTAAAAAATCATGGCTACAGACGTTAATCAAAAATAAAAGTGAGCGTAAAAAAGTGATCTTTATCTTTACTATCTCTTTTTTACTAGTTGTAGCAGGGCTTATTTACGTCCCTATTTATAAACATTCCCTTCCGCTTGA
Source organism: Priestia sp. RMT2NF4 (assembly GCF_047872835.1). Classification (NCBI taxonomy): domain Bacteria; kingdom Bacillati; phylum Bacillota; class Bacilli; order Caryophanales; family Bacillaceae; genus Priestia; species Priestia sp. RMT2NF4. The sequence goes on from NZ_JBLQZO010000001.1 coordinate 1,169,452, forward strand.
TTCTAAAATATACGAAGGGAATTTTAAAGAGCTTGGTTCTATCGCACGAATTGGTTTCTTTGCAGCTTTAGCTATTTATCCTATCTTTTTATTATTAAAATGGAAACCGATATCGCAAATTAAAAAAGGAAAGTTTGAGTTAAAACCGCTTATTCAGTTTTTAGCCAAGTACGTTCGTCAGTGGCACGTTCCCGTTGCCCTTATATCAACTGCTTTGATTATTTTACATGGTTATATGGCTTTGATAAAAGGATTTCAAGCAAATTTTACGTACTTTTCAGGAATTATCACGATGGCTGTTCTAGCTTGTCTGCTCGTGATGGGCGTGAAGCGCTATAAGCGTACAGATAAAAAGTGGCATCTTAAATTTGCTATCTCTTTTTTGGTTTTGTTTATGATTCACGCTACCTTTTCATAACTTGCCATTGTTTAAAGTTTTTTTATATAGGGTACAGTTCACAATGAATACATGATATGTATCACTATACGTTTTACATCATTTAGGAGGTATAAACATGGCAAGAGTGTTAGCTGTATTATCAAGCGGATACGAAGAGAAAGATTATCACACAGGTTGGTGGGCAGAAGAATTATTTGCTCCGCTGCAAAAGCTTGAGAACGCAGGACACACCGTTGACTTAGCCTCACCTTTTGGAGGTAAGCCGGAACTAGACGTTCGAAGTATTTCAGAAGACTTTGATCCAGACGGAACGTATAAGAAATTATATGAGTCAGGAAGAGCGGATCAGACAATGAAACTTGAAGAAGTAGATGCTGAGAACTATGACGTTATCTTAGTAGTAGGCGGCCACGGCGCTATGTTTGACTTAGCAAAAAATGTGGACTTGCATGCACTTATGAACAAAGTGTACGACAACGGAGGTATTTTAGCAGCTGAGTGTCACGGACCTTCTGTGTTTGCTTTCTTGAAAGGATCCGATGATGAACTTTTAATTAAAGGACTAGACGTAACCGGTTATCCTGATGAAATTGAACCGGAAGAAGTACTTCCCTTTTTACCATACAGTTTAGAACAAGAACTTCGTGAAGTGGCTAATTACATCCCTGAGATGGATAAAAAAGCATATGCTGTTTGGGCAAATGATCAAATTGTCACAAGCCGAGATCCTTTTTCTTCTGAGTTAATGGGTGATGAATTAGTTAAAAAGCTAAATAAATAAACTAAAAAAAGACTGCTCGAAAGCAGTCTTTTTTTGTTTGTTCTATAGGGATGTTTGAAACTGCTGCTCTACCAAACGCCGGTAAAAAGAATGAGAGGCTAACAGCTCTTTATGCGTTCCGCTTCCTGTAACTTGCCCTTCTTCTATTACAACAATTTGGTCTGCATTAATGACCGTAGATAGACGATGGGCAATGACGAGTGATGTGCGTTCTTTCATTACTGTCTCCAATGACTCTTGCACAAGCTTTTCTGACTCGGAGTCCAAGCTAGCTGTCGCTTCGTCCAGTAATAAAAACTGAGGATTTCGTAACAGCGCTCGGGCAATTGCAATACGCTGTCGCTGTCCTCCTGAGAGATTAATACCTCTTTCTCCAATCATTGTTTCATATTGAGCTTCAAAGGACTGAATGAAATGATGAGCATTCGCTAACTTTGCTGCTTCTTCTATTTCTTCATCCGTCACATGCCGCTCTAATCCGTAAATGAGATTTTCTCGAATTGTTCCTGCTAAAATCGGAGAATCTTGCTGAACATAGCTAAATAGGTGACGCCACGAACGTAAGTTGACGTTTTGACTGTCTGTTCCATCCAAGAATATGTGACCCGATGAAGGCTCATAAAAGCGTTCGATAAGAGAAAAAACAGTAGATTTTCCAGCTCCGCTAGGTCCAACAAAAGCGGTAACTTCTCCTTTTTTAGCAGAAAATGAAACTTCCTGCAATACGGGTTTATCTTCATATTGAAAAGCAACTTTATCGAACCTTAAACTCCCTACCTGTTCAAGCACTTCTCCATTTTCATAGTTCTCTTCTTTCTCAGCTAATATATCAAAGATTCTTTCTGAAGCTCCTTTAGTTTGCTGAAAGCTCGTAACAAATCGGGTAAGTGAACCAACCGGAACCATAATTTGAAAAAGGTAAAGAACAAAAGCCACCAGCTCTCCTGCAGTGATAAATCCCTCACTCACCCGGTATGCACCAAACCCGACGATGGCAATCATAACAGCGGTCATCACCGTGCTAATAACCGGTGTAATGATAGCTTCAATTTTAGCTCTCTTTACACCGAAGAGGTAGAGTGACTGAAACGATTGTAAGCCGGAATCAACTTCTTTTTTCTCTGAACCGGATACTTTAATCAAGCGGATTTCACTCAGCATTTGAGCTAAAAAAGCTGTAAGCTTGGACATTTTATCCTGCTGCTCACGTGAAATTTTATGTATTTTTCTCGCTAGCGGCATAACCAGTACAAACATAACGGGAATAACCGCTAATAAAATGAGCGTCATGGGTACATCAAGCGTAAATAAAATAACAATGGCAACGATAATAGATAAAATATTTTTAACAAAGTCAATCATTTCTGTTGACAATAAGTTCATCACAATGGTTGTATCATTTGTAATGCGGCTTACCATTTCACCGGAACGATTTTGGTCGTAAAATGAAACCGGAAGCTTTATGAGCTTGTTCCACACTTTATGTCTGAGTTCTTTTACAACACCTTGGCCTACTTGAGCAAGGAGATAAAGAGATACTGCGCTTGTTGCCATTTGAGCAGCAAATAAACCAAGGAGTCCTGCTATAAGCTGCGGTGAGACGCCTACTGCAATTTTCTCCATCACTTCTTTAATGACAAGAGGAATAGAAAGCGACGCTCCGGTATTAATTAAGGCCAGTATAAACGAAATGAGTAGCTTTCCTGTCGGAGGGTTCGTTAGCAACCATAATTTTTTAAATGAAAAATGAATTCCTTTTTGCGTATTCATCTTAGTTCCTTTCTACTTCTTTTAATAGGTGATATCAACACTTTACCTTCAAAGTTCTATCTTATTTTACACCATTTCCTTTCTCAACCTGAACTTCTAAGCTTTTACCTATTTTTTAAACTCGTCTATACAAAAATGACAAGCTGGTCATATACTATGGTACACTGAATTCTTTTACTAGATGAGAGGTTGAATAAGGATGTCTGTTTATATTAAATCTATTTCTATTGGCACAATTTCTGGCGGGATCGTTATTTTTGGAAACGCAGGAAATATATCGCCTCCAAGCGGCTCTACATCCGGCTCCGGTTCTAGTTCCCAAATGCCGATGCCCCCTTCTCCGAGAAATGGCCCGAGAGATAACACTACTTTTAATGGCTAATAAAAAAACAGTGAGATATTTCTCACTGTTTTTAGACTTGAATACTTGTCATCATCGCAATATAAAAAGCAAACACAAACAAACCCGCACTTAATACGCTGAGCCATACTGTCTTTTTGTAAAAACAAACAAGTAAATACACAAAAAACAGCAGTGCAACAAATAAGAATAGGATTCCTACAATCGTTACGTGAAACGTTAGAGGCAGCGTCACTTGTTTCCCATAGATAAAAGGAAGAATCGATGAATCCATTGCCATATGACTTATATTAGTTGGCGGCGATTGCGTTACCATGATAGCTGTAAATAAAAAAATGATAAGCAAAATAATGCTTTCTGCTCGAATCCACATCACGGGCTTATATTCTGGATGTTTTATCGCTTTTTTCATAAGAAAGCCATTGATGACGGCAAATGCAAGCAGCGGAATAATCGTAATATGCTTTAACAAAAGAGATTGCCCGTAATCTGTAGCCCATGAATTTACATAGTTGGACAGCCCCATGATAATAACCATCGAAATGAACCCACTTAATGAAAGAAGCACAAAACAAGCGATCGCAAAAGGAGTAAACCAGCTTAAGAAACTTTTCCAATTGGAGGTTTCTTTTGAAAAAGCGGCAACAATCAGAACCACTCCTCCCCACAGTCCAACTGCTAAAATATGAAGGGAATGAGACAACATGCCGCTAAGCACAGAAGCGGATGCTGCGTGACTTGCGTAGGCGATTCCTCCCACTAAGGCTACAGTCAGTAATGTATACATATGGGGGTGGCTCTCTATTGAAACAGCAACCATACATAAAATAGCAATCAGTACAACAAAGATCCAGGCGTGTCCCGTTCTTGTTTCCAATAATACAAGACGAACTGTTTCACCTAACCCTCTTATTTTTGAAAAAGATAAAATAATCTCAAGCGAATTTCCAACCGAAAAAAGAGCGACAGCCGCTGCACTTGCAAGTAGCCATCGCTTTGATAATAAAATTGTTGGCTTTTTTGTAAGGGGCACATATTGCAGTACGGCAAATCCTAATAATAAGGAAAGAGCTACGTATGTGAACCACTCAAAAACAGGCAACAAAACACTCATCTTTTTAAGCCTTTTTCTTTCTGAAGATTAAGAGTAATGCGCCAACCACCACTACAATAGCAATAATCACGATAACAAAAAACGATGAAGAATCGTTGTTCTCTGTTTTTTCATCATTTGCTGCTGCACTTTTTTGGTGCTGTTCGGATTGCGTGGCGCCCTGCTTTTTTTCACTATCTTTTCCGGCTGCTTGAGTATTCTCTTCTTTCGCTTCATCTTTCACATCTACTTTAAAAGCAATCGAATCTTTCATTACATGACCATCTTCCCCTACAATTTCCCAGTTTACTGCGTAAGATCCGTTTTCAAGAGGCTGATCAACAGAAGCTATTAAATCATGCCCCTCTACTTTTTGCGATGCAAGTGAAATTTTTTGTCCATCTTTTGTAATGGTCACAGTACTGATTTTCTCGATGGGTGTTTCAAAGGTTAATTTAATTTCTTTTAGAGGAGCTGTAACAGTTGCACCATTTTCCGGTACTGTTGTTTGCACATGTGTATGAGCAAAACTAACTGTCGGGACAGCTAAAAAGCATGCTAAAAGTAAACCTATTATTTTTTTCATATTTATGACTCCCTATCTCTTTTTTCTTTTTTCATTCATCATATCCAAAAATGTTTTTATGTAGACGTTTCCGAACACGATCTATTTTCCTAGTAAGTGTACTCCTTTTTCACTCAATCTCACAAGAACTATCACCAATTCGTTATAAAATGTTCACAAATCCTAGGTAAGGTGCTGTTGTAATTTTTTTGAATATTCTTTCAGTTAACCTTTGAATATAGTAAAATAGTTAAATAAGATGGCTGACTTTTTTCTAGTTTAAAATCTCATACAGAAAGGATAGGAACAATGAAAAAGTATACGTGCCCTTGCTGTGGTTATCAATCGTTAGACAGTGATGGTGACTATGATATTTGTGAGATATGTTTTTGGGAAGACGATCCGTATCAAAAACTGAATGCCAATGAACTAGGAGCTAACTCTATTTCTTTAATAGAAGCTCAGCAAAATTTTATAGTTTATGGAGCATGTAATAAGGAAAGCTTACAGCATGTGAGAAAGCCTTCTGTTCAAGATGTAAAAGATTTTAACTGGAAACCTATTATAAGTCACGAGTAGCAAAAATAGTTTATAAAAAGAGAATGCTTGCGAAAGCATTCTTTTTTGGATTCAGTAAGAAGTGGTAACAAATGTAGAAAGCACATTTGTAAACTTATAAAAAGTTTGAGTTTTAGACGAAGCTCTTCCTTTTGAAGTGAATGAATGAAACATAGCACTTCGCAGCGGTTGGCTAATCTCTAATTGAATACTTTTGCCGGTACGATTTTTATTTGCAATATTTTTAGAGTTAATGCCTGCAATCTCATCGTGCCCTTTTGTAATCAGTTCCGCGGGAAATCCATTTTGATTTAATAATTGCGTTAATTTTTTTGCACGTTCCCGATCAGTTCCCCCCACAAAAATATGTTTTTCATTCCCAGAATACCCGTGAAGAGATAAAACATTATCATACATGCTTACCATCTTACGCGCTGTGGGCTCATCAAAATGAGTGCTTGTGAGGTGCAGATCTCGCGAGCCTTTCGATTTTAACGATTCGAATAGGTAAAGAGCATTTTGTTTGCTAAGCTCTTTGGCAATTTCGCTTGTCCCGCCTTCAATTCCTCCACCGTGTGGAGCAAAGATAAGGACAGGGCTTTTCGCTTCTTTAGTCGTCACTTTATAGCTAGCTGAAGACTCGTGCTGTGAGAGCTGCTTGAAATTTTGATATTTATCAGTTGATGCACTAGATGTGTCTTGAAAAGGTGAAATGAATAAAACGAATAGACAGATACATAAGGTAGAGAAACTTACTAAACGATAGCTTTTCAATTTGTACTCCCGCTTTCTATTATGCAATAAGACCTAAAACATTAGAATCCTAAAAAAACCAAAAATAATATTTTAGTAGTCTTATTTACTTATCTTTTAAAAATACAATTTATTTAACAGTTCTTAATACCTATTTATACTATTTAAAAAAACTTCAGCGCATATCCACTGAAGTTTTTTACTTTTTTGTTTTTATTTATTTAAAGCAAGCGCCAAACTAATTTTATCCAGCCAAAGAAGGCGATCCATAAAGGTATGCTCAAAGATGTTCCCCACGCTAAACCAATTAAGAAGTTTCCTCTTTCAATCATACAAACCACTCCTTATGAACATTGTAGGTGAACAAGTACAATTCTATACCTTTACTATAACAGAAAGCGCTTTCATTCAACAGTCACTTACACGTTTTTAGTGCTATATTCATACAGAAAACCGAATTTCAAATAGATAAAGGGCGATATATAAGAAAATGAATAATTACAAGGTGTAAAAGTATAATAATCTACTAAAAAAAAGAAACCTTCTTTGAAGGCTTCTTTTCTAGGTGTTTTTTATTGTTCGCCGCTGCGCTGCAAGCGATTCTCAATAAATAGGCGCTCAACAAATTTATTTAGCTGGGCTTGATACAAACGGCGCTCATCTAGCGTTTTTGCGTCTTGTATTTGCTGTTTAAAGCGTTTGATTTGCTGTCTTTGTTCAACCGTTACATGATGAGAAAGAAGCATAGGTCCCCCTCCATTTCACTAACGTTTGAATTAAGTAAACCAAGGTTTACCAAAACAAACAACAAACCTGTTAGCTTCTCTTACATAAATTTTTTACTCAGCTTCTTTAGCTCCAACTAATGCTAAACCTGGGCCGTACGGCGTTGTATGGACATCTAACATTAATTCATTTGTATAAGGCACAATAGAAGCTTCCATTGCTACTTGTACTCCGTCGACTTCATACATTTCATCATTTTCAAAAGGCTCTTCAAAAGCTAACCCAATGTTAGGGATTTCACAGCTAATTCCTTTGAAATACAAGCGAATTCCTGTTATCTCCTGCTCTTCAAGTATATTGTTAATTAATTGTTTTGCTTCTGGTGTAATATGCATGACTACCCCTTCTTCCTTTCAATACTCTTGCTCTATCCTATCATATCTTTAGAGTTTTTAAAGAGAATAACTGCAATTTAAAAGCATTCTGATTATTATTTAATAATAATTATAAATAAGTATTGATTTTAATTTGATATTTGATATAATATAAACATAAGATAACAACAACTCATTAGGAGGCTATTAACTATGAATTTAGAAAACGTATTGAACCAACAAATTGCCGATTTTAACGTATTATATACAAAGCTACATCGCTTTCACTGGTATGTAAAAGGGCCTCAATTTTTTACGCTTCATGAAAAATTTGAAGAATTCTATAATGAGACGGCGGACTATATAGATGAATATGCAGAACGATTACTAGCCATTGGAGGAAGCCCAATTGCTACGATGAAGCAATTTTTACAAGCAGCTACTCTTTCTGAAGATGGGAATGAGCAAACGAGTGAAGAAATGGTAGAAACCTTAATTAATGACTATACGCTACTTGTTAAAAACCTAAAGAATGCAGTTGAAAAAGCTGAAGCAGCACATGATCACGTAACAGCTGACTTATTCATTGGAACAATTGGCAACATTGAAAAACATATTTGGATGCTAAAAGCTGCTTTACCTGTAAAAACATCCGTACATGCATAAAAAGAGCCCAATCGGCTCTTTTTTTACGTTTGTTGATTTCCTTTTTTTTGTTTTTGCAGCCACATAAAAAAAGACATATCATCGTAAATGTCATCTTCTAGCACAGCCTTATAGACATGATCACTCGTATAGTAGCGATTATATCCGCTTTGCTGCTTGAAAAATAAAATACATTCCCGCTTCTTTTCAGTGAGAAGTGATTTTAATAATACTTGTTTCTCAACTTTGCCCTTCACGATATTTTCTGGAAGCACGGAAATATCAAGCTTCCACTCTTCACCCTTCTGAATCATATACACACTCCACTGATACTTACCTTTTTCATTAGCAAATATCATCTTATAAGGTTGAAAACGCTTTGTAAGCTGATACCCCATGTGAAAAATAGATTCTTCATCCATTTCATCATTTCCTACGTAAAAATTAATGATGCGATTTGTCATGACATTTAACTCAAAACTCTCCCCTGAGAGCGGGCAACCGTACTCTCTTAACAAATTAAATAAACGGTTGGATACCACCAGTTGATTTGCTTCATGTTTTAATTCACTTGAGTATGACAGCAGCTCATTCATGTTTTTTGATTCCCCTATCTATAGATCGTGAATTGTTATTGATATTCGCTTTTTTTTTATAAAACCCTTTCACTTTTACCCTTTAATTAACTAACTAGAGGTAAATTAAGTTATGTAGAGCAACATTTTATGAATAAATCAAGTTTGAGTATAAAACTTGAAGAAGTTTAAAGACTATAGTCGATACCGATTTTAAGGAGGACTTAGTATGAATAATCACGAACTTCCTACAAACATGCAAACTGGAGCTATCCCCCCTCAATTGAACCATGGAGGGCATGAGCTATTTGACGTTCATGAAACACTTGCCGGCTCGATCAATGTAATGGATCAGTTTATGATGTTTAGGCAATATGTAAAAGAACAAGAGCTGCTTGATATTATTGATCGGCAATATCAGTTTATTTTAAATGAATATAATTTAATCGTAGAAGCTTTTTCTACTGGCCAAAAGCCGGCCGGTTCTACACATGTATATAACATGAAACAGTCTCATACCTTTGTTTATGGCTTAAAGCCTTCGCAGCCTAAAAAGCCGAATCAGTCCGTTGAGGAAATTAATGAAAAAGGAATTTCAGGTCATATGCTGGGTCTAGTCAAGTCTCAAGCATCTCTTTTAACTATGACAGCTTTAGAAATAACTAATCCTGTTGTTCGCCGAATATTCGGAGACAGTGTTCCTAATTGGATTGAAATGGCTTATGAAATTTCTCTTTATCAAAACAAACATCATTATTATCAAGTGCCGCAGCTTGCAAAAGAAGATATGCAGCAAATGATCACAAGTTTCGCAAAAGCTACTGCCTCTCCTCAGATGCCTAATAACCATAAACTGCATTAATTACAAAGAGGCTGGGGCAAACGTATTTTAATTAAAGGAAGATCCGAACGATTCATCGTTCGGATCTTTTCATTAGTATGGTGAATATAGGTTATGTTTAGAGTTGATTCTAGCTGTTGATTGGAGGGAAAGGCGAAGACTCCTGCGGGAAGTGAAGTCATGCACGGAAATCAACAGCGGTGGAACAAGCGATCCATACTCGACCATTTATCCAATTTGTTCCCCTTTAGATTCGATTGATATAGCTGTGTCTCAATCTCTTTTGCGTATATATTTCAGAAAATGACAAAAAACTATGCATTTTGGATTATTTTCTGAATATTTGTAGTATTTTGATTAATTATGTATTATAATACAGTTAACTAATAGAAAGGAGTGAGAGATGCATCATATATACTCGGATTACAGTTAAAGGAGGTGTCATAACACGCTCGCAATACGTTTGCTAAAAGTCAGTTGAACTGTAGAACCGATATGTGATAGACCATGATGGTAAAGTTAAGATTAATTCCCCTAAATGAACATGTAACATAATAAACTGCTTCTTTTTCTTTTTAAAGATAGAAGCAGTTTTTTTATGTGCGTTTTTCTTTTCCCGATTTAATACATGTTTTCTCCACTTTGGCTAACACTTAAGATATACATTTACATACAAGGTGGTGACTTTGATGATCGCCGTAAAATTACTATTAGTCGCAGTTTTGATTGCATTAACTGCTTTTTTTGTAGCGACAGAATTCGCTATTGTAAAAGTAAGGAGTTCAAAAATCAATCAGCTTCTAGAAGAAGGAAATAAAAAAGCCGTATCTGCCAAACATGTTATTACGCATTTAGATGAATATCTATCCGCTTGTCAGCTTGGTATCACCATCACGGCTCTCGGGCTTGGTTGGCTTGGTGAACCGACGCTAGATCGGTTGCTTCATCCTCTTTTTACTACCTTCCATACGAATGAGCCGCTTGCTGGTATTTTATCTTTTGTCATTGCATTTGTTGTTATTACCTTTTTACATGTTGTCTTAGGAGAATTAGCTCCTAAAACGTTTGCTATTCAAATGGCTGAACAAATTACGCTGAACTTTGCAAAACCGATTATCGTGTTTTACAAACTTATGTATCCGTTCATTAAAATATTAAACGGCTCAGCTCGTATGTTGACCAAGATGTTTGGTATAACGATGATTTCGGAAAATGAAGCTGCTCATAGTGAAGAAGAACTTCGCATTTTGTTATCTGAAAGCTTTGAAGGCGGTGAAATTAATCAGTCCGAATATCGATATATGAGCAAAATTTTTGATTTTGATGACCGTTTAGCTAAAGAAGTAATGGTCCCGCGAACGGAAATTGTAAGTGCTTCTAAAGATGACGTGGTAGAGGTTTTTTTGCAAATTGCAAATGTCGAAAAATATACCCGCTATCCAATTGTTGAAGATGGAGATAAAGATAAGATAATTGGTCTCGTTAATATTAAAGAAATTTATAATGATATTGTATTTAACGAAAAAGACGGCACCAATACGTTAGAATCATATGTCAAGCCTATTTTTAAAGTAATTGAAACCGTACCTATTCATGACTTGCTCGTAAAGATGCAAAAAGAACGCATTCAAATGGCTATTCTTTTTGATGAGTATGGTGGAACCGCGGGGCTTGTGACAGTAGAAGACATTATTGAAGAAATTGTGGGAGAAATTCGAGATGAGTTTGACACGGACGAAATTCCTTATGTACAAAAAATTAAAGACGATCACTATATTCTTGACGGAAAAATGCTCATTAGCCAAGTAAATGATTTACTCGGCACGGATATTAGCGACGAAGAAGTAGATACCATTGCCGGGTGGGTGTTAACCGAAAAGTTTGATGTGACCAAAAATGATATCATTCAGCATGAGCAATTTTACTTTAAAGTTTTGATTATAGAAGATTTTCACATTAAGTATATAGAAGTAAAAAAAAGAAAGAAGAAAGAAAAAAAGGATGATCATCATTAATCATCCTTTTTAGTTATTCAAAATCCCTTTTACCAATCGTCTCCTCCATCAAAAAAGTCCCCATCCAACAGATCCTCCCCGGCTTCTTCAATATCTTCTCCAATTTCACCAAGCGCCGAGTCTTCAAACATATCATCGATCAAATTCTCAATGAGCAGCCCGCCTAACATACCGGCTGCAAAGCCTCCCATTGCTCCTCCTAACCCGCTCATACGTGGATGATGTGAATGCTGATCATAGTGAGAAGGCTTATAATATTCATAGTCTCGAGGATTTTCCATCATCTCTTCCATCGCTTCTTCCAGCAAACGAGCGATAGTGGATGGATGGCTTAGTTCATCATTTGTAAAAAAGAGTTCGTTTTTTATTTCCCTCTCCCGGCCGAAAGAAGGCAAATCTAGCTCCAATAACACGCGTATACCTTCTCGTTCAATGGCTACCTCAAACTCAACCTCATTTACATATCCCTTTAAGAAGTCTGTAGGAAAAAATGCAAATTCTTGTTTGTATCCGTTAAATTTTCCTGAATGGTGTTTTTCTCTAAACCCAAGTGCTTCAAAGCCCTCTACTAGCTGATATAAGCTTTTTGGTGCTTTAATGCGCACAGGGTCCCGGTCTGTTGAGTCAACTCCCCCTTCAATATCTAAGTGTGTCTTAAAGAAATAGCTAACGTTGCTCGCAGAGATTGGAAGATCCAAAGGTAAATGATATGTAAATGGAATTTCCTTTTTCTCACCTTCATTAATTGTAAATGAAGAAGCTGCGCGCAGGCTTTCCACACGATGTGTATGCATTTGACCGCTTTTCATTTGAACTTCAAGCCAAAATTCAACATCAATTAAATTAATATGTTGCTGAACGTTTCCGCCTTGGATGACAATAGCTCCTTCAATGACATGACCGAGCGTATAGGCTGTTTCATTTAATCGTAAATCTACTTTGGCAGCTCCAACTCCCATTTTAGCAAACATTTTTTTAAACATTTTTTTCCTCCTCCAAAATGCTCTTACTATATATACGAAGTATACCGTTTATAAGTTTCAACTTACAAAAAAAGAACTCAATTTCTTGAGTTCTTTCTGTTGCTTCAAAGCTCCGGTATTAAAAAACCCAGCCCCAGCAGCAGTTACGTCTTTTGCAGCAATGACGTTTTTTACAACCGCCGTGATGACAGCCACTGTGGTGACCATCGTGATGCCCTCCATCGTGGTTACCGCCGTGATGTCCGCCGTGGTTGCCGTCATGCCCTCCACCGTGGTTACCGCCATGATGTCCGCCGTGGTTGCCGCCATGACCCCCACCGTGGTTACCGCCATGATCGCCACCGTGACCCCCGCCATGATGACATTTTTTATGACCTGAACGATGATCATCATCATGTTTAGGACAATGATCGTTATGCTTATAATCGTTATGACAGCATTTTCCTTCGTGGCTACTTCTTGGATCATAACCAGAAGTTTTGTAATAATACTGATTAGAACACCAGCAACACTTCTTTTTGTTGTTGTAACTCACATAAACCATCCTTATCTATAAATAAGATTTATATAGGCAATTTTATACCTATATATAAATAGATTATGTAAACTAGTACAAGGAAGTGCATTGCTGTGGGCCATGACCTAAGCCTGTTTTTAGGAGTATGTACGGGGAAGATAAGACAAGAAAAAAAGCCATCTCTAGATGGCTTTTTTATATTTGATTTTTCACTTTACTTGCGCTTTCTGCATAAAACTCTAGAATTTCTCTTCTTCTCACAATTCCAATAAATACGCCTTGATCATCCGTTACAGGCACAAAATTTTGGTCAATTGCCTTTGAAAGGATGTTTTGAACTTCATCATATATAGCAACTGGGTTATAATCTTGATAGCGGTCAATCTCTGTTAATTTAATATTTTCCGTATCTTGAAAGCGATAGTCTCCTAGGCTTTTTAACTTCCAAAGAAGATCTCCTTCAGTAAGAACGCCCACATATTTACCATCATCATCAACCAGTGGAACTGTAGAATAGCGATGATACTCCATTTTTTCAAGAGCCTGTCTTAATGTGGATTGAATATTTAATGTTACAACATCACTTTTTGGTACTAAGAAAAATGCAATATTCATTTTTTAATCTCCTTTTCCTTACCCGCTCATCTTACAATTTCTATTTATTTGTTCAGTTTTCGGCTTATTTTAATGTTTTAATCATACAAAATGCAGCTCGCAGTTATCTTACATTTACAACTATAAGCTGTCAATCCTAAGCTATGTAATTTCGGCTTCATATTTCTTTATTACAGTACCCGTTTTCTAAATAATCAAATCCTAATTTTTAGAAAAAACCGTCTAGTTAAAATGATTGCTCCTGCAGCTGCTGCTTTATACTAATAAGGGCCGGAAGAGCTACTTTCAGCTCTTCTTCTCTGCGATAAGACCGCAACTGAACCTCATTATATGCTCTGTTTATACTTTTTGACTCATGAAAAAGTCCCACATGATTCGGCTAGCATTGGGGCCTTTAGGATCCGTATAGCTGCCCGCTGAATTCCCTCCTGACCATGCATGCCCCATTCCATTGATAATATATTTATCAATAGCCAATTCTCCCTTACTGCTTTCGTAGCGATACGTTGTATAATCCCGTCCAAAGAGGATTTTTTCTTCTCTCGTTTTAACCGGGCTATTCTGAATCCATCCATCTATTTTTCCGTTATAAGCAAGATTATTCGTTGTAATCCACTGGTGAACCACTTGATCTGCATTGGCTACATTTACCGTCGAATCGGCGTTACCATGAAATACAATGAGCGGCAGTGGCTTTGCCCGTTTTCCCATTTGCTGATAAGCAATTCTTCCTTGTTTAACGGGGGAAGGACCTTTACTGGCCATGACGGAATACGCATTAAATACGTTAAGAGCCGCCTGATATTCGATACCTGCTGACACACCTATGCCAGCAAACAGTTCTGGATACGTTACCCCCATGACGATGCTCATGGCTCCTCCTGCTGACAGACCGGCAACAAACACTTTATTTTTCTGAATAAAGTGCATGTTTTGGACTTTTTTTACAATCCCTGCAATAATCGCTGGCTCGCCAAATCCTCTAATTTGATGAAGCGGTTCAAACCAGTTCCAGCATTTATTCATATTTGAGTTAGAAGACTGCTGTGGATATACGACAATAAATTCCTTTTCGTCGGCGAGCTCATTCATTTGCGTGCCTATCGCAAAATCATCTGCATTTTGTGTACATCCATGCAGCATAACCATTAGTGGGTAAGATTTCAAAATATGATAGGATTTAGGTAAATAAACCTTGAATTTTTTTCCTTTATGAGTATATGTTTTAAATGATTCAGATGACGCTTCTTGTTGTTCACTTGAAGACACGAGCGTTGACGTATTTATAACATTAGGTAGTGAACCCAACATGGTACCCCTCCTCTTTTTGTCAACGTTTTCATTTTTCTTCCCAATTACGTCCTGTATTACAATACTACATATTATTTCGTTTTTTTGCACGTTCTACATACTCTAAGAGTACAACTTGTTTTGGTTTTAAGCCGTTTTTTATATTCTTTAAAATTGGGATTTTTTTGCTATATATATACTTTATTACTATATATGAAAATTGTCACTATAATCATGAAAAAAGGACAAACATGCCGTTTGCCCTTTTATTTGGACCTTGATGTTTACATACCTTTTGCCGAATTAAGCATCTATACTTTTATTATATGATGCTCCCTATCATTTATATGAATTTATTGCTCTGCATGTTTAAATCTGTAGCCTTTTATTATTTCATGCTCTGCTTTTTATTCACCAATTCTATAGGAGCAAATGACAAGGTCCAGGTGTGGAAGCCACGTTGAAAAAGAAGCGTCTTGAATAGCAAATGTTTTGGGTTAACCTCTTCTTTGTTCGCAACATTCATACAAAGGCTGATTGTAATCACTCTTTTCCCCTCCTTTTTTTTTAAACAGGTATAGCCAAGAGGTGCTATTAGAGTAGATTCCTTTATTTTGCATACATTTTTTTAGAAAACTATGGTAAAAATAAGACTTATCATATGGAGGTGAATAAATTGGCAAATATCCCAAAGGATACTGAGCCCTACTGGCGCGATCATTTAAAGTTTCCAACATACCCATCTCTTTCAGAAAATCGAAAAGTTGATGTTGTAGTAGTAGGAGGCGGTATTAGCGGTATTACAACGGCTTATTTATTACAAAAAGAAGGACTGAACGTGGCGTTAATTGAAGCTGATAATATTTTAAATGGTACAACCGGTCACACAACAGCAAAGATTACAGCTCAGCATGACGTTATCTACGATGAACTGCTTTCACACATTGGCGAAGAAAAAACGCTGCTGTATTATAAAGCAAACGAACAAGCTCTGCAGTTTATGAAAAACTTAATTCAAACGGAAAACATTGACTGTGATTTTTCAGTACAAGATGCTTACTTATACGGAGAAACGCTGGAGTTTGACCATCGAGTTCGTAAAGAATTTCGAGCCTATCAGCGATTACATATTCCATGTGAATTTGCAACAGAGCTTCCTTTTAGTTTTGATATTAGAGCAGCAGCTATTATGAAAGATCAAGCTCAGTTTCATCCGTTAAAATATCTGCTTCATTTAGTAAAAAAATTCACAGAAAGCGGTGGATTGATTTTTGAAAACACCGTAGCAACGGATGTAGAAGAAAGCACGTCGCCCACCGTTGTCACAAGAGACGGACATCGCATTTCTTGCAAATATGTAGTGGCGTGTTCACACTTTCCATTTTATGATGGAGCGGGCTTTTACTATACGCGCATGTATGCCAAACGTTCGTATGTGTTAGCAGCAAAAGTTGAACAAGCTTACCCTGGAGGCATGTATTTAAGTGCTGATCAGCCTACTCATTCGCTGCGTTCAACAAAAGTTGACGGAGAAGAACTCATCTTAATTGGCGGAGAAGGCCACAAAGCTGGACAAGGAATTAATACTATGTTCCACTATGAGTCCCTTCAGAGGTTCGCCGAAGAAAATTTTACTGTCCAACATTTTCGTTATAAATGGTCTGCACAAGATTTATTTACGCTTGATAAAATTCCATATATCGGGCCCCTTAAAGAAAGCAAGCCAAATATCTTTATTGCTACCGGATTTAAAAAATGGGGCATGACTCATAGCACCATTGCAGCACATATTATCCGGGATGCAATAACCGGGAAAGACAACCCATATGCAGAGTTGTATAATCCGTCTCGTTTTTATGCGGACCCTAGCCTTAAGCATTTCTTTCGTCAAAATCTTGATGTGGCTGAACACTTTATTACCGGTAAGTTTTCAATGCCTGAAAAAGGACTCGATCAGCTTCAAAATGATGAAGGGTCGGTCGTATATGTAAACAGCAAACGTACGGGGGCGTATAAAGATCCTCAAGGGAAGCTTCACTGCGTCGATACTACATGCACGCACTTAGGATGTGAAGTAAATTGGAACGCCGGTGACCGCACGTGGGACTGTCCTTGTCACGGTTCTCGTTTTTCTTACGACGGATCTGTGGTAGAAGGCCCTGCTAAAAAGCCGCTTACACCAGTGGATGTCAATTCAAGCGATAAAAAAAGCACGCCGTAGGGCATGCTTTTTTTATCATTATCAATGGATTCACATTTGAATTTACTCTTTACATCCTTCTTTTCTAAAGTATCGATTATACACTAAAACCATTGCATAAATGACTAAAAAAGAAAACGTAAAGATAATTAACCTTCCAGATTCAGGGACATGATCAAGATAGTCTGTTTCAAAAAACATAACAAACATCAAAAATGGCAATAGAAACAAAAACCAAATAAAATCTCGATCCATAAACATTTTTATAAAAAATAAAATGGCCCCGATGTAGACAATCATCAAAAACATAATCATTCACCAAATTCTATTTAATACTAGAGGTGTTGTAATGATTATATCGGATTTCTCCGGCGAAATATAGAGTCATTGGTTTTAATTTTATAAATTCCTTACAACTTTCAAACTGCTATTTTAACATAATAAGGGAATTTACTGCTGTAAAGACTCTAAGTGAGCAAAAAACTGCGGGTACGAAACGGATACCGCGTCACGATTTTCAATAATTGTTTCCCCTTCTGCAATACAAGAGGCAACAGCAAGCATCATGCCGATACGGTGATCTCCGTGGCTGTTTACATTTGCTCCATGAAGTTTTGTACCTCCGTGAATAATCATTCCATCTTCCGTTGCTTCAATGTTAGCTCCCATTTTGGTTAACTCATTCACTACCGTATCAATACGATTTGTTTCTTTGACTTTTAACTCTGCAGCATCTTTAATAACGGTAATCCCTTCTGCCTGTGTGGCAGCTAGTGCAATAATTGGGATTTCGTCAATTAGACGTGGAATTAAGTCTCCGCCTACTTCCGTACCTTTTAAGTGAGAAGCTTCTACAACTAAATCTGCATAGGGTTCCGCCGTTTCTTTTGTTTCTTTGACTGTCTCGATCGAAGCCCCCATATTTGAAAGCACATCTAAAATACCCGTTCGAGTCGGATTCATCCCAACTTTTTGAATTTCAATGCGACTGTTTGCAATAATAGCCCCCGCTACTAAAAAGAATGCAGCTGACGAAATATCACCAGGCACTTCTACATGCGTTCCTCTTAACGTTTGACCGCCTTCAATTGAAACGGTTAATCCTTCTTCTTTCACTTTAACTCCAAACGCCTCTAGCATACGTTCTGTATGATCACGCGATTTCGCCGGTTCCGTTACAGAAGTTGTTCCTTCCGCCTGCAGTCCAGCAAGTAAAATAGCTGATTTTACTTGTGCGCTTGCAACAGGAGATGTATATTGTATACCTTTTGCTTTCCCACCTCGAATAACAAGCGGTGTAAAATTAGCGTCTTTTCGGCCGTCTAAATGAATATTCATATCACGAAGCGGACCAGTCACACGCTTCATAGGGCGTTTGGCAATAGATTCGTCTCCAATTAACGTTGAATGAAAGGGTGTATTTGCTAAAATCCCCATCATGAGGCGAATCGTGGTGCCCGAATTTCCGACATCTAAAATATCAGATGGCTCTTTTAGCGCTTGTAGACCTTTTCCTTTTACCACGACGCTTTGTTCATCAATCATTTGAATATCTACACCTAGTTTTTGAAAGCAGGAAATGGTGCTAAGGCAATCATCTCCCGGCAAAAATCCGTTAATTGTTGTTGTTCCTTCTGCAATTGAACCAAACATGACGGAACGGTGAGAAATGGATTTATCTCCTGGAATTTGAATCGTTCCTCGTAAAGCTTTTACTGTCACAATCTGTCTCTCCTTTTATGCGTGAAGCGAATCACGAAATTCTTTAGCATCTGAAAAGTAATCAAATAACTCGTGTCCGTCACCTTTTTCTACTAATAGTTTTACTTGTTCCATTTCTTTCATCCAGTCATCGAGCAATGTTAAAAGCATAGAACGGTTTTGCTTTAATATGTCTCTCCACATATGAGGGTTGCTTGAAGCAATTCTCGTAATATCTCGAAAACCGCCTGCCGCCATTTCTGTAACAAGATGATTATTTGCTGAATAGCCTTTGACTTGTCTTACTAGACTGGTTGCAATCACATGTGGTAAATGACTGACAACTCCGGTGATTTGGTCATGAGTAGCTGCATCAAGCGGTACAAATTGTGCACCTGTAGGCTCTAGCAAATGCATAAGCGCATCTATTTTTTCTTTTTGCTCATTTTCAAACGGCGTTAAAATATAGCGCGCCGAACAAAATAAATCCGCTCGTGCATTGACTGCACCGCTCGTATGAGAACCAGCCATCGGATGCCCCCCAATAAATGAAATACGTTTTTTATTCAGCGCTTGGGCTGCTTTCATAATTTCACCTTTTGTACTTCCGACATCCGTTACGATAACCGTTTCTTTAAGCTTCCAAGTAGAAAGGTCGTGTATCCATGCTGTCGTATACTCTACTGGAGTAGCAAGCACGATATAATCTGCTTGGGCTGCTTCTGTTTTTATATCTTCAGCTACATAATCAATGATACCTAGCTGGTTGGCTACTTGTACTTCATTTGTGTTGATATCAGCTCCAACGACTGTTACGTGACGATGCTTCTTCATAGCTAGCGCTAATGATCCTCCAATAAGGCCAACGCCAATAAGTAATACACGTGTTTTCACCTTTCATTCTCCTTTATTCTTTAAAATTGCTTTGCGTATTCTTCGTGTTTTTTTACATTTTCTTGAATTAACTGAATTCGATCTGCCCCAAATTGATCGATAATAGCAGATGCTAGTTCCCAAGCAATCACTGATTCTGCTACAACCGCCGCCGCCGGTACTGCACAGCTGTCTGATCGTTCAATACTTGCAGCAAACGGCTCTTTTGTATCAATATCTATACTTTGCAGCGGCTTGTATAAGGTAGGAATAGGTTTCATGACGCCTCGCACCACAATCGGCATCCCTGTTGTCATGCCTCCTTCTAAACCTCCTGCATTATTCGTTTTACGCGTATAGCCGTTTTGTTCATCCCATAGAATTTCATCATGGACTTCACTTCCCGGTCTGCGAGCTGCTTCAAAGCCTACGCCGATTTCAACGCCTTTAAACGCGTTAATGCTCATAATAGCAGCAGCTAGCTTTGAATCTAACTTACGATCATAGTGCACGTAACTGCCTACTGCAGTAGGCATTCCTTCTACTACTACTTCCACTACGCCACCAATGCTGTCTCCATTTTCTTTTGCATCATCGATTGCTTTCATCATTTTCTGTCCCGCTTCTTCATCTAAGCAGCGAACAGGTGACGCTTCAGTTTTTTCCTGAAGTTCTGTTAGCGACTCATATGCCGTTTTTTCAGCTTTCACACCGCCGATTTCAAGTACGTGACATGCAATATTTACACCTACAGCTTTTAATACTTGTTTGGCAACTGCGCCTGTGGCTACTCGTACCGTCGTTTCACGAGCAGATGAACGTTCTAATACGTTTCGCATATCTCTGTGGCCGTATTTAATCGCTCCATTTAAATCCGCGTGACCTGGACGAGGTTTTGTAATTTGTCTCTTTACTTCTTCATCATGATCAACTGGATCAGCACCCATAATATTTCTCCAGTGCGTAAAATCTTTGTTTTCAACGACTAAAGCAATTGGTGAACCAAGCGTCTCACCGTGGCGAACACCGCCTTTAATCTGAACTTGGTCTTTTTCAATCTGCATGCGGCGTCCGCGCCCATGTCCCTTTTGTCTTCTTGCTAAGTCTTCATTAATATGTTCGGCTGTTAACTCAAGTCCTGCTGGTACTCCTTCAATAATCGCTGTTAATTGAGGTCCGTGCGATTCTCCTGCTGTTAAATATCTCATATTATCGATTCCTTTCTGTTATAAAAAATAAAAAACTCGCCCCTACGTCATAGGGACGAGTTTTTCTCGCGATACCACCCTAGTTGCAAACATTGCTTGCCACCTCGAATTGTTAACGATCCGCTGACCGCTCTGTAAAAGAGTACTCAAAGAGTGTAATTCGCTCACATTTTTGTACTGACTTCCACCAACCGTCAGCTCTCTGAGACAGGGAAATGTTTGCTACTAGTTTCTTATCACTGTATCACTATGAAATTAAGATAATTTTACTGCTGCACCTTTTAATTCTTCCATGAATTTGTGGAATTCAGGAATGTTCATTTGCTGTGCTGAATCTGATAGTGCTACTGCTGGGTCTGGATGAACTTCTGCCATTACAGCATCTGCGCCGATAGCAATCGCTGCTTTTGCACATGGTAATAGTAAGTCTTTGCGTCCTGTCGAATGCGTTACGTCTACTACAACTGGTAAATGCGTTTCTTTTTTCAAGATTGGAACAGCTGAGATATCTAATGTGTTGCGTGTTGCACGCTCGTATGTGCGGATACCGCGTTCACAAAGAATAATGTTTCCATTTCCGCGAGACATAATGTATTCAGCAGCGTTAATGAATTCTTCAATTGTTGCTGCCAATCCACGTTTTAAAAGAATTGGTTTGTCTACAGAACCTGCAGCTTTTAATAGCTCGAAGTTTTGCATGTTACGTGCACCAATTTGAATCACATCTACGTAGTCTAGAGCCGTTTCAATATCTTGAGGAGAAACAATTTCACTGATAATTGATAGACCTAGCTCATCTCCTACTTGACGTAAGATTTTTAATCCTTCCACTCCAAGACCTTGGAAATCGTAAGGTGATGTACGTGGTTTGAACGCTCCGCCGCGCATTAATGTAATGCCTTGTTCTTTAAGCGCTAAGCCCACTTCTTTTACTTGTTCGTAGCTTTCTACTGCACATGGTCCCATTACGAATTCTAAGTTTCCAGGTCCTACTTTTGTGCCGTTGATGTCAACGATTGTATCTTCTGATTTCTTTTTACGAGATACAAGAAGTGCTTTACGGTGATCGTCTTCTTGAAGTTCTAAGCTTGCTTTGAAAATTTCTTTGAAAATATGCTGAATTGTTGAAGCTTCGAATGGACCATTATGGTTAGCTAAGATTTGATCTAATGATTTACGTTCACGAACTGGATCAAAGCGATTCACACCTTGTGTACCTTTTACTTTTCCAATTTCTTGTGCGATTTCACCGCGTTTATTTAATAATTCTAAAATTTCTAAATTTATTTCGTCGATTTGTCCTCGTAATTGTTCTAGTGATTTTGTCATTTTAAAAATCCTCCTTTGATTTTACAACCTTGAACGGATCTTTTCGTTTAGTTTGTATTTAAAAATCCGTTTTACACCTACACAGCCGCTTATGCGGATATACAAAAAGTCCCTACTGATTGTATCAGTAGGGACGAATTGATCGCGGTACCACCCTAATTGCAAGCATTGCTTGCCTCTTCATTAAGATAACGGCTATTGCCGCTTTTGACTATTGCCAAAAGAAAGCTCCAAGAATGTAATTCGCAATCTCTTTTGTACTGATTCGCACCAACCATCAGCTCTCTGAATACAGGGAAGATTTTGCTACTATGCTCTTTTCATCGCTTGTAATGGATATAAAATTATAATGGACCGAAATACAAAAAGTCCCTACTCACCCTTAAGATTGTTCTTAAGAGTCAGTAGGGACGAAAATTCGCGGTACCACCCTAGTTGCAAGCATTTTGCTTGCCTCTTCATTAAAATAACGGCCAGGCCGTCTTTTCCTGCTCGGAAAAGATGCTCAAGGAATGTACTTCGAAAAAATTTTTGTTCTGACTCGCAGCAACCGTCAGCTCTCTGATACAGGGAAATTTTTTCTACTCGTGCTCCTATCAACGCTCAGTATTGACTATGTATGCGTACTTGGATAATCAGTTCCGATCGTTTGAAACTGTTTGTCGCTTCCAAGTTGTGTGTAATGTTGTGTGATGTTGATTTGTATTATGAATGGTTTTTTTATCTTCGTCAACACTTTTTATTAATTTTTTTTATTTTTTAAAAACCATTTCCCCTTCAAACCTCTCTCTATCAAGAGTTTTGTCACTTTAATTTTTTTCAAACACGTATTCCATTTCAGAGTCATATTCAATAAATCCATGTTTTTGATACAAGCTTTTTCCAGCGGCGGAAGCATTTAACCATATTCGATTTACACCACTTTTTTGGCCGTACTGCATCAAGTGCTTTAAAATAGCGGAAGAATAGCCGTGCTTTCGGTGATCAAAAGCTGTATACATGTTCATAACATATGCTTCTTTTCCTTGAAGGTTACCCGGTGAAGGCGGACGTATAAAAAAGACGATGCTTCCTGCTGATACAACTTTTCCATCGACTTTTAAAATAGCCGTATAATTATTTGGGCTATTTATATTCGCAGTAAAATATTCTTCTGTCGCCTTTCGAAACAGCTCCTCACTCTCATTTAGTTCTCCCAGTTCTTTCATGAGCAGCATTCGCAGGCTAACCAGGTCCTGCACGTCTTCTAATAGTGCTTTTTCAACCATTGTTCTCCCTCTTTTCGTCTCTTTTACAAAAAAAACTCTCAGCATTTGAGAGCTTCATTTAAGCAAGAAAAACAGCTCCGTATACGAGTGCTCCGACAATAACGAACGCTGGATGCACACGTAATTTTTCCAATAAAAGAAAGCTGGCTGCTACTAAAAATAGAGTTTGCCATATACCTGAATCACCGTATGAATTCATAAAAAATTCATACGCCATTAAGCCAAGTAAAATAGCGATTACGGGACGAATGTAGTTGGTCATTTTCTTAACATTTGGTGAATCTTTATACTTAAATAATATTCGAAGTAAAATGACTAAAAGCAAAACCGACGGAGCAATCGTTGCAAAAAGAGCAATCACCGAGCCTAAAATCCCTGCCTGCTGATATCCGATAAATCCCGCCATTTTTGTCGCAATTGGACCTGGAAGCGCATTTCCAATTGCCAGCATTTCACTAAACTCTTTAACGGTAAGCCAATGGTAGCGGTCTACAACTTCTTTTTGAATGAGCGGAATCGACGCAGGTCCTCCTCCATAGCCTAAAATATTTGAAACAAAAAACGCCATAAATAGCTGAATATAAATCATACCGATTCCCTCTTTTGCTTGTGCTCATCGCTTTCGCCTTTTTTTCCTTTTCGTTTTAGCGGAATCCAAGCTGCTGCCATAAGTACAATAATAATAACTGCTGGATGAATATGGGCAAATTCCATTAGTCCTAAACTAATAATGAGTAAGATAATAGCTGGCGTCCAGCCTAAACCAGACGTTGATTTTTTGAAAAAATCCCATGTCATAACTGCGAGCATCACTCCCACTACAGGAACGACTGCTTTGGTCATCCCCATAACCCAGGGCTGATCTTTAAATTGCGTTAAAGTGGTCAACAGTAATACCATTAAAAAAACGGTTGGAATAACGGCTGCAAATAAAGCTGTACCGAGACCTAAGATACCGCCGACTCGATAGCCGATGTATCCAGCCAGCTTTGTCGCAATAGGCCCAGGCAGCGTATTGGCAATTGCTAATAAATCGCCAAATTCATCGTCATCCATCCACTTGTACGTATCGACTACTTCTTTTTTTACAAGTGGAATAGCTGAAGGTCCTCCTCCGTAGCCGAGCATACCTGAGCGAAAAAACGCTATAAAAATATCCAATTGTCGCATTTCTCGCGCTCCTTTCTCTGTGATCTAATAAGCAACGACGGCTCCGTCTGTTCGCGCTTCTGTGCCGCCGTATAATACACCGGTTTGTTCATCTCTTAAAATAATCTGCCCTCTTCCAAACGTATGTCTGCTCGTAGCCACATGAATATCATGCCCTTTGCGTTCTAATGCTTCTACAATATGTGAAGGCATTTCTTTTTCCACAAGAACCTTTTTATGTTCAATCCACTGCCATCTTGGTGCATCTAAAGCTGCCTGAGGATTTAGATGAAAATCAATCATATTCATGATGACTTGCACATGTCCTTGCGGCTGCATAAATTTACCCATTACACCGAATGAACCTACAGCACTTTTATTCTTTGTTAAAAATCCAGGAATAATGGTATGATAGGTTCGTTTTCCAGGCTCTAATCGGTTATGGTGCTGTGGGTCTAACGAAAAATTGTGCCCGCGGTTTTGCAGGCATATGCCCGTATTAGGTACGACAAGTCCTGAGCCAAAATCCATGTAATTACTTTGAATGAATGATACCATGTTTCCTTCTCCATCAGCTGTAGCCAAATAGATCGTGCCGCTATGAGACGGCTGTCCGGCTTCGGGAATAAGCGCTTTTTCACCAATCAGCCCTCTGCGCTTGTTTGCATAAGAATCATTCAACAAATCTTCAACTGCTACTGTCATTTTATCAGCATCTGTAATAAATTTTTGTCCATCTGCAAACGCTAGCTTCATAGCTTCAATTTGCTTGTGGTATGTATCGACAGAATCTTTGGCATCAAAAGAAAAACCTTTTAGCGTATTTAGAGCTAAAAGCGCAATAAGGCCTTGGCCGTTGGGCGGTATTTCCCACACATCGTATCCTCGGTAAGAAGTTGAAATCGGCTTTACCCACTCTGCTTTAAAAGCTGCTAAATCCTCTTTTGCTAAAAATCCGCCGTGTTTTTTCGAAAAAGCTGCTATTTTATCAGCTAAATCCCCTCTGTAAAAAGATTCTCCATTCGTTTCGGCAATTTCAAGCAGTGTAGCAGCATGGTCTGGTGATCGCCACATTTCCCCTACCTTAGGAGCAGATCCATTGTTAGTAAATGTCTCAAACCAGTGTTTATATTCTTCACCTTTTAACGCGTGTGTAAATCGTTCAAACGCTCGTTCCCAATTGTACCCTAAAATTGGGGAGATTGGGAACCCTTCTTGCGCATAAGAAATAGCCGGCTGCAGCACTTCTTTTAACGGTAGCCGGCCAAAGCGTTTTGACAGCTCCACCCACGCACTCGGGGCACCTGGGACCGTAACAGGAACAAAACCGCGAGCCGGCATCTCTTTTATCCCCATGGCGCGCAGAGCCTCAATAGAGATAGAAGCAGGAGCAGGACCGCTCGCGTTGAGTCCATATAGTTCTTCATTTATCCACACAAGAGCAAATGCGTCTCCGCCAATTCCATTTGAAGTAGGTTCTACCACCGTTAAACAAGCTGCGGAGGCAATAGCAGCATCTACTGCATTGCCTCCTTTTTTCAACATTTCAAGACCCGCCTGAGCGGCAAGAGGCTGACTAGTTGCTACCATTCCGTTTTTTCCAAACGTGCACGTACGCTGCGATGCATATGGGTGTGTGAAAAAGTATTCGCTCATAGAAAATCTCCTCTTTTCTTTATATGGTGAATAACGAATCTTTACAGACTAGACAACGCTACTTCTTCCTCATAAACTTCTAAAGCTGCTTGCAGAGCAGAACCTGCATTTACGCTTGCCCCGTTTCGAATAAGCACTGCTTCAAGACCGGCTAATGTAAAGAGAACGTTGTCTTTACGGCAGCTGTATCCCATTGTACCGATACGCCATATTTTTCCGTGCATCGGCCCAAAAGAACTTGCGATTTCAATTCCAAATTGTTCAAGAAGCGTAGAACGAACTGCTTCCCCGTCAATTCCTAATGGAATTAAGACGCACGTAACGGTTGGAACTTTTGAGTGCTCATCGCCAAATAAAGATAATCCCATTGCTTTAATTCCGGCTACAAGTGCTTTTTCGTGGAGACGATGCCTTGCAAATCTTTCTTCTAACCCTTCTTCTAAAATAACGCGCAGTCCTTCTCTCAAAGCATAGAGCATGGACGTTGCTTCCGTGTGATGATTTAGCCTGCGCTCACTCCAATAGTCTTGAAGCTGACTCAAATCAAAATAGTTGCTGATAATATTTGGACGCAGACGAACAGTTTGAGCATCTGCTTTTGTCGCAATTCCTTTTTCAACTTTTTTACGTTCCATGATAATTTTTTCAATACGATCATTGTACGTGATAGGTGCCATACCCGACGGAACAGATAAACACTTTTGTGTACCTGCAATCAATGCGTCAATGTTCCACTCGTCTACTTTTACATCCGTGCCGCCGATAGTAGCTACTGCGTCGACGATAAATAAAACATCTTGGTCGCGACATGCAGCACCAATTTCTTTAAGAGGCTGCATTCTCCCTGTAGACGTTTCGCCATGAACCATTGCAACGATTTTTGGGTTTACTTTTTTTATTTCCTGGATTACGGTCTCAGGGTCAAACACTTCTCCCCATTCGCATTCAATATTGTGTACCTCAGCTCCGTAGCGCTCGGCAATTTCCGTTAATAAATAGCCGAAGCGGCCGAAAATCGGGACGAATACTTTATCGCCCGGTTCAACTACACTTGCAAGAACTGCTTCAATCCCAGCTCTAGACGTTCCATCAACGGGAAAAGCCCATTTGTTTTTGGTTTGAAATAGCTCACGAAGCATTTCCATCGTTTCGTTCATAATGCGCGTAAATGCGGGGTCGAACTGACCTAAAATAGGTGTTCCTAATGCTCTTAATACGCGTGGATCTGCTTCTACGGGGCCTGGTGTCATAATCGTACGCGGCGGTGTATGAAGCTGTTTTGTTATAGTCATGTCAAATTCCTCCTAGTAGGCAAGTTTATATAATAGTTCTATTAAGACCTTTACTCCTTTTTCTAACTGTTCTCCTTTGGTGAATTCCTTTGGGGAATGGCTGATTCCATCTTGGCTCGGGACGAATAACAAACATGTGGGAACTCTTCGCCCGAATACCTGCGAGTCGTGTCCTGCACCGCTTACTAATTCTCGGGAGGAGATATTCTTTTCCGAGGAAATAATTTTGGAAAGTTCAGATAATTTTTCGCTCATGGCAACAGGTTTTTCATCCATCCAGCAGTTGAGATTCACTTCTAAATCCCCTGCTGTTCGCTTGATAATTTCCTTCATTTCTCGTTCTGCTTCTTGTAAAACCTTATACTCATGATGTCTTATATCGACCGTGAATTCTACATATCCTGGTATTACATTCGGTGCATTTGGAGAAAGTGTAATTTTTCCAACCGTTACGTATAAAGCGTTATGATATTTTTCGCTCAATTCAATAAATGCCTTAGCGAGTTTGCAGCTCACATAAAATGCATCTTTTCGGATGTTCATCGGGGTTGTGCCCGCATGGTTACTTTCACCTTTAACAGATACTGTAAATCGTTTCTGCCCGACGATACTAGAAACAATTCCGATATCGCAATGAGACATTTCAAGCTGCTTTCCTTGCTCGATATGCAGTTCAATAAAAGAAGCGATGTCTGTGCGGTATGGCTCGCTGTGGAGGCCTTCTCCGAAATTGAGCTGTTTCATTGCGTCATCCAGCTTAACCCCTTCTTTATTTATAACATGTTTTGCATCACTTTTGCTGTGTAATCCATTCATATTACCTGATCCCCAATACGTAAGAGGAAATCTGCTACCTTCTTCTTCACAAAGTGATACGACCTCTAAGGTTTTTGTAGGGGAGCCATAATGCGCATATAGGTACTGCAGAGCAATGATACCTGCCACAACACCAAAAGCCCCGTCATATTTTCCTCCGTTTATCACGGTGTCGATATGGGATCCTGTTAAAATAACTTGTTGTTCTGGACCCGTTCCTTGCAACCGTCCAAATAAATTTCCTACATCATCGTAATACGTTTTGAGGTGAAGTCCCTTCATTTTTTCTTCCAATGCCTTTTGAGCTGCATTCCACTGTTCCGTATATAAAAGCCTCGTGACACCTTCTTTTTCATCTAACCCAAACTGTGACAACCAGCTAATGTTTTCTTCGATTTGCTGACAAAGCTTAGATTTTCCCGTCATATCTGCAACCATTGCTATCCCTCCTGCTATCTTCATTTTAAGAAAATGACTGATTGTTTTCATTAACACTTCCTACAATGATTTAGTGTTTTTTTGGCTATTATCACTAAATACACAAAGTCTTATATACGTTACTTTTTCTAACGTTATATGTTATTTATCTTATCTTACAGAATTAAATAAACTTCTTCATTAACAATTTATACATTTTTTTCTGAAAATTTTATTTATTTTAACTAAACTTTCTTATAAAATAGAAGGTAGATAAAAATACGCGCAGGGAAATGTGAGAATTTTTAACAAAAGGAGTAAAGAATAATGGAACTACAAACTCTTTTACGCATCCCGATTTATGAGAAAGCATCTGTAGTAGCCGGACAAAAAGGGGTCACCCGCAAAGTACATAACGTCAATATGATGGACGCACCCGATATTTTATCTTTTTTAAAAGAAGGAGAATTTTTAATTACAACGGGTTATCACTTCAAAGAACATGAAGAAAGCTTAGCAAAACTTGTAGAAGGAATGGCTAAAAAGAAATGTGCAGGATTGGCCATAAAAACGAAGCGTTTTTTCGAACACGTGCCTGTTTCTATTTGTCAGCTAGCTGATGAACTTCACTTTCCAATCATTGATTTCCAAACGGACGAAACGTTAGGCGCGGTTATTAATGAATCTCTCAGCTTTATTTTAGATAAAAAAACAGCCGAGCTTCAGCAAGCGATGGTCACACATCAGCTATTTTCCTCCTACATCTTACAAGGAAAAGGCATTGAGAAAATTATGCAATCCATTCAAACGTTATGCAATGCTCACGTTGCCCTTTTTGATACCCATGGCCATGAACTCTTTTACACAAACAAACGCGAACCTTTTTCGCTCCCAATGGAAGAAGCGGTAGCGGGCGCTAAGCAGCTGTTTTTACGAACGTCAAAATATACAACCTTTTCCTTTTTGAACACAAAAAAAACCGTTACGCTTTTTCCGATTGCTACTCATACAAGAAAGTACAGTTATTTATTTATTGAACACCAAGTTTCTTTATCCGATTCAGCGCTCCTAACGATTGAACAAGCGACAAACGTTTTATCCTTCGAAATGATGAGACAGCAGGCTTTGTATGAAGCTGAACGGCGACGAAAAAACGATTTTTTCAATCAGCTTGTTAACAATTATTATAAAACGCCTGAGGATGCTTCCTTTCAAGCACAGATGATGGGCTTATCAGCAGGAAACAGCTATATTTGCGCCGTTGGGAAAATTCATTCTACATTCACGCCTTACAGCGATGATGATATGATCTATGAGCTCCTTCAATATGAGTTATCAGCAGGTCCTACAGAGGCCGTTTTGTTTTTCTATGACAATCTTTACATTCTCTTGTTTACACCTCATTCTCAACCTATGATTATAGAATGCTTGCATCGCTTGCAGGAAGCTGTTTACCGTCACTATGATAAGCGAATGTCATTTGGAATTGGAAACCAAAGCCAATCCCTACTTACAATCGCTGACTCATATAAAGAAGCTGTTGAAGCTCTTGAAACCATCCATTTTAAAGATCAGTCAAAGCTTATTCAATTTTATCAGCCAAAACAGTTTAAAGAGCTGCTGAGGTTGCTTCCAGCAAACGATTTACAGGATTACTATTCTCAAACATTAGAAGGTTTGCTGCAGTACGATAAGAAAGATCGCTCCATCTTACTTGACACGCTTGAAACATATCTAAATTCCAATTGCCAAATCTCAGAGACTGCTAAGCAGTTATTCGTTCACCGGAACACGGTAATCTATCGAATCGAAAAATGCGAAGAGTTACTAAAAAGACCTATTCACACGTCAGAGGAAACCCTTCGGCTGCGCGTAGCTTTTCAAATTTTTTCTCTTGTGCATGCCAATTAAGTATAACTACAATAAAAAACGCCTGAGTAGATACTCAAGCGTTTTTTATTGTAGTGCATATTATTTATTTCGCTTTTAATTTAGACTGTACTGATTGTAATTTCCCAGCCATCGTATGATTTTCTTTATCACGGCGATCATCAATTCGTAAATTTGTACACACGCGCTGAATACCATTTTCAAAAGGTACTTCATGCATCTCTTGAACAATTTTTAGCAGCGTGCTTAATTCCCCTTCAATCAATGTATTCATAGGGGTTAATTGATATGTAATTTCATCTTCATGCTTGGCCAGCACTTTTTGAATATCAGCTACGTACTGACTCACGCTTGGCGTTTCCGTACCTACCGGAATAATGGTTACATCTACAATAGCCATTTTATACACTCCTTTTGTTTATTCTCCAATTATCATACCAAACGACACAAAAATTTCCTACTTTTACGTTTACGGTGCATAGAAAAAAGGAATAGTTATGCAACTACTCCTTTTTGTTACACTCTTATAGGTAACGCTTTGCTCCTAAGTAACGTTTTGACCAGTAAGAGTTGCTTAATGATGTGATTGTTACGCCTGTTGAAGAACCTGCATGCATGAATTGACCGTTTCCGATATAAATTCCAGCATGGCTAGCTCCTGGTTGGTACGTTTCAAAGAAAACGATATCTCCAGGCTGAGGTGAACTTACACGCGTACCAGTTTGATAGATACTAGCAACTGTACGAGGAAGACTTACACCTACTGCATTGCGATATACATAGTTAAGGTAACCACTGCAATCAAATCCTCCAGGCGCAGCTCCGCCCCAAACATAAGGTGTTCCCATAAAACGTTTACCGTATGAAATAACTTTTGAAGCTGAGCTTGAGCTTGTGCTGCTTCCTGTTGATGTTGAAGGTTTTGAGCTGCTAGAGCTGCTTGAGTTTAATTTATTTAGCGTATCCGGACCCGCTTCTCCGTCTACTAATAAACCATTTGCACGTTGAAATGATTTTACTGCACTTGTTGTAATTGAGCCAAAGTATCCTGTTACACCAGCTGAGAAGTAACCTTTATTTTTTAGTTTTTGCTGAAGGCTGCTTACTGCTGAACCTTTCATACCTTGACGTAAAATAGTTGAGCTGCTAGAGCTAGAACCGCCAGTTGAAGCGCTAGAACCCCCATTTTTTAATTTACTTAACGTAGCTGGACCCGCAATTCCATCCACAGACAGTCCATTTGCACGTTGAAATGCCATTACTGCATTCTTTGTAATTGAACCGAAGTATTGAGTTGTAGTTCCTTTAAAATAGCCTTTATTCTTTAGCTGTTGCTGTAAAGATTGTACGTTTGGTCCTGTTGAACCAACGCGCAGCAATGAGCTTGAGCTAACTGATGAACTTGATGAGCTTCCGCTTCCTAGCAGTTTATTAAATGTAGCTTGACCTGCAATACCATCTGCTGATAAACCATTTGCGCGCTGAAACGATTTTACTGCGCTAGTCGTGATTGAACCGTAATAGTTTGTTGTTGTACCGTATGTAAAATAACCTTTGTTTTTTAATTTTTGCTGTAATTCTTTCACATCTGAATTACTTGTTCCTGGGTGCAGCGTAGCATCTCCTAAAGCAGCTTCACTAATTGTAGGTACTACTGTTAAAGATCCACATAACGCTAACGAATATATCAACTTTTTCATAAAAAAAGGTTCCTCCAATGCCATAATCTACTAATCTATAAGACGTTTACATTGTAACAACACATTATTACAAAATAACATCACTAATATTACATTTATGTTACAGGAAACGACAGTAGCGCAGCCGTATGGTGTATATTGTCGTAGTTTATTGTCGTTTAACACTTAATAAGTTCGACAAAAAAGCTAATATATTCCAATATTATTCCTTTTCCTACACTAATAATAGGTAAAAAATCACCCGTAACATTATCTTTATATTTCAAAAAAAACAATTTATTTTTTTTTGAAATGTGAAACTTTTTTTAAAATTATTCGTTTAGTGGATTTGTTCCCCTCTTCAGCAAAACAGCTTTTCTTCTAAAAATTTATATTATTTCCATATTAATGAATAAAAAAGCGCGGGCTGAAAAAAATAGTCTTGGTTATGTTTTAAATAAGGAGGATTATTTTATGAGCCATAAAGGCATTCATGGTACAAATGTTAGCGGATCAGGTGACTCGGAAGACAAACGCTATGCAAGCGGAGAGAACGAGCAGACGCTTACGACGCGTCAAGGTCACCCCATTCGTGATAACCAAAATTCTCGAACGGTAGGCAACAGAGGACCTGCTACTCTTGAAAATTACCAGCTGATTGAAAAACTTTCGCATTTTGATCGTGAACGTATACCGGAACGTGTTGTTCATGCCCGAGGAACGGGAGCTCATGGATATTTTGAAACGTACGGAAAACTTGGGGACGAGCCCGTTGAAAAATATACCCGCGCAAAAGTTTTTTCAGGAGCAGGCAAACAGACGCCCGTTTTTGTCAGATTTTCTACCGTAACTCATGGAAAGGACTCTCCAGAAACGATGCGAGACCCAAGGGGATTTGCTGTAAAGTTCTATACAGAAGACGGGAACTGGGACTTAGTAGGAAATAACCTTAAAATATTTTTTATTCGCGATGCTATTAAATTCCCTGATTTGATTCATGCTTTTAAGCCCGATCCTGTGACAAACCGTCAAGATACCGAGCGTATTTTTGATTTTATTTCTCATACACCTGAGGCTATGCATATGATTACTTTTTTATTTTCACCTTGGGGAATACCTGCTAACTATCGGCAAATGCAAGGTTCCGGTGTTAATACATATAAGTGGGTAAACAAAGATGGCGATGCCTTTCTTGTTAAATACCATTGGGAACCAAAACAAGGAATTAAAAATTTGACCCAAAAACAAGCAGAAGAAATTCAGGCTAAAAATATCAGTCACGCTACTCAAGACTTGTATGAAGCGATCGAGAGCGGCAACTACCCTGAGTGGGAACTTTGTATGCAAGTCATGGAAGACGGAGAGCATTCCGAACTAGATTTCGATCCGCTTGATGACACGAAAATTTGGCCGGAAGACCAGTTTCCATTTCTTCCAGTAGGTAAAATGGTCCTAGATAAAAATCCAAGCAACGTATTTGCTGAAACGGAGCAAGTCGCATTTGGTACGGGTGTGCTTGTGGATGGGCTAGATTTTTCTGATGATAAAATGCTGCAAGGAAGAACGTTTTCTTATTCCGACACGCAGCGTCACCGTGTGGGAACAAACTACTTGCAACTGCCTATTAACGCGCCGAAAAAACATGTAGCAACAAATCAACGAGATGGTCAAATGGCCTATCATGTAGATGCAGCTCCTGGTCAGAACCCGCATGTGAATTATGAGCCATCTTCTCTTGGAGGTCTTCAAGAAGCGCATGATCATCCAAAACCTCATCAGCCTTATGTTGAAGGGAATGTAAAAAAAGAAAAAATTGACCGTACAAATGACTTTAAGCAAGCTGGTGAACGCTATCGTTTATTAGAAGACTGGGAACGTGATGAGCTTATTCAAAACTTAGTAGACGGTTTAAAGTGCTGTCACCATACCGTTCAAACAAAGATGATTGAGCTTTTAACTCAATGTGATTTTGACTACGGCAATCGAGTAGCTAATGGTATCGGTCTTCTCATGCATGATGATGGTTCTTTAGAAATTGAAATGGGAGCAGAAATGACTCCTACATATGGGAAATTGCCAAAAGAAGGCGGTTCACCGTTAGGAAGCAACAAAGCTGCTGATGCGGTAGAAGAAGCTAATGAAAAAGGAAAAGACGCCCATCCTTATTAACAAAAAACATCCTGCAGCGACAGCAGGATGTTTTTTGGGTTAAACGCTTATGACCAAGTAACGGCAAACACGTGGTAGTCATTTTTTAACTGTGGCGCATCAATGGGTGTCCCGTGCTGATATCCTTGTGTAACTCTTTTAGGATGTAAGGGTTGAACCCATTCTTTCACTTGCTGGTTTGTACCATTTGCTAAAATATATACACAATCAGAAAATGCCCCGTCATTGTTTGGACTATCAACTTTTAGTACTTCCACTAACACAT
The DNA here is from genome assembly GCF_047872835.1 of Priestia sp. RMT2NF4. Classification (NCBI taxonomy): domain Bacteria; kingdom Bacillati; phylum Bacillota; class Bacilli; order Caryophanales; family Bacillaceae; genus Priestia; species Priestia sp. RMT2NF4. The sequence continues at coordinate 1,204,226 of NZ_JBLQZO010000001.1, forward strand.
CTTGGACACACGTTTTTCTCTGAATACATGTAAGCGTATGGTAGATGATATCAGCGGACACATCGTTATTTAAACGAAAGCCCACCTTTTTTTGTTCAAAAAAAGACGAGAATGAGACGATTGGTAATGTCTTTTTTTGTTCATACGCTTGAGATAAAATCTTGACAAGAACTTCTCCACTCAAGATGATCCCTCTTTCTAAAAAACGCTTCATCACAACATATGTGAGCATTGGTTATGCTCATAGGATAATATATTATCATAGTTTAATTCTGTGGTGTTAGTCTTTTTTGGGGTTTTTACACTGGGAATTATACCCGCCTATTTCTTGCGTTTCCCCGACGTTCTCGCTACTAGCAAAAGAACGAATAATAAAATAAATACCCCTGCTCCTACAAACATATCGTACAAGAAATCAAGCATCATACTCCTCCTTTTCCTCCAAAAAAAACGCTGTTAAAACCAAGCGTTTTAACAGCGTTTTTTCGTTAGATAAAGCCTAGCATATTAATAAATACAATGATAATTAAAACAGGTGCGATGTATCGAATAGCAAGAAGCCATAAAGAGAACCAGCGCTTCACATTCGTCGAACCATGCTTAAACTCTTCAATTAACACATCTTTTTTCATCTTCCAAGGAACAAAGATGGCAATTAAAAGAGCACCGAGAGGCATAAGGATATTACTTACAAGAAAATCAAAAGCGTCAAAGATGCTTTTTCCAAAGATCGATACGTCACTTAATAAACCATACGATAGTGCTGAAGGTATTCCTACCACAAAGATTAGTAAGCCCGAAATCCAAGATAGCTTTATGCGCTTATGCTGCTCTCCTTTGGCTAATGAAGCAACAATAATTTCTAACATCGAAAACGCAGATGTTAAAGTAGCAAATAAAAACAGCGCCAAAAAGAAAGTTTGAAACACAATTCCGAACGGAAGCTGTTCAAAAATAGAAGGCAATACAATAAATAAAAGACCTGGTCCTTCCGTCGGCTTTACGCCCATTGAAAAGACTGCAGGGAAAATTGCCAAACCTGCTAGTAAAGAAATCAAAATATTTAACGCTGAAATTGAAATAGCCGATTTTGGCAAGTTTTGCTGTTTAGACAGATACGAACTGTACGTAACCATAACCGAAACGCCTACGCTAAGCGAAAAGAATGCTTGTCCCATTGCAAACAAAATGGTTTGGGAGGTAAGCTTTGAAAAATCTGGATACAAAAAGAAAGATACGCCTTCCATCGCTCCGTCTAATGTTAAAGAACGAATAATAATAATAATAAATAAAATAAAGAGAGCAGGCATTAAAATTTTGTTTGCTTTTTCAATACCATTTTGAATACCTCTTGCTACTACAACAATTGTTAAAAGAAGAAAAACAAATTGAGAGATAACAGCACTTGTCGGATTAGCAATGGTGGAGTTAAATAAACTCCCGTAGTCACTTACTCCATTCAGCTGACCCGTGACGCTTGCAAAAATATATTGTAAAATCCATCCTCCTACTACACTATAGAAAGATAATAAAATGAAGCATGTAATCACGCCTAAATACCCGATTCCTTTCCAAAGAGAACCGGGAGCAACTGCATCATAAGCACGAATTGCTTCTTTTTGTGTATGTCTACCTAGTACAAATTCAGCAAGCAAAAGCGGCAAACCAATAATTGCTGTAAACAAGATAAACAGTAAAAAAAAGGCCCCTCCTCCGCTTGTTCCGGCTACATAAGGAAGTTTCCAAATGGCTCCGATTCCAATTGCTGAACCGGCGGATGCCAAGATAAAGCCGAGTTTTGATGTCCATTGTTCGTTTTGACTCATGTTTTCTCACCATTTTTCTTTATTTATTCTGATTTGTCATACTATATCACACAACCCTGCTGTCGAAAAGGGTTTTTGTTGTTTTAACCCCCATCATGTGTTATGAATAGTATGTAGGTTTCATTATTTATTTTCGTAACTAAAAAAAGTTTGACAGTTAGAGGTACAAAAAATGACAAATCAACAAGTAATACAGCAGCAATTTTTAGATAAGTTCCTTGACTTTATCTTAGTAAAATGTCCAAACTGCGAACTATGTGCGCGAGTTGTAAAACTGGATAAAAAATTGAGCGGGTCAACGCACTCATGCACGTGTCCTCACTGTGGTTATCTAGACGTCATCAGCGCTGAGGGCCAAGGACCGTTAGAACTTTCTGAAGCAGTAGATCCTTTTTTTCAGCTTCCGCTTTACTTGGAAACAATCTGCCCTGAACGTCGACTTTGGGCTTATAACTTAGATCACCTTCAATATATTGAATCTTATATTGAAGTTAAAACATGCGGGGCTTGTTTCGACGAGCTGTCGGTTGAACACTCATTGCCAGATTGGGTAATTCATAAGCAGGAAGAAGCACTAAACGAAATTCAACGTTTAAAAGACACCGTCTTTTGCACATTCAAATGAAGATAGAAAAGAAACGTTGCCAAAGAGGCAGCGTTTCTTTTTTACGAAGAACTTTCTTCGGTAAGTTTTCTTCGATAGTCCCCGGCCTTGTCGAACTCTTTTGCGGTGCCGACGAAAAAGTAGGTTACCGTATGATTTTTGTTACCTTGAGTCGTGCCATGAATCATCTTCCCTTGCTTCAATTGCTTTCGCTCTCCATTTTTATTTACATAGAAATATTTATTTCTTGCCCAGCCGCCGCCGCTTAAAAGCGTTTTGGTTTTCCCGACTCCCTGCTCGTTTACTTTAAATACAGTGTAGTCTCCTTCTGTCTTGCTAGGATTTCCGTTATCTTTATCATATTCGACCATAACCCATCCTTTGTACCCTTCTGGTATAAGGAAAATGCTCGGTTGAGACGTTTCATCTGGACGTCCACATCCAGATGCGATTACGATCAATAAAAACAAAATGAGCCACCTTTTCACTTTTCCCAACTCCTTTCTTAATAAAAGACGTGTCTCTATACTGCTTTTAGTTTTTGTTGAAGGTAAGATTATATTCTTTTTGCACCCCTCAATTTTTCCCAGTTTATCCAGTCAAATATGCTATATTTACGTATTGTTTGTCACACACTATTAGCAGGCGTTTACAATTTACATGGGAGGATAACAAAAATGAGCTATGTTTTTTTATTTATTTTGCTCTTTGTCATTCCGCTTTACACACAGCAAAAAATTGTTCGTGCCGACCGTGAAAATACACGTATATTATTACTAAGTGAACACGAGCAATCTGGACATAAAAAAAGCGATTCCCCGTAAAACAGGAATCGCCTTCTTTTAATATGTTAAGCTTCCAGCGACAATAAGGCCAACGGCTATCGATGCTGCAAAAAGAGTTACTCCAACCGCTACATTTCCTTCTTCTACTTTTTTGGCTAGGCTCGTTTTAGGCGTCATAATAAATTCAATAATCCAATATGTCACTACTTGAGTAATGATACCTACTACTCCCCAAAGAGTTGCATCTACCAAATTTAAGCTGTTGCTCCACACAGTGAAAATGACAATAGCAAGCCCAATTCCTTTTCCCCATAACTTCAAAGCGACTGCGACATTTCCTTTTTTTATAAGTTCACGATCATTAAATTTTGTTGTTAATTCAAATACGATTACTCCGATAAATAATAGCCCTAATCCTACCGCTACGTGAGATAAAAAACTCCCTATACTAGCCCAATCAATCCATTGTGTCATTTTTAGTTCCCCTTTTCATTTTAATCCAATCGGCAAATAATACGATTCGTTATCTGTAATTTGATTTCCAGCTCGAATTCCTACTGCGCTTGCTTTTCCATTTAATAAAAAGCACCCGTACATGATATGAGCCTCTACTGTTTTCGTTTGCGTCTTCATTTTTGCAGTTGGCAAAGGAATAAACTGTTGATATACAGCCGTGTATTCTTGATATGTCTTATGCTGATCTTCGTCTATTTTGATTCCGTCTTCATTATAAATTTCAACGGTATCTCCTTCACGACCAAACGATGGTTTCTTCACAAATGCTTGTTTTCTTTCAATAAATGGATCTTCTTCTAAATACGTTGGTAAAAAGTATGTTTCAATAATGTGATGCTCTTCTTTAGTGAAGAAAGGATGATGTTGTTCATACAAAGCCCAAATGAGTGCTTGCACGGCTTTAGACTGCAGTAAAAATGCAGAAGGCGGATTGATTATGGCTACTTGTTTTTGCTGTGCCAATGTTAAAAGCATGTGTCCGACTTTTTCATGCGTACTCGGATCTTCATCTTCAATTAAATGTTCAAGCGGATAAGTTTGGCGATAGAGTACGTCTATTTTTTGTCCATGTTGATCATACACGCCCGCTTCTATATGTTCACCTTCTTCAACTGTAGAGGCAGGGACAATTCGAAGCTGCGATAACGGAACGTATGTAGCATCTACATCGGCTAGCTTCATTAAATAAAGAGTCGTTAGCTTATCTTCTTCATGTGTATCATGAGAAGAAAAAACGACGTTTGGATAGTTCGTTCTATCGAGCTCGTTATAAGCTTCAAAAATGGCGTGTTTTAATGCTAAAGCAAGCTTTTTTTCTTCAAGCTTATTAGGGTTTTGAACCTGAAAATGCCGACAGACTAACTCATTTACATGAAATAATTCTTTGATGAATGTAGGCGTATCCGCGTTTAGTTCTAGAAGCTTGATTTGATCAGCCGTAACAGCAAAATCAAGGCGTGAAATAACACTTTCTGTTTCCATCGTTTTCAGTCGCAGGTACGGTAAACTGGCTTTTGGAAATCCTAAAGAAAGAAGCGTCTGATCATCTAATGAACGAAGTAAAGGTGCCGTTTTAAAAAATAGTTCCCCGATTTGATTTGCTGCTTCTTTAATAGAATGAATGATGTGAGAAGACTCCATATGTACGTCATAAAGAGCATACTCTGTTCCATATAAGTCGTACCAAAAATCTTGAATTTCTTTATAAAACATTTCTCGCTTTTCTTTATGCATTACCCGCCAAAACCGCCTTTAGAGCCGCTCCCAATTCCAGATTTATACGAGCTGCTTGATTTAAATGACTTATAGGACGATGATGAGGTCAGCTGTTTTTTAGACCCGTAGTAGCGCCCTCCGTGATAATATGAACCGCTGTGCGAAGAAGAAGAATCTGAACAGTAGTACGTTTTCGTATCTTCATCCCATTTCCACTTGTCGCACGATTTATCTTTCGGTTTAGCCGGTCTTGCCTGATCAGTTGAACCACAGGCAACGAGCGATGTCATTAAAGCAGTGGTCAAAACCCCCGCCATCATTTTTTTTGTTTTGGACATTACGCCTTTCCCCTTTCATACGTTACGCCTGTTTTTGTTACATATAAACTGTACACGCTGCGATCTTCATCAATTTCCGCAGAGTCTCTTTCCCATTCCCATCCATTATAGTATGTATAAACTGTTCCGATATAGCTTAATACGTCCAAATGCGTATAAAATGAAGAGACGAATAAAACTGGATGTCCTCGAAGAGAATTTAATTCGCGGACTTCTAACGTAATCTCTCTGTGATCATCTTCTGCTTGCTCTTTCGGTCCATTTTCATGTTCTTTTACATAAACAATATGGATATCATCTTCGACTGCAGATGAAGTTTGTTTATACGTTACTCCTTCTTTAACAAAAAATTCGCATTCTCTTCTTGCTAAAATTTGTTCAAGTTCAATAGACTGATAGTGATAAATAGATACAAACGTATCGTCAGGCTTTAGCAGTCGGTATTCTAACTTTGCCATTGTGCAACTCCTTTTGTGACTTTTTCGTGAACGCTCTTTAGTAAATACGCACAGATTTTCAAAAAGTTTCAATTTTTTCTCATATAAAAAGGCTTAGCTTTAAATAAGCTAAACCTTTATTTTTTTATCACATCTGTCACAACTTCATAACCGCCTGTGTATGGGTCGAATACATATTCAAGCATGCCGTTTCCACGATGAACTTTGAATAGATACCTGTATTTTTTAGGGCTGTCTTTTGCTGGATATACGTATTTTCCTTTTTGGAACTGACTTAGCAAGAGCTGTTCTCTTTGCGCAAGCATTTTTTTTGCTTCATTATAACCATACAGCGGGAGATTTTTGGCATAGAGAACCGGTACGAATACAAGTACAACGACTGAAATCGTAATAAGCCCTTGTTTAAACCACCGCATAAACCTCTTTGGATTTCGCGAAAGTAACATCGTTATGACAATTACTATTAACAAAGGAACAATATATACTTGCACATACGGAATGTTTGCAAATACAGGTCGATTAATCAACAAGACAATTACTTCGATAGCTGCTACTAATACTAAAATAAAATAGACCACTTACTCTTCACACCTCGACGATTCAATGAATTTTATATGTGTTAGAAAGTATTCCCACTCATGAATGAACTCGTCTATTGTATCATAAGACGCAAAAAAAATATCTACGCTCGTCTATTTTACGGTATTCAGATACTAAAAGAGATTGAGACATAACAAAATCATCCCAATCTAAAGACGAGCATGAGATAAATACGCTAGTATGCTCCCTTGTTACACCGTTGTTGACTTCCGTGTAAGGCTTCGCTTTCCGAGGGCGGCCGCTCCTGTCGGGTCTCATCTGTTCCGCTTTTCTCGCAGGAGACTTCGCCTTGCCCTCTAGTCAACAGCTAGAAGCACTTACATACATGAAACCTACATGTACCCTAACCATAAAAAAACTGAACGCATTTGATTCTCCATCAAGAATCAAATGCGTTCAGTTTTTCCTTTAACTAAGCTATTTTTATTCCATCCTTTTATTACGAAACTTCTACGTTTCGATTTTGATTATATTTTTTCCCTTGTAAAAATGAGTAAACGATTGCTGCTGCCCATACAATAAGGATAAATGCGTATACAGCTATCTGCGTTGAGCTGCTTGATACCCATGTATTTAAGAGTGTTCGAGCATTTGTTAAAATGATAAACCCACCAACAAGCGAACCAAGCAAGTGAGCCGGGATAATACGAACAAACCATGCAGCAATCGGAGCCGCGATAATTCCGCCAATCATAAGAGCGCCTACCCAGAACCAGTTTACCTGCTCCCAGCCAAGAGAAATTAAAAAGCCAAGTGTAGCCGAGACGGCAATAGCAAATTCACTTGTATCAACGGTTCCAACGACTTTCCGTGCTGTTGTGCCTTTTTTAGCTAGCAATACAGGCGTTGCAATCGGCCCCCAGCCGCCTCCTCCTGTAGCATCAGCAAATCCAGCAATTAATCCTAACGGAATGGACTGCTTCGTCGATAAAGGTTTGGTGCTCTTTTCTTCGTTTGTTTTAAACGTAAATAAAAAGCGAAATAACACATAAACTCCTAGGAGCAATAAGAATGTTGAAACGTAAGGTCTTACTGCATCTCCAGGTAAATTACTTAGAAAGCAGGCTCCTACAAAAGCCCCGATGGAACCAGGAATAATCAGTTTTAAAACCATCGATTTATCTACGTTGCCAAATTTAATATGTGAAACACCAGACGCTGCTGTTGTTACAACTTCTGCCAAGTGAACAGATGCCGAAGCCACAGCTGGTGCAATTCCAAACGTTAAAAGTAGGGTAGTTGATGTCACCCCGTACGCCATTCCAAGTGATCCGTCAATTAACTGAGCTAAAAAGCCAATAAGTGCAAACGTAATTAACTTTTTCATGTTGTCCCTCCACTTTAATCTTCTGTTAGAGAGCACAAAAAGGCCTCCAACAGTTGTTTGCTAGAAGCCTTCGGTATGTCCGATCAGCTGTCCGTTTTATAAATAAGTTGTTTATATTGTAATCCTAACTATTCCTAGAAGTCAACTGTGTTTTTAGTTTTTCTTTTAGTCTATGTATGCTGCTTGGTTATAGTATCAGTAAAATAAAATTCTTCTTGTTAAGTCAACAACATAAAAACGACCGCTCACTTAATAAGGGCGGTCATTTTTATGCATGTCTTGCCAGTGAGCTAGCACTTCAGGTAGTAAACTCACATCTTTATCTAATGACGTCACATCCATAGAAGTAGGCTCATCGCTATTTATCACTTTTTCTACCCAATCTGGCTGTACGACTAACGCTTGTTCAATCGTAATTAAAGCCAGACCTTGCTCAAAAGCTTCTGCGACTTCCGTTGCCGTAAGTCCTCCTGTACCCACAAGAGGGACCCGGTAATTGACATGCTTAATGATCGAAGAAAGCAGTGAATGATTTTCTTCCCTTTTTGAGGTAGGTTCATGCAAAGCACTGATATGTAAATAATCAATTTCTGTATGAACAAGACGATCAATCCACTCAAATGTATCTTCCACTTTATTTCCTAAATAGCCTTTTTCTTTGGGCGCTAATGTATATCCCACAATAAATGGTTTGCCCGCATGTGCTGCTCGACGCGTCACTTCACGAATAACTTCAAGTGCAAAAGTGAAGCGGTTTTCTGCGCTTCCTCCATAAGAATCACTTCGTTCATTGGCTTGCCTTGACGTAAACTGCTGCAGTAAACATTCATTTCCTCCGTCAATTTCCACTCCATCAAACCCTGCTTCCATAGCTCTTGTGGTAGCTTCGCCAAACGCTTGAACAATATAAGTTATATCGCGCTCGGTCATTTGAACAGGCTTTTTTCCTTTACGTTTGTGAGGCTTTTCACTAGGGCTAATTGCTTGCCACTTACTTTCCATTTCTACGCACTTTCTTCCCCCGTGCGATAGTTGAAGAATCGCTTTAGCTCCTCTTCTATGAATCATTTGGGTTAGTTGATGAAGCTTTCGTATGACCTGATCACGATGAATTCCGATTTGACCATGTGCTACTTGGCCATTTTCTGTGATAAACGCGGGGCCTATAATTATCGTACTGACGCCCCCTACTCGTTTTTCGTAAAAAGTCAGATCGATATCGGATATTTCCCCGTTTTCTCGTGAAGCGTATGTGAGTATAGGTCCCATTGCTAATCGGTTTTTCATCTCAAGAGCATCAACAAATTTAAAATGTTTAAATAACTTTTCATAGGCCGTCTTCAATTGATTCACACCTTTTTTCCCTTAGCTTGCCCATCTATAAGCGGAGTAGACATAGGCATAAAAAAAGAAATACCTTTATCGGCATTTCTTTTTACGTTGTTTTTCTTATTTTTTTGACCGGATAAAATACAAATTCGCTTTTTCCGACAATTCGTTTTTCATCAATAAGACCTAGACCGTTGCGGCTATCCATACTGTACAGACGGTTGTCACCCATTACAAATACTTCGTTTTTAGGTATTTGTACGGGTTCAAAATCTCCCGTAAGCTCCATATCCATGTTGTTGGCAATTTGACGATTCGTTTTTAAATAAGGTTCACTTACTTTTTTATCATCAATATAAAGCTGATCTTTTTTCATTTCGATTTTTTCACCTGGCAGACCGATTACTCTTTTTACATAATGCTTATTCTTAGCCTCATCTTTAATAATCACAATATCTCCGCGGCGAATATCATGGAGCGAATACGACAGTTTATTCACAAACAACCGCTCTCCGTTATGCAGCGTTGGGTTCATTGAAGCGCCTTCTACAATATACGGAGAAAATAAAAATGCGCGAATCATAAATACTAGAGCGATAGCGAAGATAATAGTTTTGAATATGCTGCGTAATTGATCGCTTTTTGTTTTTTCCGTAGTCAATATGCTTTGTCTCCTTTGTACAGCTCACTTTTCTTATGTAAAAAAGCAAGAAACCTCTTACTTTAACACTTATTCTAACTTAACCATAGAAAGAACTGAAATCAAATGTTTTATGTTATGTAAAAAAAGAACCTCTAACAAATGTTAGAGGCTTACATTACGCAAGTTTCGTCTTTACATCTCTTATTATAACATTAATTATATAAAAAGAGACTACCTTTTATGTAAAAATTATGTTTTTTACGCAAACTTAACTAAATCTTCACATTTAAAGGCGTTTCTCCATGTATAAAAAGTTGGGAGATACAATACTCTATAATCTCTCTTCGCCGCACGAGTCCAATAAAAATGTTTTGATCATCTACAACTGGCACAAAATTTTGTTCAGACGCGCGTGACAAAATACTTTCCATTTCATCGTTAATGGTGATAGCTTCGTAATCGCGATGTCTTGGAACCTCCTCAATTCGTAGGTGTTCTAACTCATGGAGTTCTATATGTTCTAGGCTTTTTAGCTTCCATAACAAGTCTCCTTCTGCCAAAGTCCCTACATATTCTCCTTTTTGATTAATAAGCGGCACAGAAGAGTAGCGATGATACTCCATTTTCTCCAATGCTTGACGGATCGTTGACTGTGTCGATAGTGTAACGACTTCTTTTTTAGGGAGTAAAAAGAACGCAATATTCACTCATATTCTCCTTTTGTTATATATGCATTTTATTTTTGTTGTTTTGCTGAATCTGAAACAATATGAATGTCGATGTTATGAGTCTGTCGCATAATTGTATTCACAATAGAGCCTTTTCGAATCTCTTCCCACCTTGTCCGTGCTGATTGCCCTAGTAAGATTTGAGTAACGCGATAATGCTTGGCTACATTCACAATCACTGCAGCTGGTTTTTGCTTTTTAGCTTCTTCAACAATTAACGATGCGTGAAAACGGTCAGCGAATGCCTGCCAGTGTTTGATTTGGGCTTCTTGCCTTTCAGTTTGCTCGCCTGTAAAAACATGCAGCAGCAGTAAATCTGCTTTCAATCGGTTCGCCATTCTCCAGCCTCGCCGAATTAATTTTTCAGCTGTTTCACTGTATTGAATGCATACTAAAATGCGTTCACAAATACCTGTTACGCCAATTTCATGCGCATGAATCAGCTTGCCATCCACTTCATCCGCTATTTCTCTGAGCGTTAATTCACGAAGTGCATGGAGATTCGCAAGCTTAAAAAACGACTGCAGGCTTTGTTCAATTTTATGGACTTCGTATATTTTCCCTTCACGAAGCCGCTTTTGCAGCTGTTCCGGCGTAACGTCGACAAGCTGAATTTCATCTGCTTGCTGAATAAATAAATCTGGCACCGTTTCACGAACTTTTACTTGGGTAACAGCATATACGAGGTCATGTACGCTTTCCATATGCTGAATGTTCATTGCTGACATAACTGAAATACCTTGGTTGAGCAGGTAAGAAACATCTTCAAAACGTTTTTTATGGCGGCTTGTCGGAACATTTGTGTGAGCAAGTTCATCGATAATTACAACTTTTGGGCGCCTTCTTACAATCGCCAGCAAATCAAGCTCTTGTAATTCTTTTCCTTTATAAAAAATGGTTTCTCTTTGGATTACTTCTAGATTTCCAATCATCTCTTTAGTCTCATCCCTGCCGTGTGTTTCTACATATCCAACTACGACATCTATGCCTTCTTTGACTAAATCGTGCGCATCTTGAAGCATTTTATACGTCTTTCCTACTCCCGGCGCGGCACCGATGTAAAGTTTAAGCTTTCCGCGCTTCTGATTATGAAGTTCACGCAATAGTTCTTCCGGAGTTTTTCTTCGAAAGTATGGATGAGCTTCTTTTTCTTTCATTGTTTGTGCCCCTTTATCACACTCGCTTCAGTACATGAAGCGAGTGCATGTAATTAGCGCTCTCGTTGAACAGCTAAATTTAGCTCTACTACATTTACTCGTTTTTCACTAAAAGCCCCTTGCTGAGTATGTTCTTTGATTAACTGTTTTAGCGTGTTGGCTTTAATATGTGTGGCTTTTGCCACACGCTCTACTTGTGCATATGCAGCTTGTGGCGTAATGTCAGGATCGAGTCCAGAAGCCGAATTTGTGACGGCATCAATTGGAATTCCTTCTTTGGGCACTTCGTTTTCTTTTTTCCACGCCGCTACGGATTTCTCGATACGATTCGTAAGGTCTTTATTTGAAGGTGCTAAATTCAACGAGCCAGACCCTGCCCCGTTATAATCAATACTAGAAACTCTGCCGTGAAAAAATGCATTGCTTGTAAACTGCTGCCCAATCAGCTTAGAACCGATAACTTGATGATTGTTTGAATAGATTAGGCTGCCGTTTGCTTTACTTGGAACAGCTGTTTGAGCAATACCTGTCATCACAACAGGATAAATAAGACCACAAAGTATCATCATCATAATCGTTAAGCGAACAATAATGCTTCCCGTTCGTTCTGTTTGTATCATCGTTTCTTCTCCTCTACATTACAAATGAAAGTATAAAGTCAATCGCTTTAATCCCAACGAATGGAACCAATACGCCACCTAACCCGTAAATGAACAAATTTTTTCGCAGCAGGGCGTTAGAACTCATCGGCTTATACGCAATTCCCTTCATGGCTAAGGGAATTAAAAGCGGGATAATGACCGCATTAAAAATAAGCGCTGACAATACAGCAGATAGTGGTGAATTCAGCTTCATTACGTTAAGAGCCTCCATTTGCGGAATCGCCAAGGTAAACATCGCTGGAATAATCGCGAAATACTTAGCAATATCGTTTGCGATGCTGAATGTAGTTAAGGCACCCCTTGTCATTAATAGCTGTTTTCCAATTGAAACGACTTCAATAATTTTAGTAGGGTCAGAATCTAAATCCACCATATTTGCTGCTTCTTTGGCAGCTGAAGTTCCGCTGTTCATTGCTAAGCCAACATCAGCTTGAGCAAGTGCAGGGGCATCATTTGTTCCGTCACCTGTCATCGCAACTAGCTTGCCTTGCTGCTGTTCGTATTTAATCACTTGAATCTTGTCTTCTGGCTTGCATTCCGCAATAAATTCATCTACTCCAGCTTCTTTTGCAATAGTTGCTGCGGTTAGCGGATTATCTCCTGTGCACATCACTGTTTTAATGCCCATTTTACGAAGTTCATCAAAGCGTTCTTTCATTCCTGGTTTTACCGTGTCTTTTAAATAAATCAAGCCATAAATTTTATTATCAGCGGCGACGGCAAGCGGCGTGCCACCAGCTCCTGCAATATCGTTTGCTTTTTCCTGCAGATCAGAGGGAACCTTCCCGCCATTTGACTCTACCCATGCCGTGACGGCGTCCACTGCTCCTTTTCGTACAGATACATTCTGTAAGTCAATGCCGCTCATTCGCGTTTCAGCTTTGAATTCTACAAACGTTCCCTGCGTTTTTCTAAGGTCTTCTACTCCCATGCGAGTTTGGATAAAATCAACAACTGAGCGTCCTTCTGGTGTTTCGTCGTAAAGAGAAGAAACAAACGCCCATTTGTACAGTTCACGTTCGTCTACGCCTTCTACAGTCGTTAACTGATGAGCCATTCGGTTTCCAAACGTAATGGTGCCGGTTTTATCTAAAATAATTGTATTGATGTCACCAGCTGCTTCTACTGCTTTTCCTGACATAGCAATCACGTTAAACTGCGTGACTCGATCCATTCCAGCAATTCCAATGGCCGATAATAATCCTCCAATCGTCGTAGGAATAAGGCAGACGAGCAGTGAAATTAAAATAGCCGTGTCGAGTTGAAAATGTAAATAGTTTGTAAAGACAGGAAGCGTCACAACAACTAGTAAAAAAATAATCGTCAAACTCGTCAAAACCGTGTTTAGCGCAATTTCATTTGGCGTTTTTTGACGCTCTGCTCCTTCAACAAGCGAAATCATTTTATCTAAAAACGATTCACCTTGCTCACACGTAATTTTAATTGTAATTTCATCGCTGACAACTCTTGTACCTCCCGTTACAGAGTTAAAATCCCCGCCTGCTTCTTTCATAACAGGTGCCGATTCCCCCGTAATGGCCGATTCATCAACGGACGCCAGTCCTTTAATAATTTCTCCATCTCCAGGAATCATTTCGCCTTGTGAAACGACGACGATATCTCCTTTTTTTAGTTGCGATGCCGAAACTTGTATCATTTGCCCATTTTGAAGTTTATTAGCCGTAATATCCCCTTTCGATTGCTTTAATGAGTTTGCCTGTGCTTTTCCTCGACCTTCTGCTAATGCTTCTGCAAAATTAGCAAAAACAATGGTAAAAAATAACACGAGAGATACGGCAACATTAAACCCTGTGCTTACTGTACTTTCTCCGAAAAGGTCCGGAACAACGGCTAAAAAAAGCGTAATTATAAACCCGATTTCTACTACGAACATGATAGGGTTTTTTATCATCGTTCTTGGGCTGAGCTTGATAAACGCCTGCTTTACTGATTGAATAAAAATCGATGAAGCTTGTTTATCTACAGAACCTTGAATATGACTGTTGCAATCCAATTCAATATTATTTGCAAAATTCCGTTTATTCATTATGATCCTCCGCTTTCTTGATTACAGTGTTAAATACTCAGCAACCGGCCCAAGCACAAGCACTGGGAAAAACGTAAGTGCTCCTACAATAACGGTAGTTCCAATTAAAATGCCGCTAAATAAAGACGTATCCGTTTTAAATGTTCCAGGTGTTTCGGGAACAAGCTGCTTAGATGCTAGTGAGCTCGATACCGCCAGCATCGTAATTAGTCCGAAGTAGCGTCCAATATACATAACAATTCCCGTTGAAATGTTCCAAAACGGCGTTGCATCACCGAGTCCTTCAAAACCGGATCCATTGTTTGCTGCTGACGACGTAAATTCATACAGTGCCTGACTTAACCCGTGAAAGCCTGGATTTGATATACCTTCCATTCCTAAATGAGTGGTAAGTGCTACAGCTGTTCCTCCTAAAATTAGCAGCGGCTGCAGAATAAGCGTCACGGCGATTAGCTTCATTTCTTTTCCTTCAATTTTTTTACCTACGTATTCTGGTGTTCTTCCAACCATTAAACCTGATAAAAATACGGCAATGATGACGTACATCATAACATTCATAAATCCTGCTCCGACACCGCCAAATACGGTATTTAACATCATATTTCCAAGCGTTAATAACCCGGTAAGAGGCGTCAGGGTATCGTGCATGGTGTTGACTGCACCTGTTTCACTTGCTGTCGTCACGATGGCGTAAAGCGTCGACATGCCGACACCAAAACGGACTTCTTTCCCTTCCATATAACCGCTCGCTTCATTTAGATGAAAAGCACCAAGTCTTGGATTGCCTCCCCACTCTGTTACAAACGCTGTGCTTAAAATAACGATAAACAGCATACTCATCGCTACAAACAAGATGCGGCCTTGTTTACGCTGTCCGATCATTTTTCCGTATGTGAAAGGAAGTGCTGTTGGCAATAAAAGCATAAGGACGATTTGTAATACATTGCTCAACGCGTTAGGATTTTCAAATGGATGAGCTGAATTGACACCAAAAAATCCCCCTCCGTTGTTTCCTAGCTCTTTAATTGAAAGAAAAGAAGCAACTGGTCCCCTTGCTATTTGCTGTGTTGCTCCTTCTATTGTATGGGCAGTCACCGTTCCGCTTAACGTTTGAGGGACACCTAAAAACATAAATAAAATGCCTGTTATAAAAGCGATAGGAAGTAAAATACGCGTAATTGACTTTACAAAATCAACAAAAAAGTTTCCCATTTCTTTCCCTGCCAGCCCGCGAATAAAAGCGATTGCTACTGCAAGTGCCGTTGCTGGTGCAGCAAACATCATAAATACAATGGCGGCCATCTGCGAGAAATAGGACAAACCTGATTCGCCGCTGTAGTGCTGCAAGTTCGTATTTGTCATAAAACTAATGGCCGTGTTAAAAGCAAGTGCCGGATCCATTCCTTTGATGTGGCTTGGGTTAAGCAGCAGTACCCCTTGAAACCGGAAGATAAGGTACACCACAAAAATCATAAACGTATTCGCCAAAACAAGAGCAAATGCATATTGCTTCCACGTCTGATTAAGCCCTTTAATTCCTGCTGCTTTAAACATCAACGTTTCTATCTTTCCTATCAAGCTAGTGTTTTTATCGTTTGAAAACACATTCGCTATATAAATACCTACGGGCTTTGCAATAAGCGCTACAAAAACAAGCAGCAGCGCAACTGATAGTAGAAAAATCCCCACTTTTTATTCCTCCGCTTATTAAAATTGTTCTGGATTTAACAGTACATACACTAAATAAATTAAAACGAGAACTGAAATACCTAACAAAATGAACGACACGTTCACTTCTCCTCTCTTTCATCTACTACATGAGACGACCAGCAAATAATTCCGTACATAGCAGCTGTTAATATGACAAGCGTTCCAAGCATGATCATATCCAAGTTGCTCCCTCCTAACTGTTTCCTAACAAAAATGATAGCTTCTAAGTTTAGTGACGGTTTCTTTTCATAAAGCATCACGTCCAAAAAAGCTAACCGTGAGACGTGATGCTGATTTTTCCCACTAAAAAACCGCAGAAGAGAGTTCTCTTCCGCGGTTTAATGCACGACAAATAAGCCGTGATTGACACGAATTTTTTACTCCCAAAACGCTTACGGAGTTAGCTGTCGGATTCGGGTTATGGAAGTAACCCTACTCAGTTAAGAGATTCACCCCTAGTACATACGTACAAAATATTGGGTCCCCCGCTCATAATTGATTAAGCGTATCTTTGTTATTTAATTTTTAGACTTAATAATAGTTTTTACTGCTGCGTTTAAAACTTTGATTAGCTAACGTAGACAAATAGCGGTTTGCTAGATCAAAAGATTGCTGATCGCACATGGCCCGATATTCAATCATTTGAATCATTTGCTTAGATAAATGCATCCTGACGCTCCTTTCACCTATATTTTGAAAGGAGCGTACTATCCGCTGTTATAGAAAACGACCACGATTACACCATCCTCTCTCTTAACGCTTACGAAGTTAGCTGACGGGTTCGGGTCAAGAAAGTAACCCTACTCAATTAAGAGATTCACCCCTGATAATTGGGTCCTCCGCTCTTTCCTTCTCTTTCAGAAAAGACTCAGCGTTTCACAGTGGAACGTTTCATGAGAGTAATCTTACTCCTGTTAAAATTTACTGTCAACAACATTTTTTGAAATTTTAAAAGCTTTATTTTTCTATATTTATTCATTATTTTAAAATAATAATTTCAGAAGAAAAAAGCGTTCTTATCGAGGAGATAAGAACGCTTTTTTTAGCTCATTTTCTCAATTTCATTTACAAGAATTGAAATGGCATCCGTTTTTGTTGCTTCACGCATTGTACGCTTCATCGTACTTGCCTGCTGCTGAAGCTCATTTACTTCACGCAAAAACAGTTCTTTTGTTAACTGCTCTTCTTCTACAACCATACAGTAGCCTTTTTTCTTAAAGGATTGTGCATTTAAAATTTGATCTCCGCGACTCTGTGCTTTTGATAAAGGAATAATCATCATCGGTTTATGAAGAGCTAAAAACTCAAAAATGGCATTGGATCCGCCGCGTGTAATCACATAATCAGTTGCCGCTAGAACATCTGGAAGCTGTTCGTTTACGTATTCTAACTGACGGTAGCCCGACTCTTTTTCAAGGCTTGTATCAATATTGCCTTTTCCGCAAAGGTGTACAATTTGGAATTTCTTTTGCAGTTCAGGCAAAGACTCTCGAACGATTTCATTAATACGGCGTGCTCCTAAACTTCCGCCCATAATTGTTAAAATGGGGCGCTTATCATAAAAGCGTAGCCAGCTTTCCCCGTTCGCTGCGCTTCCGCTAAATAGCTCTTTTCGAATAGGTGAACCAACAACCTGCACTTTTTCTTTTGGAAAGTAGTTTGCGGCTTCATCAAAAGAAGTAAAAATTTTAGTGGCAAATTTCTGCGCAATTTTATTTGCCAGTCCCGGTGTTAAATCACTTTCATGAATGAACACGGGAATGTTTAAAGATTTAGCAGCCATTACCACAGGAACTGTGACGAAACCGCCTTTTGAAAAAACAAGAGAAGGCTTTAACTTTTTCAGCACGCGACGTGCATCGCCAACCCCTTTTGCTACTCGAAATACATCTTTTACATTTTCCATATCTACGTATCGACGCAGCTTCCCGCTTGAAATCGCATGATATGGAACGTTTAATTTTGTAATTAATTCTTTCTCAATACCATTGTGAGAACCGACATAATGGATATCCCATTTTTCACTGTCTAATTCTTTCATGATGGCAATGTTTGGTGTTACGTGTCCAGCTGTTCCGCCTCCGGTAAAAACGATAACTTGCTTACTCATTTTTTCTTCCTCTCTTTACTTCACTTAATCGATCTGTTTTGACATCAATTTTTATCTGATCTTTTTAGCATGCAATCTGACATGTAAAACGATGGTTTTATTATAGCATTTTTCTTTTTACATATGTATGATAAGGCGTATAAAAGCATGCTATACTTTTCATAAGGAGTGATGATAATGAACAAATCTGTACCTGCAGTAAAAGGTGACACAGTGGATTCCGAAACGCGCTGTACGCACTATCATACGGATAAAGATATTATTGCAATAAAATTTTATTGCTGTCATACATATTATCCATGCTATCAATGTCATAACGCACATGCGGATCACGACATTAAAAGATGGCCAACATTTATGTTTAATGAAAAAGCTATTCTTTGCGGAGTATGTAAACATGAGCTCTCAATTAATGAATACTTAACCTGTAACTCGACTTGCCCTCACTGTCGTTCTTCTTTTAATCCCGGATGCAGCCTGCATGGACACATTTATTTTGAACAAAAAAGCTGAACAAAACATCGTTCAGCTTTTAAAATAATTGCTCATCTATATTTATAATGGAAGGAAGCAGACCTGGGAACAGTTCCTCAAGTTCTTCTAAACGCAAGGAATAATAGTGCTGCGTACCTTCTATACGTAGTTTGATAATTCCAGCTTCGCGAAGTACTTTAATATGATGTGATAGCGTTGATTTTGATACATTTAATTTTTGATAATACGAACAGGTCTGCTCCTTTCTTGTCGCTAAACACTGTACAATTCGCAGCCGGTTAGGATCACTCAATGCATGTAAAATAGGCGTTAATTTAATTTCAGATTTCGGTGGTTGATAAGGTTTTCTCATGCTTAAAATATAACACAGCTTCTTTTGTGTATCAATGTTCGATAACTTTCGAACTAAATTCCTTGCACTGTTATTTAATCGGTGTTATAGTTTCATTGTTCGATGATATTCGAACTTATCTTCATTTTAATCGTAAATTGAATGAAAGATTAAAAACAAAACAAATAATATAAAGCACCATCATTATTAAAGGAGGAATCACCCATGATTCATTTACAAGCTTCAATGAAAGTTAACCCAGCAAAAAGAGAAGAATTTTTAGAAAACGTACAAGAACTAATTAAGCATTCTTTACAAGAAGAAGGAAACAGCAACTATCAACTATTTGAAGATGCTTTTACACCTAACACATTTATGATGATTGAAGAGTGGAAAAGCGAAGAAGCAATTCAAGCACACAATAAATCAGCTCATTTCCAAAGTTTTGTAGCATTTGCTCAAACTGGCGTACTTGTAGCACCTTTAGATGTAAAAACATTACAAGGCTAAAAATAACTTCTTTGAAAGGATGACGCATCATGAATGAAGCAATTCGTACAATTCAAAATCATCGTTCTATCCGTCAATATACAGACGAAGCAGTAAGCGACGAGCATTTAGATACAATTATTCAATCTGCTCAGTCAGCCGCTTCTTCTATTAACGGACAGCAAGTAACTATTATTAGCGTCCAAGATAAAGAAAAGAAGAAAAAGCTTTCAGAGCTTGCAGGCAACCAAGCGTGGATTGACCAAGCTCCTCTATTTTTAATCTTTTGTGCAGATTTTAATCGTGCTAAGATTGCAGCTGAGCTTAACGATGCGCCTCTTGGCGTAACCGATGGACTTGAGTCAATTTTAGTGGGGGCAACCGATGCTGGAATTTCTTTAGAAGCAGCAACAGTTGCAGCAGAGTCACTCGGTTTAGGTACAGTACCAATCGGCGGAATTCGCAGAAAGCCACTAGAAGTCATTGAACTCCTAGATTTACCGGAATACGTATTCCCAGTAAGCGGTCTTGTCATTGGACATCCGGCAGATCATTCTGCGAAAAAGCCTCGATTGCCACAAGCTGCTGTGCACCATCGTGAAAGCTATAATCATGACTTAAAGTCATTGATTCAAGACTATGATGCTGAAATGGCAGAGTATATGAAAAAGAGAACAAACGGTGCAGATGACCGCAACTGGTCACAAACTGTATCCGCTATTTACAAAACCATTTATTATCCAGAAGTTCGAGCGATGCTTGAAAAACAAGGATTTAAATTCGAATGATCAAAAGCTGCGATGTTCATCGCAGCTTTTTTTATCTACTTTAACAGCGTCTTGAATAGACTAAAAGTAATACTCGATAAATGAGGTGTTTGGATGGAGTTTATTTTAATTTGTAATTTTCTTTTAGGTGCAACGGCAGCGTTTTTATTGGTGCCGGCTTTTACAAAAAAGAACACCCTTCACGTGACTTTGCTGTCTCTCCTTTTCCTCCTTTCAATTGTTCCAACCTTTCTTCTCGCTAATCCACATATCGGCGTTTTACCTTGGGCTATTCGAGACGGTCTTCTATTGTTTTCCGCTTTCCTTTTCTTTTATCTAACCTTCACTTTAAGCAGATGGAAAACACTTTTGTTTTTTCTTCTCCTTTTACTGTCAATTGCTCCTCTTGCCTACGTCGTATATGATGACTTCACGCATACGTATATAGATGCCAATATCGGACTTGGCCTAGGCTTTTTATTGACGTGGCTCTTAACAACCTTGTACAATATTTTGGCTATTCTTCGATTTTTCCGTCAGAAATCTCAGTAAACACGTTAAAAGTTAACAAACAAACGAATAGTTGATTTTATTTAGTATACGCTAACAACTGCACAGTCCTTCTCTTTACATAAAGCTGTGTATACTAAAAAAGGAGTGATACTTGATGAAACGACTATTCGTAATGGTAGCAGTGATTGCTTTCTTGGCACTTAGCCGCATGTTAGTATTTGCCGCTGAAACACCTCCTGCTGCAGATGAGCGACCAGCTCAAAATGCAGAAGTTCGTATCGTTCATGCTTCACCGGATGCTCCAGCTGTAGACATTTTTGTGGATGACAAAGCTTTAGTAGAAGGAGCAAAGTTTAAAGATGTCTCCAACTCCCTGCCTTTGTCAGCTGGTTCTCATAAAGTAGAAGTATACGAAGCGAAGACAAAAGGAACAAAAGATTCCATCATCGAAGCTACCCTTGTTGTAGACGGTGGAAAATCGTATACAGTAGCCGCTGTAAATAAAGCCGAAAATCTTGAACTGCAGGCTTTCACGAATAATAAGCAAGGGATGGATGGAAAAGCAAGCTTACGTGTTGCTCATTTATCTCCTGATGCTCCTGCGGTAAACGTAGGTCCTAAAGGGGCTGCTCCTTTATTTAAAGATCTGTCTTTTAAAAGCATTTCAGGTTATCAAGTAGTAAATCCGGGTTCGTATGATTTATCTGTTTCCACAGCAGACGGAAAAGAAATACTAAGTCTTCCTGGAACAAATCTTCAAAGCGGTAAAAACTATACGGTTCTCGCAGTAAATACTGCTGATAAGCTTGAGACCATTGTTTTACAAGATAATTAATTAAAAAAACGTCATTTCAATTGAAATGACGTTTTTTTATAGACTGCGCTGAATGAATTCTTCTTTTTTGTACTCATAGGTAGAAATATCGTTCCACAATCGTTTTGAAAGCTCGTATTTCATACCTTCATATTTTTTTCTAGCACGTTCGCTCGAGCGTAACTGCTCCCTGAAATTAATTCGTTCATTCCAGTAAGGTGATTCACTGACCGTTACGTACACATGACTTCTTCTAGCATCATGTGGAATGAGCTTACGGGCATTTTTAGCTGTCATAATTGGAGGGTAGTGTGCAGCTGGAACGCCTTCTTTTAATAAGACGAACATCTCCTTTTCCGCTACGTATACGTGAGATTTATTTTTTAATATAGCGCGCACTTCATTTATGTCTTCTTCGCGTTTGACGCCGATTAAAATATCAACGATTGGTGAACCTGCCAATCCTGGAACGGACGTGCTTCCAATATGTTCGATGTCTACTGAAAAATCTTTTAGTGTATTAAGTAACGCTTCTTTTTCCATTTGATACAAAAGCGACCACTTTGTTTCATACTGAACAATCTTTCGCATATCAGTTTCCACCCTTTCACTTTTTTATACTGTACCATGTTTCAAAATAAAAAGAAAGAATTTTCTAACTATTTACTTTTGGTTTATGCTATGAGCTTTTCCATCGATATAGACAGGCTTTATATTATTTTATATATTTTTGTTATTTTTATTCTGAATGTTTCATAATTGTGGATGTTTCCTCCTCCAAAAGATAGATACTCTTTTATTTGCTATCTCTCCTCTATCATATTCACATTCAGCTGCTTTATACTATTTTACATTTTTTCTAGTATAAAACATGTCCTCAAAACATCGGTGAACAAAGGGCTAAAGACCTTTATATGCCCTTGACATCCCTACATTTCACCTTTGATATAATTATATTTTACATTAATGTAAAATTTTATCGTTAAGGATGGCAGATAGTTCAAATTCATTATACAATTGAAATTCGACATATAGTATGATGGATAATATCGGCATTATGAGATAATAGTAGATTTAACTCAAAATTTTGGGCTATTTGCCGATATATGCTTTGTATACTAATTAACTTATGTTGAAATTTGTAATTTGCAAGGAGGAAAAAATGAATAAAAAACATGTCATGTACACAGCCGTTTCTTCTGTTCTTTTAAGCTCTTCATTGCTTTTGCATTCGATTGACGCAGATGCAGCTGAATCGGCCAAAGTAACTGCTACATCGTTAAATGTACGTGCAACGCCTAGTACAAGCGGCGCTATCGTTGGAAAAGTAACGAAGGGAAACACCGTTAATATAGTAGATGAAAGCAAGGGATGGGCTAAAATTACGTATAACGGTAAAGAAGCTTGGATTTCATCTCAATACATAAACAAAACACAAACAAACAGTACGTCTACGGCAAATTCGACATCCAAGTCAGCCGTTGTTAACGCCAGTTCATTAAATGTTCGCTCTTCTGCGAGCACAAGCGCGTCTATCGTGACGAACTTATCCCGAGGTTCCAAAGTAACGGTGGTAAAAGAAAGCGGATCTTGGTCACAGATTAAAACGGCAGCGGGTCAAACAGGCTGGGTAGCGAGTCAGTACCTACAAGCAGGCTCCGGTTCTTCTACACCAACTAGTAACTCGAGTTCTACGACATCCAAGTCAGCTGTTGTTAACGCTAGCTCATTAAATGTTCGCTCTTCTGCGAGCACAAGCGCATCGGTCGTGACGAACTTACCGCGCAATTCAAAAGTAACGGTGGTAAAAGAAAGCGGATCCTGGTCACAGATTAAAACAGCATCAGGTCAAACGGGCTGGGTAGCGAGTCAGTACCTACAAGCAGGCTCCGGTTCTTCTACACCGACTAGTAACTCGGGTTCTACAACATCCAAGTCAGCTGTTGTTAACGCTAGCTCATTAAACGTTCGCTCTTCTGCAAGCACAAGCGCGTCTATCGTGACGAACTTATCCCGGGGTTCCAAAGTAACGGTGGTAAAAGAGAGCGGATCCTGGTCACAGATTAAAACAGCATCAGGTCAAACAGGCTGGGTAGCAAGTCAGTATTTACAAGCTGATTCCGGACAGTCTTCACAAACAGCCCAGTCGATTCAAATTACAAAAGCTTCAAATTTACGCAGTCAGCCGAGCTTAAGCGCGGGCATTATCCGTGTAGCAAAAGCGGGCGAACGATTCAAAAAAGTAGGCGAAACGAATGACTGGGTGCAAATTCAGTACTCTGCAAGTCAAACAGCATGGGTGTCAAAAGGGTTAACAGCTGCAGCTGGTTCTACAACTTCAGCTAGTTTGCCTTCCCCATCTGCTGCTTTAAAAGATAAAATTATTGTAGTAGACGCTGGACACGGCGGATATGACCCTGGCACTTCAGGCAAGTCATCGATTGAGAAAAACCTAGCGTTAACAACAGCAAAACTTGTGGCAAGCCGCTTAGCTAATGCCGGAGCAAATGTATTTATGACGCGTTCAAACGATACTTTTATTTCACTGAGCGGACGCGTGGATGTTAGTGAAGCAAAGCATGCAGATGCATTTATCAGCGTTCACTATAACGCTTCTACTTCATCTTCTGCAAACGGCATTGCGTCATTTTATTACAGTGAATCCAAAGATAAAGAATTAGCAAAATATATTCAAGAAAGCATGGCTGAAAATGCGCCTTCTATGAAGGATATGGGGGTTCGTTTTGGAGATTATTATGTTACTCGAGAAAACAACCAGCGTGCTGTACTTCTTGAATTAGGCTTTTTATCAAATGCTCACGATGAGCAAATTGTTTCTTCTAATGCGTATCAGCAGCAAATATCTACAGGTATTTATCAAGGAATTGCTCGATACTTTGCAGCTAATAAATAATAAAAGCCCTCATTATGAGGGCTTTTATACTACCAGCTTGCTTTTTTAACACCTGGGATTTGTCCTTTGTAGGCCAATTCCCTAAAAGCAATGCGTGACATTTCAAATTTTCTAAGATAGCCTCGAGGGCGACCGGTAACGCGGCAGCGATTATTTAAGCGCGTTGGTGAAGAATCTCTAGGCAATTTTTTTAACGCTTCGTAATCTCCTTTTTCCTTCAACTCTTGGCGCAATTGCGCATATTTCGCTACTATCTCTTGGCGCTTTTGTTCTTTTACAACTTTTGATTTTTTAGCCAAACTCTTTGTCATCCTTTCGCTTTATCAATTTTTTATTTGAAATACGTAATCATTACGATTTAATTATTTTGAGCAAGTTACTTTTTAAATTTAATCATATTTTCTTTATTCTTTCAACTTATTTACTCCTGCGCTTACATGTAGCCTTCCCTTACCCCCGGATTGCTGTATAAACATAAATAAAATTGTATGTCAAATGTAATTAATTCCTTCATCTCCTATATCATACAAAGAGCCCTACATATTCCATTTTGTAGGAGGATTTGTATTTACAGATAATATTTCAATAATATTACAGTTCATTTACATATTAATAACTTCGACAAATTTAGCGGTTATCTAGTATATAATCATCTTAGAAATTCCAAAAATAATATTTTGTGTACTCAATAAAATATAAAAGTAAAGGTGATTAAAAAATGAAATCGACTGGTATTGTAAGAAAAGTAGATGATTTAGGTCGTATCGTAATTCCTAAAGAGTTAAGACGTGTTCTTGAAATAGATGTAAAAGATCCTGTTGAAATTTTTGTCGAAACAGATCGAATTATTTTAAAGAAATATGAGCCGAACGGTGCTTGTGCGATTACTGGCGAAGTATCTTCTGACAATGTAACAATCGCAGATGGCAAATTAACTTTAAGCCGCGAAGGTATGGAGTTATTACTTGAAGAGTTAAAACAACGTAATTTCTAATAAAAAGAAAAGCAGCTGCTCACGTGCAGCTGTTTTTCTTTTTATTAAAGTTTTTTCTTCGCTTTCTGATTTTCAGATGCTATACTCAGAAGCGAATACATAATAAAGGAGCCTTTCATCATGACAGTTGAACAAATGACTCATCACTTTTTAGCACATCGAAACGTAACTAATGAATTAATCAACAAAATTGAAGCAGGTCACTACGAATACAAGCCTGCCCCGACATCTATGTCCGCTTTTGACTTATCTACGCATATTTTAACATCCTTTTATGCATTTGCATCAGTGGTAAAATCCGGTGATTTATCTCCGCTTGGTCAAAAAGCTGATTTTAGCGGTAAGACATTATCGGACCTTGCAGCTGAATATACGGAAAAAACAGTAGCCGTATTACGCTCACTTAGCGAAGCTGACTTAAACAAGACCATTGACGCAACTGCAGCGTTTGGAAGAAAGCTTCCCGGAAGACAGCTTTTACAAATGGCCATTGATCATGAAATTCATCATAAAGGAAATTTATACGTCTACGTACGTGAGATGGGTCATACAGACCTTCCTCTATTTGTTCAGTTCGGTTAATGGTTATAAAATAGTTCGGCTTGTAAGCGCCCAAGCTAGAAGTTTGGTGCGCTTTTTCTTTGGAGTTTTCGGCATAATAAGTAAGATATATGGTATAATTCTATCAATAACTTCATATCTACTATTCAAAGCTTGTTTCTTCTTATAAAACGATCGTCATCATCTTTTACAAAGGAGGAATCACTTCATGAGTCAAACTGTTAATCAACAAAAAATTGCTCAAGTGTATCATCTTCCGTTTGTTTCTTCATTTGGAGGAAGTGCTATGAACCTTCTTTCTCCTCAAGCTGGCGAACATATTTTAGATATTGGCTGTGGCACTGGCGAATTTATTTCGCAGCTCAATAAGCTTCATGTCCGTGCAACGGGCATCGATTGCTCTGAAAATATGATTGAACAGGCTCGTCATCAGTACCCGACTCTATCCTTTGAACAGTTAAACGCCCTTAACCTTCCTTATTACGAACAATTTGACGCAGTTTTTTCCAATGCAACTTTACACGACATCCGTCCCCCTCACCTTGTCATTAAAAATATTTACAATGCTTTAAAACCAAATGGCCGATTTGTAGCAGAATTTTGGGGAAAAGGAAACATGGACGAAATTTTCACAGAAATCATTCGTCAATTTAAAACGTTTGATATCCCTTATAACGATGTAGATTTCCCATGGTACTTCCCTTCTGTAGCTGAATATTCTTCTCTTTTGGAATCACAGAATTTTCAAGTCACCACGGCCATACACTACAGCCGGCCCCTCTTGTTAAAAGGGGAAAGCGGCTTGCGTAATTGGCTCGAAACAAATGCAGCCCCTCTTTTTGCTCACGTGACGACAGAAACTAAAAATGTCCTCATTACGCGCTTAGAAAATCGAATGCAAGACAAACTATTTCAAAACGGATCTTGGCTAGCAGAAGCTAAACATATACGTGTACATGCTGTAAAACGAGATTAAAAAATGGACGTGATTCTATTCACGTCCATTTTCGTTAAAGTGCAGCCAATATCCTTTTCCTCGAATCACTTCGATTTCTAAATATGTTCCTATTTTTTTGCGAACCCGGTAAATCAGCGCATTCAGCTCTTCCGCTGCTACCAGAATTTCTCCATTTGACTCTACTCGTTCAGGCCAAACGCTTTTTTTTAATGCTTCTTTTGAAACAAATTGATTGTTATATTCTAGAAGGTAAGCTAAGCACGCGTATTCTTTATCTGACAGAATATACGTTTCCTCTTTTACTTTTACTTTCTGCAAAATTGGATCTAATGTGTAAAATGGCTTATTTATTTGTTTTAGCAAAGGTCCTAAATCGAGGGTTGCATCCATATCATCATTTCTAAATACTAAAGCTGCCTCCTCATTTGCTAAGGTAATGACATCCTGCTCTTTCAAGAAACGAGGGGTTCCAGGCTGTAACTCTTCTCCGTTTACTTTTGTCCCGTGTTTACTAAACAAGTCTGTAATGAAAAATGCATTGCTTTCGTACGTTACTTCAAAATGCTTGCGTGAAATGTAAGCACTTTGAAAGGCCAGATAAGGCTCCCATTCTTCACTGCTTCGTCCGATAATACAAGCTTTATCTTTTGGAATAGGCACGGAAGCTCCTTCATAAAAAGGAGCACCGTTCCGAATAATCAACATACCGTTCATTGTTTGCTCACACTCTTTTTTAAAATTTTCTGACTCTTATCATGTAATTATAACACTCACATTTATTGAGATTTCTTCCAACTTTGGATAACATCATAGTATAGTCAGTTATATGATAAAGGTTGTTGCCATGTAAGTAAACCTTTAGAGCAGTCCTTTTCTAACTGAAAAAATACGTATTCTTTGCCCTGCTGTAACGTGGATACAATTTTTTTGTAAAATAATTTGTTTTTTAGTAACTTTGACATATGTTCTCTCTTTTTAAAGCGGAGTAAAATAGGAAAATACGTGAAATATTTACATAATGGAGGAAGACCAATGGGACGTTTGCCAAAAGATAGAGAAATTCAAGCGATTAAACGACGCGTTGCACTGGTATTGTTAATTATTGGATCATTTATTTTAACAGGTGCTAGCTTTAGCGTTTATTGGTTTATGATGTTAAAAATATAAGATTTTTTTATAAAATAAAGAAAAAAGACATGGTTTTGTTCCCATGTCTTTTTTAGGTTTATTTTTTTCTAAGTTTATTCTTTCTCAGACACTCCCGCAGATTGAAACGTAGCCATATTAGCAATCATCAGCGAAGCCGAGTGCAGCAGCGGAAATGTAACAGCAGCTCCACTTCCTTCACCTAACCGAAGATTGAGGTTGAGAAGCGGTTTCTTGCCAAGAAGCTTCATTGCACACGCATGACCTTGTTCAACAGATTCGTGACTAGCAAACATATAGTCTCTTGCTTGTGTATTGATTTCTGTCGCTAGAAGAGCTGCAACTGTACAAATAAAACCATCTACTAAAATAGGAATACGGTGAGCAGCTGCCGCCAGCATAGCACCTGTCATCCCTGCAATTTCAAGCCCCCCTATTTTACTAATAATATCAATCGGATCCTGAGGGTTGATGTGCCTGTTTTGCAGCGCTTCTTCAATTACCTTCACTTTGTGGCGCAGTTGTTCGTCAGAAATCCCTGTGCCCATTCCTGCAAGCTTAGAGACTTTTTCTCCTGTCAATACAGCTAAAATAGCCGTGCTTGACGTAGTGTTTCCGATGCCCATTTCTCCCACAATCAAACATTTAATTCCTTGGGCAATAAGCTCTTCAGCTTCTTCATATCCGACTTGAACAGCCAATTCTGCCTCACTGCGCGTCATCGCGTCTTCTTTATAAAAACTTGCTGTGCCCAGCTTCACTTTGCGTTGTACAAGATCCTTATGGGAAAGGTCAGAAGCAATGCCGATGTCAATCAGTTTGAACTGGGCATCTATTTGCCCACTAAACACGTTAATAGCTGCTCCTCCCTGCAAAAAATTTAGCGCCATTTGTGCCGTTACGTCTTGAGGGTAAGCTGAAACTCCTTCTTTTACAATTCCATGATCGCCTGCAAAAACGAGGACTCCTGGCGGCGTGACTGTCGGAAAAGCTTCCCCGGTCATGGCCGCTAATTCAACTGCTATTTCTTCGAGCCTTCCAAGGCTTCCTATCGGTTTGGTTAATGTATCAATATAGCGTGCCGCTTTTTCGCCAGCGCTTGTTTGAAGCGGTGGAATATAAACGTTTATCATATGTACAGCTCCTTTATTTCAGCAAATGTCTACCGTTTAATTTAACAGGATTTTGTTTATTCTGGCTAGTCTTTTTTAAAGTAGATAATTGGATAGAGTTCCCAAGACTTAGTTATACTAGTAAGAGTTGCGTATAGGCAGTATGTTGAAAGGAAAGATTTTATGACAACGAAACAGCACAAAAAGGAAAAGGCAGGTCGGCTCATTTATCGCTACATTATGATGTTAATTGGAGCTTCCTTGGCTGCCGTTTCTATCGAATTATTTTTAGTCCCAAATTCCGTAATTGACGGCGGTATTATCGGTATTTCTCTAATTTTAGTTTACTTAACGAAATTGCCGTTCAGTCTACTTATCATCATCTTTAATCTCCCTTTTTTATATAGTGGATACAAACAAATTGGTCGTAGCTTCTGCTTTTCATCTATGTTTGCAGTTGTTGCTTTATCCATTGTAGAATCTCAATTGCACCATGTTCCAGCTGTAACATCTGAACCGCTTCTTGCTACCGTATTTGGCGGGCTCCTTTTAGGAGCAGGTGTAGGAACGGTCATTCGTCACGGTGGAGCGTTAGATGGAACTGAGATTTTAGGTATTTTATTAACAAAAAAAATCCCGTTTTCTGTGGGTGAATTTGTGATGTTTTTAAATATCTTCATTTTCGCTTGGGCAGGGTTCGTGCTAGGTTGGGAACAGGCCATGTACTCAATCCTTACGTACTATATTGCGTCTAAGACAATCGATGCGATCATTCAAGGGCTTGATGAAACAAAAGCAGCTTTTATTGTGTCAAATCACTATGAAGAGCTATCAGACGCTATTACGCATCGTCTAGGCCGCGGCGTGACGAAACTGTATGGTAAAGGCGGATTTGAAGGTACAGAAAAAGAAGTCATATACGTAGTTGTGACGCGTTTAGAAATTACCAAGCTTAAAACCATTATTTCTGAAATTGATCCACAGGCATTTACAACCATTATGGATACCCAAGAAGCGCAGGGCGGCAAATTCAAATCAGCCATTCACTAACTATACATAAGCGTGAATTTCTCTGAGCATGCTAATAGCTGACTACCCGTAAAGGAGATCACCACAATGAAAGAACAAATGTCCAACTTATTTAACCAATTAAAACAGTCGGTTTCGGATGTATCTGATAAGTTATATGACAAAGTACATACGCTGCAATCTTCACCAGGAGTGAGTGTTTTTGAACTGTATGAATGGATTAAAGAAAATCCAAGCGCAAGCGTACAAAAGCAAACGCTGCTCGGGATTTCGTACTCTTTCTATGCACTCCACGAAGACGGCGTTTTTTTCTATATGGAAACGAAATATGATTATTTACTTTACATGACTATTTATAGTCCAACACGTCATTATTTCACCTATCATTCTTACCGAGATTCTTTATCAACAGTGACTCCCTTGACGTTTCCTATTACTAAATAATAAAAAGCTCCTCAATCGAGGAGCTTTTTTTATATGGTTATCTTCCTTTTCGGACTTTAAAGATAAACAGCGCAAGTAAAAAACCGCTCGTCGCAGTTACTATTTTCCACGCGTTTAAGATTGGATTTTTTTTCAAGGTCCTGCTCCTTCCTTGCGGCTATACTAAAAATAGGATGGCCGCCTTTCAAACAGCTAGTCCAACTTCCCCCTACTATTCATACCATCATCTAACATATAGCCCACCGACATTTTCATCAATTTCACTTTTCATACTATAACATATTTTTGCCATTTAGTAGAAGTCTTAAAAGTAAAAGCTGTACTTCTCTTAAAAAAAACGGTATTGAACCCCTGCATTTTCTTTACCGTTCATTTTTTGATAAAGGTTTTGAGCAACTTTATTTTCACTGCTGCACTCAGCGGTCATTCCTGCAAACTCATACTTTTGAGAATAGGCAAGGCAAATCTTAAACAAACGTTCACCAATTTTATTTCCTCTGTTTAAAGGAGATACGTACAAATCTTTTAAGACGCCTGTTTCTTTAAAATAATGGGTGCTCCACGATACGTACACTGTCGCAAAACCTACTAGTTTCCCTTCCAATTCAGCAACAAACTGGATACCGTAGGAAGGATTATTCAATAGACGCTTAATATGTAAAGTTAAAGCTTTCCGGGAAGGGTCAGGCTGCTCGCAGAATTTCACTATATATTCTTGCATTAACGTAGCCAGTCGCTCTCGATCAGTTTCAACCGCCTGTCGAATGACAACCATTTAATCACTCCTTTTAGCTCAACGCTCTTAACATAATTCGATAGCTATACTTTTTTTCCTTTCGTTTTCGTGAAAAGCTCCCTACTTTTACACAAGGGGATATTTAAAGCAAACAACCTTATACGGCTTATGGTTGAGGAGAGAAAATACGCTGTTTTAAAAAAAGGTTGCAAACAGCAACCTTTTTTAGTTAGCAAGCGCATAATTTCGTAAGAATAAACCTACGCAGCCGCTGATTACAATCAGTCCTCCTGCCGTTAGAAACGCCGCCGTCACATTTAGCGAAGCAACAGCGCCAAGCAGCAGCACCGAAAGTCCAAACGTCACATATGAAACGCTCAGCGTAGCGGAAAGCACCTTAGGAAGCTTTTCTAAAGGAACGGCCGTTTGTGTAAGCGTGTAAGAACACGTAGCGCTTATTTGAAGGGCAATGCCAATAGTAAAACTAAGTAAAAGGGAAAGAAACGGCACAGATATCACTCCGAACAATAATGTAAAGAAACCTGAAAAAAGACTGCCTAGTATTACGATATGATAAAGACTTCTCTCTTGCTCAACTGAAATCTTCAGCAAAACGAAACCACCAAGAACCGTTCCAACAAAAAAACTGCTGTTAATATATCCCCACCAAGCTTCATTTTTATTTAATATTTCTTTCACAAACACGTAGACAATAGCTGATGCCCAAACGCCGGCAGCCATCCCTTCTAAAACCTCCATGACTAATAAAACCCGCAGGCGCGGATAATGCCAAATTAGCTTCCATCCCTCTTTTAACCCTTGTTTTTGCTTCGTTTTAGAAGAATGAACGTTCATGCGAATGGCCTGCATGAATACGAGTGACAAACTAAATAACGAAAATGACAGCCATAAAAGGCCGGTAGCATCCCAGCTAATAATCAGAAAGCTTCCAAGCGGATAGGCTGCAATTTGAATCGTTTGATCCGTGACATTAAACATACTGTTCCATTTTAACAGCTTCTCTTTATCTACTAAATGAGGAAGCATAGAGCTTTGAACCGGAGCTGCCCACCCATCGAAAAAAGCAATAAGCGCCACGCAGCACAGCATGCTGATAAGCGACATATGCCACAAGAAAAACATAGACAAAACACTGGTTTTTAACAGCTGAGACACCACAAGAATACGCTTAGCTCTGTAGCGATCTATAAGAAAAGGCACCGTAAAACTGCTCAAAAACTTAGCAGCCGTAATGGTAAACGGAATGCATGAAAGCAGCACAGGAGAACTATTTTGAGCGTAAAGAATGCTTATTAACGCAACAATATATAATACATCTGCTAAATTAGCTTGGCTTTGACCAAACCATAAAAAAAGTACGGAACGATTTTTCACGACAATCCCTCTTTCTTTTTAGTATGACTGAAAAGAAAGAGAATCCTACACGTAATCAACCCCTTTATATAACGGCTTGCTTTTATCGACTTATTACAATCGTATGCTTTTTACAGAACACAACTTTTATATATATTAAAAAATACAAACAGTTAAACAGTATGGTAAAAAATCAAGAAATTGTCGTGAAAACGAAGTTAGATTAACTATAGAATATCAGAGTTATAGAATCAATACTTTTTACATAATTTTCTTTTTTCTTCTTCTTTACTTCTAAATAACCTAAGCTTGTCATATACATAGATGGACGAGTACTCCCATTAAAATTTAACGTATAGGGTGAGGAATATTTTTTCGAGAGTGGTTTCGATTTGCTGTGGCAGCTTATTAATTGGCCTAGGGCTAAACGGATTTATTGCTCCGTATCACTTACTAGACGGTGGACTTATAGGATTTGGGCTTATCGTATATTATGTGTTTGGAACTCCTATCGGAATGTCCATTTTCTTTTTGAACGTACCTGTCTATTTATATGCTTTTTTTCGTCATCGCCAAAACTTTTTTTATGGAAGTATAGGTTTGTTTGTTTCTTTTTTTATGACAGAATGGCTGTCTATTCTCGAAGGCACGCTGGAGCTTCCTTTGCTCTTTAGCTCATTGCTTGGAGGCACACTCGTAGGAATGGGAATAGGACTGATGCTTCGCTACGGCATCAGTTCGGACGGTCTGGATTTAATCGCTATTATTGTATCAAAAAAATGGAAAATTAATATAGGAATAACCATTTTTATCTTAGACAGTACGATTATGATAGTGGGCTTACATATTATCGGATTTACAGCTTTTTGCTACTCCATGCTTGTTATTACGATGAGCAGCATAATGATTATGCTCTTCACTTCTCCGCGATGGCTGTCTTCATAAAAAAAACGCTTGAAGTTTCAGCGTTTTTTTTATTTGTTTCCTACTATCATATTTATGTGATTGTGGAGAACCGTAATCGTTGAAGGTGTTGTCGTTTCTTTTTCTCCATCACAATCTACCGTTTTTTCAGGAGTGGTTTCAATATGGACTTCTTTTGTCCGAAAATGCATAAGGTTGCTTTCAGGGTCAAGCTGTTCCTCATCAGGAGTTGTTTGTAACCATGCCATAACCGGCTCGATTCCCATTTCTTTAATAACGAATACATCTAATAATCCGTCTTGAAATGAGCTGTTTCCTAGCATAGCGCGAGTTCCTCCTAAAAAAGGACCGTTCCCAATTAACACCATAACTGCTTCTCCTTCATAGGAAGCTTTTTCGCTCGTCATTTTTAATTGAAAAGGCTCTGCTTGATTTAACGTTCTACCTACGCTCATGTAGTAAGAGAGCTTACCAAATTTCTCTTTATTTTCTTCTAAAATATTTTCAGATACATCAGCTACAAGACCGATTCCCCAAAAGTTTAAAAAATAATCTTCGCCATGTTTTCCAACATCCACTGCTTCCGTCTGCTTTTCAATAATTTGCTCCACTGCTTTTAAAGGATTTTGATTCATTCCGATTGCACGCGAAAAGTCGTTGCACGTTCCTCCGGGTAAAATAGCAAATACAGGGCGTTGCTTCAGCGGAGCAAGAGCGTTGATCAACTCATAAATCGTCCCGTCTCCTCCTGCTCCAATAATGACATCCGCTTCGCCTTCCAATTTTCTTACCAGCTCGGCACCATCTCCAGGTTGCTCTGTTTTATATAAAGTAACCGCCTCAAATGCTATGTTTAACCGATCACATATAAAGTCAATTTCATTTACTAATTTTTTGTTTCCTGCGTTTGGATTCAAAATCACTGCTGCCTTCATCTTTCTCTCTCCTCTATTCATATCTTCCGTTTCACCTTTTTTCCCTTTCTTTTGAAAAAACAAACCTTTTGAAATATGAACGTTTTATGAAACCATTCCAATAGTGCTTTTTTTACTTTCAAAACCTGCTATAATAATTTTCGGACTTGTATTAACAAAAGATGGTTATTGAGAGGAGCTTTCTATACGTGTCAATAAAATGTATGACGCAGCTATTTGCAAGTTGTTTTGTTTTTTTACTTTCCTCAGTCGCTACTTGGTATAACGGCTCTTCGATGCTTGAAGGACCTTTATCAGCTAGTTTGACCGGAGGGCTAACAAAGTCCTCGGCGGTTCATCACTATTCTCACATCGATTATTTGTTATATACAATTAAATTCCACCCTCAGTTTCCAATTATGATGATGGTGAGCGGGATTTATTTGATTGTATTACTATCTATTATTGGGTTCAAAAAGCGGTATGGATTGATTAGCTCCTGCTGTTTATGTATCACAGCTCTCTTATGCTACAGCAGCTATAAACTTTCACATACCCCGACCGAAGGTGAACACGCCATGATTACCTCTAGCTTAGCTGCAGCAAGTTTATGCTTAGCAGTCGGATTATTCTATTTATTAAAGCGATTTTATTCTCAAAAAGAATATATTTAACTATATGAAAAAAACGTCGGATCTACCGACGTTTTTTATGTGAAATCCGGTTTATTATTGATTTTGCTCAACTGGCGTATAACCAATATAAGCAGACTGAGGTCGGTAAATACGATTATTTTCTGACTGTTCTACGACATGAGCTGTCCAACCAACCACACGGCTTGCTGTGAAGGTCGGAGTGAATAGTTCAGAGGGAAGCTCAACCGCTTTCATAACCGCTGCAGCGAAATATTCTACGTTGGTATAAATACCTCTACCCGGCTTGTATTCATTGAGTAACTCAATGGTTTTATCTTCAATTTTAACAATTAAATCAAATAGCCCGTTGTCTCCTGAAATTTGTTTCGATACTTCTTTTAATGCTTCTGCTCTCGGGTCATGTGTACGATAAACGCGATGACCAAATCCCATGATT
The DNA here is from genome assembly GCF_047872835.1 of Priestia sp. RMT2NF4. Classification (NCBI taxonomy): domain Bacteria; kingdom Bacillati; phylum Bacillota; class Bacilli; order Caryophanales; family Bacillaceae; genus Priestia; species Priestia sp. RMT2NF4. The sequence continues at coordinate 1,239,888 of NZ_JBLQZO010000001.1, forward strand.
TTCTCTTTATTATCTAATTTTTTACGAACCCAAGGCTCAATATTCTCTTCACTTCCAATTTCATCAAACATGCTAATAACACCAGAAGGAGCTCCTCCGTGAAGCGGACCTTTCATCGCGCCGATTGCTCCGCAAATAGCTGAAACCATGTCAGATTCGGTAGATGAAATAACGCGTGATGAGAAGGTTGAGGCGTTCATTCCATGCTCAATTGTCAAAACAAAATATGCGTTCAGCGCAGTAACCAAACTTTGATCTGGAATTTCCCCGTTAATCATGTATAAATAGTTTGCTACATGATCCAAATGCTCGTTAGGCTCTACTACTTCTAAATCATTCATTTTACGATACCAATAGGCAATAATGGTAGGTGTTACCGCTGTAATCGCAAGCGCCTGCTCTTTTGTCGGAGGCCAGCTGTATGAAGGGTCTCCTAACGCCGAGATACATGTGCGAAGCGCGCTCATCACTTCTGTATCTTTTGGCAAACAGTCCATTAACGCAACAATATTAGCTGGAAGCGTACGATGAGTCACCATCTCTTGTTTAAATGCTTTTAACTCATCATGATTTGGCAGCGTGCCGTTCCAAATTAAATAAGAAACTTCTTCAAAAGAATAATTGATCGCCAAATCTTTTGCCCAATATCCGCGATAAATCAGCTGACCTTTCTCTCCATCAACATGCCCTACTTTTGTTTCAGCTGCAACGATTCCTTCTAGTCCTTTAACATATGTCATCTCAACCACTCCCCCAATTATTTTTAACAAACCGGCCCTTTTTTTTATGTACGGCTCGTTTGCAGAATGAATAGACTCACCTTAGTGGTGCACTATACCATTTTATTCCTCTTTCTTAATTGTCAGAACAGTATACAAAATGAACATTTCAACACGTGTTATTTCTGCGCTCGCGGCTTTGTTTTACGGGAGAAAAAAATATTTTTTTAGGATTTTCTTCGAGGGTACTTTTTTGTTAACGCTTACAAATATGCGGGTTTCTAACGTATTTAGAGGAATTTGATGTGCTATTTTTAGATGAATCACTATTCACTTCCTTATGTAAGAGTTTACATTTATTTGAATCATAAGTAAAATAGATAAATAGAATAAATAGTATGAAAACTAAGAATACTAGTGAGGAGAATTTATGGATATTCGAGAACTGCAACATTTCATGGAAGTAGTTAATCAAAAAAGTTTCACGAAAGCAGCAGCTGCAATTCACTTGTCTCAGCCAGCATTAAGTAAAATTGTAAAAAAACTAGAAGAAGAACTCGGCGTAGACCTTTTTGATCGCTCTACTCGAAAGCTGACATTAACCGATGCAGGACAGATTGTGTACGGGCAAAGCCAAAAGCTGGTATCCACTCTTCACGAGCTGCATGCTCTGTTAGATGATTTACGAAATCTGCCTACAGGAGATATTAAAGTAGGAATTCCTCCTTTAGTAGGGACTGTCGTTTTCCCGATGATTGCAAAAAACTTTACATCAAAACATCCTCAGGTGAAATTAGAGCTTGTGGAGCTTGGCGCAAAGCGAATTGTCGAACTTGTAGAAAACGAACAAGTAGACCTTGGCATTATCGTATTGCCTATTCAAAACCCTCTTTTTCACGTCTATCCGTTTATTGAAGAAGAGTTTAATTTATACATTCATCATGAGCATCCCCTGGCAGCTAAATCAATTGTTGCTTTGAGCGAGCTTAGAGAAGAGCCGTTTGTCCTGTTCAGCAAAGATTTCTCTCTTCATGATCGCATTATTCATGAGTGCATTCAAGCGGGTTTTCATCCAAAAATAGCGTACGAAAGTTCTCAATGGGATTTGATTATTGAACTAGTTGCTTCTGAATTAGGTATTGCTATTTTACCAAAGTCCGTGTTTCCAAAAATCAATAATCCCTTTATTAAAAGTATTCCAATTGCCGCACCTACTCCAATGTGGGAGCTCGGCATCATTTTGAAAAAAGATCGCTATATGTCATATGCTACACGAGAACTTTTATCCTTCCTAGTAGACCAAGACATCATTTTGCCGTCTCATACGATGTCAGCAAACTCTTAACAAAAAAGCCTCTTCTTTCATTAGAAAGAGGCTTTTAGTCATCTTTGATATCTTCTTCACCCTTTTTTGTCTTGCGATTAACTAAAAACAAGTCAGCAAATGGCGACTTGTTTTACAGCTGCTTTTTGAATAGCACACCTTTTTTAAAATGTACTCCCAAAGCTTCACGATTGGCCATAAATACTCCTATTAAAATAAGAAGACCTCCGCCAATAATAGAAGGCGTGATAGCTTCATTTAAGACTACATAGCCGATTAACACGGCGATTAAAGGAGATAAATACAACCAAGTAGATGGAAAAACCGGATTTGTTTGGGCGATTAGCCAATAATATAAGCCGTGTCCAGCAATTGAACCAACAAAAATTAAATATACAATAGACCATACTGCGTTCCAAGGCATAATAGTCGAAACATGAATCTGCTCTGTACATAAAGATAGCACGAGTAGAAATATTCCCCCGTAAAACATTTGAATACCGTTAATTAAAAACGACACAGGGCTTCAACGTCTTAACGCCATTCTTTCAGCTGAAATATAAAAAGATTCTTTAATAGATGTTTAATTATAAGAAGAGAAGTGTATACAGAAAGAGGAGAAGAAAGTTATTCTTTCTTCTCCTCCACCCTTTTAACTCACATTTTTATTCACAGCAATAATTTCACTCAGGTTATTCATATAAATAATTTGTTCACCAAACGTTCTATTTTTCAAAGCAGCCGTATGGTGCGGTTTCATGCCAATAATATAGCATGTGATCCCCATAAGATAGAAGGACTGCATAAAGCCTGCAAAAGCTTGAATTCCTTCGGTTGTTAATATATCTAGGCCCCCAAAGTCAAATAGAAGCGTGGTGTAATTTCCTTCATGTGCAAAGTTTTGCAAAATGGACGTATTTTCAGCTACAAGAGCTGTGTCTAAGTCTCCAAAAAGAGGTATAAGCCCTACTTTAGAGGATAATTTAATAAAAGAAGCGGACAATTGCTTAATTTTTTGTAATGATTTTTCGAGACGTTCTTTTTGTTCAAGCAGTTCAAAATCTGTATCTGCTAATCGTTTCCGATGGTCTTGAACAAGATTCGTTAGCTCCTGTATACGTTCATCTTGGCGAATACAAACTAAATGACCTATATCACTATCCCATTGAATTAAGCATTCAAACAGTGAATACGGCGAATCATTGGTTTGCATCACAAGCTCTACTTTCTGAATAGCCTGGCCTCGGCTTTGGACAAGCGTTTGCTCATCATGGGGTTCGTCTACAGACAATTCTCGAGAATCTTTCTGGCGCAAGCTTAAAAACTTTCTCGCCTTTTCTTGACTAAATACGTCTACAAGATCTAAAAAATTAGCTGAAGGCTTAAATAAATGACCTGATTGTTGCGACCATTCCAAAATATTAAATTCAGTATCCACTAGAAAGTAAGGAATTGGAACATATTCAAGCATCGACATTAACTTCCACTCCTTTGTGATAACTGATTAACCAGTTATTTAGTTGGTAAAGATCCGGAATTAGGCGTGTATGCTCAGAACAGTAAGAACGGAAATCAATTTGAGAAACTAAACGCCCTCCTACCATTACTGTTGGTCTTGGTTCTAATTTGTCCAAAGTTTTGGTATATTCAGCAAGCCTCTCAATATGATAAGGAATGCTGACAGATAATCCTACCATGTGCGGCTTCCATTCTATAGCCATTTTCTCAGCGTATTCCAGAGGTAGATTGGCCCCTAAAAAGCGAGTATTCCAACCATGTTCCTCAAACAATAAAGCCACCATCTTTAAACCAATGAAGTGCTGTTCTTGTTCCAAGCATAGAAGCAGTGCCCTTGGAGCGGTGTCTGAAGCGTGTCCCTGAATTTTTTTATAAAAGCGATAGCGAGTTAGCACATAATCACACGTCGTAGTTGCAACATGCTCATCAGCTACAGAAATGATATTTTCTTCCCACATATCTCCAGTTACTCGCATTGCGGTTGTAATTAAATTTTCATAAATATCTAGGCTGTTCTTTCCTTGGTGGATTTCTTCTAGCACAACTTCCCAAGCGCTGTCTTGATCACCAGCTAATAAATAGCCTACAAATTTTTGTACTTGAGATTTCATTGTTTCACCTCAGTAAACGTAAAGCTTTTAAGAAACTTGAATAAAAGCTTCTCGTCTCTCTTTTTCAAGATCGCCTAAAATGTATACCACTTTTAGACTAACACATGTTGCCAATAGCAACAACCTAAAAATAGAATAATAACTTTTTATCTTACTACACTCAGTAAAGTATGACTAGTATTTCTCTAAATATTCTCCTTTCCCTTTTATTTACGAAAAACACCTCGGCATTTTTTACCGAGGTGTTTTTTCCAGTTGTCATCATTTCGGCTAAAAGAATGTAAGTTCGTCTTTTTCTCTTTTAAGCATCCCTACTCATTTTCCACTTTTAATAGACTTTCAAACATATGTATTTATGACTCTTCTGCTCCAACCATAATGCTGATAAGATAGAGAGCTGTCATAACTGAACCGATTGTATTCCATATCAAATGAATATATTGGCTGGTCGCCATAAACAAGTATACGCTTAGCGAGAGCAGCACCGTTCCGAACAAAAAAGACCATTTAAAGAATGACAGTGGTCGCTTGAACTTTATACGCAAACAAAAAATGAGAATAAAGCCTACTAGCGCCATCACAAAGAAACTAACGTTAAATAAATTGATAGTTATCACATTTGTTCACACTCCCTTTGCCCCCCAAAACTATTATAACATATTTTTCCTTATCTTCATTCTTTCTCTAGAAGCAAACGCGTCGAAAATTGTTTTTTAAACGTGTTTATGTCACAATATTTTTATAAAAATTCCAAGGAATGAGGGAATGCATTGACTACACCTGAAGCTCAAGATTCAAAATGGTCCATTTTAAATAAAGCCCTTCATAGTTCGCAATCTGGTATTATCGTGACGGATCCTTCTTTACCTGATAATCCAATTATTTACCTCAACCAAGGGTTTTCCCTTATGACCGGCTATAAGGAAGAAGAAGTATTAGGGGAAAATTGCCGTTTTCTACAAGGGCCTCTTACAAGCCCGCACCACGTTGATGAAATTCGCAGCGCTATAAGCCGCAATCAGTCAGTTTCTGTTACGCTTGTGAATTATCGAAAAGACGGCTCTTTCTTTCATAATCAGCTAACGATTGACCCGACATATGTAGAGGAAGAAGATAAATACTACTTTATTGGTGTTCAAAAAGACGTAACAATAGAGATTACAGCCCAGGAACAGCTTCAGCAAGCTTTAGAAGAAGTGGAAAGGCTATCCACTCCTATCGTACCAATAGAAGAAGGAATCTCTGTTCTTCCATTAATCGGAACTTTAAATGAGCGGCGTATAGAAATGCTATTTAATAGCTTCACCTCGCGTAACACAAGCAGCAAAGATCGTTACTTAATCTTAGACGTCTCAGGGTTAGCTGGATTTAACGATTCATTCGGCCGTGATATTCTTAATATTTACAATTGGCTGAAGCTAATGGGAACTCAGCTCGTTTTAACAGGAATTTCTCCTAACATGGCCATACATATGAGCACTATAGAAGATGATATGTCCTTTATTTTAGTCTATCAAAGCATTAAAGATGCCTTACCGAAGCTAAAGCTATAAGCACAAGAAGTGGTTCTTTATGAAAAATAGGTAAAATGTATGAATAGGCTAGTTAAAAAATGTTTATTTTTTAATAAATTGGGTTTGAAATTATACAGTTAGGGAAAACAAGGCGTATAGGAAAATAAATGCGCTTCATAATGGATTTATTTATAAGCATCCTCACTCTAGATCAGGGGATGCTTTTATGCCTTTATTTATAAAATAATTAGACTATACATATGTAAGGAGAGTCTTCATGCATAGAAATCAGGACCTATATCATTTTTTAAAAGAACATTCTCTTCAATTAACTGAAGACTGGTACAATCAGCTCGACGATGAAAACGAGTTCTCCGTGTATTCGAGTAAAAATCCAGTAATTGTGAAAGAACTGAAGCAGCAAAATCAAGATTATTTCCAGCATTTATTTGACGTATTTATAAAAGATGAGGAATATTTTTTTTCCGATTTCCAGCAGTGGTCCGTCGAACTTGCGCGTGATCCAAAGCATTTAAGTACGCCTCTTCACTTTGTTATTCGAGAATACTTTAATTCACAAAAAATTGTCGTTAATTACTTAAAGAAGTTTATCTCTTTGCATTCAGAAGAGGTAAGCGTGGATAAGATATTTATGTGGTATGACATTATTGTTAAAGCGTTTGATCTATCTATTTATATCTTTATTCAAGAATATCATAAAAATACGCAAGAACAGCTGAACGCTCAGAAAGAGTTAATTAATGAATTAAGTTCTCCTGTGATCATGCTCCAAAACAAAGTTGCACTTCTGCCTCTTGTGGGAGATATTGGAACGGTTAAAAGTCAGTTTATTTTAGAAAACACGCTTCAGCAATGCTCGGAAAAAGACGTTGAACATTTATGTATTGACCTGCTCGGTGTAGCTACGATTGACACGATGATGGCACAAGAGATTTTTAATTTGGTAAAAGCTCTTCGTTTAATCGGGGTGCAAACAATTTTATCTGGAATTCGACCGGAAATTTCTCAAACTGCAATTCGCTTAGGGCTTTCATTTGAACAGGTCAAGACTACTTCTTCTCTTGCACAGGCGCTTAATTCTATTAGTTAAACATATGGCTCTCTATTACAGCATAGAGAGCCATATCTATGGCGTTTCAAATTTTACTGGAGTATAGTAGACGCGCCCGATTAACTTTTCACCGTTGTTATCTTTCCAGTCCGCTACGAGTATATACCGATCACTGTTACTGTGAGAGGCAGAATCTACTGTAATAGCAGATGTTTTTTTTATGTCCTTTTTTTCTACTATGTTTTCATAAATAGACTGATTGCGAATTTGTTTGTAATAAAGCGCATTAGGTTCTTTACCATCTATTTCAATGGACACTTGACCATCTTGAGAGACGGGAATACTATCTTTCATAACAATTTGTCTAAAATTTTTTCGTTCGCCAAAATCAGCTTCACATTCGGTCCAGCAAAAAAATAAAGGCTTGATGATGGCTTCTTTGCCTTCGGCTATTATTTTTATAGCGGGTGGATAAGGATCTTCAAGCGTTTCAGCTGTAGGAACCTGACATGCGGTTAATGAAAATAAACTAAATAGGATAACCACCACTTTTTTCATACTATGTCCTCCCTTTTTTGTGAACGTGGTGCACGTAAGTGAGTGGGTGCATAGTATAATCTTTCGCCTGCAACCAAAAGATTCCTTTTATAAGCAACAAAAAAACAGCTGCCTATTTGTTTAGACAGCTGTTTTTTTCTATTTACTTAGCATGCTTATTTCTTTTTTCATATCTTTTTCTACATATTCCATTAAATCAGATACGTAGGTTTGAAGCGGTTTTGTTGCGTCTTTGTGATCATTCATCGTTAATTCATAAATGCTATCGATATTATCAATCATCAGTTCCATATCATCGATGACGCCCGTATGCTTATACATCGTTTTCATCGTAGGATCAAGGGAAGCTAATTCATTATATTCATAGTTTATCGTATTTGAAATATCATCGAGTTCATTGATAAATTGCTTTTTGGTTTTTTTTTCGGCCATAAGCTGATTATACTCTTTAAAAGCAGTTTGAAGGTTTTTCTGAGAGGCAGTCAATACTTTCAGCTGTTCTCGTCCTAAATAATAATCATAAATACTAGTAACAGTAAAATATCCCCCAAATGTGAGCGCGATTCCGACAACTAAACCTATCCAAAACGTGCTCGTTTTAAAAAAATGTTTCATAATGACTCCTTTTATCTGTGTTCTATGTACAACACTAGCTCATGCTGCTGCTTTTTCCTAGGATACACCAAAAACGAAGTGGAAGCTACACTTTTTTAAAATTTTGTCGAATTTTGTCTCTTGTTTCACAAGCTTCAGCACATTATTTTCCATCTCTATTTCTCCATCTGTATACATCAAATTCGTTAACCGCTGTAAAACCAAGTTTTTCATAGGCTGGCTTTCCTGCACTTGTAGCATGCAAAATACACGTATCTGCCTGTTTTTTTGCTTCAGTAAGAACTTCCTTCAAATAGGCGGTAGCCAGGCCTTTTCTCCTCATATGTCTAGCTGTAGTGATACAGTACAAACCCGCTGTACCGTCATAAAAAAAGAGAGACCCAGCTACAGCTGGCCGGTTGTGATAAAGACCCAAATATAAGTGATATTGGTCAGTGTGCTGCATAAGCTCCCTAAACCTTTCAAGAAAGTCAGCTTGATATTCTTTTGGTTTTTGATAGCCGTCTATGTATACCGTTATCCATTCTTTCAATTCAGCTTTTGTGTGCACTCGCTTACATTGAAACCCTTCTACTCCTGTGTGTACGTATTCTTTTTCTTGAGTGTGCTGAATCATTCCGATCCATTTTTCATAAGGAACAAATCCATTTTTATGAAGAACTGGCCCAAGGTTATCATATGAAGATGGACCAACAATCCATAGAGGTTCTTCCCCTTCCGAAGAGCACATCCCTAACGCAGTCTCAATATGACGGGTTCCTGCATATATGCCGCGATTATAAGGAGATGCAGAAATCCATTTCATTTCTGGTGTATCCACCTTCACAGATTTCTTCGTATGCTGAAAATACATCCAGTGCTGAATCAAGTGTTGTTCTACTATATCGCTTTGATTTTTTATTTTCACTTCATGTTTCCTTTCTCTTCTAAACTATGTTCCTTTTTCTATTATATACTAGTTAGTCTATTTTCTATGACTCTATCCCAGTTCTTAAGTCCTTTTCCAAGTTTTTTTTATTTTTTTTGTTATTCTATGAATAGTTTTCTTTTAAGTGGGGTACTAACCTATATAAGCAATACATCATTAAAAAGGAGGATGATATTTATGTCATTTTTATGGGCACTTATTGTAGGTGGTATTATTGGGTGGCTTGCCGGATTAATTACGGGAAGAGACGTTCCAGGAGGTATTATTGGTAACATTATTGCCGGTTTCATCGGTTCTTGGTTAGGTTCAGCTATCTTTGGAAGCTTCGGACCAGTTGTAGGTGGATTTGCTATTATTCCTGCTATTATCGGATCAATCATTTTAGTGTTAATCGTAAGTTTCATCATGAGAAAAATGCGTGGTAGTCATAAACATGCATAATGAATTATTATATTAGAAAAAGAACCTCTGTTGAAAAAGAGGTTCTTTTTTTATATGAAAAATTCTTAAGATTTACTATTTTTAATTTCATAATATTGAAAAATAAACCTATTAATGTTAATTTAACCATAATCACTATAAAAAAAGAGGAATTAACATGCTGCTTTCAACCCATCAAAAAGACAAATCCATGTACCAAATACTAATAGAAGAAATCGAACAGACACGAACGTTGATGATTCAAACGGCTGTCCGTGAAGGAATGACAAGTCCTAACACACTTCAAGTTAGTCAATCATTAGATGCTTTGTTAAATAAACTTCAAATTTTCTTCTACCAATAAAAGCCCATGAATATGTAACCATATCATGGGCTTTTGTTTTATATTAGTCCGCTTGATTAACATATTCCACTGCTTGGTGAAGGCTACTGAAAGTTGTAATATCAGCCAAATCTAACCCTAAGTTCACCATCGTCTGAGCAATTTCAGCACGGATACCGCTTAAAACCACTTGAATTCCTAATAATCTTAAAGCACCGATTACTTTAAAAATTTGGTCCGCTACCATTGTATCAATAATTGGAACCGCATATAAATCAATAATCAGCCAATTTAGCTTGTACTCGCTGCCGTGCTGAAGGGCATTTTCCATTAAAATTTGAGCCCGATTTGTATCTAAATCGCCAACAAGAGGAATCACGCCAATTTCTTTCGTAATGCGTACTACAGGAATTGAAAGTTCATCAATTGCATAGCGAGCGGATTGGATTTTGTTTGCAAAGTCGGTCATATATGATTTACTAACCCAGTGCACAGCCTTGTCCACTACTAAGTTGAAACGAGAAATAACTTGATAGAAGGCATCAAACGTAAATGTTTCAGTCTTTGCTTCTTCTTTAATAATTTCCCCGATAATATTTCGGTAATAGCTGATTTCTTCTAATGCTACATCCAGCGGAAGCTGAAGGACAACAAGTAGATTTGCTACTTCTCTTCCCCATTCCTCAAGCACTTCAAAGTTTTTCGTATCATTTGTTGAGACAGAATCAGCGTATATTTGAATTAAATGAACGCGCCACGGTTCTAACTGTTGTTGAATATCTTTGTCTTCATCTTGTTTTTGTTTTGAGAACTCTTCTTTTTTTTCTAGAATTAAATTCGTAATGTGTTTAAGCTTTTTATCTAATAATAATGACTCCATATTGTTCTCCCGTTAAGAATTTGTTTACTTAAAATGATATCACATATACCGTTAAAAAAAGTAAAACCAAGGGAAAAAGCTTTTAAAAATGAACCAGATGTCCCCTTTTGCGAATAGAATGAGCTAAATTGAATCTAAAACGTACATAAGCTGAACTTCTCTCCTTTATTTTATCGTTACATTCACGGTGAATTCTCATACATAACTCTTCAATTTAATGTTGGGCTATCTTAGCATATATGATAAATAGATGAAAAAATGTAAAAGGGTTTGCAGCAAGCATGTCGCATGACAAAATGTGTTTTAGGAAAGACTGAAAAGGAATTCCCTATAAAAAGGAGGTTAGGTATATGTCATTTATTTGGACGCTTATTGTTGGAGGACTTATCGGGTGGCTCGCCGGTGTGTTAACAGGACGAGATGTTCCAGGTGGAATTATCGGAAACATCATCGCTGGGTTCATTGGAGCATGGTTAGGCTCTCTAATTTTTGGAGATTTCGGTCCAGAGATCGGCGGATTCGCAATTGTTCCTGCAATTATTGGTGCTGTTATTTTAGTTTTAATTGTGAGTTTTGTTTTACGCAAAATGCGCGGAAATAATAATCATCGACACGCCTAAATAAAAAAGAGAAATCAGCGTCTTGATTTCTCTTTTTCCCTTACTTCTTATAGCAAAATGTTTTAATAATGGACCTACCTATAAGTGTAATTCTTTATGGCTACATTTAATAATTGCTGTTTGTCACCTCTTACATTTAATATTTCTACACCCTCATATCAAGCGCGTTAGTAATGAGCACCTCTGTCCCTTCGAGGTCATCAAGCATATCAGTGAAGATAGCTTCAATATGAACAAATGCAGTTTTAGCTTTCATTAGACATTGTTTTATAGCTGCTTCCTATTTCGGTTCTACTAGTTCAATAAATGACCTTGCTTGTTTGCCCTTTAACTGTGCGTAGTGTGTATCTGTAGCTAATTCAACGGTTTCGTTGTCTAAGTTGACCCACATCCGATAAGATTGTACCTTTATATCCTTTTTGGTTTCTACCGGTTCAAAGTGAAGAATGTAGTTAGGTTTTCGAATCATTTCAGCTTTTTCTTCTCTCCAGGATACATCTTTTAACCACTGCTGCACTTTCTGCACTTGATTTTGGTCTTTCATTTTAACCGCATGGCCATATTGATTATCGGCTATGTATTTTTCGATTACGAGCTTTTGTTCAACAGTACCGCTTGAAGCACTGCTTTGCTGACATCCTGTGATCACCCAACAAATAGCAATGAGAACTACTAATCCAGACCATACTTTTTTCATTTACATCTACCTTTCTTTTTGTAATTGAAATGAGATGTTCTTGCTGAATGATGCTACCAGCTGCTCGTTTTTAAATCTCTTTTTGCATTCTCTTTTCTTCCTATAAATCCCTGCTTCATTTGCTCAAAAAAACTGAATCCCCGAAAGGATCCAGTTTTTCGTTACGATTCGACATCTTCTATGACATGAACAGCGCGAATAGCGGCGTTTACTTTTGTATGTTGAACGTATTCTTTTGCTTCGTGTATCGTCATTGCTTCTACTTCTTGGTAATAAATCACGTTTCTCCATTCATATTCTACTGAATAACGATTTGACTTTTCCACATGGTATCCTCCTTATTGATGAACTAAAATTTGATCAATCAAGCCATATTCTTTTGCTTCATCCGCTGTAAAGAATGTATCTCGATCAGTGTCTTTATTAATCGTTGACAGCGATTGTCCTGTTCGTTCAGACAGAAGTTCATTTAGGTGGTCTTTTAAGCGCAAAATACGCTTCGCTCGAATTTCAATTTCAGCTGCTTGTCCTTTTGCTCCTCCTAGCGGCTGATGAATCATCACTTCGCTGTTAGGAAGAGCAAAACGTTTCCCTTTTTGACCGCCCGCTAGTAAAACTTAACCCATAGATGCTGCTAGCCCTATACACAATGTACTTACATCTGCACGTATAAGCTGCATTGTATCAAAAATAGCCATGCCCGCTGTAATGGACCCTCCCGGTGAATTAATATAAATGCTAATATCTTTTTCTGGGTTTTCTGCATCTAAAAATAAAAGCTGAGCGATAATGCTAGTAGCCACCTCATCCGTAACTTCACCTGTGAGCATAATCACTCGGTCGAGCAACAGCCTTGAATAAATGTCATAGGCACGCTCTCCTTTACTTGTTTGTTCTACTACATAGGGAGTTAAGTTTATGTGACCGCCTCTTTCCACTGAATTAATACGAGCAAATTTTTTTACTTTTGCACTGACTTCTTGATTTAAAAATGAATCCCCTATCAAATCTTCATCGGTAAATTTAATCATTAGAGAATGTCTTTCTTGCTGTATATGCAAGTGTTCATCGCGGTAAGTCACCGCAACTGCAATCTCTGCCTGTGGATATAAAACGGTCTCTTCCGTGTAGAGCTCTATTAATAAAGGTTCATCGTCAATATGTTTTACTTCGATTTGTCCTTGTGGGTTTTCACAGTACCCATTTAAGTTTCTTGTTTTGAACAAACCTTGGGGCAGCTGAATATCAATCGTGATGTTTTTAACTTTTATTTGCGATCGTTCAAATGTAATACATAGGTGGTTCATTCCTTCTTCTTTTTCCATTACTGATTTTGCCACCGCTAATTTAATCATGCGATGAATGATCCTTTAAAATCTGAGTAACAGACTCAATTACTTTTTGCCGTACGTCTGCTGATAAATTCCGATTCATAGCGACAAACACATCTTCATTGACTTGATGCATTTCTTGATTTTGAATTTGTTTGCTTTGGTAAAGAGGGAGCTGCGCACCTATACTTTTCACTTCTTCCACACTCATTGAACGCAGCGTTTCTTGAATGGAAGCTAGTGACTCCCCTGCTTTTGATAATGTTAAAGCGGCTCGAAAGTAATGAACATGCTGATCTGTATAGACGCGCTTATTTCCCACTAGCTCCAGCGGAGGAACAATTTCTATTTGCGTGTAATACCGCACCGTACGCAGGTTCAAGTCCGCACCTTCATTGTTTAATAATTCCGTAATTTGCTTGCCTGTATATGTTTTCAAACAATCCCCCCTTTTCAGTTACAGTTAACTGTTATACTGTCATTATACTGTAAAGATATTGATTTTACAATTAAAACCATGGTAAATTTTAGATAAAGCAGCAAAGCCTATAAATAAAAAGAACGAACCAAAGAGCCCAGGTCATATGCCCGGGCTCTCTTTACTAAGCGAAAAAACAACTGTGTATATTTCAATCTATTCCTCCTGACACTTCTCATGCTACACTTTAGTTATCTTAAAAAAGGAGAGAACATATGATGGGGAATCCAAGTATAGATTGCTTAGGGTGTCGATTAGCAAATGACCAGGAGAAATCGCATATGATATTTGAAGATTCGTTTGTGACGTGCCTGCTAGACCACAAGCCGTTTAACGAAGGCCACCTCTTAATTCTTCCTAAAGCACATATAGTGGAAATCGACGAATTCGATACTGAACACATATTGGCCGTGATGAATGCAGCGAAGCTAATGACAAAAGCAGTTAAGACGCTTTTTATTCCAGACGGAGTTACTCTCTCTCAAAACGGGGGTATGTTTAACGAGTTAACTCATTTTCACATGCACATCGTTCCGAGATATAAAGAGGAGTGTTTCGGAGATTTTTATACGCAAATTCCCGAATATGCTGAAAATGATGACGTCTTGGCTGCAACAGCTCAGAAAATGCGCCGCGTCATTCAGCAAATGTCTTTATAAAAAAAACGGCCTCCTTATGGAAGCCGTTCTCTTTATTGACGATCAAATAATGAACTTCCTGCAATACCAGGGTTCGTCATTTCAAATGGATTTAAAATGAGATCTAATTCCTCTTCTGTTAACACATCGTATTGAAGGCAAAGCTCACGAATTGGTTTTCCTGTTAAAATCGCTTCACGCGCAATACGCGATACGACTTCATAGCCTAAGTGAGGGTTAACAGCTGTAATAATCCCTACGCTTTTTTCTACATATTCTTTCATCCGCGTTTCGTTTGCTTCAATTCCTGCTAGACAGTGATCTGTAAAGCTTCTGAAACCGTTGTTCATGATGCTGATTGATTGAAGTAAATTAAATACAAGCACAGGTTCCATAACGTTAAGCTCCATCTGACCTGCTTCTGAAGCAAGAGAGATCGTTTGGTCATTTCCCATTACTTGAAACGCAATTTGATTGATTAATTCAGCCATAACCGGATTTACTTTTCCTGGCATGATTGAAGAACCAGGCTGACGAGCAGGAAGGCTAATTTCACCTAGGCCTGCACGGGGGCCAGATGCCATTAAACGCAGGTCATTGGCAATTTTAGACATATTCGTCATACAGATTTTAAGCGCCGCAGATACTTCTGTATAAGCATCTGTATTTTGAGTAGCGTCCACTAAATGCTCTGCATGTACAAGCGGCAGACCGCTGATATCGGCTAAGTGTTTGACTACATTTTCAATATAGCGAGGATCTGCATTTAAGCCTGTTCCAACAGCTGTCGCTCCCATATTTACTTCATGCAAGTGGTCACGCGTCGCGCTGATACGCTTAATGTCGCGCGCTAACACGCGGCTGTATGCTTCAAACTCTTGACCAAGACGAACGGGTACAGCATCTTGAAGATGCGTACGGCCCATTTTAATTACATGATCAAATTCTTGCGCTTTTCGTTTAAATACATCATGCATATCATTCATTGTAACAAGAAGTTTATTTAATAAGTTCAGCGTTGAAATATGGATAGCCGTTGGAAATACATCATTTGTTGACTGAGACATATTCACATGGCTGTTAGGACTTAATTTACCGTATTCGCCTTTATTGTCTCCCATAATTTCAAGGGCACGGTTTGCAATCACTTCATTAGCATTCATATTCATTGACGTTCCTGCTCCGCCTTGAATAGGATCCACAATAAAGTATTCATGCCACTGACCTGCTAAGATTTCATCAGCTGCTTGCACAATCGCATTTCCAATACCTTCATATAAGCGCTTTGTATCCATATTTGCAAGCGCTGCCGCTTTTTTTACGATAGCAAGCGCTTTAATCATTTCTTCATGTACTTTATAACCCGTAATCGGGAAATTTTCTACGGCACGTGCGGTTTGTACACCGTAGTATACGTCTGCTGGAATTTGTTTTTCTCCTAGAAAATCAGCTTCTGTACGATATCCTGCTGTTTCTTGTTTCATAGCTGTACCTGCTTTCTTTTTTAATTAATATCTTCTGCAATCGACGTTTCCATCATCTTTTTCACTTGGTGAGGGTCTTTGGTTTGTCCGAGCACCCACATTAATTTAGGAACAATGGCTTCTGTGTTCATGTTTTTTGAGCGAACGACGCTGTCATGATTAATCATTCGGCCTACTTCATAAATGCCCATGTCTTCTCCTTCTTCAAGGCACTGAGTAGTAATGACAACGGATACACCGTGATTTGTCAATTCAATAAGCTTGGCTAAAATATTGCGAACTTGAAATGGAATTCCTCCACTTCCATAGCTTTCAACAACAACGCCTTGATATACATCTTTTAATCCATCGAAAAATTCAGGCTTAATGCCGGGAAACAGTTTGACAACTGCCACATCCGTACAAAGAGATGTATTAACCGTCAACTCTTCTTTACTAGAGCCAACCGATTTTGTATATTCCACCGTATTATCATGGATAGACGCCACGTATGGATAGTTAATGCTTTCAAATGCATCATAACTTTTTGTACGAAGCTTAATTGCTCTTGTGCCTTGAATCACACGACCGTCAAAGACTACATAGACTCCGCCTGTTTCCTCACATGCAAAGCGAATCGCATCTGCAATATTGCGCTTCGCGTCCGTTTTACTAAATGAAATAGGAATTTGAGATCCTGTAATCGCAATTGGTTTTTTAGAATGCTGAAGCATGTAAGAAAGAGCTGCCGATGTGTAGGCCATTGTATCTGTTCCATGGGTAATAACAAAACCATCGTATTCATTATAATGCTCTTCAATCGCTTTTGCCATCTCTATCCAACATTCAGGCTGCATATTTGTACTATCAAGATTCATAAGAGATTTGCTGTCAATTTGACAATGTTCATTTAAATCAGGTATGTAGCTTAGTAATTGATCTGGCTCCATTCCAGGAACAAGTCCATTTTCACCTTCAAGTGAAGCGACCGTTCCGCCAGTTGATAACAATAATAGTTTTTTCAAAACCGACATCCCCTTTGCTTAATTTCTGTAAAAAAACCTGACAATCTATCAAATAAATTATATTCATTTCGCGTACTTCACCTGTAATTATAGTAACCCAAATTCAATAAATCAAGAGAAAAATTATTCGTTTCGCGTACACTTTTCTCTACGGCAATGATATAATGAATAAAAATGTAAATTGGCTCACGGTTTGATTCCAAAGATCTGCGCGCGAGCTGAATGCCTCGGTTTTTTACATACTACACCTACAAAGGAGCGTCATGAATGTTAAGCAGATTAGCTCAACTCAGGAAAGAAAAAAAATGGTCTCTTCAATATACAGCTGACCAGCTTGAAATTGCTAAAAGCACCTACGCAGGATACGAATCTGGCTATCGTCGTCCTTCTCTTGAAGCACTCGTTACAATCGCAGAACTATTTGATACATCAACAGACTATTTGCTAGGTAAGGAAAAGGAACCTCATTCTCCTTCAGATGCACCCATCGAATTAACATCGCCTCAGACTCATAGAATTACGGTCGACGGTGCGGAACTATCTCAAGAAGAAATTCAGCAGCTGACGGCCTTTATTCGTGCTAAAAGACAAATTGAAAAAGAAACTGCACCTTCTTCAATTTAAAGAAGATTAGAAGCAGGTTGCTTCTAATCTTCTAGCTGCATGTCTAAATAGGCTACTACTTCTTTTATTATTTCCTCTTCTGTTTCTTCCATCAGCTCTCCGGTTATCTTGCTGCCTGGGAGCTTCTTCGAAGAACGAATGCCCAAAAATGTGCGTACACAGTGCCAGATAGGAATAAAAAGACCATCTAAAAACTCATCTTTTTCTAAAATACCCACTTGAATAGTGGCGTGATAACCAGGGTGAAAAGGATTTTCCCCTTCACGGATCACATCTACAGAGATCTCCATCCCCTTTTTTTCAAAAGCTTCTTTATATTGTTCATATATGGATTTGAGAAGTTCTTGCATAGACCTTTCAACCTTATGTATATGCTTTTCTAACTGCGGCGTAAATTGTTTTGCGGTGTATTCCATCTATTTCCCTCTTCTTTCGGTTCCCTATCTATTATTTTAGCGACTTTTATTTTATTGTATCATAAGAAAAGCGTTCGTCTGTCTAGCAGAAAACCCCGCTTTTTTGTAGAAAAGCGGGGTTCATACATACCTTTATTAGCAATAGCCTACATTGCTTTATCTTGTTTAGAAGATGATTTTAATTTTTTATTTTTAGTTGGATCTGGCTCATTAGAAGACATGATGATGTTTCCTTCGCCGTTGCACACTTTGCACTTTATCAATCCAAATTTCTTACCGGCTCCTTGGCATTGTGGACAAACATATCGAATTGGCATAAACTGTACCTTCCTTTTTTCTAATTTATACCTGCGCCTTGAAAGCGCCTGTGGTTAGTTTATAGTTTCATTATAAATTGTACAATCCACCCTATCAAGACGTGCCAAATTGCACATCTTTAATGGCAAGAAATTCTTCCTTTCTAAAATTCACCTAAAAAATGAGTCGATAGGCAGGAGAATTTCTATTGTTGTTAAAAGGCAATACGTCAGAGGAAGTTTCTTATTGGATATAATTAGCGAATCCCCGCGCTAAAAATTTTACTTTTTTTCGTGAATCTAAAGGCTAAACAACCGTTTTATCTCGAATTTCTTTTGAAATGGTTACGTCTTTCCAAAGCTGTTCGTATTTATAGCCCGTTAAACTTTCACAAACCGCTTTCGCTTCAGGAGTAACGGCGGTCGCCGGGCCCCCCTTTTTTCTTCTTTCAATTTCAGCTAATAAAATTTTGTGATTTTTCGGACTTATTTTAAACCATATGGTTGCTATAATTCCCATGAGAATTAAAATAGCAGGTACAATCATGAACAGCTTTTGTAAGCCGGCTAGCGTAGACGCTGACTGCTCGGCATTTGGTACATAGCCAATATTCTTTAAGGCAATACCAACAAGAAAAATCGCAAGCGCCTGAGACGATTTTCGAATAAATGACATCAGCCCTGCATACACGCCTTCTCGTCTTTTTGTCGTAATCATCTCATCTACATCTGATACAAACGGCAGTACATTCCATGGAATCATGATCGCTCCCGAATGACCGCTTCCTAAAAAAAATGCCGCTAAGTAAATAAGAACTAACGAGCTATCTGTTGTTAGGAAACTGAATAAAATAATGCCCGTTCCCCAAATGACCATGCTGAAGTTATAGGTTAATTTATTTCCTAACTTAATGGCTATGTACGTAACAAGAGGAATAAATAGCACTTGTGTAATTTGCACAAAGCTCAGGGTATCTGCATAAATCGCTTCGCGCAGCATGTAATAGGCAATAAAATAAAAGAAAAGAGCATTAAATACATCCATTGCAATGTAAGATGCTAAATACATGGCAAGGTACACGTTAAACGACTTATTTTTAAATGCACTTCCAAAACTGATAAACAGCTGCTTAAATTCTAACCAAAATCCGTTTTTCTTTTTTCGTTCCACTACTTCTCCGCTATCCCATGTTCCCTTGTAAACAAAAATCCATGGAAGAGCAAAAAGAAGTCCAAAGATAATGCCCATGATTAAATATCCTTGTCCGCCTGGAAATGCATCAATGATTCGTTTCGGGAAAAAAGCACCTAAAAATGAAGCGCCTTGTGAAAAGACCATGCGTATTCCCGTCATTTTCGAACGAATACTATAATCTGTCGTCATTTCTGCTGCTAGCGTATTGTAAGGAACCATGACCATACCAAACGCGGTATTAAATAAAAGATAGGCTAAAATAAAATAGGTGTATTTAAACATATGTGAGCCTTCAATAGGAATCCACAGCATACTGAACGTGATGGCAACCGGAATGATTCCAAAAAGAAAAAAGACTCTTCTTCGTCCTTTTTTTGTCTGAAGATGATCAGATATGTACCCAATGGTTGGATCTAATAAAGCATCCCACACTTTTCCAAGAGCTACAATCGTTCCTGCTTCTACAGGAGAAAGCCCGACTACATCCGTTAAAAAAACCATAAATAATGTGCCGATAATAAAAAAGGATCCTCCGCCAAACAAATCCCCAAATCCATACGCTACCATATTACGAAAGCGCACTTGTTTTGTTTTCCCTTGCATATGCAGCCCTCCCCCTGAGTAAATAGACTAGCTTCTTTTGTTATTCACTTTTTTCTATTTTACTAAACTATCCCTTAAAAAATAAGGAATATGTCATCTGTTCTACTAACAAAAATAAGATGCTTTCTACTTATATAAATAGAAAAGCAGCTGGATAAAACGTTCTTCTTTATACCCTATTATAAGTTGACTTTTTGTTCACAGCTGTTATAATTCAACCCATCGCTGATTATTTAACTATAAAATGCAAACTTGAACATTTGACATCTGAGCTGTGACGAATAAAATAATAAGTATGAAACCTATTGATATCTTTAAAGCATTATCTAATGAAACTCGATTAAATATATTAGAGTGGTTAAAAGAACCTGAAAAGCATTTTAAAGACAAACAAGCACATTTGCCTAAGGAGGTCAGCAGCAGAGGCGGTGTTTGCGTGGGAGATATTCAGGAAAAAGCTCAGCTGTCTCAGTCCACAGTATCCAGTTATCTTTCCATGATGCAAAAAGCAGGTTTGTTAGAGTCAATTCGGCACGGTCAATGGACATACTATCGCCGAAATGAAGAAACGCTTCAAGAGCTTTCTTCATTCTTACGAAAAAAACTTTAACGAGTTTTTTTCACTCGTTATATCTATTTTTCTAGATATACAAATATAAAGAAATATTGGAGTGATAAACGTGAAGTTGTTGGTTTATTTAGTTGCGGTTTTAGGCGGCGCTGCTTTAAGTATGGAAGGCGCCATTGCCGGAGAACTCGGAAAAACAGTTGGAAAACTTGAAAGCAGTTATTATATTTTTATCATGGGAACGCTCATTTTAGGTCTGACCACTTTATTTGCTGGAAAGGGAGATCTACCTTACGTCTTAAAAGCGCCTAAGTGGAATTTAACCGGTGGATTATTAGGTACGGTTTATTTAACGATTCTAGTGATTAGTATCCCCTTTATCGGAATTGGTGTTTCAATGGTTGCGGTTATTGTGGGCCAAATGATTACAAGCATGATCATTGAGCATTTTGGTTGGCTTGGCAGCAGCAAAATTAAAATTAACAAAGAACGCGTAATGGCTATTGTATGTATGGGAATTGCGCTTGTACTTATTTTCTAGGAGGGTTTTACGATGAGTTTATTAATGGTAATACTTACCTTAATAGGAGGATTAACGCTAAGCGCTCAGTCTTCTATTAACGGTACTTTAAGTAAAAAAACAGGTACGTTTGAAACAGCTTTTTTAACCTTTGCAACAGGTGCCATGATTTTAACGATTGTCGTGGTCTTCTTTGGACAAGGAAACATTCTCTCTGTTTTTGATGTCCCTAAATGGCAGCTTACTTGCGCTTTATTCGGAGCATCTTATTTGTTTCTAACCGTTTTAGCCGTTCCTAAAATTGGCGTAACAGCAGCTAATATTTCAACTGTTATCGGTCAGTTATTTGCAAGTATGATTATCGACCATTTTGGCTGGTTTGGAAGCAAAGAAGTACCCTTTGATCTATCCCGCTGGATTGGTGTAGCATTTATGTTATTAGCTCTTTATTTTATTTTCAAAGGCAATAAGAAAACAGCAGCATAAAATATTCATGAAAATAGCCAAGTGTCCCTATGTAAAGGCGCACTTGGCTATTTTTGTACGTAAACCGCGTTTGAATTTTCAATCAATTATTTAGAACATATTTTATTTAAACGAAATTGGTTTTTAATCAGGTGAATTTCACAAAAAACTGTGCATACCTTCATGCCTTTGTTCAAAAGATAAAGATGCAGATCTAGAAAATCAGCTACATAAACGAACAGGTAAGGTGGGTTTTTTCGTGGGAAAATTTTTGTTTTTAGCAGCATTTGTCTTTTTTTGTTTTACGCTTTCCATTTCCGCAGAAGAAAATATACCAGAAGAAAATATAGAATCACACGTAAGTCAGCCTGTTGTAAAAGATTTTATTTATCAATCTCTTGAACCTTGGGTACATCAAGATATTACTTCTCATTATGAGAAGGTGTACGGTAAACAGCATAAAAAAGTAAAAGTTCGCCCGATTAAAAAAGATGATATCGGAATACAAATGGGTGAAATACAGCCAGGTAAAGGCGGTAAGTTCACTCATATTGTGCGGGTAAAAATCTTAAACTTGAAAGTAAAACCTGAGGGAGAAGATGAATTCTTTGCAACGGATACGCTTATTTACAAAGTGAATATCAACGACCTTTCTGCTGAAAATGATGTAGAAAACGTCGTAAAATTACTCGAGTATAAACATCAAGAAAGATAAAGGCTCAAAAAGCCAATTCTTACCCCTTTTGAAGGTATTTATTCCGCTATTCAAAAGGGGCTTTATTATGAAGTGTGTTTTCTCTTCACAATTTTAGGGAATATAACTACCACTTATCCCCTAATTTTTTCATATTGCTAGTGCATAAGATACGAACTTGATAACTTTTTGTCGGTTTTTATCTATTTCTGTAGGGTTTCTTGTAGGATGAAAAAGAAAGTAAAGCGCTTTAATTGCTATGACAGAAAGGTTGAGGATAGCTGTCCTGCATAACTGGAAATCAATAGGTATTAAGAACTGCATGTAACGACAAAAGTTGACAGCTAAAGATTTCAGAATAATAATAATAAAGCAACAACGTTTAAACGAAAGACTTATTTTACATGAAAGGTGTTAGTCAGATGAACAATTTACATCGAAGAATGGGAACATTCGCGTTAACCATGACGGGACTTGGATCAATTATTGGTTCCGGCTGGTTATTTGGAGCGTGGCGAGCAGCTCAAATTGCAGGGCCGGCTGCTATTTTATCATGGGTCATTGGAATGGTCGTTATTTTATTTATTGCACTTTCTTACAGTGAATTAGGATCCATGTTTCCCGAAGCCGGCGGGATGGTCAAGTATACGCAGTACTCACACGGCTCGTTTATTGGTTTTATTGCTGCTTGGGCAAACTGGATTGCGATTGTATCCGTTATTCCAGTCGAAGCAGTAGCTTCTGTACAGTATATGAGTTCGTGGCCTTGGAAGTGGGCACAGTGGACAAGCCACCTCGTAGAAAAAGGAACGTTAACTGGCGAAGGGTTAGCTATCGCTACTGTGCTATTGATTATTTACTTTTTACTGAATTATTGGACAGTTGGACTATTTTCCAAAGCCAACTCGTTAATTACTATTTTTAAAATTGTTATACCAGGACTTACAATCGGAGCACTTTTGTTTGTAGGCTTTCACGGCGAGAACTTCACTTCTGGAAGCAGCATCGCACCAAACGGCTGGGCTAGCGTGCTTACAGCAGTTGCTACGTCTGGGATTGTGTTTGCTTTTAACGGTTTTCAAAGCCCTATTAATATGGCGGGAGAAGCGAAAAATCCGGGCCGCTCTATTCCGATTGCGGTAGTAGGCTCAATTTTAGTTGCTACAGTCATTTATTTGCTTCTACAAATTGCATTTATCGGGGCAGTAAATCCTTCTGATATTGCGAAGGGATGGAGTCATTTAAACTTTAACTCTCCGTTTGCAGATTTAGCCATTGCGCTTAACATTAACTGGCTTGTCATTGTCCTGTATGCAGATGCGTTTGTTTCACCATCTGGAACGGGTATTACGTATACAGCTACTACTGCTCGAATGATTTATGGTATGGAACAAAATAAATATTTGCCAAGTGTCCTAGGACGCCTTCATCCGATTTATGGTGTTCCGCGTCAAGCCATGTTTTTTAACTTAGCTGTTGCTCTTGTCTTTTTGTTTTTATTTCGGGGCTGGGGCGTGCTTGCTGAAATTATTTCAGTCGCTACGCTTATCTCTTACATTACAGGTCCTGTTACGGTTATGACGCTAAGACGAACTGGCAGCGATTTATATCGTCCCCTTCGTTTAAAGGGATTAAGCATCATTGCGCCGCTTGGTTTTATTTTTGCTTCTTTAACCTTATATTGGGCGCGCTGGCCGCTAACTGGACAAGTTTTGTTTATTATTTTAATCGGCCTTCCTATTTATTTTTATTATCAAGCAAAGGCTAAATGGAAAGGCTTTCGACAGAACTTCAAAGGCGGCGTATGGATGGTTGTATACTTACTTTGTATGATGACTATTTCCTGGCTTGGAAGCGAAAAGTTTGGCGGCCTTAATGTCATTAAATATGGATGGGATATGGGAATTATTGTTGTTGTTTCTCTTCTCTTCTACACATGGGCTTTAAAAAGCGGCTTCAAAACGGAGTATTTAGAGAATGGAAGAAAAGTAAATGACGACTTAAAAGCAGCAGTGAATGAAACAGCAGCTTCTAAAGAGTCATAACAAAAGCACCTTGCATAAGCAAGGTGCTTCTTAGTGAGCAGTTCTAACTTTTTTCAGCACGTCTTCAATCGTAATTTGATCTAGATGCCTGATTACGCTTTGCTCACTTTCCGTGAAAATGTCGTCCATCACTGTTTGAATGTTTGATTTCACAATACAGTCAGCGTCAGGGTCGCCGCTGCACCAGTGAGGCTTCAACGTTCCTGTCGATATAACTCGGTAAATCAGCCCAAGACTTATTTCAGCAGGGCTGCAGCCTAAAGTATAACCGCCGCCTAGCCCTTCTTTTGTCCGAACCAAGTTGTTTTTTCTGAGTGTACTCATTGTTTTCCGAACCCGTGCAGGATTGGTACAGATGTTATAAGCAATCGATTCACTGCTTGCCCGGTGATCTGGTAAATTTGCTAGGAACACTAAGCTGTGCACGGCAATGGTAAATTCACTGTTCATCTTCCATAAACCACCTTTTTTCTTTCTCTACTGTAACGTTAAGTGACACAGTTCAAAAAGTCAAGAGAGCAAGGAGGGAAAGAAGAACTGTAGCTTTATTTATTCACGGTCTTCTTTTTCTATACTTTCTACTTCGTTAGCTGAGTTGATTTCAAGGTATACCGTCTTTTCTTTTAAACTGCCTTTTTCTTCTTTTTCAAAGTCAGTGCTTTTTTGATACGTTTTTTTGCCGTTTGGAACTTTTACCGTTAGATTTTTGTTACTTTCTTCTATAAAAATACCCACAACTTTACGTTCGTTTCCATCTTGTTCGTACACGCCATCTTTATCTGCTTTTGCTTTTGGAGTTAATTCAATACTAATTGCTTCTTGTGTAGCTGCGTCAATCTCAGCTTCTACTTCTTTATTAAGCATATTTTTTAGCTGTGAGCCTTCCACTTCCATCCCAGAGCTCTTTGGTACTTTAACAAGTTGATCATCAATATTCAGCGTCATTTCTTTTTCAGCGTCTTTTTTTAACGTACCGATCAAATCAAAATCTTCTTCTTTCCCCTTTTTAATGTCTGGGTCATTGGAATACTGCTGTAGTTTTGTCAATTCTTGACGGTCTTCAATTGCTTTTTCCTCTGCTTTATGATTGTCTGATTTTATCTTGTTAGCTGGTTCACCTGAACAGGCTGCCCCACTTCCAATCATACAGAGAGTGACTAAGGACAGGATTCCTTTTGTTAGCTGTTTTTGCATATGTATTCTCCTTTTTCTTTTTTATTTCCACCTTTATACATATGTAAAACAAAAAATGAAACATAACGACATCCAGGAAACCTACGTTCACCCTACCAATGAAAAAATCCGAACGGGTTGAATTCTTTATCAAGAATCAAACGCGTTCGGATTTTCTTTCAACTAAAACACTTTGGTCCTAGCTTCTTTTTAAAGCTGCTGTTGCTTCAATATATGATTCGCTTCTTCTAAGTAAGTCACATACGCCTGTACTTGTTTATCACCGTAATTATCTAGTTCAAACAGCGCTTCTTGTATAAAATTAAAATTATCAATAATATGCTGTGTTTTCATGCCTCGGCTTGTGAGTAAATTGTTTAACCATAAGGCATAGTCCGTAAAAATTTGTAGATTGTCTAACTTATATGTTGTCTCGAGATACTTCATATGATAATGATTATCTTCATGGCATCTTTCTTTGCCGCGCTCTCCGAATTTTTCGAGCAAAGAAGGTTCTAACTCGTAGATTTTCTCCGTTACTCTTTCGACGATCTTATTAACGGGAAGTGAACTCATCGTGCCACCACTTTGTACTGAGAAACTTTTGGGATGACGGCTGCCAGTTCTTGATCAGGGTACTTTTTCTCTAAATCATGAATACGCTTGAAATCTTCGCTTCGTACCCAGCTTAAATAATTCTCTTTCGTATCAAATGTAAGCTGAACGGTGAGCTCCCCTGCTCGCTTATCGTTTTGAAGAAGTAGAAAGTCTACAAATCCTGGAGCCTCGTCGACTGATTTTGAACGATTTTTATAAATTCCAATCACTTCTTCAGCTTTTTCATCCGGTACATTAAATGTTGAAAATACGGTGTACATCTTGGTTCCTCCCTTTATGATACAAAACCTGGGTTCTTTTCTCTTTATTGTACATCATATAGGAGATGAAATGGTGTTACGTTTAGATTTCACTGGGGTTACAGCAGGTCTTTAACCTAAAATCCCTTTGAAACAGCGTTTCAAAGGGATTTTCTATCTGTTATTATATTAGTTTTCGATTTTTGTTAATTGTTCTGTATGTGTTTTTACACGTGCTGGATCAATTGTAATACGGGCAACGCCTGAATCCATTGCTGCTTTTGCTACAGACTCTGCTACAGCTGGCGCTACGCGAGGATCAAATGGTCCAGGGATCACGTAATCTGCGTTTAGCTCTTCTTCTGTAATAAGGGCTGCAATTGCTTCAACAGCAGCTTTTTTCATTTCTTCGTTAATATGAGTAGCGCGAACGTCTAACGCACCGCGGAAAATTCCAGGGAATGCAAGAACGTTATTTACTTGGTTAGGGAAGTCTGAACGACCTGTTCCAATAACAGCCGCTCCTGCTTCTTTTGCAGCGTCTGGCTTGATTTCGGGATTAGGATTTGCCATCGCAAAGATAATTGCATCTTCATTCATTGATTTAACCATCTCTTGAGATAATGCATCTGCTGCAGATACGCCGATAAATACATCTGCGCCTTTAATTACATCGCTTAGCGTACCGCTTTCTTTGTTTACATTTGTATAAGAAGCCACTTCAGCTTTCACTTTGTTCATACCTTGAGGGCGGCCTTCATAAATAGCACCTCTTGTATCACACATGATCATGTCACGTACGCCGTAAGAATAAAGAAGTTTTGTAATAGCAATGCCGGCAGCTCCTGCTCCGTTTAAGACGATTTTTAAGTCTTCCATTGATTTGTTTACAATTTTTAATGCATTTACAAGTCCTGCTACCGTTACGATTGCTGTACCGTGCTGATCATCATGGAACACAGGAATATCTACTTCTTTTTTCAGGCGCTCTTCAATTTCAAAGCACTGTGGAGCTGCGATATCTTCTAAGTTAATGCCTCCGAATGTATGAGCCATTAATTTCACAGTTTCAACAATTTTATCTGTATCTGTTGTATCAAGTGCAATTGGGAATGCATCTACGCCTGCAAAGCTTTTAAATAAAATTGCTTTTCCTTCCATAACGGGAAGTGAAGCCGCAGGTCCGATGTTTCCAAGACCAAGAACAGCAGTACCATTTGTCACAACGCCGACCATGTTTCCTTTCATTGTGTAATCATACACCGTTTCTGGATGTTCATGAATTTCTTTACAAGGTTCTGCTACTCCCGGAGAGTAAGCTAAGCTTAAATCTTGAGCGTTTTGAACTTCAACTTTTGATTTAACTTCTAACTTACCTTGTTTTTCTTGATGCATATGTAGTGCTTGATCACGTAGTGACATAATTGTATTCTCTCCTTTTTTTCTATACATTTAAATTTTTTAATGAATTTATTTAACACTTGCTTTTTATCTCCATAATTGTAAGACAACCTGACTGAATAAATTCACAGACAAGTGCCATTATGAAACAAGAAACATAAAAAGTAAACTATCTTGCTTAAACCACTGCTGCGCTTTGTTAATATAAAGTCTAGACGTGTCGGCAACTCTTGTTTGTCTCACTTCAAGTTGTCTGATATACAGACAACTTAGAAAATATACAACCGTTCACTATAGCGCTTTCAAATACGTTTCAGCAAAATCGACGGCTTTAGGCATTGAAAAGAAGTATGCACGTGCTGAACCAATTTTTTCAGCTTTTATTCCTTTTGCTTCAATAAACGCTTCACCTATCTCTTCAAACAGCCCTTCTCGAAACTCTAATTCTTTATACGTCTTCCATACTCGCTTTCCTGAATCTATAACTGGAGATCCTTTTTGAATCACATTTCGATATGGAATCCGATATTCTGCTAGATGAAAAGAAGTATTATTCCCAAACCCGACACCTAATAATAAAACAAAGGCATGTTTTTTGTAAAGCCTTTCAAGAGGAGAATTTTCGCCTAAACTAAATTCAAGGGGATGATCTCTTAAGATGTCTTCGCTGTCCTTTCCCCAAGCGGCGAATGAATACATTGGATGGCTGCTTCTTCTTACGCCAGGATATGTTCGAAAAGTTTCCACGATTTGTCCCATCCCGCTTGTTGGCGTTTGGGCTGGATCATATGCAGGCATCGTTTCCCGAATATTTTCCCACCACTCTTTTGGCACAGCCGGATTGCCCCATTCTGATGGATCCGAAAGATCGACCGACTGTGACGGCATAACGATCGTTCCTTCCTCTGTCACTGTCTCCATTAAAGCTTGAACAACGGCTACTGAACCTCCGTTTACCCATCCTAATGAAGATAGTGAAGAATGAACCATGATAGTCATCCCTTGTGTGATGCCTAACCTGCGTAAATCTTCTTTTAACGTCTCTTTCGTTCTAGGATGATCTGTTGCTTGGACAATGTGCTTCATCGTAAGCTCCTTACTTATAGTGCTGCTAGAATGTGTTGCTGAACTCTAGCAATATATGTAAAACTTATGTTTCCATAATAGTAAGAATAACACCAATTGTCAAATTATTTAAAGTAATAGAAAAACTTAGTTTTATTCATATCAGTTATCACACAACTGACTTGTTGGTAAGTTTTATTTCCTTCAACTATCTTACTATAATAACAGCTAATGAATCTTTTCAGTAAAGTAAAAAGAAGAATATTCCTATAAATAAAAGAAATACTAATGAAGCTATACATATTTACATATCACTATTTTCAGGAGGAATGTGTACAATGAGCACATCAAAACTTCCGCCGCTCACGTCCTCGGAGCTCGCTAACTTATGGATGACTTATCAAGAAAAAACGATGATTTCGAGGTTTTTAGAATATTGTCTTGAAGGTAAAGAAGATCATAAAGAGCTTTTTGAGCTGTATTATAGCCGCTCATTAAATATTACAGAGCAAATCAAAGAAATTTTAGAGAACGAAGGTGCGGTTATTCCTTTAGGATTTACTAAACATGATGTAAACCTAGGAGTGCCGAAACTGTTCGACTCCATGTTTGAAATCATGTACGTACGCTTAATGTCTCAGATTGAAACAGGCCTATTTGCTTTGCATTCAACGATGTCCTACCGGGAAGATATACGGAATTTTTTTGTAAATGCAACATCACAATCGCAGAACATATACAATCAATCCACTCAGATATTATTAGAAACCGGCGTCATTGCAAAGCCTCCTTACGTTTCGATGCCAAAAGAAGTTCGGTTTGTCCACGAACAAAATTATATCGGCGGGCTAAGTTGGCTTAGTGAAAAAAGATCTCTTAATACAATTGAAGTGTCGCTTATTCAACATGCCGTTGATACAAATCTTGTCGGAATGCAGCTGATGATTGGCTTTGCTCAAGCAGCTGGCAACAAAGAGGCACAGCAGCATTTTGTCAGCGGGATGAAGCTATCAAAAAAAATTGAAACAGAACTCGGAGATATTTTACGTCATAGCTATATAGAGCCTCCTGCTACCCATGCCGGAAAAGCAACAAGCTCAACTGTTTCTCCTTTTTCAGATAAATTAATGATGTACAACACCAGTCTTCTAAGCACC
The DNA here is from genome assembly GCF_047872835.1 of Priestia sp. RMT2NF4. Classification (NCBI taxonomy): domain Bacteria; kingdom Bacillati; phylum Bacillota; class Bacilli; order Caryophanales; family Bacillaceae; genus Priestia; species Priestia sp. RMT2NF4. The sequence goes on from NZ_JBLQZO010000001.1 coordinate 1,269,721, forward strand.
TTTGGCCTAGGAAGCAATGCTTTAGGGGGTGCTTTTAGCTTAAGAAGTGATTTGCCGCTCAAAATGCTGCAGCTGGCTAAAGACATTTACTTTTTTGCAAAAGAAGGTGGAAAAATTATGATTCAAAACGGATGGCTTGAAGAGCCTCCTCAAATTGAAGATCGCAATCAGTTAACGAAAAAATAGGTTCTTGCAAATGGGAAAGCTAGCTGCTAAACGTGCAGCTAGTCCTATTTGTTTTTTTAGTATACTGTTTTTGCTACCCTTACATAAAAATTGTTTGGGTTGTTTAGAAGCTCTTCCTCTCTTCTTCTCAGTCTTTTAGCTCATATTTCTACTTACCTTATGACAAAAAATAAAAGGAATTTTCTCCGGGCTGCCGAAAACTTTCTATATAAAATAGAAAGGAGAAACGTATGTTTCCTATTCTTCGTACACCTCGCACTACACTGCGTGAAATAACAGAAGCGGATGCAGATACTATTTTCGACTGCTTTTCTCAGGAAGAAGTTATCAAATATTACGGGCAAGAAAAATTCACAACTTTCCAAGAAGCTTTGGTGCTGATTGATATTTTTGCTGAAAATTACAGAAATCAAAAAGGTTTGCGCTGGGGAATCGAACGGCTCGATACGGGGGAACTAATCGGGACAGTCGGATTGAATCAGTGGAACCAAAAGCATAAGCGGGCGGAAATTGGCTATGAGCTGCACCCTGAACACTGGGGGCACGGCTATGCTTCGGAAGCTGCTTCAGCTGTTATGGCTTATGGATTTGATACCCTTCAGCTAGTGCGAATTGGAGCTGTTGTGTTTCTTGAAAACAAGGCATCTCAGCACGTGCTTGAAAAGCTCGGGTTTCAGCAAGAAGGAGTGTTAAAAAACTATATGTATCAAAACGGAAAAGCTCACGATACGCTTGTTTATAGCTCCCTGCCTCCTACATAATAAAAAAAAGGATTCTTTTTAAGAAAAGAATCCTTTTTTTTATTATTTAAACGCCGCATACCCATCATCAGCCATGATGACACTGCCGTTTACAGCTCCCGCTTCTTCTAAGGACAGCAAATAAACCATATCTGCAATTTGTTTTGGATTAGTGAGCTTTCTGCTCATCGTTTTTGCTTTCATTCCTTCAATCATACCGTTGTCTTTATAGCCTTGAATAATAGGCGTATCAACAAATCCTGGCGCAACGGCGACGACGCGAATACCGTATTTAGCGAGATCTAGCGCAGCTGATTTTGTCATCATCACAACAGCTCCTTTTGTTGCATGATAAGCATACGTTCCGGGTGAGGCTAAGAAGCTAAAAATAGAGGCCGTATTGATAATGACGCCTTTAATACCTAACTCTCTCATTTTCCTGCCTGCTGCCATAATCCCATATGTAACGCCGTGCTGATTCACATTAATAATACGGTGATATTCTTCTAAGTCTTGATCTAAAATAGATGTAGGACGTCCAATCCCTGCATTGTTAAACATCACATCAATTCGTCCAAATGTATTCACCGTTTTCTCAATCAGTGCTTCCACTTCTTCAAACTTGGTGACGTCCGTTTGCACAAATAAAGCGTGGCCTCCAGCTTCTTCAATTTTTTGAAGAGTCTCTTTTCCTTTTCCTTCATCATAATCAGCAATGACCACTGCGTCTCCTTTTTGCGCGAACTTTAAGGCAGTTTCTTTGCCAATCCCGCTTGCTCCCCCTGTAATAACCGCTACTCGTTTTTGCTGCATGTTTCTCCCTCCTTGGTGAAAATTCCTTTCTTTTACATTATAGCATTCTTTTTTTCTATCAGCTGTTTCTATTGATTCCTTCATTGCCATAAAAGTGGTTAACTGGGGCATAGTTGAACGCCTTTTTTAACAAAAATCAGCATGTGTACAAGCAGTTTGGCGTTTTTTACATTTACTATAGGGTAAGGAGGTGATGGCTATGCATGAACACACAGGTAATGTATCTATTCCGCGTCCTCCGGATGTGGTGACAATTCTTTGGGAGCGAAATCCATTGGATAGACAAGCTCCTCGTACCATCGTAGAAGCAACGGTAATTGGCCGCGCAAATCCTTGCGGAGGCTCATTAGCTCAAGGCAAGCGCTACCGCACTGCAGCTCATTGTTTACTTGACAACGGCTTTGAACAAATTACTGCTGAAAGATTAGGGGTATTTGGAGTAGCTGTATTTGTTAGAGAATATTAAAATAGAAAAAGGGACTTTTCTGTAAGTTAGAAAAGTCCCTTCATACGTATTATGCGTGGAAATTCGTGCCGTCTGTTACAGCTTCAATTACTCCAGCGCGGATGACAAAGTCACCAAAGTGCTCGCCTTCTTCTCTTTCTTTTGCATAGCGAGGAAGTAAGACGCGCAGTTCATTTAAAATTTCTTCTTCACTGATATTTTCACGGTACATTTTGCTTAAACGGCTGCCGTCAAATGCTGCTCCAAGATACATATTGTATTTGCCCGGCGCTTTACCGATAAAAGCAATTTCACCTAAAGCAGGACGCGCACAGCCGTTAGGACAGCCCGTCATACGAATCGTGATTTCTTTATCGCGAAGGCCGTTTTCATCTACAATTGCTTCAATCTTCTCAACAAGAACTGGAAGATAACGCTCAGCTTCTGCCATCGCAAGCCCGCAAGTCGGAAGCGATACGCAAGCTAATGAGCTGCGGCGAAGAGCCGAATAATGCTTGCCGTCTGTTAATCCATACTGTTCAATCAAGTCACTAATTTGCTTTTTCTTTTGAGTGGATACGTTCGCGATAATTAAATTTTGATTGGCCGTTAAACGGAAATCACCGCTATGAACTTTTGCAATTTCACGAAGACCCGTCATAAGCTTATAGTCTTCAAAGTCAGCAATACGTCCACCTTGAACAAAAAGAGTAAAGTGCCATTTTCCTTTCACACCTTTTTCCCAGCCGTAGCGGTCTCCGTTATGATCAAAGTGATAAGATTTTGCTTCGTCTAAGCTCCAGCCCAGACGGTTTTCAAGCTCTTCTTTTACCGTTTCTAATCCAAGACGATCAACCGTGTATTTAAAACGCGCGTTTTTACGCACAGAGCGGTTTCCGTAATCACGTTGAATCGTAATGACTTTTTCCGCTACTTCTAGAATTTGGTCAGGTCGGCAGAAGCCAATCACTTTTGCAAGCTGAGGGTAAGTTGTTTTATCCCCGTGCGTCATACCCATACCGCCGCCGATTGCTACGTTAAATCCAACAAGCTTCTCGTCTTCTAAAATGGCAATAAAACCAAGGTCTTGTGAATACACGTCAATATCGTTAGAAGGTGGCACAGCTACGCCAATTTTGAACTTTCTTGGCAAATAGAGCGGACCATACATTGGTTCCACTTCTTCTTCCACTTCCGGTGTGCTAATTACTTTCTCTTCATCTAGCCAAAGTTCGTGGTACGCTCTTGTACGAGGCAATAAATAATCACTTAATTTTTTTGACCATTCGAATACTTCAGCGTGCACTTCTGACTGATATGGATTCGGATTGCACATTACGTTACGGTTTACATCTCCGCAAGCTGCAATTGTGTCTAATAAAGAAGCATGAATTTCTTGAATCGTTTTCTTCATGTTCCACTTTAAAATTCCGTGCATTTGGAACGCCTGACGAGTTGTCAGCTTTAACGTTCCATTTCCGTATTTTTGTGCTAAATCATCCATCACTAGCCACTGTTCTGGTGTTGAAACACCTCCTGGCGTACGAACGCGAAGCATGAATTGGTAAGCTGGCTCTAGCTTTTGTTTTTGACGTTCATTACGAAGATCTCGATCATCTTGTAAGTAGCTTCCGTGGAACTTCATCAAACGATTATCGTCTTCAGAAATACCTGAGCTGATGCGGTCTAGCATTGTTTCTCCTAATGTACCGCGTAAATAATTACTTTCATCTTTTATGCGCTCAACGTCACTTGGAGGACCTTCGGGCGCTTTTAAAATTTTGTTTACCATGTTGAAAATCTCCTTTCAATCCTCAGTATACATCACGCTGATAACGTTTTTGTTTCTTCATTTCAGCAAGGTAAGCTTCCGCCTCTTCGCGGCTCATCTTGCCTTCTGTTTCAACAATTTCAACTAGCGTGTTGTGCACGTCGCGTGCCATATTTGTTTTATCTCCGCACACATAAAAAGATGCGCCTTCTTCTAACCACTGGAATAATTCTTTACTATGTTCAAGCATACGGTTTTGTACGTATACTTTTTCTTCAGTATCGCGTGAAAACGCCACGTCCATTTTCGTTAGCACGCCGTCTTTTAACCACTTTTGCCACTCTGTTTGGTAAAGGAAGTCTGTTACAAAGTGCTGATCTCCAAAGAACATCCATGACTTACCTTTTGCTCCTGTTTCTTCACGCTCTTGCATAAATGAGCGGAACGGAGCCACACCTGTACCAGGTCCCACCATAATAATCGGCGTTTCTTGGTTTTGAGGAAGCTTAAAGTTTTTATTGCTTTGAAGGTATACAGGAATCGTATCACCTGGCTGCAAACGTTCTGAACATAGGACTGAACAAACACCTTTACGCTCGCGTCCATGCGCTTCGTAACGTACCGCTCCAATTGTTAGATGAACTTCGTCAGGATTTGCTGACAAGCTGCTTGCAATTGAATAAAGGCGCGCTGGCATTTTGCGTAAAATAGCTACAAACTCTTGTGCTGATACGTTCCATGGGCCGAAGTCACGAACTAAGTCAATTACATCACGGCCTTGTGTGTATGCTTTTAATTCCTCGCGATTTTCTACAAGCGCTTTTAATTTATCATTTCCAGTAAGCTCAGCTGCTTGCTTTAAAAGCGGCTTTGTTAACACGGTAATTTCAAAATTAGAGAGTAGCGCTTCTCTAAGAGGACGCGTTTCTCCTTCTTTATTAACCGTTACACTTTTACTCGCATCCCACTTGAATTCGTTAAGAAGAAGATCAACAAGCTCAGGATCATTTTCAGGATAAATACCTAAACTGTCTCCTGGTTCATACGTCAAACCTGAACCTTCTAGAGATAGTTCTAAGTGTCGCGTTTCTTTATTTGATCCGCGGCCGTTCAAGTTTAAGTTCTCAAGCACTTCTGCTTTAAAAGGATTTGTTCTTGAGTACGGCGAAGTTCCTGCAGGAGCTTCCGCCGGAACAGCTGCCGAAGCGCTGTGTCCTTTCGCTTCGCTTAATCCGTCAATAACACCTTTAAGCCATTTATTTGCGGGCTCTTCAAAATCTAAATCACAGTCAACGCGCGGATACAGTCTTTCACCGCCAAGTTCTGCTAAGCGCACATCAAATTCTTTCCCTGTTTGACAGAAAAATTCGTATGAGCTGTCTCCAAGCGACAAGACAGAAAAACGGAAATTCTCAAGCTTTGGCGCTCGACGGCCGTGAAGAAATTCGTGGAAAGATAGCGCGTTATCAGGCGGCTCTCCTTCTCCATGTGTACTTACAACAATTAATAAATTTTCAAGTTTCTTTAAATTATTTGGTTTGAAATCATTCATAGAAGATACAGTTACATTAAAACCTTTTGCTTCAAGCGTTTTGCCTGTATTTTCAGCAAGACCTTGAGCATTTCCTGTCTGTGATCCGTAAAGAATCGTTACGTCTTTTGAAATCGTCTGCTCCGCTTGAGCAGGCGCTGCTGTAGAAACGTCTGGCGTTCCTTCGGCAGACGTAGATTGAGATGCTGTTAAATAACCACTCAACCACATTTTTTGTGCTTCTGTTAATGTCGGCAGAAGGCGATTAAGCAAATCTGCTTGTTCTTGATTAAAAGGGCTGTTTACTACCTTAAGTTGCAACACTGTCCACCTCACAAAAATATATAATTTAAATATGTATGCTTTTACGAATCATCTTCAACAACATGTAATACCTGTGTCTAATTAATCAATGATGTTTCCCTTCATACATTATTATTCCTATAGATTATATCAAATTTAATTATATAAATCATTAGAAAATTCTTATCAAATTCGTCTACCTGCATTTTATCGGAGAAGAATAAATTAGTAAAATACATATAATTGATAACTAGTATTAAGATCATTAATAATTGAAGCTGTCGTTACGTTTTTTATAAATGCAGTTACTTCCATATCTGCTCATTCTACATCCTTCACACGAATATGAATATTTTGTAATTTTTAGAGAAGTTTTGTAGAAACGGTTTTCTTTCTCATCAGAATGTTACATAATAAATGTAACATTAATCCTTTTAAAAAACACTATACGCAAAAGACAGTATATTCTGAAATTTAGGACAGTTTATAGGTGAGCTAGCAACCTTTTATCTATTCATACACGGTGAAGAATATAAAGGGAAGCTTGCAGTACATACCATTCCCTTTTGCTCATCTCAAATGAAAGGACTGGCTTTTAAATCAGGTAATCTTTTTTAAGGAGGCTTCTTGAATGTTTTTACGAGAATTAACGAAAAGTGGGACGATAACTGTTTCTTACTATAAAGATGGAACGTTGCAAACGTGCAAAGGCCGCGTGCACAACTTAAATCTCCATCAGCAAATTCTATCCGTAAAAGACGAAAATGAAGCCGTTGTTTCCCTTTTGCTTTCTGATATTAAATCCATTCATTAGTATGTAAAATTAAGGAGGAATTACTATGTGGAAAGATAATAAGCAAGCGCTTACAGATTTTGTGTCGGAAGATCGGTTTGAACTGAACTTATATTTATCGTATTTGCTTGATCAAATTTCGTATGACACGTCTAAACAATCCCCTTTTCTTCGCAAGCCTAATGAAACAACTAGTTAATATAGAAAAAAAGCGCACAAATTTGTGCGCTTTTTTTAATGTGATGGCTCTACTTCAGCAATGCCTTCTTCTGGTTTTTCTTCGGCTTTTTTATTTGAAAGCTTGATCTGTCTTAAGAACAATGTGCATACCGCTCCTAAAATAATAAAAGCTAAGCCCATGAAAAAGACGCTGTGCAATGCGCTCATTAGCGAGGTCTTCAAAATAGGCACAATGCTGTCTGAAAGCGCAGCTGGAATACTCTTTAGCGCCTCAGGACTAAACAGCATCTGCAGCACACTTTCAGGATTCGTATCAATCGCTTTTTTGAACCCGTCGGCAAAAGCGCTTGCTTGAGCAGGCAATGAGTTTAAATATGGAACGAGTTTGTCAGTAAGAAGCGTACCTGATTTGGCGTTCATTATCGCTCCTAAAATGGTAATACCGAACGTTCCTCCAATTGAACGGAAAAATTGACTTGATGATGTAACAACACCGAGCTCTTCTTTTGAAAAGCTTTCTTGAAGAGCAAGCGTTAAAATTGGCATTACAAGACCCATTCCTAAACCGATTACGGCCATATAAGAAGTAGCAACAAGCTTGCTAGTATGAAGGTCTAATGTTGTTAACAAGAAGAACCCTCCTGCCATAATGAGCATACCCGTAACGATTTGAGGCTTGATTCCAACTTTATAAACAAGCTGACCTCCAATAATACTCGTTACAATCATTGAAATCATCATTGGTGTCATAATGGTACCTGATTCTGAGGCGCTGACTCCAACGATTCCTTGCATAAAGAACGGAACAAATGTAATAGCTCCGAACATACCAATGCTCATAAAAAAGCCAATGATATTTAAAAGCGTAAACGTTCGGTTCTTAAATAAATACATCGGAAGAATCGGTTCTTTAGCTTTCGTTTCCACAATAATAAAGCTTATGATCCCAGCAACAGCAAGTGCAAACAAACTAATAATCTGCCAAGAGTTCCAGTCGTAGTCTTTTCCTCCAAAGCTCAGGGCCAGAAGCAAGCTTACTACTCCGATAACCATTGTGAACATACCAGCTACATCGAATTTAACAGGTCCTGTATGTTTTTTTCCTTGAAGTCCGAGCGCAATAAAAACGGTAGCGAGTATCCCTACCGGCAAGTTAATGTAAAACACCCATTTCCAGTTCAATGAATCAACAATCCATCCGCCAATTTGCGGACCGATGACAGAAGCAAGACCATAAATTCCTCCGAATACTCCTTGAAACTTTGCTCGTGCTTTTCCTGTAAATAAATCACCGATTACAATCATTGCCATCGGCATCATAACGCCGCCGCCAATTCCTTGTAATGCACGGAATAAAATAAGCTCTGTCATATTATTTGCCATCCCGCATAAAGCAGAAGCCACCATAAAAATAATAAGTCCTGTAACATAAATTACTCTGCGTCCTACTAAATCAGCGAGCTTTCCTGCAATCGGAACAACCGTTGTTGACGTTAATAAATAGGCTGTTGTCAGCCATGTCATCATGCTTAAACCACCAAGATCTCCTACGATTCTTGGCATAGCTGTTCCGACAATGGTTCCATCAAGTGCAGAAAAGAACATCGCAATAATTAACCCAATTAATAAAAGCGTGCGCTTTGAATTTTTTTGATTTTCCATCGTGTGTCTCTCCTCTTTTTTGTTACTGCTGCTTATCTTTATAAGAAGCAGCTGATGTTGCAAGCTTTTTCGTAATAGAAGCCATCATGGAAAGCTCTTCTTCTGTTAGATGCAAAAGGTAGCGGTCCATAATGGCTTTTCGACCATTTAGCACGTCTTCAAGTTTGCGATGCCCAAACTCCGTTAAGGTAATGTCAACAACTCTTCTGTCTTCTTTATTGTGTTCTCTTACAACAAAATTGTGCTGTTCAAGACGATCCACTAAAAGAGTCACGGCGCTCGGTTTTACATCCATTAGCTCTGCAATTTGAGAAACCTTACTGCTCCCTACTTTCTTTAAATAAGAAAGAACAAATAATTGCGTAGGAGTCATCTCATGCTCATTAAGGCTCTCCATCATTTCGGGCTGCATTTTTTCAAATAGCACTTGAAGCGATGAACGAATCTCCCCAAGATACTGATTGCTTTTTGTCACATCTATTCCTCCAGGCTTGCTTATTTATTTCATGTTATAAATAGTTAATGCTAATTAAATATAAATGCATATAAACTAAAAGTCAATTATTTCTTTTTTAGTATTGACCCTTACGCTGCGTTATATTTTATAGTAGATTTCAGAAGGGAGATGAAAGAATGAACAGAAAAGTAAAAGAAGTGGCTGACTTAGTAGGAATCAGCGTCCGCACGCTGCATCACTATGATGAAATCGGGCTATTAAAACCTGATGCTGTCAGTGAATCCGGCTACCGGCTTTATTCACCAGCCAATCTTGATATGCTTCAGCAAATATTATTTTTTAAAGAACTTGGCTTCCCTTTAAAACAAATTCACGAGATTATAACAGACCCAACATTTAATCGCACAGAAGCGTTAATACTGCAAAAAAACATGCTGATTGAAAAACGCAGTCGGCTCGATCAAATGATTGCAACCATTAATAAAACGATTCAATATGAAAAAGGAGCGATTGAAATGAACGAAAAAGAGCGGTTTAAAGGGCTGGATTTTTCGCATAACCCATACGAAGAAGAAGCCCGGAAGCGCTGGGGAAATCAGCGAGTAGATGAAGCGAATGAAAAAGTACAAAGCTTTTCACATGAAGAACAGCAGCGCATGTCAAACGAATGGGAAAGTATCTACACTCACTTAGCTTCTCTGCGTGATCTGTCACCATCCTCTACAGAAGCTCAAAAAGCCATTGAGCAATGGTATCAATTTTTAAATGAGAACTTTGGAACGTATTCGTTAGAAGCCTTTAAAGGTCTTGGAGAGATGTATGTACAAGATGAGCGGTTTACAGCCAACATCGATCGCTACGGAAAAGGATTAGCGAAATTCATGAACGAGGCGATGAGTACATTTGCTGATGCTAAAAAACAATAAATCAAAAGAGATTGAGATATAACTACATCAATTATATGAAGCCTACGTTCATCACCACAATGAAAAAATCCGAACGATTCATCGTTCGGATTTTCATTCACTTAACATACTTTTGTCTCAGCCTCTTTTTATAAGTGAAGACCCATAAGCATTGTATTATAGTAGACGCCATTTATATAGGTGTCTTTTTCTTTTAATCCTTCTGTTTGAAACCCTAGCTGTTTGTATAAAGAAATAGCTCTTTGATTATCTTCTCGCGTCACAAGTTCGATTTTTTTTGTTTGTTTATTCATACGTGCCCATTCAATCAGCTCAATCATTAGCTGTCTTCCTAGCCCTAGCCCGCTATAAGCATTCTCTACCACGATACCAAGGGTACCCATATGCTTATTACGCGGGTTTTGAGACGAGGTGATGGATGCAATACTAATGATTTCTTCTTCTTTTTCAGTCACGACTATAAGAGAGTTTTGCTCTTGTTTTACAGAAGCTAAAAACACTTCATACTCTGAAACTGGTCTAAGAAACTCCCCTTCTCCAAATGAAAGAAAATCACTTTCTCCTCCCACTCGATTGTAAAAAGCAATCATTTTCTCTGCGTCTTTTGATTCTGCTTCTCGAATGGTGACGCCTATACCATTCTTTAATGTACGTAAACTCATATCTCTATCTTCCTTTTAGTTATTCTTGTTTGCCTATATGGGTTTTAGCGCTGTTTTTCTCTCCACTGACCTAACCACATGCGATTCCCTAAAGCCGTAAAATCATTTTCGTCGGCGTAGCGTTCAATGACGGAAAGCGCGTTGTCCTCAAGCATTGGTGAATAGCTCATAATTTCTAAAATATGATGTGCAGCCCATAGGTCAATTCGATAAGTAGGATTCGTCAGCAGTGTTGAAAATTCAAAGAGCATGCCTGGATAGTATAAATGAATGAGCTGCGCAATTTTTTTCATATCTTCTGCAGCTCGGTTTCCTTTTTTTACAGATTTTTTATCTCGATAATCGATTTCATAATGAATTTTTGCGCTTTTTTGATAAAGATCAACTAGCGTTTCGTACGTACGATGTTTCTGCATTTCTCATCTTCCTTTGCTTCTAGATTTCCTCGTTTGAAGATGCTATAGTTCATTTTTAGGTTTCATATATTCAAATAAATGCAGCAAAAATATGATGCTTCCGCCAATGCACATCACAAAACTTAACGTAGCAGGATACTGAATAAAGAAACCGACAACACCAAAAATCAGCATAGCAAGCGCTCCTATCATCATAAACAGATGATAAGCCGGTGTATTTTCTTCATTATTCATACATAACTCCTTTTCACTATTTTTTAAGTTATTAAAAAGATATGACACTTCTTTTGGACTATGATCTTTTATTTTGCTGCCGCTTTATTTCTTTAGCTTAGCACGAAGTAACGTGAGAAGGCCTCCTCCAAACATCACGCCACCCACAATTTGATACAGGTGTATGTAGCTTTTTACCGTTTCAACATACAGATCTGTGTCTACATTCCCTTTACTTTCTAGCCATTTTTGGCCCATTGCCTGACCCGTTGCAACGCTTTTTAACAAAACGACCAGGCCTCCGAGCATGACAACGGCGGCGATCATAAGCTGTACCTTTTCTTTGTCATCTAGTATTTTTTTGAATTCGTCTGCCATCTATCTCTCTCCCATCCTTACCTTGTTATGTATCTACTTGTTTGTAATCATGCTGTTTTTTCTCTATTATAACGCTCAACTTGGTCATTATAACACGGTTTTGCACTGCCTTTAGTCTTACTTTTCATAAATGAAGCCATTTTGGGTGATACTATTTTTGAAACACAGGCGTCTTTAACATCCCTTCATTATTTTTGAAGGGTTACTAATTGAGGTTGATACATGCTTATATTTTTAGGGATTTTTTTACTTTGTGCAGCTGTTTGTTTAGTAGAAATACCTTATTTAAAAAAAGTGAACAGTCAAAGAGAAAAGCGAATTTTTTGGAGTTTGTTCACAGTAAGTATTTTAATTGTTAGTTTAAAATATGGCGGTGTGGAAATCCCTAACCCTGGAGACGGCATTGCTTTTTTATTAAAACCTTTTAGTGATTTTTTGTTCAGTCTGTTGAAGTAAAAGGAAGTGAACAACGTGCATAGTCAGATAAAATTATCCGCAGCACAGTTTCGAATACTCGTGATTTTTTATAGTTTAGGCGACACTATTTTAGTCGTACCTGGAAGCTTAACGGCTGATTCTAAACAAGAGGCATGGATTCCAGCCATTTTAGGCGTAGGTGTAGGCGTTTTTCTTGTATGGATGTATATCAAACTTTCTAGCCTTTATCCGAATAAAACCCTTGTAGAACTAAACGAAGCCATTTTAGGCAAGTGGCTAGGAAAGTTTGTCTCTCTTTTATTTGTCGCTTCTACTCTTCTTTTTTGCAGTCAAGTTTTGTTTTACGTGGGCTCATTTCTAACAACTCGCATTATTATTCAAACGCCTATGCTTGCTGTTCATATTTTGTTTATGGGAATTGTGATTGTCGGCGTTCGTCTTGGCATTGAAACGATTGCCCGCTGTGCTGAAATTCTCTTTCCTTGGTTTGTTATTCCGTTTTTAATCTTAGTTTTTTCGATCTTCCCTCAAATTCATTATGAGAATTTGCAGCCTTTGTTAGAGGTAGGCGTTAAGCCTATTATTAGATCTATTCTGGTCTTTACAAGTATTACGTCTCTCACTTTTATTGTATTGCTGACCGTTTTCCCTGCTCACGTAGGGGAACCTGATCAGCGAAACCGCGCTTTTTTTACAGGAAGCTTAATCGGCGGAGGCATTATGATTATTATTTTATTACTTGGCATTCTTGTACTTGGAAATACGTATACACGTATCGCTTTATATCCAAGCTATGAGCTTGCAAGGCGTATCGAAGTTGCCGATTTTCTGAAAAATATTGAAGTAATCATGGCCATTATGTGGTTTTTATCTCTTTATTTCAAAACGTCTCTCTACTATTATGCGACCGTTTCCGGACTCGCTCAAATTCTTGAATTAAAAAACTACCGAATTTTAACTCTTCCGCTAGGCATTATTGCCGTTACATTTTCACTTATCGTGTATCCAAGCATTCCCTATGAACAAACGTGGGACAGAGATACGTGGATTCCGTACAGTCTGTTATTTGGACTATTTTACCCTCTTGGGTTATTAATAGTTGGGAAAATTCGCGTAAAGCATTCGGCGTCTTTATCGAAATAAAAAGAAATTGAGACATAACGAAATCCATCCAATCAACAGCTAGAAGGAAGCTACATGCATGAAACTTAGATTCATCCTACCAATAAAAAAATCCGAACGATGAATTGTTCGGATTTTCCCTCAACGAAACTACTTTGTTTTACCCTCTTTTAAAAGAACACGGTTATACTCACTAATCCATTCCACAGCATATGTAAAATCATAGATGGGAAAATAGATTTTGTTCGATAATAAATAATGGCGAAAACAAGTCCCATGACGGTAGCTGTAATCGGAAAGCCAATATGTAAAAGACCGAATACAAGAGCGGAAACGAAAATGCCCACAAGCACGTGATGGCGTTTGTTTAAGAAACCACATAAAACACCTCTATAAAGCAGCTCTTCTTTAATAGGCGTGATAACTGCTACACTTATAAAAAATATCCAGCTTGAAAGCTGCGTTTGATTAAAACTGCCTTGATTTAAATCTTTTTGCTGCTGATCTGCGCTTTCTACGTTTAAAAATGAAAGCATCACGTACTGCACCGCGGCTACAATTAAAAAGCCTACCACAATATATACATACGTTTTCCCTTCTTTTAATACCGAGACGTTCCACATAGGTTTTAAAAATCTGCGCACAGGTCTATAAAGCACCGCAACCCCTAGAAAAAATGCCGCGTCTACAAGCAGAGCATATGGGCCTTCTAATAAAATTCCTGTCATATTTGAACCCATAACTTCATCGTAAATAGCTACTCCAATTCCGGCTATGATTTGCAGTCCAAAGCCCAACACGATAAATAGAAGCAATGTGAAGTAAGTAAACTCTTTTTTCTTTTTAGGCTTTAAAACCGGTTCTGAATTTGTTGATAACGTACTCAAAATAGCAACCTCCAAAAATGATTCTTTCTCTCTAGTGCTCTCAAAATTCTATCATAAACTCAGTTTAATTATGTTATTTTTTAGGAAAAAAGTTATATTTTTTCACATTTTATACACAAAGGCAGGGCTTCAAAAAATAAATGCGCTAACCAAATTAGTTGTCAACTTCCTTATATTTGATTACGCTTGAAGAAATCTTACCGAAAGTGAAGTGAAAAAATGGCAAACATTTTAATGATCAACTTTCCCGCTGAAGGTCACGTAAACCCAACGCTTGGAATGGTAAAAGCTTTTTCAGACCGAGGTGATACAGTTCATTACATTACGGCCGAGCGTTTTAAAGAGCGCCTTGAAAACGCCGGGGCTATCGTACACATTCACCCAGACTTATTAAGCGGTGTATCCATCAAGCCTGAAACTCCTCAAGGAATCAACGCTTTTTTAAACATCCACATCCAAACGTCTTTAGATACGCTGAAGCTTGTTCATATATTATCAAAAAAAATTGAATTTGATTTTGTGTTTTACGACAAGTTTGGAGCAGGCGAATTAGTGCGTGATTATTTGCGGATCCCTGGCATTGTATCATCTGCTTCTTTTTTAATGCCGAAAGACCGCTTAGCAATGATGCCTCTTCATCCTGATTCAGACGTTCCATTTCAGCCGGATGAACAAGCTCAGTACGGGCTCAGCCTGCTTAAAAATCAGTTTGGCATAGAGCCTAAAAATCTGCTTCAATTTATGAACAATGAAGGCGAATTAACGGTCGTGTACACAAGCCGCTTTTTCCAGCCGCTTCATGAACATTTTGATGACTCGTGTTTATTTATTGGGCCAAGCTTTCCAAAGCGTCACCGCTCTCATGATTTTCCATTAGAAAAGCTGAAAGACGAAAAAGTTCTTTATATTTCAATGGGAACGGTACTTCATGACGTAGAAGGCTTTTTCAACCTTTGCATCGACGCATTTAGCGATTTTGATGGAAAAGTTGTGATTGCAGCAGGAGACCGGGCCGATTTTAAAAGAATTAAAAAAGCGCCAGAGCATTTTATTATTTTGCCCTATGTTCCTCAGCTTGACGTGTTAAAAGAAGCGGACGTTTTTATCACGCACGGAGGCATGAACAGCGTAAACGAAGCTATTCATTTTAACGTACCGTTAGTCGTTTTACCTCATGGCAAAGATCAGCCGATCGTTGCTCAAAGGCTCGTGGAACTAAACGCTGGTTATCGCTTAGCAAAAGAAACGGTAAATGCCTCTCTTTTAAGAAGTGCCGTTGACGAAGTTGTCCGCGACGATTCCTATAAAAAAGGAATTAAAGAAATCAACGTAAGTTTCCAGCAGGCATCTGGACCGGCTGCAGCAGCCGAGCAAATTATCAATCACGTAGTGAAGCAACATTCATAAAGAAAAGGTGCACTGATGTGCACCTTTTCTTTATAAAAACAGCCATGTACAAACTGTATATATGCCGATGATTAGTAAACTGACGACTGTAAGGAAAATCAATGCACATCCAGCTACAATAAGTTTATCAGCTCATTTGGATACGTAACGAGCAAAGCGTGCAGGTTGTCTCTCACTTCCCCAAGTTCTCTTCTTTGATATCTCGTTGAGTATTTTGCCTTGTTTTTTGATACTACATAGCTCATAAGCCTCTCCTTTTTAGGTGTTTATGCTCATTTTAACAAGGGTACAATGAACTATAATTGATTTTCGAAGGGGCTCGTTTATGAACAATGATCTTTTACTCATTCAAGAGATAAAAAACCGAAAGAAAGAAGCACTTCATCAGCTTTACAATCGATATGAAACGCTTTTGTATCGTCTTGTCTATTCAGCAGTAAAAGATCCACATGCTTGCGAAAGCATCTTAACAGAGCTATTCAAAGAAATTTGGCATTCCCCTGATCTTTTGGTCAAAGAACGTACTCTTTCTCTTTCCTTGTGCAAGCAGTGTGTAAAAAATATAAAAAAGCACAGCCAGAACTCAGAGAAGATTTCGTCGTAAATCATTTTTTTGCTGTACATACTATGAATACAAATCCATATGACTGAAATAATCGAAAATATGATGTAAATCTGTAATCTTTATGCTATGAGTGCTGTAAGCAACGATTATTTCAGCCAGCATAAGAACAAATAAAATGGCCAATAGCACCTTAACAAGCGGAAATTGTCGGAACTGAGGAGAAAAAAGCAGCTTACTGACTGTATACAAAAACAGCAGGATAAAGTAAATCATCATGGCATTGGTCGCCTGAAGGGGCACATTCCAGACAAATATGTACACGCTGAATGTCAAAATTAAAATAAACGACATTTCTTTCCCGCTAAAAAAATCACTCATTGCGTAACACCTTTTCTTGTTCATGAATGAATAAGAAATTATAAACTCACGAAACATTAACGTTATTTTTACAACAGTATACACGATTTTCCTGTTAATTTCTATATACCGGTGTATATATGGAGCTGCTTTTAGCGGATTGGCGTCATGTTTTTGAATGCAATGGGTTATAGTAACAGGGAAAGCTCATAAAGGAGGTATGGATAATGGAAAACACAAATCAATTTGTTCAAAAGCTGAACGACAATCAAGAAAAGCAGCGTAAAAATAAGCAGGGTCAAGCTACTGGCCACCCGGAGAAAAAACTTCCTAACAAACAGCATTAATATCGTAAAAGCTGGCTGTCAAAACAGCCGGCTTTTTTTGTGATCATTTTTCGGAAGTCGAAATGTTTGAAGATAAAACAAATCCCCTGTTACAATAAACTGAACCCGCTGCAAAAACGTTCGCAGCTATACTTTCCTCTTAAGGAGCTGAATATAAAATGAGTAAATTTGAAAAATTATTCCAACCAACAAACATTGAAGCATTTGATTTACACACTCGTACAGCAATGGCACCGATGACACGATGCTTTGCTGATCCAGAGACAGGCATAGTCGGTCAAGACGTTGTAGACTACTACCGCCGCCGCGCAAAGGATGGTATTGGCTTAATTATTAGTGAAGGAATTGTTATCAGCGAACGCGCAAAAGGAAATCCTGGCGTTCCCGGTATCTATACACAAGAACAAATTGATTCATGGAAGCCTGTAACAGAAGCTGTTCATGAAGAAGGCGGCACGATTATCGCTCAAATTTGGCACGTTGGCCGCTTGAGTCATTCCGGGTTAATCAATGGGCATAAACCTCAGGCCCCTTCTGCTATTGCAGCACAAGGTCAAGTGCCTCGTTTCCGCAAGCCGTACGAAGAGCCTGAAGAAATGTCAAAAGAAGATATTAAAGAAGTTGTAGGACAGTACGCTCAAGCAGCTAAAAATGCCATTGAAGCAAGCTTTGACGGCGTTGAAATTCACGGTGCTCACGGCTATTTAATTGATCAATTTAATTCAGACTGGTCTAACAAACGCACGGATGAATACGGAGGCGACCTTGCACAGCGATTAACGTTTATGAAAGAAGTGATTTCTGCTGTTATTGACGCTATCGGAAAAGAACGAGTTGTGATTCGCTTCTCTCCTCATAAGCTTGATAAACCAGACTATCGCTGGGATGATACCGAAAAAGCCATTCAAACGTATACAGAAGCTTTTAAAGAAACAGGCATTGAGATTATTCACCCGTCTATGCTTGATTTTTACGAAGATGTCCAAAACGGCCAAAACCTTTATGAAATCACGCGTAAGTACTGGGATGGACCGATTATCGGCGTGGGTGATTTAACGCCTGAATCAGCTGAAAAAGCGCTTCAAGCCGGCTGGATTGACGTAGCTGCTATTGGCCGCCCGCTAATTTCAAATCCTGATTATTTACACCGCATTAAAAACGATGATGCTCTTGTCGAATACGATGCTAAAAAACATTTACCAGAGCTTATCTAAAAAAAGCGCTCCTTCCGGAGCGCTTTTTTTATTGGTTTACGTATGACTGAACTTCTTGCTTCCAAACAGCATAGCCTTGGCCTTTTAAATGAAGACCATCCACCGTGAAACTACTTTTTAACTGATTATGTGTAGATACTTTCGAATACAGGTCAATATAAGAATCACTATGTTTCTTAGCTAGACGCTCTACATAGTTGTTTAATGCGATAACATCTTTATTGTCCACTGCGTCGCCGCATTTTTTATTGTTCACGGGCAGTACACTTTGAATATAGACTTTTGTATTCGGTGATTCTTTATGAATACGTTCAAGAATTTCAGCGTAATTGGCTTTGGTTTTTTTTACAGATTTTTGCTCATTTAAATCGTTAATGCCAATCATTAAGAAAATCTTTTTTGGTTTAGCATCTGTAATGCTTTTTAAACGATGCAATACCCCTTCAGTTGTATCATCGGCTACACCTCGATTGACAATCTGCTTATTATGAAAAAGTTCGCTCCACTCAGAGCGCTGGGTAATGCTATCACCGAGAAATACGATGGACTCTTTAGGAATACTTAATTGCTTGAACAAAGTAGTCCGTTCAATGTAATAAGGATTGTCTCTATAGCTTTGCTTAGACGAACCCTTAGATGACAGCGGATTTTTCATCGCGCTGCTGCTTGTTGCATAAAAAGCAAAAACACCTATGAAAAGGACATTTAAAATAATGGAACTGATAAATACAACTTTCTTTGTTGAACTCACGAAAACGACACTCCTGTACTTTGTATGGTTTTTAGATAACTCTACGATGATATAGTAAAGCTTCCTGTTAACACTCTTTCCCTCCATACAAGACATTTAATCATTTTTTGTAAATAATGATTTTACATAAAAAAGAAGCGGCGCTCGAAAGCGCCGCTTCTTTTTCTATAATATAAGGGGTTAAAACGTACTTTTATTATAACATATAGTCTATGGTCATATTTTCCTCTATTAGAAAATAGTTCTTATGTCGTTTCTTTTTCCAGCTGTTTTTCTCTTTTTACTTGTCTTGCGAAGAAGAGTTCGTATACAACTGGAATAATAATTAAAGTAAGAAGAGTAGATGACGTAAGTCCTCCAATTACCGTGATGGCTAAGCCTTTTGAAATCAGCGTTCCGCTTGACGTAGTAAGCGCCAGCGGGATTAAAGCAGCAATGGTAGCAAACGCCGTCATTAAAATTGGACGCAAGCGCGTTTTCCCAGCTTCAATAAGAGCTTCACGGATCGTCATGCCTTTTTGTTCGCGATTTTGGGTAATTCGATCTACAAGCACAATCGCGTTTGTTGTAACGATTCCAATCAGCATTAAGAATCCAATCATGACGCTGACAGACAGCGGTTCTTTTGCAATGACAAGACCAACTAACGAACCGATTGGCACAAAAATGAGTGACGATAAAATGATAAATGGAATACGCGCTTTTCCAAACGTAACGAGCATTGTTAAATACACAAGGCCGATTGCTGTTAAAATGGCTAGACCTAGAGATTGGAAGACTTCTACTGTCTCGTCGCTTCCGCCTCCTCCGTCCAAGCTCACATCTTTCGGCAAGTCTAGCTTTTTCACTCCATCTACAACATCTTTGGTCACAGCTTGAACATCATCGCCTTTGATGTCTGCTTCTACTCGTGCAAATACTTTACCGTCGAGTTTTTGAATAGAAGTGAACGTATCAATTGTACGAACGTCAGCGATATCTTTTACTAACACAGGCCCTCTCTCTGTAAACACTTGCAGGTCTTTAATTTCTTTTACTGAGGCAAGGTCTTTATCGTACGAAAGCTGAACCGCTCGTTTTGTATTATCCAATTTTAAGTCTCCAACCGATACCGGTTTGGTTTGATCAGAGATTGTACCAAGCAGCTGAAATCCAGATACCCCATACTCTGCGGCTTTATCAGGATCTACTTCTACTACAAGCTGCTTTTGCTTATCTGAGAAGTTATTTGTTACATATTTAAGACGTTTGTCTTTGTTTAAGTGGTTTTCCACTTGCTTAGCTGCCTTTTGCAAGTCATCTAAATTAGAAGAATATAAATCAACCGTCACGTTATTATTTGTAGGCGGCCCTCCTGTTGATGCTTCTTGCACATTAACTGTTGCTTTCGGTGATTCTTCTTTCGTGATGCTTTCCATTTTCTTTTGAACTTTATCAATAAACGTATCGACATTCACGCCTTCTTTTACATTCAAGAAATAGCCAACTTGGTTCGGACGTTTTACACCTGTTGAAAAGTCGCGTGATCCAACTTCCGTTGTCACGTCTGAAATTTCGTTTTGGTCCGCAAACATCTTTTCAATTTTTAAGGATACATCGTTTGTTTTTTCAAGGGACGTAGATGCCGGTAATTGAACGTTGGCTTGAAGCATTTTTTGTTCTTCATTTGGAATAAACGTAAAGCCCAGTGAAGGAACAAGCGCAAATGATCCAAACAGTAAAATAAAGGATAAAATCAAAATTTTGATTTTATGATTAAGCGACCATGCAATCGCTTTTGCATACCCGCGCTGCAGCTTTCCTTCTTTTTCTTCAGGCGGTACTTTTTTAAATGCAAACTTTGCGAGAATCGGCACGATTGTAATCGCTACAAGAAGAGATGCTAACAGTGAAAAAACAACTGTCAAAGCAAACGGCAAGAAGAACTCTCCTGTAATTCCTCCTACAAAGCCGATTGGCAAGAATACGACAACCGTTGTAATCGTAGACGAGGTAATCGCTTTTAAAATCTCTTTTGTTGACGACTCGACAAGCTCATTGCTCATGCCTTCTTCTGAACGGCGAACGCGTCTGAAAATGTTCTCAATCACAACAATACTGTCATCCACTACGCGCCCAACGGCTACAGCCATTCCACCTAGTGTCATAATATTAAGCGAAATATCAAGCTGGTTTAAGAAAATAGCTGATACTAACAGCGATAATGGAATCGATATAATCGCAATGATTGTCGCACGGAAGTTACGCAAGAAAATCAGCACGGCGAGTGACGCAAATAATGCCCCGAGCAATCCTTCGCGTACTAATGTTTCAACAGACTTTTCAATGCCGTCAGCTGAGTCAAAACCAATTGCGTAGTCTAACTGATCGTCATATTTTTTCAAAATCTTCATCGTTTCGTTGGCCACTTCAACCGTATTAGCGTCTTGCTTTTTTGTGATGGCCATCGACAGCGCATCTTTGCCGTCATAGCGTGTATATTCGCCTTGTTCTGTTACGGCTTCGACTTTGGCAATATCGCCAAGTTTCACAGGCTGTGCTTCAGGGTTCATCGTGGATTTCAGCT
Source organism: Priestia sp. RMT2NF4 (assembly GCF_047872835.1). Taxonomy (NCBI): domain Bacteria; kingdom Bacillati; phylum Bacillota; class Bacilli; order Caryophanales; family Bacillaceae; genus Priestia; species Priestia sp. RMT2NF4. Next base: position 1,290,851 of record NZ_JBLQZO010000001.1, read on the forward strand.
GGATTTTCTTTAATGCATCGATCGTGGCAACTTTTTCTTCTACTCGCACTGGAATTTGGAGCTCTTTTCCGTTTAATGTTCCTGCTGGGAAGGAAACGGCTTTTTGATTAATTTGTTCTTTCATCCCATCAAGCGTTAAACCAGCTTGAGCTGCTTTTTCTTTATCGACCGTAATTTGTAAAAGGTCCTCTTTCACACCGCCAACTGAGACGGAGTTAATACCTTGAATTTTATTCAATTCAGGAATCACTTCATCGTTTAATACTTTTTCAAGATTTGCATCATCTTTTGCAAACAGTGAAATGTTGAAAATCGGGAAGGAACCAAATGAAAAACGGTTTACGTCTACATTTGATGACTCTGGCAAATCTAATTCTTTTATCGACGAGTTAATTTGCTGTTCAACTTTATCTAAATCCGTATTAAACGGGAATTCTAAATTAATAATACCGACGTTTTCATATGATACGCTTTGTACGCTTTTAACGCCTTCAATTCCTTTTACTTGGTCTTCGATTTTCGACGTGACACTTTCATTTACGTCATCAGGAGAAGCCCCAGGATACGTTGCTTCAATGGACAGCTGCGGAAATTCGATATTCGGCAGTAAATCAATTTTTAGTTTTGAAAATGAATATAGCCCCGCTAAAATAAGTAAAAATGAAACGATAAACACAGCTACCGCATTTTTTAAACTAAATCTCGTCAAAAAATTCATCTTTTTCCTCCGTTACGTAACTAAGTTATTTGAGAAGCCTTCATCCTTTAATAGCTGCAGACCCGTTTTATTTTTTTAAACAATTTTAGAGTACCCATGGGTCAGTTTTTCGTAAAAAAAACTCACCTCCTTTCATGTGCTGATGAACTGTCTATACAAACTGAAATTTGATGGTCGCACGCTCCCCCTGGAAGCGAGATAAAGGAAAAGCCGTCTTGACCATATAAATCCCAGCCTTCAAAAAACGAGCTGTCATGAAACATATCTAGCGCATACCCATTAGAAAACGCAATTCGAAGTATACCGATATCTTCATACCACTGTATAGAGAGAATGCGCTGGCCAAGCAGCAGCGCTTCGACTTGCTGACGCTGCTCGGCGGAATGTAGCGATTTCCAGTCTGCTTGACCAAGCAAGATGCTGCGTTTGTTTTTTAGTCTCCATGGACATTCTGCCACAAGTCCGCCTTTACTAAATCCAAGAGAAAACGGCAGGGTGTTGTCTGTGTTTACCTTGGTAACGGTTTGTTCTTGAAAATATGAAAAATTAATTACTGTGCTGCTGTTACTCATCATATCCCTCCATTATCAACCAGTACCGACGAGTCATTTTTGGGTCTCAAAATAGCAGCCTTCAATGTATAAGTTCACAATGAACTCCGCATAGTTCATGATATCTTCTTCTGTTATATCATCATCGGAAACGATATCCATCCTATACCCATTTAACATGCTGCAAAACGCTTTTGAGTGTAAAAAAGCGTTTTTTATTTTTTGCTCTTCAATCAATTTAGCAACAAGCCCGTGATAATCCTCAAAAAATTGATGAAGACGACCCATCATTTCTGGCATTTGGTGAGGGGCTTGCCAAAAAGAGTCCGGATATTTTTTAGTTTCGTAAAAAAAGAGCAGGTGATGTTTCGCAACTGAATAGAGCTTTTCGTGAAACGTTTGGCATTTATCTGTTCTTCGCTTTGCATGATACAAAAACTCATCAAACGAACGATTATTAACAGCGATATAAAGCGACTCTTTAGACGAAAAGTACAAGTAAAGCGTTCCTTTAGATACACCCGCTAGTTTAGCAATATCAATCATTTTTGCTTCATAGTAACCTTTGGATCCGAACACTTCAAAAGCAGCATCTAAAATTTTCTCCCGCTGCTGTTTTCGGTTTGTCATGGTAAAAAATCCTCTCATACGTTTTCGATACTATACATATAAAATAATTAAAATAACTTGTCAACACGTAGTGTGCTTCTTTATACATTGCATCACAAGAGTATGTCAGTTTTTCAAACAAAATACTTCTATAGCACAAATTAAAGCGTTTTCGACTTTTTTGTGACAGATACAAATGATGCTTGTATATGAAGAGCTTGCTATGGTACATTTTTGTCATCGATACAGAAAATTATTCCGTCGTTACGGGAGGAGAAAACATGGTTCTTACATCACCAATCGGTCGCCTGCGCTTAGTAGGAATTTTAGAAGGAATTTCATTTTTACTGCTGCTGGGCATTGCTATGCCGCTAAAATATGCAGCAGGCATACCCGAAGCTGTATCAGTTGTAGGCGCAGCACACGGTGCACTTTTTGTGCTGTATGCTCTTGCAGTCGTTCATGTAAAATTCGCTCATAAATGGTCAATCGGCCGCTCTTTATTTGCATTTCTTATGTCGGTTATTCCGTTTGGTCCTTTTATTTTAGAGCGCCAGCTGAAAAAAGAACAGTAAAAGAAAAGAACGTCACGGACATCATGTTTCCATGACGTTCTTTTTCCTTACTGTTCCGCACTATTTTCGCTAAAGTGGTCAATCGTTTTCCACCACTTCAGTGAGTGAGGTTTTAATAGCATTCCAATTTCTTCTGGACTAATTTGCTGATCTATAATCATTTCATGCATTGCTTGAAAGAGTCCCGTTGTAACAGCTTCTTTCACATCAGATTCACCTTCTATATACAGCTGTTCAATCGCTTCAAACACGTCCGGTTCACGTTCGAGCTGGCCGTTATATTCAAGAGAGATCAAATGACCCGCTACTCGGCTTAATTCATGCTGCAGCTCTTCTTTATCGTTGAAGTTGATTTCTTCGCTTGGCTCAAAAGATGGGCAAGCTTCTTTTAGTAATGGAATAACATTTTGTTTTGTAATCATATCTAAATTCCCTGCCTTTGCATGTGTGACAAATTCTCTATTCTTTACCCTTTTCTCTTTTTCTATAAACTTGTTTTACAAAACTTTACCGTTTTCTACAACTACTTCTCCTTTTTTCACTACGCTATCAATATGATTCAAGCCATACTGATATTGAAGGGTTCGATAACTAGAGACATTAAAAATCGCTAAGTCAGCTTGTTTTCCGGCTTCAATACTCCCAATCTTATCTCCTTGATTAATAGCATGAGCTGCGTTAATAGTTGTGGCTACAAGCACTTCTTCAGGACTCATGTTCATATTCATACATGCCAGATTCATCACAAATTGCTGTGAAGTCGTTGGAGATGAACCTGGATTGCAGTCTGTAGAAAGAGTAACCGGAACGCCTAAATCGATCATTTTTCTAGCATCTGGCCATTTCATTCCAACAAATAAGGAATTCCCCGGTAAAAGTGTGGCTACGATCCGTTTTTCAGCCAGTTTCTTTAACCCTTCATCAGAAGCATACAAAAGATAATCTGCTGATATCGCTCCTACCTCTGCTGCGAGCTCTGCTCCTCTGCAGTATTCAAAGGGGTCGGCATGTATTTTAGGAAGCATGCCATGGCTTTTCCCGGCTTCGAGTATTTCTTGACATTGTTGGAATGAAAAAGCATTTGGAAGACATACAGCATCATTAAATGCTGCGAGCTTATAAGAAGAAATTTGAGGAATCATTTCGTGAATAAGTAAATTGACGTATTTCTGCGTATCTCTTTTATATGCTAAAGGTACGACGTGTGCTCCTAAGAAGGTGCTTATGACATCAACTGCGTGTGTATCATTCAGCATTTTAGCGATTTGCAGCTGCTTCAGTTCTGTTTCTAGTTCTAAGCCGTACCCGCTTTTGACTTCTACAGTCGTGACTCCGTGAGCTAGAAAAGACGTAAGACGCTCATAGCTCTGCTGATAAATTCGATACGCATACTCTTCCTGTGTTTGAACGACAGTGGAGTGAATACCTCCACCTTCTTCTAATAAATCCAAGTAAGAAGTTGGTCTTTCAAACCGCCTATAAAATTCTTCTTCACGAGAGCCAGCGTACACAGCGTGTGTATGAGGATCAATCAGACCCGGAGTTACAATTTTGTGAGAAGCATCAATAATCGTTGCATCATTTCTTTCCCTTTCATATTTTTGTTCTAGCTCTTTTGTTGTACCTACGGTCACAATTTGATCTCCTTCTATCCAGACTGAGCCATTTTCAATCACCGTCAAGTTTCTCATTTCTTTTCCAGCTAAAGGACCTTTATTTTCTTTGGCCGTTACAACTTGCGAAGCATTTTTAATCCATAGCGCTTTTTTGGACATCGTTGAATTTCCCCCTTTTCTAGCGTGTACCACGTTTTGGGGCTCCATGTTTACCGTAAACTCATTTAGATTCACCTACACATTTCGCACCTCTTCCTTCTTTCTTGTAGGTAGAAATTCGAAAAAGCATGTCCATGGTCTGAAAAGCGTGTTTTTAAGTCTTTAAAGCTAGATAACTTATATTTTTTTCAATTATATACGCTTTTAGACCCTTTTTTTCTCCGTTTTCTTACTTATTGACTCTTGTTTTATACAGATATATCCTTATATACTAAATCTTTTATCACATGTATTTTATAAACATCACGGCGAGGTCCCCTCAATAGGATAAATAATAGATTTCTAGGAAGAGAACGTTTATAATATTCTTTGAAGTTTTACTTTTAGAAAGATTCACTAATGGAGGAAGAAATATGATTGTCAACTATAAAAACCAAGCAACCGGCCATCGCATGAATAACGGCTGGAATCTTTTCTATGCGTCAAACTTAACGATGTGGCGCAAAGATGAAAAGTATTTGCTTTTAGATGAAAACCAAGATGTAGTGATGATCTTTGGCTTTAAAAAAGACGAAATCATTCTAGATAAATTGCAAACGTGGGGCTATACATTTGGTGTCCATCCAGAGAAAAAACAAATTTCTTGCTTGCAGCGTCAAGAAGAAATTGGTGAATAAAAAGAGGGCTGAAAAAATTCAGCCCTCTTTTTTATTAATGGGTTTGTTGAAACATAGCGCTCAGCTGCTTTTTTTCAGATGGTTTTACAACATAATACCATGTACCATCTACCATTTGTCCTTCTCCTTTTACCGTTACCGTTTCGAAATCAGGCCGTCCATTCTTAATGACGTTATACATCGTAAATGCATCGCTGACATCAATATTCGTTTGGATATGCTTTTTTGCGAGCGTGAGAAGACTTGGGATATTTTTCACCGTTGACATGTTCATTCCTTTATCTAATAGAGCTTCCACCACTTGACGCTGGCGATTGTTTCTTCCTAAATCACCTTTTGGGTCTTCATGTCTCATCCGTACATAGGCAAGAGCTTTTTCACCGTTCAACGCATTTTCTCCTTCAGGAAAGATAAATGAATCAAAGACAAAAGGAAACGGGTTATTCACGTTCACGCCGCCAAGTTCATCGACTACATCTTTGAACCCCTCCATATTTACTTTCACATAGTAGTCAACGTCAATATTTAAAAAATTCTCAACCGTGCGCACGGTTAAAGGAATGCCTCCGTATCGATAAGCATGGTTAATTTTCTCATCCGTCCCTTTTCCATCAATGTGCACGCGCGTATCTCTAGGGATCGGCATAACCTTTGCTTTATTATGGCTTTTATCTAAATTGACCACCATTAATACATCTGAGCGGCCCGTATCGCCTGGCCTTTCATCTACGCCCATAACGAGTACATTAAACGAATGAGGCTGCTCTTTAGCAGATGTTTGATGATGATAGACAATTCCCAACCCAGCGGTTCCTAAAAGCAACATACATGCCACTAAGATGCCTACTTTGTATTTTTTCATTCATACGGCCTCCTTTACACATCACTTACTCTCTATATGCCTTAATGAATGAAAATTTATACCTTCTTGAGGAAATTTAAGCACACGTCAAAAAAGCCCGCTTGTTGGGAAGCTGGCTTTTCACTAGTAGATGTTAGCTTGATTTTTGATGCACATCACGCTGTGCCCATTCACTTTCTAGCATACTCATTTCAATTAAGCTCCAGTACTGTCCATCTACAAGCCGGACATCTCGAAGAAGGCCTTCGCGTGTAAAGCCAATTCGTTCATAAGACTGAATCGCCCGCTCGTTAAAATCAAAGACGCCGAGCGAAATTCGGTGAAGGCCCAGTTCTTCAAAACCGAAAGCTAACACTTTTTCAAACATGTGCGAGCAAAACCCTTTTCCTCTATACTTTTCACCAAGCAGCACTCGGCCAATTCTTCCTGTTTTATGATAATAATCAATATGAGCCAGGGAAATATGCCCAATAAGCTGTTCATTGTCATCTATGACAGAAAAAGCATAGGTAGAGGCACCATCTTCATTTGCATATCGAATATAGTGTTTTAACTGTCTAGGAGTAAGCGGAAAAGAAAAGCTAGAGCCGCTCCATTGCACCATAAATGACTCGGAGGGAATCCAATCCATTAGCTGTTTAAAGTCTTTTTTGGAGAACGGTCGTAGAGCTATCACATAATTCTCCCCCTTATTATTTCTGACTTTTCTAAATATATTACATTTATCATAATAAACTGTCAACTATCTATGTAAAAAAAAGCCATCATTTCGATGACTTATAGCTGTAATGCTTTTCTGAGAAGAGTTAAATCATGAGTAAATTCAAAAAAATAGGTTCTATTTTCATTGTCAAATACCATCATGATTGGTTTTTGGTTCGGTTCAAGAACAAAAATAACTTCACTTGCCAGCGTGTTGACCGCACTATTTTCAATTTTCACGGCTGGATCAAGAGGTACTTTAACAAGATAGCCTTTTTTAGGAAGCGGACTTGCCTTTTTATATAAACCAGTAATGGACGCAATACTTTTTTCGGCTTCTTTTTGAACATTTGGAGGTTTGGGCGTTGAACGAACGACTCTGCCCGTTTCAATTTGAAACACCTCTACTTTTGGCTGTTCAGCACTTACTGCTTGCGGAAAAATAAAAGCAGCGAATACGACGCATACAGCAACCCATTTTCGTATCATTTTAAGCACCTCTTTCCATAGTGGATGAGATGGAGATAAGAATGGTCGTCTCTTCTTATACTATGACCTATTTTTACGTATTTATTTCACTAAATGAATGCCTATACTTCCATGTTTTTGTCATGTTCTCAGAACTTCCTCTATACACTACTAATAAGGACACGCTGTATGAGGTGATAAGATGTCGTGGTTTGAAGCATTTATTTTGGGAATCATTCAGGGGCTTACAGAGTTTTTACCGATAAGCAGCACGGGGCATTTGTATTTAGGGCGCCACTTATTTGGCTTAGACGATGCGGGATTGTATTTAGATACGATGCTGCACATGGGCACTCTGCTTGCTGTGTTTGTCTTTTATAAGCGTGAGCTATGGCATATTATTCGGCATCCCTTTAGCAAGCTTACAGGGCTTTTAGTGATAGGAACGATCCCTGCAGTTGCGATTGGTCTTTTGTTCAAAGACTATTTTGACAGCATTTCTAAATCAGGCCTAACGATCGGCTGGGAATTTCTTGCGACGGGACTGCTGTTATGGTTTGGTGATTCCGTAAAAAATGGCTATAAAAAAATGGATCATATTTCATACGGAGATGCTTTTTTTATCGGCTCGTTTCAAGCAGTTGCGATATTCCCTGCTGTATCCAGGTCAGGCTTAACGATGGTAGCTGCGTTAATGCGAAAATTAGACCGTGAAACAGCCGCTTATTTTTCCTTTTTATTGTCGACTCCGGCCATTTGCGGAGCAGTGTTACTTCAGTTAAAAGATGTAGTCACAGGTGAAGTCGAGCAGCTTTCCGTTTTCTTTTTATTCGTCGCTACCCTTTCATCTGCTTTATTTGGTTATGTAGCCGTAAAATGGATGATCAATTATTTAAAGCATCATTCGTTAAAAACGTTTGCGATTTACGTTTGGATATTAGGTGCAGTCGTGCTTGTTTGTCAGTTTACGGGGGTGTTTTAAGATGAAGATAAAAGTCCGGACGCTTTTTTTAGTATTGTTTTTTGCCGGCATTTTAGTCGTGACAAGCTACGTTGATAACAATTCCCAGCAGTCGTTTGACAGCTTAGCTCACCTTTCACTTGATGGAGGAGCTGTTGAAACCTCTGCTGATGAAGACGCTGCGGAACAATTAAATATGTCGGTCAAAGAAGTTCATGTTAAAACAGAAAAAAGAGGCGGATACCGAATTGAAGTATACGAACAAGTAAATGTTTATAGAGATGATAAAGGAAAAGTAGTAAAAAAAGTAGCTACGGGAGAATATCAAACGTTGAAATATAAACTGAATGAAAAAAAATAAACCACTTACCGAAGTAAGTGGTTTTATTTTTAATGGTTAAAGTGAGCTGCAAGAATCCACAGTGTACCAACAACGATACAAAGTGCAATAAAGAAACTGTAAAGAATATTTGCAACCTGTACTTTACCATTTTCACTTTCAGTCATGTGCATGAACATTACTAGCTGCATTGCTGCTTGTAATAACGCTAGGATCATGATAAGAGTCATCGTAATGCTTCTTGATAGATCAGCTAGCACTACTAAACCAAGCGCTGCGAATGTTAAGGCTAGTGAAAGGATAAGCCCAAATACATGACTAAGCGGAAAACCTGCTTTTTGGCCTTGTTTATTTTCCATGTCTTATCCCACCAATCCGTTCAAGTATACAAGCGTGAAGATGAAGATCCATACAACATCAAGGAAATGCCAGTATAAACCGATAATAAATACTTTACGAGCAGTAACTGGTGTTAATCCTCGTCTTACTAATTGAATAATAATACTGATTGCCCAGAATACACCGACTGTTACGTGAAGACCGTGCGTTCCAAGTAGTGTAAAGAACCCTGATAAGAAGGCACTTGTTTGCATTGTTGCACCTTCGTGAACTGCGTACATGTAAAACTCACGAATTTCGTAGAAAAGGAATCCTCCACCAAGAACAAGTGTAATAACAAACCAAACTAAAAGTCCTTTTAAATCATTATTACGCATTTTAAAGATGGCAATTCCCATCGTGAAACTACTGAATAGTAGTAACAGCGTTTCGATCATAAAATCTTTAACAACGAACAGTTCTTCTGCAGTAGGGCCACCCGCTGTACGTGTATGGTACGTTAAGTACGTTACGAACAGCGTAGAGAACAACGCGATCTCGGCACCTAAGAAAATCCAGAATCCAAGGATATTCAGGCGACTTTGTTCTTCTTGGTATTCTAACGGCAATGATTTATCTAAATGTCCTGCCATTATTTGTCACCCCCTGTAATTCCTTCAACCTTCTTGATTTCATCTACTTTTACATAGAAGCCCGGATCATAATCAAATGAACGAGCAAGCATACAAGCAAAAATACCTGCTAATCCAACGATTGCCATTGGAATCCATTCAAATACTAAGCCAAATCCACCGATAAACCAGAAAATACCTGAGATAAACGGCACACCAGAGTTGCTTGGTAAGTGAATTGGTTTTAAGTCTTCTGCTTTAATTTCTGTTTCATTACGTTTTTTCATGTGCCAGAATGCATCCATTTCTTTCACATGAGGAATTACTGCAAAGTTGTAAGCTTGAACTGGTGATTTAGTCCACCACTCAAGTGTACGACCATCCCAAGGATCGTTTGCAGTGTCGCGTTTGTTTTTCCATGCACTGTATAATAAGTTAACTACTAATACGAAGAAGCCAAGACCCATTAAGAATGCACCGATTGTTGAAACTAAGTTTAATCCGTTCCAGCCAAGGTTGTCTGCATAAGTTTGCATACGACGAGTCATACCGTCTAAACCTAGGAAGAATTGTGGGAAGAAACATACGTTAAATCCAACAACAAAAATCCAGAATGAAATTTTTCCTAATTTTTCGTTCAACGTGTGACCGAAAATTTTCGGATACCAGAAGTATAAACCTGCGAAACAGCCAAACACTGTACCAGAGATTAATACATAGTGGAAGTGAGCGATTAGGAAGTAACTGTTATGATATTGATAATCGGCTGATGCCATCGCAAGCATAACCCCTGTTACCCCACCGATTACGAAGTTTGGAATAAACGCTAATGACCAAAGCATCGCAGTCGTAAATTTGATACGGCCTTTATACATTGTAAAGAGCCAGTTAAAGATTTTAACTCCGGTTGGTACGGCAATTAACATCGTTGTGATTGAGAAGAACGAGTTAACTGACGGTGAGTTACCCATTGTAAAGAAGTGATGCACCCATACAAGGTAACTTAAGAATGCGATACCGACCATTGATACTACCATTGCTTTATAACCGAATAAGTTCTTACGAGAATGTGTACTGATAACTTCTGAGAAGACACCGAATACCGGTAAAATAACGATATATACTTCAGGGTGACCCCAAATCCAGAATAAGTTAGCCCACATCATTGGAAGACCGCCGTTAGCCATTGTAAAGAAGGCTGTTCCGAATACACGGTCAAGTGTCATAAGTGCAAGCGCTACTGTTAATACAGGGAACGCGAAAATGATAATAATTGATGTGATGAAGATTGACCAAGTAAACATTGGCATTTTCATCATTGTCATGCCAGGGGCACGCATTTTTAAAATTGTTACAAAGAAGTTGATACCAGTCATTAATGTACCAGCACCAGCAATCTGTAGTGAAACGGCATAGAAGTTATTTCCGATACCCTCACTGAATTCTTTACCTGCAAGCGGGAAGTAACTTGTCCAACCTGCATCAGGAGCTCCTCCGATTACGAAAGAAAGGTTAAATAGCATTGCTCCCATAAAGAATGTCCAGAAACTGATTGCGTTTAAGAACGGATATGCTACGTCACGCGCACCAATTTGTAATGGAACGATTACGTTCATTAGTCCGATAATAAATGGCATTGCCATGAATAAGATCATGATAACACCGTGAGCCGTGAAGACTCCGTTGTAGTGATGTTCATCTAAAATGTTCATACCCGGGAATGCAAGCTGCATACGCATCATGATTCCATCAATTCCGCCGCGGAAAAGCATTAATACAGCTGAAAGGATGTACATGACACCGAGTCTTTTATGGTCAACTGTTGTTAACCATTCTGTCCATAACCATTTCCATTTCTTGAAATATGTTAAGACAAAAACGATACCGATGACCGTCATAGCGATTGCTGCGTCAGCAGCGTAAATCATAGGTTCGCCAGTGACGAAAAATTCATCTAGCTTCATTATGTCTTCCCCCAATCATTACGTTATTTAGTGTAATAAATGAATGTTATTCATGATTTGAGTGATCCATGTTTTCCATTTCTTCATTACTCGTTTTTTCGTCTTCTTTCATCTTGCTGTGATCATGTCCTGTACCGCGTTCTAGCTCTTTGCCAGGAATGTATACATCTTTTGCATGGTCAATCCATTTTAAATGTGTACCGTTGTAAGTTTGACGACCAACAACGCCTGGGCTTAGGATTTGATCATATTTCTTTTCAGTCAATTTACCAGCTGTACCTTTTACGTCACTAACCCACTCTTTGAAGTCTTTGTCCGTTTGAGCTTGAACTTCGAACTGCATTTGAGTGAAATGTTCACCCGAGAAGTTAGCACTACGTCCCATATAAGAACCAGGCTTATCAGCTTCTAAGTATAATGGCATTGACATATTGTTCATCGAATATTTTTGTCCGCCAAGTTCTGGTACCCAGAATGAGTTCATAGGTCCTTGAGCCGTTAACTCAAATTTCACTGGCGTATCTGCTGGAATGTTTACGTAGTTAACCGTCTCGATATTTTGTTCCGGATAACTGAAAATCCATTTCCAGTTTGCAGATGTAACGTGAATCACGATTGGATCTTTATCCTTTGATTCTGCCGGTACTTCTTCTGCAGAGTAGATCGCTTTAACAGTTGGCACTGCTAATAGAATTAAGATGATGATTGGGAATGCTGTCCAAATAACCTCCATCTTTAAGTTACCTTCTTGCTCAGGTGGCTCATAGTCCATGTTTTCAGGTTTTTCACGATATTTGACAAGAACAAATATAAAAATAGCAAATACGACAACAACCACGATCAACATCATCCACATAGACCAAATGATTAAATCAGATTGCGTTTTTGCAACAGGACCTTGCGGGTTCAATACAGCAAGTTTTGAACAACCGCTCAAAAATACTAGTGAAAGCGCAGATAGTAAACCTACTAGCTTCCAAAATCCTTTTTTTGGTTTCACTTAAAACTCTCCTTTCTAACAACACATGATGCGAAGCCTATATTGATGAACATTCAAAATGCGCTATCTTTCGCTAGATAACGACATTTTTATACAGACTCTCTTCCCCCTTATTTGTAGGCCACTACTATTGTAATACAAAATGACATTTTTTTCGTCCCTTTTGCTTTATTTTTTTATATTAAAAATATTCTAATATAGTGACTGTACCAATGGGGTTAGAGTGCTTCAACCTTGCGATATTCTATCACATAATTTGGTATGAATAAATGTAAATAAAAGGATTCAGCTCCCATTTCTTAACTATTTCTTTAGGAATAACTGCAAAATTAGCTTTGCATGTTTGCTGCAACATTGATATATCAATACACATCGACATAATTGAATATTTTGTGACAAATTTTCAAAGAAAATGTGACGCCCTGTATGAAACTTATTTTGCCCGTTAATTCCCCTTTGTTTTGTAGCAAATATTTGATTTTTTTGCTTAAAATTCTTTCTTTCGAAAATATGAACAAAACGTGAATTTTTTTTAAAAAGCTTTTTATTATAGAAAAAAGCCGCGTGTTATTCACGCAGCTCTTGATCCATAAATTCTTTAACCGTGATATCATCCCCTGCTTTATCTAGCAGCGTTGTCGTTGCTGGAAACGGATGTTTAATATGACTCGGTATTTTTTCATACAGCACAAAATAATCACTTTTTGGAACCGCGGCATCAATTGTATATGTATCGTGCACCAAAGCCGCCTTTACGCGCTCAATTTGTTTACTTCTATTTGTTCCTGTAAACAGCGCATATGTACCTTTATTTGTATGGATATCATCATAATCCACTAAATTGCTCATTTTGGTACTGACTTCAATACGCAGGCGTTTGTTCCATCCTTGCTTCAATACGGCCATTCCTTCTTTATCACCAGGTATGGAGAATAAGGCTATGTATGTATTAGAGTGATCAACCCGTTTAAAATCTTGCAGCGTAATCCTTGCAGAACCATCAATACTTTCTTTATGCTCCCAATTTCGCAAATGCTGCTGCACACTTGCAGCATTGTTTTCAATCGGATATCGAATCATCTCATACGCAACAATTACAACCGCTATACAAATGAACAGAAATAGCAACCGCTTTATCTTTCGCACATCTATTCACCTTCCTTAGCTTACTCCCCTTTTATGTAATTGCCTAAATTATAACTTCCTATTAAACCTCTGTCTATGCACTAGGAGAACTACGTTTTTTTTTACCACAAAAGGGATTTTTCAAACCTTTTGTCATAAAAATACGCTAAAAGACTCAGTAGCTGTTGAACCAAAAGAAACCGATCTCCACTCCCCTTCTTAATCCTTAAAGCAAAAAAAGATACCCATTTTGAAATGAGTATCGCTTAGCTTATCTATTATATCCTTCTATATCAAAGTCGTTTAAGGCTTATTTGCCGTTTTTTTATTATACACATCTTTCCGCACACATGTATCCTTTGACCTGATACCCATGTTTTTTGAGCTGCCGAATGCTTAAATTTCGGGAAATGCTGTCAGGAACAATTACGACCACTTCTTTATATGGAATTTCCTCATGCTGTCTCTCTAAATAAGGAAGCGGAATATGGATTGCTTTTTGACAGGGGTTTTGTTTCATTTCATGAAAATGACGAACATCTACATACGAAATCGTTGTAGAAGCACAGTCGACGGTCGTCACTTTCTTTATTCCTTGCACCGGCACATAGCGTTTATAAAAACTGTAACAAATTAATAAAAGTAAAATACCTATGCTCATATATAATATCGCCATGTTTTCCTCCCAATTAATTTCTATACCCCTGTATGTATACTATATTCAAAAGAAAGAATCAACACAGAAGTACTCTATCTCATTTCTCTCTGTAAGAAAAATGGTCTTTTTACACTTTATTATGAAACCACAATAAAGTGACGAAATCAATCATTATTTATTTTGATTTTTCGAAAGATTTAAATACTAGTAAACAGATCGTTTTTTCTTATTATAATGAAGAAACGCAGAATTTTTATCTTCATTTCCCCTTTTCTTTCCCGTTAAGGCTGAGGTTCGCTTATGAGTAATATAGTAGACCCAATGTTGCAAGAACGTGAGAAAAATGATTCTAAAAACGAAGGATGCGAGATAGGATAGTATGAACACGTGAAGCGAAAGACTATATTGTGATTGGCTCAGAAAAATACGAGTTAACTTAAAAATGCAATATACACAAAAAAGGAAAGCCTCGGAGACGAAAGCTTTCCTTTTATAGATTAATCTCCGTCAAGGTTTGCACGACAATTATTATGAGACAAAGAGGTACTTTGTGCTTCATGCTGTTTTTTCTCACCCTGCATTGTCATATTTTCTTCTTCCGTGCTCCCTTTAGCAATATGTTTAGTTTTCTTTCCTTGGTTTAATGTCATGTTCATTCCCCTTTCTGGTGGATATAGTGTATGAAAATAACTCACACGCCATAAGAGGAAATGATATGAAAAAGCCCCTCTTAAATTGAGTGAGCTTTCTGCCTAAAACTGCTTTTCCTTTTATTGCTGAATCCGCATGAAAGGATATTCTCTATTTTAAACGTTCGTTTCTCGTTCCTTAGTAAGCACCAAGCTTTTACGCTCTGAGGATCAATTTTATACACAATGATAAATCGCTGTGTCAAACATCCTTTATCATCCATATAAATAATTTCAACAGGTCGTTTCGAAGAGTAGCTTTCTTGAAGTAGCCGTTCCATAGAATTCGCTCCTTTAATTTTTAGTTTACCGAACAGACGTTCCTTTTTCAAGTGTTTTAAACTGAATAATTCGGTAGCTTTTACAGCTTAAAACGGAGAAAAGAGTGGGAAAAATGATAAAAATCATACAAATATTAGGTAATTGTGATATGGTAAAAGAGATTACTTAAGTTGGGAGAGGTGCATGATGGAAAGTAACATACTTAAATGGATCCCCGTTCCTTACTTTCAATTAAATCAAGAAGGTGAAATCCTGCATTTTTCTAGTCAAGCACATTCTTATTTTTCTTCAGTCTCCAGTCTGTGGAGCATTATTCATAAAGACGACCGGAAACAAGCAATGTGGATGCTGTCACAGCACTCTTCATCTAACCCCATCATCAGGCATTTGCGTTTGAGAACGAGCGATGATACATTTGTGAATTTTAAATGCACGATTCATTGGAAAAATAATGTTGGTCATTTAGTATGCACCGAAAAGAAAAATGTCAAGGATCCATTAGATGTTGTATTATCTGCTCAATCCTATTTAGAAAACTCAGACAAGCGATTAAAAGAATCGGACAAGGTGTTAAATAATGCAGCAGATTTATTATTTAATCGATTAAAACGATAACCAAATGAACATAATTTGCGCTGTATTCGGTTATTTCTCTCATTTTTAAAAGTCATTGAAAGGCTACCTATAGGGGTGGCTTTTTGTTTTGTTCTACACGTAAAGTCATTCTCTTTTTGTCCGCACCATTTAGTCCAGAGTACATACACTAATAGGCATACTTTTCATATTTATTCTTTCTATATTTATGTTTTGCCCAGAAAAAAAGTCCGAATAATCAATAAATGTTTGAACATTTTTTTAAATTGGCATATATTATAAACAAACAATCATTTGAATGTTTGAATGAAGGAGGAAACTATGCCAAAAGACCGCTGTGATATTTATTGTTTTAACGAAGAAAAGGTGAATCGTATTAAGCCTTCTATCGATGTTGAAGCTGTTCAGGATATTTCTACGATGTTCAAAGCGTTGGGAGATGAAACGCGGCTGAAAATCGTATTAGCCCTTTATAAAGGTGAGGAATTATGTGTATGTGACGTAGCCAACATTGTAGGCTCTACGGTTGCTACTGCTTCTCATCACTTAAGACTGCTGCGAAATATAGGAATTGCCAATTATCGCAAAGAAGGAAAGTTAGCTTTTTATTCTTTAAGGGATGCACATATTAAACAAGTAATTGATATTATGTTTGCTAAAAAAGAAGATGTAACCATTTAAGTTTTTCTTACCGTATAGGGAGTGGGACACAATGAAACACGAAGATAAAAAACATCATCACCATACCGGAAGCTGCTGCAGCGGCCCTTCTTCATCAGAAATTGAGAACAGCCCCTGCTGCTCCTCTTCTTCAGAAGCCGCACCTACTGAAGAACCTTCTTCCTGTAGTACAAAGAGTCACGCACACAGTCACAGCTGCTGTTCAGATACAAGTGCGTTAACGACCGATAAAAGCCAGCATTCGTGCTGCAGCGATCACGATATAGCAACAGGCAGTGACATAGAAGAAACGGCTGAATACCGCGTGTATGGAATGGATTGTCCTTCTTGTGCTGCTACGATTGAAAAAAGTTTAAAAACGTTAAACGATATTCAACACGTAGCAATCAACTACAATACAGGAAAGCTTCAAGTGGCGGCGGCAAGTGAATCAGCTCTGTCACTCATTCCAAACTCAGTGGAAAGACTGGGCTTTAGTATTGAGCCTATTCAATCAAATAAGAAAATGAAAACGTATTTGATTGAAGGAATGGACTGTGCAGCTTGTGCAAACACGATTGTGAATCATTTAAAAACAGTTCCTGCTGTCAAAGACGTACGCGTTAACTTTTCAACGGGAAAAGCACAAATTGAACATGATAATGAAGCTGATGACATTATTAAAGAAGTATCTAAAGCTGGGTATACCGCTACTTTAGTGACCAGCAGCAGGCAGCCCGCTGAATCTCGGCACCATAAAGGCAAAAATGGTCCGATTATTTTTTCAGGTATTCTCATCGCACTAGGTTTTATCGGTTCTCATACAGGAATTGCTTCTTATATGACAACTGTACTGTACGCTATTGCCATGATTGTTAGCGGATATAAGCCGGCTAAAAGTGCTTATTACGGAATCAAAAGCCGTTCTTTAGACATGAATGTTTTAATGACCGTTGCAGCACTTGGAGCAGCTGTTATTGGTGAATGGCTTGAAGGTGCTACGGTCGTCTGGCTATTTGCTTTAGGTGTAGCTCTGCAAACAAGATCAATTGAACAAACAAGAAACTCGATACGAGGTTTGATGGATTTAGCTCCTTCTGAAGCATGGGTAAAGGAAAACGGGCAGCTGATTAAAAAAGCTGCGGAAGATATTTCAATTGGCAGCACGATTGTCGTAAAGCCAGGAGACCGAATTCCGCTCGATGGTGAAATTATAAACGGGGAATCCAGTATCAACCAAGCTCCTATTACAGGTGAATCTATTCCCGTTGATAAAGTAATGGGCGATGCTGTCTATGCCGGCACGATTAACGAAAGCGGATTGTTAGAAATTAAAGTAACAAAGCTAGTCGAAGATACGACCATTGCTAAAATCATTCATTTAGTGGAAGAAGCACAGGAGAAAAAAGCGCCGACTCAAGCATTTGTTGATAAATTTGCAACCATTTACACACCTATTGTCTTTATTTTAGCTTTATTCATTATGGTCATCCCTCCCCTGTTTGATGGTGCATGGAGCGAGTGGTTTTACAAAGGGCTTGAATTATTAGTTGTCGCTTGTCCATGCGCGCTAGTCATTTCGACTCCCGTCGCCATTGTGTCTGCGATTGGAAACGCGGCGAAAAATGGCGTGCTCATTAAAGGCGGGACGTTTTTAGAAAAAGCTGGTGCAATCAATGCAATTGCTTTTGATAAAACAGGAACCCTGACAGAAGGCAAACCAGCCGTTTCAGAAGTTGTTTCCCTTGCTGCTGAAGAAAATCAGCTTTTAGCGATAACCAAAACGCTTGAAGATTATTCGAATCACCCTATTGCCCGCGCTATTGTGGATTATACTGCGGAGAAAAAAGTCGTTTCTTTACAAGGATCAAATTTTAAAATCCTTACGGGAAAAGGCGTGCAAGCAACAATTCAAGACACGGTTTATTACGCAGGTAATGCAAAATTATTCTCAGATTTAGGAACACCTCTAACACACTGCTGGTCTCAGATTGAAAAGCTTCAAAACGAAGGTAAAACGATTATTATTGTCGGAACAGCTAAAAGTGTTCTAGGCATTATTAGCGTAGCTGATACCATCAGACATACAACCATATCTGCTTTAGAAAGCCTTAAGCAAAACGGAATGCAGCAAATTGTGATGTTAACCGGTGATAACGAAGGAACAGCTAAAATGATTGCTTCTCAGTCTCGGGTAGACCGCTATTTCGCTGATTTGCTGCCTGAAGACAAAGTAAAGGCCATACAGCAGCTTCAACATGAAGGGTATCAAACGGCTATGGTTGGAGATGGAATTAACGATGCCCCTGCCCTTGCTACTGCTGATCTTGGCATTGCAATGGGCGGTGCTGGTACTGATACAGCCATGGAAACAGCTGATATTGTCCTGATGGCAGACAATTTAGAAAAGCTTCCTCATACAATGAAGCTAAGTCGCAAAGCGTTAGCTGTTATCAAACAAAACATTTGGTTTTCTATTATTGTTAAAGTCATTGCCTTAGCCTTTATCTTCCCAGGGTGGCTTACTCTGTGGATTGCCGTCTTAAGCGATACAGGAGCAGCGCTACTTGTTATTTTAAACAGCCTTCGCTTACTCAAAATGAAAAAATAAATGGAATCTATAAGCTTTCCAGCATGCGTTGGAAAGCTTATTTTTTAGGAGGGTTTACGTGAATAACCGCTGGAACCAATTTATTTATAAGTGCTGGGCCCCTTTTTATGATGTCTTTTTTAATAACGGGATGTTTTATCGAGCCAGAAAAAAAGTCTTTCAAGATGTCCCCTTTTCGTCTGAGCAGCGCATTTTATTTGTAGGTGTTGGAACGGGTGCCGATTTAGCTTTTATTCCTCATCAAGTAAATGTAACAGCCATCGACTATTCCAGTGAAATGCTTCAAAAAGCAAAAGATAAATACAAAAACCCGTCTATAACTTTCCACCAAATGGACGCTCAGCAGCTAACATTCGACTCTTTTTCGTTTGATGTTGTTGTAGCAAGCTTGATTCTTAGCGTAGTACCTGATGCTGAGCAAGCTTTAAAAGAAATGACAAGAGTAGTAAAGCCCAAGGGAACGATCCTGATTTTTGATAAATTTGAAACCAAAAAGAAATCCGCGGCTTTTCCTAAAAAAATATTCCGCCTCTTCGTAAAATTACTAGGAACAGATATTGGCCTCTCTTTTGAACATATGCTTGAAGCAAGCCGGGATCAGCTTATCTTGAAGGAAAATTCAAGCGTCATGTTGAAAGGTATGTATCGGAAAATTATTTTGCAGAAAGTTGATGAATGACTTCAAAGACGAATGATGTCTTTTTAACGTGATGGATGTACATATTATTTTCTATCTTTAATTGAAGAAAGGATGAACATTTTGATGATGAAATCAAAGGTCATACCAGTTGTCCTTGCAGCAGGCATAGTGTCCGGCTGTGGAAACGAAAGTAAAGAAATTTCAGCTAACAAACATACAGAAACAACACAACATGAAGAACATCAGCCGCACACATTAGGGGATAAACGAGAAGAAACAAAAAATAGTGAAACTCTCCCTTCCTTTCTGAGTGACAAGCCCGAAGATATGCAGCTTATTTATGCAGCCGCTGCTAAGCATCAAACCTTACTAGAAAACATTCCTTGCTACTGCGGATGTGGAGAAGAAGCTAATCATCAAAACAACTACGACTGTTTTATCTTTGAAAACAAAGAAAACGGCGCAGTAACGTGGGATGATCACGGAACAAAATGCGGTGTCTGCTTAGAAATAGCGGCTCAAGCTGTAGTAGACTACAGCAAAGGCAAAAGCATCGAAGACATCCGTCAAGAAATTGATCATAAATATAAGGAAGGCTATGCCACGCCTACTCCTACGCCGGAAGTATGATGCTTCAGTATAAAAATCATGAAAAGACTTTTATTTCTTTATTCAAAGTCTTCTTTTGTCATTTTATTATTGGTTGATAAAATCTCGTTTGACCTCACCTTTTTAAGTCCTTGTAAAACGCCATCATGTAAAAATAACACATTTGGACGTTTATTTACTGAATCCTCAGGGAATATGCTTTCTAACACCCAAATATAACCATGAGAGGAGAAAAAATCTATGAGTAATTCTGTAGAAACAAATCATTCAGCAAAAGTTGAAGGAGCCATTAATTCTATGAGCGAGGAGAAAAAAGAGGATATTCTCTCTAGCTTCGAAGGATTTAAAAGTTATCTAGGGGACAAGGTCTCAAAAGGTGAAAAGTTAGGGATGAATGAGGAACAGCTGGCTAAAACAGCTCAGAAAGTAGCTGATTATCTCGCTAAGCATGAAGAGCCTCGCAATCGAGAGGAAAACCTGCTTCACGAACTGTGGAAAGTTGGAGACAAAGAACAGCAGCATCACCTTGCCCATATGCTTGTAAGATTAGTTCAATAATAAAAAAGATGACACGCTGCCGTGTCATCTTTTTTATTTACAGATATTAAACAGCGGGAATGATAATTTGCTGCCCAATTTGCAGTTTGGTAGGATCTACGCTGGGATTTGCATCCTGCAGCTGCTGAACAGTCATATTATACTTCTTTGCAATGCTATAGAACGTATCTCCTGCTTGTACAGTATACGTAGTGACAGGAAGAACAATCTGCTGCCCAATTTGCAGTTTGGTAGGATCTACGCCGGGATTTGCATCCTGCAGCTGCTGAACGGTGATATTATACTTCTTTGCAATGCTATAAAACGTATCTCCAGATTGAATGGTATAGAATGTAACGCTAGTAGAAGGTAAGTTTAAATACGCAGCAATTCCACGCGCGTGTGCTTCTCCCACTTCACGAAGAAACGTCGCGTTTTTTAATTTTTCAGCGTCGGCTGTTGTATCGATAAACAAGTTTTCAGTTAAAACAGCAGGCATATTTGTTTCACGCAGTACAGCATAATTAGCTGTTTTTAAACCGCGATCTGCAATCGTTCCAAATTTGCGCATGGTTGGTAAAATCTCTGCATGAAGCTCTTTTTGTAAAAGAGAAGATTGACTTCCCTCTTGTGATGGATAGCGATACGTTTCAAATCCAGTACCTCCGCCGGCATTAATGTGCATCGAAACAAATATATCTGCTCCCCATGCATTAGCTCGGTTCGCTCGATCTGATAATGAAACGAACACATCGGTTGAACGAGTTACTTGAACATCTACTAAATAGTTATGCTCTAAATACGCCCGCGCGTGTAATACAAGCTGCAGCGTAATATCTTTTTCACGCAAATTATTTCCTAAAGCGCCTGAATCTGTACCGCCGTGCCCTGCATCTAGCCATACTTTTTTCATGTGAACCTTTCCTTTCAGCCATAATATGAAAGAACTTGGGGTTAACACCGGCTTTGTCCGATGTTTTATCTCTCATTCTATATATATGTAAGTGGACAAGGAGGGTTCGTCCTCTTAAAGGTTAGAGAACAATAACTTAAAAAACTGGATTTTACCATAAACATAAAAAATCCGAACGAATTGGATTTATCGTTCGGATCTCCCTTTAACTAACCTATGTCCACGCCTTTTAATAGAGATAAAAAGCAGGTTCGCCATCTTATCTTCTGCTATTTCTCACTAAAAGCAATTTTTAAGCCAATAAGCGTAAAGATAGAGCCTTGAACGAGATTAAGCCGCTTAGACAGCGCCGGAGATTTTCGCAAAAACTCCCCTACTTTCCCTGCAAATAGACTAATTAACGTAAAAATAATCAGCGCTTGAACTAAAAACACAGCTCCATAAACAAGCATTTGCTGTGTGGCGTGTCCGGTTGAATGATTAACAAACTGAGGTAAAAGAGCAAGAAAAAAAAGCGAAACTTTTGGATTTAGCAGGTTCATAATCACTCCTTTTTTATATAGCACCTTGTACTCAATGGCTTCTTTATTTTCAACAGCGAGAGCGGAATCTTTGGCTGTAAACGTCTTATAAGCCAGATATAATAAATAAGCTGCCCCAGCGTATTTGACAATAGCAAATGCTAAAGCTGATTGATAAATAATAGCCGACAGACCCAACGTTGCCGCTGCTATATGACCAAGCAAGCCCGTGCAAAGACCTAATGAAGTCGAAATCCCTGCATATTTACCGTTTGATATGCTTTGTGCTAAAACAAATAAGTTATCAGGACCAGGCATAACCGTAAGCAAAGCGGCTACACCTAAAAAAGAAGTGATTGATACGATATCCATAAGCCGTTCTCCCCCTGCATGATTTTGCCAACCATTATAGCATTTTTTACTATCTAGTATTCAAAAAAAGAAAATTTATCCATAAAAAAAGGATGGGACATAACTAAATCAATCTAATCTAAAGACGAATAAATTGTATACATGAGCTGAGCTGCTTGTTACACCGCTGTTGATTTCCGTGCAAGGCTTCGCTTTCCGCGGGCGGCCGCTGAGCCTCCTCGTCGCTTACGCTCCTGCGGGGTCTCACCTGTTCCGCTTTTCCCGCAGGAGTCTTCGCCTTGTCCTCCAATCAACTGCTAGAAGCAATTGAAAACATGAAATCTATCTTCAACATAACAACAAAAAACACGAACTACCAATTAAAAAATAATTAATAGTTCGCATTTGACTTTAACTGAAATACTTTTGTCCCAGCCTCATTTTTACTACTTATTTAATTTGTTTTTCTATAACTTGCTCTTTAGCCGAGGCAGTCTGTGCTTCCGCTTCTTTCATTTCATTATTAACATGAATTGCTTCTTTTAAATACTCTGTTTTGTACCCGCTTTTAAGTGCCCAAGCATAAAAGAAAAGTGCAACAATTGCAATAAGTCCCATATCCCAGCCGTATTTAATAATATTGAGTCCCCCGAATTTTTCACTTCCTATCCAGGAGATTGTCATCATACATAATAAGTAGACAATCATCCAAACGCCAGCTCGGAAGTTTTGACCAAAGCCTTTCCATTTTGATTTTGCTTGATAATAAAAATAAATTGGCAAACCAATTAAAATAATAAATAATACCTGTCCAGTTAACGGCCATCTCGCCCAGTAAAGAGTAAGTGAAGCAAAAATAAAGCCAAGAGGCGCTATTACATTTAACCCTTTTATACGTAAAGGTCTATAAAGATCGGTCCCCGTTTTTCTTAACGTCATAGCTGTGATAGGACCAGTAAGATATGAAATTAACGTAGCTACAGAAATAATTTCGGCTAAAATCCCCCAGCCTCTAAATAAAAATAAAAAGATGAATGAGACAAATAGATTAAAAAACATGGCTTGACGAGGAACGCCGAAAAGCGGATGAACTCGTCCTAGTATATTCGGCAAGTATTTATTTTTTTCCATACCATAAATCATGCGTGACGTGGTAGCTGTATACGTAATACCTGTTCCAGATGGCGATACAAACGCATCGGCATATAAAACAATAACAAGCCAGTTAATATTTAGTGCAATCGCTAAATCGGCAAACGGCGAATTAAAGTTAAGATGACTCCATCCTTTTACGATTTCTGAAGGATTTACCGCTCCAATAAACGCAATTTGAAGCAATACATAGATCACGGTTGCAATCAAAATGGATCCTACCACAGCAATTGGAATAGAGCGTCCCGGATTTTTCGCTTCTCCCGCCATGTTAATAGGGCTTTGAAAACCGTTAAAAGCAAACACAATCCCAGACGTAGCAACAGCTGTCAACACGCTTGCCCATCCATTTGGAGCAACGCCTCCTGCAGAGGAAAAGTTTCCGCCGTGAAATCCTGCAAATAAAAGAGCACCAATTGTAAGCCCTGGAATCACAATTTTAAAAACGGTAATAAGTGAGTTAGCTTTCGAAAATAAGCCTACCGTCCAATAATTTAAAAGAAAATAAATGATTAATAGCCCTGTAGCAATAGCCAAGCCTTTTCCAGTAAGAATCCCGTTTTCTACTAAACTGCCTGTCCATTTCGCCCACTCCCACGGCCATGAACTCATGTACTGAACAGAGGCAACCGCTTCAACAGGAATAACGGATACAATGGCAATCCAGTTTGCCCAAGCCGCAATAAAGCCAAGAAATGAGCCGTGTGAGTACTGCGTATACTTAACCATACCTCCTGCTTCTGGAAACATCGATCCTAGTTCACTGTAAGAAAGAGCTATAAATAAAATAACAACCATTCCAATAATCCAAGAAGCAATTGCTGCAGGGCCTGCAATTTGAGCAGCTCTCCATGCCCCAAACAGCCATCCTGATCCAATAATAGATCCAAGGCCGACCATCATGAGAGAAAACGTTCCCATTTTTCTATGTAAGTTATTCATGTATCTAACACCTTTCTTCTATATATTCTGAGAAGTGAGTTATTAAGCGCTTTCATTAAATTTAAAAAATAAAATTCATTTTGATCTCTAAAAATGCTGCTTAAAAGTACTAACCAAAAGCTTTTACATTCATTCACCCGTCCCCCTTCTTCATTTATTATTTGCTATTATATCATCATCAAGTTAAAAAAGTACGCGTTTTGAATAAAAAATATTTTTATTTTTAGAATTTTGTGCGTTTTACCAATTAAAAGTGCGCGTTTTGAACACTAACATTTATAAAAACAGCCTTTTCATTAAAGTGATATACAAACGATTTTGCTGCAATAACCAGAAAAAAAAGCAGGGTAAAATGAAGCGCTCATTTTACCCTGCTTTTTTAAATTATTTTACAACAGCTAACACTGTTTCTTTGAAGCTGTTATAAACATACGACCAAAGAGCCGGTTCTTCTTTATATCTTGTTCGTAACGCAGAAAAGACTTCTTTTTGCTTTTCTTCAAATGAAGGATCTTCTTTTGAAGGAAGTTCGGCGCGAAGCTCATCCACGATTTGCTGAACTTCAGGAGCACGAGGACCCCATTTACCTAGTAAATTTCCTTCATTATTAAAAATTAAAATAATCGGAATAGCACGGCCGCCGTTTGTTAAGTGACGATCAATTAATTCGGTGTCCGCATCGCGCAGTGCAACACGCACATCGATACCGGCAGCTTCAGCTACTTTACGAATGATTGGGTTAATCATCATCGCATCTCCGCACCAATCTTCAGTAATCGCTAAGAAGTGAAGCTTATGAGCTTTTAATTTGTCAGCCAGTCCATCTTTAGGAAGCTGAAATTGTTCATAAACAGCTAAACTTTCCTCTTTTAATGTACTCATGTCGTTCATATATGTTTGAATTGATTTTCCTTCTTCAAAATACTGTTGTTCTGTTTTCATCAAGATCCCTCTTTCTTTTTTGTATACGAATAGATGAGATATCCAATCTCGTTTTCGTCTTTTCTATACGCACTACTAGTATAGCTTTTAAGCACCATGAATCAAAATATAAAAGTCTGCGTGCTCATTTTGATCATGTTTTTTTATTCTGCGACGGAATTCATAAAACTTCAATTTAAAAACAGCACATTGAGATGTTATAAAAAAAGAGAATGGGGTACATGTACACTATCAATGTAACAAATTTTAAATCTTTGTGAATATTTGAGAATGTTTATTGTGTAACCGTCATCTTTTGATTATGATAATGATATGTTAGCTACTTGACTAAATATGGAGGATGAGGCGAATATGAATCAATCCCCGCATGAAAAGCGAAAAAAACGCAAACAGTTTGTAGAACGTTTAAGACTAAAAGGAATCAAAATAGAGCTGACAAAACCGCGCTCTCACTTTTCTTCACTATCCTTACTAAAATCATAACTCGTAGCCACCTTTTTCTAAAGCGGAACGGTATCGAATTTCAACTATCTATGCTAATGCTTACATATCATTTCAAAAAGAACAGCTTCTAAGTGCTGTTCTTTTTTGATGTTTCTTTATATTTCTGCTTTGTCAAAAAAAATATAAACCTTTTTCTTTATTTTCCCCTTTTTTCTACCTAGGGCTTTCCGCTCCCTTCCATATGGTATTCTCAAAATATATAGTTCTATAAATACCTTAAATTACCACTATATTCAAGGTATATATAATATAAGTATATATTGTAAATTTATAACTCTTACTATATAATCTTGTAGAAAACGTAAAAAAAAGGAGAAAATTGATGAAAAAACTGGGGACAATTTTATTATCATTTCTGCTGTTTGTTGGCGTATTTCCAACGTCTTCATTCGCAGCCGCGTCAACATTTGACGCAGACTTCAACAAATATTTAAAATCCGTAAGCCAAACGCGAGGTTTTGAAGTAACCAAAGACGACGTTGAATATTCACTTTCACTGTATGACGATAGTCTTGAAAACTACGATACAATCGCAGATTTAGAAGATTTTTTAGGTGAACCGATTGCAGCTGACTTACATAACGTGCAAGATTTGTATGCAGATTTTGACTTAGACAAAACAAGCTTAAATGCGTTATTAAAAGAGAACGGCCAAAGCTTAGACGATTATGTGTACCTAGATGATTTATACGATGATGTCGGCTTCTATCTAGAAGGCGATGACTGGTATGAAGATGATGAGTCATATGACGAAGAAGACACTTCTTACGATGATGAATTAAGTGAAGAAGATTTAAGCGGCTTACTATCATTTATGCAGTCTGAATTAGGCTTAACTTCAGAAGAGTTAAATCGAATTGAAGCACATTTTACATCGTTAGAAGATGAGCTTTCAAATGAAGCAACGCTTAACCGCTTAGATCAATTAGGCGAGCGCTTAGCGGCATTCGAAGATTTTGATACAGCAACAGAATTATCTGCTGATCAAATCGCTGAATTAATGTCTATTTATAAAGAAATGCTATCAATCTTCCATTTAGACGCTAAATTTTCACTTGTACAAGGCGGAAATGAAAGACCGCTTTCTCTTACTGATTTAATCAACTTAGAAGAATTAAAAAATGCAAGTCTAAAAATTTCTCTTTATACAACAGACGGTAAATTTTTAGCAGACATGGTGATCACAGGCGATATGTTTAATTCTGATATCATCACAGATACAGGAAAAGAAGTAGAAAAATCTGCTGAAGCTGTAGCAAAACCAGCTCAAGCGCAAAAACCAGCAGTGGAAAAGAAACAAGAACCGGAGAAGCAACAAACGAATAGCGCTGTACAAAAAACCGTTAAAGGCGGAAAACTTCCGGAAACGGCTTCTAATTATGTAACAAATACATTAATTGGATTAGTGCTTGTAGCCGCTGGCTTTGTTCTTTTCCGCAAAGTGAGACGCGCATAAAATGGAACCAAGAAAAACAAGAAGAACAATCAATCGTAAAAAGCGGTTGATTGTTCTTTCCCTTTTAGCCGCTGTCATCTGCTTTGGTCTTTGGTTTACAACAACAAACGCCTATAAATTTGCAAGAGGCTATTTGGCATTTAAAACAATGGATACAGAAGAACCAGCCGCAGCTTCAGTCTCTAAAAGCAAGGACTCATCAACAGCAGACTCTTCTGCTGAAGCTTCTTCTGTTGAACCCAAAAAAGCGGTACACTCTCGTACTGCTAGCTCAGAAAAAAAGCCAAAAGTGTCAAATGTGTCTTATCCGAAACAGCCAAAAATCGGTGATTTAATGGGAGAACTATATATTCCTAAATTAAACGCGAAGCTGCCAATTTATCACGGTACGAACGAAGATGAATTAGAAAAAGGCGTCGGTCATTTTGCGGGAAGCGTGCTGCCTGGTCAAAACGACAATTCTGTTCTATCAGGACATCGCGATACGGTTTTTCGTAAGCTTGGCGACGTGGGTGAAGGCGATTCGCTTGTGGTAAGTACAGCAGCAGGCACCTTCACATACAAAGTAAACAAAGTACGAATTGTGGATGCGGATGACCGGACCGTTATTGTGCCAAAACCTAGAGCCACTTTAACCGTCAGCACGTGTTATCCATTTAACTACGTTGGTTCAGCACCTGAACGCTATATTTTAGTCGCTCACCTTGTTGCATCAACAACAAAATAAAAAAGCTGCCCTTAAAGAGGCAGCTTTTTTTAATGAATAGATTTCATTAGTAAATCAAACCATATTTTCAACGAAGTCGCCGTAATAACGACTGCTAAGATCACTTGCAGCGACGCTACCTTCGTCTTTTGCCCGACAAAAGCGCCAATCGGAGCTGCTAGTAAGCTTGCTCCAATAATCATAAGCGCCGGAAGCAAAAGGACTTGATGCGTCATTACTTTACCGAATGTTGTTCCCATAGACGAAATAAACGTCACGGCTAATGAGCTTGCAATCGTTACGCGCACAGGAATTTTTAACACGGTAATCATAATAGGAACAAGTAAAAATGCGCCTCCTGCTCCGACAATTCCCCCGCAAATCCCAACTAAAAACGCCAGGGCTGCTGCCAAAGGTTTTGAAAACGTCACTTCGAATGAATCGGCCGCTGGATTATTTTTTTTGGGCATAAACATTAATCCTGCAGCAATTGTTGCCATCACGCCGTAAATGAAATTGATCATTCCTTCTGAAAACGAGTTTGATAGCGTTGAACCAATGAGACTACCAACTAAGACACTGACGCCCATATATAAAATTAACGGTTTATTCAAATAGCCGCCCTTTTTATAAGCAAGAGCTCCTGAAACGGAGGCAAACAGCGACTGCACAGCTCCTATACCAGCTACTTCGTGTGCGCTGAATATTCCCACTCCTACAAGAGGCGGAACAAATAGCAACAGCGGGTACAAAACAACTGACCCTCCAATTCCAAGCATACCTGCTAAAAATGACCCGAAAAACCCGAGTGCAAATACCGTTATTAATAGTTGTACATCCATGTTTTTACCACCTGCTTTTATCAATCCAATATCATGTTTGTTAGAAAGTATGTATACATACAACGCCTTATCTCTTCTTCCATTGTATCACTGTATATGCTTCTTTTCTGTAAAAATATTGATAAAAGTGCTTTCAATTATTAATTTTTTTAATCATTAAAATCCTATCGACTTTATGCGTTATTTACGTTTAGCTCAAACTTCCTCGTTCTCCGCTCTGCTACTTGTGGTAGAATAAAGAAAAACTAGATGTTAGAACTGCCTACACGCTACGCTTATCTCAGCAGGCCCATCATCACAGGAGGCTTTCGTATGTTTGAATACAAAATTGATGACGAAGTTAGTTTGCATTTAATTGAATCAACTGACGCTTTCCCCTTGCTTTCTCTTATTAACGAGTCAAGACCTTACCTAAAAGAATGGCTCCCATGGGTAGATAGCATGCAAAGTATTGCTGACTATGATGAACTCATCCCTGAATGGAGAGCTCAATACTATAATAACCAAGGGTTCCAGGCGATCATTCGGTACTACGGAGAAATCGCCGGAATGATTGGTTTCCACGGAATTAATTGGGGAAATAAAAGTACAAGTCTCGGCTATTGGATTGGACATGATTTCCAAGGAAAAGGCATTATGACAAGAGCCGTACACGGATGCCTGAATTATGCATTTAATACGTTAAACCTTCATCGAGTCGAAATACGCTGCGGCGTTAATAATGAAAAAAGCAAAGCCATCCCTACGCGTCTAGGTTTTACAGAAGAAGGCATTTGCAGAGAAGGTGAATATCTATATGATCACTACCACGATCTTGTAATTTATGGCATGTTAAAACACGAGTGGAAGCAAGCTCCTTATGCTCCGTGGCTTCTTTCTTAAAAAGCAGGATCATTTGTACAAGCTATCGTTTAAATAGGGTATAGTAAAAAGATTAAAAGAAGCTGGGACAACAATATGTGAGTTGAAGAGAAATCCGAACGAGGTTGATTCTTAATGAAGAATCAACCTCGTTCGGATTTTTTATTGTGATGCTGAACACAGGTTTCATTCAATGCAGGTGATACCAGCTGTTGATTGGAGGGCAAGACGAAGACTCCTGCGGGAAAAGCGGAATAGATGAGACCCCGCAGGAGAGAAGCGACGAGGAGGCTCATCGGCCGCCCGCGGAAAGCGAAGTCTTGTACGGAAATCAACAGCGGTGTAACAAGCGGTTCAGCTCATGTATCCAATTTTTTCGCCTTTTGATTGGA
Organism: Priestia sp. RMT2NF4; assembly: GCF_047872835.1. Classification (NCBI taxonomy): domain Bacteria; kingdom Bacillati; phylum Bacillota; class Bacilli; order Caryophanales; family Bacillaceae; genus Priestia; species Priestia sp. RMT2NF4. The sequence continues at coordinate 1,320,990 of NZ_JBLQZO010000001.1, forward strand.
GCGATTTCGTTATGTTTCAACCTATTTTTTAATTAAAATATTGAAGCTGTTCGCGGCGAAGCTTATCTTTTTGTTTGTTCGAAATTGAGTAGTCGTAGTTATAAATAGCTCCTTCCCAATCTCCATACATTGGATTTGGAAACACAATTAGCTTTTGACCAAATGCTTCTTTTTGTTCTTCTACAAGCTTATTTCGATCGTTCATCGACTTTTTATCAAAGCCGCTAAAATCAGATAAGTTATCACCAAACAGCAGGACTACATTATGATTCGTCGCTACTTTTTGACGGCGCGTTTCTTTTCCTTCGTCTTTTGGACCCGTCAACAGCACATGGTCTTTGGTTGCTTGAGGAATATGTAAATTCTTTAGGTTTTTAATTGTTGCCTCAAGCTGAGAAGTTGTACGGCCTGAAATGTAGTAAATATCTACACCTTTTTGATCTGCATACGTCAAGAAATCGACAGCACCTGGCACTGCTTTCGCTTTTGCTGCTTGCACCCATTCATCCCACTTATAAGGGAATCCTTTACCCGTTTTGATGGCTGAAGCTTGAAATGGGCTATTATTAAGCACGGTCTCATCTAAATCCAAAATAATGGCAGGCTTTTTATCGGTACTTTTTGCAAGCGCCTCATCTAAACGAAGCTTCCCTGTATTATAGCCTTGGTAATACAAAGCTTTCATTTCGCCGGATGTCTGGTACCAAGCGTCCGCCATAATTTGCTGATCAGCTAGATTTTGAACGGGTTCTTTTTTCTCAGCTGAAACCTCTTTTTCCTGCTGAGGGGCACATGCTGTAAGCGAAAAAGCAAGTACAGCCACCCCTGTCAACGCTGATAATTTCTTATTCATTTTGCATCCACTTCCATCTCTACATATTTTCATGCTAATAATGTTATATATTACCTCAATCAAACAAAAAATCAACACAAATACGAATAATATTTTAATTAATAATTAAAATAGTTCGTTTTAACTGATATTCCTTCCCTTTTTTTGACCATTATCCAAATATTTGTTTATACATTTTCCAAAATCCGTTTTTCTCATTCTTTCTTTTTAATCTTTTTTTAGAAACATATCGGCTTATCACTCATTTGCTCCAGAAGAACTCAATAAATCTGAATTATCTAACTTTTTATCTTGTGTTAGATTCTCTCACAAAAGTGCTTTTTTTTGAAAAGATATATAGTAAAATAGATTTTGTGAATTAAAAGACGGTGTTTTCTATCGAAAGTATTGTATAAATATACAAAAGGGGATGGAGATATGAATCACGTAAAACAATGGGGATGGATTACCTTTGGCTGCTTATGCGTTGCCATCGGAATTCAATTTTTAACCGCTTCTAACCTCGTTATTGGCGGAACGGCAGGACTTGGCATTGTGCTGCAGCATTTAACCGGTATTTCATTTGGGGTATTGTTCTTTATCATCAATCTACCGTTTTATTTTATGGCTCTTACACAAATTGGACTGCAGTTTACGATAAAAAGCTTCATCAGCGTTAGCTTGATGTCAGTGATGTCCGATTTATTAGCTGCCAACTTTTCATTTGCACTTCCGCATCCGCTTGTAGCCGCGGTTATGGGCGGCATTATCGTCGGCATTGGACTAATCTTTTTGTTTCGTCACGGCTCTTCTCTTGGCGGAATCAACATGCTATGCGTGTTTCTTGATAAGAGATTTGGCATTAATCCAGGTAAAACAATGCTTTTGACAGATGTGTTGATTGTAGGCTCTGCAACAGTGGTATTCGGCGTAGTTCAAGTTCTTTATTCGTTAATTGGTATTTTTATCATGACAGGACTGCTTGGACGCTATCACAAACGCTCGCCAATCGAACGAACTGGTGAACATATTGAAGAAGAAGCCAAGCAACAAACGGCTTCAACTATGTAAAAAAACCGTGCGGAAATGATCCCGCACGGTTTTTTTACGCTTATTCTGCTACTTTTACAAGCTGTTTTCCTAAGTTTGCTCCTTCGAATAACCCAAGGAACGCTTCAGGTACATTTTCAAAACCTTCTACAACGTTTTCGCTGTACTTGATTTTCCCTTGCTGCACCCATTCGCCTAACTGCTTAATGCCTTCAGGGAATTTGTCAGCATAGTCGGCTACGATAAACCCTTTCATTAGCGCACTGTTAATTAATAAAGGTGTTTGAACACGTGGTCCAACATCTTGTTTTTCTAAGTTATACAGTGAAATTTGGCCGCAAAGTGGAATGCGCGCAAATTTATTTAATAAGCTAACAACTGCATCTGAAATCTCTCCGCCGACGTTTTCAAAGTAAACATCAACTCCATTAGGACACGCTTCTTTCAATGCTTCTTTCACATTTCCTTTTTTATAATTAATCACTTCATCAAATCCGAGCTCATCTTTTAAATAAGCAATTTTATCTTCAGAACCTGCGATGCCGACAACACGTGCGCCTTTAATTTTAGCGATTTGACCAACAACAGATCCAACAGCACCTGCTGCACCGGAAACGACTACTGTTTCGCCTTCTTTTGGCTGACCGATTTCAAGCAGTCCAAAATAAGCTGTGAGACCAGGCATACCAAGAACGCCGATAGCCGTTGTAATTGGCGCTAGCTCTGGATCAACTTTCTGTAAGTTTTTTGCTTCTGCGGCTGAATAGCGTTTCCAAGGAAGCATACCTGTCACGATATCGCCTTCTTTAAAGCGATCTGATTTTGATTCCGTTACGCGTGCTACAATGCCGCCTGCAAGCGGTGCGTTTAGCTCAAATGGAGGAACATATGATTTTGTATCGTTCATACGTCCTCTCATATACGGATCAACAGAAAGGTAAAGTGTTTGAACAAGTACCTCGCCTTCTTTCGCTGTAGGCATTTCAATTTTTTCGTATTTAAACGTATCTTTTGTTGGCATTCCCTTTGGGCGTTCTGCTAATAAAATTTGTTCATTCATCGATATCGCTCCTTTTTATTTCTCTGTTTTTTGTAAAATGTGCTAAACTTACCTTTGTTATTTTAAATTATATATTGTGCACAACGCAAAAAATATGATTGTGCAATAACACCGAAGGAGAAAAAGACATGGAGCTAATGCGCTGTAAAGAAAATGTTGTTAAAAAACTAAACGAGTTTGTTGAAGTAACTCCCCCCGTTATTTTGTTTAAAAAAGGCAATATGTATCCGATTAAAATGGATATCAACTATAACTGGATTGCCACGGATGAACAAGGTCATGAGCATATTGTCGCTTCAAACACAAAGAATGTGCAGGACGACTACTGGTTTAGCTACCATTTTGACTTATATTAAGGAGTTTCCCGGATTTACTCTTCGTAAACGTTATATAAATAAAGTGTTGTATTAGTAAAAACAGCGTACGAATTCGCGCGCTGTTTTTATGTAATAAATAGAGCAACTTAAGCATGTGTTTGAAGCTTTGCTCATGTTCCATTTTCTGCATCGATATCTACTTAAGATTATGTTACAATCACGGTAAAGTAATTTATGATTGATAGAATAAAAGCTAGAGCTTGAAAAATTCGAGGTGGATTATGCAAGGTAAAGTTGTATATAAAGAAGGATTTTCAGTGATAGGCATAGCAAAAAACGGAGAGTATCAAAAAGAGAATCTTTTGAAGCAAATACTTAAAGAAAAAGAAATGATTACTTCTTCAAAAGAACCTCATATGATTACAGGCATTTGCATGGCTCCGAAAAGAGAAAATTATTTTTATATTGCAGGTACAGAAGTGGCTGATACGGCTTGTATTCCAAGCGGTATGAGCGTTCATACGTTTCCTTCGTTTACATACCTGCAGTTTAAACACAGAGGTCCCATTACATCGCTTGGGTCGACGTATAACAGCATCTGGAATGAATGGCTGCCGAACTCTCCTTACAGCATGATTGAAGGTCCTGCTCTTGAAATTGTAAATACAGCTATACACGGCAATTTATATAGTGATACATATGAAATGGATATTTATATTCCCATAAAGCTTGGACATTAAAAAAGGTGAACTTACGTTCACCTTTTTCCTATTTTTGCAGCTGTTTGTATAAATGATAAAGAGTAAAAACGCACTCTGGATGACGCTCTTTATGGTTAAAAAAGCCATGGGGAAACATGAGTGAAAGATTCCCTTTTTCAATTCCGGTCACATACTTGTTTTCCATAAGCGGATATTCTTTCACAACCCAGCGCGCTTCATCAATCGTAGACGTAACCACCTCACCAAAGTATACGCCCATACACTCTTCGAATTCTTCTTTTGTCATTGAAAAATAGTCAAAGCGATCGCCGTCTTCTAGATCATAGTAAAGAAGCTCTAATATTTTCAAACTTTCATCTGTAAAATCAACGGTGAATTCAGCTACCGCTTTGCTTATTTCATGAATGTGATTCATGCACTGTTCGCGCACTTGATGATAGTAATAGCTAGCTTCAAACTGATGTTCACACGTCACTAGCGATTCTCCGTATGATGCTGTTAGATCATGATGCTTGCTCATGCTGACACCTCCACGCTAAGCTTATGGAGCAAGTATAACATTAACCAAGCTACTATTGAGCATCTTCCATTAACAACCTATTCGCGGCAATATTAGGTTCACTTCTTACTCATTATTCTGCCGTACACAAATCCTCCGCTAACAAGAAGAATACCGCTAATTAATACGCTGCTTAAAAAGATTTGCGAATGCATCAAGTGATTATACATCATCCACACGCTCATTTCGTCATCTCCTTTTGGCCTTTTTTAACTAGTATCCCCGATTTTCTTGCCGCACATGCCGGCATTTTCATCATTTTTTCATCAAGCCTCTATATAGTGAAAACTGTGAAGCCAATCATACTTTTCTTCATCGTTTTACTCCTTAAAAAGCCTGCTTATGACTCTAAAGCAGGCTTTTTTTATAGGTTGAAACAAGTAATTAAGCCGTCTATCCCCACTAATTGTGCATAGTAAGGTATAATTAAAGATAGTTTCACTTTTCTAAAGTGAGAAATACATAAGAGACATCAAAGGAGACATGCAAATGACAGAACTCGAAAAAGCGAAAATTCAGCACCGAAAGCTGTCCAAGGGACAGGTATTTGGTAGGGCTATCGCCATTGCGATCGGTGCCCTGCTCATGGCCACAGGACTTGAAATCTTCCTTGTTCCAAACCACGTTGTCGACGGAGGAATTACCGGTATTTCCATCATGCTTTCGCATATTACCGGCGTAAATCTAGGAATCTTTCTTTTTGTACTAAATCTTCCGTTTGTATTTATCGGGTACAAGCAAATGGGAAAAACATTTGCCCTTTCCACTATTTTTGGCATACTGGTTGTATCCATCTTAACTTCTATGTTTCATGAAGTCCCCGCGTTTACCGCAGACGTTCTTCTTGCTACCGTTTTTGGAGGGATTATTCTCGGAATTGGAATTGGACTCGTCATTCGCTACGGCGGAGCGCTTGACGGTACGGAGATACTTGCCATTTTAATCAGTAAAAAAATTCCGTTTTCTGTAGGAGAAATTGTAATGTTTTTCAACTTCTTCATTTTAGGAGCAGCGGGATTTGTGTTCACGTGGGACCGCGCCATGTATTCTATCCTTGCGTACATCATTGCGGCTAAAGCCATTGATACAGTTGTAGAAGGATTGGAAGAATCAAAATCAGCTTGGATTATTAGTGATCATTCTGATGACATCGGCGATGCGATTAATGCGCGTCTAGGTCGAGGCGTTACCTATTTGCACGGTGAAGGTGCTTATACGGGCGATGATAAAAAAGTGATTTTCTGCATCATTACGCGCCTTGAAGAATCAAAGCTAAAAACCATTGTTGAAGATTTTGACCCTACTGCCTTTTTAGCCGTTGCAGATATTACCGAAGTCCGCGGCGGACGCTTTAAAAAACGAAACATTCACTAAAAAAACGCGCAGAAAGCATGATGCTTTCTGCGCGTTTTTATGTAAAAGAGACTTTTTGAACCCGCTTAAACCATTCATAACAAAGAAGTACAATTAAACATAAGTCGATTAAATCGCCTCCGTAATACATCAGCATAGCCCCTTGCTGCGCCTCTTCTGCCGAGACGTGCATAGGCGGGTGAGCGTACACATATTTTGATAAAATACCGTGGGCGGCAAGAGCAAGAACCAATACGGACGCTCGGTGCGTAAAAGCTTTTTGATGCGGCGAAGGATCAATTGAAATCATCGATACGGTGAACAAATAGCCGGCTAAAAATACGTGAATATGTACAGCGACATGCACGAAAAAAGAGTGATGCATCATGCCATACAGACTTGTTGTATAAAGAATCCAAAGTCCTCCTACGTTAAGAACAGAAGCTGTCACCGGACTGCTGATGAACCGAACAAACCGCCCTTTTAAAAGTTTTGACACCTTTCTGGCTACATGAACCGGAAGCGTGCGAAGCAGCAGCGTAAGAGGTGCTCCTAACGCCATTAAAAGCGGAGCTAGCATACCTAAAAGCAAATGCCCCGTCATATGCGCGGTAAAGTCCATATGAGCACGAGCTGCGAGCGGTCCTGCTACAGAAGATATGGCGCATAAAATACCAAGTGTCCAGCTGGACGTCCTATATAATGACCATTTTCTATACGTTGCATTTGAAGACGTTACAGCCCACATGTATAAAAAAAAGGCAGCGACAAAAGGCAGGGCTAATAAAAGCTGAGATAGTACTTCATATTTAATCATGATGTGCACCTTGTTTACGTGTAAACCATGTTAAAACGATGCCAATAAGCAGCATCAAACATGCAAGTACATTCCACGTAATGTCGTAAGGTGCAATCTTCACTCCGTACCGAATTTGGTGAAGGCCCATAAGCTTATGCTGCACGGTCCCGTCATAAAGCTGAAACGCCCCGGCTCCAAGCAATACTCCTCCTATCCACCTTTTCACCCACCAGCCGCCCCGGCGCCTTAGATCTGCCACCATAAAAAGTGATGCGATTGTAGCGAACCAGCTGAATGCATGAAACAAACCGTCCGACACTAAACCAGCGGCCGTTGTGGACTTATCATAAAAATGATGCCAATGAAGCAGCTGATGAAACACTGCTTCATCAATAAAAGCAACTAACCCTACGCCAAACAAAAAGCCTGACCAGCTATTTCGAGCGCGGTGAACCACGCGCTGATTTGCAGTTGCTTCGTGCTTCTTTTCCATATATATATCCCTCCCTGCCAGTTCTTTAAGTTTATATCGATTCTAATGAACGTATACCCTATTAAAGAGAAATGAATCTATAATATGGAAAAATAGGAGCTATATCCTAATCTCGTTTTCACTATCTTTTCACCATAAAGGTATAGGATAGTATTTGCGAAGCCAATTAGCATATTTTTTCATAGTTTTACTCCCTTTCTAATGACCTGTTTCCCCAAAACAGGTCTTTTTTATATCCTGCTTCTCTTTTCATCGTTTTTTCACCATAAAGGTATAGGATAGTACTTGCGAAGCCAATTAGCATATTTTTTTCATAGTTTTACTCCTTTGTGAAGACCTGCTTCCCCAGAGCAGGTCTTTTTTTGTTTGATGTTTCTTTTCACTGTTTTTTCACTATTGGGCGGTAAGATAGTATATGTAAAGCCAATTAGCATATTTTTTCATAGTTTTACTCCCTTTCTAGTGACCTGTTTCCCCAAAACAGGTCTTTTTTTATTTTTTCTAAAAGCTTCCATCTTTTCACCGTTTTTTCACTTTTCTTTTGTATACTAAGTTTGTCAAAGCAATTTCATCATTTTTCATAAATGACCCCTATTTATTCCCCGCTTTTTGTGAGCGGGGCTTTTTTTATAAGAAAAGCATATTTTTTAAAAAAGCTTTTCTCTTTTCACCGTTTTTTCACTTTTCTTTTATATACTGTTCTTGTCAAAACAATTTCATCATTTTTCATAGATGTACCCTATTTGCACCCGCTTCTTGTAAGCGGGACTTTTTTTGTTTTCAGATAAAAAAAGCTTAACCCGGAGGTTAAGCTTTTTTCATCTGCTTGCGAAGAACAAGCATCATAATCGTAATAATGGTAAACGCAATAAACGCTAAAAAAGGAATGGTGATAAATCCAAGCCAGTTAATATATTGACCTGAGCAAGGAACACCGCTTGTACACGTTTCAAATGCTTTAAGAGCCGGTATCTTCTGCAGGCAATAATGATAGCCTGAAAGCGCCATACCAATCACCGAAAACGGCAGGACGTATTTGTAGATGAACGTATCATTCCGGTACACGGCTACACCTAGCACAATCGCGAGCGGATACATTAAAATTCGCTGATACCAGCAAAGTTCGCACGGGATGAAGTGAAGAACTTCACTAAACGTCAAGCTTCCAAGCATCGCGATAAGCGCTGTAATCCACCCGAAAACCAAAGACTTGTTCATTATTTGTTCTCCTTAGCCGCATCTTTGACCATTTGATCAAAGTCATCGATTGTTTTTCCTTCGAATTTTTTGCCGCCTACATAAATGGTTGGTGTACCTGTGATGCCTAAGTCATTGGCTGTCTTCATATCTTGATTAAACGCATCTTTTCCTTTTCCGTCTTTAAATGCACTCGCTACTTTTTTCGCATCGGCATCGCTTGACACTTCTTTCAGCGTATCTTCTAAGTAAGATTCCGTTAAGACATCTTTCTTTTCGTCCGCTGCGTTTTGCTTTTTATAAAGAAGTTCATGGAATTTCCAAAATGTATCGTTTCCAAGCTCTTTGTATACCGTTTCGGCGAATTCTGCTGCACGAGAGGAGTCGTTGTTGATAAATGCATAGTTCATAAAGTAGAATTTCACTTTACCTGTATCCACATAATCTTTTTGAATCAGCGGGAAAAAGGATTCCGTGAAGTTTTTGCAAGCCGGGCATTTGTAATCTCCAAACTCTACCACTTCTACCGGAGCTGACTCTTTTCCAAGATACGGCTGATTATCATATGTAAGAGCGGCCTTTTCATCTCCTCCGCCCTTTGACATATTCGAAAGGACGATTAACCCTAAAATACAGACCGCAATAATTCCAATCACCCAAAAAATCCACTTGCTTGAGGATGTTTGCTGATTGGGCGTTACTTTTTTCTTTTTCTTTGCTTTTGACACAATCTCATCTCCTTCTTTTCTTTCTCTCTTACAAACTTACAAAGCTGTTAGAGCTGTAAAAATCAGCGCACACAAAATAAAAAACACGTATAGCGACGTCAGCGTTAAAATAACAGGAGGCTGCATCGGCATTTTCGTTTCCGGATTTAAAATATATTGAATGCGATAATTAACCGACGTATCAGCAAACGATACGTGCGCACACGAGAGACTTGTCTGTCCCGTTTTCACCATTTTTAAAAGCGCGCTGCCGATGTGAGCAGGCGTGCCATTTTTCACAATGGCATCTTGATCAGCCAGCACTTCACGCATAACTTTGAAGCGTTTATGGCTCCATTTAATAAATGGAATATACCATAATGCAGAGGCAAGCGTACTTAGTAAAAACGTTTTGAGCGGGTCTTTGTTTGCAACGTGCGACTGCTCGTGATAAATAACGGCTTCGAGTTCATTTTCATCAAGCACCGACAGCAACCCTGTAGACAGGACGATATGCGGTGTAAACAGCCCCATCGTTAAGGCAATGGGCTGATCTGTTGTTAAGACCGTTAAATCCTTTCCGTACGCTTTTTGCAGGTCAGCCGTTGTTGTTTCATCTCGCAGCTTCGTAATCATTTTACGGACTTTCCGCATTTGAATCACTTGCTTTACAGCTTTAATGAACAGTACAAACATCGTGTGAAAAATAACGGCATTCAGCATGTATTCAATAAAAAACAAGCCGAAAAAGTGGGCTACTTTGTTACAAAGTAAAATTAAGTTAAACGATAAATTCCATCCAAACAGCAAATGCAGCACATACATCCCCATTTGCATAAGCAACGTCACGGCAATAAAAAAGCACAGGTTAAAAATAAGCTTAGAACGCTTTAGTATTCCTTGATTCATTGATTATTCATCCTTTTTTAACTGTTTGACTTTTGATTCGAGCATACTTAACAGTGAATCATCGACTTCTTCTAGCGCATCAAGCATATGAGTAACAGCAAGCGAGCCAAATTCATCGATCAATTCGTGCGTTAACTCTTTCGACTGAGCGTCGATAAATTCCTCTTTAGAAAGAATCGGCTGATACATCGACGTACGTCCTTTTAAACGCTTTTGCAACACGCCTTTTTCCACCAGTCGATTCATAACGGTCATAACGGTGTTGAAGTTAACTGTTTTTTCTTTCTCAAGCACGTGCTGCACGTCTTTAATGGACATTTCACTTCCGTTCCATAAAGCCGTCATAATTTTTGCTTCAAGCGGGCCAAAAAAGCGATTAAGGCCGGTTTCGTTAAATTTGAATTTTTCAATTTTCATATTCGACACCTCACACTACTAATTGTAGTGTGAGGTGTCAAATCCGTCAACTTTTCCATGACAACCGCCTTACAATTGTCATAATCACTTTTTTACTTCATCGGTTAAATGCTGAATGGACAGCACAACTGTATCGAGCTTGGCTTCGATTCGGTGAAGTAAATAAAGCGTCACCACAATAGGAAACCCAACGTCTGAAACAAGCGTAAACCACTCTGCCATCTTCCTCTCTCCTTTTAAAAAAGCCCTTCGCACCGAAGTGGAAGGACTTTCATTTTTAAATCGTAAATTCGGTTACATTTCGCTCGACAATTTGGGCGCCTTTTCTGGCAACAAGCGCTCCGCCGCTTGAAGTAAAGACATCGCTTGCGATCAGCGCGTTCATTGCTGCTGTGATGGCTGCTGCGTCTAACGTATCTTTTGGTGATTCAATCGATAGGCTTACTGCTTTTTGTGACTCATTCAAAAACTGCATCGTTAAAGTTTTCATACTCTACCTCTTTTCTTATTTTAAAAGTGAAAACGTGACAACTTCGTTGATTTCAACAAGCGGCAGCGACTGCAGGCTGGCGATGGTTTCGCTTGCTGTAATGAGTGCATCTGCAGAACTTCCGGGCTGAATGTTCATATAGGATTTTGTCTTTAAATCGGGTTTTCCATCCTCTTTTATTCCTTGTTCTAATACTAAGCGAAGCTGGCTTGAATGCTGAATTTTTTCTGCCATCTTTTATTCCCCCTTTCACTTTATATATAGAAATGGAAATAGGAAAGAGGGATGATGGAAACATAAAAATTTTTGGTTTATAATGGGAGATAGTCTGAGTTAGAAAGAGGCTTTGGTAATGAGAAAGTGGAGCTTTTTATTTTTTGTTCTAGCATTCATGCATCCAGCTTCAGCACTTGCTGATGACGGTGCAGATGAAAAAAAGCTTGGTCCGTTTTACTACACGGTTTCTCATGATTATAGTCGAGAAAAATGGGATGTAGGGGTGTTAAATCAGCAAGACAAAACGAACATTCCTGAGACTGATTTGAACGATGAAACGCTAAAACTGTTTCAAAGCACGGTTGATGATTTAGCAGAGCTCGCGATTCGATTTGCTGCTATGAGCGTACTGCTTGTATGTTCACTCGTTGTTTTTACGTACTTTCGCATTCAAAAAAAACGCCCTTTTCTCCGCTTGTTTTTTATTTTTTCAAGCGTTGGCTTTCTATTTTGCGTCTATACATCATTGGAGTTATTTAAAAAAACTGAACAAGCAAAATCTTTATTTTACTTACTATGACTTGAAACCAAAAAAACCAGCCAATCGGCTGGTTTTTTCATGCATTTCTTACGGTTATGTAGTTCTGTTCATACGTCATTTCTTCCGTTTGCTTTTGCTGCTCCAAATGATAATAAGCAGCGCATACTCCTCCTAGACCAGCAAGTGCTAGGACAATTAGAAGTATGGATGTCGCTTTTTTCATTACTTTTTCTCCCCTTATGTTTAACCCTACCTAGCAACGGCAGCTGTAAAAAAGAGTCCCCTTTCTCTTCTTTACTTGCTCATTACTTACGAAAGATATTATCATACTTTTTTTCATTTTTGTCATTTTTTTAGCTATTGTCAAAAAATTGTATATTTTATACTCGGTTTAACGAATGTTTAAGAAAGTCCATGGACTGGTTTTTTGAAAGGCCAAACGCCGTTACGATATAATCAACGTAGGCAAGAAGCTCGACGTTTCCCCCTAGTTTTGTTGTTTTAAATGATTGATTAAACCGATACTGCTTTTTATCTGAAAAGACGAGCCCTTCTTCTTCTAGAAATGTTTGAAACTGCTGATGCGGAAAGTAAAGCACATCATTTCGAACGTTCTCTAAATCAATTACAATAATCATGTCTTCGAGCTCAGTTTTTAGTTCTATCATACAATCGATGTATCCGCCGATGCAGCTGATTAAAGATGTAAGAAAAAAGGGTCCGTTTATATATTGAAACTGCTCAAAAATCGTCTCATCAATGTAGCTTGAAATGCTTGATTTCAGCACGTCATGAATTTGTTTTGGTTCTTCCATATACGGAATAGGAATGTGAAACTTAGCTGATCCGTTATAAAACTGCTCCCACGCAATTGTTTTATCGTATGCATCAATTACATCTGTGCTTCGAAAAATGATGGATTCCGCTGAATAAGAAGCTTTGACAAACGGTGTATGCAGCATCACCATACTCTCGTCGTCCAAACGATAGTGTTTTGGTTCGCTAGACTTGCTTAAAATATATTGCTTTAACCGTTCTTCTTCCATTTGTTCGATTAAATGCAAATCATATAGTGGCAGCACGTACATATTACACATCCCGTAATGAATATAGCTTTTCCCATGCATCGGCCACTTTCTGTTATAGATAGACAGTTCTTTTGTGCAAAATTCCTCTATTCGCTGCGTTTGATCCTCCGATTTTTGATAAAGACGATCTAAATGATAGCGATCATCGATTTCCGTAACGGGAGATGTGCCGCTTCCAATTCTTCTGTAAATTTTCCCGTAAGACATGTACGGAGGGTTCGGACCTTCGGGAATCCAAATAACAAAGACACCTTGCCCGGGGTGATCTTCAGGTGATAAAAAGCGCGTAACGATACGAGGAATGGGGTTGGTGACATCTTTCAGCATATTATTAATAAACAGCTCATATTCCTTGCGCTCGAGCAGGTTAATGGAATGGTCGTCTTCATCTACGCCAAAAATAAGCCACCCTCCTTTTTCATTGGCAAACGAAGCGATGATATTTGGGATTTTCCGTTTGACCGTTGAGCTTACTTCGCGCTTGAACTCAAGCTGATAGCCTTCTTCTAAATGTTTTTCCATCATGCGCTGCACATCTGAAAACTCAATTTCTCCAATTGTTTTTTTCTTTCCGTCTTCGCTTATAAATGGTGAATAAAACGATTCTTCGTTCACTTGTCTTCCCCTCCTCACCACTTCTATTTAACTTATCCATATGATGAGAAGTAAAAAGACAGTCATATTTCTTTGATTTTTTTCAAAAAACAAAGTTTTTACCAAATTCATCCTGTTTTATATTATGATAGAAAAAGAGGTGAATAACATGATTGAAGCAATATTTTTAGACCGAGACGGAACGATTGGAGGCAGTAATGACATTCAATATCCAGGTGATTTTCAGCTGTTCCCCCAAGCAAAGCAAGCGATTAAAGACATAAAAAAACAAAACATTCCGCTGTTTTCCTTTACGAATCAGCCCGATGTTGCAAAAGGAAAGGTAAATAAATCACAGTTTATCTCTGAACTTTTAGCTTTTGGATTTGATGATGTTTACCTTTGTCCTCATGAAGATTCAGACGCCTGTTCGTGCCGCAAACCAAACCCCGGCATGCTGTTAAAAGCAGCGGAGGAGCACAACTTAAATTTGGCTAACTGCATCGTGATTGGCGACCGGTGGAAAGACCTAGTAGCGGCCAGTGCAGCAGGCGCTCACTGCATTTTAGTGTTAACAGGTGCCGGGCATGACACGTTACATGAACGAGAAAAGTGGGCTGATGTACAACCAACTCTTATTGCAGCCGATATACAGGAAGCTGTTGAATTTATCTTTACATCACTGAGTTCACAGCCGATACTATCGCATTCACATACTCGTTGAACAGCTGCTCATCCTGTAATAATTGTTCATACTGCGGAGTGGTGATTTCAAGCTGCAGTCCTTTATGCCGCTGATTGTCGTTGGCGATATTTCGAGGTGAAACGCCTTTTAAATGTACGGGCGTTTCACTGATCGGAAAATTCGAAAGTGCTTGACGCACCGCTTTTTCTAACTTTTCGTCTCTTCCTCCAATATAAGTTGTGCAGACATCGCTATAGGCACCGTGAAGAGAAATTGTGATCTCTGATTTTTTCACAAGATGACGCGCCATTTCTTCATCGTAGTTTGCAGACGTAACATGTAATTCAAACGGATTTTCTGTTTTCAGCGTTTTAAATACGTACACCGTTGCGTTCAGCTTTTCTGCTATTTTTTCCGCTACTTCTTCTGTCCCAATTTCCATCGTTCCCCCGTGAATCGCAAGCACGACAATTTCTCTCCGGCGAATGACACATTTTATTTCGTAATCAATTCCGGCTCGTTCGCACTGTGATAATTCTTGAAAACTTTGATACACATCCCTCATCGGTTTCTTCACACCTTTCTTTTATCTTTCATATACCCAGGCTTTAATTTTCCTTTTTCTTCATATAGTAAAAGTAGTAAAGGGATTAACCCTTTATTTACGCGTTCATTTTTGTTTTTATACTTTATATTTTAGTGTGCACAAAAATTTTTTTTGAAATTCGAAATAAAAGTATTGCCAAACAAACCGTCCAGACGGTAAAGTATTCTAGGGAAAATCAAAAAGGAGGAAATTCATGTGTCTACATATGATGATATATTGCTTGGGGCCACTCAGGTTGTGCAGCGTGACGGCGTTGGAAATTTGACGCTTGAAAAAGTAGCAAAAGAAGCCGGTGTTAGTAAAGGCGGCTTGTTGTACCACTTCTCATCAAAAGATGAATTGATTCAGCAAATGCTGCATTCAGTCACAAAGCAATATGATGACGGGCTACACGTGCAAATTGAACATGACGATGCTCCTGGCAAATGGAGCCGGGCTTATCTCGCTGAGACGCTTCATGACCTTCAGCGTGAACAAGCGATGAGCGCAGGGTTGCTTGCAGGTATTGCAACGAATCCTGAACTTCTGCAGCACCTTCAAACACACTACAAAAAGTGGCAGCACCATATTGAACAAGATGGCATTGACCCTGTCCTTGCTACCATTGTGCGCTTAGCAGCCGATGGATTATGGTTCAGCCAAATGTTTGGGCTCGCACCCGTGGATCCAGACATGCAAAAACAGATTCAACAACAACTTCGGAAATTAACAGAGGAGGGTTTTCGATGAAAGCCTATTTATTTTTAGCAATTGCAATTAGTTCAGAGTTATTTGGTACATCTATGTTAAAAGCATCAAACGGATTTACAAAATTTTGGCCTAGTCTTGGTGTTTTATTAGGATTTGGTCTTGCTTTCTATGCGCTTTCCACATCGCTTCAGCACATTCCGCTCAGCGTTGCATACGCCATTTGGTCTGGTGTAGGAACTGCTGTGACAGCTGTGATTGGTGTAGTCATTTGGAAGGAAAGCGGCAGTCTTACGATGGTATTTGGCATCGTATTAATCATTGCAGGAGTCATTCTTTTAAATTTAAAATCAGTGGCTCACTAAAAAAAGAGCCAGTAAATACTGACTCTTAAGCAAAGGAGGAAAATCGACTGTCTACTTATGAAAGTAGTATGTATCGTTTTCCTTTTTTTATACTCTTTTATAGATTAAACGGATCTAGGAATTTAACAGATGGATATTTGTCCTGGAACAAACGCCATACAAAATCGTTTTCAAACATAAGAACAGCATGCTTATCACGATCTTCTACTAGCATCACGCGAGAATCTAGCATGCGATCTTCAATTGTTGCTTTGTCTACCCATTTTGCAATGTTGTGAGACATGCGTGTGAATTCAAGATCGACATTGTACTCACCTTTCATACGATGTTCAAATACTTGGAACTGAAGTTCACCGACTGCTCCTAAAATATAATCTCCAAAGAACGGCGTACGGTAAAGCTGTACCGCCCCTTCTTGTACAAGCTGATTAATTCCTTTTTCAAAGTGCTTGGATTTCATTGCGTTTTTCGCACGAACTTTTACAAACAGTTCAGGCGGGAACTTTGGAAGAGCGTCGAATTCGAATACTTTTCCCTCTCCTACAATGGTATCGCCAATTTGATACGTACCTGAGTCATACAAGCCAATGATATCCCCTGGATACGCTGTGTCTACTGTTTCACGGCTTGAGGCCAAGAACTGATGAGACTGCGCTAGCTTCATTTTGCGGTTCGTTCTTGCTAATGTTACGTTCATTCCACGCTCGAATTTTCCTGAACATACGCGTACGAACGCAATGCGGTCGCGGTGAGCTGGGTTCATGTTCGCTTGAATTTTAAAGATGAAACCTGAGAAGTTTTCATCCGTAGGCTGAACGGTGCCATTCGTTGATTCACGAGGCTGCGGCGGTGATGTTAATTGTAAAAATGAATTAAAGAAAGACTGTACGCCGAAGTTCGCAATCGCACTTCCGAAGAAAACAGGCGTTAATAAGCCTTGCTTTACTTTTTCAATTGAAAAATCATTACCTGCTTCGTCTAATAGAGATAAATCATCCACTAAGCCTGGTAAATACATTTCATCGACGTGTTTTTTAATTTCATCGTCGATATTTTCACCGTCAAAGTCTGCAAAATAAGACTCTTTGTTTCCTTGATACACTTCAATTTGCTTTGAAAAACGGTCATACGTTCCTTGGAATCGTTTCCCCATGCCAATTGGCCACGTTACAGGGTATGATTCGATACCAAGTACATCTTCAATTTCTTCAAGCAGCTCAAGCGGCTCTTTTCCTTCACGGTCTAATTTATTGATAAACGTTAGGATGGGAATACCGCGCATACGACAAACTTTAAAAAGCTTAAGCGTTTGTGCTTCAATTCCTTTTGTTCCGTCAATAACCATGACCGCACTATCTACAGCTGTTAAGGTACGATACGTATCCTCACTGAAGTCTTCGTGTCCTGGTGTATCCAAGATGTTAATAAAGTGATCTTTATACTCAAACTGCATAACACTTGATGTAACTGAAATTCCACGTTGTTTTTCAATTTCCATCCAGTCAGATGTAGCAAACTTGCCTGATTTTTTTCCTTTAACCGTTCCGGCTGAACGAATCATTCCGCCCAGTAACAGCATTTTTTCTGTTAACGTTGTTTTCCCGGCATCCGGGTGAGAAATAATGGCGAATGTACGACGTGAATCGACCATCGTTTCTTGAAGTTGGTTGCTCATACGTTTTAAAATCCTTTCTGCTCTACAATTCCTATTTTCATCATTTCATTATACGCTTTTTTTATACTGCGTGACTAGTTTTTTTCATATTTGAATACTTCTGCAAAATCAAAGAAATCGTCAACAAGGTGTAAAAAGCGAACAAGAAAAGACCCCTTTTATAAAAGGGGCCTTCTCCCAGTTTAGTTTAACGAACGACCAGAGAAACGTTCTGCTGATCGGCTTAAACTTTATAAAAAAAATTACTTTTGAACGTTAGCAGCTTGTGGTCCACGGTTGCCTTCAACGATTTCAAATGTAACTTCTTGACCTTCTTCTAAAGTTTTGAAACCTTCGCCTTGGATAGCAGAGAAATGAACGAATACATCGTCTTGTCCTTCTACTTCGATGAAACCGAAACCTTTTTCAGCGTTGAACCATTTTACTTTACCTTGTAACATATCTCTTTTCCTCCTTGTGTGACAATCCACACATTGTGTATTACTCTATTCCTGCTCTTACAATAAGTCAAGACGAACACTTCGAACTATCCTTACCGAACAAAAATAAGCACCTTTATTGTAACAAATCCTCCAAAAAATTTCAAAGGAATTTGCACATTCTTTTTGTTTGCTTCTATCCCTTACCTACAGCCTTTCTACCCCTTTTTAAGCAGCCGAATGTGAACGAATTATCCGCACTTCTTCTTGATGCTTTTTCTTGTATAACGATCCTTTAAATGGATAACGCTATAGAGATAGATACTCTTTCTATTTATGAGAAAGCAGGTGACATCACAAGCGATGGAAGACATTCTTTTGTCCCTTCTTAGAACCTTTGTTTCTTTTATTATCTTAAGCATTACAACTTTCCTGATTGGAAAACAAATTAACACGCATAATAATCATTTTACATTTGCAATGTCCATCATTATTGGGTCGTTCATCGCAAATATGGGATTTGATTTAAAATTAAAATTTCTGCCGATGTTCGCTTCTTTTGCTTTTCTTGTGGCCATTCATTTTCTTTTAGCATCAACAGCTCTAAAAAGCAGGCGCTTGCGAAAATGGATTACAGGCCGTCCGACGGTTATTATGGAAAAAGGAAAGCTTCTTGAAGCAAATATGAAAAAAGTCAAATATTCTATTGACGACTTGAATCAGCATTTACGAGAACTAGGAACGTTCAACATTGCTGAAGTAGAATTTGCTGTTTTAGAAGTAAGCGGAAAACTGTCGGTATTAAAGAAAACTGCTTATCAAAACATTGCCAAACAGGACGTTTTGTCTAAGCCGTTTAAAGAAATGAATTTACCGGTAGAACTCATCATGGACGGAGAAATTATTCATAAAAATTTAACACCTCAATATACCGAACAATGGATCAACCTTGAGCTTTCAAATCGTCAGCTTCAGTTGAACCAAGTGCTGTATGCAGTTGTGTCAACAAACGGCATGCTCTATGTAGATGAGTATAAAGATCAGCTGTCCGCTCCTACAGACAGAGAATAAGGTTGAGACATAACTAAACGAGTTTGATTCTCCATAAAGAATCAAACTCGTTCGGATAAAATACGTTTGTCCCAGTTTTACTGTGCCATTTCTTCAACTGTTCCTTCTTTTAAGCCATAATAGTTCCGCTCAAATCGCTTTATTTCTTGATCATAGCGGCGTACTTTTGCATCGGCTAGCTGGCGGCTTTGTTTTGTTTCTTCAAGCAGCTCGACCTGCTGATTAATTTGAAAAATAGTCGTCGTCAGCTCGTCTTGATAATCATAAATTTCATTTTGAATATCCACGCATACGGGCAAGCGATTTGCTAAAATAAAGTCCGTCATTTGCATAAGCACTTTTTTACGCTCTACTTCTTTCACTTTGCTTTTGACAGCTCGTTCTGCAGAACGGAACGTCAGCCTTACTTTAGAGAAGAAGTCACCTTTAATCGAAAGCTTGCGCTGCAGTTCTTCTACATCCTGTTTTAATGATTCATGCTCTTCAATCATTTTTTGAAGCACAAGCCCTCCGTTTAACGATGTGAGCTCCATTTCATCAAGCTGATGGCGAATGGCTGTTTTGAGCGTTTCAATTTGTTTCACCGTCTTTTTCTCCGTAGCGCGGAGCTGCTTAACATACTGCTCTGTTTTATAAATAAAGTTGTCTAACCGTTCACGATCAAACAGTGACTGCTCTTTCTTTTTTACATAATCTTGATACGTTGTGTGTACAGATGACCACTTGATCAATAGAGACTGATAATTCAACAGCTCATCCTGATGCTCAAGCTTGTACGTCCACATCAGCTGAACAACTACTAATAACAGCGGTAAAAACGTTCCAGCTTCTTTGCGTTTTGCAATAATTTCATGACTTTCAAAGCTCGCCATTAAAAAAAGCGGCGCATTCATACTAAATAGCAGTGCTGGCGGGTAATTAACGGGAATAAAGATACTCATTACGGTTGCCATAAGGCCTGAAATAGCAGGGTATGCGTGCGGAGGAAGCTGTTTGTATAGCTCGATTGTCCCTTTTTTTTGCAGCAGTTTCACAAGCGCTGCCTGCTGATAGTCTCCTAATACATCAATCATTCTTTCTTGATACATGGGAGGAAGCTGCTCAATCCAATTCATCAGCTGCTGCTGAAACACAGCTTGCTGACGATTTGTAGCAATCATGTATTGCGAATCAATTAGATGAAAGAACAGTCGGATTTGATGGCGCATTACGTCTTCTAGCGTATGACAGCGTGCAATTGAAAACAGCTCATTGTATTTAGATACAAGCAAATTTCCAATGTTATCGCTTAACTCGTACAGCTCGCCGTTTGTTGTAGCATGAGAAACGGGAAGTTCAAAAAACTTCGCCATTTCAAGCAAAATATGCAGATGCATGTCTACTTCAGGCTGTTTTTCAAGCAATTTCATTTCTTCTACCAATGATGCTTGAAAATCCGTATGCTCCGTTTGCTGATACTGTGCTGACATTTCCGTATAAATGCGGTGGTCACATAACACATAAGCAGCTCTTAGGATATCGCCTTTAGACGTAAGCAACCCATACAATAACTGTTGTCCGTTCATCTTCACACCGTCCTTCATTAAATTTTCTTACTATAGCTTTCTATCATTTTATACTTTTTCTATAAATTCGATGCAATAGTTCAAATTTCCTGTTATCTTTCTTCTTGTTTCCTTAATACAAAAAGTGCCGTCCAACATGACATCAGCGCAGGCGGAATGGTCCAGGTCATATATCGCCACTCACCGGTCACAAGCGCCATAATGAGAAAGATGAGCGGAAAACCTATTAGTACTATGATAACACGTGCTCGGCTTACCGATTTTTTCATCGTGCATCGCCCCTTCTGTTCGTCCCTTATTCTTATAATACCCTTTCGCTTCTATAGCATTAAACACCTTTATAAACCGTTCGTACATTTCCTTGTTTTCTAGACAGTCTATGACATAAGTTTTAAAAAAGAACAGAGGATACCTCTTACTTTGATGAATCTCGTAAGCAGCTTTTATGTTTTGACAAGCTAAATCGAGAAAAATGTGTTATGGTAAAAGAAAATTTCGTTTTTACTACCTACATTGAAACGAAAGGGTTGATCGTATGAACATTTTTTTGATTGGCGCAAGCGGCAGGACCGGACAGGAAGTAATCAAGCAAGCGATTAAAAACGGACATTATGTAAAAGCTTTTGTGCGAAATCCATCTAAGCTTAAGGTAACGCATGCGAACGTACACATCATACAAGGCGACGTGCTGGATTATTATGAAGTGTGTCAGGCTATGCGAGGGTGTGATGCAGTCATTTCTTGTCTGGGAACCGAAAATCTAGGGCATTCTACCCTTTTAGTAGAAACGACAAATCTGCTGATTCAATGTATGAACGAAAACGGAATTCAGCGTATCGCCTACACGGCTTCAGCCGGAATCGACGGAGAAATTCCAGGCATGACGGGCTGGCTTGCTCAGCGTATTTTAAAAAATGTGCTTCGCGACCATCACGAAGCCGTGAAGCTCTTGAAGGTAAGCGGACTCGACTGGACCGTTGCTCGGCCAATGGGTCTAACGAGCGGTCCGTTAACCACGTATTATCGTATAGGAGAAGCTAGCATACCAGAAAACGGACGCAACATCAGCCGTTCTGATGTCGCTCATTTTCTCCTTCAAGCCGTAGAAAACAACAGGCACATAAAAAAATCACTAAGTCTTTCGTATTAAGTGTTCTAAAGGAGTGTTGATAGTGAACCTATCAAAAATTTTTCTAAAAATAAGTCTTGTACTTTTAATGGCATGCGTCTTTATTGAAGGTAATTTTCAAGTGGCGCTTGGCATCTTTGCTGCTGTTTGCATGCTTGTCATCATTTTTGCCAAGCCTCTTTCAAAATCGCTGCTTCCTGCTAATAAAAAAACAGGAAAAAAAGACCGCGAAACATTAATGATGGTCATTGGTGTCATCATTTTTATTTCAGGAAGCTTTTTTATTGCGTAGTAGCATTATAAACATCCACATTTTTAATCATATAAAGGGCTGTGCTGTAAGTCGAATATTCGCCTTATGACGCAGCCTTTTTTAGCTTTCATGAGGTCTCTTTCAGCAATAGCTTCTGTACCATTCCATTATTTAAGCAAATTACCTGCCAAACCCTCTTATGCTTTTTTTCATCAACTCACATAATATATGTAGAAGATATCGTAAGACAAGCGTCAAAAGAAAGAGGAGGAAGATAAATGAAATGCCCCCATTGCGCTTATTCTAATCCGGAAGGGGTAAAATTCTGCTTAAATTGCGGCCATGAAATCGTGGACCACGATGAAAACTATAGCATATTCTACTTGTTTGCCCATCGTGTTGATAAAATTCCAAGAAATGAACGTTCGGTTGAACCTAAATTTCGAAATATATTCTCTCGAGTCTTCCGACAGCACAGTGAAATGGAAGCTGAACGGCTTTTTATTGTAGGAACAGGGCTTACGACTCCTAAAATAGAAGAGGTTGTAAATACATGGCCAAAGCCTTGGCTTTTTGCAAGGGTCTTTCTTATTGCGCTTGTCGCATACTTAGGACTATATCTAGGCGTAAGCTTATTCGAAAACATCAACTTTATACCCGGTCTTATTGTAGTCGGTGCTTTTGCAGTGCCATTTACTACGCTCATTTTCTTTTGGGAAATGAACGCTCCGCAGAATATTGCTATTTACAAAATTGTTTATGTCGTTTTTATTGGCGGAATCCTCTCACTTTTATTAGCACTTGTGTTTTATGATATTCTTGGAAATAACACAAACGTGATCGTGATTGGAATATGTGAGGAACTGGCTAAAGTTATCGCTGTTATTTATTTTGTACGCAATCTTAAATATAGATATATCCTTAACGGACTTCTCTTAGGAGCTGCAATAGGAGCTGGTTTTGCTGCTTTTGAAACCGCTGGCTATGCTTTGCGAGCACTTCTTTCCGGGAGCTTTCACATGCTCTATTCTACAATACTCTGGCGCAGTATTTTTGCTCCTGGAGGACATGTGGCTTGGGCTGCCTTGACTGGCGCTGCCATCTGCATCGTGCAAGGAGATAAGAAATTTCAGTGGAACATGTTGATAAAACCCAAATTTCTTGGTGTATTTTTGCTTGTCGTTTTTATGCACGCTCTTTGGGACTCACCTATACTAGGTATTTTCCCAGCGGGACATACGATTTTAACGGTTATATTATGGATTTTGGTATTCAGTATGATTCGTATTGGGCTAAAAGAAATCGCGGATAAAAAGTTGGAGTTGACCCACTACAAAGAAAAGCCTACACCCTCATAGGAAATATTCAGCGTACGTTAAGCTGCTCGTTTTAACTTTTTATTACCTTTATGTTTCATTTTAAAAATTGTTGTTACAAATTGTAAAAAACAGTATTCAAATTACCTGGACATGGTATGATAACCTAAATAACATGAAAGGGTGACTTGGTGGATGAACCTAACTGAAATTAAGCACATGATAGCAAATTTAGTAAATTATAGAGATAGCGACATTACTCATACTTTTGCCAATAGGTTTACACTAAGTTATTCAAACCAATTAAACAGTTTTCAAATCTGCGATATTGAAAACGATATTATTCATCGTTATAAAGAACCAGAAACAACTGCGTTAGCTCTGTTTAATATGATTCATAATCTTCCCAAGATCATGTATAGACATACTAATTCGTTTGAACAAGTCTAAAGCAGGAAAAAAAGCTCATTTATTAACTAGCATGAGCTTTTTTCTAGTTTTTGTCTATTTCAGTTATTTATAACCTTCTTCAAAAGAAGAATATCCTTTTTGATTGCTCGTCTAATTTCTTCAGCTTTACAGCGTTTGTATTCTTGTACTAAGCGATAGAGCTCTCTTTTAAATAAAAATTCATCTTGTTGACTACTCATAGCAGCATGCCCCTTATTAACTTTCTATCGCAAGCGATTAAAGAAAGTATTCCCTTTTCTTCTTATAAAAAACAATTAAATGAACACACATTTCATCCGAAGTTTATAAAACCGGCCAGATGTTCTTGCCCTTAGAGGAATAACAGCTCAAAAAACATAAAAAAACATTGACTACTAGCCCTCAGTCAATGTTTTTTAAATTACTTTAGTTCTAATTCACTAAAGCTAATTCGCATATTTTTAAGCGTTCCTGTCTCCTAAACCTGGAGCGTGCTCATTTGGCATTTCAGATAAGTGAGGAACGGGAAAAGCTTCCGGTGGAGGCGTTACGCTCAAGCCTCCGCCATTTCTGCTTGGCGTCTGCCCTTGGAATATTTCTTACATTCTGTGCGGATCTGACCTAAAATCAAATTGCGTGTTATGATAGCCCCTCTCGACAAATTTTCTTCATTCAGGGTATTTATTAATATCATAATTTGGTACAGGGAAAAGCTTGCCCCAGTCCATGCACAAAAAAAGGAGCTGGTTAAAACCAGCTCCTTTTTCTCTATTATTTCTCTATCCCTGCTTTGATTTCTTTAATCATGCCTGCCATTGACTCAAGGCCTCCTCCAGATAAATACCAAAGACCTGGATCAAGATACACAACGTGATTGTTTTTCACTGCATTGACTTCTTTTACATACTCATTTTCAACAATTTGTTTAGCAGATGATTTTTCACCAATTGCTGCGCCGCGGTCAACCACGAATAAGTAGTCCGGGTTTTGCTTAACTAAATATTCATATGCAATGCTTTGACCGTGCTTAGCCGATGGATCTAGGCTGTCGTCTGCTGCTTTGATACCAAATACATCATGAATTAATCCGTATTTAGACCCTGGACCAAATGCTGTCATCTTGCTGTCATTTGCCATCATTACAAGCGCTTTTTTATCTAGTTTGTCCGCTTGTTTTTTCAAATCTGCAATTTGCTTATCAATTGCTGCTAGCTCTTTTTTCGCTTGATCTTCTTTATCAAAAATTTGTCCTAGTACTTTTGTGTTTTCTTTAAATGACTTCATATAGTGCTGGTTGTCCGTATCGATATAGATCGTCGGCGCAATTTTTGAAAATTCATCAAATGAATCTGCTTGGCGGCCTTGAATAATAATTAAGTCTGGCTTTAGTTCTGCAATCTTTTCGAAATCAGGTTCTTTTAAGCCACCTACATTCGCATACTTATCATCTTGATACTTTGATAAATACTCAGGAATCGCTTGTTTTGGCAAGCCCGCTACTTCAACGCCTAGTTTATCTAGCGTATCAAGTGCACCCATGCTGAATACTACAACTTTTTTAGGATTTTTCTCAATTTTAATTCCGTCTTTATTGAACTGATCGGTTACCGTTACCGTTTCTTTTTGCTTACTTTCTCCACCTGTTGTTTCTTTTGCTCCTTGATTACCGCAAGCGGCCACAACAATCGCCGTTAAGACTGCTACAAACATTACTAACACTTTTTTCACTTTTGTCACCTCATGAATAAATTTTATGAAAAATAAACGCAAATACGCTGTCCGCCAACCGTTTCGATTGGAATATCCATATCGTATATATCCTTTAATACAGATGTTTGAATGATGGTTTCTGTTGGGCCTTCACGGATCACTTCACCGTTTTTAAGCGCCACGATGTAATCCGAATAGACAGACGCAAAATTAATATCGTGAATGACAATCACAATGGTTTTGCCTAAGTCTTCTACGAGACGTTTCAACAGCTTCATAATTTCAACAGAATGCTTCATATCTAAGTTATTGAGCGGTTCATCTAAGAAGATATACTCCGTGTCCTGTGCGATGACCATAGCGATAAAAGCTCGCTGACACTGTCCTCCGCTCAGTTCATCTAAGTATTTATCTTGAATACTTTCAAGCTTCATATAACTCAGCGCCTGATCAACCGCTTGTTCATCGCTTTTTGTTAACCGGCCTTTTGAATAAGGAAACCGGCCAAAATTTACGAGTTCACGTACGCTAAGTCTGATATTCAGCTGATTGGACTGTTTTAAAATGCTCATTTTTTTGGCTAAATCCGAGCTGTCAATATTCTCTATATTTTTTCCTTCTATTGATATTGATCCTGAGTCGGCTTTAATAAGACGGCTCATAATGGAAAGCAGCGTACTTTTCCCCGCTCCGTTTGGGCCGATAAATGACGTGATTTTCCCTTTTGGAATCACCACAGATGTTTTTTCTAAAACGGTTTTTTCTCCGTATTTTTTACTGACATTTGTTACTTCTACCATGATCTATTCTCCTTTAGCAGCAAATAAATAAAGTAAATTCCGCCGGCAAAGTCAATGATGACGCTCAGCGTGGTGCTGAAGGTGAACACTTTTTCAACAATAAATTCTCCTCCGACGAGGGCTATAACACTAAGCAGCAGTGATCCCATCATTAGATAGGTGTGCTTGTACGTTTTGAACAGCTCTCTCGCAAGGTTCACAACAAGCAGTCCAAGAAAGGTAATCGGCCCAACTAAAGCTGTGGCCACTGAGACAAAAATGGCGATCACAATCAGCATTTTTTTGACAAGCCTGTCATAATCAATACCTAAATTTACCGCATGTTCTCTTCCTAACGACAGAACATCAAAAATGCAGGTAAAACGCCATACGTAAATGCCAAGCAGGATAAAAATAACCGCTGCTATGTATAGCAAATCAGTATTGACATTGTTAAAGCTTGCAAATGATTTATCTTGTACAATTTGAAATTCATTCGGATCAATCAGCATTTCCATAAATGAAGACATGCTTTTAAATAACGTGCCGAACACAATTCCAACCAGTAAAATAAAGAAAATATTCTTACCGGCTTTTTTGAACATCAGTATGTAAAGCAAGACCGAAAAGATAATCATCAGCGAAACGCAAAGAAGAAAGTTAAGATTTTTGTTCATGATGACAATATTCGTCGAGCCAAAGATGTACACAATAAACGTTTGCAGAAATAAATACAGTGAATCCAGTCCTAGAATACTAGGAGTTAGAATTCGATTATTGGTAATCGTTTGAAAGATAACGGATGAAAACGCAATCGCTCCTCCGGTTAAAACAATCGCAGCGACTTTTTCAATTCTTCGCGGCAGCGTGTACTGCCAGTAGCCTAAATCATAGCTGATAAACAGCGCAGCCGACAAAATAGCCAGCGCGGCGAGAATAATAATTTTATATTTGTTATGCATAACGACCTCTCCTTATCAGCATAAAAAGAAAGATCGCACTTCCTATTACACCGACCATTAACCCAATAGAAACTTCATAAGGGAAAATAATGACTCTGCCTAAAATATCGCACGCAAGTACGAATACAGCTCCAAGCACCGCTGTATGAGGCAGGCTTTTTCGCAAATGATCTCCACGGTAAATCGATACGATATTTGGGATGATTAATCCTAAAAAAGGCAGCATGCCAACGGTCAAAATCGTAATCGACGTAATAAGCGAAACAATGACTAATCCAATGTTTACGATTTGTTTGTATTTCACGCCTAAATTGATTGAAAAGCTTTCTCCCATACCAGCAACCGTGAACTTATCTGCGTAAAGATAAGCAATTATTAAGAGCGGTATACTCAGGTATAAAAGTTCATATCGCCCTTTGACTACTAGCGAAAAGTCGCCTTGCAGCCATGAAGAAAGATTTTGAATCAAATCGTATTTGTAAGCGATGAAGGTAGCTAGGGAACTTACGATACTGCCGAGCATTAAACCAACTAGCGGAATATAAATCGTATCGTTAAATTTAATTCTGTCTAGTATTCTCATAAACAATAGATTGCCCGCAAGTGAGAAAATGAAAGCAATGCTCATTTTTAATAGAGGACTTGCTGAAGCAAATACTAGTAGAGAAATCAACACACCAAGTCTTGCCCAGTCCATCGTTCCTGCAGTTGTTGGAGAGACAAACTTATTTCGCGTAATTTGCTGCATAATTAACCCGCAAATACTAAGGCTCATTCCCGCCATAATAATACTCAAAAGCCTAGGAAAACGACTAAAAAACAGCGTTTGGCTTTCTTCTTTTGTTAAATGAAACAGATCCATCGCTGACAGGTCTTGTACTCCTACAAAAAGAGACGAAACCGCTAGTACAGCAAACACAAGAATTAACTGATAAAACTTCAACTTTCCTTGCTCCTTTCTTTCATCTAGAAGTCTAGTTATCTCCTCCTCTATATCATATGTAAATGATTATCATTATCAATTGACTACCCCTATAATACCATTATTCTCTAAATAATCAATGGTTTTCTTAAAATTAAAGCAAAAAAATGCCTTAACAGATGGATCTGTTAAGGCATTTTAAGGTTAAATTAAACTTAAAAAGAGCTATTTCTCTCTTCATACATAAGAGATTAAAACATACCTAACTCGCCCTCATTTAAAGACGAATAATAGGAATAAATGATCTGGACTGCTTGTTTCACCGCTGTTGATTTCCGTGCAAGGCCTCGCTTTCCGCGGGCGGCCGATAAGCCTCCTCTTTGCATGGGCTCCTGCGGGGTCTCATTTGTTCCGTTTTCTCCCCAGGAGTCTTCTCCTTACCCTCCAATCAACAGCTAGAAGTACCTCTACATATACGAAACCTACGTTCACCATAACAAAAAAATCCAAACTATCAATATTAATAGTTTGGATTTTGCTTTAACCAAGATACTTTTGTAGCAGACTCTTTGTATGAATATTACATATATATGAAATATATGTTTATATTTGAAAGAAATCTACTTATTTTGCAAATACATGGTTTCCGATAACTGCCGTTACTTGCTGCGTTGCAACCCATTGGCTTTCAGCGATTTTCGGATTATAGAAAAACAGCGCATCGTTTTCATGCGGGTTTGATAATGCTTCGCTTACCGCTCGTTTTGATTCTTCTGATGCAGGTTGATTAATTGCTCCGTTTGCTACTGGTGAAAATTGATATACGCCGTTTCCTAGCTGCTGATAAATAACGTCGTGAATGCTATTTGGGAATTCCGGTGAAGCTACACGGTTTAATACCACAATTGCTACCGCTACTTTTCCTTGGTACGGCTCACCTTTTGCTTCTGCCTCTACTAATCTAGCTAGTAAATCTTGATCTTGTGCAGAAACCGATGTAGACGGAGCAGTTTGTGCCGGCGCCGGTGCTTCTCCTTGAAGTTTTAATGTTTGTCCGATGGTAATGATATCACTTTGTAAACCGTTAACAGCTTTTAACTGATCCACAGTCATGCCGTTTTGTGTTGCAATATGATATAACGTTTCGCCTTGTGCTACTGTATGTACAGATGTTGCCGGACTAGCGGCAGATTGTGCTTGTCCCTGGTCAGGAATCGTTAATGTTTCTCCAACGTAAATCATGTCGTTTTGGCGGTTATTAGCGCCTTTCAGCTCATCTACCGTAACCCCATTTTGTTGGCCAAGCCCCCACAAGGTATCTCCTTTTACGACTTTGTGCGAAGCTGCTGCTGATGCTGTTCCTTGACTTGCTAGAAATGCTACAGACGCTGCAGAAGCAACTGCCCATTTTTTTACACGTTTTTTACTCACAAAAACTACCTCCTAAAATTTGAACCTGTTATTACCTTAGCACATAGATTCGCCTTTTCATTAAAAAAAACAGTAACATTTGTTCTAATTGGATTAAGTTTCTTACAGTGCCATTCATTATGTTACAACTTTTACATGACCCTTAAAGAATATGTAGAAATATGACGATTTCATTGCGAAACGCGCTTTTTATCTGTTTACTTACATTCCTCTTTCTGTAAAAAACTTGATTTAATTATGATTAATCGCAGAGATTAAAAGGAAAACAGCAGTCAAATAGAGAAATAGTGTAACTATTGAGGAATGATTCAGCGCTTCTTTGTCAATTTACGTTTGTTTATTAATAAAGGAGGTCCATTTGGATGTGTGCAAATAAAATGTATGTAACGTATAATACGGAAAAACCGGCTATTACGATTCAAGGAGCTTTTTATCATACGGGAGGAACGCAGGAAGAGTTTTTGCGGGAATTCAAGTACTGGCTTGAATCTCACGGCTGGTCATTTATGGGCGTAACAAATGAAACGACCATGACAACGGCGAACAAAGAGTTAAAAGAAACGATGGAACAGCATAAAATAGAAGGCAAAAAAGTTCAAAGACTAGAAGATTTATAACGATTGCTTCTATGACCCTTCACACATGTCCAAACGCCAATACGTAAAAAAGCCTTTAGATGAGCTAAAGGCTTTTTTACATTAACGAGAAAGGGCGACCACCTTCTGATTTTCTACTCTCTCTTCAACAGGCTTTCTCATTTCTTTTTCCGTCCATACGCCAATGCGTTTTTGTCTTTTCCCAAGAGGCTGTTTTTCACATGCATAGCAAATTTCTGAAATATCATCAAAATGAGCTAACGACATCTTTATCCCTCCTTTTCTAAATATACACAGGCAAGTTAGTATGTTTCTTCCCTTATTTTCCAAAGCTAAACTGCTTCATCTTATATTTAAACAATTTATAAACAAACGGAATAAATAATTTCTACTTCATTATCATTTAGATTGTTTTATTTAGATATAGACGGGTAAACAAAAACTACCCCACCTCACACCCTGAAGTTTGAAACTGTCACATAAAAAAGCGGCTTTATCTAAGATAAAGCCGCTTTTTTATGTTTTTTTCTAGAATCTATAGAGCCTCTCAGAAAACGATCAACTCTATTTTTAACGATGCTCTCCTATTCCAAATACTTCTGCTACATGATTTTGTAATTTATGCTTGTAGTGATCAATGTTTGGATGTTTAACTACATCGTGAATAGAGTATGTTGGAAGTGGACTCATACCGACGTACTGATTCATTTTATGCAAATGCATAATGGCTTCGTCTAAACTTTTTCCTTCATAGAAAGCTTCGTCATTGTTAAAAATCGCTTCCGGCGCATTCCATGTAAGAGAAAACATGTATTGTTTCCCTGTTAATAAGCCGCCTCGCCCGTATTGATTGGAACCTTTAAAGAAAATGTTATCCATATACACGCGATCAATATATTGCTTAAACTTTCCGGGAATGCTGAACCAGTAAATAGGCGTCTGCATAATCACAACATCAGCCCATAGCCACTTTTCAATTTCTTCTTCTACTTCGTAGCCTTTATCAACCACCGTTGTTTTAATGTCAAATTGATCAGCGAGTAAATGCTGCATTTCATTAAAAATCGTCTGGTTTAACTCTCCTTTTGACTTTTTATAATACTCGTGTCCATTAATGATTAATACGTTTTTCATGCTGACCTGCTCCTTTCCAAAATCCTTACTTCTTTAT
Source organism: Priestia sp. RMT2NF4 (assembly GCF_047872835.1). NCBI lineage: Bacteria > Bacillati > Bacillota > Bacilli > Caryophanales > Bacillaceae > Priestia > Priestia sp. RMT2NF4. The sequence continues at coordinate 1,352,106 of NZ_JBLQZO010000001.1, forward strand.
CTTCATATATCTGTATACCCATAAAAACTGCTTATCTATCAGTACTACCTCTTACTTTGAAGTAACATAGGTACCTAGAAGTCCCTTTTTAAACACCCTTATGATTTCCTAAATAAAGAAAAAAACAAGATCTAATTTACTAATTTCTTAGAAGATGTTTAACTTGCATAAAGCAAATCGTTTTTTTAAAATCAGTTCTTTTCACCCAACAAAAAAAGACTGACGGATTAAATTTCGTCAGTCTTTCTATCTTTTTTATTTCGGTTCGCCCACTTCATTTAACGGATAGTAGCGAAACTGCACTTTTCCGATCACTGATTTTTGTGAAATAAAGCCAAATGCTCGTCCATCATGACTTACAGGACGGTTGTCACCCATTACAAACAGTGAATTTTTCGGCACTTTCACTTTGCCATCAGTTGCGGGCAGCGTTTGAAGCGTAAAATCTTCCGTGAATTTTTCATTAGGTGCAAGAGATTTTTTAGATTCTTTTAAATACGGCTCTTTATAAGCTTTTCCGTTAATATACAGAACGTCGTTTTTCATTTCTACCGTATCTCCTGGCAGTCCAATCACACGTTTAATATAATTTTCATCTGCATCCGGTGCATGAAATACAATCATATCAAAGCGATCAACATCACTGATTTTATTTAAAATAACGCGATTTGAATCTTCAAACGTTGGATACATCGATTCACCGTGAACCGTAGTTGGCGCAAATAAAAAATGGCGAACGCCCACTACAATAACCAATGCAATAACAATGGACTTAATCCATGAAAACACTTCTTTTTTTACGTTATTTTTGCTCATTTCAAAACATCCCTTACGTCAAAATATACTTTCATCATAGCATCAAATAGAGGGAAAGTATAATAATAACCGAATAATCTTATTTATTACTCACCGTTTGTCACTGTGCCTTGATGGAAAAACAAGCGCCACTTTTCTTCTCTTTTTCGCCAAATAGAACTGCGAAGCGTCTTTTTTTCTGCCGTATGGTTCATAAGATGATAGGTAGTTAATACGCAGTCAGGAGACAATACGTCTACATGAAAATGAGAGATCTCAAATACATCTGGCGAAAGTACATGATTGTTATTGTAATCTTTTCGTTTCCATACCCTTCCTGAACTGCCAAACTCCACGTAACCATCTGCAAGAATGTTTGAAAGCTCTTTAGCAGAGGTTCGTATCTCTGATTTTAAGTGGCTGCATTCTAACTCATAAAATGTTCGGGTGATATTCGCTTTTTCCACTTTCACAGTCTCCTCTCATTCTTTCTTACATTTATTATAAAGGAATACTGCCGTTTTCCCTTAAACAAATAATACTCCTATCTCAAATAGACAGGAGTATTGTTTGTTTAGCTAACGCTATAGCCTCTCTTCTTACCCGCAATCCAATCGCTAATCATTTTCACGACAATTCCCATGACGAATACGGTAAGAAATGAATAAAACATCGACCAGTTCAGCAATTGGTACAAATACAGCGCTTTGAATATCGGAATGCCTATAAAAGCAATAACGGCAGACGTAATAATATGTGCGATAAAGAAAAATTTCCATTTGCTAAAAAATTGGTAGACGAGTGCGATACTTACCGGAATAATAGCAAAGTCAACCGTATTGAAGCGATCGGTAAATGGAAGCATCTGGTGAGGATAGCACCACAGATTAAAAAATTTACCGAATTCATCTACCAAGCCGATTATATCAAAGCTGATAAAAAAAACGAGAAGCATAAAAAAGAGACGCTGTCTATCAATAAAAAAGTAAAAAAGCAGCAGGAAAAGTGCATTTATCACTACTATGAGCCACCACTGAAAACTAAAAAGATCTTGATGAACCCAATAAGAAAATTCTTTTTCGTTTAAGACTTGTTGCATCATTTTAATCATTTCAAACATAGAAATCCCTCCTACCTTAGAAAGTCTTTCCATGAGGGTTTCACTTCATACTAAAATAAAACATCGCACACAGTGCTTTTGCACCTCCTCCTTCTTCAAAAGCAGATTGTACCTACTTAGAGATTTCTATCTGTCTAGTAAAAATTTTTGTAAGAGCGCTCTTTTCATCTCAGAACCTATTGACTATTATTTTCATTTCATACAAAATTAACAATTGTGCATGGTTTACATGTTAATACGAGCAAAAAGATACTGTTTTGCAACATTAAAGGAGGAACAACATGAACATCGGTACGATTAAAAGAGAAGCTAAAGCTTCTTTAAAGAATCGCTGGGGACTTGCGATTCTACTGACGGTGGTGACGTACGGAGTATATACGCTTCTGCCTATTCCATTTGAAATTGTGGCAAGCGGAGGCTATGACAATTGGATGAAAGATGAATCTGATTCCGCTTCATGGATTTCAACTGCCTTTGCTATTGTCTTCTCGCCTCTTCTGATGGCGAACTACTGGGCATTTTTAGGTCTAGCACGAGGTGAATCTGTTCGATTGGGGCACTTATTTAAAACATTCCAAGACTTTGGCCTTTATGTAAAGTCATTAGGAATTTATGTACTTATGACTCTTTATGTGATGCTGTGGTCGCTGCTTTTACTGATTCCTGGAATTATTAAAGCACTGGCATATTCACAAACGTACTATATTTGTAAAGACAATCCTACTTACTCGATGAATCAAGCGATTACAGAAAGCCGCAGGTTGATGAATGGTTATAAAGGACAGTACTTCCTGCTGCTGCTAAGCTTTCTTGGCTGGTTTTTATTAAGTATTATTACAGTAGGAATCGGCTTTTTATGGTCTATTCCATACCTTTCTGCTTCACTTGCTCGTTTTTATGAAAATTTGTTAAACGAACGTTCATCGCATGCTGAATAATAAAAAAATCCTCTTCATCGTGAAGAGGATTTTTTTATAAGAACACGGTTTGCATAAGTGAAGCTCTTATGTCATAAAGCTTACTAAGAGTATAGAAGAAAGGCAGGGGCTTATATGTATACTACAAGTGAGATATGTCAGCAGTTTGGCCAGATTTTAAACGCTAAAAGCAAAGTTAGTCCAACAGGATGCTCAGTGTCGCTTAAAAGAAGCTTTCAGGCTTCTGTTCAAGGGCGGAAAAGCAGCTCTGTCGTTCCTGTTGGCGTATCATTTGAGGCGATAGACGCGCAGGGAAACGCGTTAAACTTGGCTGAGATTGCTATTTTACAAGAAGAAATCCCTCGTTTTACAGAAGCTGCTGCGCGGCAAGGTCTTATCGTAAGCGCTTTGCATAACCATTGGCTTTTTACAGAACCCGTCCTTATGTATCTTCATATTCAATCTGTAGAGCCTCCTTTGCATTTTGCAAAAAAAATGGCTTTTTGTTTTACAACGCTAAGCAGCTTGCCTGTTTCAACAGACGTATAATAAAAAGAAGCACCTTTTAAAAGCATGGTAGAGCTATAAAAGATGCTTCTTTTTTATGAATGAACATATTATGAGTAGACTCAATTTTATCTTCAACTAAACGAAAAGCCTCTTTTATGAAAATAAAAACAAACGAAGCAGCGCCATCATTCCAACTCCGCTAATAACGGTGATGGATAAACTTTTTGTTTTCAGCGCAATCAGTAAGGTTGGAATAACTACGATGATGACGGGCCAGTTAATTTTCACACTGTCATTTGTTTGAATGATAAAGTTCTGTACAACAAGTGCTGTTAAAATACAAATAGGAATATAGGACAGCCATTTTAATACGGGTTCTGGCAGCGCGATGTTACGCACAACTAAAAACGGAACAATACGAGGAACTACGGTAACAAGGGCACACCCTAAAATAATGATAAGTGTTGAATAGTGGATACTCATTTATCCGTCACCACCCCAATCGTCGCTACAATAATCGTTGAAATTAAGACAGCTACATGTGAAGGTACCAAAAAAGACAGCACAATCATAATAATCGCCATATAAAGAATTAAACGTAAATAATGATTAAGTTTTGAAGGTAACACGCTTTCGATTTGTAAAACAAGCAGAGCTAAAAACATAGCCGTTAAGGCAAAATCAAATCCAAAGGCTTCCGGGTCAGATAGCAAATGCCCAAAAATGGCTCCCATCGTACAGGCGATAATCCAGCTGACGTAAGCCGTTATATTTAATCCGTTCATCCAGCGGTCATTAATTGGCTCCCCTTTTGCAATTTTATTTGAAGACACTCCAAATGATTCATCCGTCAGAAGTGCTCCAATTCCGACGTTTTTTAATAACGAATATTTTGTGAATTTAGGCGCGACCGTAGCACTCAAAAGAAAATGTCGTAAGTTAACGATGAATGTTGTGAGAATAATAGCTGAAATCGAACTGTTCGCAACCATCAGTGCACAAATAATAAACTGAGCAGCCCCGGCATACACGAGCGCTGATAATAAAGTAACTTCCATAACGGAAAGATGCGAGGACACGCCGACAATCCCGGCGGCAAGCCCTATGCTTATGTAACCGAGTAGCGTAGGGACACAGTCCTTGGCCCCTTGTCTGAACGTTAGATCCACTTTTTCTCTCTGCTGTACTGCTTTTTCTGCGATCACCGTACTCCCTCCTTTTCTGTTATATTATACATCTATACGTTATATTAAACAACGGTATGTTATACTATCTTTATAATCATTAAAGGAGTACAACAATGGACGCGATTCAAGATATTATTGCTAAAAATCTTGTTAAACTACGAAAAAATCGAAATTTGACGCTTGATCAAGTTTCTGAATTAACAGGTGTGAGCAAAGCAATGCTTGCACAAATTGAAAAAGGTAAATCCAGTCCGACAGTTACTACGCTTTGGAAGATTGCGAACGGCCTTCAAGTCTCTTTTTCTGTATTTATAAAAGAAGACACTCCGGATGTGCAGAAAGTAAGCATAAAACAGCTAGATCCCATCACGGACAACAAAGGTGATTACTTAGTGTATTCTTTTTTTCCTTATCACCCGGAAAAAAAGTTTGAAATTTACATTGTCACATTAAAGCCCGGATGCGTGCATGAAGCAAAAACTCACTTAGGAGATGAATACTTACTGATTAAAGAAGGAGAATTAACGGTTCGTTTTGAAAGTGAAGAACATGAATTAGTCTCAGGAGACGCTCTGCATTTTTCAGGAAATACCTCTCACAGCTATATCAATTCATCTGAAGAAGAAGCAAGCTTTTTTTTACTTATGCACTATCCCGAATCATAAAAAAGAGCGTACGGATCATCCGTACGCTCTTTTTTTATTAAGCTGCGTGGGCTTGTTCTTTTTTCATTTTTTTGTTTTTCATGTATCCAATACTTACAACTGCAATCGTTAAGATAACTTGAACAGCAAGATGTAAAGCTGTACTTGGAACAAATCCACCAATAATTTTATCTTCAACAATCATTTTTCCAGCAGACCATGCGAGCATCGCCGCTCCAGCGTAAATGATAATCGGAAATTTTTCCATTGCTTTCATAATAAAGCTGCTTCCCCAAATAATAATCGGAATTGAAATTAATACACCAATCATAATTGGAACAAATTCATGAGCTACACCAGCTAGAGCTAATACGTTATCTAATGACATGACCGCATCTGCGATAATAATCGTTTTAACCGCACTCCATACCGTTGCTCCACCTTGAGGGTTATCGCCGTGTTCGTGATTATCGGCTAATAATTTATACGCGATCCAGACTAGCATCAAGCCGCCGACCGCTCCGATTAATGGAATCTTTAATAATGGGACAATAATAGCCGCAAATAATAATCGAAGACCAATCGCGCCGCCTGTTCCAATTAAAATCGCTCTTTTTTGTAAGTCTTTTGGTACGTTACGAGCCGCCATTGCAATCACAATCGCGTTATCTCCGCTTAAAATTAAATCAAGAAAAATAATTTGCAGCAAACCTTGCACTGATACGCCAATTAGTTCCTCCATAGTTACCTCCACCTTCTCTTTTTATGTAACGTTTCTCCTCTAAATGTCCGAGCCTTTTCCTCCTTTTTTATAATTGAATACAAAAAAGACCCTTACCAAATAAGCGGTAAAGGTCTTGCTAACAACATAATGTCGCCAACAAAGCCGAGAGATAATCTCTGTAATGACGACTTTGCTGTTAAAGCTACTCCCCTTTAGGAGATACGTTCAATTATTTGTTTGTATTTACACCATTCATACTATAGCATCTCCTACATTCTGTCAATCATTTTTTATGTAAAACGATTGTCAACGCTTTCTCTTTCAATCAATTCATAGTTCGAAAGTGTAAGCTTTTCAACTTCTTCGCCGTTAACTAGCTTGATAATTCGCTGTGCTCCCATTTGGCCCGCTTCTTTATAGTAATATTTTACGGTTGTTAAGCTCGGATGAATCACACCTGTAATTTCATAGCCTCCAAAGCCGGTAATGGATACATCTTCAGGAACGCGCAGTCCGTTTAAATAAGCTGCCTTTAACGTACCAAGCGCAATGTTATCGGTCGCACATACAATCATGGACGGGTTAAATTCTTTCATCACTGCCGTAGCTGCTCCGATTGCATCGCTCATGTTAAAGCTTGTTTGATAACAGCGGATTTCGCAATCGCTGTCTTTAAGACCGTCCTTTACGCCTTCTTTTCGCTTTACACCTACAGCTATGTCTTTTTCGGTTACGCCTAAAAAAGCAATTTTTTTATGCCCTTTTTCCCCTATGTACCTTCCAATGTCGCATGCAGCCTCGTAATCTTGGTGAATTAAGCTGTGGACTTCTTTATGCTCCTGTCCAATTAGCAAAACAGGAATTGAAATCGTACGGAACGCTTCCAAATGAGCTTTCGTGATTTGAACGGCAAGCAAAATAATACCGGCTACCTTCTGCTTAGCCAGCGTATAAATATTTTCAATTTCTCTTTCTAAATCTTGATTAGAATTGGAAACAATCATTTGGTAGTGGTGGTCTCTAAGTTCTTGATCAATACCATCTAATGTGCGGGAAGTCGCAAAAGAACCCATACGCGGAACAATGACACCGATGATATTTGTTTTTTTCGCTTTTAAGCTTTGAGCAAAAGCATTTGGGCTATAGTTTGTTTCTTTAATAATTCCTTCAATTTTTCGTTTCGTTGCATCGCTCACAGACCCTCCGTTAAGGTAGCGGGATACAGTGCTTTTTGCTACTCCTGCAAGCCGAGCGATATCTGCAATAGTTGTCATTCTCTCATCTCCGTATTTTGTTGCTGTTTCTTTCACAGTATACACGAATATCACGTGCATATTAAGTAACTGCTTTACTTTTTGATTCATAAGCGTTATGATGTGTACAATGTGGATAATAATTATCCACATTGTACACATATAGCAGGAGATGATGTTTTTGCATATGAAAACAGGCGTTGAGCAATCGGTGTATGCCATTTTGCTGCTTACGTTTTTACCTGAAAAAGCTGTGCTGCCAGGAGATGTCATCAGCACTCAGCTTGGGGGTTCGCCTACGTATTTTCAAAAGCTTCTTCGCAAGCTGGTTAGCGCTGATTTACTTGCTTCCGTTCCTGGTAGCAAAGGTGGATTTCGCTTAAAGAAAACGCCGGAAGAAATCCGAATTTATGACGTATACGTAGCCATTGAAGGCAAGCAGTCTCTTTACTCATCAAGCGGTATTTTTCACGATATGCTTAATTTAAAAGACAAAGATATTTGCTTATTATCCGATTTAATGGAAGAAGCTGAATCTTCATGGCAGTCCATTTTAAAACGGCAAACCATTGCTACGCTCACAAATGAAATTCACAAAAAATGTCCAAAAGAAAACCTGGACATGCTAAAAGCAACTGTAGAAGAAAAAATGGTGCTGTAGCACCCAAAGGAGATTATCATGGAAAACTTAAATAGATATTTTGATTTATTCGATCAATCACGTACAAGCGAACAAGCATTTGAAGAATTGGTGAGCCTTTTTTCAGACGATATCGTATTTGTCTTAAACGGCCACGAAAAGCAAGGCATTGAAAACTGGAAGCTGTTTGTGAAAATGGTTTTTAAAGAAAATGCTGATATTAAGCATATGTTCGAAGGCTGGAAAGCAGTTGAAGGTACGGACATGTTTGAAACGCCTTGGGCAGTATGCGGAAAACGTGCATCTGGCAGCGTATTTACTCAAACAGGAAAAGATATTGCTAAGCTAGATAAAAACGGGAAGATCAGTTATTTAGAAAACGTACCTGATGACACAAACATGTTTGATACGTATAAAAATTAATATGGAGAAAAGAAGGGATATATAGGCCCTTCTTTTTTTTACGGCGCAAACCCTTCTTGAGAAAGATAAATCATCGAAGAAGGATAAAATTTTTCAAAATAACGAATGGCTTTGATATGAATGTCTTTGTCATACCAGTCTAGGAAACCGTGCTTCTCAAATAATTCCGGCATTCCTAGCCTTTTAGACGTTTTACCTAAGGAACCGTCTCCTAAGTACAAGGTATCAATGCAAATTCGGTCCATCATTCCTTCTATTTTTTCAGGAAATTCAGGCGTGAAAGGAAGCATTGGAGCAATGGTTACTTGCGTTGAAATTCCGCTTTCTTTTACTTTTTTTAACGCATTCATACGAAGTTTCATCCCCGGAGCATAAGGAGAAAAAATTTGTTTTACATCTTCTCGGTCCGTTTCAACAGTCATCGATACGCGAAGATCACATACTTTTTGAAGCTGTAAAAGCAAATCAATATCCCTCGCCACAAGTGGCGACCTTGTTTGAATCAATAAAAAATCAGGGGGATGATTGATCATTGTTTCTAAAAGGGCACGTGTGATGCCTGCTTTGCGCTCAGCAGGCTGATAGGGATCTGTCGCTGAAGACATAAATATGTGCACCGGCTGCTCTTTTTTTCGCAGTTTTTGTATTTCTTTTTGATAGACTTCAGCTGCGTTGACTTTAAGCTCTAGCCATGTCCCCCACTCCATCTCTTTAAAACGCTGAATTGGCAGCTCGCGCACGTAGCAAAATTTGCAGGAAAATGCACATCCGGCATACGGATTTAAACTATGAGTATAACCAGATGCTAAAAAGCCGGTCGCTTTTGTTAAAATACTTCTCGAAACCACGTCTTTTTGGTTCATCTTTCTCACCTCGTTGTCCAATAAGTATATCAAGTTCGCAAATGAAAAAACTACTTTCCACATGGAAAGTAGCCCTTTATGTTTTCAATTCGTCAACTTTGATTTTCTTTCTTTTCACTTGTCGTTTCAAGTAAAGAAGTTAAATATGAATTTAACTCAAATTGGTCCTTTTCAATAAAATCAGATAATACCGGCTGCTCTTCTTTTCTCATCTTTCTCCACTCCCTTTGTTTTTTATGTATGTGTTTTCATTCATCAATGGATAAAAGTAATGTACTTAACTCTACCCGTATTAAAACAAAAATAATCATGGTATTTTATACTATTTTTTAATTTATGCACGTTTCATTTGTATATTTTTTACAATATCACGCACATTAATAGCAAGATTAGCAAACGTATATATTTTACTATGCAACATGAGAGGGTTTTCATCATGACGATTAACAAATCAAACGATTGTTCTAGTCTAGCTGAAGTAGTTGACCGCATCTTAGATAAAGGCGTGGTAATTGACGTATTCGCTCGTATTTCCGTTATTGGTATTGAATTAATTACCATTGAAGCTCGAATCGTTATTGCCAGTGTGGACACATGGCTGAGGTATGCCGAGGCAGTTCGGCTGCTTCATAATGAAAGAGAAGATTTTCTTTCTTCGAATAACGGCGGAAAAAAACTTGAACAGCTAAACCTTTTACAAGATTTAGATTTATAAACTCATAAAGGTGGGTTAGAGAAGTGAAAGTAGCCGAAATTATGGAATCCGTGACTGATTTTTTTAAAGAACACGTTGCTCCTCCTCATCGAATTATTTCGTATGAATCGATTCAAAATGGAGGATGGAAAATAACACTTGAGGCATTTGAAGAACAGGAGTATATGAGGCGCTATGCAAAAGATGAACTGCTTGGTATCTATGAAGTGCTGGTCAATAAGCAGCATAACATTACGTCTTTTTCACGCACCAGCCTGCGCTATCGAAGCTCTCCAGCAGAGAAGTAAGCCTATTATTTTAAAGGAAAGGAATGAAACAGAAATCGATGAGTGAAGCAACGGGCATTTACATTTTTTGCAGCATTCCTGCCACCGAGGCGCATACGTTTGGCAGCGTCACGATTGATCATCAAGAAAGAGCTACTTTTACCATTCACTACCGAGATGCAGCTATAGTGGCCGCTGCCTTTCCTCTTAAAATTTATCACCCTACCAAAGAGAATGTCACAGCGCACCAGCAGGTGATTTCCAAAGTAATGAATAAGCATGATTCGGTCATTCCAATCAGCTTTGGCAATGTATTTCATAGTCAACAAGATGTTGAAATGCTGTTAGAAAACTTATATCCACAGTTCTCCTCCCTTTTCCCACAGTTAAAAGGAAAAATAGAAGTCGGACTAAAAGTAATTGGGAAAGCGGACTGGCTGAAACAAAAAGTGGGGCAAGACTCTTCTTTGCAGCAAGTGCGAAATCCGCGTTCTGCCAGTGCTGATTTTTATAAACAAATTGCGCACGGAGAAACAGCTCAGAAATTCTTTTTAAAGCTTCAGCATGACTGTAAAAAAGAGCTGTATCAACATTTAGAACCGATGGCTGAAGCGTCTAGACTTAATCCTCCTATTGTCGAAACGATGCTTTTGAATGCTTCATTTTTAATTGACCGAGAAAAAGAAGCAGCGTTTGATGAACGTGTAAATGATCTTTATGAAAAGTGGAAACACAAAGCCGATTTTAAATATTCCGGACCGTGGGCCGCTTATAACTTTATCAATATTCAATTAAAAGTAGAAGAGAATGTATGATTCATAAACTGCTGTTATCTCCTGTCACGCTCATTGTTAAAGTTGGGCAAAAAATCAAAGAAGAAGCGGATAAGGAACTGTATGACGTTTCTTTTATTCAGCAAAAAATCGTTCATCTTCAAATGATGTATGAGCTTGGAGAAATACCAGAAGATGCGTATATGGAAAAAGAAAAAGAACTGCTGCTTAGGTATGAAGCAGCAAAAGAACATGAATTAAAAAGATGGGAATCAATGACGAAGAAACAAAAGTGAGGTTGAAAGAGATGGAAAAGCTCATTTATTTATATGGTCTAGTTCCAACCGAAGAAACTAAGCAAATTGCCTTCCCCGCGCTTGAAGGCATGGACAAGAACAACCCTATCTATACTCTTTGCTTTGATGATATTACCGCATTCGTATGCGACTTGCCAAGCGTTGAGTATTCAGAAGAAATGCTAAAAGAAAAGATAGAGCAAGATATGAAATGGCTGCAAGACAAGGCTATGCATCACCATGAGACCCTTCTTTTCTTACAGAAACACTACACGCTTCTTCCAATGAAATTTTGTACTGTCTATAAAAGCAAGGACAGCTGCCAAAAAAGCATTGTCGATAACAAAGAAAAAACCCTTTCTTCTCTTCAGCTTTTAAAAAAATCTGAAGAATGGAATATAAAAGTGTATGCCCATACGAATCATTTAAAGAGCTACCTCTTGACATACAGTGAAACGATCCAAAAGAAAAAAGAAGAAATAAATACGTTACCTCCGGGCAGGCAGTTTTTTGAACGTAAAAAGATAGAAAGGCTGATTGAAGAAGAAACAGAAAAAGAGCAGCTTTCGCTTTGTGATCACCTGCACAGTGAGATAAGTCCCTACGCCGCTTACCACACAATCAAAAATAACTGGAGTCAAAAAATAACCGGCGACAGCTACAGCATGTGCTGGAACAGCATCTACCTTTTGTCCAAGAGCAATGTGGAATCGTTTCTAAAAGCCATTAGCAACAAGCAAGCGCTTTACAAAAGCATGGGACTGAACATTGAAGTAACAGGACCATGGCCTGCTTATCATATCGACACTCTCCGCTCGGAGAAAGATGCGGGATGACATCGCTGCGAAAACAAACGCTCGAGCAAAAAGACATTGCCCTCATTGATATATTGGATGTGATCCTCGATAAAGGAATTGCCATTAAAGGTGATTTATTGATTTCAATTGCCGGAATTGATTTAGTCTATCTTGATCTGCGCGTACTGATTTCTTCTGTAGAAACGCTGATAGGCTCTCATGATCGTCAAATCATTTCTTCTCAGCAGTTTGAACAGGAAACGGAGGCGTTGCGAAATGGAAAATAACCCTAAACGGAACGGTCGCATTGAGCTGAGTGCGGAAAATGCTGAACAGGGCCTAGCACAGCTTGTTTTAACCGTCATTGAATTGCTGCGGCAGCTCATTGAAAAACATGCGATTCGCCGAGTCGACAGCGGAAACCTGACGGACGCTCAAATCGAAGATCTGGGCGTGGCGTTGATGAAGTTAGAGAACAAAATGGAGGAGCTAAAATCAGTGTTTAACTTTACAAATGAAGATTTAAATATTGATCTAGGTCCCCTGGGAAAAGTGTTATAACAAGGAGTGAAAAAATGGCGGCGGAACATAACGGGCAGCTGGGCACCATTGTAGAAGTATTGGAAAAAGTATTAGATAAAGGTCTTGTTATTGCTGGAGATATTAAAGTGCAAATTGCTGATGTTGAACTCTTAACCATAAAAATCCGGCTGCTTGTCGCTTCTATTGATAAAGCAAGAGAAATTGGCATGGACTGGTGGGAAACAGATCCTTACCTATGTTCAAAAGCAAATCAGTCTTATCAAAAACTCCAGGCGGAAAATGACAGTTTAACGCAGCAAGTTGCCTCTTTAACACAGCGAATTCAAGATGATTTGCTTTCGCTTGATTAACAGCTCACTTCATAGAAGGAGGAATGACAAACATGAATCATGAACAAAAACCCACGCTGTCTCCTGTTTCACAAGAGCAGCAAAGCCCCGATACTCAACTAACGGAAAAAGAAGAGCGTATGCCGGAGTATACGCATACTTCGCTTAATCCAGACTCATAGAACAAAAAGAGAAATGCCTCGGCATTTCTCTTTTTAATGTTTCTATACTTTTCTTCATTAATCATGACGTTGTGACAAATAAAGGTAAAGATAATGAACATGGCGAATGAATACCATTATCTATTAATGACAAAGGAGAACGAGCATGAAGAAAAAAGTGATGGGAGCAATTTATGCTCTTTTAACGGTGATCATTTTAAGCGCCTGCAGTACCGAAGAAGTTACGACAAATCACTCAGACCCGCAAGTTTCTGTTTCTACTACAGTTAAACCGCTGACGAAAAAAGAATTTAGTGAAGTTGAAATATCCAAATTAACAAGCCCCTCTAAACAAGATTTTCGCAAAGTGCATGTGGTTCTTACATTACGCGGTACGGATTACCTGTCGAATATTCAAGTTAAGCTGCCTAATTATAAACAAGCTTTTAATAACATGAACGACGATCAGCAAACAAGATATTGGTTTGGCAGCGGTGCAGATGAAGAGCAAGAAAACAAAAACATCTATACAAGGGAATTTGTCCTTTATACGAAAGGCTTAACCGATAAGCAAATCAAAGATATTTTAGCAGCAGCTAAGGTAAAGACGTCCTGGGTGGTAAAGTATACAAAAGCGAAGGATCAATCCGAATTTGCTGCTGGTAAAAACATAAAATTTGAAGCAAAATGAGAAATGCACCAATTAGCAAAAGCCCTCTTTATGAAAAGAGGGCTTTCTCTTATTATATGAAGAAGAATTACCTTGTCACCTGCAGCTAACGGGTTGGATTTGAGGCCAGACTTTCAAAGCGCAGCATATCTTCTAAGCTATCTACCCGTTATAAACGCTAGCGCATGTTCCAGGCTTTGGCTCATAGTAGCAATGATTTTTGTATTGACCAGAAGCGGGTTGACCGTACCATGTTGGAGGGCATGGAGCGGATGGGTTAAAGTACCACAGTGCATATTTCCCCGGGTGTTCTCTCCAATAATCCAAATTCTTTTTGGCTAACCTTTTTTCAACACCTCTTGCTCGTTGATAAAATACATTTCCTTTTTGAACAGCCTCGAACGAATAGTTGCCTCCCTGCACCTGATAAATAACTTGCGGAACGGATCTTAAATTCTTGAAATCTAAACAGTTTGCTTTAAGGCGATTTACAATGACATTTCCAACATACAGCATGCCTTGTTTTCCTTCGCCTTCAGCTTCTGCTCTCATCATCCTTGCCATTAAAGCAACGTCTGAATCTCGATAATTTACTCTTGGCATTTTTTCACCCCAAAAATATACTATGAAAAAAAGCCGGTCTTGATGTCATTGTCCCTAAAATAACAGTAATTGAATGCTCCGCAAAAGGCTTATCCTCTTTTGTAATACAGCTGAGCAATTTGTCCATACTGCTTCATATTAGTGAGCTTGAAGTTCATTTCTGGAATTCCTGGCTTAAACAATGGAATACCAGCTCCAAGCAAAACAGGAATAACCGATATAATAAATTCATCCACCCTGTTTGCTTTTAAGAAATCAGCGAGAATATCAGCACCTCCCACCAGCCATATTTTTTTCGTATCTTGATTGAGGTTGTGGAGAAATGACGCCACGCTTTCGTTTATAAACTCCACATACTGATCTTTTCCTTGAGCTGAGCGGCTAAACACGTAGCACTTTTTATCGAGATACGGAAACTCGGGTGTGAGCTTCAGCACGTGATTGTACGTAGCCTTTCCCATAACGACCGCATCACACGTTTGATAAAACGCTTCGTAGCCGTTGTCTCCCTCTCCTTCTACACTTTCTAGCCAGTCAATCTCTCCGTTTTCTCTTGCGATATACCCGTCTAAGCTTGCGGCAATATATACGACGATTTTTTTCTTCATTCCCTTTTCTCCTTTCAACTTTACTGTTTCTGTATGATATCATCTTAATACGACACTTTTTGTCATATTAAAAGAAAAAGGTGAAAATAAATGGCTAAGTCTAGACGGCTTGTTGATATGCTTATGTTTATTAATACAAAAAGAACGTTTACGGCAAAAGAACTAGCGGAGGAATTTGGCCTTTCTGTACGGACCGTTCAGCGCTATTTGCTGGACTTAAGTGAATTAGGACTGCCTCTTTACAGTGAAAAAGGACGGAGCGGTGGTTACAGAGTGTTAAAAAACCGTATTCTCCCTCCTATCTTGTTTACGGAAGAAGAAGCTATTTCGATCTTTTTTGCTTATCAAGCTCTGCAGTATTATCATGACCTTCCGTTTGATGCAGAAATTCATGCGGCTCTTCAAAAATTTTATGTGTACCTGTCTGAAGAAACGAAGAAAAAAGTAGATAAAATAAGTGCTCATATTGCGTTTTGGAATCCTAAAAGAAACTTAGACACTCCTTATTTAAAAGAGCTGCTAGAAGCAAGCCTTACAGGAAAATATATTGAATTTCTTTATGATTCAAAGACGGGTCAAACAAGAAAAGAAGTCAAACCCCTTGGCATTTATGCTCATAACGGCTTGTGGTACTGCCCCGCTTATTCCTGCGATAAGCAAAAAGTATTATTGTTTCGAGCAGATCGTATTCACTCGTTAAAAGTTTTAGAAAAAGACGAAAAGATGTCTCTTACGTTAAAAGAATGGCTTGAAACAGAACCGGTAAACTCACAGCCGATTTCGTTAAAAGTAACCTTGACGCACGAAGGCGTTCGTCAGTGTAAAGGCGTTCCGTGGCTTGAAAATCATGTGAAGGTAACGGAAGACGGGGGCGGCTATATCGATACGATAACTGATGGAAATGAATTAAACTACATGGCTTCTTTTTTCTATACCTTAGGTGCTCATGCTTTAATTGAAGAACCTCAGGAGCTAATTGAAAAAATTTGCTGTCACGCAGAAGAAACGCTGAGGCGCTATAAATGAGGTGGGTTTAGTTATGTCTCAATCTGACTATAAAAAATAACCTCCGCTAAATAGCGGAGGTTATTTTTTATTTACCCAGCCCACACGTCTTTTGCGTATCGGCCCTTTTCTTCTAGCTGCTGCAGCCATAAGCGAGCGTCTGCTTCACTTACTTCATGAACATCAGCATAGCTTTTAATAAGCGTTGCTTCAACGTCAGGTGCCATTTGGCTTCCGTCTCCGCAAATATAGAAGTGCGCTCCTTGATCAAGAAGTTCAATCAATTTCGTGCCGTCTTGTTCCATAACGTGCTGAACGTATGTTTTCGGCTGATTTGGTACGCGTGAAAAAGCGGTATGAAGCGTAATGACATCTTCATTTTGTGCGTTTTCAAGCTCTTCTTGATACAGATAGTCTTCATGAGGTGAACGGCAGCCAAAGTATAAATGCGCTTCTCCAAGCGACTGTCCTTGTTCTTTTAACTGCTTGCGAGCCTGCACAAAGCCTCTAAACGGCGCGACGCCTGTTCCTGGTCCGACCATGATAATCGGTGTTTCAGGATCTTTTGGCAGCGTAAAGCCTGACTGCGGTGTGGAAACAAAGCACGTAATTGTATCTCCTTCTTGCAGCTCAGCAAGATAGTTCGACGCAATTCCTTTATATTCTCCATATCCGCTCCACGCCTCTCCTGAGACGACGCTAACCGTGATGCTTGCTTGTTTTTCATCGACGCGAGGTGATGAAGAAATGGAGTAATAGCGCGGACGCATGCTTGGAAGAAGAGCGATAAATTCGCTGAATTCCATTTCACACGCCGGATATTTTTCAAGCAGTTCAAGCATTGTTAAGCGTTTTGCCAGCACTTTTTCTTTATACGCTTGCTTTTCAAGCAAGGCTTCAAGCTCCACTTTATGCGGCGGGCAGACCGTTTTAGCAGCCATTGCGCGAAGCTGTGCGCGCGTAACAGGATCTTGAAGCTCCACATATTGCAGAAGCTCTTCTACTGATACGGTTTTACCGAGTGGCAAATGCGCTAATTTTTCTTCTTCAGCTTCCAAACGGATTTGCTGTGATGCATCTAGACCGAACCTTGTCGTTACACGATTTACTATTCCTTCATAGTTGCGAGGAATAATACCTAAATGATCTCCTTCTTGATAAGAACCTTCTTTTGGAAGCTCAATTTCAAGATGACGCGTGCTTCGTTCACTGCCTGGTTTTTGTAGTTCTTTGCTTGCTACAACGTTCGCCGAAAAAGCACCGTGCATTTTCGCAAGCGGCATGTCCGCAGCGCTGTCGACAAATTGAAGTGAAAGCGTAGATTTATTATCTTCACTGTTTTCTATGTCGAGGTTAAAGTAAGCTGCTACGTCACTCCACATATGTTCACGCCATTCTTCGTATGTGCCTTCAAAGTCGTCGCTTGCATCTGCTTCGCCGCGTTCAGCTATGTTTTCTGCCCCTTTAGCTGCAAGCGTTTCATCGATAAAAGCAGGCACTTTTTGATAGGTAGTTGCCCAGTTTTTATCGCCGCATCCAAATACGGAGTAGCGAACGCCTTTTACTTCATCAGCAGACGCTTGGTCTAACCAGTCGACAAACTGCTTTGCGTTATCAGGCGGATGTCCGTTATAAGAAGCCGTTACAATTAAAACAGCTCCTTCACGCGGAAGATTTCCTGCATGGGAATCAAGCGTTGCAACCTGAGGTGCGAATCCTTTGCTCATCGCAATATCTGCTAAATCCCTCGCCGTTCCTTCAGCTGTTCCCATATTTGAACCGTATAACACAAGCAGCGGCGTATTATGAGCGTTCTCTACCTTTTTGCGTGCTTTTTTAGCAGGCTGTTCCGTGCTAGGTGAAGGAATGCCACCAAGCGGAATTTTTTTTGATTTTGCTTTTACAACAAAGCCTTCAGGTTTTAACGTTAAAGTTTCTTTAATATCCATCTCGTAGTTTGTATGATCTTCAAAATCAAAATGTTTTAGCATCATACCAAGTACAAGCGTTGCTTCATGAAGAGCGAACTGCTGACCGATACACGCACGCTGACCGTTTCCAAACGGTTTAAACGCATGCTGCGGAATCGCGCTTGGATTTTCAAAACGCTCTGGGCGGAACTCTTCCACATCGTCTCCCCAAATCGTTTTATCACGGTGAAGCTGAGGAATTAGAACCATCAGTTCATCGCCTTTTTCTAACGGATATTCTCCTCCAAGCACCGTATCCTCTTTTGCATATAGAGAAAATGCAGGAGCTGTCGGCCATAAGCGCAGCGCTTCGTTTAAGACCATGCCGACGTATTTAAGCTGTTTCACTTGTTTATAGCTTGGAACAGGATCTACTAAAACTCGTGCTGCTTCTGCTGCTGCTTTTTGTAATACATGTGGATTTTTCACTAAGAAATACAGCGCAAATGATAAAAGACCACTTGTTGTTTCGTGTCCCGCAATTAAGAACGTAATAATTTGATAGCGAATGTTCTCATCATCAAGCGGCTCACCTGTTTCTGGGTCTTTTCCGTTTAGCATATGCGTTAATAAATCATCGCTTTGTTCACCGCTTGCCTTGCGATCTGCGATAATTTTATCTACTAGATCGTTCATCACCTTAATATCTTCTTGAAACTGACGCTTATTTTCATCGTAGGCAGGATCATCTGGATTTGCTCGCTGCAGCTTGTTCATCGCTTCGTCTAGTGCACGAACCATACTTGTAATAAACGGGTGCGGCTGATCGCGATAAAAGCTGTTAAAGCGGTAATTAAAGCCGCAAAGACCGATTGTATCAAGCGTTAAGCGCGTCATATCTTCCGGTACTTCAATATGCTCATCTGCATTTAGACGCTCCCACTTTTGAATAAGCTGCACGGCGATATCGACCATCATCGCGTGATAGCCTTTCATCGCTTGCTGACTGAAGCTTGGAAGTAAGATATTATGCGCTTTTTTCCAGTTTTTTTCGTGCGTCCAGCTTGTAAATAAACCGTCTCCTGCAAAATCACGCACAAATTTAAGCGCTTGACTTAAGTTTTTATCAAAGCGGGATTCATCGCATGCTTCTTTAATTAGACGCTGACTTGATAAGTAGCGCGTCACACGTCCAGGCGCTTCAAATTTGAAGATTTCCCCTAATTCATCTGCAATTTTCATCAGCGTTTGAATCGGTTTATCTGTGTTTAATAACGGTAAGTTTTTAAGCTCTCCAAATGTTTTTGGCTGAGGCATTTCTTTAATTGTCATGTTATCCCTCTTTCACTTGTTAAGTTTCATGATTGTCTGCTAAGTGCTGCCCACAGACTCTCTTCTACGCCGGCAAGAAGTTCATCAGTTAAAGATAAATAGTCATTTTCAATCATTTCATATACTTCCATAAAGCTTCCAAATAAAATAGCAATGAGCGCATTTTCAGGAAGGTTTCTAATAATGCCTTGCTTTTGTCCTTCTCTGAAGAACGTGCAAACAAATTCCACCAGCTTTTGATAGGCTAAGCGACTCTCTTCTGTTAAAAAAGCTCCTTGACTATGAGTTTTAATAAAGCCAAGCGCACGAGGATGATTTTTAGTGAATGTCACCATACCTTCAAAGATATGATGAAATCCATCTCGATATCCTTCTCTTTCGTTAGCCAGGCCGCTTTCAATACACTGTAAAAACTCGTTTACATGCTGCTGAAACAGTTCGTTTACAAGGCTTTCTTTATTTTTAAAGTAGCGATAAATTGTTCCTGCTCCTACTTTGGCATTTTCTGCAATCATTGGCATCGTGGTTGCATCAAATCCTCTTTCTGCAAACAGCAGAAGCGAAGCAGAAAAAATCGCTTTTTGTTTTGTTGGAGTAGATTCCACTTTATCACCTCTTTCCAAAAACGGAATGAACGTTCATTCCGCTACAATTACAAGTATAAAAAACTGCTTCTTAATAGTAAAAAGATAACTAGACAAGTGGAAAGAAAAGGTTCTTTCACTCTAATTTTATACCATTTAAAGGTAAATAATGGAGTCTTTCAGAATATTTTATGCTTACAGAAAATTAGTCCACTTATCCCCTTGATTAACATAATTTAACACAATCTATTAAAGGAAGAAGTTTAAAGGAAAAGTAAGGTGGAAATAGAAAAGAGTTACACAAGGCGTAAAGGAGGATTAAAAATGAACCAAGCAAGAGTGATAGAATACGAAGAAATGCTTCGCTCAGCCATGCTTTCTAATAACGTAGAGTTATTAGAAGAATTACTTTCAGATGAGCTTATTTTTGTGAATCACTTTGGGCAATGGTTGTCAAAAGAGCAAGATATAAATGCTCATCGTTCAAAAAGTCTTGATATAGCGGGCATCGAAGTGTTGGAACAAGAAATTAAACTGTTTCAAGAACTTGCCGTTACCGTTACAAAAGTAGCGTTAAATGGGTCGCTGGCAACTGGTGAATCTATTGGAGGCGAATACTGCTATACGCGAATTTGGAAAGATGTTGAAGGAACATTAAAGGTTGTTTCTTGTCACTGCAGTTCTAGCGCATAATCAACGCTGCCATAATAAAAAACATCCCTTCTTTCATTTGCATTCGCAAAGAGGGATGTTTTTTGCTAGTTAAAAGATTTTCTTCCTGTCTCTGTCATCTTTTAAAATCTCCACGGCCTCACGGAAACGCTGTGAATGAACAATCTCTCTTTCTCGTAAAAATCGTAAGCTGTCGTTTAAATCAGGATCATCCGATATATCAATTAACCATTGATATGTAGCTCTTGCTTTTTCTTCTGCCGCTATGTCTTCATAAAGATCTGCAATCGGATCTCCTTTTGCCTGTATATACGTAGCGTTAAACGGAACGCCAGCAGCATTATTGTAATAAAGTGCACTATCATGGTTTACATAGTGTTCTGTCAATCCAGCTGCCTTCAGCTGCTCCGGCGTTGCATCTTTTGTTAGCTTATAAATCATCGTCGCAATCATTTCAAGATGAGCAAACTCTTCTGTCCCTATATCGTTTAGCAGTCCAACAACTTTATCGGGAATGGTATAGCGCTGATTCAAATAACGAAGTGCAGCTGCAAGCTCCCCGTCCGCTCCCCCGTACTGTTCCATTAAATATTTGGCAAGCGTTGGATTACACGTACTTACTTTAACTGGATACTGCAATTTCTTTTCATACACCCACATATAGTTCCCGCCTTTATCTGCTTATATTTGCCATGGCCAAGGGCTTGTTCCCCAGCTCCACTTCCCGTCGGTATAGCTGTTTCCATACTGCTGGAGCGGCCCGTACTTTGTTTCAAAGTTTCTTTTTAACTGCATAGCCTGCTGCGCGTATTCGTTAAACTGCTGCATAGCCTGCTGGTCATTTGGATGGGTATCTAAATACAGCGTTAATTCTACAAGTGCAAAATCAATCGCCTGTATTTCTTCTAAATCCTGATAGTACTCCGGAGGTAGTTTTTTCATTCTTCATCCCTCTTCTTATCTTTGTATGGATTTTCATAGTAGTCCCAAAAAGCCGGCCACAGCGTTCCTTTTTTTAGCGCTTCTTTCGGTGAAAACTGCTGCAGATTCGCGGGCTGAAATCCCATGTATAATTGAGGCGGCGTAGAATAATATTTAACTCCTATCGGCCGGCACGGATCATAGATACTGTGGAAAGGTTGATAGGTCTTAACCGGTGTAAACATCTTTTTTGGATTGTTATCCATGAAAAGTCCTCCTCTAAAAACACACTCTGTTTTATCCTATTCAGTTTTTATCGAGTTCATGAAGGAATTCCTTCCCGACTTAAGAACCAAACTTTTCTTCATAAAAAAGACCTATGTAAAAAACGCTATAGTTGCCCAATCCCTTTAGGCAGCTTTCTCATACTTTATAAAATAGTGATTAAGAAAATAGAGGTGCTTAAAAAATGGACATTAATTACATGGATTTTTATTTTTACCCAGCACGATTTCCTGGACCTCAACTCCCGCCCGGTCCACCTAGACCACCAGGCGGTTTACCTACACCTGACCCGCAGCAAGCTCCAACTTCCCCTCCGCCGGCATTTATTCCAGCTCAGCAAACGGCAACTCCATTTGCTGTTGACCCAGGAGCCATTTCTCTTTGTCTATTCCGCAATACGTTCATATGGCTTAGAAACGGCTCTAGCTTCTGGTATTTCCCTATTTTTGTAGGACCGCGATCGGTTGCAGGATTTAGATGGAACGGACGTTTTTGGACCATTTTCGGTGTCGATACACGACAAATTGTTTCGTTTACGTGTTTTTAAACGTTAAGAAAAGAGATTGAGACATAGCTAAATCAATACAATTTAAAGACGATAAAATTGAATACATGAACTAGTATCGGTGGCTTGTTACACTGCTGTTGATTTCCGTGCATGGCTTCGCTTTCCGCGGGCGGCCGGTGAGCCTCCTCGTCGCTTGCGCTTCTACGGGGTCTCACCTGTTCCGCTTTTCCCGTAGGAGTCTTCGCCTTGCCCTCCAATCAACAGCTAGAAATAACTGAATAAATATACGAAGGCTATGTTCACCATACTAATAAAAAATCCGAATGAGTTTGATTCTCCATCAAGAATCAAACTCATTCGGATCTTCCTTCAACTAACATATTTTTATCCCAGCCTCTTTTTTGCTTACTAGCTACTATTACACGATTGTTCTTATTCCAAAACCAATCAGCAGCACTCCGCTGCATCTCTGAAAAACTTTTTGAAACATCGGTTTTTTAAGCCATTTTTTCACGTAATCTACTACATACACTAAGATTAAAAACCAACCTACCGCTATGAGTGTAAGAATAAAACCAAGCATAAGCAGCTGCTGATTCGTGTGAGCATCCAAGTTGATAAACTGTGGCATGAATGTAATATAAACCAATACCGTTTTAGGGTTAAGAAAATTACTAAGAGCTCCCTGTATGTATGATTCTTTATAGGCGTGATTAGATGAAGGCTTAACAGCTTTTTCTTCTTCTGAAATGTGCTCCAATGAGAGCGTATTTTTTGTCAGAAATACCCTGATACCTAAGTAAAATAAATACGCGGCACCTATATATTTAATGGTGTTGAACAGATACACCGACTGCGCGATAGCAACAGACAAGCCAAGCACAGCAATTAACGTCCAAAACGTGAGGCCTGTAGCCATGCCGAGTATGGTAAAACGTCCTGCTTTTGCTCCGTGATGAAGCGTATTTTTCATGATAAGAATCGTATCAGCACCAGGTATCATTGACATAACCAGCGCCATCAGCATATAAGCAGCTAAATGATCCACAGCTCTTCTCTCCTTTTTAAGCTATTACTAGCATTCTGTTTTCTTTTCACTTTCAAAGATTTTCATGTATTGTTTTGGCGTTAGCCCCACCTGACTTTTAAAAAATCGAGTCAAATGACTTTGATCACTGAATCCAGTTAAAAAGGAGACGTCAATCGGTTTTTGTCCCTGTTCTAGAAGCTTTTTAGCCTGATTGATTCGAACTGTTTCTAAGTAGCTGTATGGAGAGATTCCTTTTTGCTTTGTAAAAGAGCGCAGCAGCCGGTATTTGCTCCATCCAATTAGCTTACTTAATTCATCCAGCGTGATCTTGTTTGTATAGTTGTCTTCCAAATAGCTGCAGATTGTTTTGATTTCATCAGACGTGTCAGCAGCTGACGAAAAAAAGGAAAGGTTTGAATGATCGTGCATGAGCTCTTCTAGCAAATATAAAAATAACTCTTCTTTCTTAAACTCCCGTTCACCATTTAAAATTTGTAAATGAAGCTCTTTTAAACTAGAGACAGCCTCACTTCGTTGTACCACATTGCTGTTAAAACGCGGAAGACTTTCACTTCCGTTAATGTCAAAAACAGCTTTTTTCATCGCGTCTGGCGTCACGTTAATACAGCGATAATCAAGCGTTTTGCCGTCTATTTGTTCACAGCTATGGACATCATACGGATTAAACAGCAGCAAATCGCCTGGATTAATGATGTATTCTTTGCCTTGGCAAATTAAATGACGCTGACCTTCTTCAATAAATCCAATCACATAATACTCGTGAAAATGAGCAGGGAACTTTTGCATAATTCCTTTAAAACGGTAAGCTTCAATATGTAAATCAGCGTCAACGTGCGCTGTCCGAATTTCTTTTGCCATTAATAAATCACTCCTTGTCACATCTTAAGCTTTTTAACCATACCATTGACTCGAAAATTTTTCTTGTATGATATTGCAGATAAGATTTTCTTTATTAACTTTATCCACTCACCCCTAAGAGTGATTTCTCTTCTTTCCTCTAGTAATTTTCCGCTCAAATGATAAAATATAGACACATTTTATGGATGAAAGAAGGGATACCGTGAAATATAGACAAATTAAATGGCTGATTTTGCTTCTTCCAACTCTGACCATCGCACTTTGGGAGTATGTTCGCCATGCCTTTTTGCTCCCTTACATCTCAATGGACATGGGAAATGTTCTTTCTCCGCTGCTTGTCTTTTTTGTAACGCTTGTCTTTGTCCGCTATTTATTTTCTATTTTAGAAAAAATACAAGAAGAACTAAGGCAAGAAAAAGAAAAGAAAGCTGCGCTTATTGAGCGTGAAAAATTAGCTCGTGAACTGCATGACGGCATTGCGCAGTCGCTGTTTCTCCTATCTGTTAAAATGAACAAGTTCGGAAGAAAAAACAACTTAGAGCAGGATCCTGATTTTATCCGAATGAAGCAAACTCTGCAGCATGTTCATGACGATACGCGCCAAGCGATTACAAATTTAAAGCACTCTCCTTCAGACTCTTCAGAAAGCTGGACTGAAAGCATTCATCAATACGTCGATGATTTAACACATACTCATTTACTAGATGTCAATTTAGATTGGAGACTGTCAGAAACAACGCTTTCGAGAAAAGAAAAAAATGAGCTGTTTGCCTGTGTGAAAGAAGCTGCTATGAACGTCATTAAACATGCAAAAACAAATAAAATCTGGATTACAGCCGGTGAAACGGCCGGCGGATGGATTTGTGAAATTACAGATTTCGGTATAGGTTTCACCTCTGAATCTCTTAAGGCCGGTCTTGGCCTGCAAATTATGAAAGATCGTGCTAAAGATATGAACTGGGACTTTTCCATTCAACGAAAACATAACCAGACCATTGTTAGTATTAAAAAGGAGGTTACGTAAATGCAGCCGTTTCGTATTTTGATTGTAGATGATCACGCTCACGCAAGAGAAGGCATTCGCGATATTTTAGAAGAATACGAAGATTTTATGATTGTTGGCGAAGGAACCAACGGGCAAGAAGCAATCGAACTAACCGAAAAATTAATGCCTGACATTGTGCTAATGGATATTAAAATGCCCGTGATGAATGGATTAGAAGCGACAAAACAAATTAAGCTTCAGTTTCCGTATGTTAAAATTGTGGTCATCACGGTTTCAGACGATATTACGGATTTGTTTGATGCGTTGAAAAAAGGAGCCCAGGGCTATTTGTTAAAAAACCTGCAGTCTGAAGTGTGGTACGACTATTTGCGTGCGTTCGCTTTAGATGAAGTTCCTATGTCAAAAGAAATTGCATTTCAAATTTTAAAAGAGTTTCCGCAGGAAACATCGATTACAAAGCCAGACACTCCCCTGTCTGCACGGGAGCTTGAAGTACTTCAATTAGTGGCTAAAGGGCTGTCAAACCGCGATATCTCGGCGCAGTTATTTATTTCTGAACACACGGTAAAAAGCCATTTGAAAAATATTTTAAGCAAGCTTCATTTAGAAAACCGCGTGCAGCTGACAAGCTATGCGTTTCAAAATGGCTTAATGAACTAACAGCTTTTACGAGCTGTTTTTTTGTGTCTTGGTAGATGTGAAACATTCTATTTTTCTATAAATTATCTGAAAACTATCATAGAATTATTAGCATCGGGATATTGAAAGTCAAAGCCGATTCTTATAGGATTTTTTTAGAAGTAAGCATTAAAATTAAACAACTACTTGGGGGATGCTATGAAATTTTTGAGAGCGCTTTTCAAACGAAAATCTGTATGGTTTATTTTGATAGGAACCGCTGTTTTTGTATACATAAACAATAGCTCTTTATTGACAAAAAGAAGCGGACAGCCTCTCCTTCTTGCTCATAGAGGTGTAGCTCAAACGTTTAATATAAAAGGCCTTCAAAACGACACGTGTACAGCGGAACGCATCTACAAACCTGAGCATTCGTTTATAGAAAATACAATTCCTTCTATAAACGAAGCCTTTAAAGACGGTGCTGACATAGTCGAGCTTGACGTTCACATTACAAAAGACAATCAGTTTGCTGTGTTCCATGATTGGACGCTCGATTGCCGGACAAACGGAACGGGCGTAACACGAGATTACACGATGGCGGAATTAAAAACGCTTGATATTGGGTACGGCTATACGGCAGACGGAGGAAAAACGCATCCTTTTCGCGGCAAAGGAGTTAACCTTATGCCTTCTCTAGACGAAGTGATGAAATACTTTCCGCACAAATCTTTTCTTATTCACGTAAAAAGCAATGATCCTGAAGAAGGAAAAAAACTAGCAAAGTACTTGTCACAGCTCTCTAAAAAACGCTTAACAAACATCACTGTGTACGGAGGAGACGAACCGATTGATTCGCTGAAAAAAGCGATGCCCAATCTAAAAGTTATGTCAAAAGCAACGATGAAATCTTGTCTTATTCCGTATATAGCAACCGGGTGAACCGGATACGTGCCTAAAGCATGCGAAAACACTGAACTGCATATACCTGAAAAGATCGGACCTTTTCTGTGGGGATGGCCAAATCGCTTTTTAAATCGAATGGATCACAGCAATACCCGGACGATTATTGTAGGCGGAAACGGAAGCGAATTTTCCACAGGATTTGATTCTGCCAAAGACATAAAACGCCTTCCAGCTAATTATTCAGGTGGAATTTGGACAAATCGTATTGACCGTCTAGGTCCTTATTATGAAAAGAAAAAGGAATAAACGAAAAAGCATCTGCCCTTTCCACGTGAAGCAGATGCTTTTTTTATCCATGCCCTCCTTTTATAATCCCCAACAATCACTCTCAGGGGTGATGGCTAATTCTCCCTTTCCTTCTATAATAAAAGCACGTTAGTTAGTAAAAAGGAGGAAAAAACGATGCAGGAAAAGCGCGAAGAATCAGCGAGTACAACGAAAAAAAGCACGGCGCGTTCTCAAGGTCTATACAAAGCCATATGGCGCTGGCATTTTTATGCGGGTTTAATGTTTACTCCGTTTCTTCTTATATTAGCTGTTACGGGCGGGATGTATTTATTCAAGCCTCAAATTGAAGAAAAACTGTATCACGACTTCTATCATGTACAAGCTCAGTCACAGTCCGTATCCCCTTCAACACAAGTACAGGCTGTAAAGGAAAAGTATCCAGACGCTGATGTGTTGACGTATAAGCCCAGTGATCGCTCTACTCGTTCTTCAGAAGTAGGAATTTCATTAAAAGACCATACATATACGATGTTTGTTAACCCTCACAATGGTCACATCATAGGAAAAGTAGATGATTCCAGTCGCTTGATGAATCAAATTGAAGAATTTCACGGAGAGCTGATGGCGGGAACAGCAGGTGATCGTATCGTAGAACTTGCGGCCTGCTGGGCAATTGTCTTAATTGTAACCGGCGCTTTTTTATGGTGGCCGCGCAAAAAAGACAAAATAAAAGGCGTGCTGATTCCTCGTTTTTCAAAAGGTAAAAACGTACTGATACGTGACCTTCATGCAGTACCGGCCTTTTGGATTTCAGCGGGGATGCTTTTTCTCGTACTAACAGGACTTCCGTGGTCAGGACTGTGGGGCAATGCGTTTCAGCAAGTCGCCACAAACGCAGGTGTTGGGTACCCTCCGTCTATTTGGGTAGGAAGTGCTCCTACTTCAACCGTGCAAACAAAAGATGTTGCGGACGTGCCTTGGGGAGCTGAAACGTTAGAAGTGCCAAGCTCCACAGCTTCGCAATATACAAAAGTATCGCTTGATGACATTGTAGGGATTGCAAAAGAACAGCATATGCACGACGGCTACACCATTTCTATTCCGCAAGACGCTCAAGGTGTGTATACGCTCTCTGTTTTTTCACCAAGAGCTCAAGATGAAGCAACCATTCACCTTGATCAATACACCGGAGCTGTGTTAGCCGATTATCGGTACGACAACTATGGATTTATGGGCAAATTGATTGCGCTTGGTATTACGCTTCATAAAGGCACACAGTTTGGATTTATCAATCAGCTTATGGGCCTTATTATTTGTATCGGAATTGCTGGTATCGCTATCAGCGGATCCTTACTGTGGTGGAAGAGAAAACCAGCTAAAAACATGGGGGCTCCTAAAGTTCCTGAAGGAAGTGCAATGCGAATCGTGACGTGTATAATCGTCGTGTTTGGTATCCTCTTTCCTTTAGTCGGACTGTCCTTAGTTATCGTGTGGCTTTTAGATTTCTTTGTTATCAAACGAATTCCAGCATTGAAGCGATTTTTAAACGCATGATTGATGAAACGATGTGAGGTGCAGTAACAATGAATAAATGGAAAATGTCCGGACTAGTCATACTCAGTACGCTTGTGCTTTCCGCGTGCTCCGTAAACAGTGACGCAGACCAGCTCTACAAGCAGCAAAAGCCTCTGTCGGCGCATGTGATGCTTCCTGAAAATATAGAGCCACAGAGCACACAGGTACTAAAAGTGCACGTAATGCAAGAAAATAAAACGGTGGATGATGCCAAAATCGTTCAGTTTAACGTGTGGAAAAAAGATGCTCCCGGTAAAGTTGAAACAATAAAGGCACATTATGACGGCAGTATGTATAAAGCAAAAGCTGCCTTTAATGAGGATGGTATTTACTATATTAAAACCGATATTAATGCTCGCGGTGAGCACATTCTTCCTACTCAGCAAGTCGCAGTAGGCAAATTATCAAAAGAAGAGTTACGTTCACTGCAGCCAGCTGAAAACGAAACGCATCATCACCACTCTCATCATTAGACATAAGCTCACGTTCAGCAGCTGAACGTGAGCTTATGTTTGTGTTATGAATTCTAGCTAGTTCCATTATATGTTTTTACATTTTTTTCTTATTACTTTACAATAAGAGTGATAAACGTTTTATAAAGGAGTTTTACAGGTTGAAAAAAATTGTTTCTGGTATTTTAATTTTAGTGATAGCCGTTATTGTTATGATTGAAGGAAATCCGTTAGAGCAGAACTCTTCAACGAATCCCTCCTACGATGAAGTCATTACCTTCCCTGCTGATCGTTACCCTGAAACTGCAGCGCACATTCAACATGCAATCGATAAAGGAAAATCGGCTGTTTGTACAATCAATCGAGACGGTGCTGAAGAAAACCGCCGTGAGTCTTTAAAAGGCATTCCGACTAAAAGCGGCTATGACCGAGATGAGTTTCCGATGGCCTTTTGTGAAGAAGGCGGAAGCGGCGCAGATATTGAATATGTAAAGCCTTCAGACAACCGAGGCGCCGGGTCTTGGATTTCACATCAAGTAGATGAGTTTCCAGACGGTACGAAGGTTTTAATTGAAGTGAAGTAAAAAGAATGGTCATTGCTACCATTCTTTTTTTATGTTGAGAGCCTGTATAAGAAAAAGAATAAAAAAGGAAGAATTGTTCTTGCCTAAAGATACTCTTCACTTTTAAAATAAAAATGTATGTTATACATATATGCATCATCGTTTTATAGGAGGAATGAGTTTCTTGGACAATCTATGGCAGCAGTTACTTCCTGCCTCATGGCAATTAACTTTATTTATTTTCTTTTTTGTCTATATCTTGCGCTACAAACAAGAGAATAAATTCAGCATGCAGCTTCACGTGCTGCTTAAGTTTCTTTATGCCGTTATTTTGATTTTAAATGCGGTGTTGTTTTTAGTGGAAAGTCAGCGCGATTTTCTTTTTTATGCAACGCTTTTCATGAGTATCCTGACAATTATTTTGATGGAGTTCACGCTTTCTGCAAAAAAACAGAACGAGCTTGATTTTATTTCAGCCGTTTCTTGCTGTGTTCTTCCGATTTTTATTTCTTTACTTGAACTTAGTTAATGAACCAAAGGCCTCTGGTGATTCAGAGGCCTTTTTATGTTATTGATCTTTGTTGTTACGATCCATCATATCTTTTGGATCTTCTACAATATCTTCCGGATCACGGTTGTTGTCTTTTTCATCATCTTTATAGATGTTGTCATTTTTATCTACACCAGGTACGTTATTGTTGTTATTCATATTGTCTAAACCCGTGTTGACAAACGCCACGTATACTTTGTCAATTTTACTATCTGCTTCTCTCACACGGTCCGCAATTTTTTGTTCAAAATCAGTTGAAACTTCATGGTAAGTATCGCCGTTATACGTTACCGTGTTCACCTTGCCGTTATCATTGTTGTCCGCTGCGTCATTTCCAGCTAGGTCTACTGTTACATAGGCGTTGTTATTATCACGAAGCACATATGCATCATCAACTTCCTTCATATCTTCTACATTTTGCGCTGCTTCAACTGACTTGGTCGGCTGATCAGTATTATCCATTGGGATATTGTTATCAACTCCGTCGTTTGTAGAAGTGTTGCGTAAATCATTTTGAGTATTGTCCATTGCGTTATTGTCCTTATTTCCTCCGCACGCAGCTAGGCCTGAAAGGAAAAGAACCGAAGAAGCAATGATAAGTCCTTTTTTCATTTTTTCCATCTCCTTAAATATAGTTTGCAGTCGTATTATGCTTAATTATTGCAAAACTATTCAAAAGAGACGGAGAAGTGAAAGCCTTTTTTCTAACTATGCTTAACGCCGCTAGCCATACGATAAGGAACATTTCAAGATTGCAGCTGTACTTATTCACCTAACAGCTTTCGGACAGCTACTGACAGCGTATTGATATGACGTTCTACGTTTGCCTCTTCTGCAACTTGTTTCTGTTCATCGACGTTGTAAACCGGCGCTGGATTTTGTGTAATTCCATTAATCGTTGTAGCCATAAAAGCTAGCAGGTCATCTGCTGGTACAGCCGGAGAGAAATTCTTTACTTCTATTTGTTCCGTAATAAAGTCGTGAAGCTTTTTTTGAATATATTTAAGGTTTGATACTTCAACTAGCTGATCTTCAATTTTCATAAAACGCTGAGGGTCTTTTGAATACAACGCTACTAGTTCAAAGTAAATTTCTCCTCCCGCTGTCATTGATTCCTGGATATGCTCTCCAATATACATAATGAAATCATGCAGCATTTCAAAGGAGTCTTTCTTTGTCTGAAGCAGGGCTTCAATTTTATCTTTTACTTTATAGCTGAGGCTTTCTTGATTAAGAAGTCCGACAAATACTTCATCAAGGTTTGAAAAATATTTGTACACGCCTCCTTGACTCATTCCAGCTTCCAAAACGATATCTCGCATGGCTACATCATGCACCGGTTTGCTCTTGCATACTCTTTTGGCTGCTTCTAAAATCTCTTGCTTCTTTTTTTCAGCGTATCCTTCCCTTACTTTTGGCATTTTTTTCACGCTCGCTTACTTTTTATTTATTCCCGAATGTCTCGAGTGTATTAATAATCACCTGAGCTGCTTTTTCAGCTCCTTGTTCAGCTCGGATTTGTTTTCCGATTTCTTGTGCTTTGGATTGAATTTCATTAACTTGCGTATAGGAAATAGCTGCGGATAATTTTTCAGCCGTCAATTCTTTTCTAGGAATGGCTTTTGCTCCAGCTCCCAGCTCATAAATTTTTCTTCCCCAAGCGAATTGGTCATTTCCATAAGGAATAATAACACTTGGAACACCGGCTCGAAGGCCTTCGGCTGTTGTTCCTGCTCCTCCGTGATGAACAACGGCAGACATTTTAGGAAACAGCCACTCATGAGGGATATCTTTTACAAATAAAATGTCTTCTGTTATCTCCTCCGTGTGATTCATTCCACTTCCTCCTATATTGATGATACCTCGTTTCCCCGCAAGTTTTAAAGCTTTAATCACTAAAGCAGTCGTTTCGTCTGCGTTTTGTTTATCCCCAATACTTCCAAATCCAATATAAACCGGCGGTTCTCCATTCTTTAAAAATCTTTCCAGCTTCTCTTCCGGCTGATAGCTATGGTCACTGTCCATAAACCAATTTCCGTAGGAATGAACGTGTTCAGGCCAATCTTTAGATACGGAAAATACGGCGGGACTTGATGAAATAATAGTTGGGTTAGCTGCTGTACGCTGCTTTGGGTACGGACATAAAAAATCTTCAGGTCCTTCTCCATGCTGCTGAACCCAATATTTTTTTAAAGGACCACTTACTACTTTCCAAAATCCCCATTCAAAAATGCGATGCGTCAGCTTATTGTATATTTTTCCAAATCGTGGTCGATCATAAAAAATTAAAGCTGGATAGTCTTTTGTTGGTGTCATTGGAAAAGGGCTGGCTAAGATACTTGGTATATTCATCTCTTTAGCAGCAAAGTAACCAACTGCCGCACCTGGATGATATACAATTGCATCGGCTCCTTTGCATGCTTTGTGCAAATCTTCTTGTATATTAATCATCATACCCATCATCTTTTCATTTTTTAAGCTTGAAAAAAATTTGAGAGGATTGTCTGCATTAATTGCGTCGTCTGCTGCTCCGCTCTCTATAATTTTAGAAACATTTCCTCGAAGCATGGCATATTCAAACCCGTACGATTCTATGAAGTTTTGGTAAGCTTCTGAAGCGGCAATTCGTACACGGTATCCTTTCTTTTTTAGCTCTAATCCTAAAGCCATAAAAGGCTGGGTGTCTCCTCGAGTTCCTGTTGTTAACATCGTAATAAGCATCATTTCAGCCTCCTTATATTAAAACGACAACTATGTCGTTTTAATATAATGTACCCTTCTCCGATTAATTCGTCAACAAAAACGACAATATTGTCATTTTTATTGCTATCCTTTCTTTTTCTAAGGCTCTTTTCGTAAAGTTACATAGTTGAATTTGCTGGTCTTAAGTCCAAAAACGTAACATAGATGTCTTTAATCATTGAGAAAGCGCCTCCTGAAAGAGTATTCTAAAGATAACCCCCTCTTTATAAAGAATGAAAAAAGATGCTTCGTGTTTTAAACGAAGCATCTTTTTCTATTGCAGCTATGAATGCCTACCTACTTTTTTAAGTTAAACTGCTCGTGAAGCAGCTAATTTCTCGATTGGGGCTTGTTCAATGTCTGCTGCTGAAATATGCAGCAACTTTTCTAAAATAGCCGTTATGCCCTCATTTGTTTCATTACTTTTTTTGTAGTCATTAATATGCTGGTTTAATTGCTTTTTATAAGCCTCGGTATGAATGAGCCACTGACTTAAAAGCTCTTTTGTTGCCG
This sequence comes from Priestia sp. RMT2NF4, assembly GCF_047872835.1. Lineage (NCBI taxonomy): Bacteria > Bacillati > Bacillota > Bacilli > Caryophanales > Bacillaceae > Priestia > Priestia sp. RMT2NF4. The sequence goes on from NZ_JBLQZO010000001.1 coordinate 1,385,282, forward strand.
TTCTTTCGTCTTCGCTTTTAGCTCCAAATAAACTTTCCATATCAGGTTCTTGAATAATTAGCTTACTAAAATCTTCGCTTACTGCAAGCCAAAAATAGTTTTTTTCGTATTCGTAATATCTGTGTTCTTTTAATAAAAAGTAGCCAATTTCAAATTCAATGCGATAGAGCGGCTGGTTAACTTTCGGCGCATGAAGGCTTTTAAAGTTAATATGCTCTGCATCGTCTACATAAACTTCTGAACCGTATTGGGTTTTAATAATTTTAGCGTCTACTGTATTCATGATGTTTACCTCTTTAGGGATATTATGAGAGAACGCGTGCATTCTTTTTCTAGAATGCGCACGTTCTTTATCTTTTACTTAGTTTTGAACAGCGTTTTTCCAATCAGCCGCAAACTTTTCAATTCCTTGTTCGGTTAAAGGATGTTTAACAAGCTGCTCAATTACTGAATACGGAATAGTTGCAATATGAGCGCCGGCAAGGGCTACGCGTGTAACGTGGTCCGGATGTCTTACAGAAGCCGCAATGATTTGAGAGTCGATATTTTGAATGCGGAACAGCTCGGCAATTTTAGCCACAAGCTGTACGCCGTCTTCTGAAATATCATCAAGGCGACCAAGGAATGGAGATACATACGTTGCACCTGCACGGGCTGCTAAAAGCGCTTGGTTTACAGTGAAAATAAGCGTTACGTTTGTTTTTACACCTTTTTTAGCAAGGTAGCGAGTCGCTTCTAGTCCAGCGAGTGTCATTGGAAGCTTAATCGTAATGTTTTGATCTCCGCCGTTAATTTTGATTAATTCTTCTGCTTGCGCAATCATATCTTCTGCTGTTTCGGCATCCGGCGTCACTTCTGCTGAAACGGATTCTACTTCTGGAACGGTTTTTAAAATTTCTTCAATACGATCTTCAAACTTTACGCCTTCTTTGGCAACAAGAGAAGGGTTCGTTGTAACACCAGATAAAACGCCCAATTTGTATGCTTTTTTAATATCGTCAAGGTTTGCAGTATCAATAAAAAATTTCATTTTTTCATTCCTCCATTAGTTTTTTTTACTATACCCACTATTTCACTTGTTATTTCTTTTCCACAGCATGACCGCCAAACTCGTTTCGAAGCGCGGAAACTACCTTTCCTGTAAAGGTATCATCTTCAAGTGAGCGATAGCGCATCAGTAAAGACATCGCAATAACCGGCGTAGCTGTTTGAAGGTCTAGAGCCGTTTCTACCGTCCATTTCCCTTCACCAGAAGAGTTCATAACTCCTTTGATGTCATCTAGCTTAGCATCTTTAGAGAATGCATTTTCGGTTAATTCCATGAGCCATGAACGAATAACAGATCCATTGTTCCACACTCTCGCCACTTTTTCGTAATCATAGTCGAACTGGCTTTTTTCGAGAACTTCAAATCCTTCTCCGATTGCAGCCATCATGCCGTATTCAATGCCGTTATGAACCATTTTTAAAAAGTGACCGCTGCCTGCTTCTCCAGCATATAGATATCCGTTTTCTACTGCTGTATCGCGGAAAATAGGTTCAACAATTTCCCACGCTTCACGATCTCCGCCAATCATATAGCAAGCTCCGTTACGAGCGCCTTCCATTCCGCCAGATGTCCCAACGTCCATAAAGTGGATTTTGTTTTCTTTTAACTCGTTATAGCGTCGAATAGACTCTTTGTAATGAGAGTTTCCGGCTTCAATAACGATATCTCCTTCAGCTAAAAGAGGCGTCACTTCACTAATAACAGAATCAACAACCGTATGAGGAACCATCAGCCATACAACTCTTGGTGTTTCGAGTGACTGAACAAGCTCCTGTAAGCTTGATACTCCTGAAGCACCGTACCCTTTCATTTGTTCAACTGCGTTTGAATTTACGTCAAATGCTACAACGTCATGACGCTGATCCAGTAAGTTTTGTCCTAAGTTAATCCCCATTTTCCCTAAACCAACTAATCCTACTTTCATGTGAACCGCTCCTTCTATTTATCTTTTTATCTTCTTATTTAAGCCTTTAGTAATTCATTTGCCTGTGCCACTACGTTTTCTTCTGTAAATCCAAACAGCTTCATCACATCAGCTCCGGTTCCTGAAGCACCAAATGTGTCAACTGCTAAAACTTTTCCTTTTGGCCCTACAAAGCGTTCCCAGCCAAGTGAAATTCCCATTTCTAGAGAGATTCGTTTTGAAACAGATTCAGGCAAGACGCGTTCTTGATACTCTTTTGACTGCTTGTTAAACAGCTCCCAGCTAGGCATCGCTACAACTCGTACGGATGTACCTTCACGTTCTAGCTGAGCTTTTGCACTGACCGCTAGTGCTACTTCAGAACCTGTGGCGATGAAAATCATCTCCGGCTTATCGTTTGTTTCGGTTAATACGTAAGCACCTTTAGCTAGGTCGTTGATATTTTGTTTTGTTTCTTCAAATACAGGCAAGTTTTGACGGCTAAGTACTAAGGCTATAGGACCTTCCGCTTGCTGAAGCGCATAAGCCCAAGCGCTTGCCGTTTCGTTTGCATCAGACGGACGGATAACGGTAAGCCCTGGAATTGCACGAAGAGAAGCTAAATGTTCAACCGGCTCATGAGTTGGTCCATCTTCTCCTACTGCTATGGAATCATGAGTAAACACATATGTGACCGGCAGCTTTTGCAGTGCAGCTAAACGAATCGCTGGACGCAAGTAATCATTAAAAACAAAGAATGTGCTCACAAACGGCTTCACACCGCCGTGAAGGGCCATTCCATTACCGGCCGCTCCCATTGCATGTTCACGTACGCCGAAATAAATATTTCGATTACCGAAATATCCGGGTGCGTAAGGGCCTTCTTCTTTAATGTCCGTCATCGTGGAATGCGATAAATCAGCGCTGCCTCCAAAAATAGATGGCACAGATTTAGTGAAATAATTAATCGCTTCTCCGCTTGCAACACGCGTCGAAATCGCTTTTTCCGATGAGAATGTTAAAATATCATTCACTTCAATTAACGCTTCGCCCATGATGGCACGTTCTAATTCATCAGCCAGCATAGAGTATTCTTTTTGGTAAGAAGCAAACAGTTCGTTCCACTCTGCTTCTGCTTTCATCCCTTTTTCTTCTAGCTTTTCAAAATGAGCTTTTACTTCTTCTGGAACATAGAAGTTTTCTTCCGTTTTCCAGCCGTAGGCTTGTTTTGTTGCTTTTGCCTCTTCTTCTCCAAGCGGATTGCCGTGTGCTTTATTTGTTCCCGCTACTTTCGGGCTTCCGTAGCCAATAATTGTTCTCACTTCAATAAGCGTTGGCTGTTCCGTGTTCTGTTTCGCTTTTTCGATGGCGCTTGTGATTTCATCCACGTCATTTCCATCTTCTACACGTAAATACTGCCAGTTCGCAGATTCCGCTCTTTTTTGGATATTTTCGCTAAATGAAAGATTTAATTCCCCGTCTAACGAAATATCGTTGGAGTCATATAAAGCAATAAGTTTACCAAGCTTCATATGGCCAGCCATTGACATCGCTTCATAAGAAATGCCTTCCATTAAGTCACCATCGCCTACTAACGTATACGTATAGTGATCAATAACAGAGAAATTTGGTTTATTAAATTTTGCTGCTAAGTGGGCTTCTGCCATTGCCATTCCGACTGCATTTGCAATTCCTTGACCTAAAGGACCTGTTGTTGCTTCTACGCCGTCCGTATGGCCAAATTCAGGATGACCCGGTGTTTTACTATTTAGCTTGCGGAAGCTTTTTAAATCCTCTACTGATACATTGTATCCGCTTAAATGTAGCATGCTATACAGTAAGCTTGAGCCATGACCGGCTGATAAGATAAAACGATCTCGGTTAAACCAGCTTGAATTTGCCGGATTATGCTGTAAGTGATTCGCCCACAGCGCATAGGTCATCGGAGCCGCTCCCATCGGAAGTCCAGGGTGCCCTGAATTAGCTGCGTTCACCGCGTCAATTGACAGGGTGCGAATCGTATTAACTGCGAGTGTATCTATGTTGGTACTCATGTGTCATCCTTCTTTCAATTTGTTCGTATTAAACTGGCTGTACTTCTCGTGATTGACTTGCTGTTTCTTCATCCAACCACCATTTAAAACCGTCTTTTTCTAAAAGCTCATTTGATGCGTCAGGGCCGTGTGAACCAGCAACATAGTTGTGAAGCGGCACTGTATTTTCCTGAAATGCTTCAAGAAGCGGCTGAACCCATTCCCAAGCTAGCTCTACTTCTTTCCAATGAGCAAAAAATGTAGAATCTCCGGCGCATGCATCTGCAATAAGGCGTTCATATGCTTCCGGCGCTCCTTCTTGCTGACCTGAAAAATTAATTTGTACAGGCTCAATATGACCATGATTAAATGGATTTTTGCTGTTTAACTGCAGCGTAATATTTTCGTGCGGGTTAATTTCAATGATCAACAGATTTGGAGATGTTGTTTCTCCTTTGTCTAAGTACAACTCTTTTAGCGAGTCTTTGAATTCAATAACAATTCGCGTCGCTTTTTCCGCCATTCTTTTTCCTGTACGAATGTAGAAAGGAACGCCTTTCCAAAGCGAATTATCGATATATAGTCTGGCTGCTAAAAACGTGTCCGTCTGAGAAGATGGTGATACACCGGGCTCATTTATATAGCTCGGCACTGAAGCCCCGTTTATTTTTCCAGCCTCATATTGACCGCGAACAACGTCTAGATCCATATCTTCTTTTACAAGCGGACGAAGCGCTTTTAACACATTTATTTTTTCGTTTCGAATATCATCAGCGCTAATGCGGGCCGGTAAGTGCATAGCCGTCATCATCAGCATTTGCAGCATATGATTTTGAACCATATCTCGAATGGCTCCTGAATGGTCATAATAGCTTGCTCTTTCCTCTACGCCGACCGTTTCACTTGCTGTAATTTGTATATTCGCAACATGTTCGTTATTCCATAATGATTGAAGAATAGGATTAGCGAATTCCAGCGCTTCTAAATTTTGTACCATCGACTTGCCAAGATAGTGGTCAATGCGGTAAATCTCTTCTTCTTTAAACGCTTTGCTTAAGTTTTCGTTTAATTGACGAGCTGACTGTAGATCATGGCCAAACGGTTTTTCAATAATTAACCGTTTCCAACCTTTTGTAGCACCTAAGCCACTGTCTTTAATATGCTCGGCAATCGTACCAAAAAATTCTGGTGCAACGGATAGATAAAACATTCGGTTGCTTGGAATGTTTCGTTCCTCTTCGCGTGCTTCTACTAGATTTAACAACTTTTTATAATCTTCAGCATTCGTTGCATCCAATGGGCTGTAGCGAAAAGCTGAAAGAAAATGCTGCATAAGAGATGAATCTTTTTCGACGCGACGTGAAAAAGTATGAATAGACTCTTTTACTTTTTCCTGAAATTCAGCGTCGGACATCTCCCTTCTGCCTAGTCCTACAACAGAAATTGATTTAGGGATTTTCCCGTCTACAAATAAATTATAGAGTGCAGGATAAATTTTGCGTTTCGCTAAATCACCTGTTGAACCGAATAAAACAAAAGTCATCGCTTCCATATCTCTTCCTCCTGTTAGGAAAAATATAATCTTTAAAAAGTAACTTTTCTTTCATTCGTTACTTTATGTAACCTATCTTATTCCTGAAATATTTTTTCGTCAAGATATAAAACTCATAAAAAATCATTTCAATTTTCTTTTGTTCTTTAAACCCTATAGCCGCTTATCTTAGATAATTTATGGAAAAATAATGAAAATACTTTTTAGTTGAATTTAAAAAATAAAACTGTTTTAATGGATTTGATAGAATTGTATGAAAGCAAAAACGCACATAATGTCTACATATGTGTCAGTGAAAATATCAAAAGGTGGAAGTAATATGGAAGCTCAGCTAATGAAGACGTTTGAAGACTTATCTGTTTTTTACATAGAAAAATCGTAAAACCATTTAAGGGAGAAAGAAAGTTTGACCTCTTTCTTTTAAGCTGCACGCACGCCTTTAATGCGTAGCTACAGCAAGAAGTATAACCATCATATAGAGACTAAAAACAGCCAGTAAAACAAGAACGGTATAGACTAATTTTTTACCTGTTTTGCCTAAAAAGTAGACGTTTATTAAACTAAAATACACGCCTGCTGCGCATAAAACGAATGCAAGAAATTCCTTGCACTCACTGGGCTTCATTTGAAAATCTGGATTATAATAAATTCCGAGGTTGTTACTAATAGCGAACGGAACAGTCCACCATCTGATTAAAACCCCTATAAACATAAATATTCCGATTACATTTAGCGTAAATTGCAGCGTTCTCTCCTTTTTCACGCTTCTTTTTGCAGATTCTTTAAAGTTTACCCGCATGTATTTCCCCCCTGATGTTTTTAACACAGTAACTGTTTTGAGCAGATCTATATAAACGTTCCTTCTTCTAATTTTATACACGCTAGGCCTTACAGATGACATGATTGATATAAGAAAAGCTTCTTCCATTTATAAAGGAAGAAGCCTTAAATAATGAGACTATATTAATCAATGCTTTCGTTCACCTCAGTATTCTTTTCCATTACAGCTCTTACTACGATGACTTTCCCATTCTCTTCGCAGAATGCCCATTTTAATGCTGTCAAAATAGTTTCCGTTTACAATACGTGCTTCTCTAATTCACGCTTCTCTTAGCAACACTTTTTCTCCTATTAGTTTTATCATGAGAGGCATCACTCCTTGATTTATAATAACGACGCAGAGTAACTCACCCTGCCCCACATGTAAAACACCGAGAGTGAATGCTCCCGGTGCTTTTTCTTTTCCCTTTATTTATGATCCACGTTTTCCATAACTGCAAAGTAGTTACCTTCAATGTCTGAAAAATTAAAAACTTTTCCTGAAGGCATCGATACCATTTCTCCCACCGTTACGCCTTTAGCCGTTAAATCGCTGTATAGCTCATCCACATTCTCTGTAAAAAACAGAAGCGAAGGAGTTCCGACGTTTAATTCTGGCTGCATTTTTGCTATTAGCTGTTTGTTATGAAGGATAATGGTTGTTTCAGCACCCGCTACCGGCGCTAGCTCAATCCACTTCATGCCTTGTTCATTATTTTGTTCGGACATAACCTGAAATCCCATTTTTTCTGTCCAAAACTTTACCGCTTGATCTTGATCGTTTACATACACCATAATTTGACCGATTTTTTTAATCATTGCTTTCACTCCTTCGATATAGATGAAATAATTTCTTTTGCTACTGTATCTGCCGACTTGTCCTTTGTGTAAATTGTTTGCTTTGCCAGCAGCTCATTTGACGGATGCGTTACAAAATGTTTGTTAAGCTTAAAAACATCTTCATCATCCGTTATTTGCTGCAGTCTTTGATGTAATAGTTGTATGGACTCTTCTTTATCAGCACTGGGAAGCAATAAAAATAGAGACTGATAAGGTTTTAATATCTTTTCTACTTGCTGAAACAGTCCCATGTCTTCGTAGACCGAGTGACCGGCGCCAAAATCAATGACCGCATGCCTGTAATCTTCTAGTATTCTTTTAACGGCATAGGCTTCAAACGGCTTCCAATAGGCGTACATACCCTGAAACCCTTGTTTTTCTCGAATGTCCTGCTGTGTTTCTTTGCTGAAACCTATTTCCTCGTAGTAAGAAAATCGTACTTCGTCCATTGAGCACTGAGGAATACTTAGTTTTTGCGCTACTTTTTCACCAACCGTCGTTTTACCCGCGCATATAGGTCCAATGAGAATAATAGGGGGTTGCATAGGCTCTCTCCTTATTTCACTTCCAATACAAACGCGTACGATGCATCTCCATTAGATACATTTTTTTGACTTTCATCCATCCACCACACTGAATATGAGTAGTAGTACGTGCCTGCTTCAGAAGGTGCTTTCAGCTTATTTTTCTTCAGTGGTATTTCCATTTCATGGTTGTTTTGTATTTGTGCCATATGCTTTTCGTTGGGCTGTCGTTTATACTCGATAACAAGCGATAGCGATTCATTTGCTTTTACTTTAATAGGCTTTTCGTTTTTTAATAATTCCAAAGGGCCTGTTTTATCCACACACGTGTTTTTCCAGCAGTAAGTGCCAACTTTTGTGTCATAAAGATGGTTGCTTGCTTCAAGATACGCTTTTGGCGGAGATTCTTCAAGAACTCCACTGCTTGAACACCCAGAAAAGCTTGCTATAATAAGTCCAAACGCAGTCACTTTCCATGTTCTCATCCTTTCATCACCTTTTTACTATTTCTTCACGGTTCGTTTATTTCCTGTTTCTTATTTTCTCCTTTCCTAAATAGCATTGTCTTATGAGCTGAACTGCTTGAGACACCGCAGTTAACTTCCGTGCAAGACTTCGCTTTCCGCGGGCGGCCGCTGAGCCTCCTCGTCGCTTACGCTCCTGTGGGGTCTCATCTGTTCCGCTTTCCCCGCAGGAGTCTTCGTCTTTCCCTCCAATCAACTGCTAGAAGGAACAAAACAGATAAAACGATAGGCACTATCACAAAAAAAACGAACCGCTCATCAAACATGTTGATGAAGGGTTCGTTTTTCACTTCGTCTAACATACTTTTGTCCCAGCCTCTTTTTTAAACTTGCACGCTAGTTGATTCTGCTAATTTCCCATCTTCCATCCACACAACGCGGTCACATAAATCCAACATTCTTTGGTCATGGGTAACCATTACAGCTGATTTGCCCCTTAGCTTTACTTCATCTGCGAGCATTTGCACGACCGCTCTTCCTCGCTCTGAATCCAAGCTTGCCGTAGGCTCGTCTGCAAAGATAATTTCAGGGTTATTCATCCACGCTCTTGCAATCGCTACCCGCTGGCGCTCTCCGCCGGATAGACTTTCAGGATAGTGATGTTTTCGATGGGCAAGCCCGAGCTTTTCAAGCAAATCATCCGCTCTTTTTTTTGCTTCTTTGTTTCGGTTTCCTTCTAGTTCCGTGACAAGAAGCAGCTGATCGCGAACCGTTAAATACGGGATTAAATTAGCTGATTGAAAGATAAAGCCAATTTTTTTAAGACGAATGCTGTTCATTTGCGCTGAAGACATGTTATTAATCTCGTCTCCGTCAATAATCACGCGTCCACTAGACGGTGAAAGCAGCGCGCCAGCAATGGATAAAAAGGTACTTTTCCCAGAACCAGAAGGACCGACAATCGCCACAAGCTCTCCCTCTTTTACACGCAGCGATAGATCATTTAACACGTCTACAGCGTTTTCTCCGTCTCCAAACGACTTGCTAACACTCTCTAAAACTAATTTTTCTTCACTCATTAAACAGCCCTCCCAATCGCTTCAACCGCATCTACTTTTGCTACGCGATACAGCGATAATAATGAACTCAGTACAGAAACAGCTACAAACAGCGCTGAACACCCTGCGATTAGCGATACGTCTAAGTGAAACGGCATCGAATCCGGCAATAAGGCTGCTACTCCGTATGTCAATCCAATACTAATAGCAAGACTGCATAAAGTTAACACAACTACTTGAGATAAAATCGTTCGCGCTAAATAGCTTGTTTTTGCTCCTATCGCTTTTAACACGCCAAACTGATTCATTTTTTGAAGCGTCATCACGTAGAAGAAAACGGCTAGCACAAAAGCGCCAATGATAAACAAAAATGCGACCATCATTAAAAGCGAGCCTTGTTCTTCTTGATAACCTGGAATTCCTTTTAACGCTTCATCTTTACTAATCACGTCAATGTCAGACTCCTTTTTTTGAAGAGCATGTGCTTTTTTATCGTTCATGTTTAACACCACTGCATTAAACGCACCTGTGTTTTCAATTGTTTTCCACTCTTTAAGATTAATATGAATAACAGGCGCGTGACTAAACGACTGATTTTTTGTAAAACCAACAATTCTAAAGCTTTTTCCTGAAGCTGTATCTTTTATCGTATCACCTAGCTTTACTCCTTCTTCTTTTAGCGAAGAGTCCGCCACGGCTTCATGTTTCGCATCGTCCGTAATCATCTTCCCTTCTGTTACGTTCGGAGCTAAAAAGCCGCTTGTGCTTATGGCAAAAAATGAGGCGTCTATTTTTTTCGCTTTTCCATCATTTATAACGGCTGTCATCATCACACCAAGCGGCTCAGCTTTTTTCTTTCCGCTTAGTTGTTGAATATCTTCTGTTTTGTTTATGGATAAAACAGAGCGCGTCAGGCGCTGATCCGCTTCTTTTTGAAGCACAACGTAATTTCCTTTCATTTCTTGAACAGCTGAAGCATTGTCAGAGGAAAGCCCCTTTGCTAAGCCCGATACAAAAAGTACAAGCCATACAATTAACACCATAATCACGCCAATGAGTAAGTAGCGCAGCTTCGCATGTTTTAATTCACGTAAAGCCAAAAACATCTTTCTTTCATCTCCTTTTTTCATTCTATTTAAAGTATAAAAACAGAAAATGAATGGAAGATGAACGGCTCATTACATTTTCGGAAGATAGACGTGAAAAGTGCTGCCTTTTCCTTTTTCGCTTTCAACGTGAATGGAACCTCCGTGCATGTCGACGATTTGCTTCACAATCGCTAAACCAAGACCGCTGCTTCCTTCCGTCCGGCTTCTTGCTTTATCTTCCTTATAAAAACGATTAAAAATATGCGTTAGGCTTTCTTTTGACATGCCGATTCCCGTATCTTGAAACTCCACGTGGCAATACGTATCTTCCATACCAACGCGAAGAGACAGCGTTCCTCCTTCTTCCGTGAACTTTACGCTGTTAGTAATCAAATTTGTCCACACTTGATGAAGCAGTTTTTGATCGCCTGAAATCATCGTTGAAGGAAGATCCATTTCAATGGCTAATTCTTTTTCACGCCAGCTCCACTCCGTCATAAACAGCACTTGCTTGATTTGAGTTGCAACGTCAAACGTGCTTTTTTCGATATGCTCACTTTCTTTATCAAGTGAAGCAAGCGTAAGCAGCTGTTTGCTGAGGGACGACATGCGCCGGCTTTCTTCTTCAATAATAGACAGATACTCATTTCTTTGTTCATCTGAAAGGTCAGCAGAACGGAGCGTTTTCGAAAACCCTTGAATGGACGCCAGCGGAGACTGAATTTCATGTGACACGTTCGATACAAATTCCTGGCGCATCTCTTCAAGCTGCTCTAAACTTTTAGCCATTTCGGAAAAATGTGAAGCAAGCGCGCCGATTTCGTCTCGGCGCTTTACGTACAGCTCAACGTTGTATTTTCCTTTCGCCACTTGCTTTGTTGCTTCCGTTAGCTTGACGATTGGTTTTACTAAATAACGCGTGCTAATAAGTACAAACAAAATACTTAATACAATCATCAGCAGTAAAATGACCGAGAAAAAAATGCGCATTTCCCCGAACTGCAGCTGAATATCAGGGCGAATAAACAGCGCTTGCTGCTTGTTACCCTCTCCTTTTAACGGCACGCCGATGGTATTAGCTAACACATTATCAAAAAACCCCGTCACAAACACCTGTGAAGGAAAGTTTGCAATTCCGTGATACATTTTGCCTTCTAACACTTGTTTGACAGCACTCTTTTCTAAGCGCTGGTTTCTAAACTCTCGTCCGTAAAACGTCTCATGTCCAGTGCTGTCCACTACATATATTTGATAGCCAAGTTTACTAATATGCTGTAAATAAGACTGTTGATCTACGCCTCTATTGCTTTCGTAAAAGCTCGCAATGTCTTTTGCCATACGCGTAAGCTTTTGATCGTTATAAGGTTTTAAGCTGTACTGATAATAAACGTTCGCCACAATAAACGCGAGGAGACTGCTAAATACCATCACAGCAATGGTTGTCAGGACAATCCGCAAATAGAGCGTCTTCATTTTGCCGTCACCTCAAGCTTATAGCCGACGCCTCGAACCGTCGTAATGACAAAATCATCGGTATGTTCAAACCGCTCGCGCAGCCTTTTTACGTGTACATCGATTGTACGGTTATCTCCGTTAAAATCCGCTCCCCATATCAGATGAATTAATTCTTCTCTTGTGAAAATTCTTCCTGGATAGCTCGCGAGCTGAGCTAATAATTCAAATTCTTTCATTGGAAGAATGAACAGTCGTCCGCTGCAGTGCACTTCATAGCTTTTTCGGTCAATAGAGGTGCTGTTCAGCACGATCATCTTTTCATTTACCACTTCGTATCGGCGAAGCAGGGCTTTGATTCGGAAAATCAATTCTTTTGGTTCAAACGGCTTTGTCACATAATCATCCGTTCCTGCTAAAAAGCCTTTTTCTTTGTCTTCGAGCTGATCTTTTGCTGTTAATAAAATAATGGGAAAATCATAGTAGCTGCGTATTTCTTCGCAAACTTCATATCCATCTTTATGAGGCATCATAATATCGACAACCGCTAAATGAATGTGCTGCTTAGCAAGCAGACCCGAAGCTTCTTCCCCGTCTTTTGCTTCATGCACCATATAGCCTTCAAGCTGCAAATAGTGACGAACCAATTGCCGCATATGCTCATCGTCATCCGCCAGTAAAATGTGAATCATTTCTTCTGCCACTCCTTTTATCAACCATTCAAAATGGCGGCCTTTTGGCCGCCATCATTTATTCTTTCAGTATCTATCTGTTTACTAGTGTAACCAAACGTAGTAGTCCTATTGCGTTTTTATTAGGATAAGGACTTATTGTGAACAGCAGATGAACAGCTTGTTACAAAATCCATTCACCGCGCGCAATCATCTCTACTTTTCCGCCTACTTTAATGTGAAAAGCCTCTCCATCATAACTAGCTTTTACATACAGCAGTGAAGGTCTTCCTATTTCGTATCCTTGTTCTACACATATGTCAATAGCTTGCTGATTAAAATAACCGTATTTGACTAAATATGCTGCTAAACAGCCGTTGGCGCTGCCGGTTGCCGCATCTTCTGGAACGCCGTAATAATCAGCAAAATCTCGCACATTTACGTGATGATCTTGGTGATAGGTTTCCGGCGAAAAGACCATAATTGCTTTTGCTTCTGTGTTTTCTATCAGCTTGAAATATTTTTCTTTGTCTACATTTATCTCTTTAGCAGCTTCTAATGATGTTAAAGGGACAAGAATGACCGGCAGACCCGTGGATACTTCTTGAACGGGAAAACGCATATCGATATAAGTTTCATCAAGGTTTAACACGTCCGCCACCTGCTTTTTATCTAACACTTTCCCAAACGTCGGCTGACCTTGTGTCATCCACAGTACATCTTTTTGTTCATCGTATGTAACAGGCGTAGGACCTGCTTTATAATGAAGAGTAAGCTCCTCTGTATCTTTTTCTTCTAGTTCTTCTCGAATAACATAAGCGGTACCGAGCGTCGGATGGCCTGCAAATGGCACTTCTTCATTAGGTGTAAAAATCCGCACGTCATATTCTCCTTTTTGCGGAGAAGCCGACGTAATAAACGGCGTTTCAGAGAAATTAATTTCTTTAGCCATTTGCTGCATCTCTTTGTCTGAAAGGCTTCCGGCGTCTTTAAAAACGGCGAGCTGATTTCCCGTATATTTTCTCTGTGCAAATACATCAACAATGGAATACTGAATAGTTTTCATTCCTGTGTTCCTTTCTAACGCAAATTTTTATGTACAAAATGGGTCATTACTTTTTTCTTTAAAGCCTCATATTGCTCCTCATTCGTATCCATAAACGCTTCTTCCCTACTGGATAAAATGTCTGCGTAATGGAGAGGCTCACGAAATTGTTCTTGTGTAAAATCATAGCGCCGTTCGTTGAGCTGATTATAGAAATGCCAGCCTTCTTTACACGGCGTTTTTAAAATATCTCCTCCTTTGATATCTTGAACGACAAGCGCGGTCACTCCGCACTGTCCTTTGGCAGGATTGTCAGCCGTCCACTTCGTGCTTGAATGAATTGACCACGATTGATGCAGGGCTTTCTTTAAACGATTCACGTTGGGGCAGCTCCTTTTTCTTCAAATCTACCATATTCTTCTTTTTTATGAAAGTTCCCATTAAAAAATACACAGCGCAAATATTCTTACTTTAAAAATAATTTAAGGAAGAATAGAAAAATACTAGAAATAATGTATAATAATAGAGTCATTTTAGATGATAGATTATAACCAATGAAAGGTGTTTTAAAACGAATATTAAAGATGTAGTTCGCTACGGCGACGAAGCAATTACGCTTGAAACGTACAACGATCATCCAAAATGGACCTATATTAAAAAAGAAGGCCGTCATCACATTGTACAATTTACCGGCTACGATTATACAGAAAAAGAGCATGTGCGCATTGTGTTTAACGTTTATTTGGATAAACAAATTTACGAATGGGACAAAATTTACATCAACGGCAAAAAGTTAAACAAAAAAGATGCGGAAGACTATGAATACTGGATTGAAGACAGTTCAGCATATTAAAAAAGTCAGCAAAAAAAGAAAGGATGAGTGCGTACTCTCCTTTCTTTTTTGTTTTATCTTAAAGCGTCAAAGGCAGCTTCACCGTCACTACTGTCCCGTTCTCATCACTTTCAATCGCAAGCGTACCGTTATGCTCGTTGATGATCGTTTTACAAATAGAAAGCCCTAACCCCATGCCTGTTCCATCTTTTGTTGAGAAAAACGGATTTCCTACTTTATTAATAATGGATAGCGGAATGCCAGAACCGGTATCTTGAATATCAATAAGAGCCCAACCTTCCCATTCTTTGATAATAAGATTTATTTCGCCGCGTTTCTTTTTCTCCATTGCTTCAATGGCGTTTTTCAAAAGATTCATAAACACTTGTCTCATTTGAGCAGGATCGATTGATACAAGTGGAATGGCTCCTTCTATTCTTACATTCATTTCTACATTATACAGCGCAGCTTCACTTTTCAAGAAAGCAACGGTATCATGAATAACTTCTACAATCGATACGATTTCTTTTTTGGGCGCCGTTGGCTGCGTGACAAGCAAGAAGTTGTTAATAAGTTCATTCATACGATCCAGTTCATCAAGAACAATTTTTTGAAAAGGCTCTGCCTGCTCATTTTCATTAAATAAAAATTGAATAAAGCCGCGCACCGACTGCATCGGGTTTCGAATCTCATGCGCTAACCCTGCTGCTAGCTGCCCTACGAGTGCCAGCTTATCAAGCTGCAGAATTTTCTCTTCAATTTTCGGCAAAACAGCCGCTTGATTTTTATAAATAATATGAGACAAAATACCAGCCAGCCGGTTTAACCCTTGAATTTCACTTTCGCTAAACTGATAAGGATCCGGATCGACCGCACATAAGGTACCAAACATTCTCCCATCTTCTAGCACAATAGGTGTTCCTAAATAAGAACCTACCCGTGCACCATCAATGATGGCTAAATTAGACGTTCTAACATCGCGTTTTGTATTGGGAATAACAAGGGGTTCATCACACGTGACTAAGTTGCATACCGCAAGCTCTAACGGCAGCATCAGTCCATCCTCTACAAGGCTTCCCCCTTCTTTATTAAAGGCTTTCATAACTGAAAATTGTTCGTCGAAAACCCCTACAAACAGCGTCCTGCTTCCGACTACTTCGCTAGCCATCTGCAATACATCCCAAACCGCTTTTTCATTGATGTTCCTCTCTTCCATTACCTTAGTCACCTACTATTTAAATATAGACTGTTCTATTCTTTTATCCTCATTATAAATTTTAAATGTAAAAACGTATATCAAAATTTTAAGAACTCATTTATTTCTTCTATTTCATCATTAGGGTTAAGGATAGCCAAGACTTGATGATCTTCCCATACGCCATTAATATTTACATTTTTTCTAGCGATTCCTTCCCTATGAAACCCTGCTTTTTCGAGTACGCGCTGAGATGGCACATTACGTGGCATGACGCCCGCTTCAATACGGTGAAGATGCAGCTCTTCAAACGCATAGTCAACAAGTGCTTTTACGGCTTCTGTTGCGTACCCTTTTCCATTATGATGCTGATCTAGAAAATAGCCGATAAACGCGCTTTGTAAAGATCCGCGCATCACTTGAAAAAGACTGATAGTGCCAATTAACCTCTTAGTCTCTTTTTGAAAAAGACCAAAATAGTATTCTTGATCGTTTTTCCTATTCTCTTCGTGAAGCTGAATTTTTTCTACTTGGCTCTCTAACGTATAAAAAGAATGCTCTCGAATCATAGAAAACTGCTTAAAAAAGTCGCGATTGTCCTTTTGCAATCGGAGGCTGTCGTGCGCATCGCTGGCAATCAACGGGCGCAAATAAATAGTATGACTTTCGATCATGTTATGTCTCTCCCTCTTTTACTTCTCACAGAAAGTTGTGTAAAAAGAATGCTTCGTTAATATTTTCCATTTTCTCACATAGTAAGCGTTTCTTACTGTAATGTAAAGAACAAATCGCGCGGTTCTAATCTCTTTTTTGATTCTTTTGCTATGTGAAAGTGAAAAAATTACGCAAAAACCACCTGGAAAAATAACCAGGTGGTTTTATATATGAGATGGGGTGTACGTTCTGATTCACTGTGGATGGATATAATGCCTTACGTTTCAAAACAGACTTCCTTATAGAAAAGAATGATATAAAAAATACTTCTTCTGAGATTTTTCTTTTATTTATATTTAACAGCCGCAGCCAAAGCCATAACCGCCGTAACCGCCGTAACCGCCGTAGCCGCCATACGGATAACCACCGTAACCGTATCCGTAACCGCCATAGCCATATGGTGATAACAGTGAGCCTGCTACTAGCCCACCTGCTAATCCTCCTAAAAATGGACCTCCAAAGCCATAGCCGAATGGTCTGCCAAAACCATAACCAAACGGGCGTCCAAAACCGAACGGTCTGCCAAAGCCATAACCAAACGGGCGTCCGAAACCAAACGGTCTGCCAATAAACCTTTCATCTTCGTGTTGAAGTTGATGATGATCTTGAGCATACATAGTAGGTAAAAAATGCATTTCTGAATTCATGAGAGAAACCTCCGTTTTTTTGTTTTTTGCTTTCACCCAAGAATATGCATTTACCTATTCGCTGTCTTGGGCAAATATCTTGGTTATGCTGAAAATAAGGGAAAAGAATTACGAAAAAAAGCAAATGACTAGGTTTATATGAAAATGAGCTTGATTTCTCTTTAGTACCTAATACATACAAAAAGAAGCGGACCCTGACTTAGAATGTTATAAGGAACGTACTAACGTGTTTATTTCATCGTAAAAAACAAGAAGCCGAAGAAAAAATTCTTCGGCTTCTCCTTCATTATTATGTACGCAGGCTAAGGAGGAAGTGGTATTAGCCTGCTTCGTTATAACATGGGGGCTCATATATGAGATCTTGGGATGATTCATCCTATGTAGAAAGTGCAAAAAAGTACCGTGTCCATCTTATTTTCTTATCTTTTTTTATTTTCATTGAAATCGTTGGATATTTTTGGAGCACTTTTGCATTTCAGGCATATGTTAAAAATGTACTCAGAACTTGGAGGTGAACTATATGGGCTTCTATGGTGGCTGTGGTTATGGCGGTTACGGTTACGGCGGTGGCGGCTGCGGATTTGGCAGTGGCTTTGCTTTAATCATCGTATTATTCATTTTATTAATCATCATCGGCTGTGCTTGCTGGGGAGGATTTGGCGGTTGCTAATCATTAGAAATAATGATGAACAGCTTCATTTTCACTAATTTTTTTACCAAAAGCTAGCTTTCCACTTTATTATGAAAAAGCAGTGTCCACATAATGGGCACTGTTTTTAAGTGTGCTCATAATGAGACTCACCACTGAGAAAAAACAACATGCTTTTTAATTTACCGTTCCTTGTTTACGCCTTCTCATTACCTTATTTTTCTTGTTCATACTTCCCTTTCTTCTACATATTAATAGATAAAAAGATTAATTAAAAAGAGAGCCACTCTGCAACTCTCTTCCCGCTTTATGTAAAAAATTATACAAACGATTTTTTCAAGACGACCCGCTGATCATTTACAGTATAGCCGTTTCTTTCATAAAAAGCCTGTGCAGCTCCTCCAGTCGCCGTCAAGAGATACAAGCTGTTGATATCGCGTCTTTGAAGTTCGTTCTCAAACCGGCTTAAGATAGCTGAACCATATCCTTTTCCCTGCACGCTTGCGCTGACGCAAAGCTCGGCCACGTAAAAGGTCATACCGCTGTATGATTTTTTCGCGTGACCTGCAATCATTCCAATCAACTCTCCTTGGTCATAAAATAAATAGCCTATAAATTTAGGCGTGTTCAGTAGATCAGTCAGCCTTTCTTTAGCTGATTCTTCCGTCCATGGTTCATTCCAAGGCTTTTTTGTAAATACATTCAGATACAAGTCAATGCACTGCTGCATATTCTCTGCAGTGAAAGGTACTACTTTTTCGATCATTTTTACGCTTCCTTTTTTGTTTAGTTTGAAGGCTTATTAACAATTCGCTCGTACATTTCCGGCAGGTGCTTGATTTTATAATCAATCGTCTCAAGCTTGTGATGAATTTCTTCAATTTCTTTTAGCACTGCTTTTTTGTGATCCATCAGCATTTGAAGACTTTTATCAAGCACGGCATTCTCAAGCGTACAGTTTTCAATAAGCGTTCGAATATCCTTGATTTGCATACCCGTGCTTTTTAAACAGCAAATTAAATCAATCCATTCAATATCTTGTTCTTTAAAAATACGATTTCCTGACGCTGTACGATCTAAAAATGGAAAAAGCCCTTCTTTATCATAATAGCGAATGGTATAAATTGTCACGTTCAATTTCTTCGCAACTTGTGAAATGGTATACGTCATACTGCTTCCTCCTACAATTAAACTTCTCAGAAAAACATGATGAGTTTGTCTTGACCTCCAGTTATCTCGAGGATTTATTCTTTTAGAGTCTTCTTTATTGCGCTCTTTATGCTGCAGGTTTTTTGTACAAGCAGCAACATACATTCAAATCAGAAAGGATGATACGATGAATACTGCTCACATGATGCTTACCATTGTAATCGGCGGTTTTATTGCCTTTTTATTAGGTTTTGGCGTCACAAAAATAATTGAGCTGCTGCTAAATCTTTTTCTAGCTTAACCAGTAGTTCTTAACGTAAAACGCAGGTAACTCCGTTCCATGTTCGAACGGAGTTACCTGTTTTATTTTAGAGACTAAAGCGCTTAAGGCACCATGTTGCCAGCGGCTTTATAAATATCGTACCATTCTTGGCGTGTTAACTTGATTTCTGAACCTTTGCTTGCATCTTTCATACGCTGAATATTTGTCGTACCAAGTACTACTTGAATATTTGCAGGATGCGTTGTAATCCACGCAACGGCAATCGCTGTATTCGTCACGCTATATTTATTTGCGATGCGATCAATTACTTCGTTTAGCTTTCCAAATTTCTCTTTATCACCTAGGAAAGGACCTTCAAAAAATCCGTTTTGGAACGGCGACCATGCTTGAAGCGTGATATCGTTTAAACGGCAATATTCAAGCACGCTGCTGTCGCGGTTGACAGCTTGATCAATTCCCATGTTTAACGAAATACCAGAATCAATGATTGGCGTATGTGCGATGCTGAACTGCACTTGGTTTACGACAAGCTTTTGGTTAATATATTTTTCAAGCAGCTGAATTTGCGCTGGGTTGTGATTCGATACACCAAAGTGACGTACCTTTCCGCTGCTTTGAAGCTCATTAAATGCTTCTGCTACTTCTTCAGGGTCCATTAGTGGATCTGGACGATGCAGTAATAAAAGATCTAAGTAATCTGTTTTTAAACGCTCTAAGCTGCCGTTAACAGAGTCTATGATATGCTTCTTTGAAAAGTCATAGTAATTTTCCGCTGCGTTAATGCCGCATTTGCTTTGAATCACCATTTTTTCACGAAGACTTGGGTTCATTTGTATAGCGTTTGCAAAATATTCTTCGCATTGTCCTACATAATCAGGACCGTAAATATCAGCATGATCAAAAAAGTTAATTTCTTCTTCCATCGCTGTGCGGATTAGCTTCTCTGCTTCTTGTAAAGAAAGCTCTGTTAAACGCATGTTTCCCATAATTAAATTTGATACGTGTAAGTCAGTATTAGCAATTGTATGATACTTCATGTAAAGCCCCTCCTTGAAATAATACTACTACAAGATAAACCATAGAGTTAACTCTAGGTCAAGCAGAAAGAATAAAAAATTTTGCAAGCAGCGGCGGTAAAACACCCTATCTTTTTTGGTAAAAAGATGAAATACTAGGTTGTGGTGTGATAAAAGTCACTGCCGCTTTGCATTTGATTTAGTAGTATATGTTACGTTCTTTTCTTCCTTTTTATCAAAGCTTATTTCATAGCAATACATTAATTTATCAGGCAAAGGAGTTTATCACCATGGAGAAAACGAAAACAAAACAATTTGAAATACATTATTCCGTTCTAAAAGATGAAGCCAAAATCAAAGGAACTTTTTTAGTAGAAGCTGCTAAAAACCGAGACGACGCATCAAGACTTGCTAAATTAAATGTCTCTACAAAAGAAAGAGTGTTTATTCAATATGTAAAGATTTTAAAAGTCAAACGAGTGTCCACAGATTCGGTGGCAAAGTGACATTGGTTTGCTTCTTCTTTTAGCAAGCCTCCATTTATGCTGAAAGTGTCGTCTCAGAAGATGCTTGTTTCGTTCGTGTGAGTAGTAGAACTAATCCAATAATACAAGCTGTGCCAATCCATTGATAAAAACCAAAAGGCTCTTTCAGCCAAACAACGGTTGTAATAACAGCGGCTAAAGGTTCTAAACTTCCGAGCAAACTCGTTTCTTTAGGTAAAAGACTTTGCAGGCTTTCTACATAAAACCAAAAGGCAAGCATCGTGCCAAAAATAATGACAAATAAAATATATCCCCAGGTTATTGGTGATAAGCTTGACGCTTCCCAAGGCGGATGAATAAAGCTCATTACGCTTCCCCCGATTGCCATTGCCCAGCCAACGATAACAAGCGAACTGCACTTTTAAATCAGCGGCACGGCATACAGCGTATAAAATGCTTCTACACCTGACAACACTCCTCAAACAGCGGCAGATACAGAAACAGACAGTGAAGAAACAGAGCCGTTTGTTAGTAAAAAGAAGCTGCACATCTCATCACTAAAAAACGGCGGGGCACTCACCCCGCCGTTTTTTATGAACTCTTTTTACTCGTTGATTTTGCATCAGAAATCTTCCCTAAGAAGAATCCGTCTACTTCTGCTATTTTCCCTCTCCAAAAGATCTTGCCTTTTGAAGGAGTGGATTTACTGTCTCCGCAGTAAATCTTTGTATTTTTCAAATGAATAAAATGGGCTTCTGCTTCTCCGTTTGATTCGCTCGCTTCGCTTGCTAAAGAGAATTGTTCGCTTAGCGCCTGAGCCACTTCGCTGCCTTCTTCAAACGTTTCGCTTAAGTAATCAAAGTATTCTTTTGCTGAAATCATGGTACCGGAAATCACAGCGCCGTTTACATTTAATGAAATATCAAGTGAAAAGCCGTGTTTATTAGAAGCTTTCACAAAGTATTCAAGCGTATTGTCTTTAGTTGAAAAAGAAGGGCCTGTACTCATGTCTTTCTTTCCTCCTTTACGTCTTAGGCTGTTGTATCGTCTTCACTAGAAAGAGATGTTGCGTCATCATCTTCTTCATCCGTGTTTTTCTTTGCTTTTGTATTTTTTGATTTTTTAGCTGTTGACTTTTTTGGTTTCGCTTCCTTTTTTTCTTCTTCACTTTCCTCTTCTTCGTCTTCTTCTTCTGTTTTTACTTTTTTATTTTTTTTGTTTGAACGAGAATCTTCCTCTTCTTCCTCGCTGTCTTCGTCACTTTCACTTTCTTCTTCCTCTTCTTGCTCCTCTTCTTTTTTGTTCTTTTTACGAGGCTTAGATGTTTCTTCTTCGTTTTCATCGTCCTGCTCGTTTTCTTCGTTCTCATCGTTCTCTTCTTCGTCAGAATCTGTATCTTCTGTTTCTTCATTTTGATTTTTATTGAGGCTAAGCTCAACAAGCATGTTCATTTTTTCTTCAAGCTGTGATAAACGGTCTTGAAGCGTTTGATTTTCTTCTTTTAACTCATCGTACTCTTGAACGTTATCGTCTTCTGTTTCGCTACTAGAAGAATTTACGTTTTCTTCATCATCTTTTGATTTATCTTTTTTAAACAAGCTTCCCGCAGATGTTTTCAGGCTGGCCACGCTGCTTTTTGATTTTTCTTTTACCTTTGTTCCTAAATCAGATGCTTTGCTTTTTAATTCGTCTGTATCAATGCGGTCAAGGAGACTTTTTCGATTTTCAGGAGTCGATACATATCCAATCGTTGCACCGATGATACCTCCTGCTACCGCTCGTTTGATTGGCCCGCTGCTTGTTGTTTTGCTTGCTTTTGAATCGTTCTTTTCTTTTGAACCGTTTTCCGTATTTTTGTTTTCCTTGTTTTCTGCCTGTGTGTTATCTAATTTTGTTTCAGTTGCCATTGTAAATCCCTCCATTTTTTAAGTAGCGTACAGTTTTTAACGTTCTGTTTCTATTTTTTCTTCAAGCGTTTTTAACCGCTCATGCAGCATTTTATTTTCTTCTTCGAGCGCTTTATTATTGGCTCCTTTTGAACTGAGATAGGGATCATTTTCCCACCAGTCCATGCCGATTTCTTTTGCTTTATCAACCGAAGCCACAATCAAGCGGATCTTTATCGTTAATAGCTCGACATCTGCAATTCCTACGGTGATGTCCCCCGCTATGACGACTCCTTTATCCAAAATCTTTTCGAGCACATCTACAATCGTACTTGACTGCATATTATGTTCGACTGCCATACTGTTCCTCCCACTGACCGCTTAAAGCAGGCTGCCTAGCGGTCCAAGATCAATATTTAAATCTTCTGCGTCCAGACCGAACACCTCTTTCAACTCGTCCATTTTTTCTTCCAAGTTCATTAGTGCAATTCCTAAGTTTTCAATTTGTTCGTCCGTCAACGTTCCACCCTCCACCCGCCTCATGGCATGACGTTCAACGATTTGCCTCAATAGCTCAATAACTGTCATCACAAGCTGCGCTAAGCCTTGTTCAGCTTTATCAGGATCCAAGTGGATTCGTCCATTTGCTTGGCTGACCGGTTGCATCCAGTAATTCCTCCTTTTGTTTATCAAATTGTTCAGAAGTGATGGGTTTGCGATTTCCTTCTTTTGCTTGCACAAGCGTTTCAACCGAAGAAATTAGCACCCGCAAATCCAAATACACTAAATCGACGCCGGCTATGGAAATGATTAAGTCTCCTTTAATGGCGACTCCTTTATCTAAAATGACATCTAAAATATCAATAAGAGCAATATCTTTATTCTCCATGGATTGTTTAAGAGACATAATGTTAATTCCTCACTTTACGCAAAGCTCGAGAAATGATAGGGCGGCCATGGTCCCGTCACTTCAAATTTCCAGCCTTTATTTTCAAGCTTTTGCTGAAGCTCTTCTATTTCGTTTACAAACTTAGTGATCTGCAGAGACGGGAGAAGAAACACGCTGTTCCACGCCATTTGTTCAGCTGCGCCCGTTACGTCCTTGCTCCAATTCTTTTTAACAGAGTCATAAAGCGACAGTTCTTTGAGCTTGTCATGTATCTCTTCACACACTTTGTTTTTGTGAAGCTCTAATTCTCTTTCAATCAGCTGATCTATTTTTTTCTTTTCAAAAAACTGTCTTCCTGGTGATAAGTGACTAATTTCTTCTTTTTTCGCTTTTACGCTTTCATTCGTCTCGCTGATTCCTTTTTTAAGCTCTTTATCATCACAGTAAATCTTCACGTTCCACTCTTCATTTCCTTGAAGCAGCGTCAGTGAATTCTCTAGCTTTTCTTTGTTAAGCTCAATAGCTGCCTGCAGACTTTCTTTACTTTTATAAATGGTGCAAAATTTTAATGGAATAATCGTAAATTCTTCGTACAAAGCGGCTACCGTTTCGTGATGATGAAATGCTTTTTCCTGCAGCCAGCTCATATCCTGCTCCATTTTTTCTTTAATCACTTCTTCTGAATAGGCGTCAGCATCCAGCTTAGAAACGACAGCCGTCACCTGATCAATCGTTATTGGGTACAGTGAATGTTCTCCGTCAAACCCTTTATAAGATGGAAACGGCTCTCTGGCTGCTGCTTCTTTTGTTGGAATTAAACCGTATAAATACAGTAATTCTCCCATCTAGGATTCCTCATTTCTTTTTTTTGTCAGCTCTTCCCATTGTTCAATTTCTCTGCGTTTCGCGATTTCGTACCTCATTAACAATTCATTTTCTTTTTCTTGAAACGCTTCTTCCGGAATTTCACCAAGCTCAAACATCATTTGAAGCTGAATGAGTTTTTGCTGAATCGTCGGAAGGTCATATAGCTGTTTATCAGCTTCTTCCTGTACTTTTTCGCCGATTTTTACTACAAGGTTAATAGGTGCGGTTACTAATTTGTGAAGCACGTTATTTCTCTTCTACTTTTAGGCGAATGTTCACAAAATTATAAGCAGGCCAAGGACCGCTGTAATGAAAATCGGCTTTGTCTTTCCAGTTTTCATGCGCTTCATTCACTTTTTCATCAAACTTCGCTTCATCTTCTCGGTTAATTAAGAAAGAAGCGTTTAAAAGCATCGTTTCGCCCGTAGGCTCATTTGCTTTTGCTGCTTCCGCTGCTTCTTCAAGCGGAGAAAACACATCTGTCTTGACTTCTTTTTGCAGGGAAGTAAACATCTTTTGAGCCATTCCTCCAAGCTGAATACGCTCATAATAACCGGCTGCTTCTGATTTTCCTTTTACGGAGGCTGATACTTTTTCAAGTTCAGGATTTTCGTTTACTTTTTTCTCGAGCCATTCTTTTTTTCCAATTACTTTTAAACCAACTTCAATTTTTCCTTTGATGGCTGGAAACAGCTTTTCAAACTGCGGATAAAGGTTTTCTAAAAGAACTTTTACGTCTTCTTTTGATTTGAATACATTCCCAAAGCTGATTGGAATAACCGTATCATTTTTGTCCATAATCGCTGCTACTGCGTGTTGATGCATTAATAGATTTTGGCGATTAGGATGATAAATTTTCATCGGCACTTCAGCTGCTACCATCGCCGCGTCTTTGTAGCGAATCAAAAACGTTTCAGCTTTTGTTCCTTCTACTTCTACCGATCCAAAATCTTCGTCTTTATCCGTTTGAATGGCGCTAAAAATATAAATGCCCGTTTCGTTTGTTTCACTCATGTTTTCAAGCTCCTTTACTTTTCTTCAGTGTCTATATTCTTACACTCTTCTAAAATGATTTTTTCGGCTTTGCTTTTTGCATTTTTCTCGTCTAAACATTTGGTAAGCGGATGATGCAGAATATCCATACATAACGTTTGAAAATCTTCGTCATTTCCATCGATAGCAATGTCTTGCTGCGTAGCAAGGGTAGCGATCATAAGCGAAGCCCGCAGGCTAAGCCCGCTGCTGTTTTCGTCTCCAGAGCGGTTTCGTACGTTTGCTACGAGCGTTACAATTGTGCGCGCTTCGTCTTCTTCTACATCCGTTTTCTCCGTTAAAATCGCTGTCTCTCTGTCGATGTCTTTATAATCAATAAACATAGTAATTAACCTGTCAAGAAGCGCATCTTGCGTATCATATACGCCAGCATACTCAGCTGGGTTGCTTGTGAAGATGACGCGGAAATCGGGGTGCACGCGTACAAAAGGATCGGTCATTTTTACTCCATACAGCGGCAGCACGCCTTCTTCTAATATTGATAGAAAGATATTATTCGTCGCAGGCTTAGACCGAGTAAATTCGTCGTAAATCAGCGTATAGCCGTTTTTTACGGCTTCAAGTAACCGTCCATCCTGCCAGTTTTCACTTACTTGTTCATCTTTTTTATAAACAGAACGAACATACTGGTCGATTACTTTTTTGCTCGTATAGCCCGTAAAATCGCCAATTAAATCTTTGTTGTTGAGCTCGTGATTCCCGTGCATCAGCATCACAGGACGCTTTCTCTTTTTAGCAAGCGCTCGCGCTAAAGAGGTTTTACCTCCGCCGGCAGGACCTGTAAAATGAATGGAATAGCCGGATTTTAAATAGCTCAGCGCTCTTGAAAGAACCTCTTTTGTCTCGTCATCTTGTATAAAAGCTCCACTGCCTTTTTTCCTTTTGTCTGTTAAGACGGTCATTTTTACGTTCCTCCTGCCATCTTATCGTTTATGCTTCAATGCCAATGGCGCTTCTATATCTGACGTCGAGTCGTTTGAATGAAATGACTTCTTTTTCTTTATTTAAAAAGCACTCGTATGTTCCGAGCATTTCATCTTTGGCGTACTTTTTCATATATTCTCGTTCTTCAATGACTTCAACAATAACTCTCCAGCCTTCATCTTCAGTGACTTCCACCGAGGTAATTTTATGAGGAGGAGCTACGTTTTCAGCAAAAAAGTCGTTCACGGCTTGCATAATTTTTTTAATTTCCATCTTTAGTAGCCTCCAATAGTTAGATCTAAAAGCTGGAACCACCCTCAAAAAGGAAGGTTCCATACCACTTCATATTAAATACTAAAACGCGGCTGCCCTTCACTTGAATTTGAACGTTCAGGAAGACCATTTTCTTCTACGTCGTCACGAAGAAGCCCTACTGCTTCTGCATAGCGTAACCATGTATCAACACTGGCAATAACCACTCGTGCTTCAATTGTTAAAATTTCAATTCCTACAACAGACACTCTTGCAAACGCATCAATAACAATTCCTTTATCTAAAATACGGTCAATGACTTCTGCTAAACTTGAACTATTAGTACTTTTTTGAATAGACATATCCCATTTCTCCTTTCGCTTATGATCCCATTGTTTTTAAATCTGTAGATGATTTAATATCATTGGAACTTTTAATCTTAGTAGAGCTTTTAATATCCGTTGCTTTTTTAATCTGATTTACGCCTTTTATTTTCCGCTTGTTTTTTGACTTATCTTTATCGTCTGAAGAAGAAACTTTTTCTTGAAAGTCTTCTCCAGCTTCTTTTACATCGCTAAGCTTATGTTTTACTGATAATAAGACGTCTTGAAGCTTTTCTTTTGCGTCTTCTCCTTTGCCGTGTACCTTTTGGGCATTTTTTTCTTTCGTTTCCTGCAGTTTTTCTGACGCTTCATCCGCTTTTTCCTGCAGTTTCCCTTCGGTTTTTTCGACAAACTTTTCTTTCGCTTTTTCTTTAACCTTTTCTTCTACTTTCTCCTTAACAGGTTCAGGCGTGTGCTCAACTATTTTTTTCCCTGCTTTTAAGGCTGCTTTCTCCACATCTTTTTTATCCATGAAATTCCCCTTCAGGACGGATATCTTACTTCTTCGCGTCCATGAGTTTGTTTAGCATCTCTTCAATGCGCTGCAGCTGATCGTTCATATTTTTATTTTCTTCTTTTAACTCTTCGTACTGAGACGTTTCCATTTCTGCGCTTGCGCTGACTTCTTCCTGCGAATCTCCCTGTTCATTTGATGTTTCTTCTTTTTTCTTTTTAGGTGCCAGCAGCTTGCTTAAATTGTCTTTTTCAAGATAGCCTGTAGCCGTCTGTCTTAACGCTCCCATCGCTTGCTGCGTTAAAATATCCTGTGCGTTTCTTCTTAACTCTTGTCCTGTCGCACGTACAATTTCTGATTGTCCTAAGCGACTGAGTACTTTTTTACTCGTTTGCGGACTTGAAAGAAGTCCAATTCCCGCTCCTACTACGCCTCCTAAAATGGCAAGATTCAAAGAGTTTTGCGTTTTTTCTTCCTGCTGCTGATTTTCTTGTTTTTCACTTTGTACATTCTTATCAGTTGTTGACATGTTTCATCCTCTTTTCTCTTATTATTATTTATTTAATGAATTTTCTTACGATTAAAAGACTTAAAAACTAAGCCCTGCTCCTCGCTCCTCTGTTCGGCTAGGCAGCCCTTCTTCCTCTACTTTGTCGGTTAATAACCCGACCGCTTCTGCGTAGCGAAGCCACGTATCGACACTTGCAATAACGACTCGTGCTTCAATCGTTAAAATTTCAATTCCTACGAGTGATACTCGAGCAAAAGCATCGATGACAATTCCTTTGTCTAGAATTCGATCAATCACTTCTGCTAAACTTGAACTATCTGTACTTTTTTGAATACTCATTTTTTAGCAGCTCCTTTTGAAATTTAGCTAAATGAATGATGCTACTAATCAACCTGCTTAACTTTTTAAGTAAACATACTTTTGAAATATACTTTTTAGCCCTCTTTCAAACATGAAGAATTTGCTAAAAATTAATTCTTGGAAAATAATTAGAAAATTATTCTACTTAGTATAATAGTTTACAGTTAATTTATGGATGTATTTTGCACGTAAATCCCGTTGTTAAAGCTTTTATCGAAACTCAAATTCCAAAATAAAACAATAAATACATTATTGTTACAATAATATTACATTATAATTTAAGGCATATTATCTTTCAGGTTACCCTCAAATACTTTGATATTTTTAACTATTATGGAATATTATTGTGCATTCAGTTCTCTTAAATAAAACCAGCGCATAAAAAAAGCTGCCGCACTGCGACAGCTTTCTCCTATACATAATAAGTTCTATAAAATCATTCCGGTTAAAGGCGCTTTCGGGTTTCCATCATGATCTGAGTCTTCTTTGTCTACTAAAACAAGCAAGCTTCCTTCTTTGACTGAATCATTATATTGTTCGGCCTGCTGTTTTGGAATTCCCATACCGACTAAAATACCAGACAGACCTCCTACACTCGCACCAGCTGCTGCACCTGTTAATGTAGCTACAATCGGACCAGCCGCTACAATTGGGCCTATTCCCGGGATTGCAAGAGCTCCGGCACCTGCTAATATTCCGGTCAAGCTCCCTAACGTACCTCCGGTAAGCGCTCCAGTTGCTGCCCCTTCTGCTTTTGTATTCGTTTCTTTCTGAACTTTTTTGGTCTTTTTATGTTTACCGATAATAGATATTTCTTCTGATGCGTATCCTTCTTTTTTTAAATTCTCTACAGCATGAATTGCTTCTTGTTCCGTTTCATATACCCCCACAACATTCTTTGCTTTTGCTTCCATACTATCTCCTCCTCATTAATGTTGTGTGTACCCGGGAGCATGACTTTGAAACGTTTTAGAGAGTAAGAAGTCTTCTCTATTCTTAAATAAATGGCCCTACATCACTTTTCATTTAGTGACGTTTTTATTTAAAAATGAATGAATTCGCTCTTTTTTTAACCATATTCCTCCACAAGCAATGAAGCATGCAGCCGTACTAAAAGCCAACGCGTAGCTCCGGAGCCAATCCACAAGGAGCCCAAACCAAATCGGTGCGAGCACAATGGCAAATTGATTGAGCGTTAACGCAATGCTTACCGTTAAACCAATAAAACGATCATCGGCTTTTTCTGCTATTAACACGATAAACAAACTAAACCAGCCAATTGCAAAAAAACCGAGGCTAAAACAAAAAATAGTTAGTAGCCAAAAAGGCAAAGTAAATCCAATATAAGAAATAGCTATGATTAGTCCTACAGTCACCCAAACCGTCGCTTGCAAAGGTGTTCTTCGATTTCCGTTATACACATGATCGCTTAGCCAGGCTAAAGCAATTCTCCCAATCATTCCCCCTAACAGTGTGACGCTCAGCAACATGCCCGCTGAAGCAAAATCCATCTTTATGGTTTTCGTTAAATAGCTTATAAAGTGCCCCACAATGATCATTTGAAGAGAAATCATTGAAACACCTACAAAGAATAAAGGATAGAGCGTTTTATCTTGAGAAATACGCATGATTTTTTGACGAAGCGTAAATGTTTCTTTTTTTTCTGGCGATGATGGGTATTCTCGATAGAATACTAAAAAAAGAAGACCTCCCCCGATAGCTGCCGCAGCCTGTATGAGAACAGCCCCATGCCACCCGTATTGATAAAACACCAGCGGTAATGCCGCGGAAGCAACAGCGCCTCCAATGGGAATTCCCGTTTGCCGAATTCCCATGGCAAGGCCTCTATGATGAAAAGGAAACCACTTCACCACGGCTTTGCTTCCTCCTGGCTGTGCTGTTCCATACCACACGCCTGCTGCAAGAAGCACGCCTGTTAGATACAAATAATGATCGGCTCTATAGGCAAAAAGCATGCTTATCCCCAGCAAAATAGATCCTCCTCCTACAAGCCACCTTTCTCCATATCGATCCATCCAGTTTCCAAAGAACAGCATGGAAAAAATCGGACCAATTTGAACAGCTGATACGAGCAGTCCTGTTTGAAACTGCGATAAATCATATAGTCTTTGCCAAAGCGCTGCCAATGGTCCCGCGCCGTACGTGACAAACGTTGCACACGTCTGAGAAAGGGTGGCAATAAATAAAATCATCCACTTATAAGAAGCTTTTTGTCTGCTCATTTTCTCTCCTCCACCTTTACTTTCAGTGTAGAGTAGCGGTGATATCATGTAAAATAAGCAATAAAGATAAAAGTCATCAATAAAAATGATAGCTGAAGGAGGAGATTTGATGGATATAAAAGATTTGCTTGTTTTTACAACGGTAGCAGAAGAAAAAAACATTTCAAAAGCTGCCAAAAGCTTAAGCTACGTGCAGTCGAATGTGACGATGCGAATTCAGCA
The DNA here is from genome assembly GCF_047872835.1 of Priestia sp. RMT2NF4. Lineage (NCBI taxonomy): Bacteria > Bacillati > Bacillota > Bacilli > Caryophanales > Bacillaceae > Priestia > Priestia sp. RMT2NF4. Next base: position 1,415,794 of record NZ_JBLQZO010000001.1, read on the forward strand.
ATTAGAAGCGGAGCTGGGTACAAAGCTCTTCCAACGAAGCGGTAAAGGGGTAACGTTAACTTCCAGCGGAGAGCTGTTGCATCGTTATGCTGAACAAATTCTTCGTTTAACCAATGAAGCCACGGCAGCTGTGCAAAGCAGCTCGCAAACGCCGATAGGACCTTTAAAAATAGGTGCAACTGAATCCACCGCGGCTCTTCGGCTGCCGCCTTTGCTTTCTACTTATTGCACTGCCTATCCTAATGTAGACTTCATCTTAGAAACACATACAACCGATGTTCTTATTCAACTGGTTTTAGAACGAAAACTTGAAGGCGCATTTGTTGCAGGCAGCTGTGAACATCCTGATCTAAACTCTTTATTTGTTCAAGATGAAGAGCTTGTACTTGTGAGCCGCCACCCTCTTCCTTCTCTTCACAGCCTAAACGATATGAATTTATTAGCATTCAGCAGCGGATGCGCATATCGACATACGTTAGAAATGCTCATGACAAAAGAAGGCGTGTTTCCAAAACGCATATTAGAATTTGGTACGATTGAAGCCATTATTGGGTGTGTAAAAGCAGGTATGGGCGTAGCTGTAATGATGAAATCCATTGTATCTAATCACGAACATTCATTAACGTTAACTCCGCTGCCGCAGCCATATAGAAAGGTTCCCACTTTTTTTATTACGCGAAAAGATGCCTTTGTATCGGCGGCTTTACGTGAATTTTCTTCTCTTCTTACCGAGCAGCTTTGCACAACAAAACCCTAAGAAAATAGGCGTTCTTAGGGTTTTGACTTAAGCCGTTGCCGGATTCTTTTTCACAAATTTCATAAACAATCCGCGAACTAAAGGTCCCATAATGAGAAGCTGAAGCGGATAGGCTACGATAAAGTTTTTCATAACGATAAATGCATAGCTTGAAAGAAGCGGCTCTCCGTCTAAACCTTTCGTAAGTGACATCGTAATTAATCCATATACAGACATGGAAAGCACCATTCCAATAACCATGCATGATGATAAAATCAACACGACTTTTAACTGTTTAGACTTATCAAACGGCAGTGAAAATGCTACTTTTTTTGCTGCGGGACCTACTAAGAAAGTTTCGACAGCCATGGCAACTACAAATGTGATAACCAAGTTTAAAATACCTTCTGCAAGTGTGATATGCCCGATGACATCATTTATGAACATGTTATACATCGTCATCACAAGCACCATCCCTCCGCACATCATCATTCCAAAATACATACTTTCTTTTTTAGTTGTGGGCATATTCCTCATCCTTTTCATGTTTTTTACTTGGCTTAGTATAGCTTTTTATCTTCCTTCTTCGTAAGTGAACAATTTGTGAACATTCATCTAAAAAAAAGCCCTGTGACCAAAAAACAGTCACAGGGCTTTTTTTTTAGACTTAAGCGGCGCGTCCTCTTTTTTTGAGTAGGGCTGAGTATGACAAATTACTCTAGTCTACATCGTTAATGATTTAAGAAAAAACCCCCGCTCTATGAGCTAAAGCGGGGGTTGGTTTTATAAAGATTCCGTGTGAGATGCAGGCGGAATTGGCGTTTGGGTTCGAAATACTTTTTCCCATTTCGAGACGACGATACAGGCAATGGCGTGGCCTGGAACGTTGACTCCTGTTCTTGCCATATCCATGATGCGGTCCACTCCTGCAATGATTGCAACTCCTTCAGCCGGCAGACCTACTGCGTTGGCTGTAGCTAAAAGCACAACAAGTGAACCTGACGGGACAGCCGCAATTCCTTTACTTGTCATTACGAGTATAAGCATCATAAATAATTGCTGAGTTAAGGGCATGTCAATATTAAAAGCCTGTGCTAAAAAGACGCATGAAACGGATAAATACAAAGTAGATCCATCACAGTTTAACGACAGGCCGGACGGAATAACGAACGACACCACTCGTTTAGGACATCCGTACTTTTCCATACGCTCCATCAGCTGTGGCAGCACCGTTTCTGTACTTGTTGTTGAAAACGCAATAAGAAACAAGTCCCAAATCATTTTGAAGACTTCAAAATAGTTGAATTTGAACAAAAACCCAACAAGCGGAAATAAAACAAATAAAATAATAAAAAGGCCTAAAAAGACGGTTCCAATTAGCTTCAGCATCGGAAGCAGAAGTACAATGCCGTATTGCCCCACAGATGCAGCCATTAGCGCTAGTACACCAAGAGGCGCTGTGACCATCACAATTTGCGTTAATTTAAACATAATTTTAGCGGTTGATTCAAAAAATTTCATTGCAGGTTCGGATGCTTTCCCAACTCCTGAGGCGGCAACACCGAATAAAATAGCAAAGAAAATCACGGCCAGCAAATCATTTTTTGCCATCACATCTACGATATTCGTTGGAATGATGTTTAAAATCATTTGTTTAAAGTCCACGACCTTGTCGGTATACTGAGACAATTCACCGATATCTTTTTTAACAAGATGAGAAAGATCGAGGCCTACTCCGGGCTTTAGCAAATTCACTAACAGCAGACCAATCCCTAATACGATGGTAGTAATAATTTCAAACCAAATAATCGTCTTTAACCCTAGACTTCCCATTTGTTTCATACTGCCGCTTCCCGCAGCACCTATGACGATGGTTGAAAAGACAATCGGCACTACAATCATTTTAATGAGCCGGATAAACCCGTCTCCTACCGGTCTTAAAGCCATCCCGAAATCCGGAAAAAAGTGCCCGATAACAGCTCCAATTACTAATGCAATTAAAATTTGAAACGCTAAAAATTTTTTCACATTTCTCCCTCCCCTTTGTCTTCATGAAACGGACATCAGTTCCATTAATATCCAAGTTCTCAGACACTTTAAGTAAATTCGGGACATTTAGTTAAATCCCTTCTAAAATAGACAAAACGGTCTATATATTTCACTTTGTCCGTTAAGATACATAGAAAAAAGCCAGGATGAAAGTCTTCTTCATCCTGACTTTTTTATCGTTATGCTTTTTTCACAAACTGAGATTTTAAGCTCATCGCTCCAAATCCATCAATCTTGCAGTCAATGTTATGATCGCCTTCTACTAAACGAATGCTTTTTACTTTCGTTCCGATTTTTACAACCGATGAGCTTCCTTTTACTTTTAAGTCTTTGATGACAGTAACTGAATCTCCGTCTTTTAAAGCATTACCGTTTGCATCTTTTACAGTAAGCTGTTCTTCCGTGCTTTCTGCTTTTTCATCTTGACCCCATTCATGCGCACACTCCGGGCAGATGAACAGGTTTCCATCTTCATATGTATACTGTGATTGACAGCTTGGGCAATTAGGTACATTCATTTTCTTTTCCTCCAGCAGCAGCCCGTAACCAATGGTACGATCACGAGATTACGTTTTTTATCTGTTTTATACTGTCACATTTTTATACGTTTAACAAGCTTTTCTATTTTCTCTCTGCTGATGTTTTCTTTTCCAAATAAGTGAGCCGATAAACAGAACAAAACCCGCTCCAAAGACAAGAAGCTGATCTAAATAAAAGTCCCCTGTTTTTGCATACCGTATAATAAATAATCCTCCAAACATGAGCATCAGCATACATGAAAACCGAATGAGGTATGAATTGATTTCCATTTTTCATTCCTCCTTTTTGTAAGACTTTTTTGTTACGAACAAAACGCGAACCATATGCCGAATGTAACTGCGTATAACGGCAAAATGACGGCTAGTTTTTGCTTCCAACCTTTAAAAAAAGAAGAATTATGAGGTGCAAACCAAAGCTCTAACGTACCGTATACCAGCAGTGCTCCCGCTGCTAGTATCGCAATCACAGTCTCTCCCAAGCCCATAAACACTCCTCACTTTCATTCTACGCACTTGAAGCTAAGCGCAGCGTATATAGTAAATCTCATCATTACAAAAAACCTTATAATCGTGATGCATGCGGATTTTGAGCACTTTTAACAATACATTTATTACCATTATATCATAATAAAAGCATTTTCGAGACTTTTTATATATGTAAATTATTGTATAATCAAAAGTAGACAAAGAGAATAAGGGGGGATTTTTTGAAGAAAACTCAGCTTTTTTTTGTTATTACCCTGCTTATTGAAGGGGGATTAACCTATGCGTGCTCATCTTTTTTGTCCATTCGCTTTATTGAGCTTATGTTTTTTAGCGGACTTTTGTTTTCAGTTTTAACTTTTTGGTTTTCAAGCAGCGGAAGCAACAGCGCTCATTCTCACTATAACACTCACTCCATGAGGTTAATGTCTGGAGCCAATGTCGAACATAATCCGTTTCGTTTGCGCTGGACGGCTTATTTTCTTGCTTCTTTAAGCTTTACGGGAGTCGGCCTGATTTTTTTCATTCTGTTGCTGACGGACGTTATTCCTTCAGTAAGCTAAAAAACCTGCTCTTCACAGAGAGCAGGCACTTACGAGAACAGCTTGAGAAGCAGGCATTTTCGCCTTACTTTATTCGCAACAGCTTGAGTCACATGATCTTTTAAAGGCCGAGTCAATATTCGTTTCAGCGGATGTTTTAGCATTCGTTTGCTAATGGGAACTTTAAAAATGATGCTGAGAACGACTGTTGCAAAAACCGATAGCAGCAAGACCGCAAAAGGCTTTTTTTGAAACCATCTCGAAAAGATAAGCATCATTACATAAATAAGTGCTGACCACCCCAAATGCCAGCCATGTCTAAATGTAATCCCCTTACACCTCAGACCAAGCCATTCTACAAATGAAGCTGTACATACCCATTTTACGATATATTTTACCTGTTTAAGAAGTGTAGACGGATAAGTAGCTAAGAACGACAAAATCATGAGAGGTGTAATAAACATAAGGTGTAAAATACGCAGTACTTTTAATGAAAGATGAGAAGATTTAAAATCCCAAAGCAACTTATCGTTACATAAAAAGTAATAAAGAATATTAAAAAAGCTCACGTATAAAACCCCAGCATATAGCTCGTGAATTTTTTTCCACGTTTTCTTCTGGATATTTTGAAAAATCAGCCATAGAAGGACAGAAATATGCACCTTTGTTCACCTCTCTAACGTCGTTTTTAGAACCAATGTTATTTTATTTTCATTTCGTCCTGCTTCTTTTCAATTTTCCGAATCCATCCAATCAGCAGCCGGTTAAGGTAGGATTTTAACGTTACGCTAATAAAGGTGTGGTACCACATCCAGCCTGTTTTCCATTCGATGAGCTTCGTTCGTTTTTCAGCCCATAATTCAATAAAAAACATGGGAATCGTAAAAAGTACAATTTTATATAAAATCTTTAACCCTTTATCGTGATACGTAGCCTGATTAATCATAACGGATATGCTAGGATACAGTAAAAAGTCGAACAACACATTAATTCTAAACTGTTTTTTCAGTAAGCGAGTTGGATATCGAAGAAGGCCGTGAGAGACAATAAATTTATCAATAATACCATTTGTTAATGCATTAAATGCATAAGCCAGCAGCCAGTCTTTGATCGGTGGTTTTCTAAATAGAAAAGGGAGCATTCCCAGCCCTATAATCAGCATTGTACGTAAAAAATTCACTTCAAATTTTTTATTTCTCATAACCTTTTCGCTCCTTTCACCAAGTGTTGTTAGTATACCTTCGTGTCGATTGGCAGCTTAAGACGGTTGTTCTAATCCCGTTCTCTTTACGTACATGTTTGTTTTAGTTTTCAGTTCTTTGAAGAGATTTATACATATGGTTGAGACATGAAAAAAGCCCGACTCTAATCAGTACGGGCTTCTTTCTTGATCTATTTTGTTCTTACCATCCAGCTACACAACCATCCGTTCGTGATTCACTTCCTCCGCATAGCACGCCGCTTTCAGGGTCTCTCCAAATAATCTGTCCGCGCCCAAATGCCATCGAATCCACGGCTACTTCAATTTTATGTCCTTTTCGTTCAAGCGCTTGTGCTACGTGTGAAGGAAAAGTCGGCTCAACAAGCACCGTTTTATCTTTTTTCCACTGCCATCTTGGCGCATCTAAAGCGGCTTGAGGATGAAGGTGAAAGTCAATCGTATTCATGACAACTTGCATATGTCCCTGCGGCTGCATAAACCCGCCCATCACGCCAAAAGGTCCTACGGGCGCATTATTTTTAGTGAGAAAGCCTGGAATAATGGTATGAAACGTTTTTTTATTAGGAGCAAGACAGTTATCGTGATTAGGGTCCATTGAAAAATTGTGACCGCGGTTTTGCAGAGCAATTCCCGTTTCTGGCACAACAATTCCAGAACCAAAGCCCATATAATTACTTTGAATGAATGAAACCATGTTTCCTTCTTCATCAGCCGTTGCTAAATACACTGTTCCGCTTCCGACAGGTTCTCCTGCTTCAGGCTGCAGAGCATGTTCTTCTATAAGGCTGCGGCGATAGCTTGCATATGTATCAGACAGCAGTTCCCTGACAGGTACGTTCATTTTCGCTTCTTCGGTAATGTATTTTGCTCCGTCCGCAAACGCAAGCTTTATCGCTTCGATTTGTTTATGATACGTATCGACGGCGTCTTTTTCTTGAAGCTCAAAGCCTTTTACGATATTTAATGCCAGTAACGCAATAAGCCCTTGTCCGTTCGGAGGAATTTCCCAAACATCATATCCACGGTAGTGAGCGGAAATAGGATTTACCCACTCCGGTTCGTAAGCTGCCAAATCTTCTTTTGATAAAAAGCCGCCATATTTTTTGCTGAATGCATCCATACGTTCTGCAAGCTCACCTTTATAAAAGGCTTCTGCATTTGTCTCACCAATGAGCTGAAGCGTATGAGCATGATCAGTAGATGACCACATCTCTCCTGCTTTTGGTGCTCGTCCATTCGGCGCAAACGTTTGAAACCACGATTCAAATTCTTCGCTTGTATGTACTCGTTTAAACGTATCGTACGCTTGTTTCCATTGTTTAGCGAGTGTAGGCGCCAATGGAAATCCTTCTTTAGCATATTGAATAGCAGGCTCCAGCACTTGAGAAAGAGGCAGTTTACCAAATCGCTTTGATAAAGCAGCCCAACCAGCCGGAGCACCGGGAACCGTAACGGGAATCATTCCGTACTTAGGAATTTCTCTGTATCCTTTTTCCTTCAGCGCATCAATGGAAATAGACTGCGGAGAAGGTCCGCTCGCGTTTAGTCCATACAGCTGATTATTCGTCCATACAAGCGCAAACGCGTCTCCTCCGATCCCATTAGAAGCCGGCTCTAATACGGTAAGACTTGCCGCTGTCGCGATCGCTGCATCAATAGCATTACCTCCTTTTTTTAAGATATCAAGACCTGCCTGCGCTGCAAGCGGCTGAGATGTAGATATCATTCCTTTCTTTGCATAAACGGGCACTCGGTAAGATGGATATGGATGATAATGCGGATCATAGTTCATAAAAGCTCCTCCTCTTTTACACTTCTTAATTTATTTTAATTTTCTAAATAATTTAACTTCTTTATTTTACCATATTTATAGCCCAGCGCCTTTCTTTTTATCTCAGAATGACATGACTTCATTTACCTAAAATTGGTATACTGGTAGAGTAAAAGAATCGCCAAGGAGGATGATGTATGAAAAAAGTAAAAGCTGCCCTTCCACTCGCTGTTTCTTTAGCTCTCGGCCTTCAAGTACTTCCTATGTCCACTTCAACCATTCAAGCTGAAGCAGCGGCGAATGCTGCTCATCACTCAGCAAAAGTTGAAGTCAAACGAGCAAACGTATTTTTAACGAATGTAGCAAACGGAAAAACAAAAGAAGCTACGCGCTACTTTTCCCGCAGCCTGCAGGCAAAAATGAGTGAAGACAACCTAAAAACGTGGTGGTCATCTTTAACCGCTCAGCTTGGTGCTGTAAAAAAGGTTGGTACAGCTGTACAAGGCGAAGTCAATACCGTTCATCGGAATATAGACATTCCCATTAAATTTGAACATGCATCAGCTACTTTAACCGTTCGTTTTAGTCAAAATCGTCAAATCGATGACTGGCGAATTGTACCGGACGAGCGCCAGTTTTCATTTTCCACACCGCCTTATGACACCCCTAAGAACTACAGTGAAAAACAGCTTTCAATCGGCAAAGCACCTTACGAACTTCCAGCAACGCTCACTCTTCCAATACGTTCAAAGCATCAAAATGTCCCCGTTGTCATTTTAGTTCACGGATCAGGTCCTTCTGATCAAGATGAAACCTTTATGAGCTTAAAGCCGTTTCGAGATCTGGCTTCAGGACTGGCTTCTCAAGGAATCGCCGTTTTACGCTACAACAAGCGTACATACGAACATACAGCTAAAATGTCCGGTGAAAGTAAGATAAGCGTTGACGATGAAACAACTGATGATGCCGTACTCGCAGTCAAAGCAATGGCGAAACAAAAAGGCATCGACAGCCGTAACATTTTTATACTAGGACACAGTCAAGGAGGCATGATGATGCCTCGAATTTTAAATCAAACGCCTGATAAAAGCGTGCGGGGCTCTGTTTTACTTGCTGCACCGAGCCGCACACTTCCAGAGTTAATGCTTGAACAATTTGCCTATCTTGTATCGCTGAATCAGCTTCCGAAAGAGCAGCTTTCTTTTTTCCAGCAGCAGTTTGCCATTTTACAAGACCCAAGCTTTTCGCCAGCTCAGCCGCCAAAAGAATTTTTGCTTGGCACGCCTTATTTTTGGTATGACTTAGCTCACTGGCACCCCGCAGAAATTGCAAAATCTCAGAAAACGCCGCTGCTTCTTTTACAAGGAGCGCGTGATTATCAAGTAACGACCGAAGATTTTGAAGGCTGGAAGCAAAGCTTGTCTCAGCGTTCCAACGCTTCTTTTAAGCTTTATCCAAAGCTCAACCACTTTTTCACAGAAGGAACTGGTGAAAAAAGCACGCCCGATGAATATGCTGTTTCAGCCAACATTCCTTCTTATGTCATTGATGATATTGTGAAATGGGTTCGTGAAACGCAAAAGTAAAGAAAAAAGAGCGGCTTTGTCCGCTCTTTTTTGTCTATTTTCTATTTAAGATGATATGCGACTGATCAGAAGAAGCGGTGGATTTTCTTCCTTTTCCCCAGCCTACAGCTTCTCGGTAACTTCCGAGCAGGTGATGATTAATTAGGTGCTGTTCATCTACTTCTGCAGTTTGTTCAGCTAAAGGCGTCACGTACAAAGCATCTACCGGACAATACAGTTCACACATAAAGCAAGTTTGACAATCGGATTGACGAGCTATGGAAGGAGCGCCTCCCATGCGAGAGCGGTCAAAGACATTTGTTGGACAAACGGATACACAAAGATTGCAGTTAATACACCGGTCTTCACTAAGGATCTCGATCATTATATAACCCCCTTTACGTGATTAGAAGACTTTGTACCTAAAGGTCTCGCCCAAACTTCCTGCACGCCTCCGCTCAGAATCCGGTAGTGCTGCTTGGAATCCATAAACGGAAAATCGTCACGCCGGTGCATTCCTCTCGTTTCTTTTCTTTCTAATGCACTTGTATACATCCATCGCGCCGTGGCCGTCATGGACGCAAGCTCTCGACTTCTCACGATGTTTCTTTCTTTATCATACACTCCGTTCTTCAACTCATTCCACACCGCATTTAACCTCGTCAGAGAATCTTGCAATCTTGCTTCTGAACGAAACCAGTTCCGGTCATATGGAAAGACTTCGCGCTGAACCGATGCTATCATTTCTTTCGTATCAGCTGAATCAGAAGAAGCTACTGACTTTGTGATTCCTGACGCTTCTGATAAGCCGTTGGCATGTCGACTTGCAGTATTTCGCCCTTGCTTAACAGCAAATGCTGCCGCTGCTTTTCCTGACCAGCAGCCTGAAGAGATAGCCCATGCTGCATTATGGCTGCCTCCTCCGGTAAATCCTCCGCAGATTAATTCGCGTGTTGCCGCATCTCCGGCTGCATATAACCCTGGAATGTCGGTTCTACACGTTTCGTCTATAATGTGAATACCGCCTGTTCCTCTAACGGTTCCTTCAAAACGCAGAGTGATTGGAAACATTTGAGTAAAGGGATTCATATGAAGACGATCAAACGACAAAAAGAAATTTGGCTGTGATAAGCGCATTGCTTTTTGAATACGTTCATCCGCTTTATCCAGCCTTGCATAAACAGGCTGGGTCATTAACGTTCTGGCTATGATGGAACGCCCTTTATGAGAACCGGCTCCTTCAATCACTGTACCGTCTTCATAATAAAATGTAGCCCATTTATAAAATGCTGATTTTGTGATTGGAGAAAAAGCTGGCGAAATTGAATAAGCATTTGAAAACTCCATGCCGGAAAGCGACGCACCTGCTTCTGTAGCTAATAAGTAACCGTCTCCTGTTAAAACATTTGTACCGAGTGCTCCGCTCAGAAATGCACAGCCTCCAGTTGCAATCACAACTGCAGCAGCCTCCACTCTCCATGTTTCTTTCGTTTGATTATTGATTCCGCAAGCACCTGCCACACCGTGTTCATCTGCAAGAAGCTCCAGTGCCGGGCTATGATCTAAAATCTGTACGCCTGCTTTTTGAAGCTGACGCCGCATTAGCCTCATATATTCAGGACCTTGAAGCGTCGTTCGCTGAGAAATCCCTTTTTCATCTACTGGAAACGGATAGCCAAAATGAGCTAATTCATTTACTTGTTCAAACGTACAATCAAGCACTCGTTTCATCCAGCTTCTTTCGGCTAAATATCCCCCCAGCTCTTCTCTGCTTTTCATCGCGGTCATCTGTTCATCAGAAGTGGGCTTTACATACCAAACTCCTGTACCAGAAGGCGCAGTTGCTCCGCTCGTTCCACAATATCCTTTATCTACAAGTACAGCTTTTGCACCTTCTTTAACTGCTTGCAGAGCTGCCCATGCACCGGCAGGGCCTCCTCCAATAATTAATACATCTGTATGAAAATGAAAGTCGGCAGTCATATACGGATCCCCCTCTTAAAATGTTTGCGCTCTCAAAAACCTTATTAAGAAAAACCTTGCCTATTATCCACTCGACTATTTTGCTCATCGCTAAATCTATACCAACTATTCCGTTCCAGAATCCAACTCTTCCATAACACCCATTCAATATAAAAAGGAGACCAGTCCATTTGTTTCACCACAATGGTCTGGCCTCCAGTTGCCTAGTAGGCGCTTTTTCGTACAGTATCATCAATACCAAGTAATTCACTTTGTTTAATTATATATTAAAAGTTTATGCTACGATTGTCAATGATTATGTTATTCTTAGAATTTATTTGAATCGTTCGTATCTCGTATTGACAACTCTATGAATTTTTTGGTAAATTAATCTCACTAAACATATAGGATTTAAAAACCGACCAGACAACTGGAGGCTCTCATTCTTTTTAATAGATGAGAGTCTTTTTTGTTTCTTTGGTTAAGGGTTTTAATACGATAAGGAGGTCAAGTATGGCAAGTGCTCAACCACACGTAATTCAATCCCGTCAAGACATTATCAACTTTGTTAATTCAAATCCAGTTACCTCTAAAAGCTGGAAAATCATTTTAGTAGCTTTAGGGGGCATTTTTGTCGATGCCTACGACTTTACCAGTCTCGGAATTGGAGCTGATCAATTAAAGGAACAATTTAACCTTTCTCCTGCCGGCCTTGGAAGCCTTACAGCTATTATGGCCTTTGGCGCCTTGCTAGGAGCTACTGTAGGAGGATATTACACGGACAAATTCGGCCGCAACAAAATGTTTTTAATCGATTTATTTTTCATGGTATTCTCTGCTCTTGGCGCTGCTTTAGCGACTGATTTAGTTTGGTTATTTATCTTTCGGTTTTTAATGGGCCTAGGCGTAGGACTAGATGTTCCGGTAGCGCTCAGCTTTATTGCTGAGTTTAGTAATTTAAAGAAAAAAGGCCAATACGTGAACTTGTGGTGTCCCCTGTGGTACGTGGCCGCAACTGTTACTGGACTTGTTGTTCTTCCTTTTTACCTGCTCGGGCAGCACGAAGACATTTGGCGCTGGTCGGTAGGATTTGGAGCTGTTGCTGCACTAATCGTGTTAATTTTGCGCTACCGCTACATGGATGAAAGTCCAATGTGGGCGGCTCATCATCTTCCGCTTAAACAAGCTGTCAAGGTGTTAGAGAAAACCTATGACATACAAGTCACGGTGGCTAAAAATGCAAAAGAAGAACCAGTATCTCGTTCAAAAAAACTGTCTTACAAAGCTATTTTCCAAGGAAAGTATCGGGCTCGGACATTTCTAGCTTCCATCATTACGGCTACTCAAAGTATGCAGTATTTTGCAGTTGGCTTCTATATCCCAACCATCTCCACGCTTATTTTTGGTAAAGGAATGATTTATGCAATTATCGGTACTCTTTTCTTTAATTTATTTGGGATTATTGGCGGCTTTACACAATCACGGCTAACTGAACAAGTTGGCATAAGAAAACTTGCGATTACAGGCTATATCATTTGTTCTTTAAGCTTGGTCCTGATGGGACTAACAGGTGATACTCATTTTATTGCGCTACCGATTTTATTTATTGCTTTATTTATTTTTGGTCAATCTTTTGGCCCGGGAGCGCAAGGGATGACAATGGCCACTCTTTCTTACCCTACTGAACTGCGAGGGCTAGGCTCTGGATGGGGGCAAGGAACAACGCGTATCGGCAGCATTTTAGGTTTTTACTTATTCCCGGTTGTCCTTTCGATTGGCGGAATCTATACAACATTTCTCGTCCTTACAATCGTTCCCGTTATTGGTCTGATCGCGACGTTTCTTATTAAGTGGGAGCCTATTGGCACAGATGTCGAAAAAGAAGAAGAACAAGGATTTGAAATCAATAAAAGCTTTAGTGAAAAAAGTGAGGTCTATCACTAACTATCATTCTAGTAAAACAGGCGAAACGCAAAACACCTTCAAGTATAGTGTACTTGAAGGTGTTTTTTTCTTTAAAGATCGATAAAAAAATCCTCGTAAAAAGCTATGCAAAGCGCCCCATCACTACTGTATTATAGAGCTTGCCGTCTGACAGCACCTTGTCATTCTTTAATACTCCTTCTACTTCAAATCCGAACTTTTCATATAAATCAATGGCTTTTTTATTCGTTTCTAACACATTCAGCGTCATTTTCTTCATGGTCGCGCTCTCTGCCCACAGTATGGATTGCTGCAAAAAACCTTTGCCAATTCCGTATCCCCAATATTCTTTTGCGATGCATACACCAAACTCTACTTTATGAGCCAATCGCTTCAACTCATTACCTTCACATCTTGAAAATCCGACAATTTCATTATGTACAACCGCTACTAAAAATAAGTTTCGTTTACTTTCTGTGTCACGTTGAATAAGTTTTTCAAAGTCGGATTCGTCCATATACCCTTCTCCTGATTCACGATCTAAGTTTTCCGTTTCTCCATCTAGCTGAACTCTTAGGTGAGACAGTTCGTTTGCATCGCTAGTGGCAGCTGAGCGAATAATGTACTGAAGTCCTTTTACATGGTAAATCTGCTGGTTGATGACCACCCTATACCTCCAAATGTATTTCTTTCATTCAATCTATCAATTAGTTTTAATTTCCTTTACTATAAATATTATACATAAAGAGATGAAAGAGAGTTGAAGGAATTGCTTTGGTTATTGCTTTTGATTCTATACGGCATTTACAAGTTCTATAAATCAAGGAGACCGCTAACGAAGTTTGATCATTTTTACGAGAGAGCGTTTGAGCTGGAAGAGAAAAAGCGCTATGGAGATGCGCTTGATATACGTAACCAAGGAATTGAACTCCATACCCTTACCGATTTAGAACGAGCTGATTTACATTTAGCGAACGGGCGTATGCTTTTAAAACTAAAGCAATATGAAGAATCAACGAAACACTACGATGCATCATTTAAACTCGCAAAATACGAAAAATTCCCTTACTCAGAAGGATTTGACGAAGTCATTGAAGCTTACTTGTATGCAGGGCGTAAAGAAGATGCGCTGATAATAACCAACGACATGTTAAAACGGCAAAGCTATGATCAAAAATTTAAAAAGCTAGAGCCTTTAAAAGAAAAGCTTCTTTCATATGAAGACTCATGGTAAAATTAAACAATTGAAAGCGTATTATTAAGAGCGACTGAGGTGAACGTAATGGTCATAACCGTCATTGTAGGAGTGCTGGGTTTAATTGGTTTAATTGCAGCAGGTTTTGCGACGAATTATAAAGATACGAAGTAAGGATACATAAAAAAGAACAAGAACCAAATAGGTTCTTGTTCTTTTTTTAACGAGCCAACAGCTTTTCTGTTATGCGCAAAAACATCTTTACGCCAATTTCAAGCGAGTCTTCATCTACCGTAAACTTCGGATGATGATGAGGGTATACGATGCCTCCTTCTTCATTTCGGGCTCCGATGTTAAAAAAAGCTCCTTCCGTTTCCTGCAGGTAAGCTGAAAAATCTTCTCCTCCCATTTTAGGAGACAGTGTCTTTACACGGTCTTTTCCGTATTCTTCAATGGCTGTTTCTTCAATTAACCTTGTAATTTCTTCAGAGTTAATGACAGGGTGATAGCCTTTTTCATACGTAAACGTGTACTCTGCGCCGTAGGCTTCTGTTAGTCCTTTTACAATCCGGTCAATTTGTGCCGGAACTTTTTCTCGCAGAGCCGCGTCAAAGCTTCGAACGGTACCGTTCAGCTGCACTTTATCAGGAAGTACGTTGTGCGTAGTTCCTCCGTGGAATTGTGTAACCGATACGACTAATTTATCGATTGGATTCGTCGTTCTTGAAACAATCGTTTGAAGGTTTGTCACAATTTGCGCTCCTACAACGATGGCGTCAACTGCTTCATGAGGCGCCGCGGCGTGTCCTCCTTTTCCTTTAATCGATATATTAAACGTGTCAGGCGAAGCCATCATAGGACCTGCAAGCACGCCGATTTCTCCGACCGGAAGACCAGAATTCAAGTGCGTACCAATTACATAATCCACACCTTCCATCACGCCTTCTTTCACAAGCTCCTGCGCTCCCCCGGGCAGCAGCTCTTCTGCGTGTTGAAAAATTAAGCGAATTTCTCCTTTAAATTCATTTCCTAACTGAGAAAGCACAGAAGCTACTCCTAGCAAAATAGCCGTGTGACCGTCATGTCCGCATGCATGCATCACGCCTTTATGAACCGAAGCAAATGCAAACGTGTTTTCTTCTTCAATCGGCAGCGCGTCCATATCCGCTCGAATCGCAACCACTTTTCCCTGCTCTTTTCCTATTAATCTAGCCACCACGCTTGTTGGTGTAGGACGCGTAATGATAAAGCTTCCAAACGAACGAAGCGTATCTTCAACGTACTGAGCCGTTCGATGCTCTTGAAACGATAATTCAGGATAGCGATGAAAATGTCTTCTCCACTCAATTACCTGCTTCTTTAAGCTTTCTGTGACGCTGTATTCACTGATTGATTTAACTGTCATATACAAACTCCCCCTTTGTTTGACTATATCGATTGGCTGGAACGGAAAGGTTCAAATTCTCGCGCAGCGTACTGCTTTCGTATGAAGTGTCGTAAAGACCACGCTCTTGCAAGATAGGCACCACTTTTTCCACAAACTGATGAAACGTCTCGCTCATAAACGGGCGAAGCACAAATCCATCCGCTGCTTCCTGCTCATACCATTTTTGCATTTCATCCGCTACGTGCTCTGGCGTTCCGGAAAACGGCGAACGAGGCAAAATTGTTTCAAGCGCGACCTCTCTTAACGTTAACTTTCGAGCAGCCGCCGCTTGTTTAATTTTATTCGTGGTGCTTTGAAAGGCATTGGCTCCGATATCCCCTAACTCTGGAAACGGTGCGTCTACGTCAAATTGATGAAAGTCATAATCATCAAAAAAACGAGCTAAATATGTAATGGCATGATCAATTGGAATTAAAGCAGCAAGCTCTCCATATCTTCTTTCTACATCTTCCTCGCTATCTCCTATAATTAAATCAATACTTGGAAAAATGAGAAGCTCTTCAGGACTTCTTCGGTGATTTTTCGCTCTATTTTTCATATCTTGATAGAATGCCTGCGCCTCTTCTAGTGTATGTGCATTTGTGTAAATCGCATCCGCATTTTCCGCTCCGAAATCTCTTCCCCTTTCTGATGAGCCAGCTTGAAACACAACCGGATGTCCTTGCTTTGAACGAGCAATATTTAAAGGCCCTTGAACTTGAAAATGCTTGCCTTTAAACCCAAGTGTATGCATTTTTTTCGGATCAAAAAACTGACCGGTTTCTTTTTGATAGATAAAAGCATCGTCTTCCCACGAATCCCACAGCCCTTTTACTACGTCGAGATGCTCTTTTGCCATTTCGTATCGCTCGCTGTGAACAGGAAGATATCCTCTGCTGTGATTGCGCGCTGCCCCTTCTTGCGGAGAAGTAACTAAGTTCCATCCTGCTCGGCCACCGCTGATATGATCAAGAGACATCAGCTGACGAGCGATTGTAAAAGGCTCACTGAAACTTGTTGAAACCGTTCCAACTAGTCCGATGTGACTCGTAGAAGCAGCAAAAGCTGACAGCAGCGTAATGGGCTCAAAACGATTTAAAAAGTGAGGAATAGACTTTTCAGATATGGCTAATCCATCCGCAATAAAGAGAAAGCTGAAAAGTCCTTTTTCTAATATGCGCGCTTGTTTCTTATAAAACTCAATATTAATGCTCGCATCAGGCTCTACGTCCGGATGTCTCCATCCATCCGTCGTATTTCCAAGTCCTTTAATATTTGCTCCTAGCTTTAGCTTTCTTTTTTTACTCAACGTATACTTCCTCCTTTTCACGACAAATAAAAAGAGATGCTTTGATTGTTCAAAGCATCTCCAGTCGTCTGGTCGATTATTTTTAAACGGCTATTTATTTAGAGAAAATAACTGCTGACCTCTCATTTATTTAGCATATTTGAATAGTATACTCACTATTCCTATAAGTCAAGTTTGTTTTTTGATTGGAATAGATGATTTCTTCCTTCTTTAGTTAAACTTAATTACGATTTCATTTCTTTTAAATTCCTTAAAACTCACTTTGACTATCGGAATAACCGGTGATATAACTATATGTACATTCAGCATCCATACCGCCTGTCAGGCTACTGAAGGCTCTTATTTTCTCTTCAACTTGAAGAGGGATAAGAGCCTTTGGCATTTAAGGAGATGAATGTTTTCCCCAGCTCATTTATTTTCACTACTTAACTAAGGAGGCGTTACATATGAGTTTACAATTTGCTTATTGGGCCCCGAACGTAAGCGGAGGCCTTGTCATTTCCAACATTCCTCAAAAAACAGAGTGGTCATTTGAAGCAAACAGCCGGTATGCGCAAATTGCCGAGCAGGTAGGCTTTGATTACGTTCTCTTGCAAACTAGATTTTTTGCAAGCTACGGCGCTGAAAATCAACTAGAAGCTGCAACTCTCGCTTCTGCACTGGCCGCCACTACTAAAAAAATCAACATTATTACAGCGGTTCTTCCGGGGTTATGGCATCCCGGCGTATTTGCTAAAATCATTTCGACTATTGATCATATCAGCAGCGGGCGCGTCTCTGTGAACGTGGTAAGCGGCTGGTTTAAAGGCGAATTTAACGGCTACGGCGAACCGTGGCTAGATCATGATGAGCGCTACCGCCGTTCTGAAGAGTTTATTAACGTGCTTCGAGAACTATGGAAAAACGAAACGACTACGTTCAAAGGAGACTTTTACCGATTAAATGACGCACCTTTAAAACCAAAGCCTCTTCAGCCGCCGAAAATATTTCAAGGAGGAAACTCTAAAGCTGCGCGTGAAATGGCAGGCCGGGTGTCAGACGTCTATTTCATGAACGGCAGCTCAATCGAAAACTTAAAAAATCAAATTGAAGACATAAAAGCAAACGCAAACGGCCGTGATATTCAATTTGGCGTAAACGGGTTTGTCATTGTCCGTGAAACAGAAGAAGAAGCAAAACAAGTGCTAAAAGAAATTGTTCTACAAGCAGATAAAGAAGCCGTTGAAGGGTTTGAAAGTCAAGTGAAATTTGCGGGCAAAGCTTCTCCTCAAGGTGAAGGCATGTGGGCAAACTCTTCGTTTGAAAACTTAGTTCAGTATAATGATGGTTTCCGAACTGGCCTTATCGGAACAGCCGAACAAGTCGCCAATCAAATTATCGAACTGAAAAAAATCGGTGTGGATATTATTTTGACAGGCTTTTTACATTATGAAGAAGAAATCAAAACTTTTGGCGAAACCATTATTCCGCTCGTAAGACAAAAAGAACAGGAACTAAAAGAAAAAGCGGGTGCATTATAAATAGTTTATCGTAACGAACATTAAAATTTTTGGAGGTATGTTATGTCAATCGAAGTTTCTGCACGTCCTGTATACAATCAATCAACGCGCGCTTATTACGCATCTATCCGGGAGAAAATTGCTTCTCTCGTAGATGAAGTGATCCGGCCTAATGCAGCCCGTACAGATGAAGAAGGCATTTTTCCACGAGAAAATTTAGAAGCGCTTATTAAAGCAGGCTGGGGAAATATTCTTGTACCAAAAGCATACAGCGGCTTAGAACTTGATCACGTGGCTTTTGCGATTGTAGCTGAGGAAATTGCAAAAGCTTGTGCTTCTACTGCTTTAGTTTACGTGATGCATGTCGGAGCGATTCAAACTATTACGCTGTACGGAAACGACGATCAAAAGAAACGCTGGTTAAAACCCATTGACCAAGGGCTGATTGGTACGTACTCTACAAGTGAAAAAGCCTCAGGAGGACACTGGTGGTACAACTTCAGTCAAGCGCAGCGAAATGGTGAAGATTATGTAGTTAATGCTGACAAATCGTTTACTACGAGCGCCGGGCAAGCTGATTTTTATATCGTCCAAACACGCAGTCCTGAAGCACAAGAAGCAACTGATATTAGCTTTTTTATTGTAGACGGGAAATCAGACGGCATTACTGCAAGTCCATGGGAAGCTCTGGGCGTTCGCGGTAATCACAGCGGTCCGATTTCTTATAAAAATGTACACGTGCCAAAAGAAGATCTTTTAGGCAGTGAAGAAACAGGTAAAGAAATCGTCTTAAACGGCGTTTCCCCTATTTATTTAATTGGCCTTGGTTCTGCTTGGCTTGGCGTAGCGGAACATGCATTAGAGCTTGCGGTTAACCACGCAACGCGAACGATTCACCGCGATTTTAATAACCAGCTTAGCGACTATCAAGTCATTCGCCAGCAGATTGCTGAAGCAAAAGTGCTCATTGAAAGCACAAAACCATGGCAAATTGACTTGGCAGAACAACTTGATATTTTACAAGCTGAACAAAAAGCACAGGGTGTTCTTACCCTTCCGCTGACTGAATTTAAAGTTCATGCTTCAGAAGTAGCCAACAAAGCGACGCGAATTGCCTTGGATGTAAGCGGCGGATACGGCTATAAAAAAGGCCCTATTGAACGTTTGTTCCGAGATGCCAGAGCGGGCATTGCTATGGGCCCTTCTAATAATATTGCCAGAGAATGGATCGGAAAGAACCTTGTAGGGCTTCCTCTGGAACTTTGGATTAAAGGCGGAGAGTAACGTTTAATATCGTAAAAAAGAGGATCTTTTAAAGAGATTCTCTTTTTTACTTTTTTAACGTAACGACTACGCTCCCTATTTTATGTCCGGTTTCTACATACTCATGAGCTTCTGGAATTTGTTCTAAAGAGTAGCATCTATCAATCACTGATTTTATCTGCCCTTCTTCCATCAGCTTTTTAAGAAGCAATAAATCTTTCGTCTGCACTTTGGCAATTCCTTGCCCTTCGACCGAAACAAAGCGTCCATTTAAGGCTAACGCTTCCTTGGACTGATTTTTTGTGATTTTCCCAACGGCATCAAAGATAAGATCGTATTTTTCTTCTTTTTCAGTAAAATTTTCGTGTTGGTAGTCGATGACGCGGGCTGCTCCTAAAGACTTTACTAGTTCACTATTTTTAGCACTGCACACGCCTGTCACTTCAGCTCCGTAATAGCTAGCAAGCTGTACAGCGGCAGTTCCTACGGCACCTGAAGCACCGTAGATAATCACTTTTTGCCCGGCTTGAATGTTTCCTTTTCTAAAAAAATGCAGAGCCGTCGCGCCGCCGAAAGAAATAGAGGCGGCTTCTTCATGGGTTACATTCTCTGGTTTTACGGCTATTGTCCCCTTTTCTGGTAAGCAGATATATTCCGCATATCCTCCGAACTTCATCCCTGTCATCGCAAAAAGCTGATCGCCTTTTTTGAACCGCGTTACGTTCTTTCCGACTTCTTCTACCTCTCCGGCCAGCTCTACGCCTAGTATTGATTTTCTAGGCTTCCGTAATCCTAAAGCTATTCGCATTAGAAGCCACAATAGCAGTGGACTATTAAAGCTCCTCACTCTGCAGTCGCCCGATGTGACCGTGGTGGCATGAATTTTTATCAGTATTTCATTCTCTTTTGGAATAGGCTTTTCCACTTCTTGAAGCTGAAGAACATCTGGTTTACCATACTTAGTACATACCATTGCTTTCATAACAGCTCTCTCTTTTTTACTAGAGTTCAATATATGTTTATAAACTATGCTCGTCGAAAGCTATTCTTTCACATTTTATAAAGAACACCGGTGAATCTACTTTCACATATGGTAAATAAAAGGATATTGCTATAAAATAAGTATAAAAACAGAAAGCGTGGTACGTGTTATTGTTTAAACTTCTTTTAATTGAAGATGATGTAACGCTGTTTAACGAACTGAAAGAGCGGTTGGAGCAATGGTCATATGATGTTTATGGCATCCGTGATTTCAGTAACGCTATGCAGGAGTTTAGCGAGGTAAAACCTGATTTAGTGATTATGGATATTCAGCTGCCGAAGTATGACGGATTCCACTGGTGCAGAATGATTCGCTCTCACTCGAAAATCCCTATTATATTCCTATCTTCACGAGATCATCCTTCTGATATGGTCATGTCTATGCAGTTTGGAGCAGACGACTTTGTGCAAAAGCCGTTTCATTTTGATGTGCTTGTAGCAAAAATACAAGCCCTTCTCCGCCGCGTGTATAATTACAGCGTTGAACAAGTAAGCCTTCTTTCGTGGCAAGGCGCAACGATTGATTACGAAAAAAATAAAGTATCAACGGAATCTAAAGCTATTGAGTTAACCAAAAATGAAATCTTTATTTTAAAATGCTTAATATATAAAAAGAATACGATTGTAAGCCGAGATGAGCTGATTAATAGTTTGTGGGAAGATAAACGGTTTATCAGTGATAATACCCTAACGGTAAACGTCAATCGCCTGCGAAAAAAGTTAGATGAAATTGGACTGGGAAGCTTTATTGAAACAAAAGTCGGTCAAGGCTACGTAGCGATTGAAGAGGAACGCTATGATTAAACTCTTTATTCGCGAGCGTCTAAGCTGGATTCTTTTCTTTTTTATGATGCATCTTTTAATGCTTTTTATCGCTTATATTGATGAATCCATTCCTCTGTCTTCGATTCTTTATATCGTGTTTTTATCATCGATTATCTTTCTTATTTTTTGCGTCTTCCGCTATCAGAAAGAAACGAAATTTTACCAAGGGTTAAAAGATGAAGAGGATTTCTTTGATTCTTCTACTCTTTCTCATCCGCTGCGCCCCTTTGAAAAGATTGTTCAGCAAAATCTGATGCAACAATTAGAACAGGCGAAAAAAGATGCGGTGCAAACTCAGCTGCACGTGACGCAGGAAAAAGATGAAATGTTAGCTTGGATTCACGAAATTAAAACGCCGTTAACTGCAATGCATTTAATAATTGAACGCTTAGAAAATCGAGAAGTTAAAGCAAACTTGACGTTCGAGTGGCTCCGTATTCACTTTTTACTTGATCAACAGCTGCATCAAAAGCGCATTTTCTTTATCGAAAATGATATGTATATTGAACATCTGGATTTAGAGTCCCTTATTTTCACCGAGATCAAAACGCTGCAAGCTTGGTGTATGCAAAAAAAGATTGGGTTTGATGTGGACATACAGGCAGGACATGTACTGTGTGACGCAAAGTGGCTTTCGTTTATTATGAGACAGCTCTTAACAAACGCAGTCAAGTACAGTGAAGAATCTGACGTAATGATTAGAAGCTACAAGCACAATGGTCAAGTGTACGTCGAGGTAAAAGACAGCGGACGCGGCATTTCTCCTAAAGATATGCCGCGCATTTTTGAGAAAGGTTTTACATCAACCACTCAGCATGAAGACAGCCGTGCCACAGGTATGGGTTTGTATCTCGCTCAAAAAGCTGCGCACGCTCTTTCGATTCACATTGGCGTGCAGTCAGCTCTTAACGAAGGCACGACGTTTACACTTGCCTTTCCTAAATCAAATGATTTTGTTGATATGAAAAGCATGTGACAAAAATGTCACATGCTTTCGTTATTTGTTCGGTGAATCAAAGGAAAACGCAAGGCTCTTTTTTTATAATAAACGTATCAGATTAAAGGAGTGAATACATATGAACATATTAGAAGCAACTAATATTCATAAAAGCTACGGAAATAAATTTAATAAACAAGAAGTATTAAAAGGTGTAGATATTACGATTATGAAAGGAGAATTTGTAGGAATTATGGGGGCTTCCGGCTCAGGTAAAACCACGCTTTTGAACGTGCTTTCCTCGATTGATAAAATCAACGGCGGAACCATCAAAATTGAAGGAAATGAAATTAGCAGAATGAAAGAAAAGCAGTTAGCAAACTTCCGAAAAACACATTTAGGCTTTATTTTTCAAGACTATAACTTGCTCGATACACTGACAGTCAAAGAAAATATCCTCTTGCCTCTTTCTGTTGTCAAAACTCCTTCAGCAGTAGCTCACAAAAAATTTGACGCGCTAGCCAAACAGCTCGGCATCTATGAGCTCAAAGATAAATATCCAAATGAAATTTCGGGCGGACAAAAGCAGCGTACTTCTGCTGCAAGAGCCTTTATTCATGAGCCAAGTATGATTTTTGCTGACGAACCAACCGGTGCACTTGACTCAAAAGCAGCTAGCGATTTATTAAACAAACTGACCGAGCTTAATGACAAAAGAAGCGCAACAATTGTGATGGTAACGCATGACCCAGTGGCAGCCAGCTACTGCAGTAAAGTGATCTTTATAAAAGACGGACAAATTTATACGCAGCTGTATAAAGGGGATCAAACGCGAAAAGACTTCTTTGAAGATATTATGAAAACTCAAGGTGTACTAGGCGGAGTGCAAGATGAATATTAATCAGCTCGTCTTCCGCAACTTCAAAAAGAATGTAAAAAACTATTATTTGTACGTTTTTGCACTGGTTTTCAGCGCAGCTTTATATTTTGCTTTTGTCACGCTTCAGTACGATCCTGCTCTTGATGCAACCAAAGGCTCCATTAAAGGAGGCGCGGCGGTTCGGGCCGCTTCTGTTTTACTTGTAGCCATTGTTTCTATCTTTCTACTATATGCAAATACGATTTTTATTAAGCGACGCAGTAAAGAAATTGGCTTATTTCAGCTAATTGGCATGACCAAAACAAAAATTTTCCGTATTTTGACCGTTGAAAATTTTATGCTGTATTTTGCCTCACTGATTGTCGGCATTTTAATTGGGTTTTCGTTTTCAAAAGCGGTCATTATGATTTTGTTTAAAATCACCGATACAAAAGGCATTGCCAAGCTTCACTTTTCAGAAGAAGCCTTGATTCAAACGCTGATTGTGTTCGGCGTCATCTATTTGTTAATCATGACGATGAACTATCTTTTTATTAAACGACAGACCATTTTAGCCCTATTCCGCGTTACGTCATCTACAGAAAGCAAAACAAAAAAAATCAGTATTCTTGAAATTATTATTGGAATTCTTGGCATGATCTTTATTGCTTCCGGCTACTATATTTCTGCTAAATTGTTTGACGGATCTTTTACAAGCATGAATGCTTTGTCCATCGCAATGGTATCTATTTTAGCTTCGGTTATCATCGGAACCTATTTGTTTTATAAAGGCTCAGTTCGCTTTTTATTAAATCTGATGCGTAAAAGCAAAAAAGGCTATTTATCGATTAACAATGTATTATCTCTTTCTTCCATTATGTTTCGCATGAAATCAAATGCACTGTTGCTGACGGTTATTACAACCGTATCGGCTCTGGCTATCGGTTTTTTATGTTTGAGCTACATTTCCTATTACTCTGCTGAAAAGTCGGCTGGAGACTATGTACCTAACGATTTTGCTATCAATAATACAAAAGACGCTGCTTCATTTAAAGCCGCGCTGGATCAAAAGAAAATAGCATATACGGAAAAAAAGATCGACGTCATCCAAGTAAAAGCAAACGTAAAAAGCATCTTAGAACATGAACTAAAAAGTCCAATGGTCGACTCATCTGCTATGACGATTCCGATGATTAGTGAAAAATCAGTTAATGGCTTAAATCTAGCTCAAAACGAAACCTTGTTTACCGGCTATAATAATATGCTTCAAAAAACAATGGCATTTAAAGATTCGGGACAAATTGAGTTAAAAGGAAAGAAAAAAGTAATTTCCCAAAAGTATGTAGGATTAAATCGAGAATTTCTTCTACCTATTTATTTTACCGGGGGCGGTTTGCCTACTGCCATTGTAGATGATGCTGTATTTAATGAGCTTAAACAGAATGCAGACCCTTCTATTCAAAAAGAATCGTCTGTCTACACTGGAATGGACATATCAAATGAAGATAACTTACAAAAAGCAAATGAGCTTTTCGGAGAAATGAAATTTAGCAATAACAGCTTAAATGATTCCCGTATGGATATGATGCGGAGCCAAAAGCAGACTATGGGTCTAATCATGTTCATTGTCGCTTTTCTAGGACTGGCATTTTTAATCACATCAGGGTGTATTCTATACTTTAAGCAAATGGATGAAAGTGAAGATGAAAAACCAAACTATACGATTCTTAGAAAGCTAGGATTTACCGAAAAAGACTTACTAAACGGAATAAAAATAAAGCAGCTCTTTAATTTTGGCATACCGTTAATCGTAGGCTTGCTTCACAGTTATTTTGCCGTGCAATCCGGCTGGTTTTTGTTTGGAACTGAACTTTGGATGCCAATGATTATCGTCATGATTATCTATACGGTCCTCTACTCTATTTTTGGTATTTTATCTGTTCTTTACTATAAAAAAATTATTAAAGAAGCTCTGTAAAGATAAAAAGCACAAGCTATAGCTTGTGCTTTTTATCTTTACATGCCATTAATTGCTGGCGTTTTCTTTATTTTCCGCACTGGCTGCATGCAAAAAATTTTCTAACCGCTTTTTGACAAACGGCCATTCGTCATCGATTATACTGAAGATGACCGAATCTCGTACGTATCCATCTGGTAAAAGCATATGTTTTCTGCTAATGCCTTCTTGCGTAGCACCTAACCGTTTAATAGCC
Source organism: Priestia sp. RMT2NF4 (assembly GCF_047872835.1). NCBI lineage: Bacteria > Bacillati > Bacillota > Bacilli > Caryophanales > Bacillaceae > Priestia > Priestia sp. RMT2NF4. Next base: position 1,441,153 of record NZ_JBLQZO010000001.1, read on the forward strand.
GCTCTAGACCGCTTGTTTCGCGCATCCGTTTTGAACTGAACGCGGTGAAACTTCAGCTCTTCAAAACAGTATTTTAATAATAAATACTTACACTCCGTGTTGACTCGCGTTCGCCACACGGATGGATGATACCACGTCCACCCTATTTCTACGCTTTTGTTAGGAAGTGATATATCTAAAAATCTTGTGCTTCCTACAATTGAATGTGACTCTATATCAAATACAGCAAAAGGCAGCTCTCTTCCTTCCTGCTTTGCTGTTAAAGCACTTTCAATCAGCTGTTTCATATCACTTAGACGATGAACTTTTACCGGGAGATGCTCCCAAATTTCTTTCGGTTTTGCAGCTTCATAGAGTCCTTGCTCATACATTTTTTCAAGCGGCACTAGCTTTACCGCTGTTCCTACAAGTTCAACTGACTTTAGCATAACCTCACTCCTTTTTGATACGTTTAAAGAAAATGTTAATACAGGTATACGTATTGAAAAAGGGTCAGTTTCTGCTTATTGCAAGGTATCACTTTCAGCGTGTATAGCTAGTGATCAGCTAAGTGCTTTTCGAGAAAGTCACTTACTGTTTGGAAGGCTTCGTCCGCTGATTCTTTATTAAAGGTTTGTGAAAAAGGATTCATAAACCCATGAAATCCATAAAACTTTTTGATTTCCAAAAGCGGCTCTCTTTTTTGCTCTAGTGAGTTTATTAAACAGTCTACATCAAATGTTTGCTCTTCAGCGGGAAAAATAAGAAGAGTTGGACACACAGGACGTCTATTTATATAGTCTCTAATGCGCGATCCGTAACAGCCAATCACAAAGTCACACAAATTGTTTTCACTGCATAGCCACGATATTGTGGCTCCTACACTAAATCCCATGATCCCTACTTCTTCATATTCTTGTTTTAGCTGAATTAACATGTTAGTAATTTGTTTTGAACCCTCGTCAATCCCAATGTTTTGAACAAAGTTCTGATAAGCCATTCCTTCTTCTTCATAACTATAAGGAATGTCTCTAGATAATAAGTTAGGGCAGATAATATCTGCCTCTAACTTAGACAATTTCTCTTTCATAAACTTCATATGATCGTTCACACCGTATATTTCATGAATTAATAAAATGGCTTTATTTGGCTTTTCCATACCTTTTTACAAAACAGTCGTTTCTCTCGCCAGTTCACGGTGCAATACGTCTCCCATGCGCTTCATGCCTTCTACGATTTGCTCCGCAGACATATTCGAGTAATTCAAGCGCAGCGCGTTGTTTCTTGTACCGTTTGGAAAGAAAGGAGTTCCCGGCACGCAGGCTACGTTATTTTTTAGACATTCTGAAAAGATATGTGCTGAATCGATTCCTTGGGGCAGTTCCACCCAAATAAACAATCCGCCTTCTGGCTTACTGTAAGACAAATTCTCTGGGAAAAATTCTTCAATGCACGATAACATTTGCGTACATCGCTCTTTGTATACGGCTTTGATTTTTTGAATGTGCTCTTCGATATCGTAAAGCTCCATGTACTTAGCCGTTACGCGCTGAGCAAAGCTGTCGGTATGTAAGTCAGCCACTTGTTTAAACGCCACGTACTTATCAATGAAAGCTTCATCTGCGCACACCCAGCCGATTCGAAGACCTGGTGCAAAGATTTTAGAGAATGTGCTGATATAAATAACTCTGCCTTCTGTATCAAAATGCTTGACGGGCGGAAGGGTTTCTCCTGCAAATCGTACGCCTCCGTACGGATTGTCTTCTACAATCAGCACGTCGTATGCATTCGCAAGCTCGATCATTCGCTGACGTCTTTCTCGCGTTAAGGTGCGTCCTGTAGGGTTTTGAAAATCTGGAATTGTATAGATAAATTTAGCATGCGGATTTTCTTGAAGTTTTTTCTCCAGCTCTTCCATAATCATTCCGTCTTCATCCATATCTACTTCTACAAACGTTGCATTGTAAGATTTGAAGACGTTAATGGCTGCTAGGTACGTTGGACTTTCACAGATTACCACGTCTCCGTCATTAAGAAACAGTCTTCCTGTAAGATCGATTGCCTGCTGAGATCCGGACGTAATTAAAATGTTTGAAACAGCGGACTCGATGCCGATATGCTTCATTCGTGTCGAAATGGCTTCTCGTAAAGGAATATACCCTTCAGTTGTACTGTATTGAAGCGAAGCGGCTCCGTCTTCATTTAATACGGCGCGGCACGCATCGTTCATTGCTTCAACGGGAAATAGCTCCGGCGCTGGAAGTCCTCCTGCAAACGAAATCACTTCTGGTCGTTCCGTTACTTTTAAAATTTCGCGCGTTTCAGAGGATTTTACAAGACTAGCTCGTTGGGCAAATTTATCTTTCATTGATGATCATTCCTTTTTTAGATTTTAAACTTTTGCAGTGACTCAAACTTTCAATGGTAAAACTAATTATTCGAATAGTCAGAAAAATTAAGACGGATGCTTCTATTCATGAGATTATGCAGCTTTTACAGCTTGCAAGATGCCTTTTTAACAGACAACTAGCATGTGCGTCCTCTCTGACTCTCCCTTTCTCCTTTCAATATATATTTTCTTATTCCCTATCTGCAATACAATTCAAAGGTCGTACGATAAATGTGGCCTTATATTTAATGTATGTTAAAAAGGATAACATAAAATTCAAATAAATAAACAATAAATTCTACAAATTCTTAATTTTTTATACAAATATATTTATCTCACTAAACGATTCTTCAAAATCATTCCTTTTATATATGTATCAAAGAAGTTCATGGCGCAATTATAAACCTAAAATTTAACATTTTCTATTGACTATTTATATCATTAAATGATATATATTAATTAACGATATATCGTTTAATGATATAAGGAGGTTGAATATGCCGCGAAACGATTCATTAGAGACGGGGGAACTTACCGACACGTCTTACTACATCTTAGTGTCCCTCATAGAAGCAAAACACGGGTATCTTATCATGAAAACGATTGAAGATATGACCAATCAACAGTTTTCGATTGGACCTGCATCTATGTACACTACAATTAAAAAACTTCTTGCAGCTGAGTTAATCATGCTTTGTGGCGAAAGCAAAGACAAAAAGAAAACGTATGTTGCAACGGAAAAAGGAATTCAGTTTTTAAAAAAAGAAATTCAGCGCCGCAAAGAAATGATTAAGCACGCTGAAGATATTTTAGGAGGTTTATAAATGAAAAAGACAAAATACATACTGAGCGGCGGGACTGCTTTTGCCGAAAAAGAAGATTTACAAAAGCTCAGCGACTATGCAAAAAAAGGCTGGCTTTTAGACCGTTGGGCTCTTTTTGGATATACATTAAAAAAAGGAAAGGCTCAAGAGCTTCAATATTCACTAGATTTTCAAGAACATGCAGATGATGAATATTTTTTGCTTTTTAAAGAAGCCGGATGGCAGCACGTTTGTTCAACAGGTCATGCTATGCATATTTTCAGCGCATCTCCGGGAACAAAACCTATTTATTCCGATGTAGAAACGATCATTGACAGATACGAACGAGAAAAGCGTTCTGTAGGAAAAGCAGCTCTATCTATTCTTGTCGCGATGGTGTTTCTGCTGCTTTTTGACGTTATGAGCTTATACGGCTGGCTTCCGGAAGCAGTAGGTACAATAAGCGAGATTTTATTAGCGATTTCAACAGTAATTTTAGTATTTCCAGGACTTCCTTACCTTGCGTATCAGCGTAAGCTAAAAAAGCTTAGTAACACCTAAAGAGATTCCCTTTTCATTGACCTGCCGTATAAAACCCTTTATAATCCTTATTAACTCGATAAGACTTAAAGGTTTTAGTACAGGAGTGATGAAAAGTGAAATGGTTTCATTTTCTGTTTAATGAACGATGCCCAAAATGTAAGCAAGTGTTAAATACATCAAAATCTAATGCACTTCACGCGACTATAGTGAAAGTGTGTCCGTCTAACCACTACCAAAAAGAATTTCATCCTGCGCTTGAAACGTATGTGGAAAGTGATGAAGTGCTATAAAAAAAGCTATGGGAATCCATAGCTTTTTATAGTAGCCCCCACCAAATCTTAATTGCCGTTGCTAAAATCAAACCGGCAAGGATCCACTGAAGCACTTTTGTATTCATTTTCTGACCAACTTTTGCACCGACTGGAGAGGCAATTAAACTTGCCGCAACTAAAATAAGTGCCGGTATAAATGGAACTTGATGGGTCACCAGCTTTCCAACCGTTGAACCAATGGAAGAAATAAAGGTAACGGCTAGTGAAGTTGCAATGGTTATTCGAGTTGGAATTTTAAGCACCACAAGCATCACAGGAACTAAAATAAAGGCTCCTCCTGCTCCTAACACGCCTGCTACGGCTCCAATAAGTAATGATAAAATAGAAGATAACCCTTTATTGAATTGAAGTTCGCCTTCTTTTATCTTATCTACATTTTTCTTTGGAATAAACATCATCATAACCGCAATAAGAGCTAAAACTCCATATACAACATTTAATCCTTGTTCACTCATATAATGTGAGAGGTAGCTTCCAAGCATGCTCCCAATTAGAATATTGCTGCCCATGTATAAAATTAATGATTTGTTTAAAAATCCGCTTTTTCGATACGCCCATACGCCGCCTAATGTCGCAAAGAATACTTGAATGGCTCCTGCACCTGAGACGTGATGAGCCGTTAATGCTCCTACTCCTACTAATGGAGGAATATATAACAGCATCGGATAATTAATAACAGACCCGCCAATACCGACCATACCGGAAATGAACGACCCAATAAATCCAATAAGAAAAAGCGTGATGATAAATGTAAGATCCATCTATAGTCGCTCCGTTTCATATAAGGAAAGGGTACCTTTTACAAGAGATACCCTTTTCGTCTATTATTTCTTATCCTTTTTTAATCCAAAATTTAAGAACGTCGCCTTCTTCTGTATGAAGAAGCTCGTGACCGCCAGATCTTGCCCAGGCTGCAAGGTCATTTTTTGCCCCTTTATCCGTTGCGTGAATTTCTAACACTTGACCTGCTTCTAATTCATTCATTGCTTTTTTTGTTTTAACAATCGGCATTGGACATGCCAGCCCTTTTGCATCTAGTACTTTATTTGATTCCATTTCTTTCTCTCCTTTGTTTAGGTTTTAGCGAATCGCACAGCGGTTTGGTCCAATTTCCATTTCACGCTGTTTTTCTTCATCTGGGCTTACTTTTCCCATGTTGGTTTCACGAATTTCTTGATACGCATTTGGCTGCGGCGGTAAGTTGTCTGTTACTAAGTGTCTGAACTCTGCTTCGTCTTTAATATTTAATCCGTGATTTTCCACAAACAACGTACCTAACTTTTCAGCTACGCTGCCGTTGTCATTTAGCTCATCAATAATCATAAAATGAGCTGGCAATACGATTAACTCGTCTGACAATGCTTTATAGCGTGTATAAAGCGTCTCGCGCAAATCGCCTACCCAGTCTTCAGCCATACCAGCTAAATCAGGACGTCCAATTGAATCGATGAACAAAATATCACCTGAAAGCAAGTATTGATCGTCTACGATAAAAGAAGTGGAACCAATCGTATGACCCGGTGAATAAAGAGGCTGAATCGTAATCGTTGTGTTGCCAATTACGACATCACTGCCTTCTTCTAACGCCTTGTAGTCGAACATCACTTCTTCTGCATCTTTTGGAGGCAGCCAGTACGCTGCATTTGTTGCTTCCGCAATGACTCTTCCTCCTGAAATGTGATCTGCATGAAGGTGCGTATCAAACACGTGCTTAACCGTGACACCAAGCTCTTTGGCAAAGTTGATATACACATCCGCCATACGCGTTGCGTCAATAATAGCCGCTTCACCGTTTGATACGATCATATAAGATAAGCATCCTTTACCGATACGAACAAACTGATAGATCTCTCCGCCGTCTTTTAAATCGCCGACTTTAACAGGCTCTAAATATTCACTCCATGCTTTCATACCGCCTTTTAGGTACGATACGGTAAGACCCGCTTCTGAAAGCATGTCAGCTACCATCACGGATGAACCTTCTTTAGCACAGACAACTAACACTTCTTTATCAGAAGGGATTTTTTCTAAGATTTCTTCTACTCCGTCTAAAAGATCGAAGTATGGAACATTTAAATGCTGAAATTGATGACCTTCAATTTTCCAATCGCTAAAATCACTTTCGTTACGAACGTCCAAGATAAATAACGCTTCTTTATTGATAATTTTAGATGTAACTTCTTTTGCAGTAAGTACATGTACTGTCATATTAAAATACCTCCTTAGGTATATGAACTATCAAAATTTTTTAATCCATTATAATCGATTGGTTATTCTACTTTACCCGTCCAGTCACGCATACCGGGAACCACGTTAATTAAATGTTTAAATCCTTGCTTTTTCATTGTTTGGCCTGCCATTTCACTTCGTCTTCCAGAGTGGCAAATAATATAAATTTCATCTTCTTTATTTAACTCATTGAAACGTTTTTCTACTTCACCAAGCGGAATATGAACCACGCCTGGAATATGAGCTTCATCGTATTCTTCTACTTCACGAACGTCTAAAATGTGAAGATGTTCATCATTCTCTACTTTTTTCGCAAATTCTTCTAATGAAATTTCAGGAATTGGCGTTACGTTTTCTTCAGCTCCGCCTTTACGAAGAAAGTGGTGAAGAACGTCACCTGCTGCCTCGGTACCTAAATACTCATGACCTGTGCTTTTTGCCCACGCTTGTAAGTCAGCGGTAGAGCCTTTATCCGTTGCTTGAATTTCTAGCACTTGACCTGCTTCTAATTCATTCATTTTCTTCTTTGTTCTTACGATTGGCATTGGACATGCTAACCCTTTTGCATCTAATACGAAGTTTGCTTGCATCATTTCTTTTTCCTCCTTGGTTTAAATACTGGTAGGGGTATATTTTTATCTAAAAAAATTAGACCGTTTCCCCTTTCCACTCCATCATGCCGCCGGTCATATTCGTTACACTGTAGCCTTGCTGCTCCAGAAAACGAGCTGCCATTCCGCTTCTGCCACCAGAACGACAGACAACAATATAATTCTTTGCTTTATCTAACTCATGCATACGGAATTCCAATAAAGGAAGCGGAATATTTAACGCATTTGGTATTTTACCTATTTTTACTTCCTCTACTTCACGCACGTCTAAAATGTGAATTTGTTCTTGTTTTTTTACTAAGTGTTCTACTTCTTGTGCTGCTATTGTCTTCACTCTGCGTCTCCTCCTTCTTGATTTATCTCCACGTATTCATGCCGCCTTTAACGTTGGTAATGGATATAAAACCTTGCTTTTTCAACAGCTTACTTGCTTTCATACTTCTCATTCCGCTTTGACAAATAACGACTACCTCTCTGTCTTTTGAAAGCTGACCTGTTTGCGCTGGCAATTCTGATAAAGGAATGTTTCGAAACCCTTTAATATGTTTGGTACGAAATTCATGTGGTGTTCGCACATCGATAAACTGGTTATTTTTATTTTTTAACTTTGCTTTTAACTCCGTTGTGGCTATTTGCTGAATACCTTTTACCGGTGCGAAGCGCTGATATAAAAACCACAGCAGAAGAACGATAATAAGCGCATTGATAATCATATTAACCCTCGCTTCATGAGCTATCTTTTAGATGAATAAGTTTACGTTTCCGTCTTCTGCGTCGGCTAAATACGCCGCTACGCCTGCATATTCAATATTATCTAGCAGCTCTTTTTCCTGTAACCCTAGAAGATCCATCGTCATTGTACAAGCTACTAGCTTAACGTCTTGTTCCTGTGCCATTTCGATAAGCTGCGGCAGCGTTAAAGCATTATGCTTTTTCATGACATTTTTAATCATTTTAGGTCCCATACCTGCAAAGTTCATTTTAGATAAGCCCATTTTATCCGCACCGCGCGGCATCATTTTGCCAAACATCTTTTCTAAAAATCCTTTTTTCACCGGCACCATTTCTTCTTTACGAAGCGCATTCAATCCCCAAAACGTATGGAATATCGTCACTTCATGGTCATAAGCAGCCGCTCCGTTAGCAATAATATAAGCTGCCATCGCTTTGTCATAATCACCGCTAAATAATACAATTGTTGTTCGTTTCTTTTGTTCAGTCATGTTGTTCCTCCTATTACCCTGTGGGGTATATTTAATTCTAAAAAAATTAGCTCTTTTGAATGTAAAAGATAAATGTGCTTCCTTCTTCTTTAAAATCAATAAGCTCGTGTCCTGTTGATTTTGCCCAAGCTGTTAGATCACTTTTAGCACCTTTATCTGTCGTTTGCACTTCTAATACTTGGCCTGTTGTTAAAGTATCCATTGCTTTTTTTGTTTTTACGATTGGCATTGGACACGCTAATCCTTTTGCATCTAAAACTTGATCAATTTTCATAGTGTTTATCTCTCCTTTTATATACATATACCTGTAAGGGTATATTATATTAAATAATGATATTCGTCAACCTTAAATAAGGTGACAACGATTAACGACTTTTCACTAACAGCTGTACAGCTTCTTTCACTAACCCTTCCGTTGGCTCTCCTTGCTGAAGGCTTTCTCTGACGCACTGTTCAAGATTGCTGCTCACAATAACTCCCATTGTGCGATCAATGGCACTTCTTGCAGCAGATAATTGAGTCACGACGTCTCGGCAGTCTTTTCCTTGTTCCATCATGCTAAGCACGCCTTTTAACTGCCCTTCAATTCGGCGCATGCGATTTTTCACTTGTTGATTATACTCCATAATCGAATACCCCTTTCTTTCCTTTACTTTTACACGCTGCTAACTCATAGCTGCGTACTTTAAAACCTTTTTTTCGTAAGAACCGTACGCCTAAATTTAACTCCACTCTATCTCCGGCAATCAGATGAACGCTGCCCTGTGGAATTTCTGAATAAAAGCGTTTGAGATACGCATACGGAATAACTATACTAATCGAATCATGAACTTCATGATAATGACGAATATCTACAACCGTTCGCCCAAGTTCTTTTGCTTCAGATTCCCGTATGCACTGTATTCCTTTAACAGGATAATAACGTCTGTATGCAATAAATAAAATAGCAAGCAACAATACTGCTATATAAAGCATAACAATCACCGCCTTGCTATTGAATTGATGTTGTTTACACGCTCTATATTATACCCCTACAGGTATATTGTCAAGCGAGAAAATTATAGTTAATTTTGCTGATTTACATGGATCCTTTCATACGAGCCAATCCACTTTATACAGTTTAGGAATTATGAATGTTTTCTTTAACCTGCTTTATTGTGTGTACCCCCTCCCCTATAGATCAAACATACTTTTCCGTTTTCATGCATCACCTGTGCTCATATAAATGACTAAAAAATAAGCTTACTGCCCCATTGATCATCTGCGCACAAAAGGTCCAGTTCTCCTTAGGAACTGGACCTTTTGTGTTAAAAAGCTGATTAGCTTTGATGATAAATATTATGCCATTGATTCCATGAACTGTGTGGATGCTGCTGGTGCCACTGATTCCATGGCACATATGGATTTTGCTGATGCCACTGATTCCACGAACCGTGCGGATACTGCTGATGCCACTGATTCCAAGGTGTGTATGGATGTTGTTGATGCCATTGATTCCATGTGCCGTGCGGATACTGTTTATGCCACTGCTCCCAAGGTACATGAGGATGTTGCTGATGCCATTGATTCCACGTGCCTTGAGGATGCTGGTGATGCCATTGTTCCCATGGAATATAATGTTGCTGTCCTTGATGCATGTTTCTTCAACTCCTTTTCCTTTGCCACATCATATGTTCATGTTGGGATTTAGAGCTTATCTATTTTAAAATATATAGGCGTTTGATTAATTATGAATTACATAACACTTTTGTTTGTATATGGTAATATCAATATAAAACATCCAGGAGGATTTCAATTGGTTAAAAACTTACCTTTATTAATGGCTATCTTACTTATAGGAGTAAGCTCTTCTCTTATAAGCGGAAGCATAAACTTATCTGGAAGTATAGAATGGATATTTTTTATTATTAGCCTTATTGCTAATATTACTGCCGTGATTGGTCTTTCTTTACACGTATTCCTTTACCTTCCTATGAAAAAAGCTGAGAAAAATCTAAAAGAAACGTTTAAATGAATATAAGCAAAAGAAGCAGATTTCTTATGAGAAGTCTGCTTCCTTTGTCAGCTTGTATTAAACTTGTTTTTTTCGACTTCTTTACACCAAAAGATGCATATAGCTCTTTATTCGGAAGGAGATGGAAATCTTGCTGCTTCGAAATGCGACACATTTTCTGTTGTGACAATTGTGCCGTCAACATTACTTTCTGCGAAGACTTCAACTCGGTCTCCTTTTTCTAAATTATAAATAGTAGAAACGGATACCACGTTAACAAACACAGTGTTTCCCCCAAAGAAATCGTTATCAATCGCGATAACCGTCGTACCGTTGACACGAATTTCTACGCGCGCTCGATAATCGACAGTCGTATCATTAGGAAGAAATCCAATTGTAGCAACAAGAGAATATACGCCATCTTTTTTAGGACGAAAAGTGGATGTAACCGGGTTATATTCATTCGCTAAGTCAAATTGTTTAAACTGATAGGAAACTTTTACAGAAGTGTTTGCTGATACGGGTTGATTTGTAAGGCTAAGAGCACGAAATGCTGAGTCTCTTGTATTTCCTTGCTTGTCTTGTGGGCAAGAACTATGGTGATGTTTCTTAGCAGAATAAGATCTTTCTACATGATATTTATCATCTTTTTTAATCGTAATCATCCTCTCTTTATGTGTCTATCTATTTTATTCATTCGCAGGAAAAATGCTTGGATGCTTGTCCTTTGACTCATAATTTTTAATAGAGGAAGTGATAGATTTCTGAATTTCCCACAAAAAAACACCTTCTCATTTGAGAAGGTGTTTTGCAATTAACCTACAATATTATAGCCAGCGTCTACGTGTACGATTTCTCCTGTTACGCCGCGTGAAAGATGGCTCAGTAATACAACCGTCATGTCGCCAACTTCTGCTTGCGTTACGTTACGCTTAAGAGGTGCTTTTTCTTCAACTTTGTGAAGAATTTGGTTAAAGTCAGAAATGCCTTTTGCTGCAAGCGTACGAATTGGGCCTGCTGAAATCGCATTTACTCGGATATTGTCTTTTCCTAAGTCTAATGCTAGGTATTTTACTGAAGACTCAAGTGCCGCTTTCGCTACGCCCATTACGTTATAGCCTTCCACTGCACGCTCTGCACCAAGATAGCTCATTGCTACAAGAGAACCGCCTTCTGTCATAAGAGGTTTTGCTGCTTTTGCTACAGCGATAAATGAATAAGCGCTTGTGTCTTGAGCAAATGCATATCCGCTTCTTGATGTATTAATGAACTCGCCGTTTAAATCTTCTGAGTGAGCAAACGCAACAGAGTGAATAACTCCGTGAACTGTACCTGCTTCTTCTCCGATTTTTTTGAACGCTGCTTCAATACTTTCGTCGCTGTTTACGTCACATTCAGCAATTAATGATGCTTGAATTTCATTTTTTTCTAAAAGCTTGTTCAATTTTCCTAGTGAACGTTCTTTACGGTATGTAAAAATTAAGTTTGCTCCTACTTGATGAAGGGCTTTTGCAACACCCCAAGCAATACTTCGGTCGTTGGCAACTCCCATAATAACGATGTTCTTGTTCTTTAATTGTAATAAATCTTCCATATTATCCTCCAAAAAAAATTAGTCATCGATGATGACTAATAGGTAATTGTATAGCTTCATTATAGCATAAAGATGCGCTTAGTTCCTAAATGTCTTATGAATTATCCATTTTTGGTCTATAAATGACCTCTTACTTGGCTGCAGATGAGAATGAGTTCATTCCTGACCACAACCGTTTGCTTATACCCCATATGTATAAAACTTTTTATCGACGTTCATCACCGGGAAATTCGCAGGCAGCTTTTCTTTTTCTATAGCTTGAAATCCATTTTTCTCATAAAAGCGATGGGCAGCCCTATATTGCAATGTCGTTCCTAAGTATATTCTTTCCACTTCTTGCTCTTTTGCCCACGCGATGGCTGTATACAATAAACGGTGAGCTGTTTTGAAGCTTGCTCCTCTATAAGGCTTTGCTACAAACATTTTTCGCAGGGCTACTTGGCGGCTGCCAATGTCTATTAAAGCTACGCTTCCTACTACTTTTTCGTTGCAAACAGCCACCCAGAAGTTTCCGTTGCCCTGCTGATAGAAGCTCTCGATTTCAAATAAATCCGGCTGATCTTTTTCCGTTATTGGAATGTGATATTCTTGCTGCTGAATAGGAAGAATTAAATCCACTACTTGCTGTTGATACTTGCTCGTATATGGCTGAATAACAATACTTTCACTCAAAACCTCCACCGCCTCTAATCTATTTACTCCATCTTATTTTTGACTGTTTTTAATACTGCATAACCTATGTTTATTACAAAACCAATCACGGCACCTGTAAGAATCGATATCACACCTACAGCGATAAAATCCTCTTTAGTCGGCTGAAATAAATTCATGGAAAGCAAACCAAACATAAAAAGCATTGGAATAAGATAACTCAGCATCTTTTTCAACTTCGCACCTCATTTTCTTATTTCTATAAACCCTGTAACCATTTTACCGTATATTAATTTCCTATTTATTACAACCTTTATCTTCTTTCATGTTTTTATCAAAGAAATGAAAAAAAGTGCCTGCCTCTCGTTCCTTGGTAATTGAGAGACGGGCACTTTTTTATAAAACATGACTTGTTGCTTGTAAAAAGAACTGCGACTGTTCGTAGTTATACGTCACTTTTGAAAAGTCAAACGGCTGGCCATTCGCTAAGTGAAAGAGCGTTTCAATAAATAATTTAGGATCGCCTTCTTTTAATCCTAAGTACTTTGCTTCTTCTTCGTTCAGCTTGCCGACGTGAAGATATAGATCAGAAAACCCGATTTTTAAGCCAAGGCCTTCTTTAATGTAATGAAAAATAGACTGAGAAACAATTTCGTTATTTAAGTACGTAACGATGGATTTATTATAAAACGATTCTTCCAGACAAAGCGTCTGGCCGTTAATATACCGTACTCTTTTTACATAATAGACGTCGCTATTTTCTTCTATGTTTAAATTTAACGCCGCTTCTTGTGTCGGTTTCCGTACATCTAGCTCAATTACTTCCGACGTTAACTGAAAATCTTCAAGTTCACTTGTAAATCCTTGATTGGAAAGCAAGCCAATATATCCTTTTCGTTTATGACGACGGACAAAAATGCCGCTTCCTCTTACTTGAAAAACAACGCCTTTTTTCTCCAGCAGATCTAAGGCTTTTGTTACGGTGCTTTTGCTCGCCTTAAACTGTGCCATCAGCGTTTCTAATACCGGCAGCTTGTCTCCTTGCTGAAGCTTGTGTTCTTCAATATAGGTTTCAATTTCAATTGCAATTTGTTGGTATTTGATCATAGCTATACCTCTTTACTGATATTTGTCTCAAGAATAACACGATTATACCATAATCTAACTCCAACCCATAAACTTAAATTATTTATTGATTATTATTTTATTTGGGTATTGATAAATTGTATCGGTACAATTATACTGAAAGCGTATACTCAACAAGGGTGTTAACAATCACACCGGTTATTATCACACATTCAAGCGATTATCGAGAAGTAATCGTTGAAGATATTAAGAATAGCGGACTGAATCAAACATTATTTACCGTAGTGAAATAAGGAGGAACTAACAATGACAAAGATGCCAAAAGATTTTTTATGGGGCGGCGCATTAGCAGCTCATCAATTTGAAGGTGGATGGAATCAAGGCGGAAAAGGACCGAGCGTAGTAGACGTTATGACTGCAGGTGCGCACGGTGTACCGCGACAAATCACTGAAACAGTGGAAGATGATAAATTTTATCCAAATCACGAAGCGATTGATTTTTATCACCGCTACAAAGAAGATATCGCACTGTTTGCAGAAATGGGCTTAAAATGTTTGCGAACGTCTATCGGCTGGAGCCGTATTTTCCCTAAAGGCGATGAAGCTGAGCCAAACGAAGAAGGACTAAAATTTTACGACGATGTATTTGATGAACTGTTAAAGCACGGGATTGAACCGGTTATTACGCTGTCTCACTTTGAAATGCCTCTGCATTTAGCTCGAGAATACGGCGGATTTAGAAGCCGAAAAGTGGTAGATTGCTTTGTGAAATTCGCTGAAGTTTGTTTCGACCGCTACAAAGACAAAGTCACGTACTGGATGACGTTTAATGAAATCAACAATAAAATGGACGTAAACAATCCTCTATTTCTATGGACGAACTCAGGCGTTTCTGTAAAGCCTGGTGAAAATGCAAAAGAAGTGATGTATCAAGCGGGACATCATGAACTTTTAGCAAGCGCTCTTGCCGTATCAAAAGGAAAAGAAATTAATCCAGATTTCCAAATCGGAGCAATGGTGTCACATGTGCCAATTTATCCGTATTCTTCAAACCCTGAAGACGTGATGTTAGCAGAAGAAACAATGAGACAGCGCTACTTCTTCCCTGACGTTCAAGTTCGCGGCTATTACCCGAGCTACGCGTTAAAAGAATTTGAACGAGAAGGCTATCATATTCCGTTTGAAGAAGGCGACGAAGAAATTTTACGAAACGGAAAAGTCGATTATTTAGGCTTCAGCTATTACATGTCCACAACGGTTAAAAGCGACGTTGAAGCTGATAACACGGGTGATATCGTAAACGGCGGCTTGCCAAACGGCGTAGCAAACCCTTATATCAAATCAAGCGATTGGGGCTGGTCGATCGATCCAACGGGCTTGCGCTATACGTTAAATCGTTTCTACGACCGCTATCAAATTCCGCTATTCATTGTAGAAAACGGATTTGGCGCCATCGATACGGTTGAAGCAGACGGTTCCATTCATGACGCATCGCGAATTGAATATTTAAAATCGCACATCGAAGCGTTAGAAAAAGCTGTAACGTACGATGGTGTTGATTTAATGGGCTACACGCCGTGGGGAATTATTGATATTGTTTCCTTTACAACAGGCGAAATGAAAAAACGATACGGGATGATTTATGTCGACCGTGACAACGAAGGAAACGGATCGATGAAACGCTACAAAAAAGATTCTTTTAACTGGTATAAACATGTGATTGAAACAAACGGTGAAGAACTGTAAGAAATCAGAAAAGCCGGGTACCTGCGTGAAGACACAGGAAACCGGCTTTTTTAAATGTAAAAATAAATGCAAATACGTTATCTCGGTTTATCTACTAGCTGCGTTTGCGCAATTTCTGTTTGCTTAATTCCCGCTCGTTGAATTTCATCAGCAAACGATTCATGTTTCAGCGTTTTGATTACCTTTTCGCTTCCATCTCGAAGAGTATACACTCTAAATTCATACATACTCTGCCCTCTCCTTTAAGCTATGATTGATGCGATTCATTAGATGCGCTTCTGTTCAAAGCAACTCCTAATAGAGGTTACTTTTTACTCTTCTTTACTTTACCCACTTTTTAGGAAACTAGACAAAGAGATTTACTCTGACGCGATAAAAGACACATAAAAAGCCTTTGCCGTAAGCAAAGACTTTTATCTATTGAATATTATTGTTCAAAGATGGTTCCTTTTTTGAACTTTGACTGTTTAAAAGCAAATTTCGTTAAAAGAATATACGCGACTCCTGCGACTACTACTCCTATAATCCAGCCTAAATCAACTTCAATAAACGCAGCGCCTGCACCGATGAGCATCGCAAACAAAGCGCATGGATTGTAGCCGGAAAACGGCCCTTTTTCTTGATACAATTCCTCTACATTCACTTTTTGCTTCCGTAAAATATAGTAATCGACTAGTAAAATAGAAACAATCGGCCCTAAAAAAGCAGAGTAAATCAAAATGAACAAACCAAGACCTGCAGCTGATGAATCTTGAACAAGCACCCAAGGGAACGAGCAAAAGGCAAGCAGCCCGGTAATCGTAACCGCTACTTTATAGTTTGCTTTTGTCAGCAGCGTAATGACATACGTAGGCGGAATAATGTTTGCCACCATGTTTACGGCAATCACGCCAATCACAATAAATGCTGATACAGCAACAGTGATATACGAATTATCGACTACAACCGCGAACGCTTTAACTGGATTGGAAATACCCGTAGCAGAAGCAAGCATAGCCCCGATTGTAAGAACAAATCCGTAGGCTACTAGAATTGGTGTAAAATATAAAAATCCGCGCTTCTTGTCGCTAATGCCTGGCTTTAGCTCTCTGGAGTAATCGGCTGCGCTTAGAAAAATCGCCGCATAATTACCCATAAACATCATGATGAAAGAAAAGAACGGAAGTCCCCACGAGCCTTTTGTATGTACCCACTTCTCCCCTACTACTTCACTATGAGACGTTAAAAGAACACCAAATACATACACAAGACCAAGCAATATAATGATCGACGCAAGCATCTCTACCCATTTAACCGCGTGGAAGCTGTACAGCGAAAGAACAATTTGCAGCAGTTGAATGATAATAAAACAAAGAACAAGATTGTCAAAAGACCCTTTGCTCACAATTTTACCAATTTCGTTTAAAGCTGTACCCCCTGTCCAGCTTTGGAAACCATACCAAATGATAGCTGGAATACCTCGTAAAAGAGACGATATAACGGAGCCTTTTATGCCAAAAGACATTCGAAGCTGCATCACATACGGTATACCCGTCTTATAGCCAATTCGATCGTTTAACACAAAAAAAGTAGAAATAATACCAATAGCAATAATGGCTGCCACAAACGTTTGAAAAAGATTTAATACCGCTGTACCCGCAATTACTAAGCTCGCACCAAGCGTCATGTTTCCTAAATTAACGCCGTCTCCAATCCACATAAACATATAGGACAGCGGAGTTAGCTTTCGATCACTTTCCGCTTTTGGCTTTAGTGACGGATCAAGACCCCTATCTTGATGAGAATGTACCTCTTCTATAACGGTACTTGTTGCATTTGTAGACACTATACACTCAACTCCTTTTTTATGGTGCTTACACGCCTAAAACTAACATCTAATGTGAGTTAACTTAACATGTACATATTGTATACGAATCGCAGTGCAAGTTCATCATTATTTATGTGAATTTTCTGATATTAATTTGTGCAACCTGACTAATTGTTGACCTCAGTTCGTAACAAACAAAAGTTGATAACAAAAAATCCAAGCGCTTACAATAAGCGCTTGGATGAGTCACTCAGTATTTATTTTTCACAGGCAATGTAGTCTTTATCTCGATCTAGCTTTGTATTGGCATCATACAATGCTTTTGATACGTACGGCTTGTACTTTGTTTTGCCGCCTTTATTTTTCACATTAGCCGCACGAGCTACGCCGCCTTTGTAGTCTTTGTTTAATTCGGTACAGTTTTTGTAAGATTTAGCTGCCGCATCTACGTTTGAAACCATGCCAAAAGATACACTTGTTAATAAACCGAAAGATAGAACAATTGGAAAAATCTTTTTCATAACAGATACTTCCTTCCTATATTTTGTCTCATTAATAATAGAATGTTCTATCAATCTTTTCAATCTTTTTTTTACATTTAAACTACTATTATCCAATTTTTTTATTTATAAGTAGCTTTAAGAGCCTTGACCGCTTGTTTAGCCGCTTCTGCAATCAGTTTATCATGATACTCCGCATCTTTTTCCGTACGATCGGAAAGGATCGCAAGAACAATTGGATCTCCATTTGGCGGCCAAAGAATGGCAATATCATTTCGCGTCGCGTAGGAGCCTGCGCCTGTCTTATCGGCTACTTCCCAGCTTTTTGGCACGCCCGCTCGTATCAAGGCATCCCCTGTCGTATTTCGTTTCATCCAATCCGTTAAAAGTGCACGTTTGTCTTCAGGAAGTGCCTGTCCAAGTACATACGTTTGAAGACTTGAAGCAAGTGCTCTTGCTGTACTTGTATCGTGGGTTTCTCCTGGATTCACTTCATTTAAATCCGGCTCAAACCGCTCAGGCAGCGTTACATCGTCTCCTATGTTTTCTAAAGCTTCTTTAAATCCGTCCGGTCCGCCCAGCTGCTGCAGAATTAAATTCCCTGCCGTATTGTCGCTGTAGCGAAGCGATGCATCCGCGAGTTCTTTAAGAGTCATGCCTGTATCCACGTGTTTTTCTGTAATAGGGTTATAGTTCACAAGGTCATCGCGCGTATAAAAGATTCGCTCGTTGAGATCTTCAATTGATTTCTGCTGTAAAAGTGCACCGACAGCAAGCGCTTTATGAGTAGACGTATAAGCAAAACGCTCGTCCGGGTGATACGTTACCGTTTTATTTGTACCGGTATCTAATGCATAAATGCCAAGATTCGCATCATATTTTTCTTCAAGCTTAGCAAACTCTCGATCACTTTTCGTTTCTTGTTTTTGACACTTCACCGTTTCAGCCTGTACTCCGCTGCTTGAAAAGCCTACAACCGCCGCGCATGATAGAGCCAGTGCAGGCATCATTTTTTTAAGCTTTGAAGTGTAAAACATCTCTTTCCATCTCTTCATTACCTTTCAACACCTTTCCAAAAAGTATTTAGTATGTAGTCTCTTAGGTAGAGATTACCAACAATTCTATTTTATCAATTGTTTACTCTCACAAACATGATAGTTTTATCACATTTATATAATAAAGTACCCGATAATGAAGAATAACTAGCATACCACCTATTAATAAATTTAAAATACCGGGGGCGTAACGGAAAATAAAATAACGGCTTTCTCATCAAACGGATTGTCCCATTTGTGCTTAAGATGCGAAGGGATTTTGACGCTATCTTCTTTTTCTAGCACGTATACTTCCTCGTCCAAATACACTTTAATTTTTCCTTCTAAAACGTATGCCACTTCCTCCCCTTTATGTGCTAAAGGAGTTTCAGATGAAGACATCATGGGAGGAACTTCCATAATCGCCGTAGCTAGATTTCCAGTAAAATCTGGTGATACTAGCGAATACGTTAACTCTTTTACCTTCATCGTTTTACGCTCGTTTGACCGTACGACTAAATGAGAGGTATTTATGTCTTCAAGCAAAAAGCTAAAAGTAGGCACGTCGAGGCATTTAGCTAAAATCTTAAGCGTTGAAATAGACGGATTAGCTAACCCTCGTTCAATTTGACTTAGCATAGACGGCGTGATATCCGCTAATTTTGCTAATTCACGACTGCTTAGTCCCTTTTCTTTTCGAAATTTCTCTACTTTTTTTCCAATATCTATGTTTTCCATGATAATTCCTCCGTAAAAGATGTTTAATTATATTTAATTTTATTAAATTAAACTTAATAAACTGAGTTAAGTGTGTTAAATTATATTTAATAAATAAAGTATATTTTAATTTTATCACAGCGAGGAGGAAGAAAAAAATGAATGATATCTTGACCTTTTTGGTTCTTACATTGTTTGTTATTATGAGCCCTGGTATCGATACCGCCCTTATCACGAAACGAACGATGGCAGACGGACAAACGGGCGGCTATAAAATGGCATTAGGCTTAGCGAGCGGCTCTTTAGTTCATACGCTCGCCGCCACGTTTGGCTTATCGGCTCTTCTCCTTCAGTCAGCTCTGGCATTTGAAATCGTAAAATACGCAGGAGCCCTTTACTTAATGTACTTAGGCATCTCTGCCTTCCTTTCTAAAAAAAGCAATGCATCTTCTTCTGAAAAAGAGGAGCAGTCAAAAGAAACATCCGCTTTTCGTCAAGGCCTTGTCTCAAACGTTCTTAATCCAAAAGTAGCGGTGTTTTTCTTAACTTTTTTACCTCAATTTGTTCAAACTGATCAAAACGTAACGCTTCAATTGCTTCTTATGGGAATAACGTATACGATCCTTGCGATCACGTGGTTTTTCGTATTCGTCTTTTTTATTAACTATTTAAGAAAATGGCTTACAACACCTAGCGTGCAGCGCTTTATGGATAAAGCAACGGGCGTCGTGTTAATCGGATTTGGATTAAAGCTCGCTTTTGAAAAACATAAATAACAAAAGTATGTTAGTTGAAGAAAGTTCCGAATGAGTTTGATTTTTGATGGAGAATCAAACTCATTCGGATTTTTTTATTAGTAGGGTAAATGCAGGTGCTTCTAGCCGGTGATTGAAAGGCAAGGCGAAGACTCATGCAGGAAAAGCGGAATAGATGAGACCCCGCAGGAGCGCAAGCGACGAGGAGGCTCAGCGGCCGCCTGCGGAAAGCGAAGTCTTGCACGGAAATCAACAGGCGTGTAACAAGCAATTCATACTCGATCATTTATCTCAATTGTTATTTATGCACGTCAGGTTCATAGAGATAGAGTTTAAGATCAAGTCTTCCCTCTGAAGAAACGAGTATTCCTTCCGCTTCGAGTGAAAGCTTTTGAACAACATGCATTTCTTCGTCTTTAAATCCAATTTCTCCTTTAGAATTGATCACTCGGTGCCAAGGCAGTTTGTGTTTTTTGCTCATCGAATGCAAAACTCTTACCACTTGCCTTGCACCTCGAGGACTCCCAGCTAGGCGGGCAATTTGTCCGTATGTCATGACTTTTCCGCGAGGAATTTGTTTAATAAGGGCTACTGCTCGCTCTGTAAAACTCATGCTGTCCCTCCTTTTATTGTTTAGTACAACATTACCATAATTAATAAACCGTGAAGTAATCACTCGATTTTTCTTCAGCAACATTATAAGATAATACATAAGAAGTACGCTCATCATTGTGCAACATTCTTCAGGTAAATGCTTGTATTTCCTATTCTTCAACTAGCAAATCTTTGCGCGAGTGGCAGCTTATCCCTTATTTATGACACTGTGATTATAAAAACGTTACAGAAATCAACACAGCAAAGTACGTAGAAGCGTTACATGATAAGATAAACAGTAGATACTAGTACAATTTCAAATTGATGCTGACGAATAAGTAATCATTTAAAAAGTGGTGAGAAAATGACAAAATGGCTTAGTGTAAAAGAATTATCTGAAGAAACGAGTATTCCTACTTCAACTATCAGAAGATACATAGATAAATTCGAAGATTTCTTTATACAAAAAGAAGATCATCGACCAAAACAATATGAAGCTGCAGCTGCGACCGTTTTACTGAAAATTAAGCAGCTTTATGATGAAGGCTGTCAAGCAGAAGAAATCAATGAAGCGCTGCAAAAAGAATTCTCTTTGACTACAAGCGAGGATCAAGCTGCCGTGTCTCTAGACGAAGACAAAGAGAACACAGAGAACACAGCAGAAGCAGCTGACCAGCCCGAGGCCGATGACCAGCAGCCGACACCTCCCGAACAGCCGGTACAGCCTCCACCCCAACAAGAGCCTGATACAAAACAAATTCTTCAGGAAAAAGATAAGCAGCTTATTCAATCTTTGCGTAAAAGTCTGCGTGAACAGCAGGCCATTTCAGAATTAGTAGAAGCTTCAAAAGAAAGCAGCGTAGTAGGTAAAAAGAGATCGATTTTAAAACGATTATTCCAACGAAAAAAGGACTAAGTTTGTAAACAAGCCTAGGCCATGAAGCATCTTTATTTCTGATCATTAAATTTATGTAAAACAAAGTTTCTAAACTGTTTAACAGCCGGTGATAGATATCTTCCTTCAATCCATGCTAGTCCAATGACTCGGTGGCAGTTGGCCTTAGCTAATGGGATTTTCACTATTTTGCTTTGATCGATTCCGTGTAAATCTGGAAGGATAGAAATTCCTAAGCCGGCTCCTACTAGTCCCGCTACGGTATCAGCTTCCTCTCCTTCAAACATGATGTGAGGCATTCTTCCTGACTCTTCAAATAACTGCTCAAACGTAAGACGAAGAGAAAAGCCTTCTTTTAAGTGAATAAATGATTCCTCAGCAATTTCTTCTAGTGCAATACATTCACGATCAGCGTACCGGTGATTTTTCGGTACGATTATAAACAGCTCTTCACTCCAAAGATGCTGCCATTTAATGAACGATTTCTCTTCCATCGGCGCAATCAAACAAAGATCTAGTTCGCCGAGCTCCAGCTGTTCAAGAAGCACGTGCGAAGGACTTTGCCTCAGCTGAAAATTCACCTTAGGATATAAACTGCGAAACGAAGCGATTAAATCTGGAATCAAATCCGTGCTGAGCGTATGTAAAAATCCAAGTGACACCTGCCCTTTTTCAGGATCTAGCAGCGCTTGAATTTCCTCTTGTCCTTTATCAAATTCTTTCATTATGTTATCTACACGCTTTAAAAAAACTTTACCATATTGATTTAATATAATGGAACGTCCTTGCCGGTCAAATAGCGGTGCTCCTACTTCCTCTTCAAAACGAGCGATTGAACGACTGAGCGCAGGCTGCGTAATTAACAGCTCTTCTGCGGCGCGCGTCATATGCTGCGTACGTGCTAGCGTTTGAAAATATTTAAACTGCTGCCATTCCACTTTGTACCATCTCCTTATCAAGCGGCTCTACTCATTACATAGATGTATGAAAAATATGATTATAATGAATTATACATTATAAATAGCAGGTGTTACGATAAAAAACGGAAACATACTCGAGGATGTTTTTAGTTTCTTTTAACGACTGCTGTATACAGCTCCTACAAAATTTTATGATCATCATTTTCTAGCAGAAAGAAGGATTTGTTATGAAACGTATCGTACATCTGAGAAAGCGTAAGCTGGTTGCTCTATGAGTTACATAAAAAAAGGAACGCCCGTTTTTCGCAAAACGAGCTTTGCATTTTTTGCAGCCGGGTTTAATACATTTGCGATTTTATACTGCGCACAGCCTTTAATGCTAGCGTTCACAAAAGAATTTCATATTTCTCCAACAACTTCTAGCCTATCGCTTTCCGTTACAACCATAGCTTTGGCTATCAGTATGCTTATTTTCGGTTCGCTATCGGAAGTTTGGGGAAGAAAGCCTGTCATGGTCTATTCCATGCTTGCCGCTTCTTTATTATGTCTGTTGACTGCATGGAGCCCTACTTTTCATATTCTGCTATTTTTCCGAATAATGGTAGGAATTACGCTAGCCGGTCTGCCGTCAGTGGCAATGGCTTATTTAGGGGAAGAAATCGAAGCTAAAAGCCTTGGTTCAGCAATGGGCCTCTACATAAGCGGCAATGCAATTGGCGCGGTTGGCGGAAGAGTGATTGCGGGAACGCTCAGTGATTATTTCGGCTGGCACGGTGCAATAGCAGGGATTGGTATTATAAGTATAGCAGCGACCGTTATCTTTTGGATTAGCCTCCCTCCTTCACAGCACTTTCAATCTCGTAAATTAGAAGTTGGAAAGTTAGGGAAATCGTTACTTGATCATCTTAAAGATCCGAGGTTAGTTTGTTTATATGGCTTAGGATTTTTGTTGTTAGGCAGCAACGTCGCCTTATTTAACTATATTGGGTATGTACTAACGGCTCCACCTTATTCCTTAAGCCAAACGATTGTCAGCTGGGTCTTTTTAATTCTTATTATCGGAATGTTTAGTTCGGTGTGGACCGGCAGACTGGTAGACCGCTACGGAAAACAAAAAATACTTATGATCAACCTTTTAATTACGCTAGCCGGTGTCGTTTTAACGTTAAATCCTGCTTTACTTGCTAAAATAGCCGGTTTGGGCTTGTTTACGTTTGGGTTTTTCGGTAGCCATTCGATTGCCAGCAGCTGGGTAGGTCAGCGCGCTTTAACAAATAAAGCCCAGGCTTCTTCACTTTATTTGTTTCTATATTACACGGGGTCAAGCGTAGGCGGAACGCTCGGAGGAGTCTTTTGGTCGATGTTCGGCTGGAGGGGCCTCATTTGTATGATTATTGTTTTTTTATTGATTGCTTTTCTCCTTTCTGGTTTTCTTTTAAAGAGCTCAGTAAAGACAAGACGCGCTGCGAATGTTAAGGAAAGTTATTAGCTCTCATAGTAAATACACATCAAAAAAGACCTTTTTTTTATCATAAAAAAAAGGTCTTTTTTGAGAATGTAAAATACATTTTTTCTTGTATGTACCCCTTTAAAGTAAACTTTTTTAGAGTTTAACCCGCTCTACTAACTGCAGCAATTCATCATTAGGTCCGTGAAATAAAATCATCCGTCCGCCTTCAAGCGTTGGCTGAGGCTCAGATGATAAAAATTCAATTCCTTTGCTCTTATAATGTTGAATCGCCTTATTTATATCCTCTACCGTAAAGGCAAGATGGTTAACAATCCCGCTATTGGTATACTCGCCAATCGGATCAATATCTCGAATGAGCTCAATTTCAATACCCGGCTGTTCTTCAAGATACAAAAAAGCCATCTCTCTTTTTTCGGTAGAGCCTTGAAGGCGAACTTTAAAGCCAAACATATCCCCGTAGTAGTGAATCGTTTCATCCATATTTCTAACAATAATTGCTGTATGTTCCATTTTCTTAATCATTCATCTTCTCCCTTTCCCCATGTTTAGTAAGTACAAGTAAACTATACAACAATTTAGGCAATATGTATTTACATATAGTAAGGGAATTCAAGCACTCTATCAATGAGTCGGCTATGAGTTGAAAAATAACAAACAAAAAAACAAACCCCATTGGTTTGTTTTGGTTACATATTATATAGTCAGTCTCTGTTTCAACAACGTTCGATAAGCCATGTTTTGTACCTTTGTACTGCAAACGATTTTACTCTCGTACTCAGGCGGTAATCATCTATCTACGATTACGCATGTAACCGTCCGTCTCTCCGTTAAATTCCTTCGAGACAGTTCCCCTACCATTGTTTGGGTTTCTCGCTCGTGGGGTTTACCGCGTTCCACCTTTGCTGTTTCCAGCAAAGCTTCGTCACTGTGGCACTTTCAGGGATACTCGACCATATCCGAGGACTTAGGTGGTTTTTCCCGCCGTCAGCTAAGCTATAAGCCAAGCTGCCCTAGCTTATTTTTTCACTAGGCACGAACACTACGGGCATCTCAGCACCGTGCGAGCATGGACTTTCCTCTACATCAAATGATGCAGCGATTACCTGAACGTTATTTCAGATCGTGTATGAGTAGTATATGCGTTTTAATAAGCCAAATCAAATGTAACTTTTGGAACGGATTCCAATTCAATTTTTACAGCAAATTAAATAAAATAACTTGTTTCTGTACACTCTTTTTAGTAGATGAATCACCCGCAAATTCAAGAAATATTCTCTTCATCCATTTCTACGAGGGATACTTTGTTTCTTTGTAGAATATTCTATACACCACACAAAAAGATGACAGAGGTGATGAAACATGAACGCTGAGTTAAAATTTGATTTTCATACCCATCACGACCGATGCGGACATGCTCGCGGAACGATTCGCGATTATATAGAAGCGTCTATTGATAAAGGCCTTGATATCATTGGGATTTCGGATCATTCTCCTTATTTTGCGAGCAAAGAAGACCAGCCGTTTCCTCATATTGCGATGGGAAAAAGCGCATTCTCCGGATATGTAGCTGAGATTTTGAAACTAAAAGAAGAATATAAAGAGAAAATTGAAGTGCTGTTAGGCGTGGAGTCTGATTTCTTTCCCGAGCATGCGGAAATATATCAAAGCTACTATAAAAAATATCCGTTTGACTACATAATCGGCTCTGTCCATCAAGTTGATGAAATCAGTATCTTTCATAAAACGCGTTGGGAAGGACTTTCTCAGCAAGAAAAGCAGCGCACGAAAGAAACGTATTATCAATTAATCGAAGAATCCGCCCGGAGCAGAATGTTTCAGATTCTTGGCCATATTGATGCCATGAAAGGATTCTATCCCTCTTTTTCTTCTATCGAGACGGCTGTCATTGATCAGACGCTAAAAGTGATTTCGGCACATGACATTGCTATAGAAGTGAATACATCAGGCAAAACCAAAGACTGCGGAGGCTGGTATCCTGCAGACGATATTTTAGAAAGAGCCCTGCACTACGGGGGACACATTACATTTGGTTCTGATGCTCATGACCCAGAGCGTATTGGCGACGACTTTGAACTAGTAAAAAAGCGTCTTAAAGAAATCGGTTTTACGGATTGGGTCTTTTTTAGACAGAAAAAAATGCAGATGACACCTTTATAAAACGTAAATAGAACTCCAATAAAAATATGCCTGAAGACACGGAGA
Source organism: Priestia sp. RMT2NF4 (assembly GCF_047872835.1). NCBI lineage: Bacteria > Bacillati > Bacillota > Bacilli > Caryophanales > Bacillaceae > Priestia > Priestia sp. RMT2NF4. Next base: position 1,467,248 of record NZ_JBLQZO010000001.1, read on the forward strand.
TGAAGGATATCTCGTGTTTTCAGGCATGTGTTTTTTACTGAGAAACTTTGACTTTTGTAGATGAAGATAAATCTTCTCCGTTTGTTTCAATTACTTGTTGCTTAGGCACCATTTTTTCATCGTCTTGAACTACCCTTGTATTCCCTGTACTACTAATTTCCTACATAAAATATCCACATTTCATTTCAACTGTGCTACATTTAACTAAAAATGCTTTCTTAATGAGGGATACAATTGTGAATTTAGATTTAACAGCTTATATAACGCTTATCTGTACGTCCGGTGTTCTTAATCTATACTTATGTTTTTACGTATTTATTAAGCGTCACCACTACGCTAACATTGCGCATTTATTTATTCTCCATACAGGTTTCACCACTATTTATTGTATGGGTGCGGCGTTTAGCTTACTATCCGTTAACCTCGGAGAAATGAAATTTTGGACCGCTATTCAATACGTGGGCATGCCTTTTTCGCCTCCTGCAGGACTGCTGTTTGTTATGCAGTATGTCGGCATAAAAGTAAGGAAAAAACATATTTTCACCCTTTTTATCATTCCTTTTATTAGTTTGATTATGGTCGCAACAAATGACTGGCATCACCTTCATTACCGCGTGTTTGAAATTGATCCCGTTCTAGGTGCTCCTTACGTTCATCAAGAAATTGGGCCATGGTACACAATTCACGGCATGTTCATCTTTTCGTCTATGTTCGTTGCTTTTTTGCTCGCCGTTTACCGCTGGAAAGAAACAGCCAAAGCTTACCGCCTGCAGTTAATTTCATTAATGGTCGGTCAATTAGTCCCTATCGTCACAGCTTTTATCTATTTAATGGGCCTTACGCCGAAGGGAATTGATCCAGTTCCGATGGTTTTATGGGTTTCTTCATTTTTATATTTATGGTCCATTAACTCATCGCGTATGTTTACAGTCATGCCCGTTGCGAAAGACGCGATATTTAACAGCATTAATGACGGCGTTGTCGTGCTCGATGAAAGCTATAGATTAATTGAATTTAATCTAGCGTCTAAAAACATGTTTCCGCAGCTAAAAAAGTCGATGCTTGGAAAACATTTTGCTGATATTTGGGTGACGCTGTCCGGCCGTTCGTTTCCTTTTGCATTAGAAAATACAAAAAGCAGTCATGAACTGGAGCTTTTTTCTGAAGATCAATCTTCGTATACGTATCAAGTTCGCACTTCTCCTTTGCAGTATGCTAACAACAGTCACGGCTTGCTGCTTATTTTTACAGATATCACGGAGCTAAAAAGACTTCAGCTAAAGCTTGAAAATCAAGCTTATTACGATGAGCTGACGCAAATCTATAATCGTCGGGCATTTTTTCAGCACAGCAAGCAAGCGTTCGATGAAGCAAAAAAGTCCGCATCTTCTTTTACACTTCTTTTACTTGATATTGATTATTTTAAAAAAGTGAACGACACGTATGGTCATTATGCCGGCGATCAGGTGCTTGTACATGTCGTAAAAGCCTGCGAGTCCGCATTGCCGCAAGGAGCCCTTTTTGCTCGGTACGGCGGTGAAGAATTTGTACTCGCTCTAAAGGGCCATACTTTATCTGAAGGCGAAACGCTTGCTGACCAAATTCGCCGTCACGTCGAGACTCAGCCCTTACTGATTAATGAAAAAACCATTTCTGTTACGCTAAGTCTTGGAGTAGCACAAGCGGAAAAACAAGAAAATGAAACGTTAGATGAGCTGTTGAATAAAGCAGATATCGCCCTGTACGCTGCCAAACAACATGGACGCAACCAAGTACGTGTATATAAAGAAATAAAAGAAATCTTAGAAAGAACCTAAACAGCACTGTTTCGGTTCTTTTTTCTTTTGAGTACTATTCTTTCATTTATCAAGTAAAAGTGCTAAAAGACTTGATTTTGTTTATGTATTTGAAAACAGCTCATCCTATAAACTAGAGGTAGATCAAAAAAAGGAGAGATAGAGATGAAGATTACACACATTCGAAATGCTACTTTACTTGTTGAATACGGGGGAAAAACGTTTTTAATTGATCCTATGTTAGCGGAAAAAGGCACGTACCCTCCCTTTCCAAATTCGATCAGACAAGATCAAAACAACCCTTTAGTAAGCTTACCGTTATCCGTTGAAGAGATTATTGAGGGTATTGATGCCGTCATTCTCACTCACCTTCATTTGGACCATTTTGACGATGCCGCTAAGCAGGCGTTGCCAAACGATATCAAAATGTTCGTTCAAAATGAAGAAGATGCCGCAGTAGTAAGAGCTGATGGTTTTAAAAATGTAGAAGTACTAACAAAGAACACGGTCTTTGAAGGCATCCAATTATCCAAAACAAAAGGTGAACACGGAAGAGGAGAAATTTTAAAGCGTACTGGTTTAGTATGCGGCGTTGTTTTTAAACACAAGAGCGAAAAAACGCTTTATGTAGCTGGAGATACGGTATGGTATTCCGCTGTTGAAGAAGAAATCAACACCCATCAACCGGATGTCATTGTCGTAAACGGCGGCGATAATCAGTTTTTAGAAGGCGGTTCTCTTGTGATGGGGAAAGAAGATATTTACGAAGTACACAAAGCGGCCCCTCATGCTACGATTCTTTCTGTTCATATGGAAGCTGTCAATCACTGGACCCTATCAAGAGAAGAATTAAAAAGCTTTATCACCAAAAAAGATATGGCGTCCCGCGTCTTTGTTCCAGATGATGGCGAGGTTTATACTTTTTAAGAGAGAAGATGAGACAAAAGTATTTAAGTTGAAGAAAGGTCCGAACGAGTTTGGTTCTTAGTTGAGAATCAAATACGTTCGGATCTTTTCATTGATATAGTAAACGTAGCTTTCATATGTGCAGTTGCTTCCAGCGGTTGATTGGAGGCTCAGCGCCCGCTCGCGGAAAGCGAAGCCTTGCATGGAAATCAACCGCTGTGTCATAAGCGATCTACGAGCTATTTATCCCACTGATTCATCTTTAGGTTAGATTGATGTAGTTATGTCTCCCTCTCTCTTTTATAGCTCTTTAATTTATCAAGTAGTAGTCGTAGTAGCAACTGCTGAAGTGCTCGCAATAACCGCTAGCATAGCTGCTTGCTGAGCTTGAATAATGGTTTCAATCGTTGTATAGATGCCCGTTTCGACCACTCTAGAATCCTTCAGTTTTTCACTGATAACCAAATTAACCGCCAGCATAACGTTGATGTCTTTCTGCCATTTAAAAAGTTTATCTGCATTTAACTGCTTCACCACTTCATGGATAAGTTCAATTTCAGTTTCTGGTTTTTCAAACAGTGCTAATAAGCCAATGACCGGATAATGCATCGCTTTTACTTTCATGCCTGCCGATTCACAGGCTTCTTTTACTGATACGCATCTTTCAATAAGGGTATCTGCATCTAAATTTTTATCGATTGAAAGAATATGACTTAAAAATTGAAGGTCATTTCCTTTTTTAAATCCATGCTGCGCCAATGTTGTATAGAAGTGTTCAATTTCATGCATGAGATCATCAGTAGACTCGCTCGTTTCAGCTAATAAAACGGCAAGAGGTACATCGCCGCTTGAAGTAAGGAAAAGGTGCTTTCTTTTCATGCCTTGATAAATTTCTGCGGATCTTCGGACCATTTCTTTATGACTTCGGCTTGACTCATTCGACAGCATAGCCGAAGCCGCAATGTACGTAAAAGCGCCTCTCGTAAATCCGCCTTGTATCAATTGATCATATACGTCAAGAAACTCATGAAACGTTTCTTTTGGATTCTCATAGCGAGTATCAAGCATAGCTGCTATTGTAAAACGCTGTGATGATTTTAACGTAGAAAACATCCCTACTTGATTTTTGATATAGTCGCTTAACTCGAGATAATCCTGAAGCTCGAGCGATTTACCTTTCACTGCATACATAGAAGCGATAGCCATAAACTGCTTGTGATCTGCCGCTTTCCATTTGAGCTCATTTTTTAAGCTGATATAAAAATCTCTATACTGATTTATTTTTTGTTGAATATTCTCTGGCACCATCTCAACACGTCCTTTATTAGGTGTTAGCTTATATACGTAACACTTCAACAAAAGTTTCAATATTTGGTAAATATTCTGCGCATTTATTGCAAAAAAAAGACCTCGGAATATTCCGAGGTCTTTTTTTGTTCAGTTCTATTTATTAACCTCTTCCCGCTTGGAAAGAAGGATATTTTGTCATACCGCCATCCGCAAATAATGTAATACCTGTTACATAGCTTGCTTGTGATGATGCTAAGAATGCTGCAACTGACGCGATTTCTTCCGGGTTACCGATGTAGCCCATTGGAATCATACTTTCTACGTCTGCACGCTGTTCTGGATCAGCGAATTTTTCAGCGTTAATTGGTGTATCAATTGCCCCAGGTCCAATGTTATTCACGCGGATTCCTTTTGGTGCATATTCAAGAGCCAATGTTTCCGTCATCAGCTTCATGCCGCCTTTACTTGCTGCATAGTGAACAAATAATGGCCAAGGAATCATTTCGTGAACGCTAGACATGTTAATAACGTTACCTTTAATGTCGTTTTCAACGAAATATTTGATTGCTTCACGGCTTCCTAAAAACGCGCCCGTTAAGTTTGTATCAATTACTTGATTCCAGTTTTCTAATGATAATTCATGAGAAGGAACCGGGTTTTCAACACCAGCATTATTAATCATAACGTCTAATGTGCCAAATTCTTTAACAGCTGTCTTCACAAGGTTCACAACGTCTTCTTCTTTTGTTACGTCGCCTCGAACAATAATTGCTTGACCGCCAGCTTGTTCAATTTCTTTTTTTACTTCTAGCGCTTCGTCTTCGTTGCTGCGGTAGTTTACAACCACTTTTGACTGCTCTTGTCCAAAACGAACGGCCATTGCGCGACCCAATCCTTTTGATCCGCCTGTTACAACTACTACTTTATCTTTTAAATCTGTATACATCTTGAAGTCCTCCTACTTTTCCTGTTTAATATGTCTTGTTATACTGTACTAATTACAAATACAGTTTAGGTTTTAAAAAGAGAATAAACATTTTTCTATCTCTTCTTTGTCAAACTGTCATTCATTTAAAGAGCAGTAAATTCAATTTTGCTCCCTTTTCGTTACTTATCGTAACCAAGAGAGATAAAGTAGTCAAACTTTTTGTTTGATCATTTTTATCATTTCTTTTTTCCTTACTCTCTTTATAGTTGTTTGTTCCCTGGAGAATGAGTCTTCACACTTCCAATTCACACCACTTCAAAAGTTTAAACTTTTTCCCTTGCAATTCTTAAATCAATGTATTATATTGTTGATGTATCAATTATTGATATGTCAAACAATTGTCCACAATCAAAAATATGGAAATGACAATAAATAAGTTTAACGCCTAAAAAGAAAGGAATAATGACTATGACTACAAAAGACTTTAACGAAATTGCTTTAAAACGTCGTTCAATTAAAAAATATGATCCTTCAGTAAAAATTAGCCGTGAGGAAATGGAGGAAATTCTTACAGAAGCTATGCGCGCTCCTTCTTCTGTTAATATGCAGCCGTGGCGCTTTGTTGTAATTGAAACGCCGGAAGGAAAAGAAAAGCTAGCTGAACTTGCGAAATTTAACAGTGAACAAGTTCATACATCTTCAGCTGTTATTGCCGTGTTTGGTGATATGAATAACGTTGAATATGCAGATGAGATTTTCGGCAAGGCCGTAGAGCTTGGCTATATGCCTCAAGACATTAAAGAACAGCAGCTAAATTTCTTTAAGCCGATTTACGAAAACATGCCAAAAGCAGATATGAAAGACATCGTGCTGATCGATTCAGGTCTTGTGTCTATGCAGCTTATGCTTGTGGCTCGTGCTCACGGGTATGATACAAATCCAATCGGCGGATACGAAAAACACTTAATCGCAGAAGCATTCGGTCTAGATAAAGAACGTTATCTTCCAATTATGCTTATCTCAATCGGAAAAGCAGCAAGCGAAGGTCATGCTTCTTACCGTCTACCGGTCAATACGGTTACGACTTGGAAATAAGCAGCTAGTTCTATTCAATAAGTAAAGAGCTAAAAATGTGAAGTAAAAGGAGACTTTCTGATGAATAACTATCAAGAACTTACAAAAAAACAGCTTTCATTCTTCAACAGCGGTAAAACAAAAGACGTTGCGTTCCGTATCGAAACGCTAAAAAAATTAAGAGAACTTGTTGTCCGACATGAAGACGACATTTTAAAAGCAGTAAAAGCTGATCTTAACAAACCAGAAATGGAAGCAAAACGTGCAGAAGTGGGTCTTGTACTAAGCGAAATCGACTTTGCAGTTGAGAATCTTGCAGAATGGGCAGCGCCAAAAGAAGTAGAAACACCATCTACTCACGCTGGAGCAAAAAGCTACATTTATCAAGATCCATACGGTTTAGCTCTAGTGATTGCACCTTGGAACTATCCGTTCCAACTTGCTGTATCACCAGTAGTAGGCGCGATTGCTGCAGGTAACTGCGTGGTGTTAAAGCCTTCTGAATTAACACCTCATACGTCAAGCCTTCTTGCTAAGATGTTTAATGAAAACTTCCCTGAAGAATACTTGACTGTAGTCGAAGGTGAAGTGGAAACAAGCACGGCTTTACTAAAAGAAAACTTTGATTACATCTTCTTTACAGGAAGTACAATGGTCGGCAAAATTGTAGCAGAAGCTGCAGCTAAACATTTAACGCCTGTTACGCTAGAACTAGGCGGAAAAAGTCCTACAATTGTACACGAAGATGCTAATATTGAAGAAGCAGCTAAACGTATTGCGCGCGGTAAATTTGCAAATGCTGGCCAAACGTGCGTAGCGCCAGACTACATTCTTGTTCAGCGAAATGTAAAAGACGAACTGCTAGCTAACCTAAAACAAGTCGTAACAAACACGTACGGCGAAGATGTTTCACAAAATCTAGACTTCCCTCACGTAGTGAGCGAAAAGCATTTTGATCGTCTTAACAGCTTCTTAACAAACGGAGATATCGTTTTTGGAGGCAAAACGGACCGTTCTCGTCTGTTTATTGAACCAACTGTTCTTGACAACATCTCATGGGAAGACAATGTGATGCAAGATGAAATCTTTGGACCAATTCTTCCAGTCATCGTATACGATGAAATCTCAGAAGTAATCCAAGCAATCGTAAAACGTCCAAAACCATTAGCACTTTATCTTTTCTCTGAAGATGAAGCAGTCCAAGATCACATCTTAAACAGCGTGTCATTCGGCGGGGGTTCTATTAACGATACAATTAACCACATGACATCTCACTACCTTCCATTTGGCGGCGTTGGTGACAGCGGAATGGGTGCGTATCACGGAAAAGCAAGCTTTGATACATTTTCACATGCTAAAAGCATCTTAAAACGTTCAAATAAATAAAGAAAAAGCCGAAGTCAGCGTCTGACTTCGGCTTTTTTTATTCTTTCATTTGTTTGGCGATTTGTTCATACTGCTCTTCTTTTTTTGTGGAAACCGCTAAATCGCAAAGAATATGTAAAAAATATTTTTTATCTTGAACAAATAAATACTCTTCTTCAAAGCCTTTAGAAATGTATACGGCAAACTCCCAGATGTCGTCATAATAAGCTGGCCCAATGGCCTCAGCGAGATTTCCAAGCGTTTTGAGCAGCTCCATCGTAATGATAATATTCCGTCTCGCATAGTGCCGGATATTAGCAAATCCATCATATAAAAAGTCCTCAAACTTTTTGTCAGGGATCACCATTCGTATCACGCCTTTATCATCAACTAAGTAAGAAGAAAATTGACTCGCAGCACAAATTTCCCGAAGAATATCGCTAATTTGGTGAATGGAGTTAACCGCCGTTTTGAAGTCATCATTTCCTAGTGATTTAATTGCCATCTCGACAAACTTGGTAATAATATACGTCGTGTCTTGAATATCAGTCTGAGATTTCCCTACATGGATATATTGGTGAAAGACGGTGCAATCCATTTCATCGTGCTCTGTCGAATCTCTATGCCAATAATAAAACAATACGGTTCCGCTGAGCACATAATCCCCTACTTCACGCTCCATTTTTATCACTAAATTATGCTCTTTGGCACAGTGAATCAATTGGCTGTAGTTCAACGTTTGAATATAGCCAGATGTTTGAATACATACCGGCTTTTTCTCTCCTTCTGGAAAGGAAAATTGTTCGCTATGACTAGACTGCGTTCGATGAATCTCCAGTTCCTCGCGAATCGTTGTCTTAATCGCTTTTATGGACGCTGTTTTCATCGATTGAGTCATATGATTTACTTGCAGCCACTTAACAGAATGATTAATGAAGTAGACAAACGTGCCCGCACTAAAAACAGAAAGAGCTGTCGTCACAAACGGAATCGCAAAATATCCGTCTACTTGAGAGCTGTTTAAAAAAAGAAAGACAAAAAGTGTATACAAAAAACTCCCTATAAAAATACCTAAAATTCGCTGAGTAGACTTAGAAGAAGCAAAGTTTTTTAACACGCGAGGAGAAAACTGAGCTGCAAATGATGTAAACACAACAAGCATTAAGTTAAAGGTAAATGTGGTAATCGATAAAATCCCGGGCATAATCGTACTCACTAACGTATTCGTTAAATCCATGTTGATTGAAAAAAATGAAGGGACCTTCTCTCCTACTTTGCAATAATAGTCAAGAAACAGCGTCAGTGCAGCTAAAAGAACAGAAAAGAAAGCATAAATTAAGGGACTAAACCAGATTTGACTAGTTAACTCATCTTTAAACGCGCGAGGAGAAAGCTGTTTCCTTGCCGCTATCCATCTAAATGTATTCATATAAAACCTTCCTTTTTATTTGTAAATCTCTAACTTTTTTCTTAGTTCCCTAATTTTTTTTGATTATGCTTATACAATGGAAAAAATCTATTTTTTAAGATATAGGCACACAAAGCAAAAAAGAGGTTGAGATACCCCTAATTATTTCATCTAAATGAGTACAAATAGAATACATGAGCTGAACCGCTCATGACGCGGCCGGTGAGCCTTTCCCCCCAGGAGTCTTCGTCTTGCCCTCCAATCAACTGCTAGAAGTAACTGAATGAAGATATGAAAGCTAGGTTCACCATACAAACAAAAAATCCGAACGCGTTGGATTCTCAATCAAGAATCCATCACGTTCGGATTTTCTTTCAACTAACCTAATTTTATCTCAGCCTCTTTTAACTCTTACCTTTTTACCAGCCTCGGCTCGCTCCGCCGCCTCCGGAGCTGCCGCCTCCCCCTCCGCGAGGACCGCTTCCACTGCCGCCACCTCCGCCGCCTCTTCCTCCAAACATGACAAGGAAGTTTAGCAGAAATTGAGTGATGGCTCCTTTAAAAAAGACAAAGTCAAGGATAAGCAAGCCCACAATAGCAGCTGCAATCAGCAGCGTTTGAAGGGGTGTGAAATGAACACCGCTATCAGAAGAAGCGGATGCTTTTGGCACTTTTTGTTCAAAATCTTTTCCTAAATCATACTCTTTTACGACTTGGTTATAAACAGCTTTATATGTAGTTTCTAGCGCCGTATCGTATTTGCCGTTTTTTAAGTTAGGAATAGCATAAGAGTCAATGATTTCTCCAGATTTGATATCGGTGATAGCTCCTTCTAACCCATACCCTACTTCGATTCGGATTTTTTGTTCTTTTTTAGCGAGCAAAATAAGAACGCCATTGTTCAGCTTTTTATCACCGAGTTTGTACTTTCGAAACGCTTCATTTGCGTACTCTTCTACATCCGAATCACCTAATGAATTCACCGTAAGAATCGCTACTTGAGCTTTCGTTTCATCATCTAACTTTCTGCCCATTTGATTGATATCCGCTTTTTCCTGGTCATTTAACAGATGAGCAAAATCTTGAACGTAAATATCGCCTACCGGATTTGGGATATCAGGTGCAGCAAAAGCAACGCTTACCGTATTACATAAAAGAGATAATAATAAAGCAAACGAAGCAAGAAATTTCATCACTTATCGCTCCCGAAATCAACTTTCGGCGCTTGTTTTTCTTCATTTGTTACTTCAAAATATGATTTTTCATCAAACCCAAACGTGCGCGCAAACATGTTTTTAGGAAATCCCTTAACGGATTTATTATATTTTGCAACTTCATCATTATAGTCTTTACGCGCTACAGCGAGTCGATTTTCCGTTCCTTCTAAGCTATCCATCAAGCTTCTGAAGTTTTCATTTGCTTTTAAATCCGGATACTTTTCAACCACTACAAGCAGGCGATTTAACGCGCCGCTTAATTGCTGATCTGCATCAGCTTTATCTTCAGGCGTTTTCGCTCCCGCTAGCTGCGCTCTTGCCTGAGTGACTGAATCAATTGCTTCCTGTTCATGCTTAGCGTAGCCTTTTACCGTTTCCACTAAGTTAGGAATTAAATCAGATCGTCTTTTTAGTTGGTTATCCACTTGGGAAAATTTATTATCTACATCTTCCTCTGCGCTAACGAGGCCATTGTAAGAGCTTATTCCGTAAATTACAATAAGCACTAACACAACAATCGTAGCGATCAAACCTTTGTTTCTCAATGTATTACCTCTTTTCTTCATCAAAATTATGTATCTATTTACTAGTACGAATCATACCCTAAAAAGATTCATTTTTTTCCAATTTTATTTATGATGACCACATGCTTTAACGATCACTCTCTCTATAAGTTGAAATACTTTTATACTACTCTCACCGCAAACTCCTCATTTCTCAAACACGTTTCTCTATCTAGTCTTTCTATAACCTAGTACATGTAATCCTTATCCATTTTATCTTATTTCATACATCTAAAAAAGGAATGACTAAGAACCATTCCTTTTTCTACTTAAGACCAACCTTCAATCTTGTATGCGACTCTGTGAAATTCAGGAACCGTTACAAATTGATAGTCGTTCTTTATTAAATACTTAATGAGTTTTGGCAATGAAGCAACAATTTGGTCCCGCGCTCCGCTGCCGTATCGATCTCCGTCGTGCATGACGATAAGATTCTTTTCTTGTAGATTTTTAATCGTATGTTTGCATATGGCCAGTGGATCTTCTTCACGCCAATCCTGGCTATCTATATTCCATAGAACAGACGTCATTCCCAATTCCTTAATGGCAGCAAGAGCTGTATCATTTATCGAACTGTAAGGTGGACGAAATAGCTTTGGAGAATAGCCGATAATTTTTTCTATTTGAGCATTCGTCGAAGTAATTTCTTTCCACAGTTCACGCTTAGAAAGCGTTGTGATATCAGGATGATTCCACGTATGGTTTCCAATTACGTGATTTGCTCTATGAATACGCCGAATCAGCTTTGGGAATTTTTCTGCTTCTGAACCTACGACAAAAAAGGTCGCACGTACATTATATCTTTTTAAAATTTTTAAAATAGCAGCCGTGTAAGCTGAAGGTCCATCATCAAACGTTAACGCAACATACTTTGGTGAATTTTGATTCATGTTTTCTCCCCTTATATAAAATAGATATAGAAATAAACCCCTCAATTTTTTTGCGTAAGCTGAGGGGTTTTTACGGCGGGACAATTTTCACGAGTTGATGTTATAGCTGCTTTTGAATGTGATAACCACTATAGGTAATAGATTTGTTCAAAAGAACTCGCCAAGTAGTCAAATCCGCGAGGACGCAGTGTTTCGAACTGCTGAATAATTTTTATTCTTTCCTCTGATCCTCCTGGGAGATCGTAAAGTTTCGTCACGGGCTGTCCACTATTTAAATATTCAATGATTCTATACAGCATGACGCGAAAAGCATGTTTAAATTCCTTATATTCATCAGGAAAACGCTGCTCCAGCGCTTTATATTCAACTAATGTTTTATGCATATGCATAAACGGAAGCTCTTTCCATTCAAGAGAGAGGATAAGAACGTCTATATTGGGATGTTTTTTAACGAAGCGATAGTGATTTCCCCACTGTTCTTTTACTTTTCGCTTAGACATACCGTGTTCTTGGTGATAAGCAACCGTAGAGGAATCTAAAACAAATTGTGCACCATTCTTATATAAACGATATCCAAGCTCCCAGTCTTCTGCCCCGTAGCCGACAAAAGTCTCATCAAAATAGCCTGATTTCTTTAATTGCGCTTTTCTCACTGATACGTTTCCACTTAAAAATGCAATATAAGGTAGCGTAAATCCCTCAAGTCGCTCTCCGAAATGTTTTAGCCCGCTGTTAAGGAAATAACGATTAGGAAATGATAAACGTTGAAAACGGTTTGTATCAATATCTTCTTTTGTTATAAGAGGACAAGGGACATTTGAATGCTGCTTCGTTTGTTCATAGTTTTCATACAATCTTCTATACTCAGGATCCCTGCCGACCAGTTCTTTTAAGTGCGCCATTTGATCTTCATTATAGTCTGGCATAATAAACGTGTAGACTCCTTCATAATGCATAGCTCCGGTAACCACAAGATCGGATTCATGCACATGATGTTTATAGTGATTTTCAATAAAAGCAGGAGGAGCTAGCATCTCCCCATCTAAAAAGATTAAAAAATCTCCTTCAGCATGGTTAATTCCTATATTGCGCACAGATGAGCGCCCTTTATTTTGTTTCATGCGGATATACTTAAATTTGAACGGGACATCAGCTTCTTTTAAAATGTTAGGTGTGTTGTCAGAAGAAGCGTCATCCACTAGAATGACTTCATACTGAGCGTGGGGAAACGTTTGTTTAGATAAACCGTAAAGCGAAAGAGAGGTTTGGTGGTATTTATTATAAGTAGGCATAATAATACTCACTTTAATAGGTTGTTTATGATTATTTTTTATACTCATACTATATAATGAATGGTCTGCTTTATTTATTTTATTTTTGGTCTCTTTTAAGGGATTTGGACTCTTTTTTTTCTTTTTAATATAGTATTTTCCATCGGAACGGTTGTAATAGGAATCATATAATTCTATTTTAATCATCCTTTCTTTGTTTTTCCTCTATATACTATTCAATAAGTGACCAGGTGCTTGTACAATATATAAATTTTTTTAGAAAAGGCGTATATAATAGATTCACGAACTTTAGTAGATCATTCTATTGAATTAGAAACATATTCTTTTATCATAAATAAGTGTTCTACTTCTCAGCATAAAAAAGCTGCTTATAACTTCATGTGTTATAAGCAGCTCTCTTTTATAGCTGATTTCCATATACCCCATCAATATTCGCAACAGCCGTTTGATCAAATATATCTGCATCCATATTTGTATTTTTCATTCGCGCACAAGCAGCTGAAATGTCTCCATAGGTTGAGTTGATTCCAACAGATTTAACATCCGCTGTGTGTCCGTTGTGAAGAACTTCTCCAAAATTCATCGATCCGTTTCTTGCCATACCATTAATTCTCGTGTTACAGATGTTAATAACTCCTGCCATGACCATACCACCTTTTCTTAAAGAGAATTTGTACATCATATGTTGTGACAAGCCTATGTGTGAAAAGTTTTTATAAAACAAAAGGCAAGGTACAAACATTAGTGAATTTATTCATTTCACCCTGCTTCACCCAAAGTTTCCACATGTTTTTATGCTTTTTCTGTTACAATAAATGCATAAGTTATTTTTCATCCATATTGTTTGAAGGAGGATACGTAATATGGACGAACCAAAAGATATTCAACCTAAAGTAGAAAAAAGTTTCGAACTGATTGGCAAGAAGTGGACAGGATTAATCATCTATGTGCTTATGAGCGGTCCTAAACGCTTTAGTGAATTAAATGAAAGTATACCAGCTTTAAGCAGAAGGCTGTTGACAGAACGGATTAAAGAGCTTGAAGACCACGGAATCGTTGTCCGAAATGTCATTCCCGACCGCCCTATTCGTTCTGAATATTCGCTGACTCAAAAAGGAACAGAGTTAGGTAAAATACTAGGACCGATTAGCCAGTGGGCAGAAAGCTGGGTCCAAGATTAATAAAACTACTCCATAGAAAGGATGAGCATCATGGCAAATGTTCTCTATATTACTGCACACCCTTTAGCTGAAGACGAATCGCTTAGCATGGCTGTAGGGAAAGAATTTATTGACGTGTATAAGCAAACCCATCCAGAAGATGATGTGGTTCATTTAGATTTATATCAAGCAGATATTCCATACTTAGATGCAGACGTATTTAACGGATGGAAAAAGCTTCGTTCTCACTCCTCCATCCAGGATTTATCAACGGATGAACGATTAAAAGTGGGACGGTTAGCCGAACTAGGCGGACAGTTCGTACTCGCTGACAAATATATTTTTGTCACGCCAATGTGGAATTTTTCTGTTCCTGCGATCATGAAAACGTACATTGATGCGATTACCGTGTCAGGTAAAACCTTTACATATACAAAAGAAGGCGCTCAAGGATTGCTTAAAGGAAAAAAAGCAATTCACATTCAGTCCCGCGGAGACGTGTATTCAGAAGGCCCTGAAATGGCAAGAGAAATGGGCCACCGCTATTTAGAAATCATGATGGACTTCTTTGGAATCGAAGCGTTTGAAAGCATTATTATTGAAGGGCAAGTAAAATTCCCGGATCAAATTCCGCAAATTAAAGAAAAAGCACTCCAAAAAGCACATTCAATGGCCAAAACGTTTTAAATTCAATAAGAATCAAAAAGACCTCGAAGCTGACCGGGGTCTTTTTCTTTTCTTTCCTCTTCCCTACATTATATTTCCCTTGAAATATTCCTCTCTTTCTGTCTCGTTTTGCGCTAAAAATATATGTTAAACAAACGGTTAAACGCTGTTATTTTTTGTTACTATTAATAACGCATGAAACAAAAATATATAATTTTTCTTTTTCGTTTTTTAATTATCCACCTTCAAAAAAAGATAGTTCCTCTAGATAAATAACGTTTAAAATCACACTTCAACCTGAAAAAACCCTTATTTTTAAAGGATTCAGCCATAAAATCCAAAAGCGTAATACTCTTAAAAATGTTTGTGAACATGATAAAACCCAATAAAAAACCTTTGACTAAATTTATTACGTAAGTTACTATTAATAACGTAGTAGATGTTTTCGAACATATTATCTTTAATTCATAAAACAACATTTATATATTGAAAACAGAAAGGTGAAAAGAATTATGGCAAAAGTATTATATATTACAGCAAACCCTAACGATGCTACGCAATCATTCAGTATGGCTGCGGGAGATGCATTTATTAATGAGTATAAAGAAGTAAACCCAACGGATGAGATTGTTCACGTTAACTTATATCAAGAGCATATCCCTCACATCGACGGCGATGTATTCAGCGGATGGGGCAAACTTGGAAGCGGCGCAGAATTTGATACACTTACTTCTGAAGAACAGCGCAAAGTTGCTCGCTTAAACGAGTTAAGTGACCAATTTGCTCAAGCGGACAAATATGTATTTGTTACACCAATGTGGAACTTCTCATTCCCTCCAGTGATGAAAGCATACTTAGATGCTGTAGCAGTAGCTGGAAAATCATTTAAATATACAGCAGAAGGTTCTGTAGGTCTATTAACAGATAAAAAAGCGTATCATATTCAAGCAAACGGCGGTATCTACTCTCGCGGCCCTGCTGGTGAACTAGAAATGGGTCACCGCTATATGCGCATTATGATGAACTTCTTTGGGGTTCCTTCTATCGGAAGCCTATTTGTAGAAGGACAGGCTGCAATGCCAGATAAAGCACAAGAAATTAAAGAAGACGGTATTGCTCGCGCTAAAGAAGCTGCACGTACGTTCTAATAACAAATATAAGCACAAAAAAAGGAACATCTCCCCATGTTCCTTTTTTTGTGCTTACAATTATATCTTTGCTTCCCCGCGCAGCAGCGAATAAACATATGTATCAAACGGGATATTGTTTTGATATAGGTACTCTCTTAACGTCCCTTCTTTTTTAAATCCTACTTTGCTTAACAAAGCGATAGATCCGCTATTTTGCGTAAATACAATCGCTCCTATGCGATTGTATTGAAGTTCGTGGAAGCCATAAGAAATCGCTTCATGAACGGCTTCCGTTGCGTATCCTTTGTTCCAGTGCTCTGGAAAAAGTGCATAGCTTATATTTGCTTTTTTATGTTCTGCAGACCACTCTTGAAACCCTATTGTGCCAATCAGCTTTTCGTTTTCTTTTAGCTGAATCCCCCATTTAATCAACTGCTTTTCTTCGTAGCCTTTGGAAAAATTCTTAATGATCCCTTTCACTTGGTCAATCGATTCTAAAGATTTTTGCCCGTAATAGCGCAGCACGTCTTCATCAGAAAAGCATTCTAAAATCTCACCCGCATCATTTTCTACAATTTTTCTTAATATCAGCCGTTTTGTCTCTAATTCCGGAAATATTTTCTTCCCTCTTTTCTGCGCAGCTTATCTATCTACGGTAAACCATACTATTCTCCTCTCAACTAGCAATATCCTGCTAAAACCTCACCCGGGAGGGCTCATTTCCTATCCAAATAGTCGATTTACAGCGGAGATAGTGGTATTTTATATAGTGGGCATACGTTGCTTTTTATCAATACAGAGGCGGTGAACGCAGAAATGAACCAAGATAAAGAATTGCTGTCCACGATACACGCTCTTCAAAAAGAGCTGCAGCAAGAAAAAGAAAACCGTGCGTATATGCAAAAAGATATGGACGAACTAAGAAGCGCTTTATTACAATCAGAACAAGTAAAACAAAACTTAATCGATCAGCTAGAAAAGAAAGTTGATTTGATTTTAACGTTGATTCAAAAAGGAGACGCATAAAGGAATGGATTTTTTTAAAAACAGCAAAATACTATACACCATTGTAGCACTTGTGATTGCTCTCATCGCTGTATTTACCAACAATTCGCCTATTTCCCTCATTCAGCAGCATGAAAATTCAAGCAGCACATCCAGCAGTACATCGGGGAGTACATCGGACACTACATCAAGCAACGAATGCTCTGCAGAGACTCAAAGCGACAGGTTATTTACCGGCAAAGAGCTTGTCTTACAAGAAGGAAATGATAAATACGGATATTGCCACATTGTCGCGCATATGCAAAAACCAGGAGCGGACAATTACCATGGTAAAAGCCAATTCAGCAAGTATTTAAATGAAAAACAAGCCATGTCTATTGCCGAAGAAGTCATTAACGAAGGTGAAGACGGCACCAATAATAAATCTGGCAATTACGTTAAAGAAAAATATATTAGTTCTTTAAACCAAGAAGTTAGAGTTGTGTATACCGACTACAGAGGCAAAGGCTACGACTACAGTGTAACGACCATGTATCCAATAGGTCATTAACCCTAATATATACAATGAAAAAAGCAGGCCCACGCCTGCTTTTTTTCATTATACCTCTTCTCATTATCTACAGCTCTAGAAAGTTAATAATTGATTTAAAGTCTATTTGATATGTAAAAAATCCAACTTTAGACTGTGAAATTTTGGAGATATGACAGTAGCACTTTTACCTCTTGGACATATTCTAAATATAAAAAAGAAACAGTCCTTTGCTTCTTTTTTAAGAAAGAGGTTTAAAAATGAGTAACAAATATAAAGTCAGAAAAAACGTATTACATCTTACAGACACCGAAAAAAGAGATTTTATTCGTGCCGTGCTAATACTAAAGGAAAAAGGAATATATGACCGCTATATAGCCTGGCATGGTGCAGCAGGTAAATTTCATACTCCTCCGGGCAGCGATCGAAATGCAGCACATATGAGTTCTGCTTTTTTGCCGTGGCATCGTGAATACCTTTTGCGATTCGAACGTGACCTCCAGTCGATCAATCCAGAAGTAACCCTTCCTTATTGGGAATGGGAAACGGATGCACAGCTGCAGGATCCATCACAATCACCAATTTGGAGCGCAGATTTTATGGGCGGAAATGGAAATCCCAAAAAGGATTTTATCGTCGATACCGGGCCATTTGCAGCTGGGCGCTGGACGACGATCGATGAACAAGGAAATCCTTCCGGAGGGTTAAAACGTAATTTTGGAGCAACGAAAGAGGCGCCTACACTCCCTACTCGAGATGATGTTCTCAAAGCTTTAAAAATAACTCAATATGATACGCCGCCTTGGGATATGACCAGCCAAAACAGCTTTCGTAATCAGCTTGAAGGATTTATTAACGGACCGCAGCTTCACAATCGTGTACACCGTTGGGTTGGCGGACAGATGGGCGTTGTCCCTACTGCTCCGAATGATCCTGTCTTCTTTTTACACCACGCAAATGTGGATCGTATTTGGGCTGTATGGCAAATTGTTCACCGCAATCAAAACTATCTGCCGATGAAAAACGGGCCGTTTGGTCAAAACTTTAGAGATCAGATGTATCCTTGGAATACAACCCCTGAAGACGTTATGAACCATCGAAAGCTTGGGTACGTATACGATATAGAATTAAGAAAATCAAAACGTTCATCATAACCAGTTCTAAAAACAGCGGTATACAATCAAAAACAGGTAAACCCCTTCCCTTCTGACATAACTTATAAGGCCATAAGCATCGTAAAGCTTTCACATAAAATCATCGTAAAACTCACTGCATCATTTCCATTCACCATAAAATATAGTTAATCAACCATAATTGGGCTGTGAATAAGCTTCATATAAGGACCTTTGAACATATGAATAAGTTATCAAAGCTTTATAAAAGTTTTATAAATGAAGGGAAGATATTAAAATGCATAATAACGTAAACGCACCGTTTAGTTCTCACGAGAATGTACCGTTCTCACCTGCTATGGCTCACCACGCCTATACTGCTCCTGCTTATGACCATATGATTCCACACTGCGGATATACAATGCCGGACTATGGATATATGGAATGTGGATATAGCGTTCCTTGCCACAGAGGTAATGGTTTTGCCATTATCATCGTACTGTTTATTTTACTCATTATTATTGGTGCATGTGGTTTCGGTTTCCATCACGATGATTGTTAACCTAAAAAACTCCAGTATAAATACTGGAGTTTTTTCATGTCTTAGTCGCTGCAAACCTTATAGCGTTTCGTCCAAATCTAGCGGTCTCAGCTTCTCTTCAATTTCTTTGCGCTTCGGCTCTAAAAATGGGGGCAGCGCTAGTGTTTGACCCATTGTTTCAAGCGGTTCATCGGTCGCAAATCCAGGTGTGTCCGTTGATAATTCAAATAAAATGCCGTTTGGTTCTCTGAAATAAAGTGCTTTAAAATAGTATCGTTCTACTTTACCGGAATTCGGCAGACTGTTTTCATTTAGTCGAGTTGCCCACTTATTGTATTCTTCTTCATTTGGAACACGGAAGGCAACGTGATGAACGCCACCGCGCCCTAAGCGAACTTTCGGCAAATCGGGTCTCGTTTCAATATGAACTTCGGCTCCGCTTCCGCCTTCACCCGTTGCATAAACCAAAATATCCTTTTGATTTTCTGCAAAAGATGGATAAGAACCCACATAGCGAAATCCCATAATGTTTGTTAGTACATCGACTGTTGGTTCTGCCGTGCCCACCGTTAGCGTGACCGGTCCTAAGCCGATGATCGCATGTTCTAACGGAATGTCTTCGCGCTTCCAGGGCACGCCTGCTCTTACCCCTTTTTCACCGTTGTCCGCGATAAGAAGCAAACGTGTACCTTCGTAATCTTTAAATGCTAATGTATCACGATTAGCTCGTTTAGCTATTTCTTCATATTCCACTCCGTGCTGCTCGAAGCGTTCTTTCCAAAAGTGTAGAGAATCCGTACTTTTAACGCGAAGCGACACAGTCGAAATGTCAGATGCACCTTCATGCGTTCTTGCAAGCCCCGGAATATCAAAAAACGTTACTTCCGTTCCTGGGGTCCCTTCTCCATCTGCATAAAATAAGTGGTAAGACTGAGTGTTATCTTGATTCACCGTTTTTTTTACTAATCGCATGCCTAAAACTTTAGTGAAAAACTGATAGTTTTTCTCAGCTTTCCCCGTCAAAATAGATACATGATGCAACCCTAACAATTCCATCTGCTCCGCCTCTTTTCATAATGTATAAATTTTTAACTTACGCTAAAATTATCTTTAATTTAATTATCTTTAATTAAAGATAATTTTAAAGGATATACAGCCTGTTTGTCAATAACAAGAAAATGTTGTGAACATAAAAAAGAAACTAAACACATAGTTAGTTTCTCTTTATCTTCCCTTCAACAAACTGCTGATCTTTTCCAACAGCGGTTACTTCTTAAGCACGCGCTGCACATTTTGCTTCATCAGCTCCGCAATTTTTGTTTCATTTTCACGCGACGTCTGCTCTAATTTTTCTATAACTAGCTGCTGTCTCTCTGCTGAATGATTTTGACTTAGCTTTTGCTTGCCTTCCATTTTAGTAATATCGATCTTAAATCCAACGATTCCTTTGCTTAAACCATTCATATAAGCAGGGTCAACGTCATTTAGTGTATATGTACTGCTCGGGCTTTCATATTTTTCTACCATCTTACTCAGCAGCCCAAGCAGTTCTGTTGGTTCTTCAATCATTTTCATGGTTCCATACACGTGAACAGCTTCATAATTCCATGTTGGTACAGCTATACCAAGACGGTGAAATATAGCAGTGAGGCCCTTGAAACACAATCAAAATTTCTTGATTTTCAGCATCTTTCCACTGCTGATTCGGACGAGCGAAATGCCCGTATAAAGCTTTTTCTTTCCGATCTAACATCAGAGGCAAATGAGTAGCATAAGGCTTTTCATTATGATACGAAAACAAAGTGGCGAATCCATTGTCTTCAATAAAATCATACATGATTTGTTCATCATTTACTTTAAAATACTTTGGAATATACATCGGCGCTTCTCCTTTATCTTTTATTTAGTAAAGAATATAATAATACAGGTGTTTGCAACAGCGTCAGTTATAAACTTTTTATGGAGGTCAGCAAACATTTAATCGTTTATGAATCGATTTTTTAAGAAGCTTATGCTACACTGCTGTGATGTAAACCGCTGATTTTTAATATGTATTTATTTAGCACATGATGCAATTAGATAGTTGTTGGTTAAGCAAAGCGTTGGGGATCAAAAAAAAGAAGAGCCCGTTTAAAACAGCTCCTTTTTCTCGCTTATCTATACAATTGAGGATTTTTTTCTCGTTTGATAGGTCCGCCTTTGGCTATATGCCACTCAATGACGCAATCCGTCAAGCGATCGTATACGTCGTCTTCTAAATACGGATCTTCTGCTGAAGTAAGCAAGGTGTGAACATCGGCTTTTATTTCGGCTAGCATAGCTGCGCTGAATACGTCCGGGTCATTTAATACGTCTAATATATATAACACCAGCATCTCAAACCCGCCGTCCCAATTGGCATTTCCGTTTCCTTGAGCTTCACAGCGGAGCTTTTCAATAGCTCGGATAACCTCTCCTTCTACAATATCCGACTGCCCATTTCTCGGGACATAGTTTACCCATAGTTCTTTTGCTTCGTCAAAATATTTCATTCTCTACTCCTTTCTTCAGAAATCTATTCCTTATTGTTTCTTTGATTCATCGTCGTTCCAAAAACAACGCCTAATGAGGTCCCAATCGCAATACCAAACCTAATATTATCCATCATCATCCCAAGAGAAGCCCCCATCGCAATGCCCAGACCTAATCCCATTCCTAGATAATCTGTCTTTTTCTTTTCTTCAGACAAAAAACCACTCCTTTTTCTCCTATTTTATTGATACCTTTTATACGTAAAAACCACGCTAAAAGTTTCATAAAAATGGAAAAAAGCAGCCGCTGTAACTGCTTTTTAAATGACGAGCTGATAAACGGCCTCTCCGAGCAGCAAAATCGACGTAAGCATGCAGATTACACCGAATACATACATCGTTTTACGTGCAAACCTCTCAAACGATATACCAAAGCATCCTTTAGCTATCCAGTACATGGGGTTAAGAAGCCCTCTAATCCGAACCCGCTTCATTGATTCATCGGATAATGATCGAGATAAAGAAAGGATGATTAACCCGGCCATCATAGAAAAAACCGCTATCACTATGTTTAAAATAGAACTATCCATACGTTCCCTTCTTTTTCCTTTTTATACCTCCTATTTTAGCATAAAGGCCAGTTAAAATGTACGTGCAGAAAAATACAAACAACTCAACAGGGAAAGGTATCCAAACCTTAAGAAAAGGGCAGTTTAAAAATAAAAAACTTTTCTTACTTAAAAAGGATGGATCACGTTGACAACCAATCAAAAGGAATATCTTGAAAAAATACATAGCATACAGGAAGATCTCTCCAAAACGTGGGCTGAATATTGGCATCACTACTCGAGTCCAAGCTCTTGGCAGTTTTGGGTGACCTTGGGCGCTTTTATTTTGCCTTTAGTCATTCTCTATTTTTTTATTGATCGAAAAAAAGCTTTTCATCTAGGGTTTTATGGATTTAACGTGCACGTTTGGTTTCACTATAGTGATACCGCTGGCGTTTATAACGGGCTGTGGACGTATCCTTACCAAATCAACACAATCATACCCGTAAGCTTTAGCCTAGATGCTTCGCTTATTCCTGTCTCTTTTATGTTGCTTTACCAATGGACGACCAACCGTCATAAAAATTATTATTTATACGCAACGGCTCTTTGTTTATTTTTTGCTTTTATTTTTAAACCATTATTAACAGGAATCGGCTTTTTCCAGCTGCATGAATGGGCTACTTACGGTTATTTATTTGTATTTTATCTCGGTGTAATACTGCTATCAAAATGGATTACCAATCTGTTTCTTTATTTTGAAAAGCAGAATTGAATATGTTGAGTGCATGTAAAAAAACGTAAGCCTCTTTGCAAAGACCTTACGTTTTTTGTAGTGGCTTTATTTACTCCCTGTCAGCTTCCTCAAAAGATAGCACGCTTTTTTCATCACACAGTATCTCTTTTTCAGGCAGCCCATTTTTCTTGTGTGGATTTAGAACATGCTGCATCTAGCAACTATAAAACTTTTGTTAGGAAAGAAAATCTCGCTTTTCCTAAGCCCTGCTTAACTTAGCGTTGTATAAGTCCATTAAACTGCTTAAATCATCTAACAACGGGCAGTGGCCTACACCTTTCATGATTTTTAACGTTGCATTTTCCCCTATGCCTTTTGCGATGTCAGATGCATCTCTTGTTGAAACCATTTTATCTTCATCTCCTTGAATAACCATAGTAGGAATCGTGATTTTTTCCACCTCTCCTGTCCCTTGAACAACACCGTTAAAATCGTTTGAAATGTTAAATCTCATGAGTGCGTAATTGATATCAATTAAGTTTCGCTGCTTGATCGTTCCTTCTAAATACTTTTCAAATTGATCAGCAGACGGCTTATTTTTTGTATATAAAAATTGACGCAGCATCATTTTTAAAAACCATGTGTTTTTTGTTTCTTTCGCGTTTTCTACCATTCTAAATGCTTCTTTTACTTCTTCTTTGGTTTGTATAAAATTGTTAGGAATAGGCAGTTCTAAAAACGTTCTTCTTGGAATGGGATAGCCTTTGATGTTGACGGAGCTTAATAGGATTAAATTTTTGGCATCATTCGGATGATCAATCACATATTGCATAGCAACTGCTCCTCCTAATGACCACCCGCTTATTGTAAAAGCAGACAACTTTAAAGCATCTGCAAACAGTTTGACATCATCTGATAAGTCTTTGATTGTGTGGATAGGTGTATGATAAGTGGAGTCTCCAAACCCTCTTAGGTCGATGGCATAAGCTGTGATATGTTCTGGCAGTTCGTTCATTAACACATCCCAGTTAAGGGAAGAATTCATGTTTCCGTGAATTAACAAAAGCACCTCTTTTCCGCCTTTTTTCATTCGGTAATTTACTGTTTCTCCATTCGGTAATTCTACTTTTGCTTGTTCTAAAGCAGATACGGTCATCGCTATTTTCCTCTTTTCTTATATGATTAGAACGATAGCTATCTTTAATTTTTACATACCCTATTTATCTAGAGTTAAGCAGTTCAAAAGAAGTTGTACAAACACCAAGATGATTGTGCGTCATTCTATTTGCTAAAAAAAGCAGCCAAATACGCGATTCGGCTGCCTTTTTATTATGAAGAAATATACGAATGAGCAACAAGGCCATTACTTTTTCGGTGCGTCTAATGCTTGATAAGCAAGCTGATATTTCCCGCCTTCAGCCACTTCTGCATGGTAGAGAGCTTTAAGAGCAAAGTTTTTTTCAAGGCTGTGCTCTTTCATCAGTCCATTCAGCTTACCTTGCAGTTCCTGATTGTCTTTAATGAGCTGCTTCATCTGTGATTTTAGATATTTCATGGTGTTTTCCGCTCCTTTCACTTGATGAATATCTATCAAGTATATCACTTAAGGATAGGATAATGGTAAAACGACTTACGATTGACGGATTAAATTTGTACCGCTCTGTTCTTTAAGCGCGCTACAAGCGGAACGACAATGATACCGGCGATAACAACTTGCATCACATTGCCTGGTATAGAGCCAAGCGGAAGGATCCAGTTACCGTAAAGAATCACTTCGGCAAAATAGTAGCCCACGATTTTCACAATCAGCGCAGCAACAACTGCCAGTGTGTTGACAAGTGCTCTTTTACCAGGTGCTTTTTCAGAGATAAGACCTGCTAAAAAGCCCATGGCCCCTACAATAATAAACGTAAACGGTGCCCATGCTGTCCATCCCGAGATCAGATCGAATAACCCCATTCCAAAAGCGCCGGCGATGGCTCCTGTTTTTTTACCGTAAATAAAGGCCGCTATAAAAAGAGGAACGTTGCCTAAATGGATGAGGCCTCCGTTACCCATGATTGGAAGCTTGATGTTGATAAACATTGTCGCTACAAACGTCAGTGCGATAAAAAGCGCATGCATGGATAAAGCTTTGATTTTGGTTGATTCTCTTGGTGAGTATGTTGAATTCATCTGTTGACCTCTTTCTTTTTTTACTACTATCATACTCCTATTTGGATACTAAATAAATATGTAAAACTATTTATTTAGTAGGGTATATCATTCTAGCAGCACACAGAGATCCGCTAACTTCAAAAATTGTCCTATCCGTTCTTAAAAAAATAAAGCTGCCTCTCCTTCCTTTAGCAGACTTCACCTCCTAATTTTTGTTATGGCAAAGTGTCTGTTCGGACATAATATGAGCAAATCGTTCTTTTTCAAGAGTTGACGAAGGCTGATAAATATGAGAAGTTATATGTTTGTAGAAATGAATGGAATAACTTAGAATTCCAGCGGAACCTGTTACTATAATTGTACTGATATTGACCAAGTCCGTTCAGATTGTGGCAGTCATAATTTTTACATACAGCAAGCAAGTTATA
The DNA here is from genome assembly GCF_047872835.1 of Priestia sp. RMT2NF4. Taxonomy (NCBI): domain Bacteria; kingdom Bacillati; phylum Bacillota; class Bacilli; order Caryophanales; family Bacillaceae; genus Priestia; species Priestia sp. RMT2NF4. Next base: position 1,492,499 of record NZ_JBLQZO010000001.1, read on the forward strand.
GGAGGAGCAAGAAATGGATAATAACGATATTTTAATTAGATTACGATATGCCTTGGATTTAAAAAATACAGAAATGGTAGAAATCTTTAATCTTGGCGGAGAAGATGTAACCAAAGAAGACGTATTAAAAATCCTTACGAGAACACCGGATGAAGAAGACGAGGATGCAGTTCATGCGGACGATCATATACCGTGCACGAACAGTATGTTAGATTCTTTTTTAAACGGTTTTATTACCTTTAAAAGAGGAAAACAAGATCCTAAACCAGGGCAAGCACCTCCAGCGCCGGTTCAGAGCAATCAAAATATGTATAACGTCTTATTAAAGAAAGTGAAAATCGCTTTATCCCTAACAAGCGAAGAGATGTTAGAAGTATTTGACGACGGTGGAATACGTGTATCTAAAGCAGAATTAGGTGCTTTATTACGAAAAAAAGGCCATAAAAATTACAAACCGTGCAAAGAGAATTTTGCTCGAAAATTCCTAAGAGGCTTAACCGTACAATATAGAGGATAACATGATACACACTTTTTCAAATCAGAGTATCCATTATGAAATACGATATAAAAACCGAAGTTCTTTTGCAATTAAAGTAGACGGATACGGAACGGTCGAAGTCCTTGCTCCTAAAGGAACCTCTACTGAACAAGTACGTATGTTATTAGAGAACAACTGGGCATTAATTCAGCAAAAAATAAATGAAATGAAAGATAGAACGCATGGACCCAAGAAAAAAGTCTATGAACACGGAGAAAGCTTTTTATATGTAGGAAAAAACTATCCGATACAGATTCATCACGATTCGACCATTACAAAGGATTCTGTAGTGTTTGAAGCGAACACGCTTCAGATTTATGTCAATCAGCACGACGATGAAGCGATAAAACAAGCGCTCAAACGTTTTTACTATCAACAATGTAAAGCGCTCGTAACCAAAAGTATCTCCTCCTATCAAAAACATTTTAAAACAAAGCCGCGATCCATCTCGATTTCGGATAGCAAAAAAGCGTGGGGCACGTGTGATTCTAAGCGTCAGCTAACCTTCAACTGGCGGCTGGCAATGGCACCACAGCACGTCATTGATTACGTAGTCGTTCATGAAATGTGCCACATGGTTCACATGAATCATGATCGTTCCTTTTGGCGTCTTGTCGGGAAAATCATGCCCGATTATCGTGAACAAGAGCACTGGCTGGAAATGTCGAGCTGGGAAATGACGGTGTAGTGGCTACATAAAAAAGAGCAGAAGCCCAGGGGCATACTGCTCTTTTTTTATCTTTAACTATAGCGATATTTTCTTAAATCTTTTAAAATCGAAATTTCTTTTAACAATTCTTCTCCGACATTTGTTTCTAAAACCATTTTTCTTTCTAGTTCTTTATCAACCAATCGCTTTACGGATAAAACGTCCGTTCCTTCTAATAAAATCTCTTCTTTTGAATTAAAGTGTTTGTGAGCAACTAGCTGCATGCCGTAAGAATTATATAATAATGTATATCCAGCGATACCTGTTGTGGATTGATACGCTTTTGAAAAACCGCCGTCAATAACAATCATCTTTCCATTTGCTTTGACCGGGTTTTCTCCTTCGATTTCTTTGACAGGCGTATGACCATTAATAATATGACCGTGATCAGGATTCAGATTAAATTCTGCGAGGATGTTTTGGCAGACTTCCTCATTTTCCCGTAAATAGTAGTATGGATTCTTCTTCTCTTTATGCGTTGCTTTATCACTGATAAAATATCGTTCAAACGTCGTCATGGCGCGTTTCCCAAAGAGTGATGAATATTCTCCTGTCCATAGGTACCAGACCATATCTGTTGCCAAATCATCCGTTTCTTCAGGATGTGCAAAAGCCTCTTGTAAATAATGTTCAAACACATCAAGCAAGTTACGTCCTGCATACGTTTTATCTTCTATCGTCATTTTTTCCATGTTTCCTTCTTCATCTAAAGGAATGCAGCCGTGTATTAATAAGTTTCCGTTATATTTTAAATAAAGGCTGCCTTTTTTCATCAGAAACTTCATATGTCTCGCCAGCTTTTCTGAGTGCTGCACGGAAAGCAGCAGTCTTTCCATTACCTGCTCTTCTTCTTCTAATAGCTGATCAGGCTGCTCGGGGTTAACCGTTGCAAAGCAGCTGTTTTCTAGCGGATACGTGTTTCCGTATATCGTAATTTCATTTTTATCATAATCAATTTTTTCAAGCAGCAGCCTTTCTGACATATTAAAGAAAGGACGTCTTTTTATAATCGGACTTTCAAGCTTGAACTGAATCATCGCAATGGCCTGATGAATTTTCGTAATTTGTAGTCGCTCGTGATCGGATAGTTTGTCACTCGAGCTTACTTTTGGTCTAAAAGCAGGATTATCATCATAATATTTCTCCGCCAAGTTAAGCAGCGGTCTTAGGTTAATGCCATATACGTCTTCAATAATATCTAGATTGTCGTATCTCGCGCAGATCCGAATAATATTGGCAAGGCACACTTTCGAGCCCGCAAAAGCGCCTAGCCATAGCACATCGTGGTTTCCCCACTGAATATCAACGGAGTGATAGTTAATCAGCGTATCCATAATTTTATCCGGTTCAGGTCCACGATCATAAATATCCCCTACTACGTGCAGATGGTCCACAACCAATCTTTGCGTCGTATAAGCAAGCCCTATAATAAGTTTATCGGCTTGCCCTAAAGAAATAATCTGCTGAACAATCTTTGTATAGTACTGTTCTTTATTTGTAAATTCATCCGTTTTATATAGCAGCTCTTCAATAATGTACACAAATTGATCCGGCAACGCTTTACGCAGTTTAGAGCGCGTGTATTTAGAAGAAGCGTACGAGATGAGATTAAGCATACGATCGATGATTTCTTTATACCATTCATATAGTTCTCGTTTGTTTCGAAACTGCGCTTTAATCAACGGTAATTTTTCTTCAGGATAATACACTAATGTCGCAAATTCATTGATTTCTTTGTCAGATAATACATTTTTAAAAAGGTCTTTGATTTTCTCTTTTACATTTCCTGAACCATTTCGCAGCACGTGCTGAAAAGCTTGATATTCGCCGTGTAAATCACTGACAAAATGTTCAGTCCCCTTTGGCAGATGAAGAATAGCTTCAAGGTTAATAATTTCGGTTACCACTTTTTCTTCCGTATCATACTTTTGTGCAAGTAAATCTAGATATTTTGTGTTCAAAACTATGTATCCCCTTTCAACGTTCACCATTTAGTACAATCACTCATCAAGCTTGTGATTATGATGTTAAATACCTTTTATTTAACTCTTCTCTTTTCTCTCCACGCCTCACCCCTTTATTCTAACCTATTTTACGTATGGGTAAAATGGTATAAAGTCTATTTGTCTATAAAGATTAAGCGGTCTTGCCCCCTTGAAGATGATAGCTAGCTGGTAACAAAAAAAACCTGCTGATCTTAGTCAGCAGGTTCGATACATATGAAAGAAGCGCACATAATTAAGAAAGTTTACTCCGACCTCTATACAATAGCAGAGTTTTTCTTCCCTCGCTGTGAGAAAACGCACAGCGCCAAGTCCTTGGTGGTGGTAAGATAAAGATGACCTTTCTGAGACAGGAAAAGTCATCCTTTGTATGATATAAGAATCATCATTCTGTTGAATCTCTGTTCTTCTACGTTCAGAGATTTTTTCTGTTGGCTTTGTTAAATACAGCACGAGAGGAAAATGAATACAAATCCATATGGTACACGTAGGCTATCTGAGTCTGCTGTTTGACGGCGGAAGAAGTTGCATGTGGCTTTTCCGAGTAACAATTGCTTCTATTATAATATGGAACGCTGTTGTCAAGTTTCCAAAGAAGAAACACAAAGGAAAAATCATTACGTGAATGTATGCAGGTACCCTATCTACTTTAACTCTGACCGTCTCACTTTTTCAGCATATCCGATTTTAAAACCCTCCGCTCAGCAAGTGGATTTTACGATATAAAAAAGCAGCGGATGTAAAACATCACGCTGCTTTTTCTTATCTCTACACGCCTAAGTAAAAAAGGATGTAGTAGAGTGTTCTTACAATGTATTGATGATGTTAGTGAATATTATTCTTTCGGAAATTACCGCCTTTAACTTCGGCTACGTCATATACCGTAACAAAAGCCGTCGGATCAATTTCATTGATAATTTCTTTCATTTTGCTTTCTTCCAAGCGGTTGATTACACATGTGATTTCCTTGAATTTCTCATGAGAGTATCCGCCGTAAGCTTCTTTATATGTAGCGCTTCGACCTAAACGATCACGTATTGTCTCTACCATTAACGCAGGCTGAGAAGTGATAATCTGGAAGGTTTTCGATCCGCTTAGACCTACTTCTACGATGTGAATAACTTTGGATGCAATAAAGTATGCAATTGCAGAAAGAATCGCGCCTTGCAGACCAAATACTAATGAAACAAAAATAAAGACAAACGCATTTAAGAACAAAATAAGATCACTTGTTCCAAACGGCAATTTTCGAGAAAGCAGTACAGCTAGCATATCGATGCCATCTAGCGCGCCGCCATTACGCAGTGCAATTCCCATTCCAAAACCAAGGATAATACCGCCGACAACGGTTACGAGTAGTGTATCTCCTTCAATAATCGCTGGAGTATGATGCATGAGGCTTGTACCGACAGCTAGTGAGACGATTCCGAGGATGGAAAATATAGCAAAACTTTTCCCGATTTGTTGATATCCTAACCATACAAAAGGAATATTAATAACGGCAATTAGAACACCTAGTGGTAATCCAAATAGGTTTGACGCAACGATACTAATGCCTGTTACTCCTCCATCTGAGACGTGGTTTGGAATTAAGACAGTTTCTAAGCCGTAAGCTGCAATAATCCCTCCGATAATGACCATTAGTGCTCGGAAAGCAATTTTTAGCCGCTTAGGCCTGTGGTGTTTTTTAGTTGTGTTCATATAATTCCTCGCTTTTAAATGTTTTTTACTATTTAAGTGTACCACAAACATTCTCTTTATTTGAACTGAGGAGGCTTACGTATCGGTTTTTAGCTCACATAGTGCAAAATAGACAAAGGCGAACTTCTAGCTATACAGACTCTATCCTTGCAATACGTCATCATTTCTGTTAAGTTTAAGAAGAATTATTTTTGTTCGGCAAAGATTGATAAGTTACATAACTTTCGTCTATAGATTTGAGCAAGGATAGTAACACAATGTGTGCGTGTCACACTAGGAGGCAACAATTATGGAACAAGGTAAAGTAAAATGGTTTAACGCAGAAAAAGGTTTTGGATTCATCGAACGCGAAAACGGAGACGATGTATTTGTACATTTCTCAGCAATCCAAAGCGAAGGCTTCAAATCTTTAGACGAAGGTCAAGAAGTTACATTTGAAGTAGAACAAGGTCAACGCGGCCCTCAAGCTACTAACGTTCAAAAAGCGTAATCCGTCATAAATAGAAAAAGACAGACTCCATGGAGTCTGTCTTTTTCATTACTTTGAAAATGTAATAATAAAACCCTATCCACTGAGGAATAGGGCTTATTAATACAAAAATAGTAATCGGTAATACAAATGGTAAACTCAGTATAGCATAGTATTGGCGGAATCCAAACTATAAATCAATATTTCTTCATGAATAATTATGATTCGTGCTTCATTAACTCTTCTTCAAAGAAAAATGTACTGGGATATTTATCAACTGTATAAGAATATCTTTTCATATTTTTCACATAATGACTTTTTAAGATGATCACTATTTCATTAGATGCTTTTATACTTACTGTTTCTCCATTAGCAAATAAGCTTATACTCATATCCTTCATCCTCTCTCGTATCAAAACCAATCAAATTTTTAACTTTATTTATCGGGAAATATAATGTGCAGCTTATATTTGAGACGTTATCAGCATTCTGATAGTCAGCAACCTTTTCCAACGGCTAGTCCAATGAAGATTTCTTTTTTAATTATTAAAATCCAAAGCAAAAAGACCCCTATGTGGAGTCTTTTTACGTTGGATTAATTATGCTACTTTATGAACGTTAGCAGCTTGTGCTCCGCGTTGACCTTGTTCAATGTCAAACGTTACTTTTTGACCTTCTTCTAACGACTTAAAGCCTTCACCTTGAATAGAGCTGAAATGTACGAATACATCGTCTCCGCCTTCAATTTCGATAAAGCCGAAGCCTTTGTCTGCATTAAACCATTTCACTGTACCTTGTTCCATAATAGTGCCTCCTGGTGTGGAATACTCCACGGTTGTATTACTACCCTTGTCCAACCATACTATCTTAAGATAAAAAATTCTATTGAAGAGATTTCTCTTCTCTCAATCCTATACCGAACAAAAATAATTAATTTAATCGTAACATACGGAACCGCAGATAGCAAATACAGGAAATGGAATAAATCATCGAACGATAAAAAGAGCCTTCTCTTTGTAGCTCTATACAAAGAGAAGGCTCTTTTTCAGTGTTCCTATTTTACGCAGCAGTGAATGTAGCAGCTGCTTATTATTTACTTTATTTTTCTGTTTGCTCTGTGTGCCACCATAATGAATCTTTTGGATTTTCAACCGCTTCATTGTACTCAGACTTAGAAGCAACTGTAGGGTATGAACCTTTCAGTGATTTTCCTGCCGTGTTCGCGAACAGGAACAAGATTACGAAAAATCCGATGATGCTCACAATCGTTAAATAGAACGCTGGAGCTAAGTGATTGCCCGTTGCGTGAACTAACCATGTCGCAACTAATGGCGTCGTTCCACCAAAGATAGAAACTGAAACATTAAACGTAATCGCTAATGTTCGGTAGCGAATATCTGTGTAGAACATCGTTGGCAGCGTTCCTGGCATTGTTCCTTCATACGTAGCAAGTAAAACACCTAGAATAAGAATACCGATTGAAATAAAAACTAAACCATTTAAGTTGATTAAATAGAACGAAAAGGCTGACAGTAAGCTCAATCCGCCTAAACCGATTAAGAAAACTTTCTTGTTTCCGATTTTATCGCTCAGTTTTCCAAACATAAGAGCAAGCGGCACCATTAAAATCATAACTGCCGTAATTAATACCGTACCAACTGTGTTTGATAAACCAATAATTTCATTCAAATAAGAAGGCATGTACGATAATAGCATATAGTTTGTAATGTTAAAGAAAGCCACGGCTACGAAACAAACAAACACATCTTTTTTGTGATTTTTTAAAATAGAGAGGAAGCTTTCTTCTTCAACTTCGTCTTCGTTGGAAAGTTCATTTTCAAAAATAGGTGTTTCCCCTAAACTTCTTCGTAAATAAAAACCAATAAGTCCTAAAGGCAATCCTAATAAGAAGGGAATTCTCCAGCCCCATGAGGCCATCTGTTTATCCGAGAGAACAAAAAACAGTAGGCTGGCTAGCAGTGAAGCAAGAATATAGCCAACAAGTGTACCGATTTCTAGTCCACTTCCAAGCACATTTCGCTTATTGTCTGGAGACGATTCTGCAATATACACCATCGCACCAGCATATTCACCACCAGTTGAAAAACCTTGAATGATTCGTGCAATTAATAAAAGGATGGGTGCCCATATACCGATTTGATCATATGTAGGTAACAACCCAATGAGTAATGTGGAAAAAGCCATTAAAATAATGGTGGTGGTTAAAACGACTTTCCTTCCTAACTTGTCTCCAATTTTACCGAATATAACACCGCCTAATGGACGCATTAAAAAGGCAATCGCAAATGTGGCAAATGTGAACACTAATTTGAGCTGATCATTTTCAACTGCACTAAAAAAGTTTTGACTAATAATAACGGCTAAATATGAATACAAGCCAAAGTCAAACCATTCCATCGCGTTTCCTACTCCTGTAGCAAAGACGCTTTTTTTAGCTTTGTCAATATCTACGACGTTAATTTTTTTCTTGTTAAACTTCATTTCATCACGTCACCTCCGCGGTATACGATTATACAAGACTGAGTAGTAAAGTCAAATTTGACTTAATGTATTTCACATGTAAATGTGTTGGAACACTTCTTATTTTTAAGTAAAAAACGAAAACTATTCATGTGATGTTAAATATTAAAAAAGGTTATGGCTAAAGGGTTTGAAGCCGAAAAAAGCTGAGGAAGAAACACTAATAAATAAATGAATTAAAACCAAAATAAACTTTTTTTATTTCAACGTACAATTCGTTGCTACTAAAAAAACGGTTTTTGCCTAAAATAGGGATCGCTTTTGATGGAATTACAATCGCCGAAATAGTAACTAGTCATTAAAGATAGCGCATTTGGTTTACAATGTTCTTGGTAGCAATTTCCACTCAGGTTATCTGACAATTATTGTTTCAACCCATTAGATATAAGCTTTATTTTGTAATAGATACACTGTTTCTATTACAAAAATTATGTAGCTTCAAAAATAAATATAAAGCTCGTTCTAACAAGTGCAGCACTGGATGATTCGGTCCATAGAATAAAACTTTAAGGGTTGGCTGGGATTCGAGGGATAAAAATTCAACTCCTTTCTACGTATAATCATTCGTGGCTTCAAGTAAGTTTTCTACTGTAAAAGCAAGCTGGTTTACAGTGCTACTTTTGTCATATTATTCAATTTTCTTAACATGCCAGCTCCACTCCCTCACCACGCTGTTTTTCGAGATAGAAAGTTACTCTCTTTCTTCTTTTAGATACCCCATAGGACGAACTTTAAACCTAAATACACCCGTATAGTTTTGAATATAAAGATTCACACTTATTACATTTTTTTACATTAGATAAACATTTTATCTCCGATAGAATAAAAAAATAGACCTCTGCTTAGACAGAGATCTATTTTTTCACTTGCTTTATTTTTTAGTAAGGCTGCCATTTCGCTCTAAAATTGGTACTTCAATATCTACCGTGTTTGGATATTTAACTCCAAGCCCTGTATTTAAAGCAACAACCGTTTCGTTTTCTTTAATCCAGCCTTCTTCTCGCAAACGGCGTGCAGCTAAAAATGTAGCCGCACCTTCCGGACAAATAAACGATCCTTCAAGCTGCGCAACCTTTTTTTGTTCTTCCACAATCTTATCTTCATCGACCGCAATCGCACATCCATTTGTATTGTATACGGCTTCTAAAACGAGAAAGTCCCCGATTGCTTTTGGTACGTTGATACCAAAGGCGATGGTTGAAGAATCCGGCCAAAATTCAGATTCTTGTTTTCGTTCATTCCATGCTTTTACAATAGGCGCGCAGTTTTCAGCTTGTACCGCAACTAAACGAGGAAGATCACCTTTAATCCAGCCAAGCTCTTTTAACTCATTTAACGCTTTATAGATTCCAATTAAGCCAACGCCTCCTCCTGTTGGATATAAAATCACATCAGGAAGATTCCAAGAAAACTGTTCAGCAATTTCTAAGCCCATTGTTTTTTTACCTTCAATTCGGTACGGTTCTTTAAGCGTAGAAGCGTCATAAAGACCCCATGCTTTAATAGCCTCACCAACAATCTTCCCTGCATCGCTGATGAGTCCATCGACTAAGTAAAGGTCAGCTCCAGCGACAGCACACTCATTTCGTGTAATAACAGGCGCATCTTTTGGCATGACAACGGTTGCTTTTATGTCAGCACGCGACGAATACAGCGACCAAGCAGCTCCGGCGTTCCCATTTGTAGGCATGGCTAACTGTTCAACGCCCAGTTCTTTTGCTTTTGACACCCCTACCGCAGCTCCTCTAGCTTTAAACGATCCCGTTGGAATAATGCCTTCATCTTTCATATATAAGTTTGGAATGTTCATTTCTTTCCCTAGCTTAGGCATTTTTATAAGCGGAGTCATCCCTTCACCTAAGGACACGACGTTTTTAGGATCTTCTACTGGAAGGAGCTCATGATATCTCCATAAATTTGGTTCCCTGCTTTGAACAGCTTCTGGAGTCAAGTTAGCTTTCAATCTCTCTAAATCATACGCTACCAATAGCGGTGAGCCACATTCACATAATTGATGTTTTTCTTTTGGACTATATTCTTTTTTACATTTAGGACAATATAAGTGAGAAACATAACTAAACGGCATCATACACACTCCTTTAAATTCTGTAAACATAATACCATATATAAAATATAATTTATAGTATTTTTATCAGAATTATAAGGTATGATATCTCCATCATTTTATTGTTCATTATTAAAAACACAAAAACCCTATCAAATTAGGGTTTTTATGCTTTTTTTGACTTTATTTATATTACTTTTTTTAGAAGTAAACCCAGTAATTTTAGATAAAAACAGGAAAAATAAATAAAATCCATACTTTACTTATAGGAATAATTGTTTTAGTATGTAAAAAGATATTTGAAGGAGGTAATTAAGGTGAACGCACTTTCCATAGTGAATAAGCATAATAACAGCATGTGTACTTGTCTAATTCTCAAAGGTTACTAAAACATACACAATACTACACTACAAGGAGAATTAGACAGATGGCTACAAAAAATAGATTTAAGCTTAATTTAGGATTAAAAGTAATTATTGGATTAATTCTTGGATTGATGGTTGGCTACTTTAGCAAAGAAGTTGGTTTGAAGTTAGAAATAGTAGGAAAAGCGTTTATCCAGCTTATTCAAATGGTTATTGTTCCTCTTGTTTTTCCGTTAATCGTATTAGGAATTACAGGAATGCATGATACAAAAAAACTAGGGCGAGTTGCGTTTAAAACACTTCTTTATTTTGAGATTGTGACCACAGTATTAATTATATTAGGAATACTCATTGCTAAAGTAACAAATGTAGGTGGACATATGCATGTAGGTGCAGTGGATACTTCTTCATTAGGAAACCTGGCAAAAGGCATCGACTTTGGACAGTTTTTCTTAAGTATTATTCCAAGCAATATTGTAGAAGCAATGGCGCAAGGAAAGCTGTTGCCGATTATCTTCTTTGGTATTTTTGTAGGGTTAGCTCTTACATCACTTGAAGAGAAAGCGAAGCCCGTTATTACATTTTTTGAAGCATGGCTACAAGCGATGTTTAAAGTAGTCGAATACGCGGTATCATTTGCCCCGGTTGGCGTATTTGGATTTATCTCTTTTAGCGTGGCTAAATACGGGATTGGCAGCTTGCTTTCTTTAGGTCAATTTGTAGGTATTACGTATTTATCTTTTGCCATTACGGCATTTGTTGTGTTTCCTATTATCGCACTTATCTTCCGTATCCCTTATAAGGAACTATTAAAAAGAACCGGAGATTTAATTTTATTAACGTTTACAACGCGCAGCTCAGAGGCTTCTATGCCGCTGCTCATTCATCGACTAGAAAATTTCGGAGTGTCACGTTCTGTCACTTCTTTTGTATTACCAACGGGCTATTCTTTTAACCTAGATGGGGCTAGCATCTATATCAGTGTAGCGATTATCTTTCTTGCCAATGTATATAACCTACCTCTTAGTCTTGAACAAATTATTGTGATTATTGGTTTATTAATGCTTATGACGAAAGGATTAGCAGGCGTCCCTTCAGCTGTCATCGTTGTGCTGTTAGCTGCAGCTAAAGAAATTGGCTTACCTGCAGAAGGAGTCGCTTTATTATTAGCAGTTGATTTCTTTGTAGACATGGGCCGTTCAGCGTTAAATGTCGTAGGAAACTCTTTAGCTACTGTTGTGATCGCAAAGTCTGAGAAGTCGTTTCATTTTAATGCCGAGGATAAATAACCATACCCCCTCATCATTAAAAAACACGATAGTGAGAAAGAAGTGTTAGTTTGTTTAAACAGAAAAAATCATTTGAAGAGCTAGTAAAAGAAAATAAACAAGCATTACTAAAAGATAAAAAAGCAATCGAGAAAATCGAAAAACGTATTGAAAAACGCCATGAAGTGATAAAGCTAACTTAGTAGGGTTAGCTTTATCACTTCATTTTTTATACTCATATCTTTTAGCAACTTTATTATTATTCAGAACGAAACTGCTTCAGCAAGATCTCTCTTAAACTAGTGGACAAGGCCTCTGCTTGCAGAACTCTATCCAGCTTCTCTTTATTAAACCGGTCTTTGAATTTTACATCATTAACTGCTGCTATAGACACTTTGTTCGGATCTTTTTCAAGCAGGATCAACTCATCTCTCACGGAGACGATGCCTTCTTTCAAAACGCGAAATAAAAATCCTGTATAGCCCGTGTCTCTCATTTTCACAACGATATCCGGCACTTCATATTTTGCAGCAAGCTTGTAACAAGGATTTCTAGGTTCAGATACTTGAATAATGGACTCACCAAATGCAAATATATCCCCGACGTGCGCGTTCCTTTCTGTTAATCCAACGGTTGTGATGTTTTCTCCAAACAACGCGGTTTTAACAGGGTTTTGGATGATGTTATTCCAGTATTCATAATAATCATAAGGATACAGACATAGCGCTTTGTCCACTCCTCCATGATCTTTGTACGCCTGCTCGTCACCTTCTAGCCCCAACTTACTTAAAAAGACGGGTTCATCTGCTGCTGTTTTTCTAATAGCTGATTGAAACGTTCGTTTTCCATACGTAAGTGTTTCAATTTTTCCGTAGTTAAGCGACTGAACTTGATAGTGATCTGCCATATGCTCTCTCCTTTTTTAAATCAATAGATTTTTTCATCATGTGATAATTCTTTCACCTCTGAACGCTTGTGCATGAATGCAGTAAGCACTAGCAAACAAATTGTTAAAACAAGTAAAACAAAAAATAACGGCGTATTTGTATGAAAGATATCGCGCACAAAACCAGATAAAACCGGAGCGCACCCTCCTACAATATATCCCCCTGATTGCATCATAGCTGTCCATGAGCTCGCTTCTTGAGGCGAATTTGTCTCGTTTAACGGCAGCATAAGTGCTAAAGGAAAAAGTCCTCCAAGCCCTATTCCTAATAGTATCGAAGAAAACCAAAGACTGGTTAAAGGATAGAGAATGAAAACTAAACCCGCTGATGCAAATAATGTACTGCTTACAAGCCAAAAGGTTTGGTTTTTATAATAATCGGCTAGCGTTGGAATTAAAAAGCTAAACGCCATTTGAACGAACGTAAAAACGGTAATAAGCGTACCCGCTTCTTGATTACTCATGCCCAAATCGTGTGCTGCTGGCGCTAGCCAAGTGGTCACAGAGTAAAAAATGCCGGCTTGCAGCCCAAAGAAAAGCGTAAACAGCCAGGCTTTTTTATTTTTTAACGGCAGCTTGTTTTTTCTGGAGCCAAACGCTTGCTGAGATTTACGCGCAATCGGAGACCAAACAATGAGAGCAATCACGGCCAGCACGCTCCAGCTAGCAAGAGCTACATTCCACGAATCGTGCAGTACATGCTGCAAAGGTACCGTCAGCCCTGCGCTTAACGAAGCGCCCGTTCCCATGCCCACGGAGTAAATTCCGATCATGAGGCCTATTCTATTCGGAAATTTCTTTTTGATAAATCCCGATAACAGCGGTCCAGCGATGGCAATACCTACACCTAAAAGAAAAGCACTGCTTAAAAGAACAGATATTGAGTGTGCGGCCACTCTCATACACGTCGCGATTCCAATCACCACTAAGCAAAAAGAAATCACTTTTTCAGCTCCCCACAGCCCTTCAAGTTTTCCTGTAAACAATGCAAACAACCCCATACATAACACAGGAATAGCTGTTAAAAAACTAACTGTAACATTGCTCAGTCCCAGCTGATTACGTATGGTCTCAAGCACAGGCGATACGGATGTAATACCGATTCGTAAATTAATTGAAACTAAAAATAAAGCAATCACATACACATATATTCTCTCTTTTGACTTCATGTAGTATTCCTCTCCCCGTTAATTCAGTATATCATCTGATGTTTAGTTTTTTAAAAAAGGAACTTAGGTAAGCTCCAAATTTTGACCGGCATATTTTTTTGCTTGCTCTGTATCTCCATTCAAAATAGCGGTAAATAAGTTTTCATGAATGGTGGAATTATCTTTATAATCAACCGTTTTTAAAATGAGCTGACTCAGTGTGTGTCGCAGCACAGGCACAAAGGAGTGATATAAATCCATTAACACGTTATTTTTGCTGGCTTCTGCAATCGAAAGATGAAACTGAATGTCCGCTTCTATATATTCAGCGTAATTGCCTTTTTCAAGCTCTTTTTTGCGTTTATCTAAATGCCCTTTCATCTTTAACAAGTCTTCATCCGTTCGACGCTGCGCCGCTAACATCGCCACTTGCAAATCAAGCATTTCACGCGCTTCATAAATATGATTGATATCTGCCGTTTGAAGTCTTGTTTCAAACGAATCCTGTGTGAAGCTAAGAGACTTAATTCTCGTTCCTTTTCCTTGTTTCACTTCCAGTACATTTGCATGAACAAGAATTTTAACCGCTTCTCGCAAGGTAGATCGCCCTACCCCCAGCTCTTCCATTAGCTGAGGCTCCGTTGGAAGCTGATCTCCCACCTGATATTGACCTGAAAAAATTTTCGTTTGAAGCTGCTCTAGCACTTCGTCCACTAGCTTTCGACGCGGTACTTTTGAAAACGATTGTTTATTATGTATATTCATCTGCTCATCTCCTGTTTATGTCACCTTTATCATAAACAAATTTATGTTGTTTGGCAAGGTTGTTAGAGCTTTAGGAATTAATCCAAGCGAACTGCTCTGATAGACTTTCTAGAAGCTTGGTACAAACAGGGTGCTTTTAATTTCACTTTAAATAAGAGCAGCATCTTTTAATCGATATAATAGGTATGCAGTATAAGGCGTAACTAAAAGAACAGCCGTATATAAACCTGGCGTATATGCTTTAATAAATAGTGTTTGTAAAAGATGAATAAGGTTATGTACTAGTACGAAAATAAGAAAACCCACAAAAAGAATTGAACTCCAATAACTTTCTAGATAAAGAACTTTCATAAAAGTAATGAGAGACATAAACAAAAAGATAAAGACATCTCTTTTTGCAAAAGCATATGAGCTTATGTTCCAGAATTCCCAAATCTTGTGGCTAATCCATTTGTTCTGTAATTTAATTTTTGCCTCTTTGGTTTTAGCCCATTTCTCAACTGTAATAATTTCTTCAAAATCATGTAGCATAAAAACCACAACGAATAACCAAAGAACATTGTATAACTCAAGTTCAATCAATTATAAATCTCCCCTTTTTCTACATAGACTTATTTACATTCTCTTTCTTAAAAATCCCTATTAACAGCGTAACGAGTCCTACTAAAAAGAAAAACGGAAACAATAACATCATTAAGGCAACTCCTGCAAAACCTTCTTCCTGGCTAATTGCAAACAAAATTGAAACGGCCCATGAAAAGAACGGAGCTATGATTAATATAGTTGTTGTTCCCCACACTATATATTTTCTTTTAGCTGATTTTCCTTGGCTTAGTCCGCTTGCAAACATCAGACCTAATACTAAAACAAGTAATGCCACTCCAATTGCCATTTTATCCCCGCCTTTAGCAGCCATTTATTTTTCACTTTACAGCGTTTTCTTTTTTGCCTCTTGTACGGAAATGAATACGCTTGTAACAACAAGCAAGAGTAAACCTTCTCCGATAATGATTAAACCTTTTATTTGAATGTCTAGAGCATCAAGCCCGCTTATTTTCGCAAAAGCGTAAAAAAGTAGAAATAAACCGAATAACACTGTAACGAAGGAAATAACCAGCGCGGCTATTCTATTGTTAAATACAATACTTACAAAAAGGATTCCCACAAATATGATACTAATGGCCATACAATTAGTAAGAATGAAAGACATACATACCTCCTTGAAACATCTTGTTATACCGTTTGAACATATTCGAGCTGTCAGCTATTCTAATTAGCAATGAACGGAGTTTTACCTATGTAAGATGGATTATGTATCTGCTCAATCATAAATCTCGCAATATCACGAGAAGATATCTTAAACCCTGGCATATCAAATTCATCCTCTTTTATGGCTTGAGACTTTTTGTTTTCTTTAACAAAAGGAAGGCGTATAAGCGTCCAATCTAGTTTACTTTTTCGAAGAAGCTGCAATTCTTTTCTTTTATCTTCCATCATTTCAGCGTACAGAATACGAAATACACTAGCTCCTACCTTATTAAGAATTGATTTTTTATCTCCTTCTATATCTAAAGATCCCCCAGTTACTCCAACATATCTCCTTATTTCAAGCTCTTTCATAGTCTGAATAACTAATGCTGTAATTTCGCTATATAAAGGTACAGCTTTGTTAGGCTGACCGAATGTATTGATAACGGCATGGCATCCACTTAATAAGGAAAGAATGACATCTTGATCTCTAGCATCTCCTTCAATTAAAGTGATGTTTGGATCGTCGAGTAAAGATTTTTTTGGAGTTCTAACTAGCATACGAACGCTGTAACCTTTTTTTACAGCTGATTTAGCTAAAAATTTACCCGCTCTTCCAGTTCCTCCAATAATCGCAATTGTATTTTTCATATTAATTATTCCCCCATATGTATAGCATCAACGTTTCGATAATAACCATATTATACCATTATCAAGAAATGAGATAAACACTATGAATCTACAATGCGATAAGATTAAATTCCATATTGTCCTCTAACTTATTCAAACCTAAACCCAATCCCGCCGTCTACAATAATGTTTTGACCCGTAACAAACGATGCGTCGTCCGAAAGAAGCCATTTTACTGCTTTTGCGGCTTCAAACGGATCACCAATTCTGCCTAGCGCGTTTAATTTTTGATAGGATTCATTGAGCTTTTCTTTTTCCTCTGAAGATAGATCAGAAAATTTTTCTTCTAACATAGATGTCCGAAATGCACCTGGACACAGAGAGTTAATTCTTATATTTTGATGGCCATATTCCTGAGCAACTGATTTTGTTAAAGCGATCACACCGCTTTTGCCGGCCGCATATACGCCTGTCCCTGCTGAACATAAAATAGCGTCCATTGACGACGTATTCACGATGACACCGCTGTTTTGTTTGGTCATTACCTGCAGCTGGTATTTCATACAAAGCCATACGCTTTTTAACGTAACGTTTATTAAATGGTCAAAGTCTTCTTCTTTGAATTCATGGGTAGCATTAGAAGCTGCCTCCGTGTTAGCCGCATTATTAAAGCCCACATCAATTTTTCCAAATGCAGAGTATGTTTGGCTCACAAGGTTTTTAACATCTTGACTATTCGTTACATCCGTTTTGATAAAAAGAGAGTGAGGAGACCATTTTCTTAATACAGAAAGAGCTTCTTCTCCTTTTTCACTATTTCTAGAAGCAATCACAACATGCATGCCCTCTTTTGCGAGTAATTCCGCTGTTGCTAAGCCAATCCCCGACGTTCCACCCGTAATAATCCCTACTTTTTCTTCAAACATACGTTTCTCCCCTTTTGCGTTTAATAAAATCTCAACAAATTAAATTGAGTAACACTAGCCATAGAAGTTATTCAGCTTTGGGTAGATTAATCCCTGCTTTAAAACACTAAAAAGAGACTGGGACAAAAGGAGATTAGACGAAGTGAAAAATGAGTCATTGATCAATACTTTTGATTCGTGGTTCGTTTGTTTGTGGTAAACATAATTTTCATGTGTGTAGGTTTTTCTAGCAGTTGATTGGAGGGCAAGGCGAAGACTCCTGCGGGAAAAGCGGAACAGGTGAGACCCCGCAGGAGTGTAAGCGACGAGGAGGCTCATCGGCCCCCCGCGGAAAGCGAAGCCTTGCACGGAAATCAACTGCGATGTAACGAGCGGTTCAGCTCATGCATACTAGTTGTTGTTTTTAGATTGGATTCATATCTCGTTACGTCTCAACCTCTTTTGATTAGCTACTAACCTGATGATGAGAAACAGATAAAGTAGATTTTCGGTTCCATAAATAAAAGGCATATCCGCTTAAAAATAGAAGCAGCGCGTAATTAACAAATAAAGAATCATTTGCGTTGACAGGACTTGTAAACTGGAGAAAATTATTTAAGCCGTGAAATACGATCATAACTCCAATGGATTGACCGTTAACGATCAGTAAAGCCAAGACCAATCCAATAACAAATGCAAATAAAATTTGAAAAATTGTATTTCCTACCGATTGACCGCTTAGCATATTCAAACTGTGCGTAAAGGCAAATAGGAACGATGATAGAAGAACCGCCACTTTATAGCTTTTTGATAACAGCAAATTCAGCATAAATCCTCTAAATACCATCTCTTCTACAAATGCTATGACTAGAGTTTGGGTAAGCAAAATAAGAACAATATCTGCAATGGAACTTCCGTGTACACCTTTGTTCCCGATGAGGATAATAAGCAAATACAAAAGAAGCGGAGAAAGAACGAGGATTCTTGTTCTAAAGGACATGTTTTGTTGAAAGGAGAAAAAATGCTGCCACTTTTTTGTTTTTGTTAGATAAAAAGCTATTCCTATTGCTAAAGGGACAACTCCTAAAAACTGAAGATAATGTGCAGTAGGATGCGTCATGCTCACGTATGCACCGTTTACCACAAACCAAAAGATAACTAAGATTTCTAGGCCAATAACTTTCCATAAAAGCTTTGACTTGATCATCACTACACTACCTTTCTACTTTAGGCTTCATTGATAACCTATATTCGTTTTAAGGATTTTATATGTTTTCATCTTTTTATCATTCGAGCTCAAAGATCATGTGAGGCAACGCTTCTTCCTTTTAAAATAAGAAGATCGTTCCTTCCTTTTTTACTGTGATTACACAAGGTATAAAAACACACAAAACCCTGACCACGTGACATAGTCACCAAACTTCATTTTTTTACCGCCTCTCACAAGTACATTTACAGCCCAATTCAAAACACTTCCCTCAGACGTTTTATCTACATATTTTCTCGCTAAAGCGTATGCTCCCACTCGAAATAAGTAATAGCTGACTAAGCATAAAAAAGAGATGGTCATAAAATTTAAATTTAACTCTTTCACCTTGTACACCTCATCGTTTTTGTGTTATTACATAACATTGCTTTTTATTTCTGTTCATAAAAATCTTTTTTGACACCTTTCAAAAGCTTTAAGATTTCTTTATAAAAACAGATAATTAACATTCCAGCGATGTTTGTCACAATCATAATCATAAGATTGCCGATGATGAGACTCAGAAAATTCCCAAAAAACATGAGGCCAATTCCGATATAAAAGCCTGGGTGAAGCAGCTTATCGTCGTCTTCTTTTTCTTCTTCCTGAATGTTTATTCTGTTTTGTAATGCAGCATCATTTTTAATAAACTCATTAATAGTTGTTCCATAGATGTCGCTTAAGTTTAAAAGTTGTTGGATATCAGGGTAGCTCTGATTATCTTCCCATTTATGTATGTGCTGTACCGATACACTCAGCTGCTCAGCAACCTCTTCTTCTGACATTTTTTGTTCTTCTCTTAATTTTTTTAATTGATTTCCTAGCCTCAACTCATTCACCTCTATAACTATGGCAGCGTATAAACAAAATTTGCTTGCACTACGTTTTCTCGTTTTCTACAATTCTAACATATTGTGGTAAAAAAGAAAGAAACAGTAATGAGACGTATAAACCATAAAACGATACCCCTAAAAAATAGTGAGAATTCTCATGTGTAAAAAATGAAAGAATGCACTTTTATCTTCATCCTTTTATTGTTTATACTAAATAGTGGATTGTACGAACGTAGAAATAAAAAAGGAGGCAAAATCACGATGGAAATGCTGCTTATTTATCTATTTGTTATCGCTCTTATCGGATTCATTATTTGGAGAAAAATGAAAAAGAAAAATAAGCCCATTAAAAAGAATGGACTTGGTATATTAGCACCTATTTTCTTTATAGTCATTGCATTTTCTCTTAGTCTAAGTCAGATGATGCACATACCGGGCCAATCATTTCACTTACCACCCTACTGGGAAATGATGATTGCTGGTGTATTAGGTGTGATATTCGGGCTCATTATGCTTAGCCAAACGGACTATGAAGTAAGAGAAGATGGCTTTATTTATTCAAAGCCAAACAAGAATTTTAAATATGTGATTATCGCCATTATTTTTATAAGAATGGCTTTGAGCCAGTACTTCAAAGGCTTAGATTCCATAGACTTCGCGGTCTTAACGATGACATTAGCTTTTATTTATATTGTCATTTGGAGAGTTGGCAGCTATTTAAAATTCCGTAAATTAAATGGTGATAATTACAGTGTAAATGCTGGATAATCATCAATATGACTAGTCCTTCTTCCTGTTTGGAAAGAAGGATTTTTTTTCATAGTCAGTAAAAGTCTCGCGTGTTGTGTAAGACAACCTATATATTGTATAATGCAATATGTGTTTTTTATAACAGAAGTCTATCTATAAAAACAGATTATAGTAAAACTGTACCTAATCACCAGCTGTTTGATTTACAGGTATAATGAAAGGAATCGTCACATGACATTTATCAATTCTGTAACAGGCCCAGTCAGCACGTCAGAACTAGGGCTAACACTAATCCATGAGCATATGCGCGTTCGTTCTGAATCTGTTCACGCACAGTTTCCTCATTTATATGATGAGAAACAAGAAATCGCTAAAGCAGTCGAACAAGTAAATCGTGCGAAGAAACTTGGAGTTAAAACAATCTGTGATCCTACGGTGATGGAACAAGGACGCGATATTCGTTTTATTGAGCGAATTGCCCGTGAAACGGATACTCAAATCATCGCAGCCACAGGAATTTATACGTATAACTACATTCCTACCCACTTTCAAACTCGGAGCATTGACTATATGGCAGACCTGTTTGTTCGAGACATTGAAGTCGGCATTCAAAACACATCGATTAAAGCAGGCTTTTTAAAATGCGCTACGGATGCACCTGGCGTAACGGCTGATGTAGAAAAAGTAATGCGCGCTGTCGCACGAGCTCATAAAAAAACGGGCGTGCCAATTATGACGCATTCACATCCTGCAAGCGGCACAGGCTTAAAGCAGCTGGACATCTTACTCGATGAAGGCGCTAATCCAAATCAAATTCTGATTGGACATACGGGAGATACGGATAACCTTGAGTATATTTCAAACATATTAAGTCAAGGTGCCTTTATCGGTATGGACCGCTACGGCCTGACAAGAGAATGTTCAACTGAAAATAGAAATGAAACGGTCATTGAATTGGCTAAACAAGGCTATTCAAACCGCATGTTTCTCTCACAAGACTACTGCTGTACAATGGACTGGTTTCCAGAAGGCGTGATTGAAGAACGTTTTCCAAAATGGTCGATGAGCTTTGTATTAGAAGAAGTCGTGCCTGAGTTAAAAAGAAAAGGCGTAACGGAACAGCAGATTCAGCATATGCTTTTTGATAACGCCCGCTGCTGGTTTGAAGGAAAGTAATTAAAATATTATAAAAAACCCCCCTGTGCAAGCTTACAGTGGGGGTCTTCCGCGTATTATTCTACTTTACGTTAACCTGTTTTTCTTAATAATTTCTGCTTTTCTTGGCTCTTTTTTATCATAAAGTGGGCAGCCGACAGGCATAATCCAACTGCGATTCCGATCGTCAAGTTTGTAAACACCGTTAATGAAAATGTCGTGAGTAAAACCACTGAATGAAACGATTTTTCTTTTATCACCTTTGCAAACTGTTCTTTTTTACTGATATTCCACGCTACGACCATCAAAACTGGCGCGAGACTGGCAAGCGCCACGTATGAAGCATACGGAGCAAGCACTAGCAGCACAATCAACACAAAGATAGCGTGCGTGATTCCTGCAATTGGAGATGAAGCGCCGTTTTTAATATTGGTAACGGTTCTTGCAATCTCTCCTGCTGCAGGAATACCTGAAAACATCGGCGTTACCATGTTTACGATTCCCTGGCCAATCAGTTCTTTTTTGCTGCTGTGCTTTGACTTTGTCATTTCATCCGCAACGCGAGCTGTCAGCAAAGACTGTAACCCTACAAGTACAGCAATTACAAACGCAGAAGGTAAAAGAGTTACCACCCTCTCCACTGTTATATCTGGAAACGCTGGCGCCGGGAAATGACGAGGTATCTCTCCGTAAATCGAACCAATC
Organism: Priestia sp. RMT2NF4; assembly: GCF_047872835.1. NCBI lineage: Bacteria > Bacillati > Bacillota > Bacilli > Caryophanales > Bacillaceae > Priestia > Priestia sp. RMT2NF4. Next base: position 1,514,489 of record NZ_JBLQZO010000001.1, read on the forward strand.
GTTTCAAACTGATTTGCAAAGAAAAAAGATGCTAATCCCGTTGATACAACGATTCCAAGTAAATAGGACATTCCCAGCGACTTAGGCGAAAAGTAAAGAACAATTAAAATCGTAGCTAAGCACAATCCTGCTGTAGCGATACTATAGATGTTGATGAAGTGTAAATTACCAAAGATCTCTTTTATATTCAAATGAAAAAACTGAAATTTGTCAATCGCGTGCAGCCCAAGGAAGTTTGGTATCTGCCCGCTAAAGATAATCAGCGCAATTCCTGACTGAAATCCTACAATAATAGAAGACGGAAAATACTTGATTAAAGCTCCTACTTTACATAGCGCAAAGATAATGAGGAGAATCCCTGACATAAAGCCGGCAATTAATAAGTTTTCATAGCCATATTGCAACACAATTCCTAATAAAACAGGAACAAACGCACCCGTAGGTCCAGCGATTTGAAACCTACATCCACCTAAAATAGCAATTAACAATCCTGCTACAATCGTCGTATAAAGTCCTGTAACAGGCGATATTCCAGAAGCTATCGCAAATCCTAACCCTAAAGGTATAGCTATAATGCCAACAACAATACCCGATAGTATATCTTTCTTCAAGTGCTGCAAGGAGTAATTTCGAAAAACCTCTAGATTCATAAGTGTACATCAGCCTCCATTTTAAGTAGTGAGGTTACCCATTCGTATTTTCGTCATACAACCTTATTGAGCTTTCTCAAAATAAGGTGGGCTACTCGATTACTTCTATCTTAAAGGAGACAACTTACAAAAAAATAAAGAGGAAATTAGAAGTTTCTTAGACAGTTATTAAAATTTTCTTAAAAATTCTTACTTTTTATTCTTTCAGTTATTTTTTAGATAAAATGCGGTTCTTTGTTGTAAATAAAGCAAGATAACTAGACCCTATAGTAACGATAGAATGAATGGATGTGGACAGGCTGTGTTTAAAAATCTTTAAGTTTAAGTAGACGACACGCCTACCTCCATTCGTTTAACTATATTCGAATTCATAGGAAGCTCGGTTACATAAGGCCAATTAATTACAAACGTGAACACTAAAAGACAGGGGCTTTGAATCATAATTCAAAGCCCCTGTTTTTACTAATAAGATATATAATACCAATTCTTTTGTATCTTTTCTATTTCATCAAACTTCATCCCAAAATCGCCCGATGAAGGTTTACGGTTTTTTGGGTCATACACAAAACCTGAGAAATGGCCGAATAGTCCATTGTTTGTAAAGAAAAGTACGGAGGTTACCTTTCCTTTGGTTTTTACTGCAACATCATCTCGACCTCTGGACACACTCGCATACTCTTTCGGTAGATCAATTAGCGATGAGTTGTCGGGTTCATTGGAGAAAGGAATGAGCGATGGGTAGTCGACTCCATCGGCTTTCAAGACGCCACTTTGTATGTGAGCTGCCACTTCTTCTCTTTTCTGCTGATGGAGTTTAAAGTTTATGTCTAAATTAAGCTGCTCAAACGGAATGAAGAACCACAGCACAAAGGTTATCACTTGAATAACAAGTGGTAGCCACTTTCTACTACTAAAGAGATAAATCAATGTCCACAGCGTTAGTAATAAAAAGAAAGGAAGGACAAAGAATAACCATATATATGGACTTACGTATTTCCCTATACGATCATCTAAATCCCATTGAAACAGGGACAATAAAAAAATGAATAAACTGCTACATAACGATAAAAGCAAAGTTAAATGACGCTTCACATATTTCCCTCTCTCTGAAATAATTCTTTTTAACCTTCACTCTTTATCATTCATTATTTACTATAGTTCTGTGAATCCGCTTTAAGAATTCTCTTATTATTCTAGAAAGCCCATTATTGGCGTTATAAAAATACCCAAAAGAATAAGTTTTATAGTGCGGAGGAGCAAAGTTAACGACTACATATTGATTACTTCTAGATAAACCAGCATCTGTTTTAAATGCGTAGTCAAATCCTATATTTATTGCCGTATTATTTTCCAATGTATGACGAATTGTATCTACATTATTGGTAGTAAACAAGATATCACATGGCAGTGAACTAAAACCTTTCATAAATTCCTGAATATACTTGTCGTTATATAAAACAATTGGCTGGTTAATTAACATCTCTTCAGTAATGAGTGTTTGTTTGGCTAATGGCGACTTCTTATTTACTGCAGCTACCATATGACCATCCAATAACTTTTTAAATACCAAGTTCCGATACTTTTTTTCTTCTTTTTCTGTATAAGTAATGAAACCTACATCTACTTCCCCATCTAGAACTTTATCTATAATATACTCGGTGCTATTTTCATAGACAGAAGCCTTTATGTTCGGATATTCTCTTTTAATTTCTGTTATTAAGCGAACGAGAATCTCCATTGGTCCTGGGTAGGTTGCAATCTTTATTTCACCATTCATTGTATTTGTATACGCTTCTGCTTCATCCATAAATTCTTGAATTTTCAATAAAGCAGCGCTGGCCTTTTCAATTAACCTATGACCTTCTTCAGTTGGAATAGATCCTCTTCTGGAACGATGAAAAATCATTATATTTAGTTCTTTCTCTAAATTTTTTATAGATTGGCTTAATGCAGGTAACGTAATATGCAGGTTACCAGCTGCTTCTTTTAGTGAACCCGTTTTATCTATTTCCACTATATGTTTTAATTGTTCAATATTCATAATGCCCTCTTTTTCTTTTAGTTAAGTATTACTTAACAATCGTTAATATTAACTAAATTTACCATAAGTATATCTGGTTGTATACTGATAGATATAGTAAAAGAAATGACACAAGGAGATGGAGTATATGAAGGCGCTAAGATGGCATAATCAAAAAGATATTCGTCTTGAAGAAATAAATGAACCAGTTGTACAGGCTGGTCAGGTAAAAATGAAAGTTAAATGGTGTGGAATTTGCGGTAGTGATTTGCATGAATACTTAGGTGGTCCCATCTTTATTCCAGTTGATAAACCGCACCCTCTCACTAATGAGGTTGCTCCAGTGACGCTTGGACATGAATTCTCAGGTGAAGTAGTAGAGGTTGGAGAAGGTGTAACCCAATATAAAGTTGGTGATCGTGTGGTTGTTGAGCCAATCTTTGCTACACACGGACACCAAGGTGCTTATAACCTAGATGAACAAATGGGATTCTTAGGTTTAGCCGGAGGCGGTGGCGGTCTTAGTGAATATGTCGCAGTAGACGAAGAACTTTTATTCAAACTTCCAGATGATTTATCTTATGAACAAGGTGCTCTAGTAGAACCAGCGGCAGTAGCTCTTTATGCAGTACGTTCAAGTAAAGTGAAAGCCGGAGACAAAGTTGCTGTATTTGGATGTGGACCAATTGGACTTCTTGTCATTGAAGCGTTGAAAGCAGCAGGTGCAACCGATATTTATGCAGTTGAATTGTCTCCAGAAAGACAAGCGAAAGCAGAAGAATTAGGAGCTATCATCATTAATCCTGCTGAAGTTGAAGATACGGTAGCCGAAATTGCTAGATTAACTGACGGTGGCGTAGATGTATCATTTGAAGTAACAGGCGTACCTATTGTATTACGTCAAGCCATCCAATCTACGGGAATTGGCGGAGAAACGATTATCGTTAGCATATGGGAAAAAGGAGCAGAAATTCTACCGAATGATATTGTAATTAAAGAACGAACTGTTAAAGGAATCATTGGCTATCGTAACGTGTTCCCAGCAGTATTGTCTCTTATGCAAAAAGGCTACTTCTCAGCCGAAAAGTTAGTAACGAAAAAGATAGCTCTAGACGATGTAATTGAAGAAGGGTTTGAAAGCCTGATTAAAGAAAAAAACCAAGTTAAAATTCTGGTTAAATCGGAACAGCAATAACAATCATCAACAATGAAGATTTCTCTAAGCCACTGATCGTAATTAGTGGCTTTTTATTTCTTTAATCGGGTCCAGCCGAGAGATGTGTAAAATTTCACCAACACAATTTGACAGTTTAGAAGAATGAACGAGTCAACTACATAACGATGCCCATTAATTTAATTACATTTGAATCCGTGGGACGCTTGGTTACATGAATCCCATGCATTACGGAATTGATCCCCTAAAAAACTTTCCTAGTCTAGTGTTGAGGTACCAATGGGTTAATCGACGAGGACCAGACAGATATCAAATACACATGTCCGCCCTTTTTAACCACCGTAGTAATACTTTAAAAAGTTTAAAATGGATAACAGGATAATCAAAATAACCAAAACTCCTCCTATTAATATCCTTCGTCCTTCTTTTGGGGATTTCTTTTGTTTTTTATGGGCATACAAAATCAGTTTTCGAAAGGCAATGTGCAGTAAAATAACGAAGGCAAACATACCAATCTTCACAAGAATAAACAGATTATCACATCCATTTCAACAAACTAAAGATCTAAGAGACATTCGGCAAACAACTTAGCTATGAAACTTTTTATTTTTTTTGTTCTTTTGATACTCTACAAAAAAGGATACTGGAACTGCTCCAATACCTATACCAATCGAAATAAACAGCGACTGGTTCATCTGAAGACTCGGATTTGCCGCTGCCTTACTATAAATGATAAAACACACAAAGCTTAAAAAGCCTATAGCTAAAGGAATAAGCGCGTGCTTGTACCATTTCATTGTATTAGCCTCCCCTCTTTTTCACCCCGCCTAGCTTGATAGTCGCAGCATACGATTTATTTGTCAGCAATTAAGAGATGCACCGATTAATAGCACAATCCTGTTTAGGTAAAATGACTTCCCGTTATAGCGCTGGCTAAAAGAACGATTACGGCTAGCCCTCTTATCATATAGGTTTGGCTTTCACTCAAAGGTTTCCCCTTTCTTTCACTCATAACAGGGTAAAAATAAAAAAGGTAAAAAGATAAAAGAAAACCCATACCCGCTGTCACAGCTATGATCATTTCCAAATTATCACATCTCCTTTTTCTTCCTTTTCCTTCTTTTCTTCTTGTTAAACAAGTTTAGCCAAATAGTCAGCGGCGCCTCTCGAGAAAATACAAACCACCTTGAAATCATACAAAAATAAAAAAGGCAGGATTTCTCCTGCCTTTTTGCATATGTAATTCCTCTTTACTATGTCAACTCAGCGCTTTTAGCGAGCATAAAAGCAGAGATACTAAACAAAACAATCAATAAAGAAGCGGCATGTAACAGTAAAAAAAGAAATTTTTGGCCGCCTTTAATGAAGAACGAATAAATCATTCCTAGGATTGTTACTAAGATTAAAAGTGCTGCTGCTATTTTAATTACTATAGCAAAGAAAGCTCCTGCAAATACAATTGACGGAATAAAACACGCTACAATAATTATGTACAAAATCAGTGTAGCAATAAAAGCGGTTTTTGATACGTTTGAAGCCCGTTTAAACAAATTCCCCATATAGTCTCCTTTCACATTTTAAAACTGCATCTTTTACTATAATACATGTGCTTAGAGGACACAATTAACTTTTTTAAAAGTGCCCATCACTTAAGTTTTATCACCAATAATATCGGTTATATTTTTGAGATCTTCTTTGCTTGGTTTATCAAACGTTGTGGCTGTTTTTTTGTTTGAACTATTGGTTGATAAATAACCTTAAAGAACGCTTTGTAGTCTTTACTTCAAAATCAATTCACACTAAAATTCTCTCTTTTGGTAGATAGACAGCGCAATAAAGTAAGAAGCAATATACATCCCCACTCCAAAGAGAGTATATAAGATAGGAACATGCAAAGAAGAAGCGATCGGTAAGCTGGATGCTGCTAATATTTCAACTATATACCCAACAACTCCTTGTAAAGCAATCGCAACGAAAAGACCTCCCATTCCCCCTCCAAGTACTATTCCGTCAGATTTCTCTGCTCCGAATACATAAAGAAGCGGATAAGCAAGTGCACCGGCAAAAAGGACGATAAATGTACCAAATGAAACGATATTTACTATATTCTCTACTGCACTCTTAGAAATAAGCGAATACATTGAGAAAACACCATAGGACAGGATGGTTCCGATGACGACAATTAAAAAGTAAAAAACATAGTGGCTTTGCACCACATTTTTTCGGCTAATTGGAAGAGTGAGCACGTATTTGTCATAGCCGGTCTTACTTTCTAATTTGATCACTTCAAGCGCGGGCATTGCCATTAACAAAATAATTAACATCGCTATAATACGGTAAAATGAAGGATCCGCAAAATAAAAGATGACCGCAGAAATAACTATGGCGAGCGCTGTGTACGTCAAAAAGCTTCGGTGAATGAGGTAGTAATTCGTTAACAATAGACCTTTCATTTACGTTTCACTCCTTGTTAAAAGCACGCTTAGTTCTTCCATCGACATCGGTTCAATTACAGTTCCTTCTGGCAGTTGATGCTTATCTGATACGAGTACACGGACAGATTTATCATACGTTCTTTTTGCTACTACTATCTCTTCGGGAAGTACGTTTAGCTGCTCTTCATTCGTAACGGCAATTGCGTACTCCTCAAACACTTTCTCTTTTTCTTCATTTAATAAAATTTTTCCGTTTCTAATCACAACAAGATGGCTCGCGATTTTTTCAACGTCGCTCATAATGTGAGATGAAAGCAGTATTCCGCTGTGACCGTCGCTCACAAAAGCTTTTAACTCATCTAATATTTCCTCTCTAGACGAAGGATCCAATCCTCCTGTCGCTTCATCTAGCAGCAATAGTTTAGCACCGTGAGACAGCGCTACAGCTAGAGATAATTTCATCGACATGCCGCGTGAAAACGTATGTATTTTTTTATCATCTGGCAATGAAAAAGAATGAATCAATCGATGAAAATCAGCTTCTTCCCAAGAATTAAACAGCTTCTTAAAAACGTTGTTTAGCTGTTTTATCGTTAAAGAAACGGGCAGATTAATCGCATCAAACACGACTCCAATGTCTTCTTTAATTGTGGCATCTTTATTCAAATTGTCTTCACCCAGTATTTCTACAGTACCGCTATCTTGAGAAATTAACCCTAGTACCGCCTTAAACGTCGTCGATTTCCCCGCTCCGTTATCACCAATAAATCCAACAATCGATCCAGGAGGTACATGAAAAGAAACATCTTTTAAAACCTCATTTCGGCCAAACGATTTTACCATGTTTCTAACTTCTAAAAGATTTGTCATGTGCTCACTTCACTTTCTCTATTAGTAGAGTTAGGTGTAATCATAGAAAGTAACTGATTTATTCATTTTGACGGTACTTTAAACCACCTTTTATTTACAAAAATGACTATTTAATACCAATTATAGCTAGTAAACTATAAAAAGTCGATGATAACATAAAGGTTTGCTGCCCCTTCGTTTGTTTTTGATGACCGTAATATGTATGACAACATCTGCCTGTACTATTCTTGCCTGACCTATTTAGCGAAATCACAAATAAAAAAAGGATCTGCTATAAAAGATCCTTTTTTCTTCACTATAATTGATGACCCTGCTTTTTTTCTTTTTCACTTAATACGTAGTCGGTTATAAACCCTAGAATAAGTCCGACGGCTACCGGTATTAAACCGCCTTTTGCTTCCATTTGAAAATTTTCCGGTTCATTTACATAAAGCCACTGAACTGAAAACAACGAAATATGAAAGGTATTGCCAATAAAAAATAAAAGTGCTATCGTTCCAAGCGTTACGCCGAATGAAATGATGTATTTCTTCACTGTACCCCTCCTTTCATTAAAAGGCTGCTCGAAGCAAAGCAACCTTTTAATTTCTTTATTTTGCTTCAAGCACTGCCTTCTCTCGAAAAATCTTCTTTAATACAAGAGATTGAAAGATCATAAACAAACTGCCCGTCATCCAATACAAGACGAGACCTGACGGTGAAAATATCCCAAAAGAAAGGACCATGACAGGCGAAAGAATTTGGGCTAGCAGTGCGTGGGATGAATTCATTCCTTCTGCCCCTGTTTGCATGACTCTTGTCTGCAAATACGTAGCCACTGCCGCCACTATTGGAAGAATAAAGTACGGATCTGCATGTCCTAAGTCAAGCCACAAAAAAGATGATGCGCTAATCTCATCTATTCGTCTAATCGCGTAGTACACAATTGAAAAGACGGGAAGCTGGACAAGTAAAGGAAGGCAGCCCATAAGAGGATTGGCTCCATTTTCTTTAAGCAGTTCCATCATTTCACGCTGATATTGCTGCTGACTCTCAGGATCTTTATTTTTGTACTTCTCTTTTAGCTGTTGAAGCTGAGGCTGTATACGTTTATTGCTCAGCTGATTTTTATATTGAAGAATGTTTAAAGGCGCCAACAGCATACGTACGCCAACGGTCACAAGCATGATGGAAAAGCCAACGCTTTGATGAAGCCACGTATTTCCTATAAACAAAATGAACAGTGAAAAAGGATAAATAAAATAGTGATCCAAAAAGTGAGTGTGCGAACTTTGAATCACGTTTGCTGAATCACATCCGGCAAGTAGAAAAATGGAAACAAAGATAAAGAAAAGCTTCTTTTTATGTTTTAACATTTATATTCCGCCAGTATTTTTTTAGTTAAACGAAAAAAATACTGGCGAATGTGGACCTTCATCATCTTGTTCACCTATTGCTTCTTGTCTGTGAACAGAATGTATAAATTTAAATTTATGATACACACAGTATATGAGATTCTGAGCGCGTAACAGATTTACGTTTTGTATGAGATACATGTCTTTTTGCTGCAGGCAAACATGCTTATGTAGCGTTTGAAAGGTAGCTAGTTTAATAGCCGCATGTACAAAAAAGGCCGTCATAATCGCAAATGACACATACAGAAAAGCATCCGGTATAAACAATTCCATTTATTCACATCCTTATGGATTATTGTATCATATTTTCCTTAATTTGGGTTAAATGTTTTATAACGCAGAATCTGCTATCTCAGTAAATATACTCTACAGAGTCGATTTCCTTATAGGAACGTCAAAGAATAAGTTTCTTTTTGTACATATCATCTTACCTTTAATAAAACGACGCATAGAAAATATACAGAGACACATATAATTCTAAAAATTTCTACTTTTATTAGTAAAAAGGATATTATTCCTTTTTATGGTATAATCAAAAAATATAATTCATAGGGAGTGAATTCATTGGAAACTAATACAAAACCTCAAGTAAACACCAACTCTATTGTTTCTCTAACTCTAGGTATCGTATCTATTTTCATTCCAATCATTGGGTTTATTACAGGGATTATTGGAATTATCTTCTACAAAAAAGCATCTAATCAAATAGCTGCTACGAATCAAAGCGGTAAAGGACTCGCGATTGCCGGTCTGATTTGCAGTATAGTAGGCATGATTTCTCAGCTACTTTTTATATTAGGAATTATTACGTTTATGTTTGGAGGAACAACGGTTGACTATGAATAAAACAGGTCAATTAAAAATGTAAGAAAATCGAGATTTAGATAGGATCATTGAATTTTCTATATGAAAGAATAAAAGCTTGATTTTCGACTATCCGAAAATCAAGCTCTTGAAATTTAAACGTCCACTTATGACTCATTGTTACTACGCCTATAGCTCTTAATATAAATTGCAAAGGAGAATGAAAAATTAAATCTATCGTTGAATCCAGAATAAAAGAAATCATAATTGTTCTACTTACTTTACTGCTAGTCATCTCTGTGTTGATTAACTGTTCTAGCTATTTTAATAGTACAGAGATAAAAACGTTCACTTCAAAATGTTATGATAACGGCGGAGATGCGATAGTAGAAATACATAATCCAATTACCAATGATTATTCTTTTGAATGTAAATAATTTAGTTAAAAAACAGCTGGTCACTTAACAAGCTTACCTAGAAGAGGGCTAACGATTTAGCCCTCTTCTATACGTTAAAGTATAGACGTATTCAGTCAACAATAAAGGAGTTCTTTATGAAACATGTCATATTAGGCATCTGCGTATCCGTATATGCCGTACTATTAGACTATCTAAAATATAACTATGGTCTTAACCTTATAGGAAAGGTGCTAATTCTGTCTGTTTTAACTGGTGTTACGTATAAAATTATCGAGAAAATATATGAGAATCGAGCAACTAGACCAAAGAATGAGAGGTAATTTTAAGCAAACTTACTATTTTGATTATTTGTGCGGCATGCTTAATAAAGAAGTATCTATAAAAAGAAAAGTGTTTAAGCCAGTACATGTATTTGTTACGTACTTGTAGACTCCTTTTTCAAGCAGCTTCTAAGGGTGTTACTAAAAGAAGTTCCTTCGTTTATCTATAGCGTCTATAAAAAAAGATTTGGATAATTGACTTAGTTTGCTATTTAAAATATAACTTAACTTTCAGCTGTTTCCCCCCATTAACTCTTGTTCTTTTATGTCACGACGCACACGAAAACCATTTAATAGTAAGAAAGCGTTTATATAGGAGCAAATTGTTACATTAGAAGAGTATAATACACCATATGGAAATTAAATGAGTCTTTAGACACCTATATGTGGTATATTATTAATCGTTGAAAAAATATATATAAATATTCGGGGGAAGTAAAATTTGAATAACTTATTAGCAAAGAAAGACTTAACAGCCGAGCAACTAGCAATGGTTCAATCAGAAATGAATAAAAAAGGTAAATCAAAAGGAATTGCTTATGCTTTATGGTTCTTTCTAGGTGGCCTGGGCGGACACCGTTACTATTCAGGAAACATTGGAATGGCAATTGCAATGACTTTAACACTTGGTGGATTAGGTATCTGGGCTTTCATTGACGTATTTATGATTGGTGGAGCAATTGAAAAGAAAAACGAAGAGATTGAATTTGAAGCTATTCAATTAGTGAAAACGCTAAATAACTAATTAGAGGCGCACTAGCTCTCTTTTTTTAATAGATCAATATATTTAAATTGAGTTCATGTAAATATAATAACAAAGTAAACACCACAAAGAACAAACGGCAGCTGCAGTTTGTTCTTTTTATATGCTATTAAGGCAATTCATCATTAAAAATCCTCTGCCACGGCTCCGCTGTTTGCGTACGTGTAAGTAAACTGTAAGAGTTCTTGCCCATATTGATTCATACTCAATTTCATTGTTGTACTTCTTATGTACGTGCTACGAGAAAAGATAGCCGGTAAAGACAATAAACCCTGTAACGAGGATTAGTACACCGCTAATTACCACTGTTAGAATACTTCTTAGAGCCGATGTCCAATTGTTTATTCCAAAAAATCCTGCGATGCTGATGAAAAATAGAATAATTGCTAAACATAAATTTATATTCAATAATGAAGGGTGATTAAAAGCGATGAAAAAGAAAACCACACACATTAACGCACATATAAATGACCAAATGTTGATAATTCGTGCCACTATAACTAACCTCCCTTATCTATAAAATAAACCATATTACCTTTTAAATCTCAGTAATTATAATACCTTTTCTTCTTTTACTACATCCGATACTGTCATAGCTGTCTTAAAAAAAGAGCTATACTATACGCTATGGATTCTACCATAATACGGTAGTCTATACTAAACCGTTAACTACCTTATATAAAAACTCACCATAGATTTCATAGGAGTTTCATCATTTTGTAATTAATTGGATAATAAGGTATATTGTTATAAATGGTAATAATTTCATAAACCGAAAGCGAGGATACATATGGGCCTGTTACTAATTGCAGTTATTATCACGCTATCCATCATTTTAGATTACTTTATTTTTGACTATGACGATAAGCACTGGGGCTGGCTAAAGAAAGCTTCTAAACCTGTTAGAAGAAGTGTTATTGGCTGTTACTTGCTTATGTCGTTTGTTATTTATTTTGGTTTGAGCCTACCGTATATTAAGCCTTTTTTATAAATATTAGTCTGCCTAAACTGGTTAGCCTATAACTCTTATTTAAAGGTTATAGGCTAATCCCCTCACTTCACCACCACTACAAATTGTTTGTCTTCAAATTTGAACATTTCCCCTAATTCATAGATATACTTCTTTTTGTCTAATTTATAATACTTTCCAAAATACAGCGTTTTTAAGTTAATACTCATATCTAGACTTAAATCTTTTTCATCCGCTTCATCACCGTCTAAGCATGAATATAATTCCATGTGACAGCCCTCTATCAGCTGTTCTTCAATATAAGTAAACAGCTCTCTTATTGATTTAGGATGTGTATCACAAGATAATTCGTAGATATATGGCAAGGTGAATACGTGCTTGATGTCGCTATACCCGTCGGTTAAACGATTAATACTAATACCGTACGCATCTTCTTCTTTTTCATAGATTGTAATTATCTTTTCTTTCTTTGAATTTCGATTAAAGGAAGAAACTTCGGATAAAGGCACCAGCGTTTCTTTTGTGCCAAAACTTCCTGTAGGCAATTCATAAGGAGATCCTATATAGTGATGTACAGTCATATTCGTCACTTCTCTTTCTCTTTGCTTATGTAAAATACTATTATTCTATCACTCTTATTAAGATTACATACAAATACAAGGAAAATATGTATAATAAAACCAGGAGGTGACAACATGAAAAAACTACTGCCTTTTCTATTTCTAGCGGCTCTTTATTTGTATGACTCTTCATACAATCATACTGCTTTTTTACATAAACCGGTTGTTTCTGCGTTTTTATATGTAGCTGCTATTTTTGCCTGTGCGCTACTGCTTGTAAATGTAAAAAAAGATCGAGCTGTTTAAATAAGGAGATTACTATGAGCTATAAAATTGTATTCTTTGACGTAGATGGAACTCTTACTCATCACGAAAACGGGACTATTTCCACCAAAACTCGAGAAATTGTAAAAAGTTTAAAGCACAAAGGATTAAAAATCGTAGCCGCTACCGGAAGGCCTTTATCTCTCTGTGAAGAAATTAGAGAATTGGGTATAGATACGCTCATTACCGCGAACGGAGCGTTTACTGTACACGATGAAAAAGTTATTCATAAGCTGTCCATGGATAAGGACGTTGCGCACGAAGTCTTTGAATACGCAGCCTCGCAAAATCACGGTCTTTCATTTTATACAAAAGAGCTCAGCATGAACGGGATTAAAGATGATAATATTTTAAAAGCCCTGAAGGAAACGCTATCGCTCAGTGATTATCCTCAAATTAATGAGCGTATTTATGACGAAGATATTTATTTAATGTGCTTGTATGCCAATGAGGAAACCGCCGAGCAGTATGCACAGCGATTTCCTCATTTACTATTTAAAAGATGGCACCCTTTTATCGTAAGTGTGCTTCAAGAAGAAATCACAAAATCGGTAGCTATCCTGAAGGTCTTAGACTATTTTAACATCCATCAATCCGAGGCTATTGCATTCGGAGACGGAGAAAATGATATTGATATGATAGAATTAGCCGGCCTTGGAATTGCGATGGGCAACGGATCTAATAAGTTAAAAAGCGCCGCTGATTTTGTAACGAAGAAATCGGGTGAAGACGGTATTGAATTTGCTTTAAAAAAATTCAAAGTCTTATAGAAAAGCAGCACGCTTGGATAAGTCATCTAAGCGTGCTGTTTTTTTATCTCCATAAATGCTTCAGGATGTAGCTCCTCCGATTGAATGACAATGGCAGTCATACCTTCTTCACTTCCCGACATATGCCATTCTCCTTTTTCCCACAGTGCCGCTTCTCCACGTTTAATCGAAATTCGCTTTTGGTCCTCTCCTGTTACCCACCCTTCACCTTCGACTACGATAAATAACTGAGGTATAGGCGCTTCGTGATATCCTACGGTTCCTTCTCCGTCTATATACATATAACCGATCGTAGCTGCTTCGTTTGTTTGAATCATTTTTACGTAAGTAGCTAAATGCGACTGATATTTTTCTACTTTTTTGCCATGTTCTTTACTAAAATTATAGATTTTCAATGTACACCTCTTCTTTGTTCATTACGATTTCTTATTTATTTTTACTGCGTTTAAGATACTCAGGCGTAGACACAGACTCAACAAATAAAGCACCGTCTAGCTGGTCACGCGGTACAAATAAAGTCGGCATAGTACCGCTTTCTAAAAAGATCGTTTTAGTAAATATCCATTTGTTGTCTGAGTTTTTTTCAACCTGTGAGAAATCGGTAAATAAAGCCGGTGACTGCACTTGATGCATATAGTCCTCTAGACTTTTTTTCGGCGGCTTCTCTATTTTGTATGGCTGCCCTGTATCCGTATGTATTTCACCTTCATACATAAATAAGCCTAAGTAATAAGACTGTTTTTTTATTTCATTAGAGACAATTGCTCCTAGAGGTTCAAATCCCGTAAACGTTTTGTATTGTTTAAAGATATGAAGGTTATGGGCCCAAATAATAATTTTCTCGTCAGGATACAGATCTTGACAAACCCACTCTAGATTTTCTTTCATCCTTTTTTCTCTTACTTTTTTATACGTTCGGTGGTTATGGTGAATATGGTTAATAAAATACAAGCGATTTTGCAGGCATCGAATAATCATTTTAACCTTACATACAAGCTCTTGATTTTCAAGATACAAAACGTATTCTTCATGTAGATAGGCTTCTAAATCTCCTATCACCGCGCTTACTTTTTCTTTAAACTCTTCAAACTCACGTAGCATTTCTGCTGGGACTTTTTTTCTTTTTGCTTTATATTGCCCTAGCTGGTAGTACCATTTATATACGCCTGCTTCAATGTATTCTATCTTTTCTATTACGTCTTCAGACACTACGGGACTCAGCTGCTGAACAAATTTTACGAAAAGATCAGGATTAGAAGAAGGGTTAATATCTGTTCCTATTAAACTTAAATCTGATTTTTTCATTAGCTGAAACAAGGGCATATTTTCCTTTGTGGCCCATAAAGAATAAACGGCGTTTTTTAAAAAGGCTTCATCTGTAAACTCTTTCTTTAACTCGTTAGCGCTGTAGCATTCCGCTAAGCCGCTCTCAAATGCCAGTACGGTAAAATTCATTTCTTTATGTAGAAATTCTATTATTTTTGACTTCATCATATTATGTTCTCTTATGTTATGACCGTTTTCCCCTAACCACACAATTCTCTTATCTTTTACGATATGACGGAGAAATTCAAACTCTTGCAGCTTACATTCAGTTGGTTTGCTTAAATGGATTGAGTTTTCAGATAGCCATTCTATAGAGTTTAAATACTTCTCTTTTCATTTTGAAAAAATTCCCATTCCTATCCCCCTTAACTATGTTACCTATTACTTCCATTTTACTAAAATACAGCTAGTACTTCACTATTTATGTCCGGTAACTAATCAACAGCAAAAAGACCTTATAGATATCTCTATAAGGTCTTATCTTTCTAGAATTCTAGATCAGCTCATCCCGCTTAGCTTTCTCCAAACGTTCTTTGACTATTTTTTTAAACGCATGTGGATTATCTACGCGAATGGCGACCTGCTGGTATTTCTTTTTAATTCCCATAAAAAGCGTCGCCTCTACTGGAGACTTTAGTGTTAGTAAAAGATCAGAATGAACGGTTTCAAAATCGCGTGCGATAAATTCAATCGTGGTGCTGGGTATTTTTTGTTTCAGGGTGTGAGTGTCTTCTATTATTTCTTCAATATCTTTAAAAGAGATTTCCATACGCTTAGCTAAACCAAATGAAATGTATATGCGATCATCGTCCACTCGTAAAGGGTTAAGCCTTAATGCTTGAATATCTCCTATAAAGAAAACAATACTATAAATATTAAGGATTAGTAAAACGATTGAAAGAGTCATAGACGTGTTGTGAAGCAGCCAGTGAAGTCCTAATGTTTCAATAACAATCGCATGAATAATCATAATTTGAAACGTGATAAAACTTGAGCGTTTATACAGAGTAAACGTATTCTCTTCAGTACTCGGCTGCTTCTTCCACGTTCCAAACGCATAGTAAAACATCAGCATTTCTGAACACAGTACGTGTATAAACGGTTGTTTGGAGAACTTTTCGTTTACAGCCCGTGAAAAGGAAAATAACAGCGGTAAAGAGCTTGATTTGATCCTTCTTAAAATAGGCGGTACGTTGTTGACTAGCATAAATAGCAGTGAAAGTTCAAACAAAATAAGTAGTCCTTCTATGCCAACTCCTAGCCACATAACCGACTGAAAAGAAGCCAAGTATTCACTCGGAATGATAAAACGCGCAGCAATAAGGCCTGTAGCCATTAATACAATAAAGTATTTTAGACTGAACTTACGCTGCCAAGCTAGAAATAAGAGCGGAGCCACAAGGCTTAAGTCTAAAATAGAACCTACTACTACTCCGTTGAAATCAGCAGGCAACGACTGAAGTCCAAAAGAAGAATGATATAACACATAATTCGAGCTTATCACTAATAACAACAAGAAAAGAGCAACAAAAGACACTGTTTTTTTATGAAGAACCAAATAACCCACCTCACTTTTAGTTGGTGAAACACAAAAATTCCTGTTACTTCCATTTTACCAATAGATTTGATTTAAGTCACTTTGTAGCGTGACATTGTGTTATAAAATCCATTTAAAGATATCCACTCTTCTATAGCGATTCTTATATACAAATAATTTACAATGTAAAAAGAGTTTGACATTTATGGAACTGATGCTACAATAATAAATGTAAAATACTTTTTACATTTATTATAAGGAGGAGTAAGAATGGATTGGGTTAAAATTGTGTATTCATTCATCCTGTTAGTTTGCGGAATTTTGATTTTTGTTTCATCATCTTCTCGAAAAGGTGATGAAAGAAAGAAGTTTATCAGTACGAAGGCTCAATCATACGCATTTGTGGTAGTTATAGGTATGCTGATTTTAGAAGTTATAGAGTCCATTTACCGGACTTTTCAAGGGAAAAGTTCTTATGATGGCATTGGCATTTCGCCATTAATATTTCTAACAATGATTTCAGTTATATATTTGATAACGTTTCTTACCTACAGAAAAAAATACGGTGATTAAATGAAAGCTCACAAGTAAGAAATAAAGAAATTGAGCTCATATTTTCTGGTGAAACGATAAATATAACCTCACTTTATAATTAGCCTCTAGATGACATCGGACAGTAAATGAGCTTGTTATAAGTACTTTTATTAAAAAGTAATAACTAGACCTCCTACTGAGGTTTTTTTTATGCACTCTTAAAATAAAACATCTCCCTTAACTAAACTCAGGAGATGATATTATAAACGGTGAGTTCATTAGCGTTTTCTCACTCTCTATTCTGTTTCTCAAGTAAATCAATGATTCTATCATTTTGCTTAACGATTGTTTTTAGCTTTGCTTCTAATGAACACAAAGTAATAAAAACGGCTATAAATCCTATAACGCCATAAAACATAACGGCTTCTCCCTTGTTGCAAAATAATCAGCCATATACGTCCTACATCTCAAAAAAGCTATGTCTTTCCACTTTACACACTCTAAGCGAAAACGTTTGATACCATTCTGTTTTTCCTTTGTGCTGGGCTGCGCGGTGAGCTGAATGTTCTTTCCATATTTTGATTGATTCTAAGGAATCCCAGTATGAAACGGTAATGCCTAAATCTTGATCTCTGGCACTTTCTATTCCTAAAAAGCCTTTTTGTTTAGATGCAAGCTCCACCATTTTATCTGCCATTATTCCATAACCCTTCTCACCTTCCGTTCTTTCAGAAGCAAAAATAACGGCATAATAAGGCGGTTCGGGGGTTTTAGCAATTCCACTCATATTGATTTCCTCCTTTAGACGTCATATTAATAATAAAAAAGTATAAATGCATAATTAATTTTTCTATTACCTTTATCTTCTTTTAGTACTATTTTTATAAATTCCATTATAATACCTTTTTAAGTTTACCTATACAAAATGTAACATTTAATAGTATATAAAGATAAATATTCCATTTATATGATATAGTCTTTATAAGTAAGTAATAAACAAATAGAAATGGAGTTTCAACATGAGGAACATAAGCAAGATAACAACGGGGACCCTTACAATCGCTTTGGCGCTTGGATTAATGGGGTGCAGTCACGCACGTTCAAACAATAAAAGCATAGATGAAACCGAAGCAAAAAAAGAGCTGACCATAGAGTTGAAATTTCTGCAAAACGAGTGTGAACGGTTAATCAATAAAGATGGAAAATCAGACGATAAAACGTTTCAAAGCTACAAAAATGATTTTAACCTGCTGTCTGCGTCTATTAATAGTACGTCAAAAGTAGAAACACAAAGTGATAGCGAGCTAAAAAAAAGCATAGCCCACTTAGCAAAAGACGTAGATACTTTAACAGAAAAAGAGTATGTAACATCCTATAAAAAATTCAATTCAAGCAAGACGATCTATGAAGTTACGCTCATGAACAATATGCATGACGTTATAGATGCAACAAAAACTTCGGAAGAAAGCAGTAACGTGTTAGACTCATTTGATGATCAACACTTTCATTCTTCCGAAGCACAAATAAAAAAAGATATGGGGCCTGCGATTAATCATATCAACACCGCATCTAAATATAAAATAGAGCTCATGCAAGACGAAATCCAAAAGCACCGCGATAGTTTCACCAAGCTCCAGCTCGAACAATTAAAAAAAGCCACTCATAATTTTGATTTGTCTCTTAACGATCAAATTAAATCGATTCAATCCTATAAACCTATAAGTGGAGATTATAATATAAGTAGAAACTTTCGCTATAATTCCTATGATAAATATACAAATGCCTGTGTATACATTACTGACTTTGAATCTAATTTAGGAATTGCCAAGGCCGGTGATTTTTAAAAAAAGGCTCTCTATAAAGTACTTTTAGAGAGCCTTTTTGCTGTATTCATTACAAACGCGATTTCTTTATTTCTAGCGTTCTATAAATATTTTCTTCTCATGAGCCAGATAAAGCATCGCGTACATCCTAGGAATATCGAGGTTATATTTCATAAATAATAACCAAAATAAGGGTTTTAAGAGAGCTTTATAGCTCATTTATCGCGTAAGGAAACCTTATTGTTTGATACATCAACTAATAAAGAGTAAAGTTTTTCTATAATAAAGGTTAAAAGCGAAAGGATGAGTAACATGTTTAAAGACGGTTATGTAAAAGTAAATGATGTAAATCTTCATTATGTAACAAAAGGTGAAGGCGAGCTTATGCTGTTTTTACACGGATTCCCTTACTTTTGGTACACGTGGCACCATCAGTTAGAAGAGTTTTCCAAAGATTATCGCGTGGTAGCTGTAGATATGCGAGGCTATAACTTATCAGATAAGCCAGAAGAAATTTCTTCTTACAGCATGCCCATTCTAATGGAAGATGTAAAACAGCTAATTGAAGCATTTGGTGAAAAAGAGTGTGTGCTAGTGGCGCATGATTGGGGCGGCGCTGTTGCATGGGCATTCGCTTATACATATCCGCAGTATGTCAAAAATTTAGTGATGTTTGATGCACCGCACCCTTACACCTTTATAAGAGAGCTTGCTGAAAATCCTGCTCAACGAGAAGCAAGCAGCTATATGAGCTTTTTCCAACAGCCAAACTCTCAAGATGAGCTACTCGCAAATAATAGTGAAAAGCTAAGAAACATGCTGACGGAACCAGGCATTAAAAAAGGCTATTTAACAAAAGAAGAAGAAACTAAATATGTAGAGGCGTGGAACCAGCCGAATGCGATGAAATCCATGCTTAACTACTACCGTGCGTCTTCACTTTACCCGTTTGAAGACCGCGTTCATAAACCTGTAGCACTGCCGCATAAAGTATTCAAATCTCCAACTTTAATTGTATGGGGAAATGCGGACGAAGCGTTTGAAAATAGTAATTTAGACGGCATTGAAGAGTACGTTCCAAATGTAACAATCCACCGCTTAGACGGTGTGGGACATGCTCCTCAGCATGAGCAGCCAGAAAAAGTGAATGAATTTATGAGAGAGTTTTTAAGCAAATAAACGAGAGAAAGACTGCAGAATACGGTATACCGCCGTTTTGCAGTCTTTTTTTAAATGCTAAAAGCTGATTTCATTTATTTTTTACATGATTGGTTTATTTTTCAACGTTTTAACAAGTGCATACCGGGTATAAATTTTACTGTACAGATGCAGTCCCCCCAAAGGAACATGTACATTTCTTTCTTACTTACCCTTTTTGGAACTCTCTTTTTTGAGGGTTCTTTTTTTACGCATTTACTCTTTCCTTATCGGAAGAACAATCTTAAATAATGCCCCTCCCGTCTCTTTATTATCGACCGTGATGCTTCCTCCGTGGTTTTTCACAATGGAATGAGCAATATAAAGACCTAACCCTAAGTTTCCGTGGCCGCTTGTTCTCGACGCATCTTCTCTGTAAAACTTTTTAAACACCTGCTCTTTGTTCGATAACGCAAAGCCGGGACCCGTATCATTTATTTCAAAGATTACTTCGTTATGATGAATGACGGTATTCCACCCTATCTCCCCTCGTTCAGGCGTGTAGCGAATACAGTTTGTAATGATATTATCTAGCACTTGAGAAATACGCTGAGGATCTCCGTAAAATTGACTTGATGCTTCTGTTTCACTAACCGAAGATAAAAAGGCAATCTCTTTTTTTTGACATAAAAGCTGAAACTCGTCTGTTTTCTCATGAACAAATGAGATTATATCGATTGGCTCTCTCTTTACGGTAAAGCCCGGATTTTCGATTACAGATACTTCTTGCAGCTGATTTAATAGCTGAATCGAACGCTGTGTATTTGTGTAGATCGTATGTAAATATCGATTAAGCCTCTCCGGGTCTCTTTTGCTTCCTTCTACTAAAATTTCCGTATGTCCATGAATAATCGTAAGAGGCGTTCGTAAATCATGCGCAATCGCAGCCGTCATATCTTTGCGGTCTTCTTCTAGCTGCCACTGTTTAGCTAACGATTGCTTTAATTCTTTTCGCATTTCTTCAAAGGCATGAAGCAGCTGACTTAATTCTTTGGCGTCTTGAGTGACGGACAGCGAAAAATCTAAATTATTATGCTGAATATTTTTAGCTGCGGTCATCAGCTCATTAAAAGGCCGTTCAATTTTTTTGCTAAATCGTCTTCCAAACAAATAAGCAAACAAATAAAAGTAAAGAAACGGGCTGGCTAGCGATACAAATGTGACAAGCGCAACGATCCATTTAATATTCGGATTAGCAGAAGCCATATTTAATTGATATCTTAGCGCAATCGCCCCGTTTACTTCGTCTTTTGAATTAAAAAGCGGATAAACTTTTATAATATATTTACCTGAGCGGATATTGGTATTGACCTGAGAGTAAAAATCCCGTTTATTTTTTATGTATGAAGTGGACATGGACCCATACACAATTTGCCCTTTTTTATTTATAATTTGATAATCCATTCCTTCTAGCGGAATCACCGCTTCTGCTTGGTTTTTAGCATCTCTTGAAAGGAGCGCATCTTCTTTTTCTTTGACGAACTGAAGAATATCAGGAATTTGTTTTTCATAGTAATTTGCTGGATTCAGTGCTCCAGGCATAAGAAACCAGTTTACTGCAATCACAATGCCCCACGTTAAGAGCGTCGCAAGCAGGCTGTACAGTAAGATTAAATGAAACGATAACACAAACTGCGCTTTTAATGTTGCTCGGTTCATCCATTTTTTTATTTTACCCATTTGTAGCCAATGCCCCAAACGGTTGAGATGTAAGGCGTTTCGTCATATTTTAATAGTTTTGCTCTAATTTTCTTTACGTGTTCCGTAATCGTAGACGAATCTCCTTCCGCGTCGTAGCCCCACACCTTTTCATACAGCTGCTCGCGTGTAAAAACCTGACCTGGATGAAGAGCGAGGAAATGAATGATCTCAAATTCTCTTGAAGTAAACGGAATTACTTCATTGCTATGTAAAATTTGATAGCCATTTAAATCAATGGTTAACTCTCCAAAGTGAAGCCTGTTATAGGAGTTACTGTTAATTCTCTGCTCTCGGCGCAGATGGGCGTAAATGCGGGCTTTTAGTTCTTTCATGCTAAAAGGCTTAACTAAGTAATCATCTCCACCCACTAATAGTCCTTTTACTCGGTCCTGCTCCGTTTGTTTAGCGCTTAGAAAGATAATGGGGCATGATATGCTTTTTCGGATCATTTCACAAAGTGCAAAGCCGTCCATGCCTGGCATCATCACATCCAGCACAATTAAGTCTGGATTTATTTTTAACTTTGTTAACGCTTCTTGCCCTTCGTAAGCAAACACCACCTCATATCCTTCATCTTGGAGCGCATCTTTCATAAAGGAAATAATGTCTTTTTCGTCGTCCACTAGTAAAATTGTTTGCTTCATCTCCATCTCACCCTACCCATTCCTTCTTTTTCCATACGAATAGGTTTATTATAAGGCTAATAAGCAAAATTGGAAATAATAGGTTCACTAAAAATTCAGAGTTTGGCCTGCTTAATTCATGAAAAACAGAATCGGTTACGGAGAAAAAGAAGCTTAGTTTATCTGACACATACACACTTCCAATTAAAGCACCAATGGTTGCGACGTAAGATAAAATGGAATTAGGCATAAGAACACTCAGGATACTCCCGATACTAATAACTGCTATAAAGATGCAAAAACAAATGCCGTAAAATTTCAACGAATATAGTAACGCCCCTAAAGTCCCTAGCGTATGTCCGCCTAAAAATGTTGTTTCATTTACATGAGGCATAACCATTTTCCCAAGGCATGTCCCCACTACCCACGTAATACAAAGAATAATAAAAACTAGTAAACATTGAACCGCCCACTTTACAAAAAACAGCTTCACGCGATGGTGCGGTCGAATTAGTACCATGCGCAGAGCTCCCGACGTATACTCGCCGTTAAAGCTATCTGCCACAAACATAGGAATGACAATAAACGTAATCGCAAAGGATAGGTCTCGAAGAAGCAGCGGTGCTGAATTTAAAGAATCAATTTTTACGTCATGAGCCGCATCAAAAAATGAAATGCCTCCCCTTTGAAAGAAAAAGAACCAGCTAAAAGCAAGTAACCCTATGTACACACCTAGTACCACCGCTGTCTTTTTCCGTCTAAACGTTCGCTCTAATTCACTGACAAAAAGTCCTGTCATCATGT
Source organism: Priestia sp. RMT2NF4 (assembly GCF_047872835.1). Lineage (NCBI taxonomy): Bacteria > Bacillati > Bacillota > Bacilli > Caryophanales > Bacillaceae > Priestia > Priestia sp. RMT2NF4. The sequence continues at coordinate 1,537,507 of NZ_JBLQZO010000001.1, forward strand.
CTTCTCTCCTTTTATAAAAATGATTCTTTTTTTCGAATCGCTGCATATGTTAAACTGCTAAAAAACAGAACATAAAAACCTAACACGCCGAAATTCCAGCCTACAAACTGCGGTTTCTCTGCCATCATGACTGTGATCCCCTGCCATTGAATCATCGGTACGGAAGTAAAAAACAGCTGTCCAAAGAGCTCTTCACTCATCCACTGTCTAAACCCTCTTAATAAAGTAGGATACGAAAATGATATTAGTATAAAAGCAACCCCAATTCCAACAGCCGTAGTAGTCGTTTTGCTGATAACAGAGATAAAAAACAGCACGCAGCATATTGCAATCGTCGTTAAATAGGCATACCCATAGAATACAAGATTATATACTAGCGCTTCTTTTATGTTGAAGACATGGCTGTGATAAAACACAAAGTAGCTTTGCGGATGTTCAAACATTAGAAAGCCTATCGCATAGCTCACACAGAAATACGTGATAAAAAACAGTAAATTAAACAGCAGAAGCGCTATGGCCTTTGCGATGATAATTTCTTTAAACGAATACGATCGGATCATGACCATTCTCAGCTGTCCTGATCGGTACTCTTCAGTAACAACGAGTGTAATAAAAACTAAGAACATGGCATTAAAAACGGTAAATAACATTTCGACTAAACTCAGTACAGGGAAGTTTCCCGCAAACGTATACTGTGGTAAATCGACTGTGAGTGCTCCATTTTGTTTTTGGAGATAAGAAGAAGCAACTAACAGCACAACAGGAACTAATAAAAAGGTCAGCCACGCCACTTTTCGTTTCCAAAGTCTTTCCCACTCCGCTACTAACAGCTCCTTCATTGCGACACCAGCTCTACAAACGCATCTTCAAGATTTTTACCGGATGCTAACTGATCTAAAGCGCCGTCCCACATTAGCTCTCCTTCTCTCATCACCACAATTTGATCACATACTCGCTGTAATTCATCCAGTAAATGACTAGAGATTAAAATCGTTTTGTTATAGTCACGTTTTAAGGTAAAAAGCAGCTCGCGCAGTTCACGTACGCCCATTGGATCTAAGCCGTTGGCTGGCTCATCTAGTATTAATAAGTCCGGGTCGCCTAGGAGCGCTTGAGCAATACCGAGTCTTTGCTTCATCCCAAGAGAATACGTTCGAACTTTATCATTTTCTCTGCCGGTTAATCCCACAATATCAAGCACTTCTTTCACTCTTTGCTGCCTTTCTTGTTTTGTCGAAAATGTATGCAGTCGAGCTAAGTTTGTCAGGTTTTCTTTTCCCGTCATATAAGGAAAAAAGATGGGTGACTCTACGATCGCACCAACGCTTTGCAGTGCTTCTTTTCTTTGTGAAAGAATGGTTTTGCTATTAATAAAAACTTCTCCCCCAGTTGGCTTAATTAACCCCGTCAATAAACGAATTAACGTCGTTTTACCAGCTCCGTTTGGCCCTAGCAGTCCGCATATTTCTCCTTCACCAATTTGAAACGATACTTCTTTAACTAAGTGACGACGTCTCACTTTTTTTGAAACGCTTCTTACCTCTAAAATAATATTTTTCATATTAAATCCCCCCTACACGTAGTATAGGAGGGAATTATAAAGAATTTATAAAGTTTATAAAAATTATCCTACAGGTTTTTTGGCAATGATAAATGCAACAGTGGCAAACACAAGTAAACATATGGATAAAAACAAATAGCCAGCGCCTTCAAACCCTCTTACTTCTACATAGCCAATATAAACAAACACAGCGGCAGCCATAACGGTTAGCATGGAAGGAAGCATTCTAATGACCTTGTTCCATTTCATTTTTCTGAACAGCCAAGTTAACATGAGTATAAGTACACCTGGCAGCAGGGCAATCAGTAAAGGACCGCCTATCATCATATCTATCAACCTCTCTAAATCCTAATCATTCACCTATAATAAAAATAATAAACTTACGGCTCAGAAATTCCATTTGCAATCGCTAATAAAAAAATCAAGCTAGAAAGCAACACAAAAAAGATGCTGTTTGTGATAATGCTAAACCACACGACGCTCGGCTTATTTGTTCGAACTCCTAAAACTAACGCCACAATAAAGCCAATATCTATCGCAAAAAACAGCCACAGCAGAATGGTCAAATCACCGGTTTCACTTGGAAAAATTGAATTTTGGGGAAGCAGCCGATTTGCAAAAAATACAACAAACGCAGCCGCCAGTAACATAATCGTTAATAAAATCGGCTTACTTTCTTTTGATATACTCATTTCAAATACCTCCTAACTAAAGAAAATAATACCATATAATACTGAATTGAAATATACAGATTACAAAGTCTTAATACCACACAGAAAAAGAAGACATAGATTTTTATTTACTGGTTCTTTTCTAAGGGGCAAAATTTATTTTCATAATGCACTTTTAGCGTAAATTCACGTTTTTTATTTGCTTGGTATTACTTCTATATTTGCTATTTCCTCTTAAATTCAAGCAGGAATTCGCATGAAAATTCTCCAATATGGAAATAATTATTCGAATTTAAGTGAATTATTTAGTGAGTTTTAAGGGTATTATTTATTTCAAGTAGGTTCTGATATCTTTCGTTGTTGATTCACTTTATTAAACTACTAAGAAGTTTTGTTGAAAAAGTTGTAAATGTAACCTTCTAAAGTAAGAGCATTTTTTCGTATTGAGAAATGCTTTTTATTTTTTAAAAAATTAAAAGGATATTTCAATAACAACAATAATATAATAAAAAACGATAATATTTTATTGTAAAACGATAAATCATGTGTTAAATTCGTATTATTATTAAATAAGTGAGGTGTTTTTTATGAATGTTAAACGAGGCTCTACCACTTTCTTAAAGGTAATCATTTTTCTGATTGGAATTGCAGTGCTTGCCGCATGTATATTTTTGTTGCCTGAGGCAGCCAGAAGAGATGCTATAGAGCGTCCTGGTGATTATTCGTTATATCCACTTTTGGTATGTACATATGGAATATGTATTACGTTTTCTTTGGCGTCGTATCACACTTTTAAGCTTTTAACCTATATCGAAAAGAATAATGCTTTCTCTGAGTTATCTCTTCAGTCTTTGAAGGTGATAAAAAAATGCACTTTTACTGTCATTTTGTTTATTCTGTTAGCAATAGTTTATTTAAGGGCGCATGCTCAATTCACAGGTGACGATGCAGCAGGTCCAATATCTCTAGGTCTAATGGGCATCTTGGCAACAAGTATCATCGCAGCCATTGTGGACGTGTTTCAAAAACCTATAAAGAATGTCATGGATTCACAGCCAAAAAACAATTAACATTTAGAAATATAGAAGAGGTGTTTTTATGAAGATAGCAACCACATTATTTTTGAAGATAGCAGTTATTCTCATTGGAATTCTAGTTCTAACTTTGTGCATATTTCTAGTTCCTGAACTGGCAGATGCGGTAGCGGAGTTCTTAGGTATTCATTCCATAAAATATATCATTTTCATCCTTTTATATGGAGGAACATTACCTTTTTACTTCGCCCTTTATCGAGCTGTTAAACTGTTGAGTTATATTGATAAGAACATTGCTTTCTCAGAATTGTCTGTTCGAATTTTAATGAGCATCAAATACTGCGCCATTTCTATCTGTAGTTTGCATGTCTTAGGTTTGCCCATCTATTATCTCGTGGCAGATAAAGACGATGCCCCAGGTCTCATTTTTGTTGGAATGGTTATTCCTTTTGCTTCGTTGGTTATCGCAGTTTTTGCTGCTGTTCTCCAAAGGCTGTTGCAAGAAGCGATTAACATAAAATCAGAAAATGATTTAACGGTCTGAGGTGAAGGATATGGCAATTATTATTAATATTGATGTGATGTTAGCAAAACGAAAAATGAGCGTAACGGAGCTTTCAGAGAGGGTTGGAATTACTATGGCGAATCTTTCCATCCTAAAAAATGGAAAAGCAAAAGCGGTTCGTTTTTCAACATTAGAAGCAATATGTAAGACTTTGGATTGTCAGCCAGGCGATATTTTGGAGTACAAAAGTGACGAAGACAATTCATAATAAAAGACAACAACCCCCTTCAATCATGAGGGTTAGGTAGTGAAATTAAAATGAAGGGGCAGCTTAATTGCTGTCCCTTCTCTGCTTTTATTGATTTATTTAATTAGAGAACTCGATTGAGAATTATATTAATATTGGTGACAAAAAGTGTGATGGGATTTGTAATATTTGCACCTCACAAGTGAACACGGTAGATTTTTCTACGTCCTCTTTACTATTCATTTAGTACATACTCTAAAATGTCACCCGGTTGACAATCTTAGACATAGATCATTGCAAATATTCTTCCGCTAAAGAAGGGTTTAAGTAGCGAGCCATACCGGTTTTCATTTTACGAAACCCTGCTTTTTTATAAAACTCTTCATTACCCGCTGTGGAAACAAGATGAACGCAGGAAATATCCTTAAACTGAGCCAGCAGGTTTTCTATAATTTGCTGTCCGATTCCTTTGTTCTGATAATGCTCATCAACCACAACATCATAGATCGCAGCATTAAACACCCCGTCTGAAAGAGCTCTGCCAAACCCTGCTATGTTATCTTCATCATAAGCAATAGCTACTACGTTGCTTGATTGAAATACTTTTTTAATCTTTTCTTCATCATGGTTCTTCCATCCTACGGAGTGATAAATGTCTTTCATTCTCGACCACTCAACATTTTCTATAGAATTTAAAAAAGAGACCTTCATAGAATCTACTCCTTTTGTTTTTTTATAAACTATTTCGGTCTTTGAAAATAAAAACCCTTGGTACATCCTTCATTCATTGTTCCAATAATCTTGATTTCTCAGATTAAAAAACCATATATTCAATAATATGGTAAAATCATTTATATAACATCGTTTAAGGAGTCTATATATGAAAATGAATTCGAAAAGAAAAAACATTCAATCAAAATATAGAGAAAAAATGAACGTAAAAAAAGCGGAAAGACAACATTCTGTCGAAGCCTTATTTGTTTTTGCCTTCTTTATACTGCTTGGTTTTTTAGTCTTCCAAAACTATATAGACTGGTAAAGCGAATTAAAGAAAAGGTTCAAATCATATATGATTTGAACCTAGGAATTATCACTCTATCAATGAGCTGATGCTCTTGCGCTCGGCTTATTGTAAGTCGCTAATCTTTGAAGTAATTCTTCACTTACATCATTTAAACCTGTCAGCTTGACCTCCGTAGACGTTTGTTCTTTTAACTTTAATACGACTTTATCAATGGCCGCTACGGCTGAGTCGTCCCAAATATGCGCTTCTGAAAAATCAATTAAAATTAAATCTTGTTTTTCTGTAAACGAAAACGAGTTAACGAAGTCTTCTACAGAGGCAAAGAACAGCTGACCTCTTACTTTGTAAACTGTTCGATGTTCGGATTCTTTTGCTGACACGTCTAGCTTTGAAATTTTAGCCGCAAAGAACACTGCGCTTAAAATAACACCCGCAATAACTCCTTTGGATAAATCATGTGTTGCTACAACCGTAATCACCGTAACAAGCATCACAACGGTATCTGTTAAAGGAACTTTCGTTAGCGTACGAAGTGAAGACCAGTCAAATGTTCCGATCGATACCATAATCATGACCCCGGCTAGTGCAGCCATTGGAATTTTAACAACCCAGTCCCCTAGTACCAAGATAAGAAACATTAAAAATAGACCTGCTACAAACGTTGATAAACGACCGCGTCCTCCTGATTTTACATTAATAACGGTTTGACCGATCATCGCACAGCCAGCCATGCCGCCAAAGAAACCAACGACCATGTTCGCAATTCCTTGCCCTCTGCTTTCTTGGTTTTTATTACTAGACGTATCTGTCATATCATCCACAATCGATGCCGTTAGCAGCGATTCCGTTAATCCGACAATAGATAATCCTAGCGCTGTCGGAAAAATGATGGACAGTGTTTCCATATTCCAAGGAACGTTAGGAATAGAAAACACCGGCAGTGACTTTGTAATCTCTCCCAAATCTCCTACTGTACGCAAATTGAATCCTCCTAAAATAGCTGCCATTGTCATAACGACAATGGCTACTAATGGAGAAGGAACCGCTTTTGTAAAGCGCGGTAACACGTAAATAATGACAAGAGTTAACGCAACAAACACATACGTCATCGTTGAGATTCCTACAAAATGCGGAACTTGTGCCATAAAAATCAAAATCGCTAATGCGTTCACAAACCCAACCATCACGGACCTCGGAATGAATTTCATAAAACGAGCAATTCTAAAGATGCCAAACAGAAGTTGAATCACACCTGTTAAAATAGTCGTTGCCCATAAATACTCCATTCCATGCTCTTTTACGAGTGTCACCATCAGCAGGGCCATCGCGCCGGTAGCTGCTGAAATCATCGCAGGACGCCCTCCTACAAAGGCCATCACAACTGCGATACAAAAAGATGCGTGTAAGCCCACCATCGGATCTACTCCGGCAATAATGGAAAAAGCAATGGCTTCAGGGATGAGCGCAAGCGCTACGACAATACCTGAAAGAATATCTCCTTTCACGTTGCCAAGCCACTCCATTTTTAATTTATTGAACATGATAACCAAAAACACCTTTCTCTCTATAGTCATAAACGTTTACTGTACACATTTCTAGATTTTGGATAATAAGAGTAGTAAAATAGAAAACAAAAAAGAACCTAAATGGTACGTTTATGGTACTTTTAATGTATAAAAAATGAGTGAAAACAGGCTAACAGCTCCCATACCCCTCAAGTATTACATTCACGTACATAAAACATTTCCCTGCACTTTTTATCTACGCTCTTATTAAAATGATGAAGTCAATTTCTTTATTTTTTCCTCATTTAACCCAAACGCTTCTTTCACTTTATTTTCTAAGTCCTCTGTAATTCTTCTCTTCCCAACTTCCACTAATGCAATGAGTGAAAAGCTGCAGTTTACTCTTTCAGCAAAGTTCCGCTGATTTAAATTGTAGCTTTTCCGAATCAGTTTAATGGTCTCTTTGTCCATATTACACCTCGCTTTTCTTTTATAGGTGGCTTCCAACTCTCATAGAAGCCGAGACGTTGTGAACAACTAAAACTCTAGCAGACCTAAAACAAAATGTCTATCATTTTTTGTTCCAAAAACGATCTTTTTTGGAACCACACTTTTTTCTATACTGAAAAGAAATGTTATGAGTGGAAGGAATTTGGTACAATAGGTAAATATAAATAAACAATCCATGCAGGAGATGGTGTAGTGATTATTGGTTATACCCGTCCATATAGCGAAGATGAACATTTGGACAAACAGTCACAGGCATTGCAGCCTTTTAATTGCGATAAAATTCATCAAGAAAAAACAAACTCCATAAAGAAAAGAGTAGAATTTGATGAGATGGTAGCCTCGCTTCAGCCGGGCGATACAGTCGTTGTGTATAAGTTTTACTGCATTGCAGACTCTACTCGGCACCTCATTGAATTAATTGAGTATCTTTTTGACAATGGGATTCATTTTGTATCGATTTTAGATGACGTTGATACGTCCACGCCACAAGGAAAAGCCTTTTTCAGTACCATTAAACGTATTGGTGAATTTCAACACGACGTCATCAGCGAGCGCACAAAAGCCGGTCTTCAAGAAGCAAAATCAAAAGGAAAAAGCGGCGGCCGGCCGAAAAAACCTGACTATAACGTACACCGAGCGCTTGATATGTACTGGAGCAAAAACTATACGATTGCTCAAATAACGGAAGCTACAGGTATAAGTAAGACGACTTTATACCGTTACTTAGATAACTGAAATAGTAAAAACATATGCGAAAAAGACGCCTTTTTTCTAGTAAAAAGGCGTCTTTTTTTAAGTTCTTCAGTGTACGTTTTATTAGTCCGTACTGATAACATAACAGCGTTCATAAACGTGTCTACATCGCATGTTTTACCCCTTTTTTAACAAGTACCCAGTTAGCAGGATAGCTTGTACAAAAGCCAATGATCATGGCGATTTGCATCATAAACCAAAAGACCGCGCTGTCTGGTTTGGGTGCCTGTGTAAAAAAAACATAATGTGATAAAGCCATCCAGCCGAACATGCCAATTTCAAAGGCAATAAGCGACCATGTATCTGCTTTTACCGCGTTTTTCAGCTCCTCTTTTGAGCCGTTATCTTTCATACTCATGCCGTAGTATTGAAAAGCAATTCCCGCTATATAAGCAAGAAGAAATTCCACTACGTAATCCGCAAAAAGTACGCTTCCGGCAATCGTCCATCCCGTTAAAAATACGATTGGTGCGCCAATTAAATCTCCGACCGAGCACCCGCTGCTGCAGTGGGTCGTAGATACAAAAACACTTTGCCAAAAAGGCTTCTTACTATGATGGTGTTCATGATGATCTTCATGGCTATGATGCATATGTTCAGAGGAATCATGAGCGTGATCGGATTTTTTTCTATCTTTACGACCTAATTTAAAGTAAAACCATATCCCGACGACAGGAAAATATAGCCCGGTGATAGGCCACACAATATTCATCACAAACATCATCTGCGGATGCCTGATCACGTCGATTGTAATAACTAAAAATTGAATAATTCCGATTGTAATAGCTATATAAGAAAGTATTTCTAGCCAGCTCATGTGCTACACTCCTTTAAGATTTATCTATCACTTACATACCCTCTCCCCCTATATTTAAACGTAAAAAAGAACCTGCTCATTACTTAATAAGTTTTACAGCACTCTTATTTTTATTAGGTTTAATAAACTAAACGATAGTCTAATGTAATAGGGAGAAGAAAAAATAAGGAGGAATTTTACAATGTCTAACGAAAATTATCAAACTGTTATTCAAACGCTGCATGACTGTATGAGTGCTTGTAACCATTGCTTTGATGCTTGTCTAAAAGAAGAAAATGTGGGTATGATGGTGGACTGTATTCGCTTTGACAGAGAGTGTGCAGATATGTGCGGATATTTGGAACAAGCTTTAGAAAGAGGAACGCCTTTCGTTGCTGAACTGGCTGGAGTTTGCGCCGAAATTTGCAAAAAATGCGGAAATGAGTGTAAGAAACACGATCATGATCACTGTCAAAGATGTGCAGAGGCCTGCTTGAAATGCGCGGATGAATGTAGAAAATTAGCTGCATAATCTTTGGAACACAAGAAAGCTAGAACCCTTGAAGCGCATTTCAGGCATTAAGGGTTCTTTTTAGTGATACGGGAAGAGAGAATCTATAGGCTTTCTAAAAAACGAATAAACTTTTTAAGACTTTGCGAGCGCTGCTTCCCTTTCTTTACTATAAAATCAATTTGAACGTCTTCTGCAAGCTCTTGGTATTCAATTCTTTTCATATCACCACGATAATTTACTACGCTAGCCGGGACTACACTCATCCCAAGTCCATCGCGGACACCTTGTAAAATCGCTTCTAATGAATCAAATTCCATCATGTTGGCTTTATGTATATGATGTTCTTTTGAAAACGCTAATAGTCTGTTTCTATAGATGCAGCTTACATCACTATTGATGAGCAGCATTGGTGGGGTTTTTTCTTCTATATCTTCAGACGTAGGTGAGATGAGTACCACCTTTTCTGCGTAGTGATAAACTCTTTCAAACTGAGCCCCGTTATAGGTACCGCTAAGAAAAAGTCCATCAATTTCCCCGTACGAAAGCATTTCTTGCAAGACTTGTTTTCTATCTGTTTTTAGTTTAACTTCAATATTTCGATATTCTTTCAGAAAAGGTGAGAATAAAGAAGGAATTTTAATAGCAGAAACCGTCTGCGACGCACCAATGATTAAAGATGTTCTAAACTTATTCGGATTAACTTCTGCTTTAGCTTCCTCCATTAACAGTAAAATACGCTGGGCATAGTTAAACAAAGCTTCCCCTTCATCCGTTAACGTGACTCCTCTATTTGTGCGTGTCAGTAATTTAGTATCTAACTCTTCCTCTAATTTTTTTATGCGCTGGCTGATATGCGGTTGAACATATCCTAATACCTCGGCGGCTTTTGATAGTGATTTTGTTTCTGCCACACATTTAAAAATTCGTAAGTCTTGGCTTTCCAATTTCAATTCCTCCGCTGATATCATTTTAAATGATACCTCTCTTAGTATTACCTATTATATCCTTTTTTTCATCGAAGATATAATAAAAGATGTTAAGAGAAAGGAAGGTTAAGAAAAATGAACGATTTTAAAAACAAAGTATTTATTATCACAGGCGGAGGCACTGGTGTAGGTAAAGCAACGGCTTTAAAGCTAGCCGATAAAGGCGCAAAACTTGTGATAAACTACAGCAACTCAGAAAAGGAAGCTAAAAAAGCTGTGGAAGAAATTTTAGAAAAAGGAAGTATGGCTTTTGCTTTTAAAGCGAATGTAGCCAACGAGAATGAAGTGAATGAAATGATTCATCAAACGATTGCACAATTCGGACGGTTAGATGGATTAGTGAATAACGCTAGTATTACTGCTCAAATCCCGATGCATGACTTAGAGTCTGCAACGGATGACGTATGGGACTCTTTATATGATGTAAACGTAAAAGGCATGTTTCACTGTGTAAAAGCAGCCGTTCCACATATAAAAAAACAAAAGTCAGGGGCGATTGTTAATGTAGGAAGTGTTGCCGGCAAAACTGGAATTGGCTCTTCCATTCCCTATGCAGCAACAAAAGCAGCGATTCATACGATGACAAAATCGTTAGCGATTGCCTTAGCCCCCCATATTCGAGTAAACTGCATCTCTCCTGGTGCAGTCGACACAAGGTGGTGGTCTGGCAACGAAGATAAAATGTATCAGCTTGCAGGAAATCTGCCTCTTCAGCGCATTTCTTCTCCTGAAGATATCGCAGATGCTATTCTTTTTCAGTTAAAACAAGAGTCCGTGACGGGCCAAGTGTTTACGATTGATAACGGACAAACTCTTTAAGCATACGTGAATATCCCTAAAAATAAACCCCACTACTAGCAAAAACTAATAGTGGGGTTCTAACAAGGCTACTGATTCAACCTCTCTTTCCCCAGTGAAAATCCTTCAAACAGCCTGCCTCCGTATGGTTCTAACACTTTATCAACCAGTTGAATCACTTTATCTTTACTCCCTGTTTTATAAAAGATTTCGAATGCCTCCACAAACTCTTTACTAAAGCGTTCATTATAGTGATTCAAAGACCGGACAATCCATTTAGAATCCCCGATCCAATGACCGTTTGTTCTTAACACAAATTCATGCGTTATATAAGCGAGCGTGTTGGCAATAAAAAGGGCTTCACCTGTATTTGAAGAACCGATTAAATCATCCAACGCATCGCTTATAAAATATCTTTTTAATCTAATCGTCTCTTCTGACCATTTTTCCGGGCCTTTTTCTAGTAATTGTTTCGCTTCTTTTTTTATAGACTGGATTACTCCTTTATCCACTAAAATAATTCCCTCGGAAATCATTCTTGGCAGTGAAGGTCTAGCCCTCTTACAGTCGCTTTTAAAAAAGACTTGGTATGAAGTCCGATTATGAGCAAAAACTTCAATGGCCCATCCAAATTCAATGAGTGACTCCCTAAAAGAAGAGGTAAAGCTATCGTCAAAAATAACAAGATCAAGGTCGGACGTATGTGTAGCTTCGCCTCTGACTACGCTTCCGGCAAGTAATGCCCCCTGACAATTAGGATAATACTTAGAAATAAATTGTGTAGCTGCTTGCAGCGGTTCTAACCTTTTTAGCTCTTTCATCGTATTCCTCCAGAAAATGATATATATTGTTTTTCTTGTTAGAACGTGGAAATTCCTTTAACAATCAGTTCTTATTTAACCTTTCTGAACATGTCTACCGTATTTACTTTTAGTTACCGTCATTTAAATGACTCTTTTATCCAAGTTCCCTCTTGCCTTAAAGTATACTTTAACGTTTAAGCTAGTTTTATAGTTTTTAAAATACAAAAAAGGGGAAACACTATGCTAATTAAAAGAATAACGGTGCAACTTTCCGGTGGACTTCTAGCTAGACATACAGCTTTGTTTGTACGCGAAGCGTGTTCGTTTCAAAGTGATATTTTTCTTGGTAAAGATGGAAAATGTGTAAGTGGAAAAAGCATCATGAAGGTAATGGCTTTGGCTGTTAAGAAAGGAGATGAAATAACACTGCTGACAAATGGAGTTGATGAACAAGCTGCCGCTCGCACCCTTGAAGAATTTCTTTTAACTAAACATAGATAGAAAGCTGCCATGCTATTCCTTCCTTTCCTTTTTTCATAAAGTCATAGAACGAAATTTTTTTCAAAAAACTCTTGCTTTAAAGTCGACTTTAACGTTTAAGCTAGTATTGTAGTTTTTAAATACATCAAGCGTAGTCAGTGAATGCACGTTTAGTAGCAACTGGTTATGTTTAATACGAAAGGATTGTGTTTTTACTTATGTGTAATAATCATCAACATACAACAACATCACGTGTTTTAAGTGCACCGCACGCAAAGGCAAAATTTGAAAATACGACAATTGAACGCAGAGAACTGCGAGCAGACGACGTTTTAATTGATATTAAGTTTAGCGGTATCTGTCACTCTGATATTCATAGTGCATTTGATGAGTGGGGCGGCGGGATGTTCCCGATGGTTCCTGGTCACGAAATCGCAGGAGTGGTTGAAGCGGTTGGCGAAAACGTAACAAAATACAAGGTTGGCGATCGCGTAGGCGTTGGATGTTTCGTTGACTCTTGCGGAGAGTGCGAGTACTGTGTGAACGGTGACGAGCAATACTGTACAAAAGGCGTTGTTCAAACGTACAATTCATTGGATTACGACGGAAACCGTACATACGGCGGCTACAGCCAAAAAATCGTCGTAAAAGAAGGATTCGTTGTTCGTATTCCTGATAACTTAAGTATGGATGCAGCAAGTCCGCTTCTATGCGCAGGGATTACAACATTTTCTCCATTAAAGCACTGGAATGCTGGTCCTGGCAAAAAAGTGGCGATCGTGGGAATGGGCGGCCTTGGACATGTAGCGATTCAATTTGCACATGCAATGGGTGCTGAAGTGACGGTATTGAGCCGTTCTAACAATAAAAAAGAAGAAGCGCTAAGCTTTGGTGCGGATCATTATTTTGCAACAAGTGATGAGACGACGTTCACTGAATTAGCAGGTCGCTTTGACCTTATCTTAAACACGGTATCGGCTAACTTAAACGTAGATCAATACTTATCATTACTTCGCGTAGATGGAACGCTTGTTAACGTTGGTGCACCGGCTAACCCAGATCAATATAGCGTATTCTCCCTTATCATGGGACGTCGTAGCATTGCGGGTTCACTTGTAGGCGGCATTCGTGAAACACAAGAAATGCTTGATTTTGCGGCTGAACACGGCGTTGCTCCTATGATTGAAGTCATTGATGCAAATCAAGTAGACGAAGCGTACGAGCGCGTTCTTCGCAGCGACGTTCGCTATCGATTTGTTATTGACATTTCTACACTATAAATTTTAAAAAAGCGGGCAGCTAATTGGATTAGCTGCCCGCTTTTTATTTCTTTATAAAATAAAAAACAAACGGTAAATTAGGCTTTAGATGAAAGCTCTTCCTGATACTTTTGCTCTAATTTATCATAGTAGTCGATTTTTGTTTCCACTTTTCTAAAAGCTGCGTCCAGCTCTCTTTGTTTTTCCATCATTTTCTCTCTATGCTTTTCAAATATCTGCTTGCGCAAACCGATTGTATCATCACCTTCTTGTGTTAATTCAACAATTTTACGTAATTCTAAAAGGGAAATATCTGTTTTTCGTAAGCAAATAATAAATTCCAGCCACTCGATATCAGACTCGCTAAAAATACGATTTCCGTTTTCGTCTCTTTTTATAAAAGGCAAAAGCCCTTGCTGCTCGTAGTATCGAAGCGTATGCGTAGGCAGCTCTACCTTTGCAGCGGCCTCTTTAATATGATATTCCATTCCACTATACCCTCCATCGCCATTCTTAGTACGGCGTTTGCTTTATGTATCTAAGCTTCCCTTTTCACGGGCGCTTTCAACTCATCTTCTAGGTTTCTACTATACGATATATATAATCAAATCCGCTATTTTCTTTGCTATGAGATAACTGTATAAATAGTATCATAAAAGCGTTAAGGCAACTTATAAAGAGCTGCCGTGAAGTCAGCAGCTCTTTTCATTTTTATATAAAATACGATTAATCTGCGGCCATCACTTTACTTAGTTCATTTAATAAATAATCAAGGGTTTGACTGATTCGAACTGTATTACGACTTGTAAGACCTTCTGTAAGTCCCAACATAACCATGTGCTCTCTTGCTGTTTCGATTTCTGTCATTAAGACTTGCATGACAACTCCTTTATACCACTTCACAGCTCATCACCCCTTTTTACTATACATATATCTCATATGCGGCAATCTTAAACCTATCATACAGGTTTTTGGGGGTGAATAGCGAGTTTCAGACCTTCAACAGCTGTATTTTTTATGAAGTAAATATACTAATATACTTATTGAAATAGAAAGTATCACTCCACTTACTACTAGAAGTGAAGAAAAGGCCCCCTAAATGGAGGTCTTTTCTTATTTCTTATAAAGCAGTCTAATACAAAGCCTTAGCCTTTAAAATATTCTCGGTAATACGAACCTTTCTCACACTCTATCTCATAGCGCAGCCTCGTTTGCTTTCTGTAAAGCTCTTCGGACAGCTCATTAAATTCACCTTCTGTGATAGATCCATGAATTAAATTGTTGAATAAATTATTAAGATGTTCAGTTAATTCTTGAAGTTTTTTTTCTTTCAATGAACGTCACCCTTTAAAATAATTTTCATCTTCTAAAATTATATCAAATAAAACGTTTTCATACGATATATTTTTTACTGAATTATCGTATTAAAGTGATGAAAGTATTTTTTCACCACCGAAAAACAATCAAAGAGCTCAGAGAAATCATTAATTACATGATTTGGGCAAAAAATAAGTGGATAAAGACCGCGGACAAAAAGGCAAATGGTATCAACCGTTTTGACAAAAGCATAGGATGAAAAGAAAAATGAAACGAGAAAAGGAGAATGAGTATGCACTATGCACCTTATTATCATCAGTGGCAGACCCCAGTGTACTACGGCTGGCAGCCATATAGTTATTATGTGCCGAATCACTATCACACCAGCGAACAGTTTCAACAAAGAAACGGTAAATTAAAGGACTACGGACCAAGGCCATTTGTGATTAACATTAATGAAGCGTCAAAGCAAAACAATACGTACCGCACTGCTTTATGGACGGGAACACATTTACAAGTGACGCTAATGAGTCTAAAGCCCGGTGAAGATATCGGCTTAGAAATCCACCCTAACGTTGATCAATTCCTGCGTATTGAACAAGGGCAAGGCGTTGTTCAAATGGGCAAAAGTAAAAACAATCTAACCTTTAAACGAAAAGTCTACGATGATGATGCGATATTTATCCCTGCCGGAACATGGCATGATGTCACCAATATCGGTACCACTCCGCTAAAGCTTTACTCCATCTACGCTCCTCCAAACCATCCATTTGGCACAGTTCATGTGACAAAAGCAAATGCCTTAGCTGAAGAACATTAACTAACATAAGCTCGCTAGAAAATCGGTGTACGACCTTTTCTAGCGAGCTTTTTTTAACTTGCTATACATAAAGGATTTTATAGCCAAAGAAAGAATTATAGAATAAATGAACCTTTTTAAACAGCTTAAAATAACTGAAAGGCAAACGGGCGATGAAATTATTTTATAAAATTCCTAAATCAAACGTAAATCCTTCCCTTAAACTAGCAAGAAAAGTTCTATATATATCGGTAGAAGCAGTCATTATGACCATGCTTGTGATTAAATCTTTTACTGTGGCTTATGAAAACGACATAAATTTAATTCTCAGGCAGCTAAATGAACTAAAAGCTTCGATTGGCGGATTTGGCATAAACGAAGCTCTATTTTGGTTTATGATAAAATGCAGTATTTGTACCATCATTACATTTGATATTTGCTTATATTTTCAAAAAAAGCTAAAAAGAAACCAAAAAGATTTATGATGTATACGCTAAAGCTTTTACATCGGACCGCTGTTAATTTCCGTACAAGTTGGATTCACAATCAAGAATCAAACTCGTTCGGATCTTCCTTTAGCAAAAATACTTTTGCCCCAGCTCCATTTTTAATAGAAAAATAATAAAAGTAGAGGCATAGCACGCCTCTACTTTCTGTTTAGAAATCTACATCGATATCTTCTTGAATGGTTCCGGTCACTTTTTCACTTTTAATTAACTGACCTTCTTTAAACGTTTCTTCCTCATCTGTAACGGGTTTCAGCTGCTTATAAGAAGGCGCTGATGCAGAGCCAAGCTCTTTTTTAAGCAAGTGAATTTCTCCTAACAGCTCGGTTCTCAATGAATGAACTAACGATTGAAAATCTTCTTCGCGGCTGTCTTTCTGCCCGTTTTGTTCCACAAGCTTCGCTACATAATCCTGAAGTTCATTTGACTGCTTGGACTCATACTCCTCACGATTTGCAGCAAAACGTGAATTCATTTCTTGTTTTAGCAAGTCAATTTCGCCCAACAGCTCTTTTCGAAGTGAATGAACGAGCGACTCGACTTCATCTTTTTTATTCATTTTTTGCAAGTCTTGCTGTATGAGTCTCACTATATAGTTCTGCAGCTCGTTTGCCTGCTGTTTTTCTTTTAGAAATGAAGACACTTCTGACGGAATGTCAGCAGTTTCAATTGTAAAACTTGCATGTTCATCTCTATTACTTACGGTCTTTCCCCTTGCTCCCATCATATCTGCTGATAGATTCCCAGCTGTTAGAAACGCATTTGATAATAAGTAAAATGGTGCAGCCACCTGGGAGCTTAGCTGACCGTACCAATCGTCTAGTGCTTCCTTAAGGCGAGTGTGTTGATGACTCATGTATGCTCCCCCTTTTTAAGCGTGAACCGCTGCGTTTGTTTCATGTCTGCTTAAAATTTCAAGACCGTATAAATTTAACTTTCGTGTCTCCGGCAAGAAAAGATGGTTTTCTTCTCTGATTTCTTCCCCGTACATGTTATCAATCTGCTCTGCAATAAACTGTTGAAGGATAGGAGCCAGTCCTCCAATATAAATATATTTATAGACTTTATCTTTTGGCGATGGAAATAGATTTTCAACTTTTGTTAATAAAATTTGCGTGTATTCTCTAAGCGAAGCGTGAATAGGCTCCGTGAGATCGACTTTTTTCCCGCTGTTGCCGTCTCTTTGCTCCATTTTTGCTTTATGGATATTGGCAATAATAAATTCTTCTAATGAACGAACATCATCAAAATACTCAAGCAGCTTTTCATTTCTTAGCTTTTCAATATGCTTCAAATATGAAATATCCGTAAGACACTTCAACGAATTTCTGCTTTTAGGAGCTTGAAGTCCTGCAGGAAGCAGTGCCAGGTCAACCGTACCTCCGCCCAAATCTACAATTAGTGTTTCAAAATGTTTGAATGCATTTGCTTCTTCTCTATCTTGTAATTCAAAATCTTTTTTGATCGCCCAGCGAGCCACTTCGCTTTCAATACGGCATTTGCTCGTTTCAATGTTCACAGTGACCGTTTTTTCTAATCCAGGAGTCAATACCGTTACCTTATGCTCTCCTTGAAAACGTTCGGCCATCTTCTGCTGCATTTCACTGAATTTATTTGTTTTCTTAAGCAGCCAAATCGGAAGCATAGTCGAGAAAAAATTAATCGTCACATGATTATCCTCTTTGTCTTTTCCTTTAAGTATGTTGTAATAAGCAACTGAAGCTAAAAACATCACATAAGGAATATCAGATTCAGTTTTATTATGTAACTTATTAATATGGATATTGCCTAGCACGTGTTTCTCTGCGGCGTCTCCTACTAAATAATACTTTTCTACTCCTTCAATTGTGGTAGAAATCAGTAAATTTTGAAGAAGTAATTCCGGTTCATTTACACTTGAAGGAAAATGACCCTCTGCCTGATCTTTTGTGATTTCTACTACGTTTGTAGGAATTTCATAGTAATAACCATCCACTAGCGTTTGAAAAATTGAGTTACCAAAATCAACGTTTTGACGTTTGATATCCATCCTTGTTTCTCCCCTTTATCTTTTCGTGACAACACTAATAAGTATATATTTTCCTCATTTGTTTGTCTAAGTATTTAAATAATTTATGTTATTCGAAATTGACAATTAATTAATTTTAGACGGCTAATGTAATTGAAAAGCGCTTGAAATGCTTCTTTTTACCAGTACCCCTTTTTACAAAGAATGTAACATGTGACGCTGTGACTTCCCCCTTAAATTTGTCGCAATATAAGCCTTTCTATTATTTTTTAGAGACACGAGAAAACAAAGAGGTGGAAACATAACTGAATCAACCCAATCGAAAGACGAACAAATGAGATAAATGAGTTGGACTGCTTTTTACACCGCTGATGATTTCCGTGCAGGACTTCGCTTTCCGCGGGCGGCCGGTGAGCCTCCTCGTCGCTTATGCTCCTGCGGGGTCTCACCTGTTCCGCTTTTCCCACAGGAGTCTTCGTCTTGCCCTCCAATCACCAGCTAGAAGCAGTTACATACATGAAACCTACGTTCACCATAACAACAACCATAACAACAAAAAAACCCGAACCATCAATCAAATTAATGGTTCGGGTTTGACTTCAACTAACATACTTTGTCTAAGCCTCTTACTTTTTTTATTTATTGAAAAGGCCATTTGTTTGGTTTTCTTTGCGGATTTTCTGGCAGTTTACTGAAGCCTATTTCTTCAAGACCTTTTTCTAACGTAGCTCTTGTTTTGATTGTTCCAAAATCGACGCCTAAATCAACAACGGTTTGCGCGATTTCCGGACGTATTCCGGTAATCATCGTTTTAGTGCCGATAAGCTGTAAAGCTTTTACGATTTGAAAAATATTGTCCGCTACCATCGTATCGACGATCAGAACACCTGAAATATCAAATATTAAATAACTCAGCTGCAGCTGAGCACTTTTTTCTAAAGCCGTTTCCATAATAAGCTGCGAACGATGCGTATCAATTTGTCCAACGATTGGCATCACAGCGATTCCTTCAGAAAGAGGAACGATGGGAACTGATAATTCTTCTAGCGCTGCATAAGCGCGTTTTATGGTTTCGGTATTATGTTCTTCGTAAATTTCGACAAATATATGATTAAGCTGATCAAGCATCGGATCAATTTTTTTACTTACATCAAGCATCGTAATAGGAGCAAACTGCTTCTGCTGCAGCTCTTCTGTAAAAACACCCCATATCACTGTTCGAAACAGCGCGAGTGATTTTAACGTTTGACTCAACGAAAGTCCGTTTTCCACAGCCACTTTTCCTATATCTGTACCCCACTGAATGATTTTCTTTAAAACGACCGAGTGCTCTTCGAATAACGACTCGCCTAAATACTCAATGAGTTCTGCTCTCCATTTTAAAACTTCGCTTTCTTCATGGTAAACAAGCTTCCGCTTATATTCAGAGTCCATCAGATCAGAAAATTGTATCGCTAATTCCTGTTTATTATCGATAATTTTCTTCCCTATATATAACAACTCATCCCTCATTTTTTTCTTTATCTCCTTTAGTTAGCAGAATTAACGATTACATTTTATAACAATAGTTATGTCACAGACAATATAAAAATATAACCGAAATGAAAAAATTGTTAAGCCCTCCCTATTTGCTCTTCCCTACTCTTCTAATCGGTATAACTACCATAAAAATGATTGAGATTTCAGCGTTTGGGTAAAAACCTATTAAGAAATTATTTCTATACTTATAAGGGGGATTTATCAATGAGCAAACATAAAGGAACCGTTAAATCGTTCAACGAATCAAAAAGATCTGGATTTATCACACCCGAGGACGGATCAAAAGAAGTGTTCGTTCACTCTAATGCGATCGACCGTGAGGAATATAAAAATCTGTCAGAAGGACAAAAAGTAGAGTTTGAAATCCAAGAAGGAGCTAAAGGACCCAGCGCTATAAAAGTACACCCAGTTGACTGATAGAGTGATGTTTACATACAGGTTATGAGTAGACTCTCGAATCGAATACTCTTCGAATAAAAACACCTCTTCGACTTTCGTTCGAACGAGGTGTTTTTTATATAATGCAACTAATTCTACATTCAAAATTAGTTACTAGTAGCTATTAAAAAAACAGTTCTAAAGTTGTCGGACAAGTATCCAAACATTTCCTCTATGAGTGAATATAGTATAGAGTACTGCAAAGAAAGGGTGATTATTATAAAAAAGTATTATTTCCATTACAATGATAAAGATGATAAATATTATGTAGAAAAATCTTATCCTCACAAGAAGAAAGCTTCCCTTAACGATAAGAAAGAGCAGCATCAAGAAGATGCTCCTGAGGAAGCACGCGGCTGGGCTTATGGTCTCGAAGAAGATAGCTCTGAAGAATCACAAGTTTGGACTTATGGACGCGCAGAAGATTTCTATGAGGAATCACATGATTGTGCTTCTAAATGTAAAGAAGATAAAGACAAAAAAGGAAGCACGCGGGAGTCAGCATTTAGAGCGCTCAATTTAACGATGCCTCAAAATGTTCCTGCAAATACGTTTGTAAAAGCAGTTTTCCCAACTGAACAATTTGATTTAGCAAATGAATATAACCCGATTACTTCTACCTTCCGCCCCAAAAAAGATGGCGTATATTCTATCATTGCTACAATTGGATTCTCTCCTAACGACCAGATGCTAGATTATAGAACTCGCATTGAAATACGTGTAAATGGGACAACCGCTATCGCAATCGATAACGATTTCTTTGGCGGGAACACACCGTTTGTTAATGCGGTATCCGTGTCTACTATTTACAATTTAGAAGCTGGAGACCGCGTTGAAGTTTTTGTTCAAAGCAGCATAGCCGGTACAATCGTCACATCCGAAGATGGCTCACATTTTGAAGCGGCAAGATTTCCTTCTCCAACAAACAACTAAACAAATGGAACATTAGCTTTTAGAGAAAAGTATAAATCCCCTTTTGCAGATAGCTTCATATCTCAAAAAAGGGGATTTGTACTAAATTCAGTGATCTAACGGCAGAAAGTTTTTTAAGCGTTGGTATTTACATAATTTTTTAATAGATTTATTACATTTTCTTGTCCATTCTCTATCGCTACATCAAGCGGCGTTTGATCATCATCTTTTTTCACCTGAATCTGAGCTCCGTTTTCAACTAAAAGTTTGACGATGTCTTCTGCGCCGAGCAGGGCAGCTTCGTGAAGGCTTGTCCATCCGCCGCTTTGCTTGGCGTTGCTGTCTGCACCGCCCTGTAATAAAATCTCTACCACTTTTGTCTGTTTATTGGCAACAGCTGCGTGAAGCGGCATATTTTCATTGCTATTTTTCGCCCGAGCTTTCATGTTCGCTCCTAATGATAGCAATAGTTTTGCAGTTTCTTCTTTCCCAAAATACGAGGCTAAGTGAAGCGGTGTCCATCCGTCTGAATTAAATTCATTAATAAGTGCAGGGTTTTCACCAATCAAAACTTTTATTTCTTCATTATTTCCACTCATTGCGGCCTGTGTAAGTTCTTCCATTCTATCCATATGCCATTCCCCCATATAAAAGATGAATTACTTATCCTTCCATTTTATCACATATAACTGGAAAATAAGCGAATCGTATTTCTAATGAAGAGGCTAAAAATTATGTACGTCTACGTCATCTGCTGCTCTACCTCATTCACGCTTGCTTCGCTAACTTTTCCGTTACGCTGCCAAGCTCTTCAACTAATCCACTTAAAAATTCAGCCGTCTGGTCAATAGTCTGCAGCGATTGCAGCTGACGCACGGAAGCAGAAGAAATGCTGCTGCTGCTTGCGGCTGATTGGTTCGCAAAAGCGGTCATCTCGCTGACGGCATGGAGCACCTGCGTAGATCCGGCTGCTATTTGCTGTGCGGAAGCAGCCGTTTGCTGAATTTGTTCGTGAACGTACGTAGATGCGTCGGCGATTCGATTAAAAACATTTTCCGCTTCGTTGGCTAGTAAAATACCGTTTTTTACATCAGCAGTTCCTGATTGAATGAATGCTACGGCTTGAGACGTTTCTTGCTGAATATGCTGAATGAGTCTTGCTACTTGTTCGGCTGACTGATTGGATTGTTCTGCAAGTTTTCGAACTTCCGCTGCTACGACCGCAAACCCTTTACCATGTTCGCCTGCACGCGCTGCTTCAATTGCAGCATTTAGCGCCAGTAGATTTGTTTGTGCAGCAATGCCTGAAATCACACTCATAATATCGTTGATTTCTGCAGAACGTTCTTTTAACTGATGAATAACGCTAGCTGCATGCTGAACAGAAGAATCGATTGTATAAATTTGTTGAATGGCTTCTTGAATTTTTTCTTTTCCCTGCACGGCTTCATTTGCTGTTTGATCAGAAGCTTCGCTGACTGCCCCTGAAGCCTCGGCTATTTTGGTTACGCCTTGCGTCATCTCTTCTAGAAACTCACTGCTTTTTTGAGCCATTATTACCTGCTGGTCCGCTCCTGCCGCTAGTTCTTGCATTGAAGCCGTCGTATGATGACTAGCCGCTTGCGATTCTTCTAAGCTTCCCTTTAAGTCAGCAACCGTTTGTCTTACCTGACCATTCGTTTCATGCAGTTTTTTCATCATGTCATAAATGACGTGCTGCTTTTGTTTATTTTGCTGCTGAAGCTGTTCTGTATATTTTTTCTTTGAAGTAATTTGCCAAGCGGTCGCCCCTGATGTAAAAAGCAAATACGCCGCGTGAAGGCACAGCATCGAAAAAGAATAAGAAGACGTTCCGAAAATAATCGGTGTAAAAAATGGCACGAAAAATCCCACTAGATGCTCGATGACAAAAATACCCGTCATTAACAATAACAGCTTTACATTTTCATAGTAGGAAAGAATGGCTATCACCATAAAAATTGAAAAGTGATACTCGACCATTCCTCCTCCGCCTACAACCGTGCTGATGCTTGAAAACGTGAGCGTTAGCGTCACAAACGCAGGTACTAGCTCATGCTTTTTAACATACAGTACAAGCAGCACGCCAAGAAAAAGAATAGGAAGCATCAAAAAGATCAGTGACACTTCGCCTGGCGTTGAATTATGTTCCATCGACATGCCAGCCATATCCATCGGCCAAATACGATGAATGATATGTATGAGCAGAGAAAGTATCACTGCTCCGCTTGATAAAACAACCATTAATTTATGTTTATTCATATTTCTCCCTTTCTATATTAAACAATACTTTCTTTATCTATAGAATCGGCTACAGAGTGGTTTTTTTTATAGAAATTCACGTTATTTTTCCCCTGTCGTTTTCCTTCGTACAGCGCTTGATCCGCCTGTTTTAACAGTTCTTGAAATGATTCTCCGTTTTCTGGATAATAAGCGGCTCCGATGGTCGATGTAGCTGTAAAGATGCAGGATTCAATACTCCATTCTTTTTGAAGCTCTCGATGAATTCGTTCCATGATCTGCTGAATTTCCTCGCGCCTTTCAATGTGCCGAAGTAAGATCACAAATTCATCTCCTCCGAGGCGATACACTTCGTCACATGTGCGAATGCAAGACGTTAACCGATGCGCGTACTGAATTAAAAATGCATCGCCAATATCATGACCAAATTGATCGTTCACTTCTTTAAAATTATCACAGTCTAAAAACAGCAGGCCAAATCTTTCCTTTTGCTCGATCGCAGCCTGCACTTGTTTTTGCAGCATCATTCGATTCGGCACCCCCGTCAAACTGTCATGAAACGCCTTAAACTTCAGCTGATTTTCTAGGTTTTTTTGCGCAGTAATATCAGTTTGAATCAGCACGTAGCTTGAGATGCGGTGATGAATATCGGTCAGCGGAACAATGGTCTTATGGCTCCACACGATGACGCCTTCTTTTGTTATGCTTTTGACTTGCCCTCTCCAAACCTTTCCTTGGCCAATACTTTCAAGAACCCGAAAATCATAGCTTACATCAAATAACTCGTATGATTGTCCAATTAGCTCTTCTTTTTCATAGCCAAATATCGTACAGAACATATCATTGACATACCTAATCGTTCCATATGGATCCAGGACGCTTACGATTGCGGACTCATCAAGGGCATACTTCATGTTTGCTAAATCTTTCACCGTGTTTTCCAGCTTTATTTCAGCTACCTTTTCCTTTGTAACGTCCTGAGCAATCAAGTAAATACCCATCCATTCATTTTCCACGATGATGGGCACGTTTGTAACATATAAATAAATCATTCCTTTTTCTTTGTGCCACGCTTGGATTTCTTTGCTGTAGCTTTGGTCGTATATGATGTGATGCAGAGGCAAAGCACGAACATCAATCTTCAGCTCTTCTAGAAGCTGCATGTAAGAACTATTGATGATCTCTTGCGTATCGTAGCCGAACATTTGCTCACAGGCAGGATTTGCTTGAACAATTTTACCGCTTAGATCCATCATACATATGGCGTTTTCATGGTTCATAAAAAGCGACTTATACCGCTCCATACTTTGGGCTAAATCTTTTTTTAACTCCTGGATATTTTTACTCATCACCAATAGGTGCGTACTATTGTCGGTATCATCAAAAATGGGGGTAAGCGTTGTTTCAAACGCTTCAGCTTCATCTGAGAAGGTATTTATGTCATGGTAGGTAACTGGCTTTTTTGTTTCCATCGCTTTTATATGGTAAGGGTAAAGAGAGTGATACGCCCGCTCAGGGAGTACGCTTTCTAGCCGCATGCCCGCTTCTCCTTGGTACCGTACAAGCTTAGCAGCCGCTTTATTCATTTTTTTATAATAAAGATGTTGGTTCTTTACTTCCGCCAAAAAAACCAGCTCATTCATTTGATCAAAATAAAATTCAAACATATGATCTTTCAACATGATAGGATGCATCTCCTTCGTTTTTTCACAGATGAACGCCCCCTGTACTTTACACTTCTGTATGAAATATACACTAGATCTTTTCACACACAAACTCAACTTTAAATGTACAAACAGTAGTTCTTTTGTATCATTACCTACCCTCCTTCACAAGAAGGGTAAACATGATGAACAAAAATAAAAGAGATTGAGGCATAACAAACCACTAGAAGCACCTACATACATGAAAGCTATCTTTACCGCAACAATAAAAAGATCCGAACGCGTTTGATTCTAAATCAAACGCGTTCGGATCTTCCGTCAACTAAGCTACTTTTATTCCAGCCTCTTTTTTAAACCTACTTAATTCCGTAATATTCTTCAAGCGTAATGCCTTTACTCTTAATCGCCTGCGCCACTGGTTTGCCTACATAGCGCAAATGCCACGGCTCATATTTATAGCCGGTTACCGCGTCTTTCCCTTTTGGATAGCGAATAATAAATCCATATTCGGCTGCATGGGCATCGAGCCAAGCTGCTTCTTTTGTTCCGCCAAAGCAGTCTTGAGCAGCACATGTGCCGTCTCCTTTTGTTACATCAATTCCAAGACCTGTTTCATGTTCACTCGCGCCTGGCAGTGCGCTATAAGTTGCCGCTTTATCATAACCGTCTCGTTGAACATACGAACTAAAAAGCGCGCTTTGCGTTGCATGTGAACGGTAAGCTGATACGCCAAGAAGCGTAACGCCTTGTTTTTTCGCACCCGCAAACAACTGTGCAATAGCAGCGGCTGCTTCACTGCGCATTTTTTTCTTTTCCGTTTGTTCTTTGAATGTAAACGGAATCGTTGTATATACTAAATCTTTCGGAACGTAGTTTTCCGGAAGCTTGTTTTGTTTATTCACAACAACTTGTATACTTTCAGGGTTCGAAACCACTTTCATCCCAGCTAATGCTCGTACGTATTGACCGCTTACATAGCCAACCTTCCCTTGATACGTAATTTTCAGCCAGCCGTTTGCTGCTTTAGCCGTGACGTCGAGCTGTGTGCCGGCTTTCAGTGTTGCGATAACCGCACCAGAAGTTGAAGCAGTTGTTCGAACATTTAAATTCGCCGTTGCCACATAGACAGAAGCCTCCGGAGCTGGAGCTGGAGCCGGTTCAGAAGAACCCGTTGATTCTTTTACGTACTGCGTGCTCACGTAACCCGTTTTGCCTTGATAGCTTACTTTTAGCCAGCCGTTCGCTGCTTGTGCTGTCGACGTTAGCTGCGTGCCTTGTTTGACCGTTACAACAATCGTGCTTGACGTCGATGGAGCGCTTCGAATATTTAAATTTGCCGTTGTTACATAAGTTTTAGTCGTTGAACTCCCTGACTTTTTAACATACTCACTGCTTACGTAGCCCGTTTTGCCTTGATAGCTTACTTTCAGCCAGCCGCTTGCTGCTTGTCCAACTACCGTTAGCTGTGTGCCTTGTTTAACTGTCGCAATAATCGCGTTGGACGTCGATGGACCGCTTCGAATATTTAAATTCGCCGTGGTTGTATAGGTTTCCGCTGCTGCGCTTGCGACAGTTGGCTCACCCGTAAAATGTAAGGAATGAAGACCTAGAGTTCCAGCTCCTACAAGTGTAAAAGCAAGACCTGTTACCGCTAATTTTTTGTAAAATCTTTGTTTGTTCACTTCTGTCATTTTTTATACCTCATTTGCAAAATATAATAGAAATACATGTTGCCAGTTTAATAGATTAAGTGAAAACAGGATCCGATGTTTAAGCTCAATCTTAAACTAGCCACACTAAATAAAATCATTTGACGTCTAGAGGCTCTGTACATTTGTTCGCTCCAGCTAGCACGTACTTTTAGAATACCGGATAATCGTGTCAAAAGTATATCAAAATATTTCAAACTTGTTTCCAAACTGATACATTTTCAACAAAAATAGAATAATAGAGCAAAAACAGCAAAAAAACCCTTACGTTTACTACCAATGGCTTAGGGTAAAAAACAATTAAAAACAAAGATTGAGATGGTGATAAAATGAACACGGCAACGGATTTTTCCTCAACTGCGTTTCGAAAACCTCACACATTAAAACAGCATATTTTTGATACGCTTCATTTCTACTACCCCGCTTGTATTGACCAAAAAAACGGCGGGTATATCCATGAATACTACGACGACGGCACCGTCAACAACACGCATTCAAAGCACTTAGTAAGTACGGCGCGCTTTATTTATATCTTCAGTGTAGGGGCTCTTTTAGACGGACCGGATTGGTGCAAAGAAGCAGCTCAGCACGGCATTCGTTTTCTACAAAACAACCATTATGATAGAGAGAACGGCGGGTATTTTTTTGAAATAGCCGATGACGGAGAAGTCAAAGATGATTCTAAACAAGCATATGGCCACGCTTTTGCTCTTTTAGCTTCTTCCATCGCGTACCAAGCCGGCATTTTACAAGCAAAAGAAACAATTGAACAGGTCTATGACGTGATGGAAAAGTACTTTTGGGAAGATGCGCACGGCTTTTACCGAGACGAATGGGACGCATCGTGGTCAGCTTCTTCTTTATATCGCGGCCAAAATGCAAACATGCATATGTGTGAAGCGATGCTTTCTGCCTTTGAAGCAACAAGAGATAAAAAATACGTAGACCGGGCATACGCGCTTGCAAAAGGCGTTACTCAGCAGCTTGCTGAACGATCTGGCGGCATGATTTGGGAGCATTATGATACAGACTGGCAGCCGGATTGGGACTACAATAAAAACGATACAAAAGATGAATTTCGTCCGTACGGCTTTATACCAGGACATCAGTTTGAATGGAGCAAGCTGCTTTTATGGCTTGATCGGCACCGTTCGGAAAACTGGATGACAGAACGTGCAAAGTATTTGTTTGATAAGGGCTGGAACCGAGGCTGGGATGCTAAGTACGGAGGTCTTTACTTTGCGCTGTCTCCTCAAGAAGAGGTCATTGACCCGGATAAAAACTACTGGGTGATGGCCGAAGCCATTTCTGCGGCTTCACTGCTCGGGGTAAAAGCCGGAGACAGCGGATATTGGAAAGCATACGACGCCCTGTTCTCCTACTGTCAGAAACACTTTATCGATCACACATATGGAGGCTGGTATCAGCTGTTAAATCAGCAAAACGAACGCTACAGCTCGAAAAAAAGCCCGGCTCCTAAAGCCGATTATCACCCTGTGGCAGCTTGCTATCAAACGCTGATAGCACTGAATTCTCTCTAAGATAACAATCATAAAGAAACCGTTTTCTTCCAAATGCGTTTATTTTGTTTATTTAAGGGAATTTACTTACTAACAATCATTGTTTCTATATTTCATAAAAAGCACGACTATATATATAAGGAGTGAAGATGATGTATTTTTACGCGTTAGCACAAGGAACAGATTCTGGAGACCCAGTAACACTGCATCATGAGAAGCAGTTTTCGAAAAAAGAATTTCTAGCGATGTTTAACGAAGCATTAGATGAGTTGGATACGCATCCATCTCCAAGCGCTGTCGGTGAATACCTTTGCCGTGCATACGGATTTCAAGAAATTGAAATCGAGACGGGTGTTGTCTGCTACTGCGCTCCGTTTAGAAAGCTAGACGACTCAGATATTATAGAAGACCGTACGTACATGGACGCCACAACAGGGACACTAAAATACAACTAAATAGAAAACGAAAGGTTGGATGCGTGTGAAGACCGTCCAGAACATTTATCGAACGAGTGAAGCTGTACCAGAATCGGGCGCTTACATTTGTGCGGAAGGTGAAATTAAACTTTTTCAAAAAGATGATCTTTTTACACCTTGCCCGCACACACGTGAATCAACGACGTGGAAGCCTGTAGATGATGCCTTTTCAACCGGAGAATTGGTTCCACAAACCGGTCGCTATACCGACGAAAACGGCAATCAAGTAAAGCTAAAAGAAAACGATTTATTCCCAAGATGCCTTCGTTCAGGTGAGCCTACGACGTGGAGGCGAGGATAACAAACAACAAAGAGGCTGAGACAAAAATAGTTTAGCCAAAGTGAAAAACGAACCATTAATCAACATGTTTGATGAGTGGTTCGTTTTTTGTGATGGTGAATATAGTTTAATCTATTTTGTTCCTTCTAGCAGTTGATTGGAGGGCAAGGCGAAGACTCCTGCGGGAAAAGCGGAACAGATGAGATCCCGCAGGAGCGCAAGCGACGAGGAGGCTCAGCGGCCGCCCGCGTTTGCACGGAAATCAACTGCGGTGTCATAAGCAGTCCAGCTCATGTATCTCCTTTGTTCGCCTTTAGATTGGATTCATTTCGTTATGTCTCAACCTCTTTTATTAAAGCTTATTTAAAAAATGAGTTCTTTTTTCTTCCTTTTAAGAGATCGCCCGTCCATCCTTTCATTCGTAAATAGAGATAAATGGCAATGGTCGAAAGAACGATTAAAATGAGTGCATAGATATAGCCAAACTTCCAATCAAGCTCCGGCATCCCTTTAAAGTTCATTCCCCAAAGGGCTCCAAAAGCCGTTAAAGGCGTACTGATGGCTGTCAGCAGCGTTAAAGCTTTCATAATCTCATTTCCTCGATGAGTCGACACAACTTCTTCTAATTTAATTAACGCGTCAAATTCTTTTTGATATTGTTCAATTAGCGTTAAGCCGATTTCGATTTTTTTGCACATTCGCTGATATTGAATCGTTTGGTTAATTTTTTTATGAAACGCTTCTTCGATTCCCATTGTGACTTCTCGAACAGAACTGATTAAATTTGTCCATATAAGCAGGTCATAACGCGCTTTATGAATTTCATCTAACACGTCGATGTTATTATTATGGCGCACTTCCCACAGAAGCTCTCTGAAATGACTTTCAAACTGATCAAATCCATTTAAGTGCTTTTTCATAATTTCACCTAAAAGAATAAAAAAACTTTCCGCCGTATTAGCAGACTGCTTCATGCGTTCAATCATTCGTTCATGGTTGGTTTGTTCGAGGATTTTTAAATCAAGTCCCGCGGTTATAATAAACTCCTCGGTAATATAAAAGTGAAACGAATCGTAATCCCTTTGATCAAATGACTTCTTATGATAAATGAGTGAACCATAAATCAGCTCACTTTCTCCTACTACATCTACTTGAATGTGATTAGAGTTTTTCTTTTGCAGCTGATGGCAAAACCATTCATCTCGTGGGTACTGATAGTCTTTAAGGACATCAGCTATTCCATCTGCTTCTTCTACATCAAACTGATACCATTTCCACTGATCGCTCGTCACGGTATTCATACTTTCCCTCTTTCCCCTTTTATTAGGATTTTTCCCTATATCCAATCAATTAAAACCTCGCACATTAAATAAACATACATTTCATATACATCTTTATTTCAAAAGTGCTATAATAATAGATACACTGCGCGTATGCGCGATGCTTCATCAGTTTGAGAGGAGAATAACAGTGAAGAAAGATATCGCTTTACGTTCTTATCTGCTAGAAAGTGCACCAACTATGACGGAAGAATGGTATGAATCTTTGGATAAAACATCTTCTGAAGGCGTTTATATCTCTAATGACCCTGATGTCATTCAACGGTTAAAAGCGCAAAACTATGAATTTCATTTATATATCAGCAACATCTTTATAGAAGAAGAAAAGAGCTTTTTTGACTCTTTTAACACGTGGCTAAATAAAGTTTCTAAAGATCAACACCATCTCCAAACTCCCATTCAGTGTATTATTAAAGAGTTTATGAACGTCCGTAAACAATATTGTGATTATATTCGTCAGTTTGCAGAACTTCATCATGACGTGACTCAACAGCATATCGATAAGTGGAACGAAAAAGTAGTAAGAGTATTTGATATTATTATCTTAAAATTCATTACAGAAGCTCAAAATTATGCGTCAAGTCGTCTTCGTTCTCAGCAGGAAATGATTCACGAACTAAGTTCACCTGTTATTGTGATTAAAAAAGACGTGGCTCTTTTGCCATTAGTTGGTGATATTGACACGACAAGAGCTAAAATGATTCTAGAAAGCACGTTAAAACAGTGTACAGAAAAGCAAATTGCTCATTTGTATATTGATTTATCAGGCGTTGTAATGATTGATACAATGGTCGCACACGAGCTATTCCAGCTGATAGATGCACTTGATTTAATCGGCGTCAAATCGATTCTATCAGGTATCCGCCCTGAATTGGCCACTACTGCGATGCAGCTTGGACTAAAATTTGACCGTATACGGATTAAATCGAATCTTGCTCAAGCATTAGAAGATGATTCAAAAATTGTCATTGCTTCTAATGCTCATTAATATAGAAACACAGATAAAAAAACAGCCCGAGAAGGCTGTTTTTTATTTTCGATGATGAATGTTTTCAGAACCCGATTCATCTTTTGTTTTCGTTTTATTTTTCTCTTCTTTTTGTTCAAGTCTTATATCTTCCATTGGCATAGGATCCACTGTTTCTTCTTCTTTGAAACGTTCAAACAACGTTTCGTCTTGATCTGTTACACGCTGCTCCGTTTCATCTCGTTTTTTTGGTGCATTTGAAATAGATCTTTTCTGGCGCTCTCCCATCGTTTTCTCCTCCTTTATAATAGGTGAAGCAATTATGTGTTCATGAAATCTCCGCCGTTGACATGAAGCGTTTGACCCGTCATATAAGATGAATCATTTGAAGCTAGCAGCACATAACAGCCCACGTGCTCCACAGGGTGTCCAGGTCTGCCCATCGGTGTGTCTGTACCGAATTCTCCTACTTTATCGCCTGAGAAAGTAGACGGAATAAGCGGTGTCCAGATTGGTCCCGGCGCTACGCCGTTCACACGAATACCGTCTTTGACAAGCGCTTGCGCCATACTGCGCGTAAAGCCGTTAATTGCACCTTTTGTCGCCGTATAATCGATCAGCTGAGGATTCCCGCGGTAAGGATTAATGGACGTTGTATTAATGATGGCACTGCCTTTTCCTAAATAATCAAGCGCTTTTTTCGTAAAATAAAAGTATGAATAAAAGTTCGTTTTGAACGTTCGTTCAAGCTGTTCACTCGTAATTTCTTTAATGCTTTCTTTTGGATGCTGCTCTCCGGCATTGTTCACAAGGATATCAAGCTTTCCAAGCTCACTCACCGTTTTTTCTACCGCTTCGTTACAGAATGATTCGTCTCCTACGTCTCCTGCAATCAGCAAGCATCTTACACCTTCTTCTTCAATGCGGACTTTTGTTTCCTCGGCGTCGCTATGTTCGTTTAAGTAAACGATGGCTACGTCCGCTCCTTCTTTCGCATAAGCAATGGATACAGCTCGTCCAATTCCGCTGTCTCCCCCGGTAACCAGCGCTACTTTTCCTTTTAATTTTCCTGTACCAATGTAATTGTCATCCTCATAAATAGGGAGAGGATTCATCTCACTTTCGATACCCGGCTGGCGGTCTTGCGTTTGCTCGGGCTGGCCTTGTGTTTGTTGATCTTGTAAATTCATTTTAATCTCCTCCTATTTTTGATGGAACTTTTTAGTATAGTCTAGGTTTAGCCTTCTGTTTTGAAGTTCAAACATCTTTTTTTGAAAATTTATGATGTTTCTATTCTCTTTTACTATCTGAGAAAATTCATAGAAAACAAGTTTAAAGTTGGAAACAAAGGCTACATGATGAGTAGAAGATGTATTTCGGAAATATCTTTTATCAGGAGGTTTGGTTCGTGTATGAAACACATTCAAGTAGCAGAAAACCAAGAGGAGGCAGTCTGCGTCATCCGTTCTTTTTTAAAGAGAGGATTTACAAGCAAAGAGATTTATCTGCTGGCCTACGATAAAGAACGGGCTCAGCATTTAACGGAGGCAACACATACAAAAAAGTACAGAATGGCAGAGCAAGGTATTTTTGAAACAGTGGTCAATATGCTTCTTTCAAGAGAAGATGAGCTTCTTTCAAAGATGGCTTCACTCGGCTTATCTAACAGGGAGGCAAACCGGTATATAGAAGAGATGAGACAAGGTCATGTCGTGGTTGTTGGCGCACAGAGTCAATCCATTCCCTACTAAAACAGCTGAAACGTTTTCTATTAGCGTATAAGGGTATTTAGTAAAATAAACCATTTTTTATCAAGAAAGGAAGTTATGATAATGTTAAACTATTTGGGCATTCAGATAGGCTCTCTTTACTTTCCTACTAGTATTCTTCTTATTACACTTCTTGTATTAGCCGGCTTTTTTATTTATTTCTTTTCTAGAAGAAGAAAAAACCGACAGCAGTCACGTGATCATAATGAAAAAGCGTGAAGCCAAGCTCCACGCTTTTTCATTATTTACGGGATTCTTTTTGCAAAGGCGATTTTTCAATGGAACGCGTAAACCGGTAAACATCAAGCTCTTGCCCTACCTCTGAAGGCAAATAACCAAACGTTGTGAAGCTGTCCACAGATTCTGGCTCAAGCGATAGAGACAATAAATTGTTTTGCGGCTGAGACGTTAAAAAGACGTAGCTTCCTCTTGGGAACGTCACCGTTTTTGACTTGACGATTGTTTGCACGTCCACATTTGGTTTATTTTCGTAGACTTCATTTTCAATGCGGCTGCTGACATTATACGCTTCTACTGAAAGAGCCGTTTCTTTCGTTAACTTGAAGCCTTTTACGCCTTGTCCCTGCAGTTTTTCTGCTAACTCTTCATGTCCCGGTTTTAAAAGGTAAGCAGTCGGACGTTCGCGGACAAGCGTCGGCGTTGCTTTCTTTGCACTGTAGTACGTCACAGGAATTTCTTTAACAGACGCGCTTTCTACATCGACCATTTCTAACGTAGAGTTTGGTATTTTTTTATTTTCACTGTTCACCACAATTGGATCATGATCATTTGCATTTTTTCCTTTTTTGACAAGCGCCGCTTTTTCTTTGGCAATCAGCGCTTTAATTTGTTTGGCGTGATTGGCTGTTTGTGTAATCAGCTTTTCTTGTGTAGCAATTTGCGCACTCACTCGCCGCGGAAAATCTTCTCGGCCAATGCCGATTCCTCTGCTTTCGACTAAAAATGAAAACGATGGATACAAGCCTAGTGAGTTTCGCCCGATTCGCGGTTCAACTGAGCCTTCTTCTACTTCCAGCTGTCCTTGTTTATTCACTTGAGACGTATAGTATACTTCTCCTGAATATCCTTGCTTTTCAATGGCTGTAAGCGTACTGTTCACAAACAGCTCATCCGACACGTCGCGAATGTTCTGCGGAATATTTAAGTTTCGACCGGACTGCAGTAAAATATCATGATACTTCCACACGCCTTCTTTACCGATATTTTTAAATCCGCTGCTGTAAGGCGTATATTCATGAGCGTCGATGACGACTTCTGGTGAAAAACGGTTAAATTCAGCTCGTACGCTCTGTACTTCCGGACTTTCAAGCTTTATGTAATCGCGGTTTCCGTCTAAATTATTTGCTAGCTGACGTTTAAATGCATAAGATCCGTCAGGATTAATGCGCGGCACAATGACAATGTTGACTTTATTTAACACATCTTTTCCAAAGTCTTGTGTCAAACGCGTTGCAACGGCGAGTACGGATTCACCGCTTGCCGGTTCATTACCATGAATTTGACTTTGAAGCCAAATCGTTGGCTTTTTAGATGTCTTTCCATCAGCAAACTTCTTTTCCTTTGAAAAATATAGAGCCGGAATGTCTCGCCCTTGCTGTGATTTACCGATAATCTTCAGCTTTACGTACGGACTTTTATGAGCAAGCGTTTGGACATAGCTCATCATTTCTTCTTGAGTCGTAAATGCGTCTTGCCCTTTCATAAATGCCGGCGTTGCTTCATTCACCTTTATTTCCGGATAAAGCGCTTTAATTTTTTCCGGCTGACTGTAGTCTTTTCCGTAGTAAGGCATCTCAGCTTGTACCGCAAGCGGCGACAGCAATAATCCAATTGACAAAATCGCCGGCACGGCCGTTCGTTTTACAGTTTTTTTCATTCATTTACTCCTCCCCATCCCCTTGATTAGACATTTTAAATTTTTTAAATATTTAAAATGTTACATAAATAATTATACCGTTTAAGGAAATAACTTCAAGATAAGGGAGCTGAACCTTTTTGACTATTTTTAATGTATCAAATGAGTGCATTTATATAAAAAAGGATTGAGACATAGCAGAATCAATTCAATCTGAAGACAAATAATCTGGATTAACAATTCGGACTTCTTGTTCAACCTAACAAAAAAAGAACCACTAATCAAACATGTTGATCAATGGTTCATTTTTCACTTCGGCTAAAATACATTTGGTCCAGCCTCTCTTTTATGTATGAACTGCTATAAACTTTAGCCCTTCATTGAACCCGCACTGTCCGTAATTTAGCTGCCCATACTCCATGCAGCTATCGATCATTTCTTTACAGATTCTAACGTCTCTAAATCATATCGACCAATTTCTTTGTTATTTCTTGTAATGACGAGCTTTCCATGCCTCGCAACTTTTTGGAGTTTTTTTAATTCCTGATCGGACGGAGCCATAGGCATTTCTTTGTTTTTAACAGTCGCCCCCAGATCGTAGTGCACATCGACTTTTCCTTTTTTCATATAGTCAAACTCTTCAATTCCCATCCCTGTACCAAACTGCTCATGCCACTCATCAAATACATTAACGCCTACTGTATTGATAGATGCTTTCTTTAAATCTTCATTCGGTATAATTTTAGCTTCTATTTCGTCTTTATCATTTTGATAGAATTTACGCTTGCCTTGCTGCTTCATTTTAAACTCGTAATACAGCGCTTTTGGTTTTACGTCGACCATTTTTCCTTTGCTATCTTGTATACCAACTTTTCCAATTAAATCAGCATCATCCGTTATCTTGACTTTCACTTTTTGAATGCTATAGCCGCTCTCTTCTTTGCTAGCAGAGTTTGAGCACGCTACCAATGACATTGCCAAAAAAGCACTCAATGTGCCCACCATAATTTTTTTCACTTCACCACTCCTTAAG
Source organism: Priestia sp. RMT2NF4 (assembly GCF_047872835.1). NCBI lineage: Bacteria > Bacillati > Bacillota > Bacilli > Caryophanales > Bacillaceae > Priestia > Priestia sp. RMT2NF4. The sequence continues at coordinate 1,573,365 of NZ_JBLQZO010000001.1, forward strand.
GATTAATATACCATAAAAGGAATTTAAATGGATGTTTCTCAGTCGATTTTGTAAATAAGTAAAGAGGCAACAACCTATTGATTTAAGTTTCCTTATCAACTCTATAGAAACATAAAGAAACTCTCTCCATCAGGAAAGAGCTACTCGATCACAAAATCCGCTTCTGCTTTTACCACTCCGTTTACAATAACAGAAAGCGTATGCTTACCATTATAATGTTTTCGTGTACTTAAATCTTTAAACCCATGCTTTTTTGTGACTGTCAGCGCTTGGCCTGCTTTTGCTTGAACATTTTTTAGCATAAACACTTTTTGAGTGCGGTTTCCTTTTGCTTTTACGTAATGAATTCCATACTCTATGCGAAGCGGCATGTTTTTTTCCACCGATAACTCAAAGGAAAAGTCAATGCTATCACCAATCGCAATGACATGCGGCTGTAAGCCAAGACCTGTGACAATTACGCCTGGGTCATCTCCATAGCCAAAAAGAGACAGAGCTTCAGAATCTCCTTTTTTCAGCAGTGAACGGCACGCGTGTTTAACAATCCAGTCGGTTTTAGCGTCTTTTCCGTACCAGCTTTTCATCACATCAAGCATCCAATCTTTTTCTATATACGAAATATCGTTTAAATGATTGGCTACGCTTTTGCGGACATAGAGCGATTCATCGCGTTTTAACTGTTCTAAAATCGGCAGCGTTTGTTTTGGATCCTGCTTTAACGCAGGTACTGATTGTCCCCACGGAAGTCTAGGTCGGCTCCCTTCGCTTGCTAATCTGCGAATATGATGGTTTTCATCTCCTGCCCACTCAATCATTTGCTGGAGCATTCGTTTTTGATCTTGAATTAAAAACGGACGCACCCCAAATTCTGATGTGGAAAACGGTGTAAAAAACGCGAGTGCTTTTATGGAAGCTTCCCAAGCGTTTAATCCGTATAGTTCAACGTAATCTGGAAAAATCGTGCCTTGAAGTCCTCCTACCGTTGGAGCCGCTTTATATAAAATATGAAGTGCTTCTTCATAATCCGCCGGCAGCACTTCATGCATGGAAAGCGTAATTCTTCTCATGCGCTCTTTCAGCCCTAAGTCTTTCCAGTCCTGTTGAAAAACCAGCTCATGAAATGCTTTTTGATCAAATGAACTCATTTCACGTGAAAAAGCGTCGCTCAAGTGCGTAATCAACTCTTCATTAAATACGCTTTTACGTAACTCTTCAGCCATACCTATCCCTCTTTTCCAGGCAGTATTTTATCTTCCTTTGAATAAAGCGCCCGCTCGTACATGCCCTTTTTAAAAATTTGCATAAACAGCTGTTTGTTTTTGACTTCTTTGAATCCGTACTGACTGTACAAACCGTGAGCATCTTTTGTCGCTAGTAAAATTTTTCGTACGTGTTGAATCGGCTGATAGCGAATCATTTCTTGTACCAATGCTTTTCCAAGGCCGTTGCCTCGCACGTGCGGAAGAATAAACACATCTGCCAAGTAAGCAAACGTCGCAAAATCTGAAATAATCCGTCCAAACCCTACTTGTTTATCGCACTCATCATAGACGCCAAAACAAACGGAATGTTCAATAGATGTTTGAACAAGATGAAACGGAATTCCTTTTGCCCAGTATGATTCATGATGAAGGTACGAGTAGATAACATCTATATCAAGCTTTTCTTTATCTGTATGTATGGTAAACTGATGATTTTCTTTCATGCTGTATCCTCCTTGCTTCTCTATCATAGCACAAATGTTCGCCATAGAAAAAAGCCTTTTATAGAGAAAAGGCTTTTTTCGTTAGTATGATATTTTTTTAGAAACGGAAGGATTTTTTCGATAGCGTCTTCCGACTAAGTAAATAAGCGGACTGCCAATAATCGTCGGCAAAAACCAATAAAAAAGAGGCGGAAGCATATTTAACAGCGGAATACTGTCTCCAATATTCACAAGCAGCGCGGTAACCGCTCCGATATAAGACCCCAGCATCCCGCGAATATGATGCTGAAGCCAGCTCTTCCATTTTTGCTTGCGTGCTAAGTACCCGTATACCGCTAATCCGTATGAAAACACCGCAATATAAAATAAATAGGCAATTTCATTCCATTTCCAAATCGCTAACATGATAGCTGTAGCGGCTAGGGCTGCGTAAACACCGTGGTACACTTCTCCCCATTTGGTATGCCCTCCTTTTTTCTTAGCCGCTAGCATGGACACCGCTCCTGAAAGCAAACAAATCATTCCGAGTCCAATATGGATACTCAATATAACTTCAAATAAATCCAATACGCTCTCTCCTTTTACGTACTTCTCTCTTATATCTTCGGCTAGCGCACTTAGTTTTTAACAAAATATCCCTATTTCCTTTCCAACTCTTTACTTACATGATGCATATGCTTCACGTTAAAAAGCGCATACTAGCTGTAGAAAAGGAGGCGGATAGGCAGTGGAAAAAACTCGAATTAGCGGATGGCAGCTGTTTGTGTTAATTACGCTCTTTGAGATTGGCAGCGCCTTTTTGGTCGGCTTAGCAATGGACGCTAAGCAAGATGCTTGGATTGCTATTTTAGTTGGTATGATCAGCAGCTATGCACTTATTTTTATGTATTATCGCTTGCACCGCTATTATCCGGATTTAGCCCTGACGGAGTATATCGAAAAAATTATTGGAAAAGTGCCGGGACGCATACTTGCTTTTCTTTACATATTATATTTTGCGAATGGAGCCGCGCGGGTGCTGCGCGATTTTGGCGCGATGCTTCTTACGTTCGTCTATCCCGATACGCCGCTTTTTATAGTGAACGCTTTACTGATGCTCGGAATTATCTATACCGTTCGCCAAGGAATTGAAGTAATGGCACGTTCGGCGGAACTGCTGTTTTTCTTCATTTACGTACTCGCCGTTGCTGGCTTTATTCTTATCTTTGTTTCCGGCCTCATTGATTTTACAAGCCTGCGGCCGATTCTTGAAAAAGGCATCGCTCCGGTGCTTCGCGTTGCCTACAGCCAAACGCTTTATTTTCCTTTTGGTGAAGTGATTGTATTTGCAATGATTTTCCCGTATACAAAAAATGTGAAAAAGACCGCTCTGATTGTATTCAGCGCAATCACATTAAACGGTATTAATCTTATGATCACAATGATTGTGAATATAGGTGTGCTGGGCGTTACCTTAACATCGAGGTCTGCTTTTCCGCTTTTAAGCACCGTTCAAAGCATTCAATTTGCAGGGTTTTTAGAGCGGCTTGATGTATTTTTTATGGTGGCTTTAATCACTGGCGGCTTCTTTAAAATCGGTCTGTTTTTCTACGCCACCGTGCTGGGCCTTTCTCACGTGTTTGAGCTTAAAAACCCGTCACCGCTTGTATTTCCAATCGGCTTGGTCATTTTGTTTTATTCATTGTCTCTTGCTCAAAACTATTTCGAACATGTCTATGAAGGTTTAAAGATTATTCCGTTCACTTTACATCTTCCGTTTCAAATTGTCATTCCTGCTTTTTTACTCGTGATCGCCTTTTTAAGAAATCGAAAAAAAGTACAGTCCGTCACTGTGAAAAAGACCGCAGAAAATTCGTAGTATGTCCATTTCTCTATTGGATTTAATCTCCTAAAATTATACAATATAGTCAAGAAGCCAAAAGGAGAACCAATATGATTGGATTAATTCTTTCTATTTTAGTATTTAACGTTCTTGCTTTTAAAACAAACAAGCGCTTCACAGCAAATCAAATTGTACACATTTGGATGTTCACCATTGCTGCTCAGCACATCTTTGACGTCTTTATTAATTTCAAATTTCACGGCTACTGGTATTTTACACAAGAGACGGACTGGCAAGGTATTTTTGCTTATACTGTTCTCATTCCGCCTGTAAACATGCTTTTTCTTACCTATTATCCCCTTGCCGGGAAACTCACAAAAAAAGCCGCCTATATTTTATTTTGGTCGGTTGCTGTTTTACTTTATGAAGTAGTGGCTCTTCTCCCTGCTCCTTGGGGTTATTTTCACTACGGATGGTGGACGTGGTGGTATTCGCTCCTCTTAAATCCACTGTTGTTTTGGATGGTGGTGCAGTATTACCGGTGGGTGTGTAAAATTGAAAAAAGAGCGATCACTTAAAAATAGAATAGCCTTTGGACAAGCACATCATCATTTTCAGCACGCGCAATAAAACGAATGTCTGCTTCTCCGCTGGCTATTCCCTTTTTATTTAAAAGCGTCTTTGGACAAGGAAACTTGCTTTTCTTTTCCAACTAACGACACAAGAAATCCTGCTATTCCAGCTATACATAGAACCACCAATAGACCAGTAGTACCTACTAACAAGCTCACCGCAGCTGACGCTAACATTCCTCCGATATAACGAAAAGTGGAATAAATGCCCGATGCAGTCCCTGATTGCTCTTTTTTGACAGATTGAATATTCATAGCCTGCATAGATGAAACACCGATTCCTGCTCCCACTCCTCCTACTAATAAAGATACAATGGTATAAGAAATGGATGCATTCGCTAAGTGGAAATAAAGCATCGCCGCAAGCAGTGAAATAAGAAACGATAATCGGATCGGATGTTCTTTCCCTACCTTTTCCGCTAACAATCCTCCTATCCAAGAAGAAATAGACATGGCTAATGAAAAAAAGAAAAGAAGCAAACCAATTAAACGAATATCATACTGCTTCTCTAGCAAAAGCGGAACAAACAAAATAGTACTATACATCATAAAATTGCTGCATAGAATAGAAAGATTTGAAGAAAAAAAGGGACGAACCTTAAAAAGCTTAAAATCAATCAGCGGCTCTTGGACTTTGCGTTCTTGCACAATGAAAAGAACGATAGACGCTATGCATATAAAAATAGTCCAAGCATTAAACAAATCACGGTGCGTCAGCATTAGCGTAAAGCTCGTCATGCTTACTCCAAGCAATAAAGCGCCCACTATATCCAGCATTTTTGCTTTTTGTTTTACGTTAGACGGCACGTATATAAATGAACAAATCAGCGATAGCACAGCAAAAGGAACGTTAAACCAAAAAATCGACGTCCATCCAAGATACTTGATTAAAAAAGCACCTAATACAGGCCCTACAGCTGCTCCTAGCCCCATTGATAATCCAAATAACCCAAGCGTTCTTCCGAGCTTTTCTTTTGGTAAACTGTGTCTCATAATCGCTGTTGCATTAGGAGTAGCTAGTGCGCCTCCTAATGCTTGCAGCGTTCGAAAAACGGTGAGCGAAAGTAAGTTATATGAAAACACACAGGCGGCAGATCCCACTAGAAAAATAATCATTCCAGCTACGAACATCGTTTTATTTCCATATAAATCCCCAAGTTTCCCCGCAATGGGCTGAGCAACTGCCATCACAATTAAATAAATAGTTACCACTACTGATACATGTACGATGGAAAGATGAAGCGCTTTGGCAATAGACGGTAAGCCTACCGCAATCATAGTGGAATTAACGGGAATTAAAAAAGTTCCCGTTAAAATAGAAAAGATAATCAAAGACGGCTTACTGCTGTTCAATCGTCACCACTCCGTTAGTTCCGTCTACGGTAACAACATCTCCGTCTTTTAGTAGATCCACGGCTACTTTTGTGCCAAGAACCGCTGGAAGTTTATATTCACGAGCCACTGTTCCTGCATGAGATAAAATTCCTCCTGCATTGGTTACAATCGCGCCAGCAAGCGAAAATAACGTGGTCCAAGCAGGTGCTGTTGTTTCACACACAAGAACATCTCCTTGTTTAAGCTTAGAAAATTGACTTGGATCTGAAATGATTTTTACCACTCCCGTATAAACACCTCTTGAAGCGGCACTTCCTTTAAAGATCTTTTGCGTTTCATCTACTTCTGGAGGCCCCATTTTTCCGAATACCCGCTCCAATAAAGGATCTTCTCCTGTTTGAGGAGGCGTTCCATAAGCAGGCGGCGTTTTTTTATGACGATTTTCTTTAAACTCCTGCTTTCTATTGGCGATAAGTTCATGAGATGCCACGGGTTTTTTTAATACTTCCAGCAATTCATCGTAATAAAAATGAAAAATATCTTGAGGCTGATGAATCACTTGGTGATCAGCTAAAAGAGTTCCTACATTCAGCAAAAAAAGTCTTGCTGTAGCAGGCAGCATCGCATCGATATAAAAATGATGATCTTCGTCCAACCCCCATGCGTCCAAAGCCCATCCATAAAACAGCTTAAACTGCTCTTTTTCTTCGCACTCCGGCATGTTTGCGAGTACATCACGATAGCTTTCTTCTCTCTTTTTTACGACGTCTTCATAATTTTTCTTGAAGTCGTAATCTTTACGCACATAGCCAGCAATAATCGATAGCGCATGTAAAGGATTTTCTACCCACGTCTCATCAATAAACTCGTGCGAATTTGCAGAACGATAGCCATACTCATTTAAAAAGCTTTGCAGATTCTTTAAAAATTCTCTGCCTTCAGCTGTGCCTAATAGATTTGCTTCTATTTCTTCTGACCTTTGTTCCGTAAAAGCTTGTTTTAACGGGCCGGAACGCTTTACCGTGTCAGTTAGTTCCCACAGTGCTTGATCACTTTCAAGTGACTTGTTCATCACGCCTTCCAGCAGATCATATACGTAAGCGGTATTCGCGTCCCCGGTCAAGTTTCCATATAGCTCTTCTAAAATCATTCCTAAATCACTTCTTGGCATGACAATTTCAAAGTGAAGCTGCCAAGCTTTTTTATAAAAATCATGCAGCTCTTTTACTTTTTTTCCTGCTTCTTTTAAAGATAAAGGACGTTCTGCATTTCTTTTGACTTCCGTATAAAAAGGTAAAAACACCTCATTAACGTACTCGTATAATCTAGGTTTAAGTCGAGGCAACAGCGGCTTCACTGCTTCTTGGTGCTCCTTTAAGCGATCATTTACGTCACCAGGAAACGGGATATTTTGCTGATACATTTTTCCATCAGCTAATTTCACTACAAATTGAGCAATAGGCAGTTTTAACGTTTCAAAACCTTGCTTTGTCCCATACGTCATTGCCGGAAGCTGAAAAGAAGCGTATAAAGGGCTTAGTGCATGTGCGATATGTAAATTATCTTGTACCCAAAACCCCGTTTGTTTTTCTTCCTCACTTAAAAATAGGTCGTTTTGAAATGCAGATAATACGTTCATTTGATTTCCCCTTTCCTTTTCATTATGTAGTAACCGGTCTTACTTGAAGCAGATAAATATCTTCATTTTTTATGGCAAATTCAATGTCTACAGCGTACTGACAATACTCCTCTACTTGGTTCGTTAGACGAAGCAGCTGTAGTGCTGTTTCATCTGATATAGAAAATTCATTTTTTTCTTTATTCGTTGTCATCGCTTTTGTTATTCCTGTAAAACCTGACACTAACTTATATTCTTTTAATCCTAGTTCTTTCATTATATTCTTTGTCTGTTTATGAATAATAAATAAATCCGGCGTAACACCACCTGATACGATTCCTTCTCCTAAGCCGTACGCCACGTTAATGACCACTTCATCTTCACTTTCTGTAATAGGATTTACGCTAAAAATTACTCCCGATACATCGGCTTCAACCATTCCTTGTACAAGGACACCCATCTGGGGATTAGAAAGCGCAATTTCCTTATCTTCGGCATACGCTTGAACCACGGATGAAAAGTAAGAAGCCCAGCATCTTTTTATACTTGTCAAAAGTTCTTCTCTGTTTCTTACGTTTAATATCGTTTCATACTGTCCGGCAAAAGACGCATTTTCCAAATCTTCAAGTGCGGAAGAAGATCTTACGGCTACGGCTTTTATACCAGCACCTTGAACGTTAGCATACGAAGAAACAATTTCTTTTTGCAGAGCTGCAGAAAACGTGCCGCTTTGAATCTTCTTTTCTATGACGCTGCTATCTTCTGCTTTTATTTCTATTTGGTTAAATGTTAAAAAGGAAAGTAATGCGTGAGATGTTAAAACAAATCCTTTAGGGATATGAGAAACGTGCTGAATCATTTTTGAAAGATTGTAAGCTTTTGAACCTACTGCTTGTAGTTCTGCATAACATGCTTTTTCTAAAGAGACGATATGCAATTACTTCACCTCCTTTCATTTATGTCAAAAGATCATCAAATACAGCGATAAAATTCCACTTAAATCCATGGTGAAGTTTTATAAAATTAACCTAATTTTAAATATCTTTACAAAAAAATCACAAACCACATTCACTAGAATATGATTTGTGATCTTTTTTATAACTAACACATTTGAAATTCGTATTGTTTTGACAAATTAAACTGTATCTCTATCCTTCTTCTCCCTCACGAACTCCACCACAGGCCCGACAATAATACAAATCCCTGCGATAATCAGCCAGCCAAACGCCAGATACGTCCAACCTTTAAAAAAGGAAAGCGTATATTGATAGCCCGTTAAAAACATCACGCCTGGAAACAAGAGGACAAATAAGAATGTAAGTCCCAGCGCCCAGCGCGTACATAGCTTTGCGTCTTTATTTAACTGTTGTTGTGGATCCATACGCCACTTCCTCCCTTAATGGTTCATCTCCATGTTCATCAAAGCTTTTGAATTTGTCTTTTAGTTCATCAAAGTCAAATTCTTTTTTAGCAAGCAAGCCGTGTCCAATTGATATGACCCCACTGATGATAAAAACGGTAGAATTTCCAATAAGCATTGGATACAGTCCGCCAAGGGCTTCCACATTAATGTGACCATTAATCACGTAAGCAGATGTGTTCCATGCGATAACGCCTCCGATCATTCCTAACAGCGCGCCGTAAAATGCACCTGTGTTCGTCGCTTTTTTCCACATCAGTCCAAGCGTGACGGGAATAACGGCTCCGCTGACGAAAATACCCATGGCCATATACACAAACCCAAGGCTAATTCCTAAGTAAAACAGTAAAATGGAAAACACGCCCATCGCCAGCCCAAAGCCAAGCGTCACTTTTCGCGACGTGCTTAAGATTTTTTTACTGCTTGCTTTCGGGTTGATAGAACGCAGGTAAATGTCCGTTACGATAATATTCGTGATCGCCGTTAATTCAGCCGCTCCTGTCGACATTACTGCCATAAACAGCATCGTTAAAAACAAAATAGAACCTAGATTTCCAAGCACGTGTGACGCCATAACGGGTGCAATGGAATCTGGTGAATCAACCGCAATTCCAAGACCAGCGGCACTTACGCCAAGGAAAGTGGCAACGGCAAAGGGAATCGAAAACCAGGCAATTCCGCCGTAAATATACGCTTTTGAAGCAGCGCTGTTTTTACTTGCGATGGCACGCTGCCAGTAAGCTTGATCCACAAAGACCGTACCGAAGTTCCCGATAATATTAATCATCCCAAACAAAAGGCCCGGCACCGATGCCATCGTAAGCATATGCTGTGACGAAGGCAGATTTTTCAGCCCTTCGTACACGCTTGTTACGCCGAACTTATAATAGACGGCAGCAGCAAAAATAAATAAAATAATGAAAATAAAAACAGTGTTAAAATAATCAGCAACAAATGAGGCTTTTAAACCGCCAATCATGGTGTAGATGGTAAACGTAAGAGGAATTAAAAAAGCGGCAACAAAAATATTCATCCCAGTAAGAGAGTTTAAAGCAATGGCTCCTCCTAAAATAACCATGGCGGTCACAATAATATTTGTCATAAGAGCAAAGCCAAGCATTAAACGATGATTTTTCACGTCGAAACGCTGTGCAATAAATTCTAAAAACGTATGAGCGTTCGGTGCTTTTTTCTTCAGGTTAATCGCTACAATGGCAAACAGCAAAATTTGAATGCTTGCTCCCGCTGCGTACCAATACGGTCCGCTAATGCCGTACTGATACCCTGTGGAAGAAGACATCATTAACGTAGCGGCCCATGTCCACGCGGCGATAATGGATGCACTCGCCAGCCCAACGCCTACATTTCTTCCGGCTGTACTGAACTGCTCAGCCGTCATTTCCTTTCCTTGACGGCGCTGCATCATAATTGTAACGGCCGTAAATCCTCCTCCAAAAATCAGTAAAATCAAATATCCGACGCTTGATGAAAGCATCTTATCCCTCCTCTTTCTATAAATGTAAGATTTACTAACATAAATATGTAAATAAAAGTAACATTTGTTAATAAAATACCACGTCGTAAAATTATTAACAATACTGTATTTTCTGATTATTAAAGAGTATAATTAGATATTTTCTCCTTTCACACACAAAAAAGCCGGCACATTTGCACCGGCTTAAGCATAAATTTTCGTTTTCATCGTGTGCTATTTCCTCACATGAATGGTCTGAGTAATAAAAAACGACAGCCACTCGGGCTGTCGTTTTTTTATTATTGAGATACCATTACTTTTTGGCGAACGTGCTCTAAGTGATCACGAACCGCTTCTGCTGCTTCTTCTGGCTCTCCATTTTTAATCGCTTCAAAAATGCGTTCATGGTCAGCATCCGTTTGCTTGCGATTTTCTTTTTGGCTTTTATTTAACGAATAAGCAAGCGCTTTTCGATATAAATGCCCTAAATCTTCTACGGCATGAAGAAGGAATGAATTATGAGCTGCTTTCACGATATCATGGTGAAAACGATAGTCTGCTTCATGTCCAATTTCTTCACTGTTATGAACCGTCTTTTTAAATGCTTCTAACGATTCTTTAATTTCAATCAGTTCTTCATCTGTGCGGCGCAGCGCGGCTAAGCTTGCTGCCTGCGACTCAATGATAATACGCATTTCAATTAATTCAAGAACCTGATCTGCTTCAACCATTTCAAACGTCATTGGATCAAGCATGCCCACTAAGTTTACACGCTTTACGTAGCTTCCTCCGCCTTGTCGTGATTCAATCAATCCGCTTGCAGAAAGAACGCTTAGCGCTTCACGGATCGGTGCGCGGCTCACTCCAAACATTTTTGACAGTTCATGTTCCGACGGTAAACGAGACTCTGGCGGGAACGTTTTCTCTTTAATCATCTTCTTTAATTGATCAAGCACTTGACTAGATACTTTTTTACGCTCAATAGGTACAAACATACTTCTATTCCTCCTCCAAGTAATTATCTCTCTCTCTTTTTTTAGTGTTCATCGGACCCAGATTAACTATGTGTATTCCGATTTATGTAAACGCTTCAATCTTTGTATTACAAGTATACATTATTTCAATTCAAATGTGTTGATAAAATTTTACTATTATTGTTATTATACCATGAAAACAAGTTATAAATGAATAACGATTCATGGTTTTTTGATATAATACCACTATCTTACATATAATCCGTATACAATCATAATCGCCGCATCCGCTAGCGCATGACTAATAACTGCCGCTTCGGCCCCATATCGCTCCCTTATACACGCCCACATTATACCTGCTAAAAAAACGCCTGCAGCCGAGATCCAATTAAAAGGAAACGCAAAAACGGGCAGAACAATAAACAGGTGATAAAGCGTATAAAAGCTTGATGTAACAATGGTTGAAGTAGTTAAGGACAGATGCTTCTTCACTTTATTCTGCATATAGACTCGCCAATACATTTCTTCTAAATAAGGGTTAATAAAAATCAAAATGACGGCTAAAATGATAACTTTCCATCCGCTAAATCCCCATATTTGCAAAACCGCTTGCATATCTTCTACATGAAAGATTTTACCAGAAAAAAACAAGCTGCTTCCAATTATCGCAGCGGCACATAGAATTCCGCTGAGAGTTCCCACATACAGAGATTTCTTTGTAAGCGCTACCTTAAAGTTAATTTTATTATTCGCATATAAAATCATAAACATCCAGCCGTAAAAGCAAACAAATGTTACCAACACATTTTGGATAAGCCACAAACCGAAAAAAACAAAGATTGTAGGCATGAACAGCAAAAACAAAAATTTTATCACGTTTATGGCGCACCTTCTTTAAAAGCCGCTTTTCTTTTACCAAGTAAACCTTTCGTCTTCAAAAGGTTTACTATCTTTTATCTTATAAAAGTCCAGTGGTATTTTCAATTATTTTTTAATTCTTGCTCCAGCTCGCGAAGACTTTCTGCCAGCTTTTTCTTTTCTTTTTCAAAGTGAGCATCGTCTTTAAAAGCTGAAGCTAAAGGCGCTGCCTCTTTATTTTCTCTTAGCCAATCCGGCGTCAATTCTCTGCGAACGACACGCTTTTTATTGACGTAGGAAATCGGCTTTTCAGTCTGTTGACTCGCTAGCGTACGCTGTGATGTTACATAATGCTTATGAAAAAGATGCTGTTTGATATAGGCAAACGCTCGAATAGTATCACCGCTGTATTTAGGCACGTAGTGATCGAATGCTTCATGCAGTCCTGATAGCGCCGTTTCTAGTGGTATTTCGCTTTTTGCGACTTCGTACATATGCTTTAAATCACTGGCTGAAGGATACATCCCTCGGTTTCTTCTAGCGATAAAAGCGCCTTCTAACGTTTGAGCGTAAGTGTCATGCGCGTCTTCTTCTTTTTTTATTTGAGTTGTATTTTCTGCTGTAGTCTCTGTTAATGACGCCTTCACTGTGACCGGCTCCGCTGCTTCAATTTGACTAGCCCTTTCTGTCAAATTGACATCTTCGAGCTCTTCAAATTCATCGCTTGGCATAAGCTTTTCTAATTGCTCATAATCAATTCTATACCAAACCGTATTATTAAATTTAGAGCGGTTGTATTTTCCTTTTATAATTAACCCTTCTTTTTCAAGCTTTGAAATGATGCGTTGAATCGTTGAAAGCGACCAAAACGGAAACTGCTGCAGCCACTGCTGATTGGTATTGTATACCCACGTATATCCGTCCTGCACGTTTACGCTTTTTTCAAGCCAGTAGTGAAGCTGCTGAAGAAACAGCGCTCCGTTCACTCCTACTTTGACTGCAAGCGCCGGCAGTACAAGTAACGGCTGATCTTTTAATAATAATTTACTCATTACGTCATCTCCTTTGTTATGTAAAATAGCTACTATATATATACAAAGAAAACGGAAAAACGGGGATACCACCTTTAAATTTATGTTAAAATATAGAAAAAAACGAGGTGAGCAGATGATACGTCAAGGGAGAATTGGTGATGAAGCGGGCATTGCCCACGTACACGTAGAAAGCTGGAAATCGACTTATAAAGGACTTTTTCCGGATTCTTTTTTACATTCGTTGAACGCTGAAAAACGAAAAGCCATCTGGAAAAAGCAGCTGGAATCAAATTCTGTTTTCGTTGCAGAAGAAAACGGTCAAATCGTAGGCTTTGCTTCTTATGGTAAAGAAAGAACCAACAAGCATCCTTCCTATACCGGAGAACTGTATGCCATGTATTTACTCACAGAGCATCAGCGAAAAGGAATTGGCAAAGCGCTTATGCATAAAATAGCGCAAGAGCTTGTAGACCGTGATATACATACGATGCTCACATGGGCTTTTGAACAAAACGGCGCCTGTCAATTTTATGAAGCGCTTGGCGGAAAAAGAATCGATCGCGCTGACGTTATCATTGATGGTACATCTCTATCTGAAGTGGCTTTTGGGTGGGACACACTTGAAAATTTGTAGGACAACTCTCTGGACAGATTTTTTTCTTCACGGTAAACTGTTTAGTTGGTATAAAAAGAAAGGATGACTTACCGTGACGAATTCTACTTATCGAAACATTATTTTGCTCGTTCTTTGCGTAACAGCAGGTATTGTGGATGTAATTGGCTACTTAAGCCTTGGCCATATCTTTACTGCAAATATGACGGGAAACATCGTGCTGCTTGGGTTAGCAATCGGAAACTCGCTTGAAACAACTGTTTTTCATTCCCTCACAGCTTTAGGAGGTTTTATTGTAGGAGTTGTAGGAGCTGCAATCCTAGTTGGAAACAAAGAAAAAACGTTTTGGCCTAAAGCCGTAACGATTGCCCTTGGAATAGAAGGATTGATTTTACTTGTTTTTGCACTTTTATCTTCGTTTTCTCCTTCTTTACACTTAACTTACTTATTTATTTTCTTATTAAGCTCAGCAATGGGTCTTCAAACAACGGCCGCTCGAAAGCTTGGCGTAGCCGGAATTTCTACAACTGTATTAACAGGGACGCTTGCTAACTTCTTTGAAGACGTAACGGCACGTTTTCGCAGCTCTCGCTACCGCAAAACGTTTAACACCGATGCGATTCTTCGCGCGCTGTCTCTTGTGCTTTACTGCTTTGGCGCTGTTATCGCCGCACTTGCAGAGCCAGCTTATAAATTTGAAATTATTTGGCTGCCAATTGTGATTCTATTAGCCATTATCATTTTTGTCAGCACAAAGTTTCGCTCTGATTCAGAAAAATAATAATAAAAGACCCGTTTCGATAAAGAAACGGGTCTTTTATTTTCCGGATAGTGCCGCTAACACGCCAAAAATAATGGCGACCACAGGTCCTACAATAAATAGTCCAATTAAAATCGATCGTATAGCTTCCCATAGAAACCATAAAGGGCCTTGCTTAGACTCTGCTTCTTTCACTCTTTTCTCTAGGTGTTCAACTCTTTGCTGAAGCTTCGCTAATTCCTGCGTAACATCTATTTGTTCGCTCATCGCTCAAGCTCCTTTTTACTCTACATTACCATATACTTCCTTACCAAAACTACTATTTATTTGTGATCACTTCAATGCCGATTTCGCGATAAGCATTTAACACGGTTTCGTTCACATGTTCTTCTGTAATGAGCCAATCTAGTGAGTTGGCTGAGCTGAACGTGTACGTTGAAGACGTATTGAGTTTTTTAGCTGTTACAATAGCCGCTACTTCACTCGCGCTTTTTATCATTTGACTTTTGATGTGCATTTCTTCAAGCAAAGGAATGCTCATACCGATTTTAGGATCGATTGCGTATACGCCTAAAAAACAAAGATCCGCTCGAATTTGCTTAAGCGTATCAACCACGCTTTGTCCTACCGTGACCATCGATTCTTTTCGAAACGTTCCTCCTAGAGAAACAACTTCTACAAAGTCATGTTCCGCTAGTGCAACGGTAATTAACGGACTGTTTGTAATAACCGTAACGTTTAAATTCTTTGGAAAAGCTTTGACGAGCTGAATATTTGTTGTACTTCCGTCCATCAAGAGCACCTGCCCGTCTTTAATTAACGGAAGCGCCGCAACGGCAAGTGAATGCTTAACATCCATCAATTCACGTTTACGCTCTTTGTAATCAACCGCAGACGTGGAACGCGGAAGCGCTCCTCCGTGTACGCGCTGCAGCAGACCAAGCGCATCCATTTCCCGCAGGTCTCTGCGGATTGTATCTTCTGAAACGTTCAGCGTTTGGCTAAGCGTCGTAGCTACAATGCGCCCTTCTTTTTCAAGCAAATTCATAATTTGTTTGCGTCTTTCTTGTTTTAACATTGCTTGTTCACCTGTTTTCTTTCTGCTTTTTACTTTATTATACTTGTTTCTTTTGTAAAAACAATGTAAAAACGCTTGATTATCAGTGTTTTTTCGTTTATTGTAGGATAAACAAGATAAAACAAGCAAAAACACGTAATAATAGTCAAAGGGAGAGATAGTTTATGAAGATGATTTTTACAGACTTAGATGGAACTCTTTTAAATAGCAGCAGTGAAATTAGCACAATTAATGCAGAAGCAATTAAAAAAGCGCAAAAACACGGAGTTGAAGTCGTGGTTGCTACGGGGCGCGCTTATTTCGACGTGCAGGAAATTTTAAAAAAAGCTGAGCTTTCCAACCTTTGGGTGATTGCCGCAAACGGAGCGACTATTCATGACCCGGACGGACAGCTCAGACATTCTGTTCCAATTGATGCCCATCACGTAAAAGAAGCGCTTCAGTGGCTGGATGCAAACGAATTTTATTATGAAGTGTTTGCTGAACATGCCATTTATACGCCAAACTCAGGCCGTGAGCTGCTGGCCATTGAAATTGACCGAGTAAAAAGCGCCAATAAAAACGTGGACGAAGAAAGACTTCATCACGCGGCGGCTAAGCAGTACAGCCAAACGGGATTTGCCTTTGTTGCATCGTATGAAGATATTTTAAATACAAACGCTGAGCTTTATAACGTATTGGCCTTTTCATTTGATGATGAAAAACGAAAAAAAGGCTGGGATCACTTTAGCAAGCAGCACGACATGACCCTTGTCTCTTCCGCTGATCATAACTTTGAACTTGAACACAAAGACGCCTCAAAAGGAAACGCATTAAACTACGTTGTAAAAGAGGTTGGCGCTTCTCTTCACGATACCATTGCCATTGGAGACAGCTTTAACGACGTATCGATGCTGCAAAGAGCTGGAAAAGGAATCGCTATGGCAAATGCGCATGCAGAAATTAAAGCACTAGCTGATGACGTTACATTAACAAACGATGAAAACGGAGTAGCTTCCGTTATTGAAAACGTGTTAGAAACGCAGCTAAAAGCACATTAAAAAAACGCTTGGCGTATGCCAAGCGTTTTTAAATGGTCATGCGATAAAGACCGACAAACCAGCTGAATAGCGCAACGAAAAACAGCAGCCACGCGCTGGTTTTCTTTCTTTTTTGCCACTCAATTGCTCCTAAAACTAGCATCGTTAAGCCTAGAAGTATATTTAAAAGCGAAAGGAACTGGTCATTGTGGGTGAGCATCATATAAAGAGCCAGTCCAACGGTAATAATTGAAAAAATAAGCTGTAATGCTTTTAACAAAAAATCTCTTCTTACTTGTAATTCACTTCTTCGTTTACACACGTCACTAAAGGCTTTTTCTCAAGGCCTAAAAGCAGGTTCTGTACGGCTAGATCTGCCATTCGATTGCGCGTTTCGTACGTAGCGCTTCCAATATGCGGCGTTACTAGCACATTTGAAAGCTGCAGCAGCTTGTGATCTGCCGGAAGCGGCTCTGGGTCTGTTACGTCCAGTGCGGCATACGCAATTTCTTCATTTTTCAGCGCTTCGTACAGTGCTTCCGTGTCCACTAATCCTCCGCGCGCTGCGTTCACAAAATACGCGCTGTTTTTCATAGCTTTAAATTCCACTTCTCCAAACATGCCTTTGCTTTCATTTGAAAGCGGCACTAAGCATACGATACAGTCAGCTGTGTGAAGCAGTTCTTCAAGCGAAAGGTATACGGCATCAAGCACTTTTTCTGCTTCATGCTTGCGGCTTCGGTTGTGGTAAACGATGTTCATCCCCGATGCCTTTGCTCGTCTGGCAACGGCGCTTCCGATATCGCCCATTCCAACAATACCAAGCGTTTTTCCAAATAAATCAACGCCAAATACCGTTTCCCAGTTTCCTTGTTTCACTTTTTCATAGCCTTCATGAATGCGGCGAGCTGCTGACAATAAGAGACCAAACGTTAAATCAGCCGTCGCTTCTACTAACACGCCCGGCGTATTGCTAAACGGCACGCCTTTTTTGGTACACGCTTCGACATCTACACTGTCATACCCTACGCCTGATTGAGAAATAACGCGCAGGTTCGGGGCTGCTTCTAACAGCTCTTCATCTACTGTAATGTGGCCGATATTAAAAAAGCCGTCAGCATCACGAAGCCAGTCGCGCAGCGTTTCTTGTGGAATCTTCCCTTCTCCTTCCCACATTTGAATATCGCAATGCTCCGCTAGCTTTTCATAAGCATTTGGCCACGTTTTTCCAGACATAACAACTTTGTATTTCCCCATGTGTATCTCTCCTTTTCCTTGTTCACTCATATGTATGAATAGAAACTAGCTATTCTATCATAAGCCTACTATAAAGATGAAACTTTTTCCATTCAGTAATCGTATTTATAGTAAGGGGGAATACGAATGTTTGAAGATGAAATGATATTTGAAGATGATCCGTCCGGAGATGACATTGTTTTTGAAGGTGATGCTGACCTAAGCGGAGGCGCTTTTTTTCCAGACGATGCGTTATTTAACGGAATGCCTACGTTTGTTATGTTATTTTTTGTTATTGTTATTGGTATTTTCTTATTTTCTATTTTTAAAGGAATCAGCACGTGGAGCAAAAATGAGCAGTCTCCCCGTCTATCTGTAAAAGCAAAAATTACGGGCAAACGGACAAACGTCCAGCACCACAACAGTCACGCTCACGAACATCACCACTCTCATACGTCTACAACTTACTACGTAACCTTTCAATTTGAAAGCACCGACCGCTCTGAATTTACTGTTTCAGGCAGCCAGTACGGCAAGCTTGCAGAAGGAGACGAAGGAATACTGACGTTTCAAGGAACTCGTTTTTTGGATTTTCAAAGAAATCTCAGTGAAGAACATACAGATGCTTAGCTTATGACCTCGTGCTTTTAGAGGTCTTTTTTACTGTAATGGAGCATTCATATAGCCAATGACCTAATTGTGCCCTTTTTGCATTGTAGAAGAACGTTAACCAACGTAAAAACATACCGTGTAACACATTCATTTAAGCAGGCAGGTGATTTTATGTATTCTCCTTATTCAGGCAGCGGTATCTACTACGGACATTACGGAGAGGCCCCTCATTCGCACCCTATTCAAACAATACTGACGCAATACTGGCACGAAACCCACTATCCAGGCCCACACAAAAAATATGTTCACGTGTATTATCTCAACCCATCTTCTCTTCATTATTATCCAGCCTATCGAACATTTTTGTAAAAAATTGGTGATTTTCGGACTTTTATATTGTAAAATTAATCCATATACTTTTAATTTGGAAAGGAGGTTAACAAACAGTGCGTAATTCTACAGCAAAAAATAGTGTGGCGATCACCACTTTGCTTTCCGCCCTATTTTTCTGCTCTATCATAGTTCTTGCTTCGCTTTCTCCTCTAGCAGATTCTGGTCCCAATGTTAACACGTTCGGTTCAGTTGGGATGTGGTTATCTCTTGGCATGATTCTATTTTTATATCTATTGCCTTTAGCATTTTATTTGCTAGGAATGCATTTCTTAAAATTTGTGATGGCTGCTTTTTGCAGCATTGGACTTTTAATCGCTGCTAGCACTCTATTACTAATGCCGGCTCTGTTTTTATTTGGACTGGAAGATTTCTCAGGAAACTTAGCTTCCATCATAGGTGTAATGATTTCTTGCTTAGGCTTACTGATTACGAATATTGTGTGGTTTGTTGCTGCGTTTAAAAGACCGTCAACTACCGTGCAGGAAAGCGTTTAAAATGGTGAAGAGGAG
Source organism: Priestia sp. RMT2NF4 (assembly GCF_047872835.1). Taxonomy (NCBI): domain Bacteria; kingdom Bacillati; phylum Bacillota; class Bacilli; order Caryophanales; family Bacillaceae; genus Priestia; species Priestia sp. RMT2NF4. Next base: position 1,592,457 of record NZ_JBLQZO010000001.1, read on the forward strand.
CAGCTACTGCTCCTCTTTTTATAGCTTGGTAGGTAAAAAGTTCAAATATATATCGAAGCAGCCTTTGTGCTTACTGTTTTTTATACATAACATCAAATTTCACTACATATTTTTATATAATGAAAGACCACTTAAACGGAAAACGATAGTAGATACGAGATTGAAAGAGGTTTTGTTTTTGGTGACGTTATTTTTAACAAATGTGCTGCTCGGTCTTTCGATTGCCCTTCCGGTTGGCACGGTGACGATTGAAATGACAAAACAAGGTTTAAAAAACGGGTTTCTTCACGGATGGGTTGTGGGACTTGGAGGCATGACGGTTGATTTGTTGCTAATTGTGCTTCTTTACTCTGGACTGGCTTCTTTTTTGTCTGCTCCTTTTATCCAGCTTGTTATGTGGCTTGTAGGGGCACTTTTTTTACTTTATATTGGCTATGACAGCATTAGACACGCGGATCATGATATAACGGCTCCTGGAGAACACGTAAAAAAGTCGTTTGCCTCTTCTTATGTGAACGGAATCTTTGTTGCGATTTCTCCGAGCAATCTCATTTTTTGGCTGAGCGTATTTGGAACGGTGCTGACAAATTCGCTTCAAGCCTCTCACTCTTTTCATTTCCTAGTGATTGCTGCCGGAATATTAACGGGAATTTTAATTCATGACCTGGGCTTAATGACAATTGTCTCTGGAACTAGAAAAGTGCTGAATCAGCTTTATATCAAATGGGTTTCTATTGCAGCTGGATGTATCTTAATTGGCTTTTCATGCTATTTTCTCTACCGATTTATCGGGAATCTGCGCATGTACTTTTAATGTTTCTACATATTTTATGATTTACTATATCCCCTCTTTATCTAGTATAGAGAGGGAATTTTTATAATCTATCAGGGACTATCAGACAAAAAGTTCACAATTTCGTCACATTTCTATTGATTTTTTTCTCTTTTTATACGAAAATATAAAAAAGGGAGGAAATATCATGAAAATCAAAAAAGCACTTCGCATCTTTATTGGATCAAACGTCCTTGTATTATTAACATTTGGCCTTCTTCCAGCACTGTTAGTTAACCCCGATATTGACCTAATTCAATCATTTATTAATTATATAGGCAAGGATTAATTCCACTTAAAATAGTCAAAATTTTCAATCTATTATTTTTATAAAAAAAGACAGCGCAGGCTGTCTTTTTTAGTAGGTTTTTTATTTAGTTGAAAACAGCTTTTTAACATCTACTTTTTGATCTTTAACAATCGTATACGTCGCTTGTTTTTTATCTTCAAAGTTAAACGCTTTTATGTAATCGTCATCGTAAATCGTTAATCCGTACGCATCTTTTCCGTTTTCAACGATTTTTACCCAGTAAGACTGGTCAAACTTTGGATCGAGTTCCTTGCTTTTTTTCACTTCTACTTTTGCTAAAAAATGTACGATTTGCTTTATCTCTTTTTTGTCATCTACTACACGTTTTCCTTCGTCCGTATCTATTTCAATACGCGTAACGTTTGCTTCCTCTACTTTTATGACGTCTTTTAACTGATAGGCTTTCCCGGTATATGTAAAATAAAATACGACGATAAATAAAAGTGCAGCTATAATAATCGTTCTTTTTTTCAAAAGGAACCTCCTTTTCTACATCACGCTGCATTCAGGTGATACACCTTTTTATTCCTCCTGTTCCGCATCCTTTTAGTACAATGCTGCTTCCTACAAGTAAACTATAGATTAATCCCGGAACAGGAAGTATTAACGTTATCATCAACAGTAACATGCCCGTACTTGTAAGAGCTACTCCTGCAGCTCGATTTTCCATTCATTTCACCGCCATCTCTTGGTGAATTTTTTATATGAAGCAATAGAAATAGTATTAATCTTCTACCTACTTATGTATTGTTCGCTTATAGGTCAGAATCGTCAACACGCCTACTAGGAAGATCGTTGCTTCACATTACCTTTTTTTAACTAACTCATGATTTATGAAATAAAAACAGCTCATCTACTGTTGCTCCCAGTTCTTGGGCCAGCTGGAAAGCCAGCGCTAAGCTTGGATCATACTTATTGTTTTCAATTGCATTAATCGTTTGTCTCGATACACCGCATACTTTCGCCAATTCATCTTGAGACATCCGCTTGACTTTACGCAGTTCTTTAATTAGATTTTCCACCATTCATCACTCATCTCTAAAATGTAAAAAACTTTTTACACCCATATCTTATATTATCTTCCTTGTTACTGTCAAATATGTTTGACAAATTAATGTCTCTTACCTATCTAAAAAAGAGATTGAGATATAACAAAATTAATTCAATCTAAAGACGAGCAAACGGGATAAATGATTGAGGATGAATCCCGCGGTTGCTTTCCGCAGGCGGCTGGTGAGCCTCCTCGTCGCTTACGCTCCTGCGGGGTCTCACCTAGTCCGCTTTTCCCGCAGGAGTCTTCGCCTTGACCTCCAACCAACCGCTAGAAGCAACGAAATAGATTAAACACATGTTCATCATCACAATAAAAAAAACCGAACGAATTTGATTCTTCATTAAGAATCTCAATTCATCGTTCGGATCTTCCTTCAACTAAAATACTTTTGTCCTGTCCACTTTTCCCTTATTGTTATACATTTGTTAAAATTAGTTAAAAACCCCTCACTTCTTACTTTTCTATAATGCCTACAACGAACAAAAACACTGCTAATGAAAGCATCCAAAAGTTTAAAACAACTCCGCCAATAATTGAATACCATTTTTTCGACATAGACGCAAAAACAATGCCCACCAGCGAAAGAATCCCCAGCACTGCAATATCGACATACATATTCACACCGGGACCTCTTCTTACCATAAAAAATGAAAAGCTGATGATTACTAGTATAAAAGAAAGCACGCCGTACTTATTCATGTAAACACCCTCACTTTTACATATTTACAATAATTATACATAATAAAGAGTAAAAAAAGCACAAATTCATTAAAAGAGAACTTGTGCTTTTTTTATATCATTTTATTTTTCGTAAAAATTAAAGCTCCTTACTCATATTAAACCACTGCACGCCTGCATGCTGGGACTGCGCAACTCCTTGATTCACATATCCGTTTTTTTCATAAAAAGGAATCAATTCTTCTTTACACGTTAAAGTCACCGTTACGCGCTGTTTGTTCCGTGCTTGTTTTTCAAACTCTTTTAGCAGCATACTGGCAATTCCTTTGTGATGATGCTTGGGGTTTACAACGATACCTAAAATACTTTGATGACCACCTGTCTCAGGGTTCGAAATCGTTTTTTCAAACAAATCATCCGTAATAAACGGAGCTGAAATGACGGGTCCGTTCACATATCCGATTATTTCTTCATTTTCTTGGGCGATGATAAACGTATCAGGAATGGTGTTGATCCGCGTGATAAATGCATCTTTTGAGGCAGCTTCTTCAGGTGTAAACCCTTTGTTTTCTAACGTAATTAATTGGTTTAAATCTTTTTCATCCACTTGTCTTATAATCATTGAAACGATTCCTCTCATTATGTATTTCTCTTTTTTCTCTAAAAGCTTCTATTATATATAACTATCTCTTTCTACTATATATAAAAACGCACAAACAAAAAAGGATTGACCTCTGCATCATACAGAATTCAACCCTACTTCGCTGTTTAATGAACGTCTTGATTATTTAATAAATGCACCAAACGGCTTGCCCACCGGAAGCACAACTCGACCATAGTGAGTATTTAATACAGCCGCGGCAGATCCATAGAATGAAAACAAAGCGATCAATAGCTCTGACACTGCTGCTAGTAAGTGCGTGTATTCATAGGCCACATCAAATGTACTTAGCGATAATCCAATAAATAAGAAATCAATTAATACAAAAATAATAAATAATACTTTATGAGTGCCCATTGCTCCAACTGTCATAAAAACGCTGAAAATCAAATAGCCGACAAAAGCAAATGCTAGCTGCTTCGGATCCGCTTCTTTTACGAGCGCTTCTCCAAATGCGCCAAGCTGAATAAGCCATGTCATAGCTACACCTAGCCAAAATAAACCGAAGGCACCAAAAGCAGTTGCGCCGAAGGTATTATTATGTTTGAAATCTTGCATAGACGCGATTAGCTGCCCTATTCCGCCTAAAAAAATTGCCCATGGCAATACCAATGAAACACCATCGGTTACCCCAAGCTTTTGAAACGATGCAACAAGTGTCACCATGGCAAGTCCGAATAGGCCTAGCGCTGATGGATCCGCTGTTACAATTTTAACGTGCTGCGTGCTGTTGTTACTCATGTTGTACCTCCCTGATTTTAAAAACACCTTTAAAAAGATACAAAAATCTACGGGAAGTGTCAATGGATATTTTTGGCCTTTAAAAAACCCATAAGACCAAGCAGTGTAGCGTTTACACTGCTTGGTCTTGACTTTCTTGTTATTAAGCGTTTTGTAATAAATTTTTTCTTGTTTGTTTTGCAGACTCAACCATCACTTTTAAAGCTTCCACCGTCTCGCTGATTCCTCTTGTTTTAAGACCGCAGTCGGGATTAATCCAAAACAATGCAGGATCAAGCACTTTTAGAGCGCGGTCAATGTTTCGTGTCAGCTCTTCAAGCTTCGGTACGCGCGGGCTGTGGATATCATATACGCCAAGTCCAATTCCCTGGTTATACGTATGTTTTTCAAACGCATAAATTAATTCACCGTGGCTTTTGGACGTTTCAATGGAAATCACGTCGGCATCAAGCGCTTTGATCGCATCAATAATCTCTTCGAATTCCGAATAGCACATATGCGTGTGAATTTGCGTCTCGTTTTGCACCGATACCGTGGCTAATTTGAACGCGTACACCGCGGCGTTCAAGTAGCTTTCCCAGTTTTCTCGTTTTAACGGCAGTCCTTCACGCAGCGCCGGTTCATCTACTTGAATCATTGAGATGCCCTGACTTTCAAGTGCTTCCACTTCTTTTCTAAGAGCAAGCGCAATTTGATTTGCCACGTCGTAGCGCGGGATATCATCACGCACAAATGACCAGTTTAAAATCGTAATCGGCCCCGTCAGCATTCCTTTAACAGGCTTATTGGTTAGAGACTGTGCGTAGACCGTTTCTTTGATCGTCATCGCCTGCTCGTACGAGACATCTCCGTAAATAAGCGGCGGCTTGACGCAGCGAGAACCGTATGATTGCACCCAGCCAAACTTCGTAAACTGAAAGCCTCCTAATTTTTCACCGAAGTATTCAACCATGTCGGTACGCTCAAACTCTCCGTGCACAAGAACATCTAAGCCGATGTCTTCTTGAATTTCAATCCATTTTTTGATTTCAGCGTTAATGTACGCTTCATATGCTTCATCGCTTAACTCTCCTTTACGCCACTTCAGACGCTCTTTTCGCACTTCTTTTGTTTGCGGAAAGCTTCCAATTGTTGTCGTTGGAAGAAGCGGCAGTTGAAACGCTTCTTGCTGAACGCGTTGACGTACGTCAAACGGCGCTTGGCGCTCTGCTTTATAGCTGTGCAGCTGCTTCAGCTCTTTTTGCACGTCTTGGTGATTTCGAAAAGATGATCCATTTAATGCTTGAATCGCCTGTTTGCTTACACTTATTTCTTTTTCAATTGCTTCTTTTCCTTGCTGCACCGCTTTTGTTAAAAGCGTGATTTCCTTTAGCTTTTCATCTGCAAAAGACAGCGCGTTTTTTAGAATTGGCTCAATGGTTTTTTCGCTTTTCACCGTGACAGGAACATGTAATAAACTTGATGAAGGCTGCAGAATCAAACGGTCTTTTGATACGGCTTCTTCAATTTCACTGATTGTTAAAAGCTGTTCGTCCAAGTTTTCACGCCAAATGTTTCGTCCGTCAATCACTCCTGCTGCCAGCACTTTATCAGTTGGAAACCCATATTTATTAAGCGCCGTGAGATTTTCGCCTCGGTCATGTACAAAATCCAATCCAATTCCGTGAACAGGAAGAGCAACTACTTCTTTATAGTAATCTACGCTGTCAAAATACGTCTGCAAAATGACTTTTACATTCGGTGCCGCTTTTTTCAAAGCTTTATAGACTTCTTTATACAGTGCCACCTCTTCTTTTGATAGCGTTGTAGCTAAAATCGGCTCATCTATTTGTACCCACTCGACCCCTTCTGCCTCCAGCTCCGCTAAGATTGTTGCATAAAGAGGAACAAACTGTTCAACTACTTTCTTAAACTCACTTTTTTTATATCCTTTTGACAGCTTCACAAATGTTACTGGACCTAAAATAACGGGCTTGCCTTTGATATTCAGCTTTTGCTTTGCTTCTTTGTAAAATTGAAGCGGACGATTTTCTACAAGGGCAGGCGTATATTCGTCAAGCTCGGGTACGATGTAGTGATAATTTGTGTTAAACCATTTTGTCATCGTAGAAGCTACCGCACCTTTTGTTCCTCGGGCGATGTCAAAATACGTTTCAAGGGATACCGGGCCTCCGTTATATTCAAAGCGCTTTGGCACCAAACCAAACATAGCGGCTGTATCTAACACGTGATCGTATAAGCTAAAATCGCCGACTGGAATTAATTCAATTCCTGCGTCACGCTGTTTTTTTAGATGTCCTAGACGAAGAGCTTCAATTTCCTGTAGAAAGATATCTTTCTCTAGCTTTCCTGCCCAAAACTGCTCAAGCGCTTTTTTCCATTCTCGTTTTTCACCAATTCTTGGATAACCTACATTTGAACTTTTTACACTGCTCATTTTTTCCACTCCCTGTATATTTTTTTATCGCTAAACTAAAAAATCTCTCTTTTCGAAATGAAAAGAGAGATGATACGCATACTTAACTAAAGTTGAGATAGCCTGTTTTTCTCAACACGTATTCCTCACTCCTCTCTATATCCCGTAGAGCTTAAGTGCATACAACAGGCAGGTCTCCTGACTTAGGTTCATCGCTTCCTATCCCTTCCCATTTCAACATGAAACAGTGGTTAATAAGTTGCTCCCCATTACAGTGGCGGGACCGCGCCGGCTTTTCACCGGTCTTCCCTTTTAAGCTGCGTACATTCGTTACACAGCACCTGATGCATTTCTATGAAATTGTTCATTCAAAACACCTTCACATAAAATAAAAAGCCTCTCTATTATGAATAGAGAGGCATAGTATCTATGAAATCCTCTCTTATTTTTCAAAGCTGTACGCTTTGCAGGATGTAGCACCTTTTTAACAAGATTGTTAAATGGTTGCCGGGCTTCACAGGGCCAGTCCCTCCGCCTCTCTCAATAAGAGTTTTAATTGTTTATAATATTTTGAATGTAGAGTCATCTTAACACCTTACATTTATGTTGTCAAAAGAAATTTCAAAAAAATTAGTTTTCAGGAGGCGTTGACGCTAATTTTTGCCTTAATAATTTGTAATCATCTTTTCGATGTGTTTCGATCAAGTCTTTTGCTCCTTGATGATACCCTGAAGAATAAATGTACTCTACCGCCGTTTCGATAAGCATTCTCTTTTCTTCCGCACATTCTCGGTCCATTAGGGGGAACAGTCTACCTAAAAGGTCATTTAAATCTTCCTTAATAAAACGATTGAGTCCTTCTTGCATCTTTTCGTTTGCCATGATAGCTCCTCCATTTGCTGTGTATGTTCTAAGTTTCTATAAACAGGCATTTCACTGTGAATGTTAAGATAAAGTTAAGTCATTAAACAGTATATCAAGTGAATGTTTTTCTTCAATTACATATGTAATACAAATATATGACAAATATAGAGAATATATCATCATTCACTATCTATTATAACGCTTGGCTTAGCCTTCTGCTACAAGGTTTCGTACGGTTTTCCAAAAGAGGTTGAGACATAACGAAGTGAATCCAATCTAAAGGCAAATGGGATTCATGAGCTGAATCGCTTGTGACACCGCAGTTGATTTCCGTACAAGACTTCGCTTTCCGCGGGCGGTCGCTGAGCCTCCTCGTCGCATAAGCTCCTGTGGGGTCTCACCTGTTCCGCTTTTCCCGCAGGAGTCTTCGTCTTGTCCTCCAATCACCTGCTAGAAAGACCTATACACATGAAATCTACGTTTACCCTAATAAAAAAATGAACCACTAATCAAGATGCTTGATTAGTGGTTCATTTTTCATTTCGCCTAAAACCCTTTTTTCCCAGCCTCTTTTTTTGAACCTAGCTTTCTACTTTCTTGTTTTTACAAACAACTTCTTCGAGGTCGTCCAAAATCCTTCCAAAGAAGAGGTCCTAAAATGTCGTACCGGCTAACAAAAAACTCCGTAAAATTATAATTATTTAAAATTAAAGGCGGTTCAAAATCAAGGGGAGCACCCGCGCCTCCTGATAATACAAAATCAGTACCTCTTCCAAGCGTAAACGACCCGTTTCTGTTTTTTCTAATAAACTGCTCGTCATACGCATGCACGTGGCTGACTAACACTTTTTTCACGCGATGTTCTTGAATTAAATCAAAAAATTCTTGACTTTGAGGAGTCGTTACAGGAAAACCTCCCAGGTCTGACCACCGGCCAATATTTGGCTGCGCATGCATGGCTACAACGGTATTACGAGGAGCATCCTCTAGCTGCTGCTCTAAATAATTCAGCTCTCTATCTGTAAATCCATATATTTTATTCTTGGGACTGATGATATTATTTAATGCGATGCACCGGAAGTTAAAGACAGGAATATCAATGACCCAGTGCACTTTTCCGATAGTGGCTCTGAAGTTTTCGAGGTTGCTTTCTTCAAGGTTTAATTCATCATGATTCCCTACGCATACAAACACGGGAATGTTTGGTGCTATTTTTTCGACAACTTTAACAAAGTGCTCCAAATACCTCTTTTCTCCTGTATACACGGTGTCTCCCCCATGAATAATAAACAGCGGATTCAATTCCACCGCCTTTTTTAACACAAGCTCAAATTCACCGCTCATCGTGTAACAATTATCGTTTGGTCCGTCACCTCTGCTGTCGCCCATAAAAACAAAGTTGAATGGATCTCTCGGATTTAATTGTTTAATTCTTTGCTTTAATAACTTTTCAGAACGTTCATGAAGCGTCAAATTCATCAACTAGTTAATCCCCCTATTACTAAATAAATTTAGTTAAAAGTAAACAAGCTTACTTATTTATATGAGAATTTGCTGATGAAGGTCACTATCTTCTTGTAAGAAGAACGCACATTTAAATGAGTTTCCATAGCCTATCTATTCTTTCATTTTGTTAAGCACGGATAGGACAACATAAAAGCTAGAATCTCAGTATCTATTAATAAGAGCTGGAGCATAATCCAAAGACGAACAAAGGCCGACATGAGCTGAACCGCTTGTTGCCCCGCAGTTGATTTCCGTGCAAGGCTTCGCTTTCCGGGGGCGGTCGATGAGCCTCCTCGTCGCTTGTGCGCCTGCGGGGTCTCATCTGTTCCGCTTTTCCCCCAGGAGTCTTCGCCTTGCTCTCCAATCAACTGCTAGAAGAAATGAAACAGCTGAAACCTGCGTTCACCATAAAAAACGAACCACTAATCAAAGTGTTTGATTAATGGTTCGTTTTTCACTTCGGCTAACATACTTTTATCGCAGCACCTTACATTTAAAACATTTACGACAATTAAACGTATTTATTACGCTCAACTGGACTTAAAGAATTTCTTTCAGAGCGAGCTGCCATGTCCGTTTCAATTTGCTCTAGGCTACGTCCTTTTGTTTCAACAACTACAAAGCGTATGAAGAATAATCCGAGAACACAAATGATCCCAAATGTTGAAAAGATTACGCCTAAGCTAAACTGATCGGCTAAAATAGGAAACACAAGCCCTACTGCCAGCGATCCTGTCCAGTTAAAGGCAGATGAAATTCCAGCACCGATTCCGCGTACAGAAAGCGGGAAAATTTCTCCTACAATGATCCACGTAAGCGGCGCCCAAGAAAACGCATAGCAAAGGATAAAGCAGCACAGTGCAATTAACGTAACCCAGTTCACGACGGATTCATTAACGCCTACTGCTCCAAGAATAGCCGGGGTAAAAAAGGAAAGAGCCATTCCCGCTCCGCCAACCGTAAGAATAGTACGGCGATTAAATTTATCAACAAACTGCAGAAAAATAAGTGTTGTCACAACGAAGATTACCCCAACAATAACCGTAAAACCAGCAGCTACCTGCGGCGCTAAACCAACTTGACGGGCAATGCTTGTTGCATAATAAACAATTGAGTTGGAGCCTTGAATTTGCTGAAAAGTTGCCATTCCGACACCGATAATTAAAGCTAAACGAAACTTTTTCTGAAACAGCTGTTTAATGCCTGATTGTTCATGCACAGCTACGCTTTGAATTTCAGATACTTCAGCTTCGACTTCAGCTGCTGAGGAACGAAGCGTGCGCAGCACTTCACGCGCTTTATCTGCCATTCCGTTTTTAATTAAGTAGCGAGGTGACTCCGGAAGCTTGATCATCCCGATGCATAAAACGATCGCAAAAATACCGGCGCTTCCAAGCATTAATCGCCAGCTGTTTGGAACCGGCTCAAAAATAAAGGCTACGATATAGCTTAATAATAATCCAATTACAATCATTAGCTGATTTAAACCTGAAAGCTTCCCGCGAATATGAGCAGGTGCGATTTCTGACATATAGGCAGGAACTAACGAAGAAGCCGTTCCCACTGCTGTACCTAAAAAGACGCGCGCAATCGTTAACGTAATTTCCTCTGGTGCAATCGCTGAACCGATGGAGCCTAACAGAAAAATGATAGAGGAAATTAAAATTAACTTTCTTCGTCCAAACTTATCACCTAATAATCCGCTTAAAATAGAACCGATAATGGCTCCGCCCATGAGCGATGAAACCACAATCCCCAGCCAGAGCGGACTTAAATGAAACGCTTCACGGATATGACCTTCTGCACCAGCAATAATCCCAATATCATAACCGAATAAAATACCGGCAAATGAGCCGAAGAAGAAGATAAACTTACTTGATACTTTACTCATGATTATATCCCCTTTGTATTGTCTTAGTTTTTCTTCCTGCCACACTTATTTAAAACGCTTTCATTTATTTCTAAAAACGGCGTTCTTTTACTGACGCTATATTTTCACTTCCAAGGAAGCAGCGCTCCCTTGGAAGTAATGATGCTTACTTAATAATGACGTACTCTAAATTCACAAGCTTTGCATAGCTCACAATTTGATCCGTAGTTAAATTTAATGAAAGAACTGTATGATGTCCTCCTCCGTTTTCAATCCACGCTTTAACGCCGTCTTGGAAGTTCGGCTTAATGTTCCAAAGCACGCGCGCCACCGGAAGATGTGGAGCTGGAACTTCCGGCTCAAATGCCGATACTTCGTTAATTAACAGCTTGTAATGCGTGCCGAAGTCAGCCATAGAAACGACTACGCCTTCTCCTTGTTTACCGTCAAACACTAAGCGGGCCGGGTCTTCGCGGTTGCCGATACCTAGCGGAGAAACGATTAGTTTTGGCTTGTTTACCGCTAGCGTTGGGTCTACTTCAAGCATGTGTGATTGAAGCACTGACTCACGTCCGGGAGCCAATTCATACGTGTAGTCTTCCATAAAGCCCGTTGACTGATTATGGCTCATTACTTTAAGCAAACGGTCAAGTGCGGCTGTTTTCCAGTCTCCTTCACCAGCAAATCCGTATCCCTTTGCCATCAAGCGCTGTACCGCTAGACCAGGAAGCTGTTTCATACCGTACAAATCTTCAAAGTTAGTCGTAAAAGCGCTGTAGCCGCCTTCGTCTAGAAAACGTTTAATCGCAATTTCATAGCTTGCCTGTACTTTTACGCTAGATTCCCAGTCTTCTGCAGAATAATCGCCGTAGACAAACTCATATGCGTCGGCATATTCAGCAAACAAATCATTGATTTCTTCTTCCGTAACGGCATTGACATATTGAACAAGGTCACCGATTCCAAAGTAGTCAACCGTCCAGCCAAATTGAATTTGCGCTTCGATTTTATCTCCTTCTGTTACCCCCACGTTGCGCATATTGTCGCCGAAACGCGCGACTTTAATGTTGAAGCTTTCGTTATAAGCAGCGGCTACGTCCATCCACTGTGCAATTTGCTGCTGTACTTCGGGGCGCTCCCAGTAGCCTACTACGATTTTATTTTTCTTGTTCAAACGCGCGTTGATAAAGCCGTATTCACGATCACCGTGAGCGGACTGATTCAAGTTCATAAAATCCATATCAATCGTTTCCCAAGGAATGCTTTCGTTAAATTGTGTTGCCAAATGAAGCAGCGGTTTTTGCAGTAATTTTGTACCGCGAATCCACATTTTTGCAGGCGAGAACGTATGCATCCATGTGATCACCCCGGCAACTTCATCTCGGTAATTCACTTCTTTCATCATGCTTGTAATCGTATCAGCGTTCACAGCTAAATCTTGCAGCACAAGCGGATAAGGTAAGACACCGCTTTCATTTAAAGCATCAGTCATACTTTGCGCGTGTGCTTTTACTTCTGCTAGCGCTTCTTTTCCGTAAAGGTGCTGTGAACCAACAATAAACCAAAATTCTTTTTGAGTCGTTTTTAACATGATAAATCCCCTTTTCTGTATGTAAGCCTTTTAATTCCCTTGCCCGTAATACGCGTTTTGTCCGTGTTTTCGTAAATAATGTTTGTCTAATATGCGCTGAGGCAGCTCTTCAGCCAGTCCGTTTAATTTTTGGGTAAAGAAATTCATTTTTGATACTTCGTCTAATACAACGCTGTTCATTACCGCCGTTTTGGCGTCTTTTCCCCACGTAAACGGCCCGTGTCCTTGAAGTAAAATTCCAGGAACTGCTAGCACATCTAAGCCGCGCTTTTCAAACGTTTCAATAATCACCTTGCCCGTTTCAACTTCATATCCGTCATTCACTTCTTTTTCTGTCAAAAAGCGCGCGCACGGTACGGAACCATAGAAGGTATCAGCATGAGTCGTTCCCATTGCCTGCACATCAAGTCCTGCTTGAGCCCAAATGGTCGCCCACGTTGAATGCGTATGAGCAATACCGCCAATTTCGGGATAGTGTTTATATAGTACTGCGTGCGTCAGTGTATCAGAGGACGGATTAAGCTCACCTTCTACCACTCGGCCATCTAGGTCTACGACGACCATATCTTTGGCCGTCATTTTTTCATACGTCACCCCGCTTGGTTTAATCACAAACAAACCGCTGTCTCGATCAACTGCACTTACATTTCCCCACGTGTACTTGACCAGTCCGTGTTTTGGCAAATCGAGGTTTGCTTGAAATACTTCTTCTTTTAATTTATCTAGCACAGTAACTCCTCCCGTTCTTCGCTGTGATGCTCGGCAGCTGCTTTTTCAATTACTAGCCCTTTTTTATATCTTTTAATAAATGCTTCAAACCCTTTTACATCGAGTTCGTCAGGGTAGATTTGCTGTGCGGTCACTTCTTTAAAAACTTTATCATCCAAGAAATCTTCTAAACTTTCATTCTCACTTTTATTGAGCATATAAGAAGAAAGAATAGCCATGCCCCACGCGCCGCCTTCTCCCGCTGTGTCCATGACGGAAACCGGGGTATTAATTGCCGCTGCCATCATTTTTTGACCCACTACCGGCGTTTTAAATAATCCTCCGTGTGCTAAAATGCTGTGAATCTTTACATTTTCTTCTTTGACTAAAAGATCCATTCCGATTTTTAAAGCGCCAAAAGCTGTAAAAAGATGCGTTCTCATAAAGTTTGCTAGATTAAAATTGCTTTTTGCTGACCGGACAAATAGCGGACGTCCACTTTCTACTCCGGTAATATTTTCACCTGAGAAATAGCCGTAGCTAAGCAAGCCCCCTCCATCAGGATCAGCTTCTAACGCTTTATTTAACATCACTTCAAACAATTTATCCGACTCTACTTTTTGCCCCATCGCCTCCGAAAATTCACGAAACAATCCGAGCCAAGCGTTTAAGTCGCTTGAGCAGTTATTCGCATGAACCATGGCAACTGGACTGCCGTTTGGCGTGGTAACCAAATCAATTTCCGGATAGACTTTTGAAAGCTTTTTATCTAGTACAATCATCGCAAAAACGGACGTTCCTACTGAAACATTTCCCGTGCGTTTTCTTACGCTGTTTGTCGCCACCATTCCCGTTCCTGCATCTCCTTCTGGAGGACAAAACGGAATGCCCGGCTGCAAATTTTTCGATTGATCTAAAATGCTAGCTCCTATCGCTGTTAACGTGCCTGCTTGCTCGCCTGAAGTATGAACTGCAGGCAGAATATCTGATAGTTGCCACGGATATCCTTTGTAAGAAATAAGCTCATCAAACTTCTTCATCATATCTTCACTGTAATTTTTTGTGCGTTCATCAATCGGAAACATCCCCGAGGCATCTCCAATCCCAAGCGCTTTACTGCCCGTCAGCAGCCAGTGAATATAGCCGGCTAGCGTTGTTATGTAATGGATGCGCGGCAGGTGTTTTTCTTGATTGATGATTGCCTGATACAGATGCGCAATGCTCCATCGTTCAGGAATATTAAAGTTAAAATGTTCAGTTAATTCTTTTGCTGCTTCGCTTGTTGTTGCATTACGCCACGTTCGAAACGGAACAAGCAGCTCACCCGTTTTATCAAACGCCATATATCCGTGCATCATAGCTGAAACGCCGATAGAGCCAACTGTTCGAATGGTGATTCCGTAGCTTCGTTCCACTTCTTGCTTCATTTCACGGTAAGCACTTTGCAAACCTGTAATAATATTAAGTAAGTTGTACGTCCAAAAACCGTCTTCCAAGAGATTTTCCCATTCATAACTGCCTGATGCGATCGTTTCAAAATTTTCGTCAATCAGCACCGCTTTAATACGAGTAGATCCAAGTTCAATTCCAAGGGACGTTTTTCCTTTAGCAATTGCTTGTTTTATGGTTTCTTGAGTTGTTTTCACGTTTAATCTCCTTTCTGATAGCTATAAAGATACCTATAGCAGTAAGGAAGCGCTTTCCGTTTTATGTAACGCTGTTTGAATTTGTTAACAACTTAAGTATATTTATTTGTACGTACATTTGTCAATAATAAAATTATATATGCACACAAATACTCAAAACACCCTACTATTCTCTTCTTAAACTTTTAAAAAATCGGTATTCAACCCTTAAATCATTTTCCTTTTGATTAAAAATTACGGAAATCTTTTCATTTATTCACGTTCATGATAAAATATGTCCATACAAATTTTACACATAAAAAAAGTTGAATGTATACAACTACGAAAGAAGTGAAAACATGAAGCCAAAATATCAGGTGATTATTGAGGATATAAAAAGCAAAATTCTTTCAGGCGATTACAGCATTGGCGAGCAAATCCCGACTGAATCGGTCATGCAAGAAACGTATGGTGTCAGCAGACATACGGTTCGAAAAGCGATTTTAGAGCTGTCGAATGAAGGATTTTTAAGAAGCGAAAAAGGGTCTGGCACCTATGTAAGCAATCAGTATCAATCCAAAGCGAGCGGGGCTTCTGCCAACAAAACGATCGGCGTTATTACCACGTATATTTCCGACTACATTTTCCCTTCTATCATTCGCGGAATTGAAAGCAGATTAAATAAAGATAATTATTCGCTGCTGCTGGCGAGCACGAATAATGATGTGGAACAAGAAAAAAAAGCGCTGGAAATGATGCTTTCCTACGGAGTAGACGGCTTAATTGTTGAGCCTACAAAAAGTAATTTGTACAATCCAAACATCTCGTATTATTTATCATTCAAAGAACAAGACGTTCCATTTACGATGATTAACGCCTACTACGAAGAATTAGAGGTTCCGTTTTTTTGTTTAGATGACGTTCAGTCAAGCTACCTTGCCACAAATGAATTAATTTCAAAAGGACATACACACATTGGACTTATTGCAAAAATGGATGACTTGCAAGGAAAATACCGAATGAAAGGCTACATAAAAGCGCTCGGTGATGCAAAACTCCGCTTTCAGCCTGAGCATATTTTGTCTTTTAACACCGAAACAAAGCTCGATTTGTACGCTAATTTAAAAGAGTTTCTTACTGAAAATCAAGACGAAATGACCGCTCTTGTCTGCTATAACGATGAAGTAGGGTTAGAAGTCGTAAATGTATGCAGACAGCTTGGCATTTCCATTCCGGACAAGTTGTCAATTATTGGTCAAGACAATTCGTACATCGCTAAAAATGCGACGATTAATTTAACAACGTTAACCCATCCGCAGGAACAAATGGGACGCGATGCGGCTGATTGGATCATTAAAAAGCTGCAGGGCAAAAAAGATTTGCCCAACGAAACTTACTATCAGCCTGTGTTAGTTGAAGGAGAAACGATTAAAGAATTAACTGCGAAGCGTGATGAAGTTCGTTAAGAGAAGGCTTCCTTAGAGGTCTATAAAACTTCTTATAAGATAAGGGGATGCACATTATTGCATCCCCTTTTTTATGTAACGATTCATTTTATAACGGAGCCTGAACGATGATATATACTCCTTTTTCTATCCTTTGTTTCGCTTGCTCTATTGCTCTTTTAGCGGTAAGTGATAGCTGAGATACAGGAGCCGCCCCATCTGAACCAATAACAAGAGGATCAACCCAGCGCATTTTTGTCGTTTGGTAAACATCATAACAAGACGCAGTTCCTGTTTCTACTTTGCTGTTAAAAAGAGCAGATAACATCCCTTCAATGCTGCTATCTCCAGCGTTTTTCAGCAACCTAATCACATCGTCATCCTGCTTTAAAAAATCTTCCATAGACACTATATCTTTCTGCAAAGCAAGCTTGATAATTTCCGTCAGCTGATAATTCCCAAACATATTGAGCGGATTCATAAAAAAGTCAATGACTTCTTTGTAGTAAGCATCCACAAACCACTCTGCCGCTGATAAATTACTGCACGCCATTTGTCCATTAAATCCGACAAGCTGATCCAAAAACGCATGCACTTCTTGTAAAGTAATCTCGCCGCATACGTACAAATCCCTCAGCGTATAATCCACGCGGTCAGCGCATAAGCGCGGAGCGTTCTGTTCAAGCAGCGTCCACTGGCTTTCATCAAGTAAGATATCTCGCCAGTTTAAACCGGCGCTCGTTAAAATAGAAGGAATAGACGACCCGGTCACAATTTGTTCGTAAATCATTTCATGATAATTTTCTTCTTTTTGTTCCAAAACATAGTCAATTACATGAGAAAATGCCGTATGTGAAACGTCATGTAATAAAGCCGCTATTTGCTCTTCCAAAGAGCCTCCTAGCCTATGTACAAGCATCATCGCACCAATGGAATGATCATATCGAGTAGTATTCCATTTTTCATTTACAAACCGGCTCGCTCCGCCTTGGTAAATTCCTTTTAAACGCTGTACGGGGTCACTTTGAATCAGTTCTAAAAGAACGCCTTCTGCTTCAAAATTGCCGTACAGTTCATCATAAAGTGTAAGCATATCCTTCTCTCCCTTTCCTAGCTTATTATGTTTAATCCTAAGGTCAAGACACAATGCTGTAAAGCCGCATTGTGATAGTAACCTATTTTTTGTAACAAAATGTTCAATTTTCTTGCCGTCACACTCATAAAAAATCACTCATTGGGATGATTTTATTTTATAACTTAAGTGATAAAGTTTTATGGAGAAATTTATTTACTAGTAGAAAGTAAGATAAAAAGGAGATATTTATGAAAAAGCTTAGTATGCTGCTGCTCATTTTAGTCATTGCCGTAGTCGGCTGTTCAAAAGGAAACGAGCAAAAATCACAGGAAGTTAAAGGAACAATTGAAGTCCCTCAAACCATTAAAGCAAATGAAAAAACAGCTATTAACGTGCTCGTTACACAAGGAGACAAAAAGATAGAAAATGCAGATGCCGTACAAATCCAAGTCGAAAAAGAAGGCTATATTAATCAAGAAATGATCGATGCAAAACATCAGGATAACGGCGCATACAGCACCGACTATACGTTTAAAGACGACGGCGAATATACGATTACCGCTCATGTGACGATAAAAGGCGACATGAAAATGTTTACGAAAAAAGTGACGGTTGGCGAGAAAGAATAAATAGCCTATCAAAAAGCGACCTCTGCTTGTCAAAGGTCGCTTTTATTATTTCTTTGATTCTTTAATACGGTCAAGATACTGCTTCGCATGAAGCAGACCAAGATTTTTTTCTTTTCGTATGTATTTAATAGCCTGAACGTCACTTCGGCCATTCATCATCATCAAATTGACTCTGTTTTCAAAAGCCTCGTCTTTCTCTATTTCTAGCTGCTTCCACTCTTTCTCTAAATCACGTTTAGGTGTTTTGAGCAGGAATACGACTAGTATAACAAGAACGCTACTTGTGGTGATATAAAGCCACAGCCACTCGAGAAACCAGCTGTTAATCACATTGATTATGATGAGAACAGTGAAGCAAGAATACAGCCTTGTTTGATACTTACTTCTCTTGTTTGAATCTATTTTATTAAAAAATATCCCCACCGTCAGCCTCCTTTTAGCATTTCATTGGCGCTTTTTTCTATTAATCTCTCGTGATGCAAACCGCCGCTTCTTTTTACCTGATGATAACGCTTTTGGTCGTACCCTCGCTTGTCTCATAGCTTCCCGAACTGTTGCTGCCAATCACTTGTATGCTGCCGTAATCACGATAATCTTTGTTCGAAGAATGAGAGGTTTGTAGTTGTTTTAACTCCGTTCCCTCTAGAACAAAGTAAGGACCGTCATAGCTCGTATTCTCGTACTCACCGGTAGAATAAAGGTGCGTGTACGCATAGCGACTAGTTGTAAAGAAATGCTGGTTGTTAAGGATTTCCACCTTCGAAAAGAACTCATCTGCGGTCATTAATCGGTCATATTGAGCAGGCTTTCCATCAACTTTGTCGCTTGTAACCGTCAACCAGTCCTCTCCTTGATCTTCACATGAAAAACAAGAGCTGTAACCCAACATTTTATAGGAGTTATTATCAGAAGGATCTATCACTGTAAACCGCATAGAAGATATGTTTTGATCTCTATCTAGCGTTAAACGAAAATTTTCTATTTTTGCTTTGTGCTGTGACAGCTGCTGCTCTTTTCGAAACGATTCCCAGCTTTTGCTTACTTCTCCAGACTTCAGCTCATCTCTCGTAAATAGAAGCGTTTGTTTTGTACCTTTATAAACGACATTTACGATACTGAGAATAAGGAGAGCAAGGATTGCCAGCCAGCAGATGGTTTCTGCTGCCTTGTTTTTTGCCATAGTTGTTCTCCCCCAGAAGTTAAATCTGTGCATATCATAAAAGAAATACACACCATATAAATTACCATTTCATCTAAAAAATATCAATTCATCACCCGTGGGGAAACTAAAAATCTATTAAAACAGCAGCTCATAAAAAATACAGGGCTTTTCGCAAAGCCCTGCACGTTTATTTCATATTTAAATAAGGTTAAACGCTTTTACCACTTGAGCAACCGCAAACGTAACCCCAATCGCAATCACTGTTGGAATCGCAAAAGCAAGAAACGTCCACTTAACATTTTTGGTTTCTTTATAAATGTTCACAAGCGTTGTTCCGCACGGAAAATGCAGAAGCGAAAACAGCATCATATTAAGAGCCGTTAGCCACGTCCAGTGGTGATCAAGGAAAATTTGTTTGAGTCTTGTTGCATCTTCAATTTCAATTAATGAGCCCGTTGATAAATACGCCATCAGTAAAACCGGTACAACAATTTCATTAGCGGGCAAGCCAATAATAAAAGCAGCTAATATATACCCGTCTAGTCCTAGCGTCTTGGCAAACGGATCAAGAAACTGAACAAAGTGCATTAAAATACTCGTATCGCCAATATAGATATTAGCCAATACCCACGTTAACACCGCCGCGGGTGCTGCAACAATAATCGCGCGTTTTAACACGAACAGCGATTTATCCAGCGTTGCGCGTACAATTGTATCTACAAATTTTGGCTTACGGTAAGGCGGAAGCTCCAGCGTATAGTGTGTTGGAACTCCGCGCAGCGCCGTTTTAGACAGGGCCCACGATACAAACAGCGTCACAACAATTCCAAATAACACCGTTCCCACTACAACAAGCGCCGTTACGAAAGTTTTAGCACTCCCTGTAAAGCCTGTTGCCATAAATAAAGAAGCTAATAAAATCAGCGTAGGCCATCTGCCGTTACATGGAACAAAGTTATTCGTTAAAATCGCCATCATACGTTCACGCGGCGATTCAATAATACGCGTTGACATAATCGCTGCGGCGTTACATCCAAACCCCATTGCCATCGTCAGGGACTGCTTGCCGTGTGCACCTGCTCGTTTGAACAAACGATCCATATTAAACGCGACGCGAGGCAAGTAGCCGTAGTTTTCTAAAAGGGCAAACACCGGGAAAAAGATGGCCATCGGAGGCAGCATCACGCTAATGACCCATCCCGTACCGCGAAACAGTCCTAGTACAAGAATTCCGTGCAGCCATTCTGGCGCATGCATCGCTTGAAAGAAAGCTGTTAAATATCCTTCTGCCCAGCTAAACCCATCTGCGATTAATCCAGAAGGAACGTTTGCGCCTGCTATAGTGATATAAAAGATGACCGATAAAATACCAAGCATAATCGGAAATCCCCAGATTGGCGAAGTGAAGACTTTATCCAATTTCTCCGTGCGCTGAAGCTTTGAGCGGTCTTGGTACACAACGGCTTTTTTACATATTTGCTGTGAAGACTGATAAATGCTTGCGACCATATTTGAACGATGATCTTTTTCTTTTGCCTGCTGCGCATAGCGCGTTAGCTGTTCCATCGCTAATGAGTTTTCAGGAGTTAACGGATTTCCCATATGCGCTGTTCCTCCTTTCTGTGTGGCTGATATCTTTTTGTTGACGTTGCTGAATCGTCTCTAAAAACGACGTATCTCCATCAAGAACTCGTAAAGCAATCCAGCGGAGAGGAAATTGATTTCCCACAATAGAAGCAACTTGAGGTTCTAGCTCTTTTAGCGATGCTTCAATTTCTTTTGTGTACTGCACCTGATAAGGAGTAAGCTTTACTTCCCCGCGTACGACTCCTTCAATCGCATCCAGTAAATTCGTAATGCCTTTTTTATTGCGAGCTGATATAGGCACAACCGGTACCCCTAAAGATTCAGCCAGCTTTTTTTCGTTAATTACAATTCCTTTTTTCTTTGCTTCATCCATTAAGTTCACGCAAATCACGACGTTTTCCGTCATTTCCATTACCTGCAGAGCTAAATTAAGATTTCGTTCCATCGCCGTTGCATCGACCACAACAACCGTCACGTCAGGTCTTTCAAATAAAATATAATCGCGCGCTACTTCTTCGTCTGCCGAATTTGAATAAAGTGAATACGTTCCAGGCAGATCGACGATTGTGTAGAGCTGCTGGTGATGTTCAAACGTCCCTTCTGCTTTGGCTACAGTTTTCCCCGTCCAGTTTCCCGTGTGCTGCTTAAGACCGGTTAATCCGTTAAATAACGTACTTTTTCCCGTGTTCGGATTTCCTGCTAATGCAATGCGATACTCACTCAACGTCGTCACCTACTTTTTTCACATAAATTTTTGAGCTTTCTTCTTTTCTGAGACCAATCGTTGTATGACTGACTTGATAAGCAACAGGATCTCCTAACGGGCTTTTTTGAAGCACTTTGATGATGGCTCCTGGAATAAACCCTAAATCTAACAAGCGGCGCTTTAAGGCACCTTCGATTTCAATTCGCTCTAGCTGCACCGTTTCACCTGTCGTAAATGTAGACAGCGGAGAATTTTTTACACTAGCCATCTATTTTTCACCCCTTCTTGTTTTTTATACAAGGTTATATTTTTTTCATTAGACCAACTTTTAAGGTAAAAAAATATACTCGTTGATTTGTAATAGGCTATTCTGCTTAAGCAGAAAAGTGAACCTGTCTGCATCAATTATTTAAAAATTTTAGTTTTCACTTATAATAATACCGAAAGTTTACCACAGGAAACTTTTTTAGTCCAGGGTAAATAATTGACTTTTTTCTTCTTTCTACTGAAGGGATAAAGTGGTAAGTGCTGGTCTATTTTTTCTAATAAAAGTAAGTCGAAAAATAATTACGTAAAAAGGAATTAATAAAAGTAAAAAAATGTAAAGTTGTGCTATACTAGTGAATGAGCTTTTTTGGAAAATAAAGTATGTATTAGTTTTAAAACCTACAAAAATCACTTTAGGGGGCTTTTATGAAAAGGTTCAAAAGGGTTAGCGCAGTTGTTTTAGGTTTTGCTTTGTTATTTTCACCGCTTGCACCCCAAACCGTTGCAGAAGCAAAAGTCGTGTGGGGGAATCAGGAACTGGTTAAAGGGCAAATAGGACGCGTTACCGTTTTAAAGAACACGAATCTTTACAACATAAAAAACAACAAGTTAGCAGCGGCTAGAAAAGTGACAAAAGGGCAAGTATTCCGCGTGTATTCTGAATCTAGCAAATTTGGTGGTCTTTATGGGGTATCAAAGGGTACCTATGCTCAAAAGTCATCAAGCATTAAGTATGAAAAAGCCCCTATTGACAAAATTCAAGCCTTAGGGGTAACAGTTACGAAGAAATCTTTAGCAAGCAACATTAGTTACCCTCAGGTATCTGCTCTTATCAATAAACCATTTGAGGCTAGCTATAATCGAAAGTTCTTAAATATTGCGAAAGAAGCACAAAAAGAACATAACGAGCTAAAAGAACAAGAGAAGGAAGACCGCAAAAACGGCTGGGCGCCAGGTCCTTATTCTCGTAATATGACATACTCTGTACCTTACAACCAAGATAATATTTTAAGTGTTGCTGTTACGAATGATGCGTACGCTGGCGGCGTTCACGGCAACGCTTGGATTGATACTTACAATTACGATTTGATAAAAGCTCGACAAATTAGCTTAAAAGATATTATTAACAATAATACGAAGTTGAATAAAGTTAATAACTATATCCGGAATGAAATGATTGCGCGTAATAAAAAAGGTGCTCAGTTCTGGGTTAATGAATTTAAGTCTGTAAATTTAAAAGACGATCAGTTTTACTATACAAGTAGCGGCATTGCCATTATATTTGGTGAGTATGAGTACGGCCCGTATTCTAACGGCATTCATACGTTTAAAGTTCCGTCCACCATTTATAAATAAGATAGTCGTACAAAAAAACATAAAAAAAAGAAGCATGCGAACCATCAGTTCACATGCTTCTTTTTCTTTTTTTCTGCAGAATAAGCGGAGCAAAAAAGAAAGGTGAGCCCTATTCCGCCTCCAACCATCATTGAATAGGAAAACGTATCTCTTAACGCTAGGCCGCCTATCATTGACAATACAAACAGAAAATAAAACAGTAATGTGTAGTTCCTCTTCACAATCTCTACTCTCCTCTTCCTCATCATTTTCCGAAAACCAAATCATACAACCACGGAAGAACTCAGGGCCGCATGTATTACGCTTCTTGTAGCAGACGAAAAACCGCTTTTTAAGGTATTTTTATAGCGTTTGAAAAAGTGAAATGGTCAGAGCTAACGTCAGCAAGGAGCCTGCCGATGTTAACATCATTATCTTTCGGTTACTCTGATTTTTTTCAGGTTTTAAAAACTCTTGAATGGCTACAAACCAGATAACAAAAGTGATGAAAGAAAGTATCCCCATAGACATACGAGCATCTCCATTCTTATATGTATTTAAATTTTCAACACATCTAATCAACAAACTTTCCCGACCGAGTTGCGAAAATAAATGTTACTCTCTACTTAATATTAACATAAAATTCCATAATTTTTTAATGTGTGATGTAAAAACCGCAGCATTTTAGAAAATAAGCTATTTATAAAACGCTCATTTGAACTAAAAATGAACATAAAGCTGTCTCTGGCTATGCTCCACTTTACAAATGATATACTTATTTATAGAAAAACCTCTCAGATCTCACCCAGTACTTACCCTAGCCTCAGAGGAAGAAAGTGTACATTGTTAGGAGGAAACGAAATGATTAAAAAACTAGACCATTTTGTGTTAACAGTAAAAGACATTGAAAAAACCATTCACTTTTATACGGTTATTTTACGTATGCAGAAAGAGACGTTCGGAGAAGGAAGAGTAGCGCTTCGTTTTGGTGAACAAAAAATAAACTTACATCAAGCGGGCCATGAATTTGAGCCAAAAGCAAAGCATCCTCTTCCAGGTTCCGCTGATTTATGTTTTATTACAGAAGAAAAGATCGAAAGCATAATCCATTATTTACAAAAACATAATGTAGAAATTGAAGAAGGGCCGGTCAAACGTACAGGTGCTTTAGGTCCGATCGTTTCTGTCTACATAAGAGATCCTGATTACAATTTGATTGAGCTGTCGAACTACGTAGATTAAAGTGTTCTTATGAAAAAAAGAGAATGCACAAGGCATTCTCTTTTTAAATGGCTATATAAGGTACTACTCTTTAGACTTGCCTACCTCTACTTTTTTCGTAAACATTTTCATGTCACCATCTACCGTAACATGAGCGGTAATCATATATTCGCCGTCTTCTTTAAACGTATAGTCCGTGCTGTAGACGCCTTTTCCTTCGTGCGGTGCTTTTGTCATTTCTTGATTGATGTAGCCTTCTTTTTCAACTTGGAACTGTACGTCGTCCGCGTTTTCTACTTTTTTATCTCCTTGTGTCACAAGGACTTTAAGCTTGACTTGTTCATTTGCTTGAATGGATTCCGGTACTTCAATCGTTCCTTTTACTTCTTTTGAACGTGAATCATTTCCTTTTGAACAGCCTACTATAGCTATCATTAAAACAAATAATACGATGGTGAGTTTTTTCATTATGTTGTTCTCCTTTGTTATGTAAATGTGACGTCTTCCTGCAATTTCATATTATACTCATTTATCCGGTAAAAAGAGAAAAATTGCTTATTGTCCACATAAAGTTCTTATTTCTACAGTAGCTTTTACATCTTTTCATTTCTCTAATCGTCATTTCCTTCACAAAAAAGCTGAAGAAGCGTATTGCCTTCTCCAGCTTTACCTTTATCTCTGCGGTTCTTCTAGCGTATAAGCAGACAGTGCGTTTTCGACCCATCGTACAAAATCTTTGCTTGCTCCCCAGTCAATATTTAATACTCCTTCTGCGCTTCCTGAAGGAATACACTTAACTTTGTTTGGACCCGACACATTTTCTAGAATAATGGTTAGTGATTCTCTGCCGCCGGTGCGGAAAAAATAGCGTTCAAACACAAGCGTGCACAGCTGCTTGCCGTCTCCAAGGTCATAATATTCTTTGTATAGTAAGTCACTTTCCGAATTATTTGCGTTCACAAGCTTTTTTGCTCCATCAAAAGGAAGCAGCGTCGTTTTAAATTCAATTACCTTTCCCATCACTCAAGCCCCTTTCTATCGCAACAGATACCTACTACTTCTCTTTTTCCCTCTAAAAAACCTGCCGCTTCTCTTTATGTACAATATGGTACAATAGAAAAGAAAAGAAATTGTTTGAACGGAAAAAGGAGCATGCAACCTCTATGAATACACGAGATCAACTTATCCAAAATGTGGTTTCCACGATGCGAAACCAAACGAAAAAAATGCAGCTGTCGGTTATCCCCACTTTAAAATCATATATTCCTTTAAATGAATTTTTAGCGCTTCGCCTGCTGTATAAAGAAGGCAATCATATCGTTTCTGAGATTGCCGAGCATATGCACATCTCAAACAGCAGCATGACGTGCGTCAGCGACCGTCTCATGGAAAGAGAATTTGTCACGCGCGTACGCAGTCAAAAAGACCGCCGCGTTGTCTACTTATCGATTACGGATAAAGGAAAAGCGTTTGCAGAAGAAATGGAAAAAGTGCTCACTAAAGAATACGGTGAAAAGCTTAGTCATTTTACGGATGAAGAATTACAAACGTTTCTTCGCTTGTTAAATAAAATGGATATTTAATAAAAAACCAGATGCCCGCTAAGCAGGCCTCTGGTTTTTATTTTGGTTAGTTGTTGTTTACCTTCAAATTAAATGCGTCTGAAGTTAAGTCTTTTGACCAGTCTTTTTCGTGATCACTTACATACGGAATAAATCGAAGCATAGTGACGTCCTTATCATTTCGGTACTCTCCGTCCATCTCTATCACTGTGTCTGTTCCTCCTCCACTGCCGCTTTCAGAAAGATTTCTTCCATTTTGATCTTTTATGTCTACACCAACATCCGTTCCGCCTCGGATGCTTCCGTTTGATGATGTAAACGTATAGTGCATTTTAATCGAAACAGGCGATACGCGAACTTCTTTAATAGACAATACGCCTTCTATTCCCTTTTCGCTAATCGGAATTTCCTTGTTTAACGGATACACTTTAGTATCAGCAATAATTTTTGAGCCGTTTACGCTGGTGTGTACGGTCCAATTCCCTTTAATTTCTCCGTACGAATCCCGGTAGTTCCCGCTTTTCGTCTGACCAGGATTCTTTTCAAATTCGAGGCTTGTGAACTGCGCGCTGATTTGATAGTTTTTGTTTGGATCAATATGATCTAGCACGCTGTAGCCTTCCACATCGATTTTCCCGTCTCCGTTCGTGTCCGCTTGCGTTAATTTTAAAGCGTACAGATAGTCCCAGCTTCCGTCTTTGTTTTTGATTGGTTCCTCTCTAATACTTGAAGCAGAATCAAAAAACGACATATTACCAATTTTCACGCGCAGCTCTCCCGGTCGAATTGGGGTGTTTCGGTTAAGACCTAGTGCCGTTCTTCTAAATTCATCTGCGCTAATGGTTAACCCAAGCAGCACCTGTCCGTCATCAAGCATCATTTCATTTACTTTTACTTGAATGCCTTGGTCCGTTGCCGTTTCATTTACCGCTTTTTTATAGCTGCTCAAACTGCCTTCAGGCTTGTTCATAAGCAGCTCAATTTGCTGACCAAGCTGCTGACTGATTCGCACAGCCGATGCCCATACCGTTTCGTTTTGTATCATCACAGGTGTTACAGCAAGCAGCAGCACCGCAGCGGCAATCAGCGGACGCGCTTTTTTACGCGCCGGCTTTATTTCACGTTTTAAACGTTTTTTCATTCGTTTTTTCTCGCTTTCCGTTAGCTCAATTTCTTCATATTCATCAACATCTATAGACGATCCGTTTAATAAGTCGTACTCATTTTTCATCTTTGTCCCTCCTTATTTCTTATTTAAAAATGGCTTTTAATTTTTTTCGTCCGCGCGACAGCCGGTTGTATAAATTGCTGATGGTGGTCTCTTGTTTTTTAGCAATTTGCTTCAGCTCGATTTCCTGTAAGTAATACGCTTTAAACAGCTCGCGGTCTCCTTCACTTAAATGACCTAAAAGTTCTTCCACGTCGTCCCTTTGAACGTTATGAACTCCTGATGTTTCACCAAATTCCGCTTCATTAAGCGCTTCGTGCTGCGTTTTTATGTATTTGCGCTGATAGTCGATGGCTTTGTACTTAGCAACAGCCGCAACCCAGTTTTTAAACGTATTTTTCTCGGAATCAAAGCGGTGAATATGGTGCCATACCGCTAATAATACGTCGTTTATACACTCTTCTTCATAGCTTTTTAACGTGCCTAAATGCTTGCGGACGATGGCCGTAATTAATCCTCCGTACTGATCAATTAACAGCTCCAGCCCTTTTTCTTTTTGACGCATTATACTCGCAACGATCCAGTCATCTTCCATGACATTGCTCCTTTCTCCTTGCTTTTACATCTATTAATACGGATTCTTTTTACAAAACCTATCAATCTTCCTAAATTAAATAAAAAATAAGCTTGTTCCGTATTTCTCTCGCTGGTAAAATAAGCTAAAACCTTTGAAGGAGGCCGCTATGATTACCTATCCTTTTCTTACATCTAACCCAACCATCGGCGTAACCGCACCGTCTTCTGGCGTACCTAAGCCTCTTCACTCCATGTTTTCTTTATCGTGTGAACGAATGGAGGAAAAAGGTTTTTCTGTTATACCCGGAGAAACCGTTTGGACGCAGCATAAAGCAAAATCCGCTTCTCCTAAAAACCGTGCGAATGAGCTTCAAGGCATGATTGCTGATAAAAACATTGATATCCTTATCCCGCCTTGGGGAGGCGAGCTGCTGATTGAAATTCTTGAACATCTTGACTTTACAAAATGGAAAACAAAATGGGTGCTTGGCTATTCTGACACCAGCGTTCTTCTGCTGGCTATTACACTTAATACGGGAATCGCAACGGCTCATGGAACGAATTTTGTGGATTTACGCGGAGAGTACTGGGATCCAACGACTGCGATGTGGCAGCAGGTATTAACGACCAAAGAAGGCGAAAGCGTGGTTCAAGTTTCTTCTGATTCCTATCAAACAGAATGGCAGCACGATAACCCGTCACCATGCGTGTTTCATTTAACCGAGCAAACGGCTTGGAAACATACAGAGTCACGTGACGTTCACCTCGAAGGGCGCTTGCTTGGAGGATGTATCGACGTGATCAGACACTTAGCCGGCACTTCTTTTGGAGACGTCAAAGCTTTTCGAGAAAAACATATTCCTTCAGAACCGGTCATTTGGTATTTTGACAACTGTGAACTGACGACTGTAGACCTTCGCCGTTCGCTTCTTCAGCTTAAGCTAGCGGGCTGGTTTGATAACTGCTCGGGTATTTTATTTGGCAGAAGCATAGCTAATGAACCCGTTGATTCCTACACTGCTGAAGACGTGTATCATGACCTCGCCTCTGACTTACATATTCCAGTTATCTATGACATCGACTGCGGCCACCTTCCTCCTCAGCTCACGCTTATTAACGGCGCGTATGCTCGTGTTAACGTAGAGAAGAATAAAGGCACAGTTGTTCAATGCTTTACGTAAAAAAAGAGGCTTGTATATAAGTAGTTTATTTAATTGAAGAAAAATTCGAACGAACTTGATTCTTGATGCAGAATCCAATTCGTTCGGATTTTTTTATGGATATGGTGCATGTAGGTTTGTTTCATATATGTAGGTGCTTCTAATGGTTGATTGGAGGGCAAGACGAAGACTCCTGCGGGAAAAACGGAACAAGTGAGACCCCGCAGGAGCGTTCGCGACGAGGAGGCTCACCGGCCGCCCGCGGAAAGCGAAGTCTTGCACGGAAATCAACCGCGGTTCATTTCGTCGTTTCACAATTTTGTTTTACATATCTGTCATCAGTAATATAAACGTCCCAAACAAGAAAAAAGTTGCACCAAACCACGAGTGATAGTGCTCTTTTTGTTTTCTTTCAAACTTCCATTCTTCAAATCCTCGAATTACGTACAGGAAAAAAAAGAAAAGAAACATAAAAACGGAGGTATAGGCTGGAGGTATAACAAAGATCAGCACTAAAAACGCAGCAAGCATCACCATTTCAAGTGTGATAAACAGCGGACGCCTTCCCTTAAAGCTTCTCCAATAGCTTTTTTTCATCTTTGTATTCAGCTTCTTTCGCATGGCAAGATCCAGAAAGATATAAACGACTGCCAGAATCAGCAAATACACAAGCGTCATTTCCGTCCCTCCTTCCGACTTAAAATATCCTTATACTTCCATCTTAAAGGACTTTCCATAAATTTCAAGTCTCTAAAAAACTTTATCCAACTTATTAGTGCAAGCATTCATATATTTAAAAATCGCTAATATATTGACTAATGTACAGGTTGAATTCTCTGTATAAACTCACCTAGAGGGGGACATCAAGTTATGAGAATAAAAGAAGTGAAGCAAGGTGCACTCACAGCGCTGAAAAACCGCTGGGGATTCGCCGTACTGCTTACGTTCGTTACGTATCTAATTGCTGCCGGTATTCCAGGACTTATTGACTTTCTTGTTAACGGATTTCCAAGCGGGTCTGAAACCGAATACTCTCAGTCTACCTTAGCTAATATTGTATCCCTGCTGCTCGTACCGCTCTTTTTCTCTTACTACTGGGTACTATTGCGTCTGGTGCGAGGAGAAAGTGTACGTGTAGGAAACGTGTTTGATTCATTTTCATCTGCAGGATTATACTTTAGAACCCTCGGACTTTACTTGCTAACGATTATTTATACCGTGCTGTGGAGTATTTTACTAATCATTCCCGGCATCATCAAAAGCCTTGCCTATTCACAGGCTTACTACGTATTCCGCGATAACCCAGATTATTCAGTGAACCAGTCTATTACTGAAAGCAGACGGTTAATGAACGGCTACAAGTGGACCTACTTTTTACTCCTTTTAAGCTTTATTGGCTGGGGCATTTTAAGTATGATCACGCTTGGTATCGGGTTATTATGGCTTGTTCCTTACGTAACGACTTCGCTTGGCGTATTTTATGAAAAACTAAAAGCAAATGAAACAGAAGTTGCTGAATAGAAGAAAAACCGTATTCGAGTTGCGAATACGGTTTTTCTATGGGTGATTTCAAGCTGCCTGGTCTCCTCCATCAGAGGGCTTTAACTTTTGATTCTTCGCTTTTTTATTCACTAAATAAATACTGATAATAATAAGCACCAGCCCTACAAGAAGTGACGACGTAAACGGTTCGTCTAAAAAGAGCGTGCCAATGACAATTGAAATAATAGGAACAAGAAAATTAAAGGACGCCACTTTGCTGGCCTCTCCTTTACTGATTAAATAAAAATAAATGAGCCACGCAACGGCAACAGAAAACAGTGCTAAAAATAAAAGCAGCAGCACAGATGATGAATTCCATACCATATGAGACCATCCTTCCACTCCGCTTCCGGCTGCTGTCATAACCACTCCGCCGACAAGACTTTGAACGGTAATAAGCCAAATGCCATCTACACTGTCGCTAATACGCTTGATATAAACGGTTCCAATCGCCCAGCTCAGTGCCGTAAGGACAGCTAAAAGAATTCCAACGGCTGAAGCATTAGCAGATAATTCTCCCGTGCTGATGGTAGCTACGCCTACAAAACCAAGAAGCAAGCCCCCTATCTTCACAGCGTTCATGCTTTCTCCAATCCACAGCCACGCAATGATGCCGATGAGCACCGGCTGCAAGTAGACAATAACGCTGAAAACCCCTGCTGGCATAAACATAAGTCCAATCGTTTGCAGACCGTAGAATAAGATTGAATTAAATAGACCTGACACCATATATTTACGCCAGTTCTGCTTCCAGTGAAGCTGCTTGTATCTTGGCAGTGCGACTGCTAATAAGATGATTCCCGCACTTAACGACCGCAGTCCAGATAACAAAATAGGCGATGAATAGTCAAGCGCCAGCTTCGACATCGGCCACGTTAATCCCCAAATCAGTACAAGAGCAGCTAAAAGAATTCCATTAATAAAAGATGATGACTGTTTCATACAACAACCACTCCTACATATATGAATGTAAATGATTCACGCGTTCATTCCTCCTTGTATACTACGCTTCTTTTTCACTTGCTTCAACTGGATGCTTTTGATTATGTATAGCAGTTATAGTAACTGAGTTTCTTTTATGACAGCGTATCCTTCTTCTCTATGTTCTCATTTAGAAAAAAATAAAGTGTATCGCTAGTGGCGATATCACTTTTTACCTATAGCTTTTATACATCCTAAAAGCCTTGAAGCCATTCAGCTGCTGGGTTTCTGCTCCCCTTTTTCATTTAGCTTACATATTTTCTAATAAATCTATGAATCTCCTAAACATTTCTACCTAGATAAATTGTCAGAATTATTACAGAGAAGGTGACAATTCTACTTATATCGCCCTTTAATATTAAAACTATGTTACAAAATGTCGTAATTTGGAATTAGATGTTTACTTTTCCTGTCAGGATTGATAGACTCACAGTTGTGAATAAAACAAGTTATGGAAAGGGAGAAAGAACATGCTAAAGAAAGCAAATCGTACAGTTATGAATATGGGGTTAGCAGCATTACTTGTTCCCGCTGCCCTAACATTTAGCACAACTTCAGCAAGTGCAAATGACGGAGGCGCTGCACCAGCACCCGTACAAGAAAAGGTAACGCCAAGCGTACCTCAACAACAAGCAACTACTGCTACTAATCAAAAAGTCATCGTAAACGTGAGTGCGTTAAATATTCGTCAAGGAGCTAGCTTTTCATCTCCAGTTGTTGGAACGGCAACACAAGGCCAAGAGTTTGCTATTTTAAAAGAAGCAAACGGCTTAGTTGAAATTGCACCAAACAAATGGATTTCAAAAAGCTCAAGCTACGTAACAATTGCATCAGGTAAACCAAGTACAACAAGCCAAGTAAAAGGTGTAAGCACATCAACTCCTTCTACTTCTACAGCATCTGCATCTACATCTGCAGCACAAGAAACAAGCACACCAGCACCTGCTCCAACAACAAGCACGGCTTCTGGAAGCACAGTAAATGTTGCACGTAGTTTAGTAGGATCACCTTACCAATGGGCAGGAAACACACCAAGCGGATTTGACTGCTCAGGCTTTATCGCATACGTGTTCAACCATAGCGGTCACAGCATTTCACGTACAAGCGTAGCTAACTACTGGAACATGGCGACAAAAATTTCGTCTCCACAACCAGGCGATCTAGTATTCTTCCAAAACACATACACAAGCGGCCCATCTCACATGGGAATCTACATCGGAAACGGCCAAATGATTCATGCTGGTTCACACGGTGTAGCTGTAGCTGACCTAGATGTTTCTTACTATCAAGATCATTTCTTAGGATACGGACGCTTCTAAGAAAAAAATGCCCTCCAATCGTTAGATACGTTCTAACGATTGGAGGGCATTTACTTTTTATCGCTGCGCGACAGAAAGCGCCTTTTCAATCCGCGTTTGAAATTTATTTTTCCAGTCTTCCGCAAGCTCAGCCACTTCTAAAGCCCGCTGCATTCCTTCTACATCTTTTGAATGATGGAAATATAAATCAAGCGTGAACCACACGGATACTTGGTCCGGATGAGCTTGAATTAATTTCACTTCCGCGTCTTTCGTAATCGTACCTTCTTTCAGCACGCGGCAAAGATAGCCGGTATAGCTTGTCTCAATCATTCGTTTTAAAATCCCTTTAACGCCCGTTCTCTTTGTAATCGTGTCACATGGGTTTCGCCCTTGCGTCACTTGAATAACGGCGTCTCCCACTTGATAAACGTCTCCAATACATACGTCTTTTTCAACCATGCCCGCTAAGACAAGATTTTCTCCAAACGCAGACATTGGCAGCTCCGTATCAAACTCTTCGTTCCATTTTTTGTAGTGCTCATACGGATACACGCACACCGCACGATCCGGTCCGCCGTGATACCTTAAGTCAGCTACGCCGTCGCCTTGAAACCCTTCTTTTGCTAAAAACGTTTCGTCTACTTGCTTTTTGCATATACCTGTCCGCATTTCTTTGTCAGAGCCGTATGCCATTTGTTCAGGCATGGCGGTTGCTAAATGAATCAGCCTTCTCTCGGGTGTTGTCATTATGTTTACACCTCTTTTATCATTTTTACTAGTTTACCACATTTATTATAGAGCGTTTTATTTACTGGATGTACTTATGAGCTGTCTCAGCGGTTTCCACTTAAGTCCTAATGCATAAGTAATAGCGGTAGCTGCGACAAATCCAAGCAGCACTCCTGAAACGGTCGGCATAAATAAAGATGGAAAGACCGCTACGCACGCTAGTGTTACCACAAAATTTCCGGTATACGACCATTTCGGATGCTTTGAAAAAAAGGCTTGAATACTATTCATTGTTAACTCCTTTGTACTTTTACTTTGTCATTATTCATGAATATTCTACCATTAAAAAGGAAAAATTTCTCTTGAACAGCATATGATAAGTGATTTTGTCTCTTTTTTACTTCTCATGCTGTAATTCCAAGGACCGGAAGTATCATAAATTTTTAAAAATATTTCACAATTATATTAAAAATATCTTCATTTCCCCTTTTTCTTTTGTTCAAAATGATTTAAGATAGTAGAGGCTGTCGAAATATAAGTTATTATGTCAGTTCTGCATGTTTTTTTACATATTAGCACATAGTAAATATTATTTTACAATTACGTCATTTTTTATAATGGCCTAAAAAATTTTGCCCATTTTTAACAAAATTGGCGTAGAAGTTCCGTTTTTGTATAAAATAGAGGCCGATTTACATAGTCATTTCTATGCACGTCCCTCTTTTATAAATATAGAATACATGTAAGGAGAAAAGTAAATGTCAATTTTAATGGGAATTATCGGGATTGTAATTATCTTAGCAGTTGCATTCCTCATGTCAAACGACAAGAAACTTATCAACTATAAAGGCATCGCAGTTATGCTTGTCATCCAGCTTGCTATCTCTGCTTTTATGATGAATACATCGATTGGTCGCAAGGTGCTTGACTTTATCACAAGTGTATTTACAAAGATCTTATCATTTGGTAACGACGGAATTTCGTTCGTGTTTGGAGATCTTGCAGGAAAAGGCATTTTCTTTATCCAAACGTTAGTTATGATTGTATTCGTTTCAGCATTATTAAGTATTTTAAACTACTCTCGTATTTTACCCTTTGGAATCAAATATATCGGAGGACTTGTTTCAAAAATTACCGGACTTCCCCAAATTGAAAGCTTCACAGCCGTGAACGCAATGATTTTTGGTGATACAACGGCGCTAATTGCGGTGAAAAACCACATCGGAGGTTTAACACCAAACCGTTTATTTATCGTTACAACAACATCTTTAGTATCCGTTTCTTGTTCAATTCTAGGCGCATACATGCAGATGATTCCGGCTGAATACGTATTAATTGCCCTTCCGCTAAACGTATTCTCTGGCTTAATCGTTTCTTCTATGGTTGCACCTGTAAAAGTGGAAGATGAAAACGAAGTCGATATTAAAGCGCCTGCTAAGCAAGGCACGCTGTTTGAAGCAATCGGTGACGGAGCACTAGACGGCGGACGCGTTGCGTTAATCGTAGCAGCCATGCTTGTTACATACGTTGGTCTTTTAGCATTAGTGAACTACGTATTAAATGGCGTAATCGGATTAACGGTTCAAGACATTTTAGGCTATATCTTCTACCCAATTGCCTTTATCATGGGTATCCCGGCAGACGAGCTAATGAGAGCCGGCGGCGTAATGGGAACAAAAGTAGTAGCAAACGAATTCGTTGCGATGCTTGACTTCCAAAAAATGATGCCAAACCTTTCTGAAAAAACGGTTGGGATCGTATCAGCTTACTTAATCTCATTTGCCAACTTCAGCTCAATCGGTATCGTTCTTGGTACGATCCAAGCAATCAACGGCGAACAAGCTTCACGCGTTGCCAAGTTCGGCTTGAAGATGCTGTTAGTAGCGACAATGGGATCGATTTTAACAGGTATTATGGTTGGATTGTTTATTTAATGGAAAAGCACTCACTGTTGGTGAGTGCTTTTTTGTTGGGGTGGTTCTTTTTGGGTTATATTTGGAGCGTTTCTACAATGTTGAAATTTATTAAATATTTCTGTTGACATATTCCGAGTTATCGGCACTATTATCAAATGCTTTTTATCTTCATTCTAATAACATTTAAATTAGTTTTACATAATGGATTAAAGCAAGATCTCTTATCCAATAAAAAGACAGCTTGCTTTATCAGCAAACTGCCTTTTTTGTAATGACCCGTCCGGGATTCGAACCCGTGTTACCTTTT
This sequence comes from Priestia sp. RMT2NF4, assembly GCF_047872835.1. NCBI lineage: Bacteria > Bacillati > Bacillota > Bacilli > Caryophanales > Bacillaceae > Priestia > Priestia sp. RMT2NF4. The sequence goes on from NZ_JBLQZO010000001.1 coordinate 1,627,982, forward strand.
TAAAAGGATAATCTCTTGACCACTTGGCCAACGGACCAGATAAAATTATAAAATGGCAGAGAAGAAGGGATTCGAACCCTCGCACCGCGTTAACGATCTACTCCCTTAGCAGGGGAGCCCCTTGAGCCACTTGGGTACTTCTCTGTATGGATCTCCCACTGAGACACTGTGGAATAATGGTAGGCCTAAGTGGACTTGAACCCCCGACCTCACGCTTATCAGACTTGAGCTCTACCAAAATGAGCTGCTTCTTGTTTATGGCGCGCCCGAGAGGAGTCGAACCCCTAACCTTTTGATCCGTAGTCAAACGCTCTATCCAATTGAGCTACGGGCGCTTCCTAAAATGGTGCGGATGAAGGGACTTGAACCCCCACGTCATAAGACACTAGATCCTAAGTCTAGCGCGTCTGCCAATTCCGCCACATCCGCATGTGAAAAATGGTTGCGGGGACAGGATTTGAACCTGCGACCTTCGGGTTATGAGCCCGACGAGCTACCGAACTGCTCCACCCCGCGATAATAACAAAGATATAATGGAAGAGGAAGAGGGATTCGAACCCCCGCGGGCTTTGACACCCCTGTCGGTTTTCAAGACCGATCCCTTCAGCCAGACTTGGGTATTCCTCCATATGTCAGGTTCAATGGTGGACCTTGTAGGACTCGAACCTACGACCGGACGGTTATGAGCCGTCTGCTCTAACCAGCTGAGCTAAAGGTCCTTTCTAAGCTCTCTATTAGAATGTGGAGCCGGCAAAAGGTATTGCAGACCTTGACCTTACCACCTGACTATGCCACCAATAATCATGGAAAGAATTTACAGTCAGTGGTGTTTATCTGTATGCTATCCCTTCATATAAAACATGGACTAGTAATTAAATAATTGATATCTGTTTCGCTACCAACAAAAATTATTTTACCTTATAACTTCGTAGAAGTCAACATCTATGTAATTGGTGTTTTAATACTTAATTTTGCAATTATTAAGTAGGAATATACACCTAAATAAAAAAACTCTGTAACAAGAATCATGATTCTTGTTACAGAGCTTATTTTTATAAAAAGGTTTGCGTAATCGCATTTTCTAAATTTCTTGTAGAAGATTTTAGGTATCGTTTTGTAACATTCACATCAGAATGGCCTGCTAGTTCGGCAACTGTTGCAATATCTATCCCTTTCTTAACTAACTCATGACAGAAAGTGTGGCGTAATTTATGAGGATTTACATTATATTTTTTTAGCATGTACTGAACCGTACGTGCAGACATTCTTCTATCAAAATTAGACACAAATAAAGCTTCATGATTAGAATCAAGTGAATCAATATATTTCTTTAAACTATTCCTTGCTTCTGTAGAAAGAGGAACAAATCGCTTTTTACATCCTATAGCATTACGGATAATTAAAAAACCGTCAGATTTGTTAATCTCTACGTCTTTACGATTCAAAGCACAAATCTCTGATACTCGAATCCCTGTATGTAATAAAGTATATACAATAGCAATATCACGAAGGTTTCCCTGTTGCTTTACTTCAGATAAAAGGCGGTCACGCTCACTTGCTTCTAATGACTGTGGTACAACCTCGTTATTTTTCTCTTTTTGTTTACGTTCAATATTTTGAACAATTTCTGGTTTTTCAAGAAAGCGTGCAAAAACGCTAATTGTTACAAAAGCTTTTTCTATAGTCGACGCACTTTTATTATTAGATTCAAGGTTAATCATATAAGTTTGGACATTATTTCTTGTTACTTGATCTAAATGTTCACCTTCACTTAGGAGCCATTCATGAAATTGGTTTAGCACTGCTCGATAGGTTTTAATCGTATTATCAGATTTGCCTGATTCTATTAACCATTGGCTAAAGTCATCAATCAACGGAATAACTTCTAGGCTATTTTTTTTCACTCTAAATCCTCCTACATATACTAATAAATTACGTAAAACATAACATTTAATTTCGTAGAAATCAATTTAAACGAAATTAATATACAAAAAAACAGCCCATCATTGATATGATGGGCTGTTTTTTGCCTGACAACGTCCTACTCTCACGAGGACAAAGTCCCCACTACCATTGGCGCTAGAGAACTTAACTTCCGTGTTCGATATGGGAACGGGTGTGACCTCTCTGCTATCGCCACCAGACCTATTAAAGATAGTTTTCTTAACACTCAATAAAAATTACTAAGTAAAAACACCGTGCACCCGTCATTGACATGATCAAATAAGCGTTACGTGTACAGTTAGCTCGACCGGGTTGTGCTGCAACACACAGAAGAATCTACTTATGGCTGCTTCCTTCCGGACCTGACCATGTTCATAGGTTTCTGTTGTGCAGGACCCAGTTGTCAACACCACTTGTCCAAGTCAGACCTTATCTGACTCATACCTCTGTTAGGAATTAAACCCTGCTAAGGCGGATTGCAGGTTACAGGGCACCGCCATCTCCCCGTCTAGCACGGTATGTATAGTTAAGGGATTCCCACCTATGTCGTCCTCCCAATCTGTTTTGTGAACCCGCGGTCTCGCAGGTGGGTTTCCGCATATTAACGTTCCAGCAATCCTGTGTCAAAGACAGGCATGGCATCCGTCAACAAATGTAGGAATCCCAAATAAACAGTACGGTTCAAAACAAATAGGGCATAACGTACATCGTAGGATAAGTATTTAATGTGTTTATTGATGATATAGATTATCCTACAATAAAATTTCGTAGAAGTCAACATAAACGAAAAAAAAACTTCTAACCTGCAATGTTTTCTTATTTGCTTGATTTACTGTTGTTGGGAAGGGATTTCTTTGAAAGATGGAAGTTATAAGGAGTCGTGTTCCATTATATTGAGTCCTCCATTTAAAAGTAAAGTTCATTACGGTTAGATTTTTATACATCCTTGATCTAACAACACTTTTCTAATGTGGTTATTTTTTCTTCTTATCCCCTCTCCATAAAAATGAGAGAAAAATAAAAAAAAGCCTACATAAAACGGCTTTTTTATTCTAAGAGTAAATTATTGTTCTGTTAGTTCAGTTATAGAAACACTTTGCTTATTATTTGGTTCATCCAGGTTATGAATTGTAGCTACCCCATTTTGTTGGTCTACATGCTCAATGTAAATACTTTTCCCGTTATGTATTACATTGGCCATGTCCACTGAATCGGCAATTTCTTGTGCTCTTTGTGCATCCACCTTTATCTAGCCTCCTTTTTATTTATGACAGTGAAAGTATTTGTTTTTAATTAATTTTTATGCATTTAATTCCTCTATATAAAATCAACTTTAATTTTTCAAATGAGACATGAAGCAATAAAAAAACTATCTCCTTTATTATTTGAGATAGCTTTTTATTTTATTATACAGTTTAATCTTCTTCTGGAATCTTAATTAAAATGGCTATAGCTATTGTTGCCAAAAATATAACCCCTAAAGTTAGCAATAGACTCGTACTCATATGCCTCATCTACCCTTCTCTTTTCATCCCTATGATTCCATTTTAGCAGAGGAAATTAGTTAATAAAACTGGAAATGATAGCGTTTTACTAAAATTTTTATACATGTTAAAATAATGTAGTTGTTTTAACTCAACCAATGTATTCAACTTTTAGCTTGAGTAGAGCTCGCTACCTCTTTCCTATTTTGGGGTAGCCCTTTTTTTATCGTAATAAAATAAAATGTTGTTTTGGATCTATTTCTTCCTATCCTCGGTTTACATTCGTTATTTACGAATCTGTTCAATCTCTTCATCTGTAAGCTCCGTTAATTCAGATATTGCTTGATTATCCATACCTTTTTGCAGCATTTTTAACGCTACTCTTTTAATAGCTCTTTTTTCCCCTTGCTTTTCAGCTTTTTTTAATGTCAGTGTTTCATCTACTTGGAATTCCTGGTTTACTTCATAAGTCACTAACATTTGTGGATCCTCAGTCACACGTGCCCATTCATTCATCGCATTTTTCAACGTTTGATAATTCTCCATTACAACTTCCTCCAAAAATGAGTAAAATCTTCATTTCCTGACATATTAAACAACAGTAATTGTTTTACTAATTATGTGTCCTTTTTACAATCCTATTCTCACTTATTCCAAAATCAAATTAATCCCATAAAGCTTGTCCCTCCACCCTAAAACTAAAAAAGAAAAATTACTGTATTAGGTAAGGAGTAGGCAGCAATCTAAAATGTGCTAGGTTGTTTATATGCTGGGGTTCGCCTAGTGGCAAATAAGGCTTTGATTCAGAAGCAACTAACAATTTATTTATTTAATTTATATGTTTTTTCTTTTAGTTGTACATATTAAAAACAATACTAGATGAAAGCGAGATGAGATAAGTAATGTCAAAACAAGGGATACAGAAAAAGAATCAGACAAGAGAGCAAGTAGAAAAGCAAGATAAAAGAAATGATGTTGAATTAGGGAATGAATTTCAAACTGGCAACACGAGTTCCCAGAGTCAGAAAAAAAGTGGACACCAAGTAAATAAAAAATAAATTTAACCTTTCGAGGATAATAAGAAACCTCAGTTCAAATGTATGAGTTGAACTGAGGTTTCTTTTATAGAGTGAAGAAGACTTATGTGAAAAAGAGGCACCAAGCTAAAAAGAATTTGAATTCTATTATGAAAAAAGAATTCAAATAAAAAGAAAGTATCTCACATTAAATAATCGTTAAGTAATGTAACAAAATAAAAAAGTGAAACTTATAATAAAACGATTATTTTATAAATACGGTATTATCTTATATCTCTTGCTATATTTATCCTCAAATTTTCTAACCTGATTTTCTGTATAAAAGTGTGCTATTTTATATCCGTCGTTATTATAGGCTTCTGCGATTCTAAGAGGTTGTTTAACATCTTTTGGATAGTAAGTTGGCATTATTGTAGATATACGATTATAAGTCAGAACGCCTGTCTCTTTGCTTTTTTCACGATTTAGTACATAAAGTCCTTTAAATATCGCTTCAAAGCGTCCGGAAGAAGTTTTCGCATATGCAAATAGCGCGATCTTCTGATTCAGCTGATACATTCTTTTCTGAAAGTAGGCTTCGTTCTCTTCTGGAATTGTATTATATTCAATAAACAGTTCTTCATTTTCAAGAAGTTGATTGTTCCACGTTTCGTTAGGGAAAAATTTTAACCTTTTAATATCTGTATCTTCTTCAAACTTATGTGGTGCGCCGCTTTTTTGAATTCCGTGAGCATAGCCAGCTCCAAACACATTGCAACAGTCTGCAACTAACCTTAAAGAAATATTATCGTCAGCATCTATATATCCTTGTTCAATATAAGTATTTGGATCATATTCCTTCTCCGCATCCCACGGAACAAACCATTTCTCCTTTGTTAGCGAATTAATTTTTTCTACTATTTGGTCAATCTTTTCGTGAATCTTTTCAAGAGATTCAGTAGCATCTATTCTGATAAATTCACAATCTAAGGCATGTACAATATCGTTTTTTCTAATTTCGTCTAATGTTTGATTTATATCATTCTTATGATGGGCTTCATCAATTTCAATGGCCAAATTAAACTGTGGAAAATACAAATCAATTAATCCGTATTCAACCTTTTGGTGTTTATTTGATCGTACTACATACTGTTGAGTATTTATTTTTATATCGTAATTATCAAGCAAATGCCAGATCCTTGTAATGATATAATTCTCATCGTTTTTTTTATTCGTTTTCGCTAATTGTCTTTTAATATAGTCATACTTGTTCATTACTTTTCTAGATCCTCTCTTTTCCTCTACTGTAGCACTATAAAAAAATAACCATATCCAAACGATAAAGACAGTGCAACTCTTTTGATGAACCGTCTACTGGGCCTCGCCTTTGTAATTCATCCCTCTTGTTGCTATAAGTTTCTGCTAAGTATTTTGATATACATACGTACACACTATTTTTAATATTTATATATTGGAAAAATAATTTATATATACTAAATTTAACCATAAAAAACATATCAAGGCTTAATTTCAGGATAATAAGTCCTGATTAATGTATATTAAGCAGTTTGATCTAACCTATTATTAAAATAAGGAAATTTGATATTGTAATATAACTATTTATATGTAAAGATTAAACATGCATTATAAATACATAATAAATGCATGCTTAATGGTACAGGAGGAAATGCACTAAAATGAAAAAATTTTTTAAGATTGGCTGTTTAGGATTTATTATTCTTATTGCACTTATTGTAGTAATTGCTGTCGTAGCATCAGGTGGAGACGATAGTGGTTCTGGATCTAGTTCTAACTCTTCAAAATCAGAAGAACAAAAAGCTCATAAAGTGGGAGACACTTTTACAGTAGATAATAAAGCGGAAGTTTCTGTAACAAAAGTAGAGGAAAGAGAACAAGTTGGAAACCAATATGCAAACAAAAAAGCTTCTGAAGGCGGTACACTTGTTGCTATTCAATGGACTGTTAAAAACATCTCTGACAAACCATTAGGTGCTTTTTCAACCCCAACAATTAACCTCGTTGATGAAAAAGGTACAAAATATGACGCTGATATTGATGCAACATCAAATTATGCAGTTGAAACTAACATTGATAACTCTAAGATTGCAAGTGATTTAAATCCAGGTATCAAAGTTACGGATGTTGACGTATTTGAGGTTTCAAAAGATAGCTATGCAAAAGGTAAATGGTATATTGAAATAAACGGAAGTAAAGTTCAAATTAAATAATACTTTTCTATACAGTAAAAGCTCAATAGACGTTCAACGTTTAGTGAGCTTTTACTGTTTATACTATTATCCTTACCCGTAACAGAGTATATTGGGAAACGGCCCCTTTTTCTGCAGAGAATGTTGAGTATTAAGGGGATATTATATACTTACTTTAGATAGATGCAATTTGTGCACCAAAATTATAAATAGAGTCCTTTAATATAAATAGACGCGATATTCTTAGCAATTTGTTCGACAGGGGCTCATATTCATTACGAACAATTTCCCAAAGATACATTTCATTAGTGAAAAACCACCCTCTTGCTACTAGCTCATTATGTACATCTTTACGTGCTAATCCATTGCGCTGCGCATAGGCAATGTCTTCTGAAATTCGTTGAATAAACTTTTCCTGAATGTTTTTCCATTTTTCTGAAACGAGAGGAGAAATACAGATTTGAAATATTCCCACCTAACACTCTTTCTGCAACTTCTCCACTAGTTGCATTTGAAAAATTTGCGTGTCTTGAATCCCGGCTTTTTGGAGCCCCTGTTTAAAGGATTTTACTTTTTTAGTTTTAATAATTAACAAATCTATACGAACTCCACTCCTCACAAAATGGGATTAATTCTGCTTTACTTACTTTCATTAATAGTAGAGATATTAATAGAAAACTCCTCAAAACTTACTTGTCCCAAGGCAAACTTCATACTTTCAACAAATATACGTTCATTTTTAGTTAGTTCACGCTTTGCTTCCTTTTCAATCCATTCATGCTCAACGTCTAAAACATCTAACACATGCTTTTGTTTTGAAAAAGCCTCATAGTATCTTAATCCAAACTTTCTTTGAGAGACGGCATCAATATGAATGCCATCTGGATTTGCTGTTAAGCCTTTGGATGTTACAAAATAACAATTTTTTTCAGTATGGGAAACTTTAGACAATATCTGGTTTATTTGTTTATATTCTACGGCACTTTTTCCAAATCCGACGTCTCCAAGGTAATTCCCCAACTCACCGATAACAATCGGGATATCTGGTGCATTTAACTCTTCTCTCAAGTGTTTAAATAATGAAAGCAATTTATCTTCATACGTTTTATAACGTTCTCCGTAACTGTCGCTTTCTCCTTGATGCCACAAAATTCCCACTAACTCACTTGTTTCCATTGCGAATTTTGCTTCAGAAATCGCGTGTCTGGTTAATAGTCCGTCAATTGTCCACTCATCAATTGAGCTTCCTCCCTCGGCACATGGTATGACCCCAATGGACTCGCCCGGATGATCCTCTGTCCAAGCTTGAGCAAAAGAGGCTGCGGGCCCAACACCAGATATGTGACGATCAAAATTAAGTGGTTCTGCCATCGTTTGCCATCTACCGTTTCTCAACATATGTATATGCTCATTATAAATCGGCGGTACATCCTCAATAAATCCTCTGCCTGCCATATTTGATTGTCCAATTAATAATACAGATTTCATAGAAATACCTTCTTTCTTTGTCATGTTAATCACTTTTTTCTAATTTGCCCGTGGTTATACTTATAGAATTAGTTACACTCTGGTATATAGCTCAATTAATGGCTTCAAGAGCTTGTTTCAAATAATCCATTTCAGAGGTTATATCATCTATTTTTTGGTTTAACTGACTTACTTTATTAAGAGTATTCTGTGCGTCCAATAAATTAATTTCTAACATCAAACGGCTTGCTTCACTCTCAAGTTCCAATCTCTTTGCAAATAATACCTCGTGCTTTTTTATAATTTCTGATTTTAGATTCTTACTATTGGTTTCTTTCATACTTCTACCTCACTAACTTGTAATAACAGTATTTTATTGAGCTGTAAATTCCCCTATATAATTTAATAATTACCTACAGGGAGGTTTATGACATAGTTAAAGTTGCCCTTTTCACTTACAGGAAAACCGCATTTACATAAGATAAATAATAAGAACCAATTAAAATAAAGTCCATCATTCACTTTCCTCGGATGGTGTTTATAAGTTCTTGGTGTTGACATTCAGATACATACTGAGCGCTCAAAAGCTTCTCTAACTGTTAAAAACAAATACAGCATTCCATAATAAGGGAAAATTGAAATCATTTTGTTTTTTTTGCAGGAAAAAAAAGCAAAGTATATAAAGATAACAGTATGCATCAAAAAGTGTTGAGAATATTTTATGATTATTTTCTATCAGCACGAGATCCATAATTTGAGAAAAGAGCTTATATCAGTCCGTGTCTTAAGTATGCCTATTATATAGAATGGGTTACTTAGTAAATAAGGGAAGGTGATTTATATGTTAGGGGAAGAAGATTTAAAAGTAAATTGTATATCAGCTGCTATAGGTTTACTCATCCAACATAATATCATCACTCACCAGGAACTGGACAAACTAACTAAAACGAATTATCACGTTTTCTATCATTTTCTCATGGATAAGTTAATTGAAGAAGAGTTTAGTAAGGATAGAGTGGTACAAACATAAGTGCTTCAACAAAAAAAAGAAGCGCAGGATCCAAAGCAAAGATCTCCTATTTCAAATGTGATTCTTATAAAGGTCCTTACATATTAGACATACATAATATGTAAGGGCTTTCTTGTTCAACAAAGCCTCCTATAGTTTAAATGTATTTCTTCATAATCTATCATTTTAAAAGTCATTTTATCAAAGGAAGTCTGCCAGTATTGTTACAAAAAAAGTCCTCTTCTCGTTTCAAGAAAAGAACTTATACTCAGTAAATTTTATAAGCTACTTCCAAGTCTGATCCAGTTTATCTGAATAGAAATGTAAGGCTTTTTTATAACTTAGTATTTCATTGTCATTTGTCGTATTTAGTAAGCATTTCAGTATCAGTTCCATCGCTTTACTATGCTCTTTTAAATTGTATAAGGTCATAGAATAAAACACTTTAATTACATGATTATCTGGGAATGATTCTATTCCTTTTAAAAATATATCTTTTGATTTTTCATATTCCCCTAAGGCTCTATACGTGCTGCCCAATCCCAATACTGCACCTTCCATATCCTCCTTAGAAGGTAATCCTATCTTTATGGCATTTTCGTAAAAGGGCACTGCCTTTTCTTCTTCTCCTAATACGTCAAAGCTCCAAGCACATTGATAGTTATATAAAGCATTGTCTGGAAATTCCTTAACTAATTTACTTAGCAATTCGTTAGATTCTTTGTGATTTCCATTCTTTCGTAACGCTAATGCTTTATCTAGTTTGTTATTCATCACTTAAATCTCCAACCCTTCTTTTTCCCACTACTTATCTCTTAACACCCTTCCATATCCGGAAATTCAGCGTATTCATACACTTTATCGATATCTATTTCTTGCTTTAACTATCCTTGATGTTTAATTTTTAAAGGCTAACTCATTGTTCTGCAAAGCTTCTCTAAGTTTAGGTAAAGAAGCCGGACCCATACCATGAAATTGTAATATCTCTTTTTCACTAAATTTTGATAGCTGCTGCAAAGAAGTTATCCCGTTGCTTTCCAATGCTCGTCTTGCTGGTGCTGATAGCATGGAAAGAAATCCATTGTCAGGTTTGCGTTCTTGCTCACAGGTTGGGCAGGTGGGACAGTTACTGCTTTTATAATATTTGTGTCCTTTATGACAGATTCTTAGATTTCCCTTTTGAATTTTCATTTTTATTCTCCCCTTTTCACAAGAGTTTTTTAGCTTTTATCCCCTGCCACTTCTTCAATGGATGATTTATGGAGAAACAGAACATCATGCGTATAGTAAGCTAACTATTATTAAATGCTTGTTAGTCTCGTTTCAGATAGTGTAGCTCCATTACAAATCATGCTAACACCTTACATGTTTACGTTTGAAACCAATCCGTCCTCTATCTATATCCTTTTGAATGTTTTCGGAAGCAAGAAGAATACTACTTTTTTTCTTATCCTTCTTAACTTCGACTGGACCTACTGCCTTTGCAGTTTCAAGCGCCTTTTCATGAAGTGGCAAATATGAAACACCGACTGTATAGATAAAATTATTCATAGCCGATTTCGTTCGATCTGGAGAATCGTGAATCGTATTTTTCACTTGTTCAAGCATATCGGCAACCTTGCTTGTGCTAAATTCATCGTCAGGACGATTACCCAAAAGCCAGCAGTAACAACTCCAACCTGCTGACATTTTCAATTCTTCACCGCTTGCCACCCATCTATCAGCAACAGCTTGCGCAAAATCGGTTTCTGACAAAGTTACTGCAACTACATAATCAGATAGCATGTAAAAATACGCTTTATCGATCCAACGCTCAAAATCCTCCGCAGTCATCTCTGTTGGGTCTGCAATGATACCGGCAAAATACATAGCATCATAATTGCCAGACGCATAAAGCTGCTCGGCTAAAGCCTGGTTTTTCTTGATTTTCTTTGCAATCGGCTTCATTTTTCCTGTTGCTACTCCAAAAAGTGGATCGTGTGCACCATTGTTTATGTAAGTCTTTTTAATTCGTTCTGTGCCAAGCGCTTCAAGTTCTTTCATAACCATTTCAAAGTCCACCGTTCTGTACCCTCCTTCTTCTCCGTTCATAATCTACTCTTTATTTCCGCCAAAAAGTTGAACAGTCTTTTTTATCTAACATATTAAACTCGATTATTTTTTTAAGTAATTCATAGTTTACCCGCTCAGTCCATAGAATTCGAAACAGGCCTTTGGTAGCGCTGTATCCAACCTGGGCGATGTCATGATTAAAGTGCGCAATCCCTATGTCTTCAGGTGAAACGCTCAAATGATGTTTTGCTGAGGCAAAGCCGATGATAAATGTTCCATGATTAGTAAACATTGGCGTATTCCATTTAATTTGTGGTTCCAAATTTGGGAAAGTATTAGCAACCCAAGCCAAAACCTCCTCTGTTCGGTCACGGTGGTCAGGGCTATCTATACGCGCTAAATATTCTGCAAAAACTTCCATAGCATCTTCTCCTAGAATAAAAATTTTTGAACGCTGTCATTTTTTAATCTACTCTACTTTTACACAAAGCGAACATAAATGAGTTCACTTAGCCCTATTTCATTTTCATCTAAAATACATTAACAACTTATATTAGCCATGTTTTAAATAAAATGTACTAATCATTTAATCCTTTTCCATTAAGAATGTTTGGAATGCATTTTTCAACCCTTGATTCTCGAGTCTTAGATTGTTTGGCCGCAGAAAAATAAAGAATGTATGCTCTTTGCCGTCCTGGAGTCAATGTAGTAAAAGCATCTTTTAGAGCAGGTATTTCATCAAATTTATGCTGTAGCTCTTCAGGAATAATGAGTTCTTCAGGCTTTTTAGCTTTGACTTTTAATCCGGCTTTTTCCACCTCAATAGCCTCATAAATATAAGCTTTCAACATAGCCTCCTTTTCAACTATTTCTTGCACATTGGTAAACCGAATTTGTCGTGCCCCTTGTACATTCTCCGTTTGTTGAATTAGAATACCATGAGAATCTTGTAACAGAGAACCTTTAGGAAACAGCAGCGCACAGTATTCTTTAAATCCATGTATTAAAACAATGTTTTTTTTCTCAAACGTGTAACAAGGATTCATCCACTTAAAATCTTCGGTCAACTCACAGTCAAGAACAATCTTTCTCAACGTCTCATATTCTTCTTTCCACTTTTTAGCTTTAGTTAAAAATTCATCGACCTTAGGATTCATTTTGCTATTTGTCATCAAGGAACACTCCTATTCAATTTTTTAACCTGTGGCTCTCGCAATGATATAGTCAGCCGTCAATTCATTTAATGGTGTTACTATTCTTCAAATGTAGGAAATGCCCTTCTTCAATTGACTTGATAGTTATTAAAATTATAAACATTTTAACTTTATAAGGAAGAGGCTTTCGTTTACTTATCAAGCGTTACCCTTTCACCAGTCTCTGCAGATGTTCGAACCGCATCTAATAGTTGATGAAGTTTAACAGCATCATGGAAGTTTGGAATTTGACTTTTGTGTTCAAATATATCGTTTACTAACACCTGATAAGCCTTTTCAACGTAATCTTTTGGATGATTATCTTTTGCTGAAGATACGTTTAGCTCTTCAACATACACACTTTCCGTACTTAATAAATAAGTAGGATGCTTAACCTTCTCTAATTTGAGATTACCAAATTGTACGTGACCGGATGAAGAATTCTGGATTAAGCGAAAAACACCTTTTTCTCCTCTAACCTCTAATTGAAAAGCAGGATAAACTCCTCCTTGAATATGAACAGAAGCCGAAATATCACCGTCGAGTGTTCCCTGTATTAAGATTTGGTCCGCTGTATCCTTTGGCACCGTAACTTCTGTTCCTTGTATGAGAGCTTCTGTATAATACGTATTCATTATCGACGATAACTCTTTAAAATCACCTAAGATGTAGCACAGAACATCAAGCGAGTGTCCACCGTTGATTGTAAGAAGGTTGGCTCCGTTTTCTCTTTTTAAGATATAGCTGTTTGCTTCATCTGTTATTCCACCCTTTCCTTGTGTCGCTACCTGCATGGTGCAGGAGATAATTCTTCCAATTTCCCCTTGGTTAATAGCCTGCTTTACATAATTCACCTCGGGAGATTGTCTTGCTTGTAAACCAATCGCATGGTGAATGTTTGCCTCATCCGCTAACTTTGCCAGTTTAATTGTTTGCTTAGTATCTACACCTAAAGGCCACTCGCAATAAATGTGTTTCTTTTCCTCTATGGCAGCAATTGAAGCTTCGTAATGAAACGGAACTTTTACACTAACTACTACTAAATCAACATCTTTGGATTGCGCTAATCTCTTATAGTCTGTAAAGCTATGGGGAGCATCAAGTACCCTCGCACTTTCCTTGGCGGTTTCTGCTTTTGATGTTCCAATTGCGGTTATTCGATAAAAAGGACTTTCTTTAAGTACTGGAATATGTGTTTTGCTCGCCCATTGATTATTTAAAGATCCCCCTATAATTCCTACTTTTATTAATTTCTCCTTCATTAGACATTCCTCCATCATTTTGTAGAAAATATTACCTTTTAATCAAGTATAATTAAAATGAATCATCATTTTAAATGTTAAAATATGATGGCTATATCACTTTTTTTGATGGAGGGTGAATATGAATGGATATTGAAAATATGAAAGCTTTTGTTTCAGTGGCCGAATTAAGAAATATATCTGCGGCTGCAATAAAACTGAACCATCTTCAATCTAATATGACCGCCAAAATAAAGAAAATAGAAAGCTATTATAATCAAGAACTGTTTATTAGAAACTCGAAGGGCGTTAAATTAACCAAGCAAGGAGAAAAGTTGTATCACCAATTTAAAAAGATATTGCTTCTTTGGGAAGAAACTGAAAATAAGATGAAGAAACAAGATGAAAAACTCCGTATTGGCACCATGATATCAGTTGGGGGCACTCAATTCTCAAGCGCTTTAAACAAACTTTACAACACCTATCCAGATCTAGCAGTAACATTAAAAACGGGTTCAACCGAATATATCGAAAATCAAATTCTACTTGGACAAATTGATGTAGCTTATACAATTGGATCATTAAACAACCAAAAGATAAAATATAAAAAAGTAGGCGTAGAAGAAATGGTTGTCATTGGTAGCGATATTGATCAACACACGACATTTGATGACTATGTAAGGCAAAAAAATATACTGGTACTTTCAGATAAGTGCTTGTACATGACAATATTACATACTATTTATGCCAGCTTACATATTGAACAAGGTGACATGATCGAAGTCGGCGATCCAGAAACATTAGTACAATTTGCATTAATGGGCATGGGAATTTCCTTAGTCTCTAAGCGTATCGCAAACCGTTATAACATCCATAATTTTTTAGAAGTTCCACCACCTTATCGGTACACTGACTTTTATCTCATTTCCCGGCTAAATTATGAATTTACACCTATCGAAAAACAGTTTATTGAATTGAATAACTTCCTTGGCGACACTTTTAGCAGAGTAGAAGTTTAATATTGAGGTTACAGTTTTTCTTGTAACCTTTTTTGTGATTTCTTGGTTATCATTGTTTCTATATAGGTACAGTGAAGGGTTTTTCCACTTTACATAAAGCGTATTCTTAGCAGCCATTTATAATAAAGAGCAAATCAATGTTTGATTCGCTCTTTATTAATCTTCCCTCATATCCAACGTGTAGAATTCTACAACGTTATCTTCAGTATCCTTAAAATACAACCGCTTCTCTTTTTGCATATTAATATTAATCTATTCTATAACTTTATGATCGATACTAGCATCATTTAATACTTTAATGGCAGAATCAAAGCTTTCTGTTTTTATATGTAAAGCAAAATAGACATGAATACCGCCTTGATCATAACTATTCATACCTAATACTTCCTAAATATTTAACACCATTAATTTCGTTATCACTCTTTTTATTGTGCTGAAAATCATAAATTAAAATCATACTGTTGAAACCATCAGGCAAATATTCTCCATATTTTTCAACAAAGTTAGGAATTACTACATCATCATACGAACAGCCTTCCAATAGGTGCGAAAGCTTACACATGTCCTGATTTGCATAATGAGCTTCGCTAAAATCTTCGTCAAAGTAATCAACTTTAAAGTCCTTTTCAAATTGTGAGGGTATAGCATCTCCATCTTCCGTATAAGCAATCAACAGATATTTTTCTAGCTCTTCGCTAGTTGAAAACTTACCGACCCATAAAGATACATAACCTATCTGTTCCATACAATCCCTCTTTCAAAAAAACATTTCTTACATTACAATCATTCTTTATACTTTAACTTTACACGAATTAAACATCAATTAGCTCACTTAATCTCATTTTGTTCTTTAAATCAAACGCGTCATTAATAAAAACAAACGGTTCACCTAAGGAATCAAAAAACTGAATGAATCCTGTCTCTGTTATGTATTGGCCTCTCTTATAGTACGTAAGTTAGACTTGTTTATTTGTATGTAAAGCTTCAATCGTTGCGACTCTCGAAGTATAGCTTTAAGAATTTTTGATGGGGGAAATTGTTCGCACCGTTCGTCTCAACAAAATATTCTAATTGCCATTTTTGTGTTTCCATAGCTTGTTTGCTAGTTGGTTTATCCCATATCGGATACACTCTAATTGCCATCTTACCTTTTGTGGTAGCCGTTTTAAGGATTTTTTGTTTTAAAAGAATTTCTTTTGGAAAAATGAATTGTCCAAATCTATTTGTACTAGTGAAGGTATTAATAACTAATAGATCGGTAGCTTTTCCATACGAAAAGGCTTGGTTTTTATGAGCCGTATCTTTTTCCCAAAAGGATACAAACTGCCCTACCTTGTTAGGGGTAGTTTTCGCCACCCTAAATCGTATAGATTTTGAATTTAACTGAAAGATACCAGCGCCATAATCTGAATTCTGAGCTTCTTCTCGAATAGCTTTTATATCGAAGTGATTGGGTTTATAAAAGTTCTCATTTACATAGGTTAACGCCTCATAAAATTCCATTGTTTTTACCCCTTATGTTTATAACTCTCTTCAATTAATAATACGTGGTTTGTATTTCTTCCCTCGAAATCGCGTCTGAATATCTTAAATATTCCAAAATGTTATAGCGAAGCTATCCTCGTCTTATAACACCTCTTGATCCCTCAAGCATTTCTACCCTCTTAATATGGTTGATATGCTACATATTAACCTCATTTTTTTACTTTGGTTCGCAATCTCTTTGTATTACTGAAATACTTGGAGGTTCAGTTGAAACCACATCAATTATATGATTTAAAGCATGTATTCCATAGTGTTTAAACGGGCCAAGATGTATATCGTCAGCTATGGTACCAACTTCAATAAAATCTAGATATCTGGACTTTGAATAAACTGCAAAAGCGCTTCCTTTATACATTTCATACTTATCTATTACAGTAAAACTTTCGTTTCTAACAGAGTATGCAATGTACCAATCAAATGTAAGGCGAATTATAGGCAGGAAGTTAGGATTTATTTTATCTTGAATATGGTCTTTCTATGATCCTGCTTTATACGTTTCAAGCGCAGCTCTATTTTTCTATCTAACATTTTATGTGCGGTTTGAAAAGTTACACATATGAACAGTAAGATAATAGCAATAATTATAGCGTCTGGCACTTGAAAGCAAAAACATAATACTGCTAAAAGAAAAGATATAGTACAAGTAAAGTTGATTATCCATTTTCTATTTCTATGAGCTTGAAGACTTTTTTCAAGCAGCTGCTTTTGTCCTTCTTCCCTTTTTATATCTTCTGAATTATTGAGTGTAGAGTTCAATGTTATTTCTCCTTAGAAACTAATTTTATATAATTTTTATCTTGGTTATCTTTTCCCTTTAAGATGATAGTATAATTGGATGTTCTTAAAGAGAAAGCCAAATTTAATTAATCGTTTTGGCAAGCGCGTAGGCTTCTTTCGCGCTGATTATAATATCCTCCAACAAGCTCATCTTCTCCTCTTCTTCAACGTTTGCGTTTAATAGAAAAAAATAAAGCACGGAATACCTTCATGTCGGTGCATATGACGACTCTATTTGGTAGCTATTCTTAATCGATCCAAAGAAACTATGAAAAAAGAACATTCGTTCTCTACATTATACAAGAACAAACGTTCCCTTTTCAATAAAAACTCTAAACTTTTCCCGAATTATTCCTATGAAGAACGTCAAATTTATTATTTTATAAAAAAAGAAATATTTTATATACCTAGAGAAAGATATCGAGATAACGAAAAAAACATGAGAAAATGTTCTACAAAGTAAAATTTCGGAGTGAAATAATCAACAAAATTTGCCATAATAAGTGAAGTAAGGAGGTGTATTATGTTTCGATTGTATGGAGCCTTAATTGGGCTTAGTTTCATTTGGGGTTTATCTTTTGTATTTATGAAGTGGCTGCTTCCCTCAGCTGGTATATGGGGAATTGTATTTTTTCGTTGTCTAGCAGGTGCAATCATCTTGCTCCCTTTTCTATGGTGGAAGCGTAGAAAAGTTAAAGAGAAACTACCCTGGAAGGCGTTGATTGTTGTTGGTATATTTAACTGTGGTTTGGCGTGGGGATTAATTTCCTTAAGCGAAACTGAGATAAACAGTACAACCGCCTCCATTCTAAATGCGACCACTCCAATCTGGACAGGTCTTATCGGATTTATTCTTTTTTCTTATCGACTTACCGGACGTCAGTGGATCGGTATTCTTATCGGTTTTTTCGGGATACTCGTCCTTATGGATTTTCAATTTGGTCAGATTTTCGGGAAAGGGTTTGTCGGAATTGGAACAATGCTTGTTGCTTGTATCTGCTATGGGCTTGCTGGGCAGTTAACAAAGCGGTTTTTGTCTGGCGTGAGCGTATTAACTATAACAACCTTCACCTTACTAACAGGTGCTATCATCGGTTTAATTGGAATGTTGTTTACTGAACCATTCAAATCAGATTTGTTGATTCATCCACTTCCGCTTCTGGCAATTGTGGGTCTCGGCTGTTTTGGCTCAGGATTGGGTCAGTTAATCTATTTCTATATCAATAAAAATGGTGGCCCTGAATTAGCAGCGACGGTTACTTACCTGATCCCTGCCTCGGCCATGGTCTGGGGTTATTTACTACTGGGAGAGACAATTACTCCAAATGTCATTGTTGGACTACTTATTATCTTTGCTGGCGTTTATCTTTCATCTAGGAAATCAAAAGGTAAAACTCCGCATGTCACTCTCTTTAGCAATAAACAAAATTAAGTAAGTAGATTTTATAATGTGAGTCTTTAAAGTTATCTATGAGAGAAGAATTAAGAAACTGAAGGACTACAGAATATGATATATTTCAAATGAAATTCATCATATGTAGTGATAAAACGTAATTCTAGTTGTTCAATCTTGTTTAAAAGGCAGCCAAACAGAGGGCTGCCTTTTTTTATTTCAACGCAGAAAATAATTTTAAAATTCAGTGCTAGTTATCCCATACAACATAACATCACACAAAAACGCTGAATTTATATATGAAGCAAATTCGAGATATTTCCACCTAACACTCTGTCTGCAACTTCTCCGCTAGATGTATGACGCTTAACGGCCTGTAGATTTAAATATGGATCTCCATATGGAAAATCTGAACTAAATAACGTTCTTTCAGGTATTTCTTTTATAGCCAACGACAAGGCGTATGTTGTATAAAATGCAGATATATCTAAGTAAGCATTTTTAGTGTCTTTTATCATCTTTATCGTTTGTAGCCAATGAATTCCGCCCATATGCCCGTATATTACCGGCACGTTTTCATATTTTTGAGTTAGAAGAAATAACTCCTGAATATCCTTTAAGTTTAAAGGATGAAAAGTATGTACCCAGATAGGCAAAGACGTATAGTCACTTGCTGCTTTAAATATAGGTTCTAACAATGGAATTTGACCTGGGCCAAGAGTAAATTCTCCAAGACCTTTCATCTTTTGCTCTTTGACAAGTTTCTCTACCCAGTCGTTTAAGTTGACATCACCTGGAGAATAAGAAAGAGGGACTGAACCAAACCCTACAAACCTATTTGGATATTGCTCAATCGCAACGCTTACTTCTTCTAGCGCATTTAAGCGTGCTTGTACGGGATTCACCTCATTATTTAGAATTTGATTTAATTTGTTCATTTCGGTTGTAAATTCTTTAACGTTGCTGCTTTTTTCTGGATGAACAAGAGTAGAAAACAATACAGTTTTATCTATTCCACTGTCATCCATCATTTTTATATGTTTCTCTATAGGCAAAACCACATGTGCGTGACTATCAATAATCATTTTGTTTCTCCTTTTCATTTCTTTCGTAAAAGACTTCATTAGCGACAGTCAAAATCGTATTTAAAGCTACAGGGAATCCAGCATAAATGACCATCTGTAACATTGCTTCTAAAATTTCTTCCTGTGTCCACCCAACATTCAAAGCCCCGTTCAGATAAAATTTTAGCTGTTTCGTATTGCCTAATGCAGTTAGGCCAGCCACCGCAGCAAGAAGGCGTGACTTTAAGTCTAAACCTGGTCTCGAGAAAATTTGTCCGTAATTAAACTCTACAGCTAGCATTCCTAAATCAGGGAGAGCTGACTGTTCAAAGCCTACCATTATATCCTCATGATTCTCTGGATCAATCTTAGCTAATATATCTAATCCTCGTTGAAAGTTATCTGTATGTGTTCTCATTACACATTACTTCCTTTCTTATTCATTAAGTTCCCTATCGTTTTTTTAGAGATGTTCATCGGAATTAAAGAACAAAAGCTAATGGCTATCATCAGTATGGCTATGGCACACACTCCATCCCACTCCCATTTACTCCATGCAAGTAAACCCACATAAGACCCTAATGAACCTCCTAAAAATGTGGAAACCATATATAACCCATTTAATCGACTTCTCTTTTCTTCTCCTAGTTGGAAAATAGTAAACTGACAGGCAACTTGGTTTGCTTGAGTTCCTATCGTTATGAGAAGAGCTCCTAAAATTAACCCAGGCAGCCAGTACCCTCCCCTTATAAGATCTATAAAAGCAAGTAAAGATATGGACATACACAAAAGACTTGCAAACTTTGCCCCTTTTGTATCAATTAAACGTCCGATAACGGGCGTAGCAAACGCTCCCGCTATCCCGACTAACCCTATTACCCCCACCATGTCACTTCCATAGAAATAGGGATGTGTATGTAATAAAAAGACAAGCGTGGTCCAAAATGCGCTAAAAGAAGCAAACATCATTCCCTGACTTACACATGCTTGTTGCAGAACTCTTTCTTTTATAAACAGCGGACCTAACGACATGAGTAAGTGTTTATAGCTGGTCGCATTTCCTCCTTTACTTTTTGGAAAATAGACGTAAACTAACAAAATCATAAAAAGTGTAGCTACAGCGGACGTCCAATACACGGTTCGCCATCCAAAATGTACATCAATAAAACCACTAGCAAGCCGAGCGCCTAAAATACCACAAACTAATCCAATGGCGACATTTCCTAAAACTTTTCCTCTATTATGATCTGAAGCTATATTCGCAGCCAGCGGAACAATAATTTGAGGAACAACCGTTACGATTCCTAAAGCTAAACTTGTAACCATCATCCACGTTTTGTTAATAGATAAAGCGTTTAAAGCGAGAACGATACATATAGCGAATAATAAAAACAAAATCAATTTTTTTCGTTCGAAGATGTCTCCTAACGGTACTAAAAGGAGATTTCCTAGTGCATATCCAATTTGAGCTAAGGTAGCTATAATGCCTATGCTGGCTGCAGAAATGTGAAAAGTAGCGGACATGCTTACTAAAAGAGTTTGGTTCAAGTAGACGTTAGCCACTGTAAACCCGCAAACCGTAGCCATTAAAAGAACTAATCCTTTTGATATATCAGACGTCTTTTCGCTATCTTTTACTATCATCTGTTTCACCTCCCTTACCTAGATCATAAAATAAGGATTATAATGGTAATAGGAGTCTAGTTATACTAGTAGTAAAAGTACTACCTACACAAAGGAGTAAAATCATGGTAAGCGATAAAGAAAGAAGAAAAGAATTAGGGGATTTTCTAAAGATAAGACGAGAACGATTGTCTCCAAAAGATTTTAATTTGCCTATTGGACCGAGAAGAAGAGCTAAAGGATTACGTAGAGAAGAAGTGTCTCAACTAGCAGGAGTCGGCATAACTTGGTATACGTGGCTGGAACAAGGACGAGATATACAAGTATCTTCCGAAGTATTAGAAGCCATATCCCGTATTTTTAAATTAAACAAAGAAGAAATGGAGCATTTATTCTTACTAGGCAATCAGCCCCTTCCATCTGCAACCATGCAGAATGAAAGAGAAAATATAGATCGTGTTGTCAAAAATCTATTAAACCAATTAGGTCATTGCCCTGCCTATGTAACAGACGAAAAACTTAATATCGTAGACTGGAATAAAGCTGCTGTGAAGGTATTTGGGAACTTTCATGAAATGGACGAGCTAAACCGCAATGCAGTGTGGCGCTGCTTCACTTCCAAAGAATATCAAAATCTTTTTCAAAATTGGGAAGATCATGCCCAACGGCTAATTGCCCAATTTCGTTTAGCTTACACACGCTTTGTCGGAGATGAGTGGTTTAAAGCTATGATTAGTGAACTTAGCGAGAAAAGCCCTCAGTTTTACGAGTGGTGGTCTAATCATGAAGTTTTGGGAACGCCTTGTGGAAAAAAGACCATTATTCATCCTGTGGCAGGAAGAATGATTATGGACCATATTACGCTTCAAGTGTATGATGCACCTGAATTAAAGGTAACTGTTTATCAGCCTCGTCGGGAGAATGAGACAGAAGAGAAGATGAAGCGGTTATTGGGGTAATAGTAGTGTACATATTAATAGCTTTGATTAATAGAAGCCTGTGTACTCCTGACAAGTATATAGGTTTTTTCTGTTTGAGTTGAGATAGGTTTGATTAGAGGAAGCAACTCAAAAAAGTAAAATTAAAGTAATAAGTATTTAAAAAACTAGATTTAAATAGAAAGTTTTTAATGATTTCAAAAGAAGTCTTGGGTATTTTTCTATTTTGCCTATAAAATTTTTTGGGACTTTAACAAAGACCGTTCATTAGTGCGGAGCACAATGAACGGTCTTTTATTGCTTTTATTTAACTTTTCCTAACAAAAAGTTATAGATTACTTATTATTTTTTTTGAAGTTTGCTACTCTCAAAAAAAAGTTTGCGTCTCTTTTAGACATCTTGTCATTATTACTTATATATTGAGCAAGTGAAAGTACGATTAAAATCATACTGAGTAATACTTGAAGAACATGAGCCAAAGTCCAAATCAAATAATGGTAAGATGTAAATGAAAAGTTAAAGCTAGACATTGAGATGCTGTACAATACGAAACTATAAAAATCTACAGATTGTGTCTTATCAAGAATATCCGGTAGACAGTCTATACATTCACCAATTATTCTCCAATAAGTTAAATAATAGAATAAGGAAAACACCAACACAATTTCTACTAAGGTATGTATAGCTAAAGACACCCTAGCTGTTTTTCTCAAGCTAGAAGATTTCCAATTATTTATATATTTACTCTTATTGGATTCATTTGTAAAAATAATTGAATCTACTTTTACGACGTCTTTAAAGTAAGCATATAAAATCTCAATTGAACGTGAAATTATTCTATAACACAATAAACAATAAATAATATCTACTAAGAAGCCTCGATTATCTCCAACAAAAACAACTATAATGAAAGTACATACTATAGTAACTATTACATTTAACCAATTAGAAAATTCAATAAAAAATCTTCTTGCATTCTTTATACTATCCCAGTTACAAAAACGGATCTCCTCATGTCCATTTTTACTAGAGGGGCAATTTGCTTTGCATTGGCAATCTTTATTACTATAAAAATCATTTATAAAATTTTTAAATGTTTTTGCAAAAAAATAATCTGGTGAAATTATTAATAAAAAAAAGTTTGTTCCCTTTAAATTTATTTTTCTGATATTAATGGGCTTCGCACCTATATCTGAAGATGTTAAATAAGGGTCTTCTATGTATTTAAAAGCAAAATAATGCGTATAAAAAGAAATAAATATGTAAAAGAAAAATGCTATAAGTATGGAGTAACCAATATTAAATGAGTAATAAAACCATTCTGGTCTTCGATAATATGGATTTAATGCGATACTGAGAATGAATAATACTATAGCCATCCCTAAACTAAAATTTTTAATTTTACTGATTTTCCCCTCTACTTTTAAAAGTAATTTGTACCGGCCTACCTCCTCTTCGTGAATATTTTTCAAAAAATTTTTTTTCATCTAAACACTTCCCTAACTTATTAATCTTTATCTATTGGAAATAAATTTCCTACAATATTGAATAAGCTGCTTAAATATCTTTTTTAAAGGTATTTATAGAGGATTAATATTACTTGGTATCTTCAAGAGCCATCTTCTGAACTGACAGGTGTAAATGCCTTCATCCAATTATAGATTGTTACTTCTGATACGCCATATTCGCTGCTTAATTCTTTAACCAAGTTTCCTGTATGATATAAATCTACAATCGTTTTCTTAAACTCATCATTGTATGTTTTCTCTGCACGTTTATGTTACATTTCGGACACATCCTCTCAAAAATAATTGTAAGGACTTAATTAAATTGTGTCCGTGAATCTACACTAACTCCACCTACTTTTTTTCTGTTAAACAATTGCGCTTTCCACTTTATAAAAATAATCTAATGTTATCCATTAAATATGACAGTATAATTCCCTTGTGAAGTAGTATCAAAGTAATAAATATTTAAGTTTTACGAAAGAGCAACTCTAATGGCTGCCCTTTCCTAATTCAATACTATATTCTTATACACGATTATACTTCCACCTCATCATTTTGTTGCTCCTCAAGTTCCTTTTGTTTAATTAAACCTAAAAATAAATCCTCGTAATCTTGTTGATCATTAATCTTTGAAAATCCAAAGCCTAACTCTGTTTTACTATCGCGTTTAACAATATAATTAAATAGTTTTTCAACTTCTTTTTGAGCAGCAATCAAAGAGGGATCATTAGTTAATTCATGAATAATATCATATATGACCTGCGTTTTCTTATGACTAGATAGAGAACCTATTCCTAATGCTACTTCAAAAGTTGATATTGAAGCATATATCTCTATGCTATCTTTTGTCTTTAAATTTAAGATGTTCTTACAATTTGTCAATTGAGCTTTTAATGTTTTTAAATTATAATTGTTGTCATTGTCTACGTCATGCAACACATAATATTCTGTATTGAATTGATTAAGTATTTTCATAAGAGTACAAATTGTTGCTTTACCTCTAGCCCTAATAATGTGTATATTTTCATTATTTTTTTTAGCTAAGTGTTTGAAGGCAATGTACTCAGTATCGCCCTCTACAATAATAATTTTCTTGGCAAAGAAAAACTCATTTACATATGAATCTACATAGTTGAGTATTTTCATATTCTTTCTGTCATCTTCGGTAAATTGATTAGTCTTTGATTTATATAGTTGAATTGCTTCCTCATTCACAACACGTAATACTTGGATAGACGTGTGCTTTTCTGAGAGATCAATAAGTATTGGTGAATGAGTCGATATCATAAGGGGCATTTGAATACCAATCTTGTATAACGAACGACTTAATGCACGAACTGCCTCAGGATGCAAGAAGGCTTCGGGCTCATCAATTAATAATAATTTATTATCCGTCTCACCCATTATTTTATTTTGTATCATATTTTGAATGAGGTAAATTAAGCTCATTCTTTGTAACCCAGTTCCTTGATTAGATAAAGGCATTTCTTTGTTTCTTTGACTATCAATGTAAACACTAGAGTTTGTGGACTTTATAATGTCATTAGTTGAGAAGCCATCACTTTCTCCTCCTATTACTCTAAGTGATAACTCTTTATTGGAAAAAAGATCTTGCAAGTCCTTAGAGACATCTTGGCTTACTTGGTTCAGTAGATTATCTGTACTACTTTTAAGTTTTCTTAAGAAGGCTGGTAAAGCACTTTTTATTTGTGCATATTCTTCTCTAATCTCATTTCTACTTTCACTAACTTTCTCTTCTTCGTGCTCTTGATCAAGTTCTTCCTCAAGTTTTTGTAAATCACTTTTTATTATCTGCGAATATATTGTTTGAATTAAATTATTTATATCGTCCGAGGACATATATGGAGTTATATAATAAGGCTTATTATCTATGATTTCATCAAATTTTTCTTTCAAAGGATGATTTGCTTTAATTTCTTTGTTATCAGCATAGTACTTGGGAGCTTGTCCATCTTGATAATACTTAGTGAAGACTAATAATTTGCCATTGATTTCGAATTGTGCTTCCAAAACTATTTTGAAATTACGATTAGAGTAGCAATCACTAGGAATTGTAGTCGCTTTAGTTTCTTTTGTGAAAAAACAATTAATTGCTTCTAAGATTGTCGATTTTCCGGTATTATTTCTTCCTGTCAAAATAACAATTGAATCGGTAGCAAAATCCACACTAAACCTCTCATTAAACACCTTATAGTTTGTTACACTGAATTTTTTTAACCTCATTTTCTAGTCTCCTAACCCTCATTGAATTTGTATAAATAAACCTAATTTTACAACAAAAAAATACATTAATATACATATATTTCTTTTTAGTGAGCCTTTTATCCCTCAATAAGCTTATATATACCGTATGAAATGCACTTAACAAGCCATGAAATGTTAAAGATTAATATTGCAAAATTATACATTTTTGAAAGAGAGCAAATAATCAGGAAAACTTTAGAGTTTTTATCAAACAGAGAACCATCTTTTTTTATTTAAGGAATACTTTCGATGAGGGACAGCTACCAAGCAGCATCATTATTCGCATCAACCTAAAGACATTTTATACTTTGTTTTCTCTATGAAGGTTAGACCTTTTGAAAAGGAGACTTGCTAGGAGATATTAAACGTTTGAAATCAGTTATGTTATGGAGTATACCCCTATTAAAGAAAGAAGGGATTAAAACAGGAAATGTCCTTTTTGAAATTCTTAAAAGGAAATATATTTATGTCGTGAATCCATACATTGATATATATATCAAAGCTTCGAATCATATTTTTAGCTTGTTATTATAGTGTGTGACTCCCGAGGATTTTCATGGGTATAGGTTTGATGGTTATGCCGTAAAAGAAGAAGGTTTTTATCCGATATTATTCCTTACAGATAGAAGTCAAAAAAAGAGAACGTGCTATGATGTCCTTGCGGGTCTACTTGGAGCGGTTTTTTTTATATAAAATAGAATGTGTTCATATCTATATACACATGTTCCCCTACTCCGCTTTGGTTATAGTTGATTTATAAAAGAGTAGTATCACTTTCATTATTTTATCTACAATATAAGGGGTAATCATGAGTTAGTATAGTTTCATGCATACTACTTAATTAAGCCCTTACAATAATCTTTGAAAGGGTGTTTCTGAAATTTAACGTAAACGTGCAGGCAAAAGGTAACATATCTCAGTTTATAGAAGGATTGTATAACCGAAACTGCCCCCACAGCAGCCTCGGCTATCCCCTCCTACCTCCCCCCTTTTAATTATTATAAGCATTCATCTGCTCATTGTACTCATACTGAACCATCTCAAAGTCATAGCCCCATCTGCTTAATGCGTTTTCCATTTGCGTTTGTTTCACTTCACTATCAACCGCTACGTTCTTCAATTGATTATAAGCTGAAGTTTGTTGCTGTACCTCATAGTCTTGCATTTGATAATCATCTTTCCATCTCTCTTCTGCATTTGATTTAATTGTACTAGCTACATTGCTTGAATCAAGATCCAGAACGGGATTATGAAAGCTACCTGGTGTTGCAGTTTCTTTTTTAGGTTCTTCTTTTACTGGCTCTTCTTTAGCAGGTGTTTCTTTTACTTTGGCCAATGCCTTTTCAGTTTCTGCTTTTGCCTCTTCCGCTTTCGCATTCGCCGTTTTCACTTCATCTTTGGCTTTCGCGACTTGATCGTTAGCTTCCTTTAATTGTTTTGTTAACTCAGTTACCTTAGCACTCGCACTATCTAATTTATCCTTAGTCTCTTTTAAATCACCTTTCGTTTCTTTTAAGCTGCTTTCACTTTTAGCTAATTTGTTTTGGAGTGCTTTCGAATCTTTTTTACCAGCTTCTTTTTTATCTTTTGATGCAGACTCTGCTTTCTTCAGCTTTGCTTCGCTATCCGCTAGCTTGGCCTGAGCGTCTTTAAGAGAAGATTTTGTTTGTTCCAGTGAAGATTCTACTTTTTCTCGTCTTGCTTCACTCTTATCTAGTTTTTCTTGAACTTCTACCTTTTGCGAGGTCACTTCTTCTACTGATTCTGGTATAATCCCAATGCTGATAATCAGAGCAGTAAAAATAAGAGCAATACATGCAACAGGTACTAGTGCCCATGCCCACCACTTACTAAATAACGTTTTAAAGAACCCTTTTTGCTCCTGTTGTCTCGACATTCTCTTTCCCCCATTATTTGATTTAATCAATACGCACTTCTAAACTATTTAACTTGCTTGCCAGTTCATTATCTTTTTCATTTGTGGTCTGGGAATAAGTCTGATAAGAACCAGAAGGATTTAGGTAAGTATTCATATTTTTGACAGCCGTATAAGCATCAAGAGCGACAGCGTATTCATCTTTAAACTTAGCCGGAGGATTCTTTAATTTATCCATTGTCTGGTCTAATGCAGTCATGGTAGCTTCTACCGTGGCTAAGTCTCCATTTGTATCATAAGATGCCATTTAAGCGGCTAACGCCATGTTAAAATCTGTATAGCGTTGACCATCGATCGTAGCACCATTATTCCATATAGCCGCATGCCAAACCTCTGTATAACCATTAATGATGTCTTCCATCATTGAGCCAGCAGCTACCATTTGGTCATAGACTGACGACAAATTCTCTTTATATTTTTGCTCGGCCTTTTTCTTTTGCTCTGCTGCTACGCGTTCTTGGTGCTTATGATAAGCACCAATTGAAGCAAATGCTGCAATAATGAGCACAAATGTCAAAACAATAAGCATCAGTTTTCTTTTTTTTTCTTTTTCTCTGTCTTCCTGTGCTAAATTACTCACATTCATTCCCCCTCTTAACAACATCATATTACGATTAGAATATTTTTAACTCATAATATAAAAAAAGAAGCAGGGAACTTTCCCTGCTTCTTCTCACTTCACTCTTATTTTCAAATATGAGATCGATGCTAGTGAAATATGAACAAAATAAAAGGTATAAAGTATTTATGCTCTCTTTATAAGGTATACTTCTAAAGAGAGGAGCAGTGATTAATATGCATTATAGTAAAAGAAATCAAGAACCTCCGATTCAAGAGGAAACAGAAATTTGGGAATGTACAGTAGAAGAGTGTAAAGGCTGGATGAGGAAAGACTTCTCTTACGATAGGCATCAGAAATGTCCTTTGTGTAAAAGTCAGATGGAAGCTAAAAAACGGCTTATTGATAAAATCCCCCGTAATCCGCATAAAAGATAATATAAACCTATGCTTTCTAAAAGATTAAACACTATTTATCCATAAAGAAGTTTTGGTTCCTATTTGCTTTCTATTTCTGTTGTATGTTATAACTAGTTAACCTTGTACCAATCGTCTTGTCTAAAACCCAGGCTTTTTCAAAGCCTGGGCTTTCTATTGAACCAATAGTATGCTAATTATGACACCATAAAAAAAAGACCCCTTCACAGGAGTCTTTTTTTATCACTTTTAATTATGCTTTGTGAACGTTAGCAGCTTGTGCTCCGCGTTGACCTTGCTCGATATCAAAAGTAACTTTTTGACCTTCTTCTAATGATTTGAAACCTTCACCTTGAATAGCACTGAAATGAACGAATACATCTTCTCCGCCTTCAACTTCGATGAAACCGAAACCTTTGTCTGCATTAAACCATTTTACTGTACCTTGTGTCATAATGTTGCCTCCTGCTGTGGAATACTCCACAAATGTATTACTAATCTTGCCCAAACATACTATTTCAAGATAAAAACTTCTACTTAGGGTTTTTTCTTTTCTCAATATACCGAACAAAAATAAGTTATCTGTAGTGTAACACATAGTAGGATTGATAGCAAACAAGAAAAATATCCCCTTCAACAAGTTCTACCTATTCATCTTTCCCCTACCAAGACTTATGGTAGGCATATGTAGCATAGCTTATAAATGCTCGAGCATATTGAATATGTATATATCTCCATTTATTATAGCTATTCATGATAATTCACTATTTAACCTTTCTTATAAATAAAGGATATATGTAATCCAAAAAACACCTGTTAACTTTACTGAATTATAAAGAGGCTATTGGGATATTCTAATTAGGGAAGAAGGAAAACAAGTTATTGATTACATCTAATCATTACAAAGCTTCTTACATTTGGGATGAGGTGTCTACAGCAGGCCTATTTCAGAAAACCTTATTGTAAATCGATGTATGTTTGATTCATAAGGGGATGGTAGTCATGAACGTAGTAAGAATATATATAATGGGTAGACAATAATATTCATTTATCACTATACAAATGAGGTGTTTGTCCCAGACCAAGAACGATTTCGTTCACATTGTATATTTTTTTAGTTCAATGCTTAAATGAGGTGTTTGTTAAAGAGAATATACTTTTTCAAGTGACTGTTTCATTAGGCAATGGAATTACGTAAATGAGGTGTTCCTTAAAGATCATATGCTGCATTAAAAGCTGATTTTTCCTTCTTCACATGACGGGATGCATAATCGTTTGCATCTCGTTTTTGTTATACATACTATCTAAGGTATACTTGTTTATTTGTATGTAAGGCTTCCATTAAGGTGTACAGAGTTTTCTACATAGGCTTTCTTTAATTGTATCCGTACCCTGTTACTCAGTAATCATCACCGTAATCTACTGTGACAGACACCTCTTTTTTCTTCTCTTTACCATTAGCATATCCGTGGACTAATGCTGTACTTAAATCTTCTCCACCTAAAAATTCAACATCTTTGGGAACAAAATCAATGTCTTCTTCGTCTTTCATATACGTAGCCGCTACCGCTAAAGCAAGTTTACTAATTTCCTTCTTATCCATTTCAATGGATGGTTTATGAAGGAACAAAATGAGGTTAAGCGGTTTAATCGATGTTCGCTTTGTATAGTGATCCAAAATAAAAAAATAGCCAACGTAAAAAGCCACTTGTATAAAACAAATGGCCTTTTGCTACGTTAGATATGAGACTTTTATTTTTCTATACAAAGATTACTCTGAGTTTGTTTGGTCTGTTTTCGTTTAGATAGAACGTTGTCGGCAACAATTACTACGACAGAAACGGCAAGAGCAAAAGCACCAATCCAAGGAATATAATTCAACAATCCATTTTTGACAGCAACACCACCGATACCAGCTCCAGCTGCCATTCCAAGTTGTCCAAAAGCACTGTGTAAACTAAGCACAATGCTTGCTGCAGCAGGAGCAAGGCTTATAAGCTGAAATTGTATTGGCGCGCCGGAAGACCAAGCTGAAAGCGCCCAGAAAATAAGCAATACATAGAAAAGAAAAGCAAATTGACCGATAAACGGAAATAGCAATAGTGCAATAGCATGGAGTAATATCCCTCCAGTTAATGTACGAAATGATCCCCACTTATCTGTACTAAAACCTCCTAATTTGGATCCAATAGCGCTAGCAATACCAAATATAAAGAGAGCTGTAGTTACCCCTTGATTGCTCATTCCGAATGTATTTAAGAAATACGGTGAAATGTACGTAAATACAATGGAATATGAACCTAACCATAGAAACGTAATGAGCAAGTATGCTGAGATCCGTGGTTTCATAAGAAATTTAAACTGCTCACGCAAAGGTACAGGTTCTTCAGCAACTGTTTTTGGTATAGTAAACGACGCTAAGGCGGTGAAAAGTAATCCTACTACACCAAGCCCAATGAATATTACATTCCAATCATAATGCGAAGCCACAACTCTTCCTATAGGTACACCTACAACCAAAGCAGTACTTTGCCCCGTAACAACTGTAGCAATCGCACCTCCCTGCTTTCCTGGAGCTGCTAAAACTGCAGCAAGGGTTAGAAGCGTAACTTGAATAACACCGGCACTCAGAGCAGAGATGATTCTAGCTGCCATTAGCATTTCATATCCTGTTATAATCGCAATAAGAATATTAATGACAGAGAAAACGGTTAAAGCATAGACAAGCAGTTTTTTTCGTTCCAGTCGAGCAGTCATAGCAATTAGAAAAGGTGTCCCTGCTCCAAAAGCTATTGAGAACACAGTAATTAGCTGTCCTGCAGATGAAACTGAAATGTTATTGGCCTCAGCAATTCTGTCTAAGATTCCGGCAATAACATATTCTGATGTACCATTAAGAAAACTAATGGCAGCTAATAAATAAATTTTCCATATATTTGACAAAATAAATCACACCTTTTGTTTTTATATTTCGGTATTTCTAGAAATACAGATTTAAGTTCGTAAATTAACCGAGTGTTTGAAAAGTTAACTGTAAAGAGCTGATCTTTGCGCGTAGACAAAGTGACCTTTACAGTTTCTTAAAAAATGTTTTATAAAGGTGACACACCATGAATTTAACGCGCTTATGATAACGATAAGTGATTTGCTTTAGCCTTTTTATCTAAAGTACCAGTAATGGATATACTCAGAATTTAGATGAGGATACCTATTAAGCACTTTAGCCATAATCCAGACAAGAAAAATCATACCTCTTATTTCTATATTTCCTTAAGTATAGAAATAAGAGAAATTACTCCATCACATATGGAGCATACTTTCCAATTAACTCACGGTCTAGGCTGTAGTATATATATGTTCCTTCTTTGTAAGTACTCAGAAGTCCGCAATCAGTTAATTGTTTTAAGTGATGGGATAAAGTTGATCCAGCAATTGATTCAAGTTTTGTCCCAATATCCGAACAACATAAATTTGCTTCATTAGCAAGCAACCGAGCAATTTTTAATCGTGTTGGTTCACCGAGTGCTTTATATATTTTTATCGCCTGCTGTAACTTCGAGTTATTCTCCATTGTTAGCACCCCGCTTTCCTAAATCAATTAGATACATCATATGAGTACAAGCTAACATTACAGTAGCAAATACACTATTGAGATCTCATTTGCTAAAGCCAAATGCACTTTAAAAATAAAATCCTCAAAACAGTACTATAAGCACAAATGAAAATAATTTATTACAATCGCTAATCCTAATTATCTTCGGTTAATTTCTTGAAGTTTAATTCTCTTTCATGATACATTGGATTCTAATACAAATGAAATGCATATTAATTATACAGGAGATAACAAAATTGATATGAACAAATCACAAATTGAACTTATTGTCCGGATATCAGAAACAGGAAGTTTTACAAAAGCCGGTGAAGAGCTACATATGACACAACCTGCGGTAAGTCGCGCTGTAGCAACAATTGAATCGCAACTAGGAACGAAGTTAATCAAGAGAGATAAGAAGAACGGATTATCTTTTACAGATGTAGGAGAGCGCATATTAATTACTTTTAGAACAATCCTGAGTGAATTACAAAAAGTAGATGAATTAATTGTGGCTGAACAGGGGTTAGAAATTGGGAAGGTACACATCGGCGCTTACCGAACTGCTTGTACTAGGTTTATTCCTAAGATCATACGTACAATGGAAAGTCAGTATCCTGGTATAGAAATCAAGCTTTCGGAAGGTAATGTAGATCAAGTCAAAGAGTGGTTACGTTCCAAATGCATTGATGTAGGAATTATTATTCCTCCTGATAAAGATTTTGATACCGTACCTTTAATTAAAGATCAACTGATTGTACTTATGCACTCAAGCCATCCTTTATCTCAGAAAGAAACAATAAGTATTCCTGACCTACAAGGTGAAGATATACTAATTGGAAAATGCGGTTATGAGGTACAAATTCATGCTTTATTCAACGAGTATAACTTGACTCCTAAAGTACGGTTTGAAATGGATTATATAGAGACAGGATTAAGTATGATACAAGAAGGGTTAGGAATTACCATTACAACGAAACAAAATATTTGGTGGTTGCCAGACCAAGTCGTTTTTCGTGAATTAAAACCAGATACGTTTAGAGATATCAATATAGCAGTGCTAGATATGAAAGATACATCCAAAGCAACAGATGCCTTTATTCAAACAGCTCTCACTCTTTTTGCTCAAGAAGATGCTTAAATAGCACTTAAAGAAACATGTGTTGCTATTTAGTGCATATAAAAAAGACAGCCGGTTGATTCAAAAAGTGGCTGTCTTTTTTATTTCTACTATTTTTAATCGTTGTTAATCAAACA
Organism: Priestia sp. RMT2NF4; assembly: GCF_047872835.1. Lineage (NCBI taxonomy): Bacteria > Bacillati > Bacillota > Bacilli > Caryophanales > Bacillaceae > Priestia > Priestia sp. RMT2NF4. Next base: position 1,661,508 of record NZ_JBLQZO010000001.1, read on the forward strand.
AAAAGATGATGGAAGAATCCGTATACGATCCTGATTAGAGAAAGGAATATTCAGTAACACCGCTTATTGTATACCGTTATATACCTTGTTTAACAATGTCTTTAGTTGAGTATTTTCTTCATCACTTAATTGACGCGTGACGAAGAGGTCAGCGTCTTTAACTAAAGGTGAAAGAGTTTTCTTTAACTCTTCTCCCTTTTCTGTAAGAAATAGATAGTGTAAGCGACGATCTCGTTCACTGTACATTCTTTTTATGAGTCCTTTTTCCTCCATCGCATAAATCATTTCTACAATAGTTGTTTGTTTCTTATCAATTGCTTCTGCTAGTTCTGTTTGGGTTATCCCTTTGTGAGAGTCTAGAACACTAATGATGCTCCATCGTACTGGAGTCATGCCATAAGGTTTGAGCTTTTTCTTGAAATAATTCATTGCTCTTACATCTGTACGATGAATAAGATGGCTTGTTAAATCATGTAAATCCATAACGTCACCTCAGAAAGATAGAAAAATATGTATTAAGAATCGAGTAATATAAGTCTTTATTAGTAGGCGATACCCACGCGTGATTCTATATAATCGCTACTATTTTTCTGACTAAATGTATTCATGGGACCCCCCTCTTGCACACAGTAATATCACTCTATACTTTAAAAGTTGTTATATAGGCTTTTTCAAAAGTTAAAATAAAAACCACGATTTACTTCGTGGTTTTTATTTCACAGGTAGACCCTCTGCTTTACCCCTAGCTGGTTTTGTGATTTTCCATCCTAATAAGATGGCAATGAACCCTATAATTATAAGAAGATATAACGTCGGAACAAAACTTCCTAGATAATCATGAAGAAATCCAATTATGAACGGGCCGACTGCACCGATCATATATCCAATTGCTTGAGTCATTGCTGACCAAGTACTTGCTTCCATAGGGGAAGATGCCATATCTAATGGTAACAACAAAGTTAGCGACACAAGACCACCGGCACCAATCCCTAAACATATACTTGAAACGATAGGTGTTACGTTTGTAAAACATAACAGAGATAAACCAATTATTATACTTAAGGTAAAGGCTGTAATCCAAAACCTTCTGCTCGGTAGCACTTTTAAAAGACTAGGTAATAAAAAAGTAGCTGGTAGCTGTGCAATCATAGCAATTGTACCTACAAGACCACCAAATGCTGGCGTCCACCCTTTTTCCTCTACAATGGCTGGTAGCCATGCTGAAAAACAATAAAACAACAGAGTTACAATCCCTACAAAAGAAGTTAATAACCAAGCTTTTTTATTTTTTAACGGTAAAGAAACCTTTGTCTTTTGTGAAAAATTACTTGCAGGAATACGAGATTGTTTTATCACCACAAGCCAAATTGGAATAGCGAGTAGAGCAAGAATACTCCAAAATGCTAATCCATTTTTCCATGAATGATTGAACCAGTGTTGAAGTGGTGTTGTTAACCCAATAGAAATAGATGCACCCACTACCATTGAAGTAGAGTATATGCCTATCACCGATGCTGCCTTGTCTGGAAAATGACTTTTAATGAAACCAGAAAGCAAAGGGCTTACAACACCAATTCCTGCACCAATTAATAAAGCCGTTATTAACAGGTAAATTGAGGAATTTGCAAAGGCCCTTAGAAACGTTGCAATACCTATGCAAGTTATAGCAAAAGTAATCATCTTCTCTGGTTGATAGCGATTTGCTAAACGACCAGCAAATAACGAACAAAAACCAAAACATACCAAAGGAATGGAAGTGAGCAAACTAGCTAAAGTTGAACTCATACCTAGATCCTTCGTTATTCCATGCAATACTGGGCTAACTGAAGTTAGACCCGGCCTAAGGTTAAATGCAGCTAGTATAAGTGCAAATAGAAACAATTTATTACGATTGACCATACTAATTACCTCCGGTTGATTTCTTGAAACTTAATCCTCTTCCATGGTACATTAGGTTTTATTATAAATAAAATGCATATTAATTATATGGTATATAACAAAAATGATATGAACAAATCACAAATTCAACTTATTGTTCAGATATCGAAAACCGGAAGTTTTACAAAAGGCGGTGAAGAACTACATATGACACAGCCTTAAGTATGGTACAAGAAGGATTAGGAATTACGATTACAACAAAAAGAAACTACTTGTCACTGCCAGAACAAGTAGTTTCTAGAGAGTTAAAGCCCAACACGTTCAGAGAAATTAATATAGCAGTGCTAGGAAAGGTACATCAAAAGAAACGGATGCCTTTATCCAAACGGCTCGTGACCTGTGTACTGATGAAGATGCTTAGATATTTTTATCACTTACCCAATAAAGGAATGCTCCTATTAATGCTCACCATTATCCGGCTTTACCTCTAGTTTCTTCGACATTATAAACTCACTCATATGTTGAAAACCATATAACAGAAGTTGTCTAACAGTCAAAATGGTTACGTACTGAAAAGGATTAATTTTCTTAAGCTTAAAGATGCTGTCCTTTTTTAATTTAGGTACAACTACAAATGTAAATGTAGTATGAATCATAAAGTTTACAGCTATATACAGAGGCAATTTACGGTATGTGGATTTAAGCACCCACATAGATACAGTAAAAAAGGGCCCCCATGTCCACACATCTTCACCAGGAATTTTCGGATGTATACTTTGTTTAAAAGACCAAAAATTCTTTCTCTTAGCATAAGAATTAAGGTATTTAGTTACCATACAAATAGCAATGGATGCTGGAAGAAAACGTTTAAAATCTTTGCCTTTCATAAATGAAAAGCTGGACCAACAAGTGATAACTAACAGTATTAAAAATAGTCTATTCTTTTTCATGATTTTATACACCTCTCTATTTTAAGGTGTACATCTATTCTAAAATTACACAACGAATTATCTTAAGAGCATGCTGCCTAAGGATTATAATATATAATCGGTAAAAATTTGAACAACCTATTGACGGTGTTTTCTTGTACATGTTACCTGATAGAACAACTTGCTAAGAGTGGCAGCAGGTTGTTCTATTTTTCAACTCCAAAGCTTAATTGCTTTAAGTCAATTTAAATCAACGCAATGTTGATTACTATAGCTTTTAAATACGTTCTGTTGCCTCATAGTGATATGCCCAACACTTCCTGAAATTTTCAATTTTTTCTTACCACGTACTTCTAAGGATACTGTCTCTCCACTTGGATATATTAATTCTTGTGGAGGTGATAGTAATGGAAAACAAATACTCTAACAAGACAGCTTCAGGAACAGATGTACAACACGTGAAGCAAAAGAATGCTCAAGCATCTTCTGGCAAATACGGTACGGAATTTGCTAGCGAGACTGACGTACAACACGTTAAACGTCAAAACGCTCAAGCAAACAAAAACCAAAAATAATGTTAAAAGGGTTCTTTCATGCTCGTTGAAAGAACCCTTTGTGATACAAAGTTATTCTTGGGGAAGTAATAAAATCTTCCCTAACTTCCCTTTATTTTTAAAATACACTTGGGCTTCTTTTGCTTTGTCTAAAGGGAAAATTTTATCAATAACTGGTTTAATTTTCCCCTCAGAAATTGCCTTAAGCATATCTTTAAACTCTGCTCTCGTTCCCAACACAGATCCATACATTGTAATATGTTTTAGATACAATGTTCTAAAATCAAAGTTTGTATGCTGACCACCAGCAGAACCTGAAATGCAAAATTTCCCTCCGTTTTTTAAAACTTGAAGAGATATGGAAAACAAAGCATCTCCTACAACATCTAGAACGGAATCGACCGGACCTCCGTTCAGTTCTAAAATGTCTTCTGAAAGAGTATCAGATTTATATGATAATACGTGTGTGGCTCCCAATTCCTTAATTCTTTCTTGATTCTCTAAGTCCCCCGTGATTGCAATAACTTTAGCACCAAAGACTTTAGAGGCAATCTGTACATTTAATGATCCCACACCACCATTTGCTCCAGTTACTATAACTGTCTCACCTGGTTGAGCTTGAATTTGGTTGACCATGTGCCAAGCAGTTAACCCACTTACCGAAAAAACAGCACTTTCTGAATAGCTTGATAGGGGCATGTCAAAGCAAAGTTCAGCAGGCCAAACCACATATTCAGCATAACCACCATCGTATTCTGAACCTATAAAGGACATATCATCAGCAATATGTTCGTACCCTTCTTCTCCGCTAGATATAAAAGGGAATAACACAACGTCTTTTCCCACTATAGACTCCTCTACTAACTTTCCTGCTTTTACTACTTTTCCCGTGATATCAGATCCTGGTGTACGTGGAAACTGGACTCCTTCCGGTCGCCATCCAGATTTTGAGTCAGTACCGTAAGCACCCTCTCTCATCCAAATTTCTGTATTGTTAATAGCACAGGCCTTTACTTTTATAAGAACTTCATTTTCTTTCGGTTCAGGTATAGGAATTTCTACTAGGCTTAATTTACTTACGTCTCCATACCCTGTTACTTGTACAGCTTTCATAGAACAGTCCCCTTCTTTTTTACGAATATAGTTTTTAATATATTTCATACGGCTACGGCTGCTTATAGTTTAGAAAAAAACATGCATATTTCATTATGCACTCTTCTCTCTATTATCATCAAGTTTGGAGTCAGTATACTTTTACGGCCTTTTCTTTTTACTTCTGTTTCGCAATGTCAAAAACCATTGGATCATTAAATTTAGAAATATTAATAAACTCTCTTTTTTATTGTTTTGTAACATGGCGCTACCATATAATAAAAAACACCAGCAAAAGATTTTGCTGGTGGAAAGAGATTATTTATTAGTAAGCGCCTTGTGAATAAGTTAACTCATAGCTATGCGTATAAATTTCAAAAATATTTCCAAATGGATCTTCTACATAAACCATTTTATATGGTTTTTCTCCTGGGTAATATTCTCTGATAGGCATACGTTGTTTACCACCATGTTGCTTAATTTTCTCTACAAGACCTTCAATATCTGGATCCTGAATGCAGAAATGGAAAATTCCTGTTTTCCAATACTCAAAGTTATTTTCAGGTTTTTCATTTTCAGGGAACTCAAACATTTCTACGCCAATTTTATCTCCCGTAGCTAAATGTGCAATTCTGAATTTATCCCAGTCATTTCCAAATACATCTCGACACATTTGACCGATAGGTGTATCATCATTTTCTACATCTGAAGGTTCCATAATAACGTACCAACCGAACACATCAGTATAGAATTTAATTGCCTCATCTAGGTTAGGTACTGAAAGACCAATATGAGAAAATGTTTTAGGATATGTGAACATAATTTATATTCCTCCAATATTTTTAATGATTTTAGTGTTTGCTGTCGAACACATAAATAGTGTATTTCACAATTTTAAATTATGGAAGAACGCACTTTTTTGTAAGAAACTAACCTAAAGGTAAGAAAGGACTGAAGAATGGAATGAGCACTCCGATAGACGATACAGGAAAATTAAAATGTTCTATTGAATATACATTAGGAAAAATAGGTAACAAATGGAAAACGGTGATCCTATGGCATTTAGGCGTAGACGGGACATTAAGGTATAGTGAATTACGTCATTTGTTACCTGGTGTGAGCCATAAAGTAATGACGAAACAATTAAAAGAACTTGAGCAAGATGACTTAATTAATAGGACTCAATACAATACTGTACCACCTAAAGTGGACTATTCCTTAACCAGCAAGGGAAAAACATTAATGCCCATCTTAGACCTGATGCATACATGGGGGAAAGAACATGGAGAGGGTTTTTGATTTGAGAGCTTTGACAAAAATATTTGCCTATCATAAAACACTCTAAATCTTGGTAATCAATTAAAAACTGGTATATAGGAAGCGATACCGTTAGAAGGTAATCTTGTACATATTAAATTAAGTGGTACTAAGGGTTATACAGTATTAGGAAATCTAACTCACCCTTAAAAGTGGTTAAGAGCATCAGAAAATGAGATGGTCGAAAGCTTTGAGTGAAGATTAGAACTTGAATAACGTTATAAAAAAGCAACCTAGGCATTGGCCAATGAACGAAGTTGCTTTTTTATAAGGGTTTGTTCATACGTATCCGAAGTATTGAAATATAAGAATATTACCACTTTATGTAATTAAAGGATATTTTTAATATGTCTATGCATATGAATAAAAGGTGCGCTTTTTATGCATCATCTCTTCAACTACTTGTAAGGAGAAATTCGTCATATCAAGGATGTATAAAAAGCTGAATATTCTATAAAAGTGACCCTTGTAGAACCCTTACTCCCATAAGGGTTCTCTTTTTTCTTGTCTTCTGGAAAGAGGTATTATGTTAACTAATAATGTATGGAGTATACATAGTTAAAAGGATAATGTAATCAACCCCAAAAGCCTTCAAAATGAAGGCTTTTGGGGTTGATGCTAATTTACAATACCAGTTTTATAATAAGGATAATCCATTTGTTTTTGAATCTTTGCTGCAGTTTCTGGTCCATCAATTAATTCACATATATATAGTCCCAGATCTACTGAAGTAGCAACTCCACCACCAGTAATAATACTAGTATCTTTAACAATCCGTTCTTTTTCTACTTTGTCTGTATATTGTTTTAATAAATCAAATCCATTTGGGTGAGTAGTAGCTTTTATATTTGTTAGGAAGCCAGCTGCTCCTAGTAGAAGTGATCCAGTACACACAGAAACTTTATAAGGAACATCTTTTGCTGTTTTTAGCCAGTTAATGAATTCAGGATCATATTGCAAAGATCGGGTACCCATTCCACCTGGCACAAAGATTAAATCATACTCTGATAGGTCTGGTGAAACTTTATTTATTTTAAATGTAATTCCACGGTCATCGCTTATTTCATTACTTAATGCACAAAGATCCCATGTTAAATCTTTTTTGAATCCTAGTGTTTTTAACCGTGTAATGCCATCGTAAAACCCAATAAAGTCTAAAGCTGTTAATTGATCAAAAAGAATAAAACCAACTTTCATTAAATTACACCTTCTTTAACATAGTTAATAATGTAATTTAATTCTCCATATTTTTCTAATACCCTCTTATTCTTTATAATTTGTCATATAACCAGATATATCTGTTCCTATAATATGGATTATGTTGACTAGCTTTTCATTTAGTAGATAGTTATTACCTATTATTTAATTTAATGGTATAATGTGGTCTTGTCATTTTAGAATAGATTGGTGTTGAAATAGCTTTAA